>CAWJTC010000001.1:0-639626 GCA_963845725.1 uncultured Acidobacteriota bacterium
CCGCCGCGACGCTGAGCCCAATGATGAAATCCCCGATGCGGTCTTCTATTCGTTGCTGTTTTCCATCAGCCCAAGTTCGTCGGATCGGTCCCATAAAGGCCGGGAGATTGCTGATCTGTAACTGCAACCTGCCGGTCAGTTTGTAATCGTGCTTGGGCGCCGACCATGGATGCTTCGCTTCCGCAGGAGTCAGAACATGCGCCAGGCTATCGGTGACTTCCGATAGTGAGAACCTGACGGCCTCACCATCGATGCTCACCGCCAGCAATGCGCCTTCCTCTTTTGGCCAGGAGGCCGACTGTCCCCGTTCTTCAAGGGCCAGAAGCAGTGCGTTGAGGATTTTGAGCGCGCGCGGCACTTGCTCTCCGGACACAAAGATGTGGGCCAACGCGCCGTTCTTCGATGTGAGCAACCCCCGCTGGTTGGCCTTCCCGCGTTCGAGAAGTCTCTGAGACCTCAATGCAAGGGGATGGGAGATTTCAGGTGTGACTATGACCTGTGGCCGAACCTGGCGGGTCAGTTCCTCGAATTCTGGGCGGAGCCCCTCCCTGACGTAGATGTCCAGATGCTCTGCGCCATCCTTTGCCACGGGCAATAGAGGGCGAGTGACCTTGTAGCCGGTTTCCTTTCGCCGCCAATATCCCACTGGCGGCACAGGAACGTTGTGCTTTCGGCAGACCTTTGCCAAACCAACGTCGGACATGCCAAATTCCTTGGCAAGTATCCGCATGGGAGTGGCCCAGACTTTCTCATAGAGATCGGCGCGAGTTAGGCGAATTCTTGTCTGGCTCATCAGTCGTTCTTGTGATTATTGTCAGGCACTCGTAACCGGCGCCACACTGGTAGCGAGAACTTGTGTATTTGGTACAACGGGCGATCAAGTAAAGGTCCCGGCAGACCCCCTCAGCCACCCGTGCCGCGGAGAATCAAGCACGGGGTCTCCCGAGACCTTCCTCAGTTGTTCGCACGAGGAGGCAATTTTGTATCACCCGAATTCCGTCGCGCGTGTCACAAACTGCAGGAATTATGTCTTGGCCAAGACTATTGTCATGGCCATGGCCATCTTTCGGTATCTCCCCCGTGCAAGATGCAGGTGGTGGTCCCAGGCGCACAGTTTCCGCTATTACTTAATGTTCATTACTAATAGACAACCTAGAATTGCTGACTCGAGACTCCGAACAGTACTACGATTTGACCGAAATGTCCTTCGGAGTTAGGTTTCTGACGCTCGCGGCCGAGAAATTCGTCGGGAGCACGGGAGCCACGAGTGTTCTCATCTCTTGAAGAAGTCAGCGAACGGCTTCGGTCTACTGGTTACATCGCCGATTCGATTGCCACGACAACGGTTTACCTAGCGGCGAGACTGCAGAAACCGTTGCTGCTGGAGGGCCCCGCCGGGAGCGGTAAGACTCAATTGGCATATGCAGTTGCAGACGCAGCGGACACCACCGTCGAGCGCCTCCAGTGCTATGAGGGCATCAACGAAGAGAAGGCTATCGGCAAGTTCGATGAGTCCCTGCAAAGGCTTTGCGTCGAACTGAGATCCAAGTCCGTTGGTGCCGATTGGGAATTCTTGCAGGCGGAGTTACACAGCCAGCAGTTTTTCTGTGCTGGCCCGCTTCTGCGCGCGCTGCAATTCGAGAAGCCTTGTGTCCTGTTGATCGACGAATTGGACAAGGTAGACCACGCGTTTGAGGCCTTGTTGCTGGAATTGCTGAGCGTGTGGCAATTGAGCATTCCGAAGCTGGGCACCATCAAAGCTAAAAGCGTTCCGTTTGTCGTGCTCACCTCAAACGAAGAGAGGCGAATCGGTGATCCCCTGCGCCGGCGCAGCTTTTACCTGCGAGTTGAGCACCCGTCCGCCGCGCGGGAGGCGGAAATTGTGGCGCTGAGGACTCCGGATTCGAGCCGTGAATTTCATGCAGGGATGGCGGGGCTGGCAAAGGCTCTTCGCGGCTGGAGCCTGGAGAAACCGCCGTCGGTTTCGGAGATTCTGGATCTGGCGCGGGCTCTCAAGGTTCTCGGGGCTGAGCGAGTCACGGCAGAAATGCGAGACATCCTGTTGCCGCTGCTGGCCAAGACAGAGGCCGATCGCAGAAAACTCCTGCTACGCGACGGATTTGCCAGCCTGATCTACGATGCCCAGCAATACACCCAGGAAGCACTGAGGAGCGCTGCATGAGCAGGCACCTCTGCCTCGCAGTAGTCGCTTGCGCTGCTCTATGCTGTCAGGCCCAGCCACCAAGAACACCTGCTCGGCTCGAAGCCGAATACTACGTTGCAGTGTATGCGCGGCATTACGGAGTGCCCATAGCGTTTGTGCGGGCGATTGTTCAGCAGGAATCTGGTTGGCATGCGTGCGCAGTCTCCCGCAAAGGCGCGGTCGGACTGATGCAGTTGATGCCCTCAACGGCCGCACGACTCGGGGTGCGAGACCGTTGCAACGTTCACGAGAACGTCGCTGGCGGTGTGCTTTACCTCGCTTGGCTTATCCATACATTCCACGGAGATTTGCGATTGGTTGCAGCCGGCTACATTGCGGGCGAGGAAGTGATTACACGACATGGTCTCGCCTACCGCAATCGTGACGTGGTGGCCTATGTATCTCGAATCAGGGCTAATTGCCGTCGACAACCTGCGGACGGTAGCCGAGGGATTCCCGCGCCGGTAAGGAGCAGAGTAATCCAATGAAAATCTGTTGGATTTTTGTGCATTTGATAACGCTGTCCTATTGCTTAGCCCAGGCGGACTCACCTCCAAGGATCCTGCCCGATGCGCGAATCGTGCGATTGACACTCGACACGCAAAGCGTGACTGTCCTGCACCTGCGGCCAGGGTACGTCAGTTCGGTGCGATTGCCAGAGGACGTCAGCTCGGTCGTGTTGGGGAACCCCAGCACCTTCAAGGCCGAGCATTCCGAGGCCGAGCCGCGGCTGGTGTTCCTGAAACCGACGACCGCAAGTCGCGCCGAAACCAACGCGTTGATCACGACTAGAACCGGGCATGAGATTTCGTTGCACTTGGTCAGTGCGGGAAACTCGGAACGTACTGGCGCGGTTGACTTCGTGCTGCAGTACGACCTTCCACACAGCTTTTTGCTCGGGAATTCGCAGTCCAGCTTCGTGATTGGCGAGACGAAGAGTGTCGTACCGGAACCCTTGCCAAGCACTGTTGGGAATACACCCGCAATCAGCACTCCGGAGCCCCCCAGGCCACAACGCGATCCGAATCCGCTTTGGCGTCGCAATCAACTAGACAATCCCATTCTTGGCGGCACAACGGCATTGAACCGTCCCGCAACTTGCCACTGAATCAGTCGAGCTGAGAATTCCCGGACAAAGGTTGTAATTGCGGGCCGCCCGCTCAGTTAGGCAGGAATCCTGTGGCCACAAGCCACTAAAGCGCATTCGAGGTAGTCAGATTCGTCAATACCGTATTTCAGCAGCATCTCGTTGCCGCACTTCGGGCACGCGGGTCGCTGCTTCACGCCTTCAGGGGTGAGCATCCCCCCTGCCGAGCGGAAGAGTCGCAGGGTTGCCTGCCGACAAATCGTCATCTCCGGCTCGAATAAGCCTAACTGGTCGTCGACGAAGTCGGTCAGCAACTCCCCGATCTGGTGGTCTGTCAACTGTGCTAGGCTTTTCTCCAGAGTGCCGGCCGCCCAGAGGGTGCCAATAAGACGATCAAAGGCCCTCTCGGCGCGGGCGAGTCTCCGTTGGATTTCGATCAGTTCACTAACCGTAATGTCTTTGTCAAAGCCCCACTGCATTGGATCTCCTGACTACCGCAATCAATAATGCACGCCACCAATGACACAATTTGTCACAATTGGGGACGTCCCTCTTGTCGTGCCCGAATGCGCGGGCTGTGCATCTCGCAAGCCGTGGTGCGCCTACAGAGGCGACGAAAAGCTCACGACAACGAGAATTCAGCAACTTACAGCTTTGGGGGCTCAAAACCGGAGGCTAGGAGAGTTCTAAAATCGTCCTCTAAGGCCGACCAATACTTCTTCGGGGTCCCCGGTCTGTTATCGAACGCGACATCCCCGGTGCGGAAGCGCTGTCAGCAAGCCAACTGCAGGAAATATCTCTGCGTTCCCTGGAAGCGACTCGTTCGGGCGGTCCGCGGGGATTCTAGCGTTTGCGCCGCGGACTGGCCGGGGAGATCAACCTGGCCAGGGCTACTCGAGTTTTCCGACCGTGCGGCTTCCGGTCTGACCGTGAGTGCCTCTCGAATCGGGTGTGACCGGCGAAGCCAGAAAGCCCTGGCCGGTATAGGCATAGTCGGTGAGGGCAAGCCCTACGATCACGCCGCTATCGTTGAGTCCATACGGATAGGTGGCAAAGGCGCCAGGAAAATCGAAAGAAGAATAGACGCCGCTCGTGAGCGTGAATCCATGGAATGCGCCGCTCGAGTCGGCCCACTCTCCGGCGATCTCCCCATTGTTGTTGAGGGCAAAAGAGCCGGTTTGAGAAGCGCCGGGATAGTCAATCGGAGTGAACGTGCCGCCGCTATAAAGGAAGCCGTGCACTAACCCGTCGTCCTGGTAGTAATAACCGATCATTTCGGCGGCATTGTTGATGTCAGTCACATTCGAATTCGCGGCACCAGGATAGTCTACGGTTGCAAATTTACCAGCTTGCAGCCAATAGCCGTGCCAGTGGGATCCATCGGAATAACTCCCCGCGATGTCATTGTTGTCATTGATGCGGGCGGCGTTGGACTCGACTGAGCGGGGGAAATCAATCTTCCTGTACTTGACGCCCTGCAGCGCGAAACCATGTCGCAAATTAGAACTATCGAAGTACACACCCACGACGATTTGCGCGCTGTTGATGCCGTCGGCTTCGGTAGAAGCCGCGCCGGGATACGCGACGACACGGAAGCTGCCGTTAGAGAGAACAAATCCATTGCCGCTACAACAGGAGGGTGCGGCTGAGTAAATGCCGACGATATCTCCTGCATTGTTATTGCCGTCCAGGCCAGTTTCCGCGGTGCCGGGGAAGTCCACGGTGCGGAAGCTGAAGCTTTGGCCCCAGGCGGCGGAGGCTAGGCCGACCAGTAAGACGGGAAGAAACCCGAGGCGAAGTTTTTTGCTCTGCCGGTCGCCAAGAATTGGCGGAAGCTGATGGGCGTTTTGTCCTTGAACATTCATCATGGCGATTCTCCTTTTCATGGGTGTCTTACCGCCGATCTTTCGGTTTAGCGACCAGAACCGGGGGGTTGATGTGCTGTGCCGGTTCAAGCGGCCGCGAAAGGATTGGCACCTGAATCTGCGGTTGCGCTGCACTGTTAGCGGGTCTTACAGAAGGCGACGGTTGGCGAGATTGCTGCATTGTCTTCTGAATCATCGCAACTTGGTCGTCATGCATCGCGGTTACGTCTTCCATGCGGATGTTCTCGTAATTCTTGCGGTGGGCCACGATGCGGTAGTCGAATGCAACATTCGATTTGCCGTGGTGAAGCTCACGAACTTCAAAAGCCGTTGCCCTCATGTTTGCGACGTACAGGCCTTCACATTCTCCTTTGGGCGTGAGAAAAACGTGATAGTCGAGAGAAGCGTTGACGGTCTCGCGGAAAGTGGGATCGAGATGGATCGAGGCTTGCCCTGCGGAGAGACTGCCAGACCCGAAATCCTCAAACCAGTTCTCGGGAGATTGCACGGCGTAAACGGCAACGACGCGATTGTCAGAAAGCAGGTGGCCGCTGCCAATCGTGCCGGTGCAAAAAAGGTTGCCATTGTGGTCGATTTCGCAGTACGCGCCTTTCGCGGAGCCACCCGCGACAAGCGCCTGACCGGTTACTGTCGAGTTTATAAATAAGGCAGTAGGCGCTCCGCCATTGCCGCCGTCTGTACTGTTGAGGCCGACAACTGCGGCTTGCTGTCCCGCTGGTGGTCGAAAAAACACCCGCAGCGGTGTTCTTTCCGAAGGCGTACACTCCGGCGCCACCGGAACCACTCGCGTCGTCGCCCTCGCCGTAGACGCCGTTGGCGCTTGAGGAGAGCCCATAGACCCCGGAGCCCTGAAGGGACGCTCCATAAACTCCGCTGCCGGTCGACGATTGCCCCGAGGTTCCGGATCCAGTGGAGGACGCACCAAAGACTCCATTGCCGAATTGCGACGTGCCAAATACGCCAGTTCCGCTGGATGTGGACGCGCCGAAGATGGCGGTTCCCGCGTCGGCCATACCCCCAACACCGATGCTGGTGTTATTCGGCCCTCCATCGCCCACAACTCCATAAGCGAACTGGCCAGCATAAGAAGAGAATGTGCTGCTATGCACCGGGCCGGAACCTACTACACCCATGCCCTTCGGCGCGAAGCTCAGACCAAAGACGCCGGGGGCAAGCGCACTCGTACTGTTCGTTGTGTTTTCATTCCAGCCTTGAATTGCTGACGCGGTGGCGCTGTTGTTATACGCAGTGATTGCGATGTTGTTGTCGGTAGTGCCAATGATTCCTAGTCCGGCGGAGCTGCCATCGCCCCAGATTCCACTGCCGAAGGTCCCGCTTAACGATCCGCCGGTCTGGCTGAGCGGATTGCCGTCGGCTCCGAATACTCCCGCACCGTCGTTGTCCGCGATGTAGCCCTCCACGCCGAACACAATCCCGGAGCCCGCGAGACTTTGTCCAAGTACTGCCGCCGAACGGTTGCCCGCGCTGAAGTTGGTTCCGATGATGCCGTAGGTCTGCCCGCCTACTGCTTGCTGGGTCACATTCAAAGCTTCGCTGCCGCCGTTGACGGTAATGGTCTGTGTGCCGGTGAAGGTATTCGTGCTGTTCAGTTGCGCGACTTTCGTGGTGTCGAGGTTGAGCGTGACGTTGCCGCTGGTGCCGCCGCCGGTCAGGTCCGTGCCCGCCGTCACGGCAGTGATGGTGCCAGAGCCAGCCGAGGAGCACACCCAGGCCGAGCCGCTCCATTGCAAGACTTGATTGGCGGTGCACGTATTGGTGAGGCTGAGGCTCAAGGTGCCGCTCGTGCCGCCGCCGCTCAACCCGCTGCCGGAAGCCGTCGTAATTCCCGTAATCGTGCCCGCGCCCGGAAACGTCTGCCCCGTGGCGAACGTGAAGATGCCCGTGCTGCTTAACTGCAATCCCGTTTCCGCAGGATTGTTCGGGTCGGTTCCGAACAACAAGTTCAAGGTCGCCGATGGACTCGTCGTGTTGTTCCCCAACGGCTCCGCCTGCCACACAAAATGCTGCAACGAGTATTTCTTCGTGCCACTGTTATAGCCCGAAGATTCCAGGTTGAAGGGATTGGAATTGAAACCCTTGGTGGGGGTGGCAAGTCCCGTGGTCGCCATTTCCAAAAAGCCGCGCATCAAGCTCGAGCCGTTCACATCGAGCGTGGCCAGCGGTTTGCTTTCGTTGATGCCAATCTTGGCGCCCGATCCTGTTCCGCTCTGTGAGACGATGGAATTGCCCAGGTCGCCGTTGTTGTCGGTCCACGCTGCCAGATAACCCGCGCCGCCACCGCCGCCGATGCTGGCTGCGGGGGCAGCGCCGGAGGACGAAGCCGAGGCGGGCGAGTTCGGGCCAGTTGGTGTGGGCGAAGCCGCCAGCACGAAGGCCGAGGCCGGCAGTCCTCCCACGGTCTGCGCATCCCCGGCCTTCAATGCATAAGGCACGCTGAGCAGCAACGCGCGGGGCTGCTCACCCTGGCCTTGCACCTGCACCCCCAACCAGCGGGCTTCGCCCGACGTGAACAAATTCGGCGGCAGTCCCTGGCTGGTGCTCGAGCCAAGCACCACGGCGTAGTGCCCGAATTTATCAGGCTGCACATTTTGGGTTTCGATCCACAACGGAGCGCCGCCTTCGGAGTCTTTATATAAGTAGAAGGTGACGCCAGTCAGCGTAGTCAGCGGCTTGCTTTCGACGTCGGTCAGCGTGCCCCCAAAGTGAACTAATGACGGCACCACGAGCGGCGTTTGCGCACATACGAGAGGAGCGAGGGCCACCAGAACAGCGAGTGCTATCCAAACCACCATGGTTGCGACGTTCACGTCCGTTGGCTGAATTCTCGTTCTCATATTGAAATCCTTTCCTTTCATGCAGACCGATATTGTGCTGGCGTTTGAAAACTTACGCTGGTCTCAGCGCAAACTAATCAATTTCACCTCGCGAACCGGCAACCAGATCGAAAGAGAGGCTGGCGGCGCAGCGAAAGATCTGATGCGTGGAGTTGAGGCCCCAGATGTTCCACGGGCTACCAATGGCAAGTTGCATCAAGTTGGCGCCCGGGATTTGCTGCATGCGTTGCGCTTGCGTCTGGCCAGCGGGCAGTAACAGAGCCGTGTTCACGATGGCCAACGAGAGAGCTCTTACACGGGTTCATCTTTTTCTCTTGTTTCTGGCAATTCCTCTTTAGCCTCACGCTGCTCAATCGTCGCGCCATCGATTCCTACCTCGCGACGGCTATTTATGCGCCGATAGCGTGGGCTGAGTGGGCGCGAGTCTTGCTTCCACCCGGCGCAAGCTCTCGTGATCTGCGTGGATCTGAGCTTGCAGGCCGCGGATGGTCGAGTTCTGCAGCCGCAATTGCCTTTGCTCGTGCTTGATCTGGCGCAAAGCGATGGCCAATTCCCGCTGCTGTGCTTTTGTGGCTTCAATCAGTAAAGCTGTGAGACGGCTGTAATCGACGCCGCTGGCGTCCTTGCCATTGGCTTCATAACTGACTACCTCTGGAACCACGACGCCGACTTCTTCGGCGATGACGCCGATCTCATGCTTGCCGTTGTCCTTACGGTCATAGGAGACGCCGCGCAGGCGCTCCACCTTGGACAAAGCGTCGGGCAGCGTTTGGATATTGGTTTTCCAGCGCCGGGAGCTATAGGTTTCCCAACTGTCGCTGACGGGATGTCCGGCGCCGCGAGCGATGGTCAGAATGTTCGATGGCTTCGTCGTACCGATGCCGACCTTGACCGCGTAAGTTCCGGTGCCTCCCAGAACCAGTGAATTGCTCTGCGAAACGGAGGCGTGAGCTCCGATGGCGGTGGCATTGAAAAGGCCGTCTTCATCGACCCAACATTCGTAGCCGATACAGGTTAGATCGTTGCCGGTGGTATTGTTCACCAGAGAGTAATAGCCCACCGCAGTGTTTTCTTCGCCCGAATAATCGTTTCCCAGCGAATAAGCGCCGATCGCAGTGTTCTCGTTAGAGTTTGTGAGTTGTAGCGCATCTACGCCGAGGGCCGTATTGCCCCCACCCCCGTTGACCGAAACCAGCGCGAGCGCTCCGACGGCTGTGTTAGTGCTTCCGGTTGTGACATAGCCCAGGGCGTTGTAGCCCACCCCGGTGTTGTTGATGCCGTTGCCGCCGAGATACAGCGCCCCCGAACCAACCGCGGTGTTATAGGCTCCTCCCGCGTTGGAATACATTGCGCCGTAGCCGATGGCAGTATTGTCCCACCCGGAGGTGTTGATGAGAGTTTCCCACCCCACGGCCGTGTTGTCCTTCCCGCCATTGGTGTTGAGCGCCTTGTAGCCCACTGCCGTAATTCCATTTAGGCCGCTTGCATTCGAATAGAGCGCGCCAGACCCGGCGGCGGTGTTTTGGTTGCCCGTCGAGCTGTTGAAGAGAGCTTCGTACCCAACGCCGGTATTGTCGTTGCCGGTGGTGTTGTTGTTGAGTGCCTGGTAACCGCTCGCGGTGTCGTTCGCTCCCGTGGTATTCCAGTAGAGGGAAGCGTAGCCAAGTCCGGTGTTCGCTGACGCTGTGGTATTGGAGAACAGCGTATATGCGCCCAAGGCAACATTGTTGCCTCCGGTCGTGTTGGCAAACAGCGCGTCTCCGCCGGCGGCGGTGTTCCCGGTCCCGGTGGTATTACCGTTCAGCGCCTGATAGCCTGTCGCTGCATTGAGGGTTCCTGTACTGTTCCAGAAGAGCGCCGCAAAACCATCGGCGGTGTTGCTGTTGCCGGAAGTGTTTGTGAACAGCGCGTCGAAGCCGCTGGCTGTGTTCGCACTACCCATGCTGTTCCTGTTCAGAGCCTGGAAGCCGGTGGCCGTGTTTTGAAAGCCCGTGGTATTCCAATAGAGCGCCGCCGAGCCAGTGGCTGTATTTTGGTATCCGGTAGTATTAGACCAAAGCGAGAAGGAGCCAAATCCCGCATTATTGGCCCCGGTGGTGTTGTTAAGCAGTGCTTGATAGCCGGCTCCGGTGTTGTACCCACCGGACATGCTGGAGTTCCCGGCAAATCCCAACAGTGCATTGGCGTTGGTAGCCGAGCCAAACGCAAATGGGGTGCTGCCGATCTGATAGCTGCCTCCGGAAATAATTCCGGTCGCGCTCAGATTGCCGTTTATCGTCTGATTTCCGGTGAAAGTGTTGGCGGTGTTCAACTGCGGGACCTTGGTTGTGTCGACATTCAGGGTGACGGTGCCGCTGGTGCCGCCGCCGGTCAGGTCAGTTCCAGCGGTGACTCCGGTGATGGTGCCTCCGCCGTTGAAGTTCGTGCAGACCCAGGACGCACCGTTCCATTGCAGGGTCTGATTGGCGGCGCAGCTCTGGGTGAGGCTCAGCGTCAACGTGCCGCTCGTGCCTCCGCCGCTCAACCCGCTGCCCGTCGCCGTGGTTACTCCCGTGATCGTGCCTGCGCCCGGAAACGTCTGCCCCGTGGCAAACGTGAAGATACCCGTGCTACTTAACTGCAATCCGGTTTCCGCAGGATTGTTCGGATCGGTGCCGAACAACAAGTTCAACGTCGCCGATGGACTCGTCGTGTTGTTCCCGGTTGGTTCCGCTTGCCACTGAAAATGATTGACCGTGTATTTGTTCGTACCGCTATTGAATGCCGACGATGCGATATTGAACGGCTGCGAGTTGTACCCCTTGGTCTTCGTGGCGTAGTTGGTCGTCGCCATCTCGAGCAGGCCGCGTGACAGGATCGTTCCGTTCACGTCGAGCGTGAACAGAGGTTTGCTTTCGTTGATGCCGATCTTCGCGCCCGATCCTGTTCCGCTCTGTGAGATGATGGAATTGCCCAGGTCGCCGTTGTTGTCGGTCCACGCCGCCAGATAACCCGCGCTGCCACTGCCGCCGATGTTGGCTGCGGGGGGAGTGCCGGAGGACGAAGCCGAGGCGGGCGAGTTCGATGCTGTGGGCGAGGCGGCCAGCACGAAGGCCGAGGCGGGCAGTCCTCCCACGGTCTGCGCATCCCCGGCCTTCAATGCATAAGGCACGCTGAGCAGCAACACGCGGGGCTGCTCGGGTTGGCCTTGCACCTGCACTCCGAGCCAACGCGCGTCGCCCGAGGTAAACAAATTCGGCGGCAGTCCCTGGCTGGTGGTCGAACCCAACACCACCCTGTAGTGACCGAACCTGTCGGGCTGCACGTTTTGAGTTTCCAACCACAGCGCAGCCCCGCCTTCGGAGTCTTTGTACAGAGCGAACGTGACTCCGCTGAGCGTGGTCAACGGTTTGCTGTTGACGTCCGTCAGCGTACCGCTGAAGTTCACCAGGGTCGGCACCATGGTCGGCGTTTGAGCCCAGGCGAGAGGAGCAAGAGCCGGCAGAATCGCGAGCGCTACCCAAACCACTGTGGTTGCGACGTTCACGTTCGTTGGCTGAATTCTCGTTTTCATGTTGAAATCCTTCCTTTTCATGCAGACCGATATTGTGCTGGCGTTTGAAAACTCACGGCGGTCTCAGTGCAAACTGATCAACTTCACCTCGCGAACCGGTAACCCATCCAGCGACGCACTATCTGCGGGAGTGCTAAGATGGTCCGCCAATCCGTCACCAGCCACGCAAATCTGGCTGAGGTACTGTTGCCCTTTGAAGATCGTGAAACGAAGCTTCGAAACCTTAACCCGATCGGTCAGCCGATCCGCTCTCAGCCGCGTGATGACGGCGCAATAGATCCGGTGGTCGCTGGTCTTGATCACCACCACTCCCGTTGAATCGAGAATCTTCCCTAACAACCTTTGCACGATGTAAGTCCCCGGAGGCAAAGTCTGGTTCCCCACCACGAAGGCAAATGGCACCTGCGCTCTGAAGTTTGAGGCGCGAGTAAATGTGCCGCTGGCCGTCAGCGCTACCGTTAGGATTCCGAGGGCTGCGAATTTCCCAATCTTCACGACGCTCCTTGCTGGACTGAGACTCTCGAGAAACTGACGGACGCAATTTGGCGGAGAACGGAGAAAAAGGCAACCAAACTGATCCCGAATCTGAGCTAACCGCGCAACAAGCTGAAAACGGGATAGTTAGCAAAATATCTGAACTGTTCGTGGTAGAATCATGCCCAATTTTGGAGTGTGTTTTTCCATGGGGCATCCGGAATCAGAGCGGCGGGTCGCACGTTTTGGCGCCTTCGAGGTTGATCTTCGTGAGGGCAGACTCACCAAGGGCGGAATCCGAATCAAACTTCAGGGCCAGCCATTTCAGATTTTGGCGTTGCTGTTGGATCGTCCCGCACAACTTGTAAGCCGCGATGAAATACGGCAGAGGTTGTGGTCTGAAGATACGTTTGTCGAATTTGATGATGGACTAAACACCGCAGTTCGGAAACTGCGTGCAGCCTTAGGCGATCCGGCCGAAAATCCCCGATTTGTGGAGACCGTGCCCAGGCGGGGATATCGTTTCATTGCCCCGGTTAGCTTTCCACTCCCAACAGCACCAGCCGTTCCTGAACAGATTCGGCCCGCAACGCTGCCTGAACCGGTATCTTCGGCACCCTTACTTGAGCCGCCCACACCAGCAGTTCCCGTCGCCCAGCCCAAGCTCCGCGCCACGTGGTTGACGGCGCTTCTTTCTTCCTTGCTTCTGGTGGCTCTGGTGGGTGGACTTTATGAGTATTTTCGCCATCCCACATTCCAGGTTTCGAATAAAGACACGATCGTTCTGGCGGACTTTGTGAACACCACGGGCGACGTGGTGTTCGACGACGCGTTGAAAGAAGGATTAGAAGTGAGTCTTACGCAGTCGCCGTCCCTCAACATATTGTCGGATCGTAAGGTCGCCGCGATACTCAAGCA
Organism: uncultured Acidobacteriota bacterium; assembly: GCA_963845725.1. Lineage (GTDB taxonomy): Bacteria > Acidobacteriota > Terriglobia > Terriglobales > Acidobacteriaceae > JABCZH01. The sequence continues at coordinate 12,977 of CAWJTC010000001.1, forward strand.
GATGGGACGCGCCTCCGACGATCGCCTGACAGGGAAGGTGGCGATCGAAGTGTGCCAGCGCGTGGGCAGTAAGGTAGCAGTACAAGGTTCGGTTTCCAGCATTGGAACAACTTATCTAATCGGACTGGCAGCCATACGCTGTGATAACGGCGATCCTGTAGCGCTGGAACAAGTCGAGGCCCATCGCAAGGAAGATGTGGTGGATGCTTTAGGAAGCGTGGCCACTCGACTGCGGGTGCGCCTCGGCGAATCGCTCCCCTCGATTCAGAAGTACAACGCTCCCCTTGAGCAGGCTACAACTGCCTCGCTTGACGCTCTCAAGGCCTATAGTATGGCGCTTTCCACTTGGGATCGTAAGGGTGACGAGGCCTCGATTCCATTCTTTAAGAGAGCAATCGAACTGGATCCCAACTTCGCCATGGCTTACGGGGGTTTAGGCACGATCTATCACAACCGCAATGAAGGGGAACTGGCGCGCGCCAATGCGAGCAAGGCCTATGATCTGCGGGGGCGGGTTACGGAAGCCGAGAAGGTGACGATCGAATCGCGGTACTTCCTCTATGTTGTCGGCGACCTGGCGAAGGCCGCCCAGGTTTACGAATTCGCAGTTCAGAACTACCCGCAGTCCGCCGGTGCTTTCAATCATTTGGGAACGACATACGCCGAACTGGGACGCTATGCGAAAGCGTCCGAGATCCTGCGGGAAGCCCTGCTCCTCGACCCAACCAGAGCGACTACGTACTCCAATCTCGCCACCGATCTACTCGCTCAAAATCAGGATGACGACGCCAAGTCGGTCTTGGCGGAGGCGGACCGCCGCAAATTCCAAACCGACTATCTGCTGCAGGTCAAGTATTGGATGGCATTTCTTCGCGGTGATAGCTCAGAGATGCAGCGCATTCTTCAGAGTTCGTCAGAAGTTCCGGGAGCGCAATCCCTCTTGCTCACCGAACAGGCTAATACCGAGGGCTACTACGGGCACTTCGAGAAGGCGCGCGCGATTTCGCAAGTCGCGGCCGAGCAGTTGGAGCATGATGGCTATCTCGAATCCGCCGCCGATTGTCTGGCCGTGGCGGCGGTCCGCGAAGCTGAAATCGGGTCCGCTGCCCGGGCCCATGACTACATCGCGCGCGCTTCCAAATTGGCCAGAGGGCGCGATGTATTGGCCCTCACATCGCTGGTAGCTTCCGGGGTTGGAGACCTCAAGCAGGCGGAGGCAAAAAGCGCTGCGCTGGACAAGAAATATCGTTCCGACACTGTCATGCAACAATACTGGCTTCCCACAGTCCGTGCTCAGGTAGATCTGCGGCGAGGAGAGCCAATGAAGGCGGTAGAGGCATTGCAACCAGCATTATTGATAGAGCAGGCAGCGCCCACCTTTTCCGTCGCCACACTCTACCCGGCTTATGTTCGAGGTGAGGCCTATCTGGCACTGGGAGACGGCCCCAAAGCGATTGCCGAATTTGAAAAGTTTGTCGACCATAGCGGCTTGGTGCTGAATTTCCCACTGGCCGTTCTGGCTCGCCTGGAACTGGCCCGTGCATACACGCGCGCGGGCGACCCCGCCAAAGCTAGGCAGGCCTACCGGAGCTTCCTCCAACTTTGGAAGGACGCTGATCCGAGCCTAGCTGTTCTCAAGCAGGCGCGGCTGGAGTATTCGACGCTGGATCGCCGATCCAAAGATTGAATCCCCATCTTGGCCTGCCTGGAAGGAACTCTCATCGTACCCGCAACTTAGCGTCGACATGAGAATCAGGCCCCTGCTGATGGGGAATACCGTTAGAGACAAGGTCCCTAAAAACAGCCGTTTGGAATTTTGGAGAGGGACAGCCTGACTGACCCGACAACTCGAGACCTGCCGCCTACCGCGGCTGCTTCACTCGCACTGCGCGCGCTTCCCGCCGACGCCGCCTTCCAGGTTCCTTTGGTTCTCCGTGCAGGCAGTGTAGGCGATTTTTGTAGACGATCAGATCTTCCCTCGTACCCCATACGGCCGCATCACCAACCTTGTCATTCGGCGGCAGGTAAACGAGGCGTCGAGGAGGAACAACCTCTCGCAGAGAGCGCAAAGAAATTGTAGGAGCTGCGGAAAGCTGGTTTTCTCACTACGACCTCCGAGGCAGTTATAAGCGACAGCAGGAGAAGGAGAAGGAGAAGGATCGTAGGATGTATCCACTTGCGGAAGTGGTTCGCGACCAGTTCCAAACCGCTCGCATAGATGAGCACAAAGGGAAGTAGCGCTCCTGAAATAATGCGTCCGTTAATGAAGAAGGGGCGGGCCCGAGACGGAATGAGACAGTCGTGAAAATCGAACAGCAGTGATATGGCAGCCAAGAAAAGAACTGAACTGCCGAGCAGAAACAGCGCATGAAAACCGGTCAATCTTTGTAAAGGCGAGAGCGCCGTGTGTCGCAACGTGAAAGCAAGAGTGAAAACTATAACCATCAAGGCGGATGAAAATACGTAAAACCAGTCCGCCGCTGCCAACCGCATCCAGTGACCATGCCATAGGTATTCGCCGTGCCAGAAGCTCCGCGTGAGTTGCAGAAGGAAGTAAGACAAGCCCGTCCGCTGAGAACAGCGGATGATGCCGATGTCAGCGAGCGGCTTCACCGTCCAGCCTAGCTCATGCATTTTTGCCCCGGAACCGGTCCAATCTCCGATGACGGAATAGTTGCGCAAAATCCAAAACGATGGGGGCGCGAGGGCGGCGAGGACACTTGCGCTTAGCACCCAAATCTTGAGCGGTTGCCTGGTCCCGCTTCGTCGCAAGCAGAACCAGAAGGTTGCGGCGAGGGCGCCATACAAGACGCAGTTGGAAACCTCCACCAGCATGGCGAGCCCCACCAGAAGTGAACCGAGCACCAGCGACCAATTCCCACTTGGCCCACTGTCGGCCGCCTTTATCAGCAAAAGGAGTGCCGCCGCTGCTAGCGGTGCCGAGAGTACATCCCGATTCATTCCAAAGAAGACGTCCTGTGGAAATACGGCTATCAGCGCGGGAACCGCGAGAAATAGAAAGGCAGAGTCGGGATATACGTTCCGGACAAACCTATAGGAAAGCCAGACCAGCAGTGCGTAGGCTATCGAGTTGAGAAATCTAACCCAATAAACCAGGCCCCAGCCTCCGATACCAAGGGCCGCTCCTAACTTGTACCAGCCAGCGGCGACTACATAATAAAGAGGGGGAGATTGTGCTTCAAAGTTTGGCTTCTGCGACCAGTCCTTGAACTTCTGCACATAGAAGGTTTGCCGCAGCGCCGCATCACGAGCCTGGGGAGGGACTTGGCACAGAGGAACCCGGGGGCCATTCCGATCAATATCCTGCTGCGAATGAGTGTATTCAGGAGACCCGTAGAGAACGTAGGTCGCTTCAAATGCCGGGTCGACGGCTGGTAACTCTTTACCTGGCCAGTGCCACTCAGCATACATTCGGATGGCCAAGAAGTGGGACGCTTCGTCAGTGATGTTGAACAGAGGGAACGCCGCAGCAAAAACCAAGATACGGATCGCTGCATAAACGCATAACCCAATAACGATGGGCCGAGCGTGGGTGCAAAGAAATGCTTCTGTATGCCGCTCGAAACTGGAGGCCAGACCGACAGGCGCCGATTGCGTTCTCGATTCCTGCGAATGACCTGGCCCGGTCATGCCCACAAATTCCACGCGGCTAGTATAAACAACAGAAAAACGCGATTGTCGTCCGTCAACCTCATGTGCGTGTGGTCCGCAGAAATTCCATCTGCGTGTGGTGCGCAAAACCTCGGCGGCACACATATGCGAAGCACAAATCATCTGTTTAATTGGGTTGCATATTTTGGTCGATTCCGCAATTTTTGAAGGCTGCGGTTCGCCAAAGCCTCACGCATTCAGAAGGTGCTGACGGAGAAAGCGGACCTGGCTGTTTGGGGGCAACTCGGGTTTTGCTTCGCTGCTTACGCGGCGGATCGTGTGTACGCGCCGCCCAGAAGAGCTCGGATCTCGTCTGATGTGACAATTTCCAAGTCGCGGAGAGGATTCGCCAACTTGATCCTGTTCCAGACGGACTTGGTGGGATTGAATAGCTTGAACCGGATATCGTGATCGTATGCCCAGCGCTCGAGAAACATCAGCATGCCCAGGCCGCCGCCCTCGATCGTGTAGACCCCTGAGAGGTCTAGCAGGATGATGCGAGCGTCGGCTTGCGACATGACCGAGTTTCGCAGTGCGAAAGCAGCGTCACTCTGCACAATTCTGCCATCGCACTCAATGATCGCTACGTCCCCGATTCTCTCAGCGTGAAGGTTTAGCATGAGCTCCTTCGATGTTCTATGGCGATTTTCTAGCACGAGCCGTGCCATCCTATCTTGTGCCAACGAAGAGGCGGAGAGGTAAGACATCTGGAAGTTTGTGGAACGATTAGGTAAATTCGCGTTACTGCAAATCCTGTATGCGGCAAGAAAATGACCACTCTCACGGGCGTTGTCAGCAAACTATCTAATCTTCGCGCGTTTCTTTCTGTACCGGCGGCAGAACTGTCGGCTGAGGATTTTGTTTGTCCCTCCAAAAGACGTGAAAACACTGGCCGTCTTCGCGCGGGCGCCAAATGCTGTCCGGGGACGTGACCGACTTCGGAAATAACGCCCAGCCGGATATGCCTTCCGCAAGCCCCGGCAGATAGCCCGGCACTTCAAAGCTCTTTTGTTGACCTGGCTCGATGGGCCCCGAAAAAAACCATTGGTCATTAAACGGTCTCCGGCGGTATTGCGGAGTCATGAGATGATCGTAGGCGACTTCCAGCTTGCGGATGGGTTTTGCGCCTACGTTCCTTATCGTAATCGAGAATTTTCCAGGGGTGCTCCAGAAGTCCGCGGCCGCGAATTCCACAGGACAGGGCTCACGCGAGGGCTCATAAATGGTGTAGACGGCCATCATTCCCGATTCCATATGGTCCGACACATGGCAGTGGAAGAGCCAAGTGCCGGGATTATCGGCAAGCATATCCACCGTGACCATGCTGCCGGGAAGCAGTTCTACAACATCGGTATTCCGTCCTCCGTCCCGCACCGTCTCTCCGTGCCAATGGGGAGAGTGAAGGTCGGTTTCATTGCCCAAGGCGAGCAGATACCAACGAACCTTGTCGCCCTTTTTCATTATCAGCCCCGGAAGGTTGCCGAAAATGTACCCGTTGATGGTGTAAAAAAGCCCCGGCGGCTTCCCCGACATTTCATCAAAGATCATGAACGAGGCCACGAACTCACGATCGACGCCTTTTGGAGATGCGTCCGGATTGGCCTGCCCCTTGGCGGTAATGATGATCGGCCCGAGCAGTCCGGCGTTGATTTCGCTGCCCGCCTCAGTGTGACCGTGATACCACCACACCACTGAGGTGGGGCCATCCGGCCCAGGCCCACTGCTTCGATCCGCAAACCAGTGATAAGTGAAACGCCCGCCGGGGGGCACGCGGGCGCCGGCCCCATATGGCAGATAAAACGCGCCTTCGTTGGCTTTGTCATAGCGCAGACCATGGGGGTGAATGCTGTGGGCAGCGGTGCTCCGGTTCAGGAAATCCACCACAATGGTGTCGCCCACTTCTGCACGGATAATCGGCCCCAGAATTCCTAGCCACTCGGGCTGCGGCTTTCGAACGGTAAAGGTCGCGTCCGTATATTCGATGTAGCGAGTCTTTCTCCAGGTAAGCTTAGTGGCCCAAGGCAACGGAATCGGTCGACCCAGCAGAAGATCTTGTCCGCTGGGTGCGTAATTCCAGGTGACATCCTCGGCGGCGATGTAGTAATGACGTGTGGCGCCGTGGCTGGGTAATGCAGTAGCAATGACAAACAGCAGTGCAGAGAGAACTTGTTTCGTATTCATGAACTCAACGTGGCCACGGTACTTGCTCTTGTCCCGCCGAGAATCCCGGCCAGAGAACCGTCGGTCTTAAGAGCAATGCTGGCCAATCTTGTACCTCCATCACTTTGCAATCGTTTTTGGGTGAGCTGGTTGCTTGGATGCAGCGCGATGAAGAAATGTCCAGCCAACCCGCCCTTTACCAATAGCATCTTGTGAATGTGCCAAACGGTGAGGTGAAGTCTGGCGATGCCCAAGCTATGCCTTGCGCGTCCAATCTCGGATATAAGCGGCGACTCAAACGGCGAAGTCGCTTTCATCTCACAGTTGTGATCGTATTTTGTCTTTCCATAAGCTCCTTAGCTCAAGATAAGTCTCAGGTGTCGCCGGCAGGCTCCGCAAGTCCGGTCGCATCTGCGCCGCTGCCACCTTCCGCACCTGCCGGTAATAACAGCCCACCCGTAGCCGCACCTCAGCCGCCGGCTGACCAGGACAACGGCATGTTTGTGTTCAGGAAGCGGGTTGATGAAGTGATTCTGCACGCAACCGTGGTGGATACGCAGCGACATCTGGTGCCTGACCTCGACCGAAGCACATTCTCGGTATTCGAAAACGGAGTACCGCAGACCATTACCTCGTTCCACCGGGAAGATGTTCCGGTAGCGATGGGCATCGTCATTGACAACTCGGGCTCCATGCGTGAAAAACGGGAAAAAGTGAATGAGGCTGTGCTCAACCTGGTGCGCGACAGCAACCCAGCCGACGAAATCTTCGTGGTCAATTTCAGCCAGAACTCCTATCTGGACCAGGACTTTACCTCCAACCTCACCTTGTTACGGCAGGCCCTCCAGAAAGTGTCGATGCAGGGAAGCACGGCCCTATACGATGCCATCGTGGCCTCCGCCATTCATCTAAAGAACAACACTCACCTTGATAACAAGGTCCTGCTGGTCATCACGGATGGGCGCGACGATGCCAGCCGGGAAACGTTGCAGCAGGCCAGATTGCGATTGCAGCAACAGAATGGGCCGACGTTGTATGCCATCGGACTAATGGGAAACGGCCTCGAGCGCCAAGATCGCGAAACCCTTTCAGCCCTTGCCGACAGCACTGGAGGGGCCGCATTCTTCCCCCGCACATTGGACGAATTAGACGACATTAGTCGAACCATAGGTCACGACATTCGCAGCCGATATAGCATCGGCTACAAATCGAATGACCAAAGTCAGGACTCCCGATACCGGAGCATTCAAGTGGAAGCGCAGGCCCGTAGCTACGGTCCCCTGACGGTCCGGACGCGAAGTGGTTATTATCCTGGGGAATCCTTCCACTAGAACCCTGCCGATCAGGTCCATCCGGTGTTCCCTGTATGCTACGGCTCAAAAGTTGTGAGAATCCTGTGCGAACTGTGCGAATCGCCATTGCTGGCGAGGTAACCACGAAGTAAATCCAGCATCTACCCGATTGTTCCGCAAGCAGATTTGTATTCACCTAGGGACACCGCCGTAAGGACATCCGAACGGAGATTTGAGAGGTGTAAGTATGAACGCTGCTCCAGCGTCAAAGTCATCGTGTAACAGCTGGAAGGATCTCTACACCGCTGCCTTGTTTGAAAACGACAAGCCGAAGATTGCGGAACGGATTGTCGAAGCCCAAGGCGCAATCCTGGCCCGAAGACGCGAACTGGCCCTTACGGTAAGCGACATGCGGGAAAGGCACGCTCTCGACAACGCACTCTTCTCGCTCGAGGCACTTAGAACTTGCCTCTCGATTTTGCCCCGTGCGCTCGCTGGCAACTTGTAGCAACAGACCGCCGTTAGGCCAGAAAAATCTGGGAATCAAGGTTAAGCAGAACCAAATCAGTTTGAGGGTAGGCTTGTGGGCGGGAGGCTGCGCTCAAAGATATTCTGGATTTCGATCGGGCGAATAGCCACAGATTCGATATATTCCCTCACTCGCCTGCGGCTCTTGGCGGCGCTCCATCCGTACCGCCGGGCGACAATGGCGGCCGCACTCTCAAAGGTTGGAGCCATGACCCGCAGGACTTCCGGCTGATCTGGCGCCGTATCTTTCAGAAAGTAGAACTCGTAATTCATTCGTAGATTCGATTTGAAACGGAGCGGCCGTAAGGGTCAAACGTCGCGTTCCTGACACTAACCCATGGCCGCCCCTAAGCGTGTGGTGGTACGGGCACAAGGAACATATCCACACAGGCAAAGTAGAGGAAGCTCCGAGGCTTTGCAATACCGTAAATGCCGTATAACACGCGAGGAAGGAGTCGAAAACGGGGCTGGCGTTCTTCCGAAAACGGCCGCCTGGCGGCGGTCCAGGAATTACAGGAAACCCTGTATTTTGCCGGAGGCTGGTCTAGACTAAGATTCGGAGGGCGCTCGGGATACGGAATCGTCCTCGCGCCCTGGCTCTTGCGAGCTGGGAATGAAGAATTTATGGCGGTTCGTATTCTGATCGCGGATGACCATCCGGTCGTGAGGCACGGGCTGAGGACTCTTCTAGGAGAGCGTCAGGGGTGGGAAGTGATTGCTGAGGCCGCAGACGGTATGGAGGCGGTGGAGATGGCCGACCGGCTGAGTCCGGATGTGGTAGTGCTCGACGTGAGCATGCCGCGGATGCACGGTCTGGAGGCATGCCGCTTGATTCGGGAGAAGACGCCAAACTGCGAGATTTTGATTGTAACGCAGCACGATTCTCCACAAATGCTGCAAGAAGCGATGCTCTGCGGTGCGAGAGGCTACGTGGTGAAATCAAACGCGCCACGTGATTTGCTGGCAGCCGTGGACGCGGTGAGCCAGCACAAAAACTTTACGGTGAGGAACGGTATCGGGTAAGGAGAAAGCGAATGAAGCTCCGAATTCTAATTGCGGATGACCATGAAGTGGTGCGTCGCGGACTGTCTACGCTACTGCAATCGCACGAAGGCTGGGAGATCTGCGGAGAAGCAATCGACGGACGCGCCGCAGTGGAGAAAGCAAAAGAATTGAAGCCGGACGTCGTCATTGTAGACATCGGTATGCCCGGTCTCAACGGCCTGGCTGCTACGCGGCAACTGGTGCAGCAAGACCCGCACTGCAAGGTCATCGTCCTAACCATCACCGATTCGGACCAGGTAATTCGAGAGGCGCTCGATGCCGGCGCACGCGGGTTTGTGCTGAAATCCGACGCCGCCCGGGACCTGGTGGCTGCGGTCGAGGCGCTTCAACGGAACCGCATGTTTTTCACCCCTCGAGTAAACGACATGGTCTTGGCCGGTTTTCTGGACCGCGGCGACGGTTCCAGGAATAGCCTGCCTCGCCTGCCGCGGCTGACTCCCCGGGAGCGGGAAGTGATTCAACTGCTCGCGGAAGGCAAGAGTTCCAAAGAAGTGGCTTGCGTGCTCAACTTGAGCACCAAGACCGCCGAGACGCATCGCAGCAATATCATGCGAAAACTAGGTTTTCATTCCATCCGTGATCTGGTGGTTTACGCGGTGAAGAACAATATTATCCAGGTCCAAATCCCGTCTCCTGTTGGAAATTCCGGAGAGGATCCCGCCGCCTAATTGTCTGACTGCTGGCTTGTGGTCTGGGCAGGCTGCGGCTCTTTGATTGATTGCCTCAGCCTAGTCCACCGATAGAAGTATCTACGGCAGCTGATTCAAGTAGCAGGCGCCGCTGGTATTCTGCGCCGGTGGGCTGGGAGGGGTCAGCCAAACCGGATCGTTGAAGTCGAAGAACTCCGTCATGTCCATCTGCGCGGCGTCCCGCTTGGTCAAGGGCGGCAGATTGAACCGCGTCTCAATGAATTTCAGAATCGCGGTCAGATCGGCCACGGTGTGCGAAACATAGTTCTTCTTGCTATACGGTGAAATGACGATCAGCGGAATGCGATAACCGGTGTACACGAAATCGCAGGTCGGTCCACTGGTTTGGGTGCAGATATCGCCGGGAAGCAGATCCACTGGCTTGATTCCATCTGGACTTACCGTTGACTGAGGCGAAACGTGATCGTAGAGCCCGCCGTTCTCGTCAAATGCAAGAATAAACGCCGAACTCGGCCACGATGAACTGTTCATGAGACCATCGATCAGCGAAGATACATAATTAGCCCCGCGCTGAATATCGTTCGGTTCCGAATCAGAAACTGAGGGGTGCTCGTCGAAACCTCCGTCTGTCGCCGGCTCTATCTGGGCGACTTGGGGCAAGGTACCGTTCGCGAGGTCATTCTCGTAATCGCACGGGGAACTCCCGCAGGTGCCCGGAGGACCGATGGTCCCGATGTTGTGTGGGTACATGGCCGGTATGGTTTGTCCCCACTGGAAAAACTGTATGTAGCTCAATCCCAATAAACACGAGGGATCATAGGGAGGGCCAGTACAAGTACTACCCGTCGGGTCCACGTAGATCTTCCAACTAATTCCCGCATTTTGCAGTTCCTGGAAGATAGTGGGCGCAGTCAGCAGTGCTTTGTCCTGTTGGTCAGTGCCTACCGGATAGGCGTAACCTTGGGATGTTCCAGCAACCAGGTACTCGCGGTTCGGGTGGGTGCGCGTCATGGCCGCGTTGAAGAAGCGGTCCGACGTGGCAAAATTCGACGCCATAAAATAGTAGTAATTAAGATCATTGCCGTCGTAGTAACCCATTGCGCGGATGCCATTGGTGTCAAAAAACGGTGGCTGCATGGCTCTGGCATCGTGGCCGGCCGTCCAGACAAAGCCATTCAGGGTGGCATTCGACAAACCTGTCGGGTCGTTGTAATCCCAGTCTACGTGACCTTCATTCCATGAAGGACTTGGATTTTCGATGCACTGGGTAATCAGGTGGTATGACGTTACCGGATTTTGGGGATCGAAGACGCAGTCGTCCGGAGGGGGCGAGTTGGGATCGCAGCCCGGAATGGCGGGCGGGGGGCCGTACAACGGCGGTATCCCAGACATCGGATTGAACTGTGGCAATCCGTCGAATGACTGGTCGGGATAGCCGTTCTGTGCCCAGTATTGCCGCATCGCGCCAAAGTAGTGATCCAGCGAACGATTTTCTTGTGCCAGGAAAACGATGTGCTTGAGCACGCTGATGTTATTCGACCCGCTGAAAGCTGCGCTGACCTGGGTGTTGCTGTTCATCGTTACCGTGCAGGTGGAACCGGTCCCACCGCAGCCACCGCCCGACCATCCTGCAAAAACCGAATTCGTACCCGGGGTCTCAGTGAGAACGACCTGCGTCCCAACATTGAAAGCTGCCGAGCACATTTGCCCGCAATTGATGCCAGAAGGATTGCTGGTGACAGTTCCCTGGCCAGTACCGGTGAGCGTCACGCTGAGCAGTGGCAGCGGGCTGAAGGATGCCTGCACTGTGTTGTTCGCATTGAGGGTTAGGGTGCAGGTCGAGCCGGTTCCACTGCAACCGCCGCCCGACCACCCGGTGAAATAGGAATTTGTGGCTGGAGTTTCGGTCAACGTGACCTGTGTGCCAACTTTGAAAGCTGCGGAGCACATTGTCCCGCAATTGATGCCCGAAGGATTGCTGAGGACGGTACCCTGGCCGGTGCCACCCTCCGTCACATTCAAGCTTACGTTCATTGGGGGCAACAGGCTGAAGGTGGCAACGACCGATGTGTTTGCTTTCACCGTGATGGAGCAGGCGTCAACACCAGTGCACGCCCCTCCCCATCCTGCGAACATTGAATTGGCAGATGGAGATGCGGTGAGCAACACTTTAGTTCCGACTTTGTAGCTGGCTCCGCATGTCGGCTGGCACTCGATTCCGGACGGAGAGCTGTTCACCGTCCCGCTACCGTTGCCAGCGGGCTGGACACTCAGTTGAGCTGTGCTAGTGGACGGCGCCGGCGCAGGGGCAGTTGAACCGCCGCCACAACTGATGTTGACAAACAAAAGGGAACACAAGACTGCAGAGAAAAGGGCTACTCGAAGCGACATCGCGTCTAGAATCTCCCAAGTTCGCGAGTTGGATGGTATGTGGAACTGCGCGGTTGCACCCGCAGCACCGATCTGAATCAGCAGTAGCCCCTACAATGAATCTTGTTTATGGCTACAGGAAGGGCTGTATTGCCCCGCATTTCGGTGGGAGGTAGGTTTAGATCACCCTAACGCGAAGCGCTACGGGCAGTGACGGGCTTGCGCCCCGTGCGTCACTGCCCGCTTTCTTGATCATCCCACTACAGAGCCAGAGACTTTCTTCACCGGGAGCCATGGCGAAGGTCATGTGCTGCAAGACTGCTGCTGACGAATGATCTTCCCTGGCAGACGGACTGGATTCCGTCTATAAGCTCGAGGGCGGCATCCGACTTGACCACATAGCCAATTGCACCCGTCCTGAGAGCCTCTCGCGCTGTGGCCCAAGTATCGTGCTGGCTCAAGAAGAGTATTTTGGATTCTGGCGCGACTCTGCGGATCCGGCGCGCGGCTTCAATGCCGTTGAGACGCGGCAGACTAATGTCGAGCAGAATCACGTCGGGCTGCTGCTCTTTCGCAAGCTCGACCGCCTCCAGCCCGTCAGACGCCAGACTGACTACGCGCAATTCCGGTTGGCCTTGCAAGATCGCACACACGGCGCGGCGAATTGCTTCCGAATCATCCACCACCAAGACTCGCACCGACGTCATGATCTGCTCTAATCGGAGGCCCTCGCCGCCGCGCCTGTCATTTCAGCCAAGGAACCGCGCCTCCTGAATGTGTAATGCAGCTTGTGCCTCGGAGGATCTGGGGCAATGCGCACTGCGAAGCACAATTGTCGCCTGATTGACTAGGCAGTTTTGCGCCTCTTCTCGAAGTCAGCTGCTCGGAATGGTGTCGGCCCCCATTCGTCAATCTGTCTTTTGGGCCTCCTCACGGGCGATGCCATACCTTTGTTGAACCTTGCCGACCAATTGGGTAAGTTGGCCTCCGATGGTTTCAAGGTCATCGTCGGTCAGCAGGCCCCAGCGTTCCTTAGCCGCGCCTTTCAGCTGCTTCCATTCGCCCTTAAGCGTATCCGAGTTCATTTGTTTTCTTCCTCTTTCTCTTCCTGGGATTGCGGCCTCGCGATCTGTGTCTTCAAGCTACGCCGAGTGTGCGGCTAATCCGATCCGGTGTATCACCTAGCTTCCAGGAAGAAATACCGCACCGGTAGTCATGGGCGTTGCCAGCAGTGGCACGATGACGGCGCAATGTTCTTATAAATGCAACAGCGGGGCCGCAACCGCTACGGCCATAACCATGAAGAACGAGACGGCAATGGCCACGCCAGCCGCCACTAGAACGATCTCGCTCAGCAAGTCAGGTTTCATTAGCTCCTCAGGATGCATAGGCTCCTCCGCCATGCCTTCGAACATTAGAGGCGGCCAACGAGTGGCGGGGGCGGTAGCTACAGGAGGTTTCCTTGGTGTCTCCAGTTTCTCCGGCGTCGGCCTGAGGCGAGTGGGTTTGCCTGCGATGTGGAGCTACGGCTTTTGCGCGAATGGGTGGGGGGGCAATCGCACGAGGGCTACGGCCTGATGGTCAGCAAGCTACGCATCGCACTCGATGGTTCGCACGCGCTGGGCATCCTAGTCTGTACTTGCATGGCAATGAGCTGCCATGGATGGACCGACGAGCCGGCGGCTTTCGCCGCTTGGCATGTTGTCGGAAATTTGGCCATGAAGGGAATCGAGTCATGTTGTGGACAATTTTCGTAATTCTGCTCATCCTTTGGTTGCTCGGCGTTGTGAGTTCCTACACTCTGGGCGGCTTTATCCACCTGTTATTGGTTCTGGCTTTGGTGGTCCTGGTGATTCAGCTGATCGAAGGCCGCAGGCCGGTCGTTTAACAGAGGGGAGCGTTGAGATATGGCTGTCAGGACCTCAGAATGCGGGCAAACTGACTGGAGATCTCCGGGTCATCAAGCCGTGGCGCAGGTGTCTTGCGGGGCCAGAGTCTTGCAGGGCATCACAATTTCGACCAGGGTCCCGGGGTGGGCTTCTGCTAATCGCAACTCTCCGCCGAATTCCTTCGCGCGCTGGCCCATACCGCTGATGCCAATGCCGATGCTGCCGGGTTGCTGCTGTGCCACCCGATTGTTAATGCCCCGGCCGTCATCGCGCACAGTCGCTACCACCAGTCCATCTTTCACGCTCAACGTGACCCACGCCTTATGCGCTTTCGAATGTCGCAGAACATTGCTCAAAGATTCCTGAATGATCCGGAATATTGCAGTCTCAAGGTCGGATGTGAGCCGTGCAAACTCGACCGGTTCCACGTCGATCGCAGTTTCAATACCACTGCGCTGACTGAAACCCTCCAAGAACCACCGAAGCGCCGAAACCAGTCCCACTTCATCGAGCAAAGGGGGATGCAAGAGATGGGACATGCTCCGAACTTGCTGAATTCCTCGATCGATGATTTCTGCGGCATCGATGGCCGCCTCCTTCCTGACCGCCTCAGAGTTCTGTTGAATGGCGCGATGGAGAAGCATCTTCGCAGCCACCAGTTCCTGTCCTAATCCGTCATGCAGCTCGCGGGCGATGCGCCGCCTCTCTTCGTCCTGCATGGTAATCAAGCGTACGGATAGCCGCCGCAACTCGCCGTTCAAAGTCTGCAATTGGTGGGCCCTGCGGTGAAGCTCGGCAAACACAGTGACCTTTGCCCGCAGCAACTCCGGGATGACGGGGACGGAAATGTAATCGACCGCGCCACGCTGGTATCCCTTCAGACGGTCCAGGTCGGTTAGGTGAACTGCCGAGATAAAGATGATGGCGGTCTTCTGGAAGCGCGGGTGCTGCCGGATCATCTCGGCCAGTTCGAAGCCGTCAAGCTCCGGCATGCTTACATCCATAAGGACGACCGCGATGTCGTTCTTGAGCAGGTATTCCAGGGCCTCCTTTCCGGAGGTCGCTTTGATCAAGTTCTCCCCGAGCTCTCCAAGAATGACCTCATAACTGAGTAACTTGGAGGGCTGGTCATCGACCATGAGGATGTTTACCCTGTCGTCTGCGTTCATTGTTTTGTCTCTGCTCATCTGTGAAGCCACATCCGGAGCACCGAAAGCAATTGCTCGGTGTTCACAGGCTTAGCCAGGTATTCAGACGCTCCCGCCTCAAGGCACTTTTCACGGTCGCCTTTCATGGCCTTCGCAGTCAGGGCAATGATTGGTAAACGCCGGAAGGAAGCATTCTGGCGGATCACTTGCATGGTTTCGTAACCGTCCATTTCAGGCATCATAAGATCCATCAGGACGATTGCCAAGTCCGGGGTCGATTCCAGGGTTGCGATGGCTTCGCGGCCGGTACCGGCGGTCAATACGGTCATCCCGCGACGTTCGAGGATGCTGCTCAGCGCAAAGATATTGCGCACATCGTCGTCGACAACCAGCACTTTCCGCCCCACCAACGCATCGTCGGAACGGTGCAACCGTTCAAGCATTCTTTGCTTTTCGGGCGGAAGGTCGGCCACCACGCGATGCAGGAAAAGTGAGGTCTCGTCCAACAACCGTTCCGGCGACTCCACGCCTTTGACGACCACGCTGCGTGCCAGCGTGTGCAGACGGGCGTCTTCTTCCCGAGTCAATTCTTTCCCGGTGAAGACCACAACCGGCAAATCATTTAGTGAAGGTGTATCGCGGAAGTGTTCCAGAATTTCAAATCCCGACATGTCAGGTAGACGCAAGTCGAGGACCACACAATCGAACTGTTGCCCCTCAAGCGCCTCCAGTGCTTCGTTGCCACTCGGGACCACACTGACAACGATGTCTTCATGCCCAAGCAGTTCCCTGAATGCTCAGCTGCTCTGCCGGATCATCTTCCACCACCAGGAGGTGCCTGGGACTGGATGACGCGTAATCTTTCATCCGGCCAAGCGCTGCCTGAAGACCAACCGTGCTGGCAGGCTTGGTCACAAAAGCAAACGCGCCTCGAGCCAGCCCTTGTTGGCGGTCTTCGTCGAGCGTCAGTATCTGCACCGGAATATGCCGTGTACCGGGATCCTGTTTCAGATGGTTCAGTACAGTCCAGCCCAGCATGTCCGGCAGAAAGACATCAAGAGACACAGCTGTGGGGTGGAACTCCCGCGCCAGCGTGAGGGCTTCCGACCCATGCGTCGCCACGAGGACTTTGAAGCCTTCGTCACGGCCGAGGTCTCGCAGAACCCGGCCATAGTGGGGATCATCCTCAACAATCAGTAAGACGGCATCCTCGGGTTGCAGATCGCTGCGGTCGTCGTCAATTACCTCAGCAGCAGGTTCTTTGATGTTCACGCTGGATCGCTGGAGAGATGAAATTAGCCCAGACGTACTTTCTTCGCGCTGGTCCGCTTTTAGTGGACCAACGTAAGTGTGTGGCAAGTAGAGTGTAAAGGTACTTCCCTTGTTCGCAGCGCTCTGTAACTGGATTTCTCCGCCGAGCAAGTTGGCCAGTTCGCGGCTGATCGCCAATCCCAACCCAGTCCCGCCGTATTTACGGCTGGTGCCGGCATCCGCCTGCTGAAAGGCTTCGAAGATGATGCGTTGTTTTTCGTTCGGAATACCGATGCCGGTATCGGTGACCTCGAAGGCGATGACCGAAGCCGCCCTGGCAAGGATAGGATGATCTTCACTCCAGCCGCGGACTGCGGCTGAGACGGTGAGCTGAACCCCACCTTTCTCAGTGAATTTGAATGCGTTCGACAGTAGATTCTTGAGCACCTGCTGGAGACGTTTGGAATCGGTGACCAGGCTGGGGCTCAGGCCAGGATCGGTTTGTACTTCGAAAGTCAGCCGACGATTCTCCGCTTCATGACGGAAGGGGCGCGCCACAGTTTCGAGCAAGTTGGCAAAGAAGACTTCTTCCGCCTCCACCGACACCGTGCCCGACTCGATCTTCGAAAGATCAAGAATATCGCTGATGAGGGTTAAGAGGTCAGTTCCCGCGCCATGAATGGTGCGCGCGAATTCGACTTGTTTGGAAGTTAGATTATTATCGGCGTTGTCCGCGAGTTGCTGACCCAACACCAGGATGCTGTTAAGCGGGGTTCGCAGTTCGTGCGACATATTGGCCAGGAACTCTGATTTGTACTTCGAGGTAAGGGCGAGTTCTTTGGCTTTTTCTTCCAGCGCACGGCGCGCCTGCTCAATTTCCTGGTTCTTGCGCTCGACCTCAACGTTCTGTTCGGCCAACTGCTGGGCTTTTTGCGCCAACTGTTCGTTGGTTTGCTGCAACTCCTTTTGCTGTGCCTGGAGTTCGGCGGCCAATTGCTGAGACTGCTTCAGCAAGCCTTCGGTCTGCATTGTGGCTTCAATGCTGTTGAGCACGATGCCGATGCTTGAGGTCAACTGTTCAAGAAATGCTAAATGGGAAGCGGTGAAAGCGCTCAATGAGGCGAGTTCGATCACAGCTTTCACGCGGTCTTCGAACAGTACCGGCAGTACGATCACATTTCGCGGAGTGGCATCAAATAGTCCGGAGCGAATCGTAATGCTATCGGGCGATACGTCCGTAATCAGCATCCTCCGCTTCTCTGCCGCGCATTGTCCGATCAGGCCTTCGCCCAGTTTCAAACGCCGCAGGTGGCCGTCCTCGCCGTCTCCGGCAAATGCCGAGAGCAGGACCATCTGTTTCGATTCTTCGTCCTCCATCTGGTAGATCACGCCTTGCTGAGCGTTGATGAGAGGTGTGAGCTGTGACAGCAGCAACCGTCCCACCGTGGCCAGATCACGTTGCCCCTGCAGCATTCCGGTGAAGCGCGCCAGATTGGTCTTGAGCCAGTCTTCCTCGGTGTTGCGCTCGGTGGTGAGGCGCAGGTTGTTGATCATAGTGTTGATGTTGTCCTTCAGTTCAGCGACTTCGCCGCTTGCCTCCACCTGAATCGAACGGGTCAAGTCTCCCTTGGTCACTGCGGTGGCCACTTCCGCAATAGCGCGCACTTGGTTGGTCAGATTGTCTGCCAAGAGATTCACGTTGCCGGTAAGATCCTTCCACGTCCCGGCCGCACCGGGCACGTTGGCCTGGCCACCGAGGCGGCCTTCGACACCAACCTCGCGTGCAACCGTGGTCACCTGGTCGGCAAATGTAGCCAGGGTGTCGGTCATGTTGTTGATGGTCTCAGCCAGGGCAGCCACTTCCCCTTTGGCGTTGACCGTCAACTTCTGAGTGAGAACTCCGTTGGCCACGGCCGTCACCACCTTGACGATGCCGCGCACCTGTTCGGTGAGATTGACGGCCATGACGTTCACATTGTCTGTGAGATCCTTCCACGTCCCAGCGACACCCGGCACTTCGGCCTGGCCACCCAATTTACCTTCGGTTCCCACCTCGCGGGCGACGCGGGTCACCTCAGCGGCGAACGCATTGAGCTGGTCCACCATGGTATTGATAGTGTTTTTCAGTTCAAGAATTTCCCCCTTCACATCGACCGTGATCTTGCGTGACAAATCTCCGCGCGCGACGGCAGTGGTAACTTCTGCAATGTTGCGCACTTGAGCCGTCAAGTTTCCCGCCATGGCGTTGACCGAGTCAGTAAGGTCTTTCCAGGTGCCCGCCACCCCAGGCACGTTGGCCTGTCCACCCAAACGGCCTTCGCTGCCCACTTCGCGGGCGACGCGGGTAACTTCGGCGGCGAATGATCGTAGTTGTTCGACCATGGTGTTCAGCGTTTCTTTCAACTGCAAAATCTCGCCGCGCACATCTACGGTGATTTTCTTGGAAAGATCGCCGTTGGCGATGGCAGTTGCGACCTCAGCAATGTTTCGCACCTGACCCGTAAGGTTACTGGCCATGAAGTTCACATTGTCGGTCAGGTCCTTCCAGGTGCCGGCCACGCCGGGCACTTGAGCCTGACCGCCTAGTTTGCCGTCGGTGCCAACTTCACGCGCCACACGGGTCACCTCGCCGGCGAAAGCGTTGAGTTGATCCACCATGGTGTTGATGGTGTTCTTTAGTTCAAGAATTTCACCTTTGACGTCGACGGTAATCTTGCGCGACAAGTCGCCGCTGGCCACGGCGGTAGTGACTTCCGCGATGTTACGGACTTGCGCCGTGAGGTTGCCGGCCATCGAGTTGACCGAGTCCGTCAGATCCTTCCACGTCCCGGCGACGCCCGGCACGCTGGCTTGCCCGCCCAGCCGCCCCTCGGTTCCCACCTCGCGCGCAACACGGGTGACTTCACCAGCGAAGGCGTTGAGCTGGTCCACCATGGTATTAATGGTTTCTTTGAGCAGAAGGATTTCACCGCTCACGCTGACCGTGATCTTCTTCGACAAGTCACCGTTGGCGATGGCGGTGGATACTTCGGCGATGTTGCGGACCTGGTTGGTCAGATTGCTGGCCATGGAATTGACTGAATCCGTGAGATCCTTCCAGGTGCCGCCCACTCCTGGTACTTGCGCCTGACCGCCGAGCTTTCCGTCGGTACCGACTTCGCGGGCCACGCGGGTCACTTCCGAGGCAAACGACCGCAGCTGGTCGACCATGGTGTTCAGCGTGTCCTTGAGTTCCAGGATTTCGCCTCTGACATCGACCGTGATCTTTCGTGACAAGTCACCACGGGCGACGGCGGTGGCGACTTCCGCGATGTTGCGTACCTGCGCCGTCAGGTTGCCGGCCATGAAATTCACGTTATCCGTAAGGTCCTTCCAGGTGCCGGCCACGCCGGGAACCTGCGCCTGGCCACCCAGCTTGCCCTCGGTCCCGACTTCACGGGCCACACGCGTGACTTCTCCGGCGAACGCATTCAACTGATCCACCATGGTGTTGATGGTGTTCTTGAGTTCGAGAATTTCGCCTTTGACGTCAACCGTTATCTTGCGGGAGAGGTCTCCGCCGGCCACGGCGGTAGTAACTTCCGCGATGTTTCGCACCTGCCCCGTCAGGTTTCCGGCCATGGAATTAACCGAGTCGGTAAGATCTTTCCAGGTGCCCGCCACTCCGGGCACGTTGGCCTGTCCGCCCAGCCGGCCTTCTGTTCCCACTTCCCGGGCTACACGGGTGACTTCGCCGGCGAAGCGATTGAGCTGATCGACCATGGTGTTGAGCGTTTCCTTGAGCTGCAGAATCTCGCCGCGCACGTCGACCGTGATCTTTTTCGAGAGGTTGCCGGTGGCGATCGCGGTAGCGACCTCCGCGATGTTGCGTACCTGTCCCGTCAGGTTGCTGGCCATGAAGTTCACGTTATCCGTGAGATCTTTCCAGGTTCCGCCGACCCCGGGCACCTGCGCCTGGCCGCCCAGCTTGCCTTCAGTGCCCACCTCGCGGGCTACGCGTGTGACTTCGCCAGCGAAGGCGTTGAGTTGATCCACCATCGTGTTAATAGTGTCTTTGAGCTCCAGAATCTCACCTTTCACGTCTACGGTGATCTTGCGGGACAAATCGCCGCGGGCAACCGCGGTGGTTACCTCGGCAATATTACGGACCTGCGCCGTGAGGTTGCCGGCCATTGCGTTCACCGAGTCGGTCAGATCTTTCCAGGTACCAGCCACACCGGGCACGACCGCTTGTCCGCCGAGTTTGCCGTCGGTACCAACTTCGCGAGCTACACGCGTCACTTCGGACGCGAACGATCGCAATTGATCGACCATCGAGTTGATGGCTTCTTTGAGTTGCAGAATTTCACCCCGCACATCCACGGTGATCTTGCGCGAGAGATCGCCGCTGGCCACAGCGGTGGCCACCTTGGCTATGTTTCGGACCTGGCCGGTGAGGTTGCTCGCCATCAGGTTGACGGAGTCCGTAAGGTCCTTCCATGTGCCGGCGACGCCGGGCACTTTGGCCTGCCCCCCCAATTTGCCGTCTGTGCCCACTTCACGGGCTACGCGCGTGACCTCGGCCGTAAACACGCCCAATTGCTGGATCATGGTGTTGACGATATTCGCGGAACGCAGAAACTCACCCTCGAGTGGGCGACCATCCACATCCAGTCTCACAGTTTGGGTGAGATTTCCCTGCGCCACGGCGGCAATGGCGCGCGTCACTGCGGTTGTTGGCCGCAACAAATCCTCAACCAGCGTGTTCACCGATACTTCCATCTCACCCCATGCACCACGTGATTCGTGAAACCGGGTGCGCTCCCGCGTCTTACCTTCCTTGCCGACCACCTGTCCCACTCGCTTGAGTTCCTGCGCCATTTGCTGATTGGCTGCGACGATCTCGTTGAAGGTGTCGGCGATTTTCCCTGACAACCCGGTCCAGGCTCCGGGAAGACGCACAGAAAAATCCCCATTACGCATGGTTTGCAGACTTTCCAAGATGATGTTCAGTTCGGCGGAGGCAGGCACCAACTCCGTGACAATTGCTGAATTTCCGTCCGATGAATGGCGAGTGATGTCGTCACCGTTGTCCGTATTCTTCGGCGTGACGTGAAGCGCATTTCGTTTCATGGCTTGAGTTCCCATCCGGGCTGGTAAAAAAGCGCCCCCATTCGAGCGTGCGAGCCGTCATACACGACTGGCCAAGGCAAAGACCGCATCATCCTAGAGGTTCTGCCCAAAGCAGCAAAATACAGTAAACCCTGTAGGTGTCGGCACGGCAACTACCTGTATTCGAAAGCTGGAAGAGGAGATTCGAGGGACAATTTCGGGCTGGAGGCAGGCGCCGAGTAGTTAAAGGGAGGTATGAACCAGCGCCTGCTCTCCGATGCCCTTCGCGTTTGGGGCTTAACTATAGATATTCCAGGAGAGCAAGGTGAGCCATCGGTCGGATTCTGTATTTCGGGCAATGGACTTTCCCTAGGAGCCGCGCCGGCATGTGGCCGGGCAGCGCGGGCGAACTGCAAAGCAACAACGTCAAAGCCCAGCATGCGGCCGAATTCTCGCTGCTTTGGGCCCCACCGGCCCCATTTCTAGTCTCTTAATTTCATCGCAGACTGTGCGAGCATTTTCGGAAACATTTGAAAGAAGCGGCAGAACGCGAATCAAACATCGACCTGGGTTGACTTCAACACTACAAGAGGCGAGAAGCAGGAACCACTCCACGTGGCTCCTGCTTGATAGGCGGGTTTCTTGAGGAAAATCTCTTTGATCACATGCAGCATAAGTGCGCGATCGAGAATCGCCAATCCCATCGATTCCGTACTCGAACGGGGGATTCACTGTAATTTTCAAGTTGCCTGAACGCCGCAGTTGACTGGTTGGCGGTGCAATTTTGTACAGCAACATACACAAACCAATACAGCCCGCACCGGATAGAAGATTTTCGAGGCTGCCTCTAATTTACATTTCGCAGGCGAAAGCGGTCCGTGCCTGACCGTTGGCGGGCATTGCAGGGCGGAACGCTTCCCTGGACCATGAACCATGAAAGGAGAAGGACGTGAACAGCGATTCTTCTACCACAGCCTCATTGGATTCTGAACTTGTGGCGCGAGCCCAGCGTGGTGATGCGGACGCCTTTGCCACTCTGTTTCACACGCATAAACCGCGTGTTTATTCGCTCTGCCTGCGCATGACCAACAATACCGCAGAGGCAGAAGACGTTACTCAGGAGGCCTTCCTGCAGGTCTTTCGCAAGTTGGCAACTTTTCGCGGCGACTCCGCTCTCTCGACCTGGCTGCACCGGATTGCAGTGAACACCGTGTTGATGCGCTTTCGCAAGAAGTCGTTTTCACAACTCTCGCTGGATGAGCCTTGCTCCGGTAACACGGACGCAAAACCATTTCGTCGCGAATACGGAACCAGCGATCGCCGACTTGCCGGATCGATTGACCGCATTGCTTTGATCCAGGCGATCCGGGACTGCCCGAAGGGTACCGAACCGTTTTTCTGTTGCACGAGGTGGAGGGTTATGAACACAAGGAGATTGCCGCTTTCCTGGGGTGCTCGACGGGAAACTCGAAATCACAATTGCACAAGGCGAAAATGCGGATCAGGGAATTGCTAACGGATCCACCGCCTGACCGTCACGAAGCCGCGAGGATGGTCGAAGACGAGGCGGGAACAGATCCCGGCCTTTTGTCGAACAATGGGAGTCACTGCTCGGTATCACACCGCCAGAGCCATTCCATGGTCTGGGTTCAGAAATGCCCGAAATGATGGAGGCCAGGGGATGATGGGCTTGGCTAGAGCATTTCGCCAACACATTTACAGCCGTGACCGGATGGTATCCCTATGCATCAGGGGCATAAGTTTCTTGAAGGCAAATCATTGTGTCGTTCATGGCACGGAGGGCTTGAAAATGAATATACAAATGCGCAGTCGCATTCCAGCGAGGAAATTTCTGGCGTTAGTTGCCGCTGTCCTGACTTTGGCTACTCTGGGCTTGGCGGACGATAGCGGCAAAGACCGTTCCGACATCGACAAGCGTATTGAGGCATCCGCCAATGTGCTGAATGAAATCATGAGTACTCCAGATAAGGCGATTCCCGACAAGATCATGAGTGATTCCAAGTGCATCGCGGTTATTCCTTCCATGATCAGGATCGCCGTGGGATTTGGCGGCAGCCACGGCAAAGGTGTGGCAACGTGCAGGACCGCGCATGGCTGGAGCGCTCCCGCGCCGATTACGATCACCGGCGGAAGTTGGGGGTTGCAACTCGGCGGCCAAGCCGTGGATCTGGTGCTGGTAGTCACTAATGACAAAGGAATGCAGCAACTGCTCTCCAGCAAATTCAAGCTAGGCGCCGATGCTTCCGCCGCGGCAGGGCCCGTGGGCCGCAGTGCTGCCGCAGACACCGACTGGAAACTGAGAGCTGAGGTGTTGACGTACTCTCGTGCCCGCGGCCTTTTCGCCGGCATCGACTTGAACGGCGCAGCGATCACTCAAGACAAGGATGAAACCAGAATTCTCTATGGGCAGATGCACAGTTTTGCCAACATCCTCAACGGCAAAGTCCCTCCGCCCAAGGAGAGCGAGCCGTTCCTGGCGACCGTAAGGAAATATTCCTCGCAGGCGCGTGAACAGGGAAAATTGAAGCAACAGCCGTCCCCACGTTCTCCATCTTAACGAAGTGGCTCTGAAACTTTGGCGCGCTGGCGGCCAGATCTGTTCAAACGGGTTTGGCCGTCGTTTTTTTTTGGGAAGGCCGAATGGCCGGGTTTCGCCACTTGGTCAACAGGCGAGGAGGATTCAATGAGCACAAATAAGCGTGAGCACATCGCAATTCTGGAACTCTCAGCGGGCTGTCTTCAGGAGGCTGTGGAGCGATTGCAACAGCTTTGTGGTCAGCTGCACGATCGGCACCATGAAGCTGAATGCACCGAAACGGCAAAATACATCTCATCTCAAGTGATGATTATCCGGGAAGAAGCGACCTTGCTGAGGAACGAACTATAAGCGAGGCGTACAGCCTGATTGGCGATTTGCTGGCCGTCGTTCATAAACGCGAGAGATCGTCCGTGGTGCCGGCAATGGCCCGCTCCCGACCCAAATAGCCGTACCAGGCGAGCCTCTGGTTCAGAAATGTCACGATGTCGTCAGGACTGGAAGGGCCGCTGTGTGGAGTTTGGGATGGTGCGCTATTGACGGCAAGAATGAAGGCCAACAGCGGCAGGACAAATGGGAGGAACCGTTTCGTATTCATTACTGGCGGCGATTTGGCTGGCCAGCGGAGCGACTCGTGAACGACATCGCCCGCTGACGCCTAAACGCAAGGTAATCTCACCGAGGACTCAAAGCTAATCAGGTACTCCCGGTATCTGAACGTGAAATGCCATGTATAAAGCGACTCGGCTTACCGATTTCGCGTCCAATAACACAGGAAAAAATTACGTATACGAAGCGTTGAGCATGTTCCCGGTGAATGCAAGTCGGTGTAATTTAACGGATTGCCGGTTTGGCAGACAGTGTGCAGTATGACGATTGTTCAAGTCGTGAATCCTGCCACTGTCGCAAGGGAGGCTATAACGCTATGGTGTCCACCAGCCAGATGTTTCGTCCAGAGCAGAGCGGCGAGCTTGCGAGTGTGCTGAACCGCGCAATTCCGCCTGCTGCGAGAGGTGAAAAGATGAACACATTTCGCATCCTGATTGCGGACGACCACGAGATCGTGCGGCAAGGGATTAAGGCTCTACTGGAGCAGCATCCGGGATGGGAGGTGAGCGGCGAGGCCAAAGATGGGCGCGAAGCGGTGGAGCGAAGCAAAGCTCTGAAACCGGACCTGGTCATTCTTGACATCGGAATGCCCACCCTTAATGGCCTTGACGCGGCGCGGCAAATTCTAGCAAATTGCCCGCTCACTCGAATTCTCGTTCTCACAATGCACGATTCCGAGCAAGTAGTGCGGAACGTGCTGGCAGTGGGAGCCCGAGGCTTTTTGTTGAAATCTGACGCCGGCCGGGATCTCGTCTCTGCTGTGGAGGCGCTGCAGCGCCACGGCACGTTTTTCACCTCCAAAGTCGCCGAACTGGTGCTGGAGGGATATTTGAATCCGCAGCGCACGCCTGCGCCTACCCCTAGGAACCGGCTCACCCCGCGTGAAAGGGAGGTCGTGCAGTTGTTGGCAGAGGGAAAAACCAGCAAAGAAGTAGCCGTGGTATTGAACCTGAGCGTAAAAACAACCGAAACCCATCGAACAAACATTATGCGCAAGCTGGATCTGCATTCGGTTGCAGACCTGACACTCTACGCTGTGCGTAACGGGATCGTCCATATCTTTTGAAGAAGGTCCCTTACGCAACTTAACCCCGGGCCGTACCTGCACATGCTGGTAAGGCGAGTCCGAGAGCCTTCTAGGTGCTTTACCGGATTCACGACCTGCTCCATCGCTGGTAGGTTCAACTGGAGGGTTCCATTCTTCGACCCTGGGTTCGCCAACGCCAGGCTTTAATGGTGTCGGGAAGTGGATATTTCAAACCCGCCCCTCAGATTTTGGATTCAGCCGGAAACAGGCAAAGGCGGATGAAACGCATGCAGGGTCACACGGCGATCACGCGACGGGTCTTGGTCTTATGTTCAGATGCTGCCAACGGCCGAGTGATCGAGGAGGCTACGCGGGCCTGGATGTTCGAGACGGTTGTCTGTTCTTCCTTGCGGGCCGCGGAAAGTTTCTGGCACGAGAAGGATTTTGCCCTGATTTTCTGTCAAGACCGCTTCGAGGATGGCACCTATCAGGATTTGCTTTCTATCGTTCGGGGCTCCGAAAAGGTTCCTGTCGTGGTGATGATTTCAAATCTGGACCAGGACTTCATCTTTCGGGAAGCAATGGCGTTGGGGGCGCTCGGGGTTGTGGCAAGTCCTTGCTCGATCCAAGACGCGCAGTGGATGGTTATACGCGCCACAGAACATGGAACCGGCAGTTTGAAGTCAACGCCGAATTCACGGGGCGCATCCGCAGGAGCTTCAAATAACATCTCGCGCCGTGAATAAGCGAGTCCCGCAAAAGATGGTATCCGGAGACCGGAAGCATGCGATTGCTGAGCGTTCGACTCATTGTGACACTCATCCTGGGGATTACCCTGGTGTCGCTGTGCTCCGCCTATTATCAGGTTTTGGCGGAACGGAGCGGGTTGCGCAAGGATCTTGAACGGCGCGCAGAAGTATTGGGCGAAAGCCTCGCAGGAAATGTTGAGCACGACATGGAACGGGGCTCCATGCGTTCGTTGCAACGCATCGTGGAGCGTTTCGGCAATCGCGAACATCTCGTCGGCATCGCGATTTACGATCAACAGAATAAAATTATTCTAGCTACCGCCGGCTTGACGTCGATTCTTACCGCTGCTCCACCTGTCCTGTCCCAAGCTGTGCATGAAAACCACGGCGTCGGCACTTTTCAGAAGATAGGAGCAGCCAGGCTGCACATCTACGCCGTGCCGCTGCATCGGCCGGACGAAGACGACGCCGTGATCGGCGGCCTCGCCATTGTGCACGATACGGGATACATTCCGGCCGAAGCCCGGCGGATTTGGCGGGAAACTTTCCTCAGTGCTCTCGTCTACGTGCTTCTTATTACCGTGATCACCCTGGTCATCGTACGCTGGAGCATTGCGGGGCCGATCGCCCGGACGGCGCAATGGATGCGTGCGCTGCGTACCGGGCGGATTTCTTCCCGTCAAAAAGCCCCTGACCTGCAACTATTCCATCCGCTCGCACGCGAGGTGGCGACCTTAACCGAGAGCCTGAACCAGGCGCGATCTGCCGCCGAAAACGAGGCGCGTCTGAGAGACGCCTCGGCTGCGCTGTGGACTGCCGACCGGCTGGCAGTGCATGTTCGTACTCGCCTGGAGGGAGGAAGTCTTCTGGTGGTGTCCAACCGTGAGCCTTATATGCACGTGCGGCAGGGCAAGACATGGCAGGTGGTGGTGCCGCCCAGCGGGCTTGTCAGTGCGTTGGAACCGGTGCTGCGTGCTTGCGACGGAACCTGGATCGCGCACGGAAGCGGAGACGCCGACACACTCACAGTGGACTCGCACGATCGATTGCGTGTCCCCCCGGATGATCAACGCTATGTGCTCCGCCGGGTCTGGCTAACCAAGAATGAAGAAGAAGGCTACTATTACGGATTCGCCAACGAGGGGCTATGGCCACTCTGCCACATCGCCCATACCCGGCCAATATTTCGTGCCTCCGACTGGGAGCAATATCAGACGGTAAACCATAAGTTTGCCGACGCGGTGCTGGAGGAAATTGAGGATGTCAGCGCGCCGGTCATATTGCTTCAGGACTACCACTTCGCGCTGCTGCCCCGGTTGATCAAACAACAGAGGCCGGATGCGCGGGTCGCGATCTTCTGGCACATTCCGTGGCCGAACCCTGAAGCCTTCGGGATTTGCCCCTGGCAGCGGGAATTGCTCGACGGGCTGCTGGGTGCGGACCTGATCGGTTTTCACATTCAGTCCCACTGTAATAATTTTCTGCAGACCGTGGACCGGACCCTTGAGTCGCGCATCGATGGGGAGCATTTTTCCGTGCGGCGCCTGGGCCATCTCACCGCGGTCAAGCCTTTCCCCATCAGCGTCGATTTCGCGGAATGAAACATCAGATCGAGACAGGCAAGTTCCGGACTCTGTCGACCGTACTGCCTTGCTGAAAACGCTTTCCACCGACGCCGCATTTATCGGTGCTCGGCGTGGATCGCGTCGATTACACAAAGGGCATTTTGGAGCGGTTCGCGGCCATCGAACGTTTTCTGGAGAAGATACCCAAATTACCAGGGACAATTCACATTCGTGCAGATCGGTGCTCCTAGCCGCACCCACATCAAGCGCTATCACGATTTGTTCAATGAGATGGAAGCAGAGGCCGAACGGATCAACTGGCGCTTTCAAACCGACAGTTGGAAGCCCATCGTTCTGCTGAAAGCGGCAGCACAACCACGAGGAGATCCAGGAGTATTACCGGGTCGCCGATTTATGCCTGGTCACCTCGTTGCACGATGGCATGAACTTGGTGGCGAAGGAATTCGTGGCCGCCCGGCATGATGAGCGGGGCGTGCTCGTACTCAGCCGTTTGCCGGCGCTGCTGGGAGCTGCAAGACGCGCTCTTGGTGAATCCCTACGATATTAACCAGACAGCGGAAGCAATCCGTACCGCACTGGAGATGTCCCCAGAGGAGATGCAGGCCCGCATGCAGCGCCTGCGCAAAGTCGTCCGGGAAAACAACGTGTTCCGCTGGGCCGGGACCCTCATCGGAGAATTGTGTGAACTGCGACTGGACATTCAGCATCCAGACAAAAGAGAAGTCGGATATTCTGGTGCCGGCCGAGCACTCATATTGAGAAGGAGAGGGCCTTTGTCCCTTACAGAGCGGCAAATTGAGCTTGAACAATTCATCGAGAAGGTGGCGGAAGTCGGAACACTCGGCACTTCTGCTCGACTACGATGGGACTTTGGCCCCATTTTCGGTTGATCGTCAAGAGGCGTTGCCCTACTCCGGGGATGGTTCCGACATTGCAAGAAATCATGGCATCCGGACGGACCCGGGTTGTCATCGTGACCGGCCGGAGCGCGACTGAGGTGGTCGCGCTTCTGGGAATTCATCCTCATCCAGAGGTCTGGGGCGTCCACGGCCTCGAACATCTGCTGCCCGACGGAACCTGCGAGATGCCACTCTTGGACGAGGACGTGACGAGTGCATTGAAAGAAGCAGAGCGATGGCTGGCCAGGGAAGGGTTTCAGGCTCTTGCCGAACACAAACCCGGCAGCATTGCAGTTCATTGGCGGGGGCTCGTAGAGCCAGAGCTCAGACATCCGTCAACGGGTATTGCAGGGTGGTTTCCAATCGCGCAAGATTCGCTGATGTCGATCCTGGAATTTGACGGGGGAGTCGAAATGCGCGCATCTGATTTCGACAAAGGAGATGCGGTTCGCGCCGTTACCAGGGAAATGAACCTTACCGCTCCGATCGCCTATCTCGGAGACGATACCTCGGATGAACGAGCATTTGATGCCCTCGGTGATCGGGGCTTGAGCGTGCTGGTACGCTCGGAGTGGCGAAAAACTTCAGCCCAATTGTTGCTGCGACCGCCGCACGAGCTGTTGAATTTTCTGACACGGTGGATGGATGCCTGTTGTGGAACGCAAGCGGAGGACCACCGAGCGCGTTCTTACGAAGGACAATCTATGAGCCCCCGATCCGCCGCCGAAACTCGGGTGCTAAAATCCAAGAAGGCTTTTTATTTCAATACCTCCGAGCATCTTTTGCGCATTTGCAGGGAGAAGGCATTGAATCTCTCGGAATTGCTAGAGGCATTGCGGCAATGCCCTGCGGACTCGGTTTTTCAGCACACGTTCCGAACTCTCCAGGAACATCACTTCATCCGCACCGGGTTCTCGAACGATTTTGCGCACTGGGCACTCTCCGCTTGCAATGAGCCGGCTCTTGCCGAACGCCTGGCAAGCGTCGATGTGCGGGAGTTCACGTCGATTGAGGATTTGCGCCAGTCCCTGGTCGACGTGCTGGAAGACTATGTAAATCACAATCCGGATGCGGGGATGCGCAAAGCGGATGAGCCATTTTATTTTTGTGCGGCCGATATCGTCGTGCTTCCTACATCCTTCGTTCCCGATACTTTGCCGGGTTTTGCCGACGGGCTCAGGCGGGTCAGCATCCATTCCATTCATCACCATTTCATCGAGGCGCGGCTGCGTCTCAAGCTCATGTCCAACGATTTCTCGCAATGGCTACTGGAGGAGATGAATCTTCCGGATGCCGCCCGGGCGGTGAACCGCATCGACATTTACACCGCAACCATGGAGAACGTGCGTCAACAGATCGTCTGCATTGTGGAACGAGCTGTGCAATGAGCTGGAAAGAATTATGAAGCCGCCAACTTCGATCGCCGAACTCAATCATTCTTCGAGTGACCAACAGGCCGGTGCGGCGTCCGTGCCAACTACGGAGGCCGTAGAGAGGCGGCACTCGGTAAGGGATTTTCGAGTCCCGCCCACGCCTCCGCCTCCACCCCATCTTGAGGACTATCAGAGCATCATCGGCGGGGCGAACCTGGATGCCTTGCACTTCTTGGCACGTGACCTTAAAGGCAAGACGATCAAAATGGTGAATTCCACGGCTGTGGGCGGTGGGGTTGCGGAAATGCTGAACCGCCTGGTGCCCATGCTCACCGAGCTCGAGGTGCCTACGCATTGGGATGTCATTACTGGAGGCAACGATTTCTTTGAAGTTACCAAGGCCTTCCACAACGCTCTGCAAGGGAGCGACTATCAGCTGACCAAGCATGTGGAAGATATTTTTCTCATGTACAACG
Organism: uncultured Acidobacteriota bacterium; assembly: GCA_963845725.1. Taxonomy (GTDB): domain Bacteria; phylum Acidobacteriota; class Terriglobia; order Terriglobales; family Acidobacteriaceae; genus JABCZH01. The sequence goes on from CAWJTC010000001.1 coordinate 43,369, forward strand.
AGCAAAACATGCGCCGGATGCAATTCGGAGAGGATCTGGTGGTTATTCACGATCCGCAGCCCGCGGCGTTGGTTCGTACCCGGACGGACTCTGGTTCACATTGGGTCTGGCGCTGCCACATTGACCTCTCTCACCCCAACCCACAAGTTTGGGGATTTCCTGCGTCCCTACATTGAACAGTACGACGCCGCCATTTTTTCCTCGCAATCGTTTTCGCGTCAGCTTCCGATTCCCCAGTATCTTTTTTATCCGTGCATCGACCCTCTCTCAGAGAAAAACAAGGAGCTTGACGATGAGACCGTACAGGGAGTCTGTGACGAGTTTCGGGATTGACCGTTCGCGTCCCATCGTCACGCAGGTGTCGCGCTTTGACCGGGCTAAGGATCCCGTGGGAGTGATCCAGGCTTACAAACTAGCCAAGAAATATGTGGATTGCCAACTGGTAATGGCGGGAGGCGGTGCAAGCGACGATCCGGAGGGCGCCGCAGTGCTGCAAGAAGTCAAAACTGCGGCCGGGGATGACCCCGACATTATCATTCTTGATCTGCCTCCCTGGTGTGCGCTGGAGATCAATGCTCTCCAGCGCGCCTCGACGCTCGTGGTGCAGAAATCTCTCAAGGAAGGATTTGGCCTTACGGTCACTGAAGCCTTATGGAAAAGCAAGCCCACCATCGCGTCCGCTGTGGGCGGCATCCCCAACCAGATCATTCACAAAATCACTGGTCTATTAGTCCACTCCGTCGAAGGATGCGCCTACCAGATCCGCTATCTCCTGACTCATGCGGACTTCGCCAAGCGGCTGGGAGAAAACGGCCGGGAACATGTCAAAGAGAATTTTCTCATGACCACCAATGTAAAGCGCTGGTTGCTATTGTTCCGAATCCTCAGCGGCAGCCAGGCAACCCCGCTTCCCGTGATCTGATAACAAACATTAAAGATACACGCAGTTTGACATACAGGAAATCTGCTCATGGACTAAGGGGCGTACGGGATGGTCTGTCGCCAACGATCATTTTACTCTGATGAATCGCGACGTAGGGGCAATTTGTAGAACCGGGGACATAGATGTTAGCTGGTGCGATTCTGTTAGTTGGCCAAACCTCTTCCAACAATAATGGAGCTGGCGGTCCTTGGGGACACACGCACGCTGGAATGCTGGGAAAGAGCCCGATGGCGTGCCTGGAATTGCTGGGCCAGTCCATGCTTGAACGTGCCGTCGAAACGCTACAGCACGACGGTGTGAAACTGATTACGGTGGTAGTGAGAGATGAATTTTCGCACTTGGCGCAAATATCTGTCGCGGCGCGGGCAAGAGTCAGTCCGGTTCCACCGTCGATTGATCTGTGGTCTGCGGCCGAGTGTATCCTCCGGGAATACGTCGAACAGGGTGTTGAGCTTATCTTGCTGAGCAGGCTCGGGGCATATATCGAACTCGATCTGGCACACCTGATTCGATTTCATCGAGACAAACGGCGGGGAGTGACGGTAGTCACCAAGGATGACGATCCCCTGGATCACTGGGTCATCACGGCCGATGAAGTGCGCGAAGCGCGGAGGTCAGGATTGCAAATGCTCGCGGATCACGACCTCCCGCCCGGCGTTGCGGCTTACCCTGCGCAAGGTTACGTATGCCGGTTGGAAGAAGCACCCGACTTGCGGCGACTACTGGCCGATGCTTTTCTTTCTCGTAGTGCGATCCGGCCCCGGGGCCGTGAGGTCAGACCTGGAATTTGGTTAGGCGACGGCGCACGCGTACATCGTAGCGCCCGCCTTGCCGCTCCCGTCTACGTGGGCTATGGAGCACAGCTTTGCGCTGACACGCTGGTTTCGGAGTTCTGCAATGTGGAGCGCGGCTGCTACGTTCACGAGGGCACCATAATTGAGGATGCCTCGGTCCTGGCCAATACCTGGGTAGGGAAAGGATTGAATGTCGCCCATGCCATCGTAGACGGAAACAAGCTACTTCCTCTAAGGCACAACTCCATCGTGGAGATTCGAGACAGCAAACTTCTCGGCAGGACTCCAGGGACTGAACCGTCAAGATCGAATACCGGCGGAAACAGCGCCGTTAGCCTCGCCGAACGACTTCTTGCCACCGCTTGGAACTGAGCGTCTTCACTCAGAAGTGCAATCCTTCCGAAGACCCGCTCATCGAGTTAACTCAGCATTCGTATTAATACTTACCGTTACCAAAGTGGCGATTTCCACAGAAATCTAAGGTGTTTTCCGTATTGCGCTCCTACAGGCATCGCTGTAGCTTCCCTACAGTCTTCCCCCTAGACCTGCGAATCACGCAAATAAATTTATGCGATTGGGGTTTTATGGGCACAGAACACTCACGTCTCAAAAATGCTTGGATATTCGTTACTTATTCTGCGTGCCAATGGACGCTACGTATCGGGGCGGCACTGCGCATGACGTTGCTATGGATCGGTGTTGGGCTGCTTCTCTCGAGCAGCCTGCCGGCATACGGAACTGTGACCGCGGTCTCCGTGGAGTCGCCCGACTTGGCGGGCGGACTATCTAACTTGACTTCGCCAGTTCATTTTCAGGCCACGGCTGAAAGCGACGTGGACATCACTGGGTACGTCGTCTATGTGGACAATCAAATTGGCTACAAGAACTTCCTTCGTCTGCTGGACACGTGGGTAGTGTTGGCTCCCGGCGCCCACTCGGTCTACATAAAAGCTTGGGACTCTAACGGTGCGCTTCTCAGCACATCCACATACAACATCACGGTGGCCGCCTTCGCGCCGCCCAGCCCTCCCACCAATGCCACGCGGGTAGCGCAGGTTGCAGAAAGTTCGTGGGTCGTGGACAACAATCCCGGCGTCGGAGGGAAGTGCAACGACGGGAGCATTGGAACATTCCAAAGTGCGTCCGATCCGAATACCAGCAATTCGCCCGCTTATCCAAGAAGTGGCCAGTTGTTCATGCTCATGAGCAAGTGCCAATATGACGACAGCCTTTTTTACCGGAAAGATACCAAAAACCCATCACCCTTCGCCGGCGAACACTAATTTTCTGTGGGACTTTTGGTTCTATCTTCCCGCCTCTATCCAGGGCGGAAGCATTCAGGCCCTCGAGATCGACTTGTTCCAAGCATTGCAACTCAGCGACGGCGTGCATGAATTCATGTTCGGGTCACAGTGCAACTATGCGACTAATCAGTGGCAGTTTTGGCTGCCGAGCAATGGAGGCCTGACGTGGGTAAACGCTGGTTTCTCGCCATGCCAGTTCTCGACTGGCTCCTGGCATCACGCAACTTATTTCCTCCAGCGAGTTACTCCCAGCGGATACCAGGAGATTCCCGCGAGCTTCAGCCCATCAAGCGATACCAATAGCAGCTTGCGGTTTGGTACCCTGACCATTGACGGCAATACCATGTATCTGGGAGCAACTTTCCAATTCCACCATTCCATCTCCGCCCTGGTCGCCGGCCTTGGGAGTGCAACATCAACTAGACAGCGCCATGACCGGAGTGACGATTGAGGAGTATGACGACGATGAATCGGTCACGGCATGGTGATCCTCGAGTTTGAAGGTGGCGGCGAGGATCGTGTGTCTCGTTCTTGGCGATCACTGAGAACCGGCCGGTTGAGCATTGCCTTCGATTTCGCCTTGGTCGATGACGCGCGATTTCATCCGAATCACTCCCCGCTCAGCCACAGCCTCAGTCAGCGAGCTCAGGGGCGTGGCTGAAGGTTGCACTGCGGCGCCGCGCGAGGCACGTGACCAGCGCCGGAACGTTTGGAGCTCGGAAGTAGAACCCAGCGCCCGTTTGCGTTCCGCCAGTTCAAACCAGCGCAGGTAGTTGCGTACGACATTGGGCATGGTCATCCGAACCGCGGCGGAGAAATTCTGTTCAGCCATATGACGCTGGCGCTCTGGCGATTCCAATAGTCCAGCCAGCTTATCGGCCAGGTCGACCGCATCCCCGGTTTTGTAGAAACTGATTGCCATTTCCTCATCGGCCGCCATGCTTCGAAAGTCTGCCAGACCGGCGCAAACCATTGGAACCCCGAACTCACATGCTTGATGCGCAGGCCCACTGGAACCGGTGGCGGAATCGTAAGGCATTACGACGACGCTGCTGCGGCGAAAGAGATCAGGAATTTCATACTCTTCGACGTAGCCGCGGAACTCGGCACGGGGATTCGCCTTTTGCGAATCCCGGATCGATTCCCAATAGCCCGGCTTGGTGTGATGATTTGCTCCTGCAATCACGAGGCGCGCGTTCGGCACTCTTGCAAGCACCGCCGGAAAGGCCTCCATCAACGTTTCCAGCCTCTTGTAGGTGCCCCAGTGGCCGATCGCCAGAATACGGTGGTCGGGGTCGCCGCGCTTTGAAAAGTCTGGAGCGCTTGGGCGCGACGCGAAGACTCCGTGCGTACCCAGCAGAATGTTCTGGGCTGAATACTTCTCGAGCAGCGTCCGCTGATACGCGGAAAGCAGGACGGAAACCGAATTCGCCTTCAGCAACACCCGGGTGGCCAGTTCGCTGCCCAGCCGAAAGATTTTGTCCTGCCGTACTCCGGCATCGCCAAAATCGACGTGCTCCAGAATGTGATGCAAAGTCACATGCGTATAACATCCCAATCCCCGCGCCAACGCCGGCACGCATAATCCGGCAAAGGCTGCGGCTGGATGGTCGGGCGTCGCAAATGTCGAAAAAACCAGGTTGAACCAGACTACGTCGGGTTTCAGCTTCTGGATTGTGTGCAGAAGGCGGAGCGGACTTGCCAGATTATTGAACGCCCAGCAGCGGAGGACGTCGAAGCCCGGAAGTTCCTCCCGATTTGCCCCCCGCGGGTTGCCACTTTCGTCCGTGGCAAACTCGTAGACGTCCAGTTCGTCACCTAGAATGGTCAGCTTGATCCGCGAATCGCGCTGCAATTCCCGCGCAATGTAAAAGGCATATTCGTTCAACTGGCGGCCACTGGGCGGGAAAGCGGTAACCAAACAGATCTTCATCGGGTCCTGAATTCAAAATATGGTAATGCTGAAGTACGGCCTAAGTTGCTGGCTGTTGCTGCCGGGAAAATTGAAAAAGTTCTCTTGCTGCATTCCCGCTGAGAAACGGATCGGATAAGCCAATCCAACTTTCTGACCTTCGTCTTTAAACGTTTTGTGGATGGGCAACGCATAGGAAACTGCAAACCCGCTTTGCACGGCATCGTAAGCGTGAAAGCTCATGTTGCGCGAGTAAGCGAAATTGCCCTCAATTCTCCAGTTCCGGGTGGGTGAAAAGAGCACGCTGCCAGCGGGGCGGAGTGCTTGAGAAATCGCGGATTGCTGGCCTTCTACCCTCCACGCGCGGAGATCTTCTGCCACCGCACGGAAGGTAAGCCGGTCTGACACCCGGTGTTCGAGGCCGGCATAGACAGAGGTGTAGTAGAACTCACGAATGATCGGGTTAAACTGCTCATCCCGTGCACCCCAGCCGGTGAGGAAAGCCGTTTTTCCCCATGGCCTGCCCACGCGGAAATCCACGGCTCCGCTGAGATCGCGAGAATGCTGAAAGCTTTCGGTAAAAGGCCCGGCTTCCCGGATGGCATACCCGCTCACTGAGACCATATTGAAAAAGGAACTCGTAGACATATACACAAACTGCCGAAAAAGATTCTGATTCATGTCATACGGATCTTCAGAATCACGCTGAACGGTTTCCTGGATACCGCTGCTGAAGGTCAGGACATTGTTACCGAGGTGCAGTGTCGGATTTAGCCCGAAGTTGAAAGAATAGTCGGTCGTGTCACGGTCGACGATCGCGTCCGCGCTGGGCAACGATATCTGGCCGCGCGCATTCCGCACCTGGAAGAAGCCACTCGCGTCGGGAAGATTGCCCAGATGCAAATGATAAGCGCCGGTCCATTGCGTCTCTATTGACGAGCGCGGCAGCGGCAGCAGATTCTGCCGGCCCGGGATGGGCTGGGTCACATCGAGCTTCGCATCCAACGGGTATACCGTGGTGTCCTCGAAAATGGGAGATACTGAGAAATCCGAGAGAAAGCTGACGTTGGGTGTAATTCTCAGCCCCTCATCACCGGCCGCCTGCATGAGTTCGCGCTGGGCAGTTGGGTCTTCACCAGCAGCGCTGGCTGCTTGCGCAAAAGCGGTCAGCGCCTGGGTGTTGTGATGTTGCTGCCGATATACATTGGCCTTAGCCAATAAGTACTGGTACGTGGGATCAGTCTCGTCCGCTTTATCGATGGAAGCGATCTGGGCTTCCGCGCGGGCGGTATCGCCCAGCGCAAGATAGGTGTTGGCCAGGCCGATCCGGACCTCCGTCTCTCCAGTTCCCGTCGCCAGCGCGCGCTGGTAATAACTTTCTGCCAATTGGAAATCGTGCATGCTGAGAAACAGGTCGGCGGCCTCAATCCATTCGTGACCGGTGGGCGGGGGTGTTTGCCCCATCCGCGCCTCCATCATGCCGAGCGCGATCTGCCGTCGCGCGTCATCCAATTGCCCTTCGCTGACCATGTGCCTGGCGATCGCCAGGCGAACCTCGATGCGGTCCCCGTTTTGTAAGGCGAGAGCTTGTTCAAAGCGCTTCATGGCAGCGGCTTGGTCCCCCAGTAAACCGAGAGCTTCCCCGGTGGAAATGAGAACGACACTCTCTTCTTTTGGATCTTTCTGCGCATAACTCTCCGCCAACTGCACATTGCGAAGCGTGTTTTCGCGATCATGCAGTCGCGCATACGAACGTGCCAGTTTTGCGTATACGTCGCTGCTTCCTGGAGATAACTTGGCAGCTGCCTGAAATTCGATGATCGCGTCACTGTAACGGTTCAGACCGTACAGGGTGTCTCCCAGTGCGGCATGAAGAGGGGCGTCGTCGGGCGCGGATCTCAGCGCAATGCGGTACTCCGCGGCCGCTCTGGTTAGCGATCCTTCGTCGCCGTAGGCGGTGGCACGAATCACGTGCATGGGCATGGAGTCGCCCATTTCCTGTTCCGCCAATTGCACTTCCCGCAAGGCGGTTCGCGGATGATGAAGGTCAAGACTGGTATATGCCAGGCCCAGGTGTGCCTCCCCATTCTTAGGTTCAAGGCGCAAGGCAGTCTGGAAATCGCTCGTGGCTTCTACAGGTTCACGAAGATCCTTGAGGACATACCCGCGGTTCACATAGGCGGTGACCACCTTAGGGTCGCGCTCTATGGCACGGCTGAAATCCTCTTGCGCTTTTTGAAGCTCCCCGGAATGTTTATGAACGTATCCTGCCAGTAGTGGAATGTCGGGTTCTTTGGGAAGGATCTGTTCATAATGCGAGGTCAAATCCTGTAGCTCGTCGTAGCGTTCGAGATAAAGCAGATCATACCCGAGATAGATGACAACATCGCGATCGTTGGGAAGGTTCTTGATCGCTTCTTGTCCGATGTCCGCCGATTGCTGATAATCGCCCACCCATCGCAGATACCGCTCTTGCTCCCGCATCACCAGCGGGTTCTGCCGCATGGCCGGAGTCGCATGGCTTAACCATTCCGCGGCGACAGGAAAGCGCTTGGCCTCGATGGCGGCATTCATGCCTCCAGCAACGATCAGACTGTTGGAGGGCGCGAGCTCGAAGGCTTTGTGATACGAGCTTTGCGCTTTGGTGAAATCATGTCGCGAGGCATACATGTCTCCGAGAGCCAGGTAGGGAACATACAATTTGGGATACGCGGAGGCGAGACGGTCGAAATATTTTTCCGCTTCCTTCTCATGGCCGGCTTCGCGCTCGACAAAACCCAGGGATGTTAGCGCAAATCGGTTGTTTGCATCGATAGCCAGAATCTGGCGATATGCGGCGATCGCGTCGTCAGGATGCCCGAGTTTTGCCAGCAGGTCGCCGCTCAACTGAAGATTATTCGGATCTTTCGGTTTCAGGGCCAGTGCCTCGTTGACGTCTTTACCTGCGCCATCGAGGTCTCCGGCGTACATTTTGATCGTCGCCCGCAGACGCAGAAATTCAGACCGGTTGGATCCCTGCTCGCTTAGCCCGTCAATTTGCGCTTGGGCGATGCGCAACTGATTGTGGAAGGCGGCGGCGTCCTGCAATCCCTTATAGAGTTCCACCAGATTTACGTGCAATTGAATGCCATACAAAGGGCCTTCGGCGGGAGCCTCAGGTAAATGGGCGAGAGCAGCAGTATACTCGCGGATAGCGGACTGGTCATGTTCCTCGAGGCGCGCAATTTCTCCCCGGATGGCGTGAAGCCGGTAATGTTCGGCATCGATCGCAGCGGCACGTTGGAGAAACGGATCAGCACGTTCCGCGGATCCTGCCGTCAGTTGCGCCTGCGCCGCGGAAAGCTGGAGATTTATGTCGTTCGGCACGGCGTCGGCTGCCTGTGTGTAGAGCCTGGCAGATTCCTCCGGTTTGCCATCCAGTTGATAGGTGTAGGCCAGTTCCGCTTTGATCTCCGGATTCGGGCTATGGATCGTCTTCAATGCCGCGATCGCCGCGCGGTAATTGCCCGTTTCCCGATAAAAACCCGCCAGCGCTCGTTGGACTTCTGGATTGTTCGGCGAGCGCGCTTTGGCTAATTTCAAATAGCGATCGGCCTGGTCGAATTGTTTCAGACGCTGGTGAGAAAGCGCGATCAGCAGTTCCACCCGTGCCGAGGGTTGCGTCGCCTCGGCGCGGGCCAGCACGGCGAGCGCCTTATCGTATTGCCCGGACTGAAGCAAAATCTCTCCTAACACCTCCGCGTCATTGGCTCGATTGGGATTGGACGCGAGCACCTGCATGAGAAGGCGTTCTGCGTCGTCGCGGCGGCCCATGATGTTGTAGGTCTGCGCCAATCCAGACAGTCCGTCAAGAGAGGTGGGATTCAAGCGAAGACCCCGGTTATAGGCGTCGAGAGAAAGCTGCGACTTCCTGGCCAGGCGCGCCGCATAACCCAGAAGAAACCACAAATGTGGATCGTTGGGAGCACCCTGGCTTGCACGCTGTGCATAATCTATCGCCTGCGAGTAGTTTCCACTTTTCAAGGCCTGCTCGGCAGCGCGCGCCAGGCGTGCATTCTCGATGTTTGAGCCCCAACCCAATGATTTCTGTTGAGAACTCTTTTCGGTTCCGTTCTGTGTTTGCCCAGCGTTTGGGCCGACTTTATAGGTTTGCGCTCCTGCCGCACCCAAGAGTGCGCCGATAAGCAAAGCCACACCGACCAGCTCACGATGACGCCAAAGACTCAAAAGGGCCCCCAAACGAGCTCCAACATTTCAGACCCCTTCGATTCAATACGGAGCCGAAGCGTTGGCTTGAAACTCACGCCCACTCATCCCGAGGCGAAGCAACCCGAACCTAAGGCGCAGAATCGAAAGCTGGTCGGGAGGAAATGGTGCAAAGGGTTGAGTCTCTCGGGGCTGCGCGGCGCCCTGTGCCGATGGGCTGGATCTTCTTGGCAGCTTTTGTGGTCCACTCGCCGCTGCTGCTGATGAAGCTGCCGCTGAAGTCCTACGATGCGAACTTTCACATCTTTTTCGCTTCCCACTACGTAAATCACTGGTTCGATCCCTGGAACTCGAAGTGGTACGCAGGTTTCTCACAGACGACCTATCCGCCCTTGCCTCAGCAGTGGGTTGCGCTGGTCTCGCGCCTTGCCGGACTCGACATGGCCTACATGATCGTGCAGTTTGTGGCGATTTTGCTTCTTGCACTGGGGGTCTACCGGTTCGCAAACCTATGGGTGGGGCGGCGTGCGGCATCGCTGGCGGCGCTGGCCAGCGTTCTGCTTGGGTCAGAATGCTTTCTTGTGTATTCTGCCGGGCAACTTTCGACCACATTCGCTGCGCCGTTATACCTGAATGCGCTCCCCTATCTTTACGAGTGGGTTCGTTACGGCAAGGGACGATCTTTTCTTAAGGGCGCGACTTTAAGCGTAGCGGCTGCCGCCGCTCATCACGCGACTTTGCTATTTGGGTCGTTTTTCTTTGCCGCGCCGGTGTTGGCTCTGGCGCTTCTCGACCGCCAGGACGGTATGAGAGTAGCGGCTTCAGCTTTCTGGTTCCGAGCGATCGCTGCCGTTGTGCTGGTTGGAATCGCGATCGCCATCGTGTTGCTGCCCTTTTGGATCGCGCTGATTCACTACCCGGTCACGCAGGTACCGATTCCACATCCTAGCCGTGCGAATTATATTTTGAGTCCGGAGTGGGGACTGAATTACTTTGTCGTTCCCTATGGCGCGCTGATTCTGGCGCTTCCATTCATTGTGTGGAGAGGCGCGACAACGCCACGGCTGCGCCCTTTGTTGTTTGGCTTCTGGTTGGCATTCTTGATGGGCTTGGGAGGCACGACTCCGGTCGCCAAAGTGCTCTTGGGCCGGGCCTTCGAAGTGATAACCATGGAGCGCTTCAGCTATTGGGCGACTCTGCTGGCGCTGCCATTTGTCGGACTGTTGGCCGAGGAACTCATCGACCGCTTTCGCTTCAAAGCAGTTGCAACTCTGACGCTGGCGGCAGGCGCAACTTGTGCGCTGGCGGTGGCATGGTCGACATATAGGCCGGCGGACGCGGCGGATTTTAAGGTGAATTCGGTTGCCGCGTGGTTGAACCGGGACGGCCATGACCGGTACCGCTACGTCACGCTTGGATTTGGGAACAAGATTTCTCGACTGGCGGTGCTGACCGACGCCAGCAGCGTGGACGGTGAGTGGAATTCCGGTCGGATGTTGCCGGAATTGACCGAACATGGCGCCGGCGCCCTGACCAGTTCCAAATACTTCGGCAAGAATGGCATTGATGCCCTCAGCGCCATACTTCGTCACGCCGATCACTACGGCTTGAAATGGGTGTTTCTGCGGGATCCGTATTACGAGCCCCTGCTGGTCTTTGCAGGCTGGCGCAAAGTGGATGACCTGGAGGACCGAACCATCACCGTCTGGAGCAAGGAAGACACGCCGCCGGCGACTCCGCTTAACGCTCCCCAGATTCCGCCCGCCTGGCAAGGAATCCTGTGGGGCACCCTTCCTATTGGCAGCAGCTTTCTGGCTATTCTGCTGGTTCTTCTTCCTGACAAGAGACTGGCGCAGGTACGAGTTCCTCAGCGGGAGCCAGACGAGGACCTTGTATTGGGGAGGATGACATCGTGAGCCGGGGATGGTTTCTCGCCTTCATAATCACGGTGGCAACGGCGGCCCTCATCGCAGTCGGCGTTCTCTTTCCAAGTTCATCCGCGGCGGTTTCGTCCGGCGTTGAAACTACGATGCTACGTGTTCCTTCGTCGCCCCAAGCGGCGGTCGAGAATCTGGTGCAGGAAATCAGCCGCAAAGATTGGAGCGCAGCGTATGGCAGCCTCGCCAACAGGAACGAGTTTACCGAGCAGGAGTTTATGCATGATCTGACGGGAAACTATCAAAGCCTGCGCAGCTACGCGAGCCTCGACGGATTCAACCTCTATCCTCTTCACGCTTCTGCGGATAGCGCAGACGTTCGGCTTAACCTGCGTTGGTCGTCGGTGGTGGGAACATTCCATGATGCGCGCGACCTGCGAGTCGCGCGAACGGGAGATCGATGGCAGGTAGCCTGGCCACTGGTTAAGGAACCAAGAGTGCCGCCGCAGGTGATCGCGGTGAACTATCTGCGTTGGGATGTTATCTACCGCGGCCCTGAGGATGACTGGGGGACACAGGATGTGGAATCGCCGCACGTCCGCATCGTGGACATGCATCCCATTGACCGCGGCGGGGGAGTTGTTTTGCTCGGCGAGTTGCTCAATGAGGATGTGGTTCCGGCCTTTGTGACCGTGAAAGCGACTTTGCTGGCCAAGAACGGCTCCGCCATCGCCACCGAGGATGCTTTCGACAAAGTGTCCCATATTCTTCTGCCTAAACAAGTAACGCCGTTTCGCATAGATTTCCAGAATGTGCGTCTGGCGGACGTTGATAACATTCGCATGGATCCATCGTCGAGTCTCATCGCCGCCTCAGCCGACCCCGTGGTCGAGATAGAAAATCAGAAACTGAATGGGCTGCCCGAACCATCATTGACCGGCAATTTGGTGAATCAGAGTGGTCAAATTGTGAATATCGCCCACGTCCTGAGCACGTTTTATGACAAGAGCGGGCAACCGGTTTGGGTTTCCGATGGATATGTGGACCGCGCACTGTTGCCGGGCACGCCGGTTCCTTTCGCAACCTCTTTGCCCGCTGACCTCTCCAGCCAAGTCAGCAGTTATCGTGTGGTCGCATGCACATATAGCTCCAATCGCTTTCAATGAAATTGCGACTCACATTCGTGAAGGCATGCTGGTGTACGGCTGCGATGGCGACCCTCGCTGGCGCCCAGAGCGCCCCGCTTGTATTGCCAAAAACCATCGAAGCAGGAAGTGCGCTATCAATATCGACGGAAGGCAGCGGCCACGCGGTCTTGTACATTGTCAGCCCTGCGCAAGTGCTACGTCACGATGTGCAACTAGGGCAACAAATCGAACTTGCTCCTGGCGAACTCCACAACGCTGGCCAGTACTCCGTATTTCTCGCAGCACCATCCAGCACGCAGACGGGAGAGCTCGATGTGACTGCTCAGCAACCCTCAAGCCTCAGCTTCCTGGCAAAACCTTCGCGGCTGCCGGTTGACCTGCGTGATGGCATCAGCGGAGTGGTTTATGTTTTCGACGCCTTCCGCAACCTGGTTCTGACGCCCACGGAAGTTTCGTTTGAGCTGTCCGAAAATGGCGGCGCCGCGCAAACCCGGACGGCAGAGACGCGCAACGGAGTGGCATGGGTGAAGCTGGATTCTTCGGCCAAGGCTGGAACAGCACAATTCCTGGCTCGGGTTGGCAACGTAACCGAAAAACGCGTGGTGCAGGAAGTCGCCGGCGAGCCGTGCAATTTGCGGATGAGCGCCCACCGGTCGGGGACGCGAATTGAGTTGGAAACGGACCCAGTGCTGGACTGTAAGGGTAATCCAGTGCCGGACGGCACGATTGTTACTTTCATGGAACGAAGCGACGGCACTGAATCGACCGTCGATGTTCCTCTCAAACGCGGAGTTGCGCGTACCAACCTGCCGGCGAACGAGGGAGCGATTATCTCGGTCGCGACGGGAGTGGTGATGGGAAATGAAATCCGGTGGACACAATGACGACTCTCTCTCTAGCTCGGGCGATGGCTTTGCTGCTCGCCGGTGTGGCCTTCAGCGGTTTCGCGATGTCGGGGGTTGAGCAACCAGCGGCGAAGACGGCGGAAAACGTCGGGCCGCGAACGCTGGAGCCGGAGACCAGGATCGCCGTGGTTCGTGACTATCTTGCGGCGTGGCAGAGCCTGAGTCGCGCGTTGGACGAAAATAACGCCGCACTTCTCGGCCCAGACTTTACCGGCATTGCCAGGGAGAAATTGTCAGATACTATCGGCGATCAGCGGAAACTGGGGCTTCGGACGCGCTACCAGGACACGAAACACGATATTCATCTGGTTTTCTATTCGCCGGAAGGACTGTCCATCCAACTGCGCGACACCGTGGCATACGACGTCCAAGTTCTCGATCATGGCAAGCTACAGGCAACACAGCACATTCGCACACAGTACCTTGCCGTCCTGACCCCGACCGAAGTGCGGTGGAAGGTGCGGATATTTCAATCGGTCCCGGAATAGCGGGCCGGAACTCAGGAATTCCCTGACAACGTTGCGACCCGTCAACTTCATCTGACTCGGGCAATGGAAGTGCCACGAGGAGCCCGCAGATGATTTCGGTAGTAATTCCTGTTTACAACGAAGAAGAAATTATTCCAGTGCTACATCAGGCGGTGGTCGATGCCATGCGCGGAAATCGATGAAACCTGGGAAGTAGTCTACGTCAATGACGGGTCGAAGGACGCCTCGCTGGAGCTATTGAACAGCCTCCAGGCGGAGTCTCCACAGGTAGTCGTGGCAGATCTCTCGCGTAACTGGGGACACATGGGAGCGCTCTGGGCGGGTATGCAGATTGCTCGCGGGGACGCCGTTGTCCTCATGGATGGCGACCTTCAGGACCCACCGGAAGTCATTCCTGAGATGGTCGCGGCCTGGCGCGGCGGTGCGCAAGTTGTGACCACGGTGCGGCGGAGCAGAGAAGAACGTCGTAAAGTTCTCGCAGTTTTGTTCCCGTTGTTCTATCGCCTGCTGGGGGCGCTTTCTGACTTCCCAATTCCGCTGAATTCAGGGATATTCGGCCTTCTCGATCGTCAAGTGGTTGATTCGATCAATTCTCTGCGCGAAGGGAATCGCTACCTTCCCGGATTGCGGGCATGGGTGGGCTACCCGACAGCGATTGTTTATTACGACCGCCATGACCGCGTAGGGGGGGAAGGTAAGCTGAGCTTCCTGAGCCGCATCAAATACGCCATCGACGCGATCACAAGTTTCAGCTACAAACCCTTGCGAATGAGCTTTGTCCTCTGTACGCTCATGATTCTTGCTGCCATCATCTTGGGGCTTGCGGGGCTGATCTCCTCCCAGTTCCGTGGGTTATGGAATGGCGGCGGCGGTTTTCCTCACCGGAGGCTTCCTGCTCTTTTCCATCGGCGTTCTCGGAGAATATGTAGGCCGGATTTACGATGAAGTACGCGCCCGTCCGCTTTCAATCATTAATCATGTGTACGAACACCAGGAGGCCAGCTCGCGGCAATTTCTTGAGGATCGTTCTAACGGCGCGATGGAGCGGGTTTTCCCCGCCGCTTAACTTACTGGCCCGGTGTGACGGCGCCGGATTCCGCTTTGCATTCTGCCAACCCGCGTTCAATCGCGCTGCCTTCTTCATAATCATTCCAGGTCTCGACCAACACGAACGGCAGAGGATGCTCGGCGGAGGAGTATTGCTGCGCCAAGGCGAGCGTGTCACTCAGCGTCTTCCCGCAGCGCTGCGAAATATGCCGGTTCAGACCCCACGAGGCCTTGCTATCGTTAAAGCCTGGCCAAGCAGCACCCACCGCAATTTTGTCTGGATATTTCGACCGCATCCGCAGATAAAACCCACGCAGGTAGTCGCCTCCCCAATTGCTTCCATCCGCAGCCCAGCCCTTTTCGCCAGGATTTATCCATGCATAAAAGCCGTCCATGGCAATCCGATGTAGGGCGTGGATCGATACTCGTAAATCAGCAAAGGAGGAGCGTCCCAGCTGTTGATCTCTGTGTGCACTCGATTCCAGTCAGTATGTCCACCCTTGGGAAAAATGAAGATTACCGGGCGATTGCCGTAGGTGAGATAGGCCTGGCGGCCGGCCGCATTCGGTGCCAGATAAGTCTGGTCGAACTTGTTGAACGCGGCGAGAGCATCGTCAGTCGCTTGGCTGGCATCCCCATCGGATTCGTCATACATCATCGCGACCTTGAACTGCTTTTCGGCCGCGATGGACTGGACCAGGGCATAACTGCGATCCAGAAAAGGTTCGCGGTCTCCATACCAATCCACCACAAATCCGGAAATTCCTAATTCTTTAGCGTGGTCGATTTGTTTGCGTATCTCGATTGGGTCTTGCGACGAATAGCCCACGGCAATGTGCTGGGGATGGCCAAACCAGGGCTCATAAACTGCCAAGAGATGAGGGTAGGCCTGGGGTGGCGAATATTTCGATTGTGTACTGAGCAGACTGGTATGAGTACATCCCTGTAGTAGCAGGACCAGCGCCGCACAAGCAGTTCTCCACCATCGTGACATGAAGTTCTTTAGAGGCCGGAAGGCGGCCTGAGGTTGTCGTATGTGCCTGCAGGCTGAGGCTCTTACCTGGCGCACCGGGCAGCCTCGGTCCTTCTCTCCGCATCAGAAAGGCCTGCGTGCGCATTCGTTGTGCCGCATCGGATCCCTTCATATGCCGTTCGGAGCCTGGATGTGATTACCAATTTCAATACCGGATCCAGGAATCTTCAGGCGCGCGTGCTTTCCGGAAGCTTCGTGTTGCTGGCGGGTTCAGGGCTAGTGACCACCATCAATTTTGCCTATAACATCGCAGTCGCGCGCTTCCTTGGCCCTGCCGGCTTTGGTCACGCCAGCGCGGTATATACGCTGCTGATCCTGATTTCCGCCGTAACCCTTTCCTTCCAGATCCTGTCGGCGAAGGTGGTTGCGCAGCAAGCGTCAGTGCCCGCCAAAAGCGCGGCCTATCAACGGTTCCACAAGAGCGCCTGGGTGAGTGGCGTCCTTATCGGACTGCTGCTGGCGCTGTCACGGAACGTCGTCTCGCACTATCTCAACTTACCCAGCCCGGTTCTGATTGTTTGGCTGGCGGTGGGCGTGGCATTTTACGTTCCCTTGGGGAGCCGCCGCGGTTACCTGCAGGGTGCCTACGGCTTCCGTCGTCTGGCTACAAACCTGGCTCTGGAAGGTCTGGGCCGTCTGTTCGGTTCGCTTATCGCGATCGCTTTTGGATACGGGGTTACCGGTGTGATCGCGGCCAATGCCGGCGCCCTCGCAATCGCATATTTCTCCGCTGTCCCCAAACTTCCGGCGCCCGCCGCTCGCGATTTGCGAATACCTGACGCCTTTCGCGAAGCACTACAGGCAATCGTTTTCTTCGTCGGCCAGGTCGTCATCAACAATAGCGATATCGTTGTTGTGAAGCATTTCTTCCCCCGACGCCTGCGGGACTTTACGCGGCCATTGCGCTGGTTGGCAGGGTTATCTTTGCCTTCTCGTGGGCGGTGGTGAACACCATGTTTCCCATCGTGGCAGGTACGCGACCGCAGGAACGCAAGAGTCATGGTGTGCTTGCCACTTCACTTCTGTTGGTGTTTGCCATCGGTGGCGCGGTGGCGATCGGTCTGCGGCTGGCCCCTGCATGGATTTGGACCGACCTGTTTGGCCCGCAGTTTGCCGCGACCGGCAAGTACGGCCTTCCTTACCTGTTGTCCCTCTACGCCGCTACCACGTGCGTCTATTCGCTGAGCGTGGTGATGATTGCTTACGAAATGTCATACCGGATTGCAAATACGGGATGGGTGCAGCTGGCCTTCAGTGGTGCTCTGATCGCCGGTATCTATCACTACCATCGATCACTGCAAGAGGTGATTTTGGTGCAACTGGTGATGATGGGATTGCTATTGGTTGTGGTTGCCGTTCCATTTCTTCGAAATGTATTGGCCGGGGCCCGAGATGAGAACGAATTTGCGATCCGCGGATTGAATACGATTCGGCTCGTTTCGGAAGACGAGGTCATCTCAGAGTTTCTGAAAAACGACTCCCGGAGCCCAGAGTTTCAAGAATATCGGGAAGCCGTGGATGCGCTGGTAACCGCACCTGACCTCGGCAGTACGATGGCCAATGCAAGACGCCGGGCCTTACTGTTCCTCAGACATGGCGCTCTGTGGAGAGAACTTCCGGAAGGAACCAAATGGTTTGAAGTGGAGCTGCGAGTAGCAGATTTGGAGCAGATCCGCGTCTTTCCGCGAGCCCAGTGGCGGAAGCTGGCGCGTGGAAACTTCGCGATCACCCAGGTGCTGCGATCCTTCCGGTCCGGGCGTTGCTACGCCGTCGCCGACAAAGCATTTCTGGCAAAGATATTGGATCTGAGTGACTGGCTGAGTCAGGATGTCGATGCGGGCGCAGTCCTGCTGATCGGCGTTACCGAAAACGGCCCTGTGACAATTCTGGACGGCAACCATCGCCTGGTTGCGGCAGCGCTTGCCTCACCGGGGGCGATGCGCAAGTTCCGGCTCTTCTGCGGATTGTCTCCAAATATGGCTCAATGCTGCTGGTATAAGACGAATCTGGTGACGCTTTGTCACTATGGGATGAATTTGTTGCGGCACGCTGCGCATGACCCGAAGGCGGAGATTGCCCGGCTGTTGCGCAGCCCTTCATCGTCTCCATCCTTACCCGACACAGAGTCTCGCCCTGACGGCATTCTTGATCCGGACACCGGTGACAGGACGCCATAAGAATATGCCGGTTGGTTGTACAGCAATGCCTGTGGCCCAATACAGATTGGACCGGATAGAACTTCTTCATCCCCTTTTCTAAACTCCGGATGATGAGGATTACTGCACGCACACAGTTGCGCGTTGGGGAATCCGTAACCCTTGAAAGGCGGGGCTAAACTCATGAATATCAAAGCGCCGGTTATAGTTTTGCAAGTTCCGGAAAAGCTGGTTTTGGGAAGTGCTCACTTGTTTTTCCGCGAAATTCAAGAGTTCCTGCAAGTCGAACGGCCACGCCTGGTATTGGATTTTTCAGAGGTTACGCAGGTCGACAGCGCCGGCATCGAAATGCTCCTGAACTGCATGGAGGAAGCGATGAAACGCAATGGGGACGTAAAGCTGGCTGCCATTGCAACCGGGCCCGCTGTGGTCCTGGAGTTGACCCAGGTCGATCGCCTTTTTGAGATTTTTGCTGACGCCTCTGAGGCAGCCAAGAGTTTCCACCAGTTCCCAGTTCAGGCTATCCAACAGATGACACAACCGTGGAGTGAATCTGCCGCGAACCATAACGCGCTGTAACTTTCATTCGTCGTACCCGCCGGTTTGTGGGGACCACTTGAGGAAGCCATGAGGATGAGGAAAGTCGGACGCATTTCTGAACTTCTGGCGATGTGCTTGCTGATTGGCGTCCCTGGTGCTGTGTCGGCACAAACGTCCGGCCAGCCAAAGCAGCTACCCGACAGTCCAAGCACGGTGGTTGCGCAAAGACTGCTCCAAGCGAGGCTGATCGAGGGACAAACGTCTTCAACCCCTTCGCCCCCATCGCAGTCGCAAGCGCCGCCCGCTCCGGCCCAGAAACCAGTAGGGACGGCAGCAGCAGAGACAGAAACTCCAACCGGTGTCGCGGCCTCCAATCCCGCAGGAGCGGCTATTGCCCCTGCGAAACAACGGCGCGTGCGAATGCTATTCATCGAAGTTGGCGCCATCGTGGGAGCAGGGGTGGCCCTCGGAACCGTCGCGGCTCTCGAGAGCGCCAGCCCCAGTAAGCCACCGGGGAGCCGCTGAAACCATCGATGTAATTGATCCCTTTGACCATTGCACGCTTATGAGCCGCAGCCGGACGAAAAACCTCAAGCCGACAGTCGTAAGTTTTTCTGGCATTGACGGCTCCGGCAAGAGCACGCAGATCGAACTCCTGTGCGGCCACCTCCGCCAAGCCGGCGTCCGTGTGAGTCTACTCAGCTTTTGGGACGATGTGGCACGGCTGAAGCGCTGGCGCGAGTTCACCAGCCAATCGCTGTTCGGAAGTGAACAAGGTGTCGGTTCCCCTGGTCATCCGGTGACCCGTCGCGACAAGAATGTCCAATCCTGGTACATGCAGCCAGTAAGATGGTTCCTTTATCTCCTCGATACCGCATCACTCTGCAACGCAGTTGTGAAAGCTGAGACCACCGAAGCCGAGGTGATCATCTTTGACCGCTATCTCTACGACGAACTCGCGAACCTGCCACTGGATCGAGTTGTCACCCGTGCCTATGTGCTGTCACTGCTGAAGGTCATCCCACGACCCGACGTCGCCTATTGGCTTGACGAAGATCCCAACGCGGCACGTGAGCGAAAACCCGAATATCCTCTTGAGTTTCTTTGCGCCAGCCGTAAAGCGTATGCGAGGCTAACTCAGATGGCGGGTATGACCGCCGTTGCCCCGAGTTCGGTGGAGAACGTTGCCCACCGGATTATGAGCTGCTTCCTAGAAAAGTTCCCTGCCGCCGGGCCGACTGGATTTGCGTTCGAGGGCGAGGTTCCAAAGTCTTCCGCGCCCTGATTCAAAGGAGGGATATCTTGTGTGCCACTTTGAAAAACGGGTTGCGGTGTCATTTTCACAATGACGCCGTAACCTTGAGTTCAAGAGATTAGAACTGGGGGGCGGAACCCGGAAAGTTGTTCTTCCCGGGTTCCCCACGCCTGTTCAGTAGAAAGTGAAGTTGAAGTTGTCGAGATAGGTGCTGTAGGCCGACTGCTTGGAGTTGCCGTCTAATTGATAGTTGACAGTGATCCCCCACCAACCGGACGGAGCTTTACCCGGAGAATAAGTTTTGTTCAGCACCGCCTTATTGCCGTTCAGCGTGATGGACTCGAAGAGAAGCGAATTGTTCGATTCCCGCTGTACCTGGATCGTCAGGTGGTTCCAACCGGCGTTTATCGGGTTACAGGCAACACCGGTCGACTCCCATTTCGAAGCGGCGCTGTTCCAGATGTCCCATTCATGGCCGCCTGCAATCTCGCATTGGGTGCCCCAAATGAGAGACAAGCTGTTGAAGTACATGCTGATATCGAACTCCAAGACTTGTGACAGTGAAATGTCGCCAGCGTAGAAATATGCGTCATAAGTAAAGTTGTGGAGGGTTGGCAGCAGGGTGTGATTATTGTCCGGCAGACCCTGCGTTGAATTTTGTCCGATCAATGGATTGGTGAACAAGACGTCGGAATAGGGCGTGGTGCCACCGATGCTAAACTCCGTCGAATTACCGCTCATCGAGGGCGATTTAATGTGCTGAACCATCGACCAGGTCACTCCGCTGCCGCATTCTTGGCAGATGTTGTAATCCGGAGGGTATTCGCCGTACGCCACCCAGCCTCCGCTGGATTGAAGATTCGATAAGGTAGAACCTTGCCCGCCGCTGCCGTTTACCGTGATTTTGATGGATGTGTACGACGCTCCGCCACAATAATCCCACTCCTCCACCACCGTGTTGTAGGTTCCATCGTTGAAGGAGAGGTAGGTGTTCAAGCTTGCCCCTTGCGTGACATACGTCAGCACGTTGTTGATGTAGATTCCCATGGAAGCTACGCCTTTGTTGCAAGTTGAAGTACTTGCTGTGGCCACATAGTTTACGGGCGATCCCACGGTGCTATTGTTCTTGGGGGATGTTACCCATACGCCGGTTTGGCCGGTGACTGTGATCGCGACCGGCGTATATGTCGCACCGCCGCAATAGTCCCACTCTTCGACGACCGTATTGTAGGATCCTGGGCTGAAGGCCAGGTTGGTATTCAGGCTGGCTCCCTGGGTGACGTAGGTCAAAACGTCGTCGATATAGATTCCCATGGAAGCTACGCCTTTGTTGCAAGTCGATGTGCTCGCAGTGGCCACGTAGTGGACGGGTGAGGCGCCTGTGGATCCGTTCAATGGACTGGTCACATTGACCGTGGCCCACGCCGGGGCTCCGAAAATCAAGGTCAGAAAAGCAAAGCGGTAGAAATAACTCCTCATCTAGACAATCCTCCAGTGTCGGATTTGAAATGCTACTTCTGGATTAACGAGTGGCGATCTGTTTGGTGGAAGACCCTTCGTCGAGCGGAAGAGGATCCCTGGATTCAGGCGACTGGATGAAATCCGTATTCGGATGCCCAGCTAAGTTTACGGAACCTTAATACAGCCTTCGCCTGAGGTCAATCAGGGAAACACCTAGATTCTGGAATAGGAAGTACATCCTTTCCTCGATGCAGCCAACGCTGAGCAGGTACCTCTCATCTCAAAATCGCCGTGGGGCTCAGAGGCAACCCGACGGACACAAATGCCCGATTATCATCGGAGGATCATCGTACTCTCGGGACTGGCCTGCCTTCTGATAGGCATGGGCGGATGCCGAGGCTTGGTGGCGAACGATACCGACAGCGGCCTGCAAAGTATCAACCACATTATTTTCATGGCCCAGGAAAACCGTGGTTTCGACCATTACTTGGGGGCCATGCGTGAGTACTGGGCCGCCAATGGCTACCCAGATCAGGGATTCGACGGGTTGCCGCAATTTAATCCGCAGGTGGGAATTGCCCCGCTTCAGGGGCCGGCACCCACCAACCCCGGATGCGATCCTGCGCTTCCGCCTCCCAGCGACTGCGTCACCGATGGCAACAGTCCCGCGGTCACATCGTTTCCCATGGTTTCTATGTGCATCGAAAACCCGAGTCCGTCCTGGAACGAAGACCACGTGGATTGGAACCTGAGCGACCCTCTTGCCGCCACTGCGACTTTGAACGGGTTCGTCTGGACCGCGGCTCACGATGCCAGGACCAATCAGCCCCCGTTCACCGACGTGAATGGAGTGCGTGCCATGTCTTACTATGACGCCGCGGACTTACCCTACTACTACTTCATGGCGTCGAACTTTGCCACTTCAGACCGCTGGTTCTCTCCCACCATGTCCAGAACTCAACCCAACCGGATGTATATGCTTGCTGCAACTTCCGCAGGCCATGTCTATCCCCTCACGCAGGGGACCTTGAGCAATCCCACCATTTTTGACTTGTTGCAAAATGCGGGAATCTCGTGGAAGGTCTATGTCACCGATCTCGTGCACGCTACGCCCCCAATCAATGACAGCACTCTCATGTACTTCGCGACTGCCAGCAAATACCCGCAGAACATAGTGCCTGTCTCCCAGTACTTCAGCGATGTCCAGAATGACACTCTGCCGTCCGTGGCCTTCATTGACCCCGGCTTCGACAGCGGGCTAGACGAACATCCAGGATTGGATGACGGTGAACCGGGCGGAAGTGTGCAACTGGGAGCGCGATACGTATCGACCTTGATCAACGCATTGATGCAGAGCTCTTCATGGCAGGACTCCGTTTTCATTCTCACCTACGACGAATTTGGCGGGTTCTACGATCATGTTCCGCCGCAACCGGCGGTGAGCCCAGACGGTATTAAGCCCTCCGACCTTCAGCTCGGCGACATTTGTACGAAGGGACTGGGGCCAACTTGCGATTTTGTCTATACCGGTTACCGGGTCCCTCTGCTGGTCATCTCGCCGTTCGCGAAGAAACATTACGTTTCGCACACGGTTGCCGATTACACCGCGTGGCTGAAACTGGTGGAGACCCGCTTCAATCTCCCCAGCCTCACCAAACGAGACGCGGCCCAAATGGACATGACAGAATTTTTCGATTTTGTGAACGTACCCTGGAGAGTGCCACCCACGCCGCCCATCCAGCCCACCAACGGGGCGTGCTATCTCGATCATCTTCCGTAATGGCAACGCCTAATGAAGTTCGGGATTCACCGTGATAGCGCTGGCCAGATAGCGACCGCCGTCGAACCGGGTGACTGCTTCCACGGTCGCACCTTCCCGCAAACGATCACTCACTCCAACTACGTTGGGATCAAAGGTGATTTCGTAATATTTCTGGTTCCTAGGATCGACCACAACCAGAAGGCCGAGATGCAGATCGAGATGTACCACGCGGCCCACAAAGACAAATTTACTTCCTGGCGCGGCGAGGATGGTAATGGTGCGGGCAGCAGGCTTTCCGCTGGTGTTGGGCAGGAATGTCACCGATACCAGCTCGCCCGCCACCAGATTACCCGGGGATACGGTCTTTCCCTCACGCAGGATCTCCGTGGTCGGCCAGACACGCAGTTTCAATTGTCGTGGGGACATCGTGTCGTTCAGTACTAGAATTCCGGATCGAGGGTCGTAAGTCACCACCTGTGCGCTGCTCTGCGCAGTGGCATCCTCAGTGCGTAATCGGATGTTCTGCGCGAAAATGTCGACCCCGGCTAGCACCGTGTCTACATAAACGCGCGAGCCATTCTGCAGGTCCGCCAGGGGTGCTGCTGAACCATCGCGATAAACGTGCGTTCGGGCGTCAAAAAGAATCCGGGTTTTCCCTCCGCCGAAGAGATGGAGCGTCATCTCATCGCGCACCCGGTCGATCTTCAATACCGTGCCGCCCATCAGTGTCGCCTTCCCCCGCGGTTGCGGGAGTAGATCGGGTAAACCATTTAGGCTTCCACGCGTGAACGTCGCGGCCGGAGCACTTGGCGGATCAATCGGCGAGGAAGGCGTATGAGGGTCGGTCGAAAACGCAGACGCACCTAGCTGGGCGAATGCCGTGCCCGCCAGGAAAATCAATATCAGCAGTCGATTCATAAACACACCTCGCCCGTTGCCAATTTTGGCGACTCTTTTCGATGCGCTGGAAACGAGTGGGGTGGCCTTTGATACCCCGACGGAAAACGGTGCTGATTGGGCAACACCTCCCGACTACGCGCATCCAAATTGCGGCGAGAGTGTACAGGAAGGACGGAATGGGTCTGATCAGAATGCGGTACCGGCGACAACTGCTGCTGATCGCTGCGTTTGGAATATTCGCTCAGGCGGTGCACGCCCGCGACTTGAAAATCACGCTTCCCAGGCACAGCTCGCTGACTCCCGTTCAGCGCCTGAATCGGGAAGGCGTGGACGCCATCCGCAAAAACCAGTACGAGAGGGCCACCGCGCTGTTCTATAAGGCCTACCTTTACGATCCCGACAATCCTTTCACTCTGAATAACCTGGGGTACATCGCTGAACTGGATGGCGAGGTGGATCGTGCGGAGCGTTTCTATGAACTGGCTTCGCGGCAAAGCACGGACGCTGTCATTGCCCGGGCGAGTTCGTCGAAATTACAGGGCAAACCTTTCTCGGATGCATTTACTGGGGTTAATGATGTGCCGATGCAAATTAGCAACGCGAATGTCGCTGCGGTGCGTTTCTTGTCGCAGCGCCGTGGTTCGGAAGCGGAAGCGCTCCTGCAACCCGCGCTGGCCAAAGATCCGCATAGTGCTTTCACACTGAATAACCTGGGGGTCGCTAAGGAGTCACAAGGGGACTTGCAGTCTGCGCTGCATTACTACGATGAGGCGGCGCAAGCTCATTCCGCGCAACCGGTGGTGGTGACTTTCGACCGCGCTTGGCGCGGCCGATCGGTCAGCGAAATGGCCGCCGAGAGCGCCAGAAGATTACAGCAACGCATCCAGAACGAAACCATCCAGGAGCGGGCGGCCAGGCTGAACTTGCGGGGCGTGGCGGCCATCAATCGCAATGATTGGCAGGCTGCGAGCCAGAGCTTCCGTGCCGCTTATTCGCTGGATCCCAACAATGCTTTTTCTCTGAACAACATCGGTTACGTTGCGGAAATGAATGGCGATCCGGAAACGGCGCAATTGTTCTATGAGAAGGCTCGACAGGCACAGGGCGCCGGCGCGCGGGTTGAGTTGGCAACTCGCCGGTCGGCCGAAGGTTTAAATCTGCTGGAGGTCTCCGATGACAACGATCGCAAGGTTACCGCGGAACTCGCGGAAGAAGCCCAAGCCAGACGGCGCGAATCCGGGCCCGTCGAGCTTCTACATCGTGATGGCAGCCCGGTGGTCGAGCCCATGGCCCCGGCCTCTGCGGCACCAGACAGAGTTCCCCAACCTCCGCCATCCTCGCCTGTGAACGCTCAGCCTCCGAAACCTTGACCTATGGAGCTGTGTCCGAAAACACTTATGATGACCTCGTCCCCTAATTCCAGCCACGCGATGGATCTGCTTTCTAACCTATTATTCTCAAGGGTTAAAGAGGATGCGCTTCGAGACCTCAGCGATGGACAGTTTCAAGGAATGTTGACGCTCGGGAACTCGCACCATGTGGTCATGCGTTCCATGGATACTCTTCGTGGAATCATGGCCTGCGCCCACGATTACAAGCGGTATGAATGGGCGAGCCAGGCGATTGAGCGTGAACGTGGCCGGATCGACAATGCGATCTCATGCTTGCAAAAGATTTGTGCAGCGCTGGCATCGGAGAAATGCGATGTCGTGGTAATCAAATCGCTGGACCACTGGCCTGATTTCGGAAGCGATGTCGATCTCTATACCAATGCTCCGCCCGAGGATGTAATACGTATTTTGACGCGCGAATTCACCGCGAGAGTCGAGCCCCGCAGGCTGGGGAGATCGATTGGCGAACAAATGGAATTTTGTCGTTCCAGGAGTGCCGGAGCTTCTGGAGATACATATGGGTCGCCTGGGCCAGACCGGGGAACTGACAGGCTTCGCCAGGCCTCTGGTTGCACGCTCCAGGCCGGTGAGCATCGGCAATCATCTCTTCCGAGTTCCTTCGGTCGAAGATCGTCTCGTGATTTGCACCCTGCAACGAATGTATCGTCATTTCTATATACGTTTATGCGACATTGCGGACACGGCGGAACTTCTGGAAGCTGGGGTCATCGATTATGAAGATCTGCAGTCGGTCGCGCAGCGGAGCGGCATTTGGGAGGGGGTCGCGACCTTTCTCACTATCGCTTCTGACTATTTGCGGGCTTATCGCGGAAGGGGCGTGGCCCTCCCATCGCCCGTCCGGTCCGCGGCCCGCTTCGGAGCCAGCCAGGTCCACTTCGAGAAAGGGTTTCTGCGGGTTCCAATCCTACCGTATTCGGCCCATCTCTATGCCTCAGAGTGGGCGACCCTGATGTTGGGCGGGAATCTGCGCAGCACAGCTCGACTCAGCCTGTTGCCGTGCCTGGCAACCGCCGCGGCCCTGGGACAAAAAATCACCGGTAGCGACAAGGGCATCTGGTAAAAGACCGCAAGCGACTGTTGCGGTCGTTGCAGCATTCATCAATCGAGGCGGGCCTGGGCTCCCATGACCCGATCTCACGACATGGCTGACCCTTCCAGCACAACGTACATTCTGCACTACCCTGAACACCGTACGTCTCCTATGCCGTTGTCAGGGTGAGGATTCTTTCGGTCCCGGTGTGGAACCAGACTTGCAGTCATCAGGTAATGACAGCCACAATCCTCATCCAACACTTGGTTCCTTAAAGTGCGGAAGGATGCCTCTCGCGAAAGTAAGGTGCGTACCCTGGCTGGTGGGAGATGATGATGATCCATTGCACAAAATGTGACTACGAAAACCATTCCGATCATCGCTTCTGCGGGAGGTGTGGGGCTTCACTGCCCGCCACCATTGAACCGTCTGATTCGGGATCCTCGTCAGGCACCCATCCTCGTCCCTCGGTACCGGAGACGTCCGTCAATTGGCCGTCGTTCCTCGGACTCAACGAGCCTACGCGCGAAACCGACCATTTTTATCTGCTCGAAGATGAGCCCTCGTCGAAGCGTTGGCTCGCGTATTTGGCGTTGGTCGTGCTATTGACAACCGGGGGGATCTTGTCCTGGCGCTGGGTGAACCAGGGCCATTCGTGGCATGCGCTTTTTGCCGGCCACCAAACGCTGGATGCTACACCGAAACCGGTTGACAGCAGTCGCAGCGCGGCAACCCCTACGCCAGCACAGCCAGGGGAAACACAAGTGATGTCTGAACCAAGTTCGCTGCCCTCCGCGCAAACCGTCGATGCTGCGCCGCAGCAGGCGTCGCCCTCGGGACATACGGACAGCGAAACTAATTCTGGCCTTTCGCCCGCCAAGTTACCAACTTCTGCCAAGCGCAGCAGGTTGAGACACGCATCGTCTTTAGCGGTTATCGAACCGACGCAGGTCGAACCACAAATAACTCACGCCTCAACCCGACCCGCGGACCAACTGGAGGCCCAAGGTGAAGCCTTCCTCTACGGCACCGGTGGCGAAACTGATTGTGAGCTTGCGCGAACCAATCTTTTCATCGCCGCTGAGCACGGTGACGCGGAGGCGCAAAGCGTCTTAGGCACAATGTTTGCCACGGGCCATTGTGTCGCGGCCGATCTTCCAACTGCATACCACTGGTTGTCTCGCGCCCAGCGCCAGAATCCGGCCAATCCTCGCATCGCGGGTAACCTGCGAATCGTCTGGAGCGAAATGACGGCGGAGCAGCAGCAGGCGGCAGCCCGCTACTCCCAATGATTTTTGTCACGACGCAGCGGCGGTTATCGGCTGAACACACCATCAGTGTGGAGACAAACCCCGGAGCCAATTTTGGCATCCATAATTTGCGGAAGTCTGACGGGGCGGAGCCGACACTTTAAGACCAACATTCGTCAGCCGCGTCCTGGCGGACGAAGACATCGCAGACGCAGAACCCAAAGATGGCAAAACAGGAAAATTTCTGGCTGGGGTGGCGGGAACGTCTAACGGCGCTCCGCAACGTTCCATCGGTTCTCAAGATCGTGTGGGATTCGGGCCCCGCGGTTGTCGTGTTCGGGCTGGGTTCTCGTTTGGTGGCGTCGTTTCTGCCGATCGCACTACTCTGGATCACCAAACTGATTATCGATGGCATCGTTCACGCCGTCACCACTCACCAGCCGGTGCCGAGCAGGTTTTGGTGGCTGGTCGCCACCGAATTCGCGCTCGCGGTCCTAGTCAGCCTTGTTTCCCGGGCCATCGACTACTCCGATTCCTTGCTGGCCGATAAGTACACTCGCCACGTCAGCATTCGGGTCATGGATCATGCTGCCAGCCTGGACTTAACAGCGTACGAGGATCCGGTTTTCTACGATCGGCTGGAGCGGGCGCGAGTTCAAGCCACCGACCGGCTTGGCATGATTCAGGCGGTTGGACGTTTGGTGCAGCAGGCAATTACCACCCTCACCCTTTCCGTCTCAATCATGGTGTTCTCTCCCTGGCTGATGCTGCTGCTGATCGCCGGCGTGGTTCCCGCATTCATTGGCGAAAGCCATTTCGCGTTTCTGGGATATGCCAAGAATTTCCGCCAGACACCGGCGCGACGGCAGCTCGACTACTTGCGGATACTTGGAGGAAGCAAAGAAGCGGCAAAGGAGTTGAAGCTTTTCGGGCTGAGGGAATTTCTGCGCAACCGCTTCACCCGGTTGTCGGACGAAATCTACGAAGAAAATGTCGCTTTGTCCCGGCGCAAACTGATTGCCGGATCTTTGTTGTCGGTGGTCGGCACCATGGGCTATTACTCGGCCTATGTGTTCGTCATCTGGCGAACTGTAAACGGGGCATTGACCATCGGCACACTGACGTTTCTGGCCGGGGCGATTCAGCAGGCCAGCAGCAACATCCAGCAGATATTTTCAACTCTAGCGGGCATTGCCGATCAGGCTCTGTTCCTCACCGACTTGCTTGCCTTCTTCGAAATGCGGCCGACGATCCGGTCCAAACCGAATGCGCTGCCAGCCCCTCGGCCCATGCTGCGTGGCTTTGAGTTTCGAAAAGTCTCCTTCCGATATCCCGGAAGCTCACGCCTGGTTCTCGATCGGCTGAACTTTCATCTCCGGCCCGGAGAGCGAGTGGCGCTGATCGGCGAGAATGGCCAGGGCAAGACCACCATCGTGAAGCTGATTACCCGGCTTTACGATCCCTCCGAAGGAGAAATCCTGCTGGATGGGATTGACCTGCGCGAATACGACCTTGAGGACCTTCATCGTGAGATGGGCGTCATTTTTCAGGATTTCATGCGTTATGAAATGACCGCCCGTGAAAATATCGCTGTTGGCCGGATTGAGGAAATCGACAATCCAGAACTTCTTGAGGCAGCAGCCCGGAAGAGTATGGCGGATTGCGTCGTCGGACATCTTCCGGGGCACTACGAGCAGATGCTCGGCCGGCGCTTCGATCAAGGCGTGGATCTTTCAGGTGGAGAGTGGCAGAAAGTGGCGCTGGCCCGTGCCTATCTGCGAGATGCACAGTTGCTGATTCTCGATGAGCCGACTGCCGCGCTGGATGCACGCAGTGAATTCGAAGTCTTTCGGCGGTTTTCCGAACTCACCGCAGGCAAGACGGCGCTTTTTGTTTCGCACCGGTTCTCAACCGTTCGCATGGCAGACCGCATCGTAGTACTCGACAACGGCAGGATTGTTGAGGATGGAAGTCACGATCAACTGGCCAGCATCGGAGGTCGTTACGCCGAAATGTTTGAAATGCAGGCCTCCAGTTACCGCTAGGAAACGAGATGTTGCAGAGCACTGATTCTGAACTCGTGAATGCAGAAACTGGAGTCCTGCGCCAACCTTCGAAAGACACGTCGCCGGACCTATCTTCTCTCGGCGCTCGCGCCGCGGAGTTGGCTCGCAATCTGTCTTGGCTGCCAGGCCAACGCGCGCCTCGCCCATTCTGGAAACGTTGTCGATCCGTGTCTTGCGCCCTCAGGCCGTTGATGGCCAAGTTGGAATCCCCTTCTCCGAAAATCGTGTCGGACGATTTCCGCTGGCTGCACGACGACATTCGCCTCCTGGAGGCGGAACTGGAAAGCGTCCGAGAAACTTTCGACCTTGATCACAAGTTTCCTCATGTCCGGACTCGTACAGGCAGCGTCGCTCCCAGGATCGCGGTCCTAACCGAAGACTTTCTGGTTGCCACTCGATACCAGTTCGAGGAGTGGAGTTTCGCTGCCTATGTTGAGGCCTTCCAGGAAATCACGGCCCTGAAAATGAATGAGCTTTGGGCGTTGGCGCTCTGTCCTCAAGCTTGCCTTACTGGAACAGATTGCCGCCCGTGGGCGTCGGTTGCTGAACGATCCGATCGGCTTGTACGGGGTGCAGGCGCTGGTTCGCAGCCTTCGAGATGTGCAGCAAACCGACTGGAAAACTGTTATTGAACCGTTGATTCTTTTCGACCACGTTTTGCGTCAAGACCCTTCCGGCGCCTATGCGCGCATGGATTTTGATAGTCGCGAACTGTACCGCAAGAAACTGGTAGGAATCGCCGGGCACTCGGACTGCACCGAACTGGAGGTTGCCAGACACGTCCTTGCGCTTGCCCGCCACGCCCCGAAACAGCCGATCCAGGACCCGCGGCTGGCCTTACGCCGATCGCATGTCGGCTTTTACCTGCTTGCCGAAGGGACTCCGCTGCTGGAACAAAAAGTCGGCTTTCATCCATCTCTCATCCAGCGCCTGCGCCGTTTTCTACGAATCCACCCGGACGAACTATATCTTACTGGAATTGCGCTCCTTACTTTCGCAATCATGTCGGGAGCCGTGCTGCTCTTGACCGGGCCCCACAGTTCGTTGTCGCTTATTCTGCTGTCGACGCTGGCCCTCTTGTTGCCCAGTTCTCAGAGCGCCGTCCAGATGATGAACTACCTGGCAACCGTGTTTCTTCCGGCGGATATTCTACCGAAACTGGATTTTTCCGATGGACTTCCAAACGACTGTGTCACGCTGGTGTGCATTCCAACCGTGCTCTTCAACGAAAAGCAGGTGCACAAGCTGGTGGAGGATTTGGAGGTTCGCTTCCTGGGGAACCAGGATCCCAATCTTCATTTTGCATTGCTCACCGATCTCCCCGATTCTCCGGAGGAACCGCGCGAAGACAACTCCCTGGTCGAGGTGTGCTTGGCTCTGATCACGAGGTTAAACGAGAAGTATTCCGGGCAGGGGATGGGGTCATTCCTTATGCTGCATCGGCGCCGCATTTATAACCCCCGCGAAGAACTCTGGATGGGTTGGGAACGCAAGCGGGGAAAGCTGATGCAACTGAATGACCTGCTGAGGGGCCAGCAGGACAACTTTCCGGTCAAAGCTGGGAATCTTTCCATCTTGCCGAGCGTTCGCTTCGTCATCACTCTTGATTCCGATACAGAACTACCCCGTGGATCCTCCCATCGGATGGTAGGCGCCCTGGCTCATCCTTTAAATCACGCGATCGTCGATCCGGCGACGGGGATGGTGGTTGCGGGTTATGGCATCCTGCAACCTCGGGTCGGGGTCAGCGTTCAAAGCACAGCCCGTTCCAGACTGGCGAGCATTTATTCCGGGGAAACCGGAATCGACGTCTACACCCGCGCGGTGTCAGATGTATATCAGGAACTCTATGGCGAAGGCACATTTGTAGGAAAGGGAATCTACGAAGTCGAGACTGTACAACGTGTTCTTGACCGCCGCTTCCCACGCAACGCCCTGCTTAGTCACGATCTGATTGAGGGTGCTTACGCCCGTGCCGGCCTGGTGAGCGACATCGTGGTCATCGAGGATTATCCCTCACACTACAGTGCTTACAACCGGCGGAAGCATCGTTGGCTGAGGGGCGACTGGCAGATTGCTGAATGGCTGCGCCCAAACGTCCCGGATGAGTCGGGACGGCAAGTCCCCAATACTCTGTCGCTCATATCCCAGTGGAAGATCCTCGACAATCTACGGCGCAGCCTGGTGGAGCCGGGGATGTTCGTACTGCTGGTGCTGGGCTGGTTCGTGCTGCCGGGCCCTCCCGCGTTCTGGACGCTGGCCGCCATCGCCATTCTTTTCTTACCGGCGTGGATCCAGTTGGCGTTCGAACTGACGCGCGCTGCGTTCCTGAAGCGTGCATCCATCGCTCTTGACGCCGGCCAGGCGTTTCTTGACGCGAATATCGCTGACGGATTGACACTGACATTTCTGGCGCACCAGGCGCTATTGTCTCTCGACGCCGTGGTGCGAACCCTGGTCCGTCGTCTGCTCACGCGTCAGAGGCTGTTGCAATGGGAGACGGCAGCCCAGGCGGAGCTCGCGGGCTACAAGCGCACCGTGCTGGACATTTATCTGGACTGCACTCCCGCGCTCGCGCTGGGACTGTTTCTCTTGATGTGGTTTGTGCATCGCGGAGCTCTTGTGGCTGCCCTGCCCATTCTTCTGCTCTGGGGGTTCAGCAAACCCATCTCACTGTGGCTCAACCGGCCGCCGCGTGCCCCACGCAAACAACTGTCTGAAAAAGAACAAAGATTCCTCCGTCTTACGGCACTCCGCATATGGCGGTACTTTTCCGAGTTCAGCACCGAAGAACATCATTGGTTAATCCCCGACAATGTGCAGGAAGAGCCCGCCAATATCGCGGCCCGCATTTCACCGACGAATCTCGGTTTTCTGTTGAACGCGCGTCAGGTTGCCTGCAAGTTCGGCTATATCACGGTCCCGGAATTTGCCCGGCAGACGCTTCAAACTCTGAAAACGGTGTCCCAATTGCAAAGATTTCGGGGCCACCTTTTCAATTGGTATGACACGCGATCATGGCTCCGCTTTCGCCGGCCAGCGTGTCGGCTGTCGACAGCGGCAACTTGATAGCCTCGCTCTGGACTCTTGCAGCAAGGATGCCTGGAACTCTTGAAGCGGCCTCTGTTCAGAGCCGCGTTAGCCGACGGATTCCTCGATTATCTTCGCTTGTTGGCCAATCTCCGTGCGCTGCCGCGCCGCCGGCGGTTCTGCCCTGGAAAAAGACCGCCAGAGACGCCCTGGCTGCAATATCCGCTTGGGCATTTCTGACGGAGTTTTCCAGAATGCCCATCGGAGAACCACAAGCCCGAGGCACGCCGGATCCCGATGGTTTGCGGAGCATGCCGAGGAACGAATCAAGAGGTGCGGAAAGCTGTGCAACTCTACGCGCCGTGGCTGCTTCCGCAATTCGCCGCGTTGAAGGATGATCCTGCCCTCCATCTGCAAGCCGACCTGACGGCCTGGCGCTCGAACGATTGCCGGATTTCATTGATTCGCCTCACTGTCCGTCTTCAGGCGGCGGCCGAACGCGGGGAATCGAATCCACTTCACCAGCGACTTCTTTCCTTGCTGCCAGACGCGCGTTTACATCTGCTGCGACTCATAGAGGATCTCCAGGACATCGCCAATCAGGCAGGCACGCTCGCCGCTGAAATGGATTTTGCATTTCTGCTCGACCTGAGACGACGATTGCTCTCGGTTGGCTTCGACATCGAAACTCGAACGGCTCCATTCCGCATGTTACGATCTGTTGGCAACTGAATCGCGTATCGCAGTGTTTACCGCCATCGCCAAAGATGACATTCCGCAGGAGAGCTGGTTCCTGCTTGGCCGGCCCCATGCCCTGGATCGTGGCAGGGCCGTGCTGCTCTCCTGGACGGGGACGATGTTTGAGTATCTGATGCCAGCCCTCTGGATGCGCATTTACCCCAACACATCTACTGGAGCGGCACAATGGCGGCGGCAGTGCGGTCGCAGCGGGCCTACGTGGCGCAAAGGCACATTCCCTGGGGCATCTCCGAGTCGGCTTATTTAGGGTGGACGAGTCCGGCAACTATCAGTATTTCGCTTTCGGCGTTCCGCCACTGGCTGCCCAGAAACTGGAGCGGAGGCGCCGGTGATTTCGCCCTATTCGTCGTTCCTGGCGCTGCATGTCGACTCCACATCCGCACTGCGGAACTTGCGCAACATGGAGGAACGAAGATGGCTGGGACCCTATGGATTCTACGAAGCGATCGACTTCGATCGCAAGCGGCGCCGCTCCTGGTTCCGCCGTTACGAACTGGTGCGCTGCTGGATGGCGCATCACCAGGGAATGAGCCTGCTTTCGATCGCCAACTTCCTGCATGACGACGTGGTGCAGCGTTGGTTTCACAGCCATCCGCGAGTGCAGGCCACGGAACTCCTCTTGCAGGAAAAACCCGCCACTCACGTGCGTCCGGTGCGCAGAATCACCACATCAGGGCAGCATGAAAACCTCCGGGTGGCGGAAGATCTGCATCTGTTCATGAAGACCGCAATGCAGAACCGGCTCATTCTCAGCCTCTTGTTTCTCTGGACGTTCTGCCTGAGTGGATCCGTGATCAACGCGCAGGCCAACCCTAATCCCGATGTGATTGTTCTGGACGCACAAGCCCCCACGCACTCTTTTCCGCACTTCTGGGAACAAATGTTTGGTTCGGGACGCGCCATACTCAGCTTGCGTGACAGTTATCGCCGCGACCTGAAATCGGTGAAGGCGGTCACCGGCTTCGGATACGTGCGCTTTCACGGCATTTTCCACGATGAAGTCGGCGTCTATGACAAAGACGGCAACGGTCATGCCGTGTACGACTTTTCCTATGTCGATCAAATCTACGATGGTTTACTGGCAGACGGCGTGCGCCCTTTCGTTGAAATCAGCTTCATGCCCAATAAGCTGGCGGCGAGAAATATTCTTCACAGCTTCTGGTACAGGCCCAACATTTCTCCGCCCAAGGATTGGGACGCTTGGGACGCACTGATCTCGGCCTTCGCGCAGCACCTCGTCGACCGCTACGGTATCAACGAAGTCGCACAATGGTATTTCGAAGTCTGGAACGAGCCTAACCTCGATTTTTGGGCAGGAGAACCGAAACAGGCTACCTATTGGGAGCTGTACGATCACACTGCGCTCGCGATCAAAAATGTAAGTCCCCGGTTGCGAATCGGAGGGCCTGCAACCGCGCAAGCCGCGTGGGTCGATGCTTTCATCCGTCATTGCGTGGAAAAGAATATCCCTGTCGATTTCGTTGCAACGCACGTTTATGCAAATGATCCGCCAGCGGGCGTTTTCGGCTCTCACGAATATGTTCCCCGCGACCAGATGGTGTGCCACGCCATGAAAAAGGTTCACGAAGAAATCACTGCGTCGAGCAAGCCCGG
This sequence comes from uncultured Acidobacteriota bacterium, assembly GCA_963845725.1. Taxonomy (GTDB): domain Bacteria; phylum Acidobacteriota; class Terriglobia; order Terriglobales; family Acidobacteriaceae; genus JABCZH01. The sequence goes on from CAWJTC010000001.1 coordinate 78,261, forward strand.
CTTGCCTCTGATCCTGAGCGAGTTCAACGCCAGCTATATGACCGAGCCTGACGTGACAGATTCCATTTACATGGGACCTTGGCTCGCCGACACCGTTCGCCAGTGTGACGGCCTGGTCGACATGATGTCTTATTGGACCTTCTCCGACGTCTTCGAAGAACAGGGAGTGGTGAAAACGCCCTTCTACGGCGGCTATGGGCTGATCGCTGCCGGGGGGATTCCAAAACCGGCTTTTTATGCATTCCAACTGCTGCACAAGCTCGGAGATCAGCGAATCCAACTCGATTCTGATTTCGCCCTGCTTACCCGGAAAGAAGACGGCACGTTGGTGCTTGCGTTGTGGAACTACGCGCCGCCGGAGCAAGCCGGTTCTCCGAGAATCGTAACCGTGTGTTTGAAACATTCGAGAGCCCATGAGGCGTCCATCTTTCGCGTGGATCACGAGCACGGAGATTTTCATGCAGCCTACAAAAAGATGGGTTCGCCCCGCTATCCAACCGAAGCCCAGATTCGCGAGCTGCGGCTTGCCGTCGAACTGCCGGCTCCCGAGACGCGCCAGACTGAAGCACGGTGAGATGACCTTGACCCTGCCCGCACACGGCTTGGCGGTCATTGAAATAAAGTAGCGGAGGGACACGCGGCAGCCGTATTTACCACCGAGGCTGACGGCTGATACTTCTTGAATACAGCGCGTTCCATGCCCCGCTTCGCTTCCGGGTTTTTCATAAAGGTCTTCCAGACGAAACCGGTGCGGGCATTTTCTGCCATGAGCATGGTGATGCCGAGGTCAATCCCAATTACGTCGTGGTCGTACCAGTTTGTGAGAGGATTAAATGCATTTACAAATCCATACTTGCTCCATGCCCGCCCATAATGTTCCTTGATGTTCATAAGAACCCGCATCACGGGCTGCGGCAAAAACGGCAGCGAGCCCGCTGAGGCGCTGGGAACGACGGTACCATCGATTGGCCCCATTGCAGGTGGACCTCCCCAAATCACATATCCGTGCTGCGAATCTGATGCAGTGATTCCCCACAAATCATCGCTATAGTCTGGAAATTGCTTCGCCAGTTCGAGGCAGAAACAGCGGTGCGCTTCTGTGGCCGCTACAGAGTTTTGAAAATAGTCTGCGTATTTGTCGCACTTACCTCGGAAATCGAACCAGGCCTGCGAGTACTGATGTACGAACAAAGGGGCAAACGACCCGATGTAACTGATGCCGTCAAACTCAAAATGGGTACGTTTCCACGCATTCCAAGTCTCTACTGACAGAGGATGAGTAAGCGACCCAGTCCCAGCAGATACATCATCATCAGTTCGCTGTAGATAGTCCCAGCGGTAAGGCAGAAACCCGCCTTCGGGGGTCCATCCGTGGGGCAAGAGCGAGGTGTCCTCCGACAACCATGTCCAGTCCACGCGGTCAAAGATTTCGTACGCCAGAAGACTGATCTCGGAGTGTTCCGGAAAATGCTGCCGGCAGGTCGAGAATTCCACAGAGCAGGATGGCCGTATCCACCGAGGAGACTTCGGAGTCCCACATCCGCTCGCCCGTATTGAGGTCAGCGAAATGATAGAAGAACCCTCGATGGGTGGGCATTTTCTTCCAGAGAAAGCGCAGCGTCGCCAGCGCGCGCTCCCGCGCATCGTGAAGTGAAACGTAGCCGCGCTGCTGCCCGATGCAGAGCGCAGTCAACCCAAATCCGGTTGCCGCAATGCTCGCCACCACGCTGGTGTCATTGATGAGAACGTTGCATCGGTCTTTTGTCAGACCGGTCAGCGGGCTGGTTTGTTCCCAGAAATATTTGAAGTTCAGTTTCTCGAGTTCCTCTAAAAGCTGGTCCTCACCCGGCGAAAAAGTCGCTAAGGTTGAGGCTGGCTGCGAGGAACGAGAGTGTTCGTCCGCCATCGCCAGGAATGGGGCTGTTTTCCCATAGGCCGCGACGCTGGCTATTCCCAGACCTCCGAGCTGTAGGAGAAAATCTCGCCGGGACAGGCGGCGGGTGTTATTGGCGCTCTGGCCGTGCTTGTGCATCTGCTTGAAGCTTAGATGATTTCCAGAGGCGCGAGGCCGTCAGGGGTTGCGTGAAATTCGCCAAGATTGCTGCTGGCCTGACACGCTCACAAGCGATATGTGGCAAACCTGCCGACCACGAAGCGCGTCATAGTAATCCACGGTGAAGCATGGGTTTCAGAAAGACGGCTGCGGTATGGACACTCTTGACTCTCGGGGTATTGGCAGCCACCTTGACGGGTGTGCTCTTGCACCGCCGTCAACCCATCACTCTGAAGGGCGCGGTCTTGAGACAGGATAGCGACCCGAACAAGCAATCCCCGATTGGGGATGTTGAAATCACTGCGACCAACGGCATAGGAACTGCCAACTCCAAATCTGATCCATCAGGCTTCTTCCGTATCACTCTGCCCAAGCGACTCCAGCATCGACAACCTGTGACCCTCGAATTTCGCCACAAGGATTACCAACCCCTCACGCTCCACGATTTTGTAGGAAATAATCTGTACATCGTCCGGATGTCGCCACTCCCGCAGAAAACCACCACCGAAGCCGGCCGGCCTCCAGTGACCGTTTCGAACGCCCGGGTACGGTATTCCGTGAAGGCCACGACTGAAGCGAATGTGGGAAGCACAGTCAAGACATTTCAAGTCACTAATACTGGTAACGTGCGTTGCGACAAACGGCTTCCATGTTCACCCGACGGCAAGTGGAAGGCAGCCCTCGGAACTACATCGCTCGACGCTGGGGAGGGCAACCAGTTCCGCAACGCCCGAGTCTCTTGTATAGCGGGACCGTGTCCTTTTACAAAGATTGACCGGGAAGAACTTTCCCCGGACCATCGCCGCCTCAACATTGCAATTCTTAATTGGTCCGACACAACTACATTCTTATTGGAGGCAGAAGTCGTTCATCCCATGGTCAGCGATATGGTGCGCGAGTCTTATCCCGTAATCTTTGGACGCGCCTTGAATTTTAGTCTGCCGGCAACGGCCGAAGGTCCGAGCATTGAAGCCGAAGTCAATGGAGAAGCTATCGTCTTTCCTCTCGGTCCCGATCTCTTTTTGCCGTGGGCCGAGTGCCACATGGGCATCGACAAGGACCAATCAAAGACTTATCGTTGTGAACTTAAACCGGGTTATCAGTTCCGGTAGCGACGGGGCAAAAAGGGTATCGGCGAGGTGGATTCGAAAGAACATACAAATCAAGGGAACGTTGCTCCCGACGAAGTTGCCCGGCCCGGAATTTATCGCCGTCCGCTTGTGGTCGTCACTCTCCTCTTCTTCATGTGGGGCTTCCTCACTTGCTTGAACGATATTTTGGTCCCGCATTTGAAGTCGATTTTCGAGTTGACCTACGCGCAAGTCATGCTGATTCAGTTCAGCTTCTTCTCAGCCTACTTCCTGTTTTCGATTCCTGCGGCCAAAATAGTGGACTGGATCGGCTATCAGGGCACCATGGTTGCGGGCTTGTTGACCATGAGCGTGGGAGCTTTTTTGTTCGTGCCGGCCGCGAGCGTGGCTTCCTATCCACTTTTTCTAGCGGCGCTTATTATTCTGGCGGCGGGAATTACCGCCCTCCAGGTCGCGGCGAATCCTTATGTAATCGTGCTGGGCTCTCCGGAAACCGCTTCCAGCCGATTGAATCTGACCCAGGCGTTCAATTCGCTGGGCACCTCCATCGCTCCCAGCATCGGCTCTTTGTTTATCCTCAGTGCGGTGCCGCTGGCGGCGGAGGCAATCCGTCGGCTTTCGCCCGCTGCTCTTCAGTCCTACCGTACCCAGCAGGCTGCACCGTCAAAGGCCCGTATATCGTGATTGGCCTGCTGCTGGTTTTGCTGGCGGGCGTAATCGGCCGCTCGACGACTTCCCAAGATCGAGTCAGCCCAGCATCCGCTGGGCAGCAAGGTAAACGATTCGCTTTGGCAGCACCGCAATCTGGTGCTCGGAGCCATCGGAATTTTCACTTACGTCGGCGCCGAAGTCGCGATTGGCAGCTTCCTGGTCAACTACCTCGGTCAGCCCGGCATCGCGGGACTCACCGCGAAAGTCGCGGCCAGATACGTCTCCTTCTACTGGGGCGGCGCGATGGTTGGACGATTTATCGGTTCAGCCCTGTTGCGCAAGATCAAGACCGGGCGCCTCCTCGCCCTCTGCGCGGCCTGCACCACCACATTGCTGCTCACCTCCATCCTGAGCAGCGATCATCTCGCCATGTGGAGCATCCTCGCCATCGGTCTCTTCAACTCCATCATGTTTCCCAGCATTTTCACCTTGGGCTTGGCTGAACTCGGGCCCTTGGCAGGGGATGGATCCGGAATTCTCAACATGGCGATCATGGGAGGAGCAGTGATTCCGCTGATGCAGGGCTTTATTGCCGACCATGTTGGGATTCATCTTGCATTTCTTCTGCCCGTTCTCTGCTACGTTTACATCTTCTATTATGCGCTGTCCGGCTCGCCGCCCAACAGTGAGCGAATGGCTCTAAAAGCTACCGCGATTCCAAATTCTCATCTGTAAGATACAAAGTGGGGTGGCTTGCCTCTTTGTGTGATGTTGCGGGCAGTCATGCAGGGTGCGGATTTCCATAAGTGTTGGGCAACCGCGACCTTTTTATATACGCAACAGCTACTCAGTCAAGGCGGTATTCCTGCGCAATCACCACGGACCAAGCGAGTTGTCTGGCGATCTCGGTAAGATCCGGAGTTTACCCGCCTGTTCCACTTGTTGGCGACGGTGACGCCGGTTCGCCACAGGCCTCTGTGAAACAAATGCCAAGTTTTTCTTCCCGACGGCATTTGGCCGTTGCCGGTAGGCAAGCCCCTAAGCACTCGGGTACAATCAGGTTCATCCCCTCCCACGGCCAGCCTGCGGGTATATACTTTCAGCTTTAGAAGCATGGATTTGGCTGCTGAAATCATATTGTTTTCTCGGTTCGCACGCCCGATGGAGCAACTCGATGGACGGCCCGAAAAACCCGCGCGACGCAGCTCCTGATGCGAACTCTCGGGGTGGCCTGCGTGCGCCGGTCAAAGGCGAGAGTTCTTCCAGCGGCACGCCACTCAACCCCGATCCGGGAAGTCCCCTGCCGCTTGATGCCGACGCAACCATGGTCGATCTCGATGCGACCTTGATTGACGTGCCTCGAATGCCGGCACGGACAACGCCCAGCCCCTCCAGCCTTTTCGTCAGCGCGGCAATTCTTCAGCTCGGGGATGTGCTCGGCGGACGCTATGAGATCTTGCAGCTGCTGGGCGAAGGCGGCATGGGCGCGGTCTACAAAGCCAAAGACCGCGAGCTGGACCGCTTCGTTGCGCTCAAAGTTATCCGGCGAGACTTGGCGTCAAATGCCGCGATTGTGGCCCGCTTCAAGCAAGAGCTTTTGCTGTCCCACCAAGTGACCCACAAGAACGTGATCCGCATCTACGATCTGGCGGATGCCGACGGGGTCAAGTTCATCACCATGGAGTTCATCGAGGGAGCGGACTTGCGGCGGCTGCTCCTCGAGCGCGGCAAGTTCACTCCGGAAGAAGCGGTGGAGACGATTCGCCAGGTATGCTTTGCGCTCTACGCGGCGCACACCGTCAATGTGATCCATCGCGACTTGAAGCCGCAGAACATCATGCGCGATCTTCAAGGACGCACCCTCGTGATGGATTTCGGCCTGGCGCGTTTGGTGGAATCGGACGGCATGACCAACACGGGCGCCCTGGTTGGGACCATGGAATACATGTCGCCCGAGCAGGCGGTCGGAAAAGAACTGGATCAGCGTTCCGATATCTTCGCGTTGGGACTGGTGTTCTTCGAGTTGCTTACCGGCAATACTCCATACAAGGCGGACACCGCCATCGCCAGCCTGCTCAAACGCAACCAGGAACGGGCGATCCCTGCGGTAGATATCGATCCCTCCATTTCCAAGGGATTGAGCGACATCGTGGGCAAGTGTCTGGAGCGCGACTTGAATCAGCGCTATCAGAGTGTGCAGGAAATCCTGAACGACCTCGACGCTTGGCAGGGAAAGCGGCCGGTTTCCGCGTCCCTGATCTCGGCTCGATTTCCAACATCGAAGAAAACTCTGCCGATATGGAAGTGGGCAACAGTCGCGCTGGCGATTATTGTCGCTGCGGCTGGGTGGATGCTGCGCGGCAGGCTCTTGCCCAACGCTGGAAAGAAAGCGCACGGGCCGGTGGCATCGCTTGCCATCCTGCCCTTCCGCAATGCTTCCGGAGATGCCAGTCTGGACTGGCTCGGCTCCAGCATGGCCGAAATGTTGAGCACCGACGTCGGCCAATCCGCCAGCCTCCGCACCGTCTCCTCCGACCGCCTGCACCAGGTGTTACGAGACCTGCATCTCGATCCGAATTCACAGCTTGACCCGCAAATGTTGCGGCAGTTGGGAGAGTTCAGCAATGCGCAGACCTTGGTTTGGGGACAGTACGTCAAGGTGGGGGATGAAATTCGCATTGACGCCACATTGCAGGATCTCAAGCGCAACCGTACTTCCAACCTGAAGGTGGAGGCGCAGTCAGAGAAGGATTTGCTGCCGGCGGTGGATCGTTTGGCCCAGTCGATTCGCGAGAACCTCGCGCTTTCGCCGGAAATCGTGAAGGAACTCCAGGCGCAAGCTTTTCGGCCCTCCTCGAAATCCACTGAGGCGTTGAGGGACTACGATCAGGGGATTGAACTGGCCCGCCAGGGAAATAATCTAGAGGCGCAGAAGAAATTCGACTCCGCCACCCAGGAAGATCCGGATTTTGCTCTGGCGTTTTCCCGGCTCGCGCAAACTTATTCGAGCCTGGGCTATGACAACGAAGCGGAGCGCTATTCGCGCCGTGCTGTGGAACTGAGCGCGTCGCTGCCGACTTCAGAAAAGTATTTGATCGAAGCGAGCGACGCGCGCATTCAGAACGATACTCAGAAAGCCATCGCGGCTTATCAGAACATTGTGAAAGTCGCACCCGAGGATCCGGATATTCAATTTACACTGGCGTCGCTTTACGAGGATGCCGATGACTTCGACAATGCCCGTCTGCATCTGGCTAAAGTGCTTGAGCAAGATCCGAAATATGTAGATGCTCTGTTGGCCAGTGGCCGGGTGGAGATCAAGAGCGGCAATCCGCAAGGTGGTCTGGACTTCCTTAATCGTGCCCTGACTCTGGCCATTCAACTCGACAACCAGGAAGAGAAAGCCGCGATTCTGCAAGCCATCGGTGTGGCCTACCGTCTCACGGACAAGCCCCAGGAAGCGTTGCGCAACTATCAGGAATCGATGGCCATCAAGAAACAGATTGGCGACAAGCGTGGCATCGCCGTAAGCCTGAACGAGAGCGCGCAGGCGCAGGTAATGCTGGGCCAGCGGGACGCGGCGCTCGCCAGCTATAAGGAAGCGCTACAGATTCGGCGCGAGATCGGCGACAAACGCGGTGTGGCCGACACGCTGAATGATCTCGCTAACTTCTATCAGGATGCGGCGCAGCCCGATGAAGCACTCAAGTTATATAAGGAGGCGCTGCAAGACAATCGCGACCTGGCGGATGAATCCAGCCAGGGGATGATTCTGAACAACATCGGCACCTCATACCTTTCGAAGGGACAATATCAGGACGCACTGACCTACTATCAGCAGGCGCTGCAACTTCGCGAAAAGCTAAAGGTGCCCGACGACATCGCGGAGACTATCCGTAATCTTGCCGTGACCGATACCAAGCTGGGTCAGTATGACCAAGCCTTGTCGCAGTACTTGAAGGCGCTGGATCTGCGGCGTAGCAGCGGCGATAAGCGCGGCGCCGCGGTCGCTTCCTATGACATGGGAAGTGTCTTCGCCTATCAGGGCCGTTACGGCGCCGCCCTGAACGCGCGCCAGGAAGCGCTGAAAACGTTTCGCGAGTTAAAGGATCGAACCTACTGGATGGGCGAAATCCTTAGCGGCTACGGAGAATCGCTGGCGCAGTCTGGCCGTGAAGATGAAGCCAAAGCCAGCCTGGATGAAGCTCTGGCTCTAGCCCACGAACTCAAGAATGACAGTCTGGTGGCCCAGGTTTTGCGTTTTCAAGGCGACAGCGCGTCTTATGGCGGCGACTATAAGGCGGCGCGCGAGCTCTATGACCAGTCGCTTCAGTCAGCGACTCGCGCTAAAGATGCGGAGAATACCCTGCTGGCAAAGCTGGCGCTGGCACGTAACGATCTCCAGCAGGGACGGTCATCGGCCGCCATTTCCGCGCTGAAAACCTTGTCAGAGGAAGCCGAAAGCAAAGGACTCAAGTACGAGGCGGTGCAGTGCTCTCTGGATTTGGGCGAAGCCCTCATCAACACCAAAGCCCTGCCCGAGGCGCGGCAGGAATTGGAACGGGCAGAGACTCGCACTGAGAAGCTGGGCCTGCGATCCCTGCAGGCGAGAGCTGAATATTTGCTGGCCACGGTATCGCGTCTTAGTGGCAGCAATTCGCTGGCATTGGATCACTATCACGAATCGCTGCGCCTGTTGGACGAGATCCGCAAGGAAGCCGGCAACGACAAGATCATGGCGCGGGCAGACTTCGCGGCCATGTCAAAGGATGCCAGGCGCTGGACCGCATCCTCGAAGACCTAAAAGCCCATTTCGCATGAAGAAGAATGTTTTCGCAGTGGTTGGCGCTGGAGGCGTGGGCGGATATTTCGCCGCTGTTCTGGCGCGGGCTGGCTATCAGGTTTCCGTTGTAGCCCGCGGGGCAAATCTTGAGGCCATTCGCCGAAATGGCTTGCGAATCCTAAGCCCCAAGGGCGATTTCACGGTCACGGTCTCCAAAGCCACTGACAAACCCGAAGACATTGGCACGGTCGATGCCGTCATTCTTGCAGTCAAGGCGTGGCAAGTTACCGAGGCCGCAACGGTGATGCAGCCTCTTCTGGCGCCTGCGACCCGAGTGCTTCCTCTCGAAAACGGTGTGGAAGCGACTGCACAGTTGCAGCAGGTCTTGGGGCCGAAAGCTCCGCTGATGGGCCTTTGCCGGATCATCGCTTCGGTCGAGTCACCCGGCTGCATTCGTCATGGTGGGCTGGATCCTACGGTAGTCTTCGGGGAACCGGATGGTTCGGCTCTCTCTGCAAATGCGCTGGCGTTGGCAGACGCGCTCAAGACCGCAGGCGTGACCGTTCAAACCCCGCCAGACATGCACGCCGCCTTGTGGGAAAAGCTGCTGTTCATCGCTGCCGTAAGTGGCGCCGGCGCCGTGGCACGATCGACCATCGGGGAGGTGCGCACTTGTCCGCCCACTCGCGAATTCTTGCGGCAGTTGATGGAAGAGGTGGCTGCCGTGGCGCGTAGCCGTAATATTCGTCTTCAGGACGATGTGGTTTCGCGCACGCTTGCATTTGTCGACGCCAGTCCGGCTGACGGCACAGCGTCGATGCAACGAGACTTAGCCGCTGGACGGCCGTCTGAACTTGAAGCCATCATCGGCGCTGTGATCCGCTTCGGCGACCAGGGTGGAGTTCCGACTCCAGCTGTGGATTACGTTTACGCCAGTTTGCTGCCGCAGGAGATTAGAGCGCGGGCAGGTGGCCCAGGTAGCTGATTTTTCTGATCGGTGCCCCAGAGCCTGCCCTGAGCGCAGTCGAAGGGTTCCGCGTAGCGACAGCGAGCTAACCTGGGTGATATTGGCGCTGCATCTGCTCAGCGGTTTTGGTCAGAGTTTTCGCACCCAGGTTAGCGCCCCGACCCCGGAGACGTTAAATAACCGACACTCCGTACAGGGCGCGAACCTGGGGCACCGGGCTTTCAGTTCACTGAGCGAAGCATATTAGTACCCGCTTTTCCCCCTTGCTCCACAGGCCCGGCCTCAGCGAGGATGCTCTCATCCCGTTTCTGTGGCTGGCAAACTCAAGCTCGCTCGCGACAAAAATCTTTCGCCCGCTGCGGCGAAGTTGCGTCTGCTCAAGCGTCTGCGCTGCACGTTGAAATTCGAGAAGCGGGCGTGGGAGGGCGGTGCTCAGTTAGTGGCTGGCGTAGATGAAGTCGGCCGCGGATCGCTCTTCGGGCCAGTAGTCGCCGCAGCCGTCATTCTTGACCCCAGCTATCGCATTCGTGGTTTGCGGGATTCAAAACTGCTGCCCGCCGAACGCCGCGAAGTCCTGGCGGAACGCATTCGTGAGCACTGTATCGCCTGGGCATTTGCCGCAGTCGACGCTGCCCGCATCGACCAAATTAATATTTATCAGGCATCTCGCGTTGCTATGCTCCACGCCGTCCTGAAATTGCAGCCGGGCCCGAATCATTTGCTGGTCGATGCCGTGCGCCTGGATTGCGATTTGCCGCAGCAACCAATCATCCATGGCGACGCGCTGTCCGCTTCCATCGCCGCCGCTTCCATCCTGGCAAAAGTCGAGCGCGATCGCATGATCTGCGAGTGGGACCCAGTATTTCCCTTTTACCGGCTGGCGTCTAACAAAGGGTATAGCACGCCGCATCATTTGGCGGCTCTGCGCCAGCACGGGCCATCTCCTTTGCACCGCCAATCGTTCGCCCCGGTCTGGAATAATCCCGTCCCGCAGGAGGTGCTGGCCTTCATGCTGGACGAGAAAGCGGAAGACGTATTAAGTGAGTTGCAGGAAGAAATCGGCCAAGCCGCCGTTTAAGAGGCTGCGGAAAGACTTCATCGGCCGTCGAAGAAGGCCCCAGCACTGCGGCCCGCGTGAAAAACTCTTTTTTCGCCGCTCCGCGGCTGGCTCATTGCCAACTTTTCCCACGGCTCACGCCGTGGGCTTTATTCTTGCGTCGCTTTGCGGCTCAAATTAACACCTCTCATCCCGCCGACTCTACGCGGCGATCAGTTTGACTCAGGTTGCCAGCTTTGCGCTGATCTCCTTGGCTAAAGCCTCCACCGCCTGCATCTTGATTGCTGCCTGCGATGGAAGCTCGGGAACTTGCAGCGCCATTTCGCAGGACAGCAGCAGCGCGGTAAGAGTATCTTTCAGTTCGTGATGCAGAGCTTGCTCCGCTTCATTCTTGGCCGCCAGAATTTCCCGCTTGCGCCGCTGCAAAGCCGAACGCAATTCGCGTACGGCGCGCGCGATCCCAGTAAACGCGAAATTCAGATAAACCGGAACCGCAGATCCTAGATGCTTGAGTACGGTCTCACTTTCATCGGGTTGCGCGTCCAGCAAAAGCAGGTCAAAGACAACCGCCGAAAACTCTTTTTCCTGCAACTGCCGGAGCGCTTCTTGCAGATCGGCGCACACCACCACCGGCTCAAGAGTTGCCTCCTGTAGCGCTTTGGCGCAGTCCTGAGCTTTCGCTACGCAGGTAATCAGCAAAATCATGCCGAACCAGATTGCACGTAACCGGCCATAGGCTCGCCATTGAAAATGCAGGGTTTTGTCGAAGCAGGTGCCAAACCCCACGCCCAACGCGGGAAGACAATTCCCGGAATCAACACTGCTCCGAACCATACTCCTTCAGCTTGCGGTAAAGCGTAGTCTTGCCGATTCCCAGCAGGCGCGCCGCCAGCAGTTTGTCGCCATTGAGCTGAAGGATCGTGCCTAGGATGGTCTGCTTCTCCAGTTCCGACATCGGAATAATCTTGGCAGAGCCGTTCCGATCAATGGTGACGCGACCGTTGCCGCCGTTGACCGCGCTGGGAAGATCGTTGAGATGGATTTCGGGTCCGCTATTGAGTGCACATGCTCTCTCCAGGCAGTTTTCCAGTTCGCGCACATTTCCCGGCCAGTCGTAGGCCAGCATGGCTTTCAGTGCGTCATCGCTCAAAGCACATTCCCGTCCGGCGTCGCGGGCCACCCGGTCGAGGAAGTGCCCCGCCAGCAACGCGATGTCCTGACGGCGTTCCCTCAGGGCAGGGATTTTCAGGCTGAGCACGTTCAGTCGAAAGTAAAGGTCGCGGCGAAAGTTCCCCTGGGCGACGGCTTGCTCCAAATCGCGGTTCGTAGCCGCCAGCACCCGCACGTTGATTGGCATCCGGCGGGTGCTGCCAACCGGGCGGATTTCCTTCTCCTGAATTGCGCGCAGCAGTTTGGCCTGCAAATCCACCGGCATCTCGCCGATTTCGTCGAAAAACACGGTTCCGCCCTCGGCCATGTTCAACAACCCGTCCTTCGCCTGCGCTGCCCCGGTAAAGGCCCCCTTTACGTAGCCGAACAGTTCACTCTCAATCAAAGTTGGCACCAGCGAACCGCAATCCACGGGGATAAAGGGCTTGTCGCGGAAAGGACCAGAGAAGTGTATCGACCGGGCTACCAATTCTTTGCCGGTGCCGCTCTCCCCCAGGATCAGCACCGGGTGGTGGCTCTGCGCCGCTTTGGCAATCATGCGGTATAGCCGCTCCATTTCCGGCGCACCGCCCACGATCCCGGAAAAGCCTTGCCTGGCTTTGATCTTCTCTCGCAGGATCCGGTTTTCGCTTTTGAGTTTCAAGTGGGTCGAGACGCGCTCGAGCAGCATACGCAGCTCCTCGACGCTGAAGGGTTTGGTCACATAGTCATAAGCTCCATTCTTCATTGCCTGGACCGCCGACTGTACGGTACCGCATCCGGTCACAACGATCACCTCGGCGTCAGCACGCTGCTGCTTGATTTGGCGTAGCGCTTCCAACCCTCCCGCCCCCGGCAGTTTCAGATCGAGCAACACGACGTCAATGGTTTTCGTCTCCAGCAAACGGTAGGCATGCTCAGCCGAGTCGGCCACGAGCGCGTTGTACCCCAAGCCCCGAGCAACTTCGCGGCAGACTTCGCGAATGGCGCGCTCGTCATCAACGATCACCAGGTTCAAAAAATTCTCGGGCTCGGATTTAGGTACGTAGACGGCAGGGACCGCAGCGCTAGTCATACTTATCCATCCTGTTTTCGGGTTTGAACTTCCAATGCCGAAGCCGTCTCAAATTGGCCGACGGTTGTTGGGGCTGGGTGAGGCGCGAACTCGACGGGCAGGCGAATTACCACTCGCGCCCCTTTTTCTGGTTCGCTTTCCAGCACGACGCTTCCCCTACTTTGCTGCACCAGACGGGACACAGTGGAAAGACCCAATCCGCTCCCCGCGCCCGGTTTCTTTGTGGTGAAGAAAGGCTGGAAGACGCGGGCTCGGGTCTCGGCATCCATGCCACAACCGGTATCGCTGACTTCGACTTCGATATGCGCCGGCGGGATCGATTTACTTTGCTCCGCATCCCCACCCACCCGGTTACGGTTGCGAGTTGTGACCGTAATGCGACCGCCGCCAGGCATGGCATCGCGGGCGTTCAGCAGCAAGTTCAAGATAATCTGTTGAGCGTGCGCCGGATCCATTTTCACCAGGCCCAAGTCATCGTCCAGATAAGTGACCAGCTCGATGTCCTCTCCTATCAGCCGCACCAGCAAATCGCGCAGACCGCGGATCGTGTCATTGAAGGAAATTAAACTCGCCATTCCTCCCGGCCCGCCCACTGCCAACAATTGTTGGATCAACTCTGTGCCGTGAGCCGCTGCGATGCGAATCTCTTGTGCGTATCGCCGTAACGGACTCTGTTTTCCCAATCCGGCCAGCAACAAGTCAGAGCAGAGCACGACGCCGGTAAGCAAATTATTGAAGTCATGGGCCACACCGCTCACCAGGCGCCCGATAGCCTCCATCCTCTGAGCAGTGTCTGGTTGCTCGGCGGTTGCATCCGCTGATTCCAGTTTGGGCTGAGTTTGTGCCAGTGCATTCATGGGACGATGGAAATGATGAGCGAGCGTGCAGGAACAGGACGTGTCCCGATCCGGTCACACGGCCGACTGCACAAGCTCCCTATTCGGGAAGTTTAGGCTGGCTATTAGTGCCTGATTAGGACTGCCATCACAAGCCAGAAGTGATAACCAAACTGGGACTGTAAGTCGCGGAAGAAATCGCCGCTCCTTCTTATCTCTCGCTTTTTCAATGGGAGCGGAGCGGCCAGAATTTCCTAGCCTTGCAAAGGCAGGGCTTCGATCAGACGAAAGGTAAGCCGCCGGTCGGTGGAAAACTGGGCGTCGTCGGAGGAACTCCATTGCGACCTGTGACTTCCCTCGGAACCGCCTTTGGAGAAGATGCTGGAAGTGTGTACATCCATAACTTTGCCGTTCAGGAGCACAGACGAGAGTGTCAATCGCATATAACCCGGGGCGCGCGGCGCAGAGGCTTTGGCCGTCAAGATTCTGCCGGTGATCACAGCCCCGCCCGGAACCAGGGTCTGCCCCTGAACCATGATCGGCCCATCCAGGGTCGCCTCAAACTCGTCTCCTGAATGCGCTTCGGCACTGGATAAAGCAGACCGCAGCCGGACCACCATAGCAGTGCCGGCGGGGATGGAAGCCGGAGCAAATGCCTGGGTGGGAGAGATTTCGCCGTTGTGCGAAGCGTCAAACGGGACTGGGCGGGTCTGGGCGCGATTTGAGAATGACAATTCCGCCCGGCGTGAACAGCCCGCGAGGACCAGCAGCGCCAGCCCTAGCCATATCCACCCCAGCCGACGCGCCCGCTTCATGATCTGATCCTGCCTGCCATTGTCGGCGGGAACAAGTCGCACGGCGGATGCCATTGCGCCGCGTTGATAGCTCAGCGACTTACCGGAGCCAAGAAATGGTGACCGGAAGTTCTTCTATGGCAAGATTTCCAGGCAATGAATGGGATTTTCCAAATTGAGTTGACCATGATCTTTGACCATGGTACCATCCGTGCAATGGAAGAAATGGCCATTTCAAAATTCAAAGCGACCTGCCTGGCGGTCCTAGAGCGCGTCCGACGAACGGGAAAGCCGGTGCTGGTCACGCGCTTTGGCGAGCCTGTGGCTGAGGTCGGGCCACCGCCGGTTGCCGACCCCACACGCCGCGAACTCGGTTCCATGCGCGGCACCGCCCGCATCGTGGGTGACATTGTTTCTCCGGCCAGCGATGAGGATGATTGGGAAGTGCTGCGTTCATGAAGCTGCTGCTCGACACTCACATCTGGCTGTGGAGCGAACTGGAGCCCGAGCGCCTGTCGGAGCGAGTATCCAGTGCAATTCAATATCCAGAGAATGAACTCTGGCTGTCTCCAATCAGCGTATGGGAGCTGATCGTGTTGTGGCAGAAGAAACGAATTCTTCCCGGCGAAGACATCGAAACCTGGATTCCCCGCGCGTTGAAAGCATTACCGCTGCAAGAAGCCACCATCACTTATGAGGTCGCACGGGAAGTGGCTCGCCTGCGGCTGGCGCACCGCGACCCTGCGGACCGCTTCCTAGTCGCTACCGCCAAAGTCTTCGATTTAACTCTGGTGACCGCGGACGAGCGGCTGATCAAGGTTCGCGAGGCGGCGGTATTGGCCAATCGCACGAACGAATAGGGGAACCCGCGAGGCGCTCGCATTGCATTGACGGGTGCTACGACCTAAACGGATCTTCTCGTGTTGGGTTTGCTGGCCGGTTCCGGTTCCGGTCCCGCCCCGCCCATTCGCCGACGCTCGGCCGTGCGCCGGGTGCCTAAACCAAAAAGGGGCGGCTCACGCCGCCCCTTTCGTTGATCAGAAAACCGCCTGACTAGTTAGTCGAACCGCCGACATCGGCTGATGCGCTGCGGTTGTCGCTTTCCGGCTGAATCACCACGCCGTCAAACGGGGTCGCGGCTACGTAACGTCCGTGCACCACGCTGATGCGGCGCAGCGGATATCCCGTGTCCGGCCCACGCTGCCAGCTTTGGCCGTTGTCCTGGCTCTCGAAAACAACGCCGGTCTCGCTGCTGGTAGCCAGTAAGCGATGGTTGCTCTGGTCATAAGTGATGGAGCTGATGTTCTTGTCGGGCAAGCCGTTCTGCATGTGCTGCCAGCCGCCCCCGTCGTTCGGGCTGCGGAAAGCGCCTTCGCGGGAAGCGATCATGATCTCCTTATCAGGAGTGATGGTCAGACTGCGGATGCTGCTGACGAACGGAGCCAGAGCATTCGACTCCTGCCAGCTCGCGCCGCCATTGGTGGAAGTCAGCACGCTGCTGTGGGTGGCGATAGCGATCAATTCGCCATCGGCCCGCACGGAGACGAAATCTTTCTGCCCCATGACCGGCCCGCCGCTCCAACTCTGGCCGTCATTCGAGCTGGTATAGAACCCATCTGCGGTCGCCGCCAGCCAGCGCGTGGGAGTGATCTCGATGTCGCTGACTTTGGCAGTCAGCACCGAGCGCTCCGCGGTTCTGCTCCTGCGCGTTCGCTTTTCTTCCACCACATTGTTGATCGGGCTCCAGGTGGAAGCAGTGCGGCGCAACTCGAACATGCCGCGGTTGGTGCCGGCGATCACATCTCCATTACCGGCTTGCTTTAGAACGAATACGTCTCTGCCATCGAGACCGGCGCTCTTCTGGGTCCAGTGCTGTCCGCCGTCGTGCGAAACAAAAACGCCGCCCAGTTCGCGGTCGTTGACCACGCCCACATAAACGGTCTGAGCATCGTTCTTATCCGCAAGGATGGTGGTGACATAACGATGGGTGTAACCGTGGTTGGAAGCGGTAAAGCTCTCGGCGCCGTTGTCGCTGGCCAATACGCCGGCGCGATCGGTCGCGAGCAATACGCGTTGCGAGTTGCGAGGATCGACCATTACGTCGTTGACGACGACTTCGGGTCCCGTCACTCGATTCCAGGTCTTGCCCGAGTCGGTGGTCTTCCAGAGACCTTCAGTGGTTCCGGCGTAGACGACTTCTGGATTGCTCGGGTCCTGTTTCAGCACGCGGGTGCGGCGCGCTGAGAACGGAATTCCCTCGATCTTCTGGAACTGCTCGCCCGCGGTCTGGCTCTTGTAGATGCCCGAGCAGGCGCTGGCGAATACCACGGAGGGATTCGACGAGTCGACGATGATCGAGAACACGTCGGAGTCGTCGATCATACCTTTATTGACGTGCTGCCAGGTGGCTCCGCCATCGGCGGTTTTCCATGCCAGGTGCCAGGTGCCCGCGTATACGACGTTCGGATCCTTGGGATCAACCGCAACGGACTCAACGTTCTTGATCTCGAAATTAGAGGAAGAAATCTTCTCCCAGTTTTGGCCGGCGTCCTTGCTGCGATATACGCCATCGAGAGTGCCTGCGGTCAGGATGCTGGAATCGGAAGCCGCGATCGACATGGCGCGAATTGACTTGCCGTGCATAGCCGGGAAGATTTCCCAGGTCTTACCGTTGTTGTGCGAGTAAAAGAGGTCACCGGCCTGCTGGTTCTCCACGCTCCAGACCGCCGCATACATCTTTTCGGAGTTTTGAGGGTCAAAGGCAATGTGATCGACTACGTAATCATCGCCGCTGCCCAGATGCGCCACGCGCGACCAATCGTGTCCGCCATTTGTGGACATGAAAATCGTTCCCGTGCTGGTGCCCAGGAACATGTGGTCGGGATTATGGGGGTCGTAAGTCAGGCTGCGGACATCGCCGCCGTCCGGTCCCAAAGCGGCCCATTGGCCCGCCCAGACGCTGCCACAAAGCACGATAACCGACAAAACAATCAATACTTTACGATTGACGAAGCTGCGTGTTCCAAAAGTCATAGATTAATCGCCCCTAGCGGATGGAATTCCCACAGAGGCACAGCGTGACAGGGTAACACGGGACGGGCAAGTTACCGAAGGGAAAGGACGGGAGCACGAGCAGGATTGGCCTCCTGCGCACGCGAAATTGCGGCGAAAACGTAGCTTCCCGCGACCCTGGCCCGCCTGGGGATTAAAAAATCCGGTTGGGCCTGGACCCAACCGGCCGGATTTTCTGCTCTGCAGCAAATGCTTACTACATTTCCTTTTTCGTCTTTGCTTTCTTCTTGGCAGGGTGATCCGGTACGGCCTTTACTTTGGATTCATCCACTGCTTCTGTGCCTTCGCCTGAGAAGGTTCCTCCAGATGGAACCACCCAGTATTCGGCGGTCTTGGTGCCAGCATTGCCGGTACGCGTCTCGATGCGGCTGGGATCGATTCCCAACTGGGCTTCGCCACTGGTCAGATAACCTTTCGAATCGACGGCGCGTTCCGCCGCCAGGTTCGGACGCTTCTCTCCCGGCTCGGCGTTACCGACGATCACCAGCTTGGCATCCGCGTTTTGCTGGAGGTTTTTGGCAACGTCGTCGAGGATCGCCTTGCAGGTATTGTCCACACGCCACGGCTTCACCTTGTTGGGGAAGTCGCACTGGCTCAGCTTTTGAGCCGGTGGCGGCGGAGGCGGTGGCGGGTTCTCCACGTTCACCTGCGTTGACGCCTGCGTACCGAGGCCGCGCGGGTCGGTGCAAGTCGCCGTCACCGTAATCGGTCCTGCCGAAGCGCCGGTGGTGTTGAGCGAGGCGGTCGATCCGCTGCCGGAAACGCTTCCGCCGGTCGAGGTCCAGCCGCCCACGTTGACCGGAACGTTGTCCGGGCTAGTGCAGGTGCAGGTGATGGTCGAAGTCCCGCCTGCCTGCAAGGTTGATGGACTGGCCGAGCACGACATCGTGGGTGGGTTCTTCGGCGGTTCCTTTACCGTGAAGTTCGCCGAACAACTGGCGGTCCCGCCGTTCTTCATCTTGGGATCGGAGATATGCGCCGTCACGGCGTAGCTGCCACCGGCCACGCCATTGGTATCGATGCTGGCGGTGCTGCCCTTGCCCGCAATTTTCCCGCCGTTGCTCTCCCAAGTGTATGTCAAGGTGTGCTTGGGATTGAAATTGCCTCCCGTGGCGGTTGCTGTGATCGGCTCTCCTACCATGACTTCGCTGGGCTGAACTGAACAACTCGCGGTAGGTGTTTCCGTCTTCGGATATCCGAAGTTCAACACGATTCCGGTGCGCACCCGGGCGCCTTCGAGATCAATGCGCCGCAGCCCTGGGAACTGAGGGGCCACGACATCGGAAAAATTCTGGTGTGCCCAAACCCAATCTGCTTCCACTAAACGGATACCGATCAGACGGGTGATTTGAATATCAAGTCCGCCGCCAACGATGGCGCCGATGCCACTGCGCGAATCCAGACCGGGAGTCGTCAGATAGTTCCACCCAACCATGGCGTGGCCAAACGGGTTGAGTCGTCCGAAGCGATACTCAAGGTGGGGACCAACCGAGAGAGTCGTCTCATTGGAGTTGTCATTCTGGTTCCGTCCGAAGTCGCCCTCCAGTCCCAGGTGGTTCGTAAAGAAGTAAGTGAAGCTGGCGCCGCCGCCGGCCGGCAAATTCTGCAATTCCAACCCGACGGGGGCGTTGAGACTCAGCCCCGGTGCCGGGACGGTTCCACCCGGATGCAGCCATTGATAGCCCGCAAAGATTTCATATTTCGGGGTCTCGTCCTGTTGCGCCAGGGCCATCGTCGACAACAAGAACACTGCCATGATCATTAACAAACAGCCACCGATTACGCGACCGTTGTACTTACTACGAAAAACCGACATGTCGTCCTCCGCACTTTCGTGATTAGTAAGGTCATCCACGCGCGTGCATAAGAATTGGAAATTGGGGCTCCGCGCGCGGAACTTTTAAGGTGCCAGTTTCGTTGGGATCGATCCCAACAATTACGGATTCTGCAAAGAAATTATGGAGAAAACATCATACCCGGCGAGCGCGAAGTTCGTCTACTTTCGTATCCCCTCTCTTAGTCTCAACTTGATACCGCGCCCAACAATGTGGGGTTCGCCGTCAAAGGCGTGGACAGCTTGCGGAACTGCCCACTCAACCCCAATAATGAATGTGGATATGAGCGCGGAAAAAGTACTTATCGTCGAAGACGAGGAGAATGAGCGCACCGGCCTGGCCGAGGTCGTTTCGGATTGGGGCTATAGCGCCGAGACCGCTCGTGACGGGGTCGAGGGCCTGGAGAAAATCACCCGTTGGTCTCCTGGCATCGTGGTGACCGACCTCAAGATGCCACGCATGGGTGGCCTGGAATTGGTGGAGCGGATCGCGGAACTTTCCCAGAATATCGCGGTGGTTGTAGTCACGGCGCAGAAGACGATCGACAGCGCCTTTCACGCCGGGCGCCTGGGAGTTTACGACTACATTGAAAAACCGATCGATACCAGTCGCCTGCGCTCCATTCTGGACAATGCAGCCAGGTTGCTCGGAACACGCACGGAACTGGAAATCACCCGCCGGGCATTGCGTGACAAAGGAGCTCTCGGCCAACTCGTCGGATCATCCAAGAAAATGCAGGAGATCTTCCGCCTGACGGAGATGGTCGCTCCCAGCACCGCGTCGGTGCTGATCACCGGAGCCAGCGGCACCGGCAAGGAATTGGTGGCGCGCACTATCCATGACTTGAGTCCCCGGCGCACCAAGGCATTCGTTGCCATCAATTGCGCGGCCATCCCCGAGACCTTGATCGAAAGCGAGATCTTCGGCCACGAAAAAGGCGCCTTTACGGGTGCGCTGGAGCGGCGGACGGGCTGCTTTGAACTGGCGGAGGGCGGAACCCTGCTGCTGGACGAAATCGGTGAAATGCCGGTTGCAACTCAGGCCAAACTTCTGCGCGTCCTGGAGGACCATAAGCTGCGGCGTTTGGGCAGCAAGGTGGAGACCACGGTGGATGTGCGCGTTCTGGCAGCTACCAACAAGGTGCCGGAAGAGGCGGTGGCGCGTGGCGAACTTCGTAACGATCTTTACTACCGCCTGAATGTTTTCAACATTCACTTGCCTCCGTTACGTGAGCACAAGGATGACTATCCCTGCTTTGGTGGAGGCTTTGTTAAAAGATATGAACGCCAAGCACGGCCGCACGGTGAAGACCGTCAGCGATGCAGTTTTGACGCTGTTCCAGAACCACTCCTGGCCGGGAAACGTACGGGAACTGCGGAACGCTCTGGAACGCGCGGTCATCGTCTGTGACGGCGCCGTGATTGAGACCAAGCATCTTTCTCCAGGTTTCGGTCAAACCATTCTTCGCACTTCGCGAAGATTCGGATGGTGTGCATCTCAACGTTGGTACCACGGTGGAAGAGGCCGAGAGACTGCTGGTTCTGAAGACCCTCGAGTCCACCGCGAATAATAAGACCCGCGCCGCCGAGATTCTCGGCATTAGCCTGAAAACCTTGCATAATAAGCTGAAGGAGTATGGCAGCACCGCCACCGATAAAGACGATGCGTCCGGCTAGCAAGCCGGGGCCACCGTGCTTCGATATGTCGGAAATGAAGTATGCGTCGAAAAACCCAGCTCGTGGTTGCCGTCACCTTTATGGTGACCGTGGTCGTGACCTGCTCCTCGTACATCTATATCTCTCAGATTCTCCACCAGCAGATCGTTAACACGCGTGAAACCGCCTACCATCTGACCTCGCAAATAGCCTACCTGGCCGATGATGCAGCCCCGGACCTGACCAGCACCCGGGTAAACACCAACGATCCAGAAGCAGTGAGGCGGGCCATCGCCTACTATCTTTCCACCGACTCCGACCTCAACGCCTTGGTGGAATCGGTGGCCGGCAATTGGCCCACAATCTACGATGCAGCCGTGGTGGATGTTGACGGCAAGGCCATCCTGCACTCCGACGCCGATTTGATTGGCAAACCAGTCACTGAGCGGCCTGACTTTCAACGCTTGCAGGATGCCCGCTTCCCAGGATCAATTTCGTATGCTGTACCCCCTTCGACCGTACGTCTCCTAAGGTTTATGAAGTGCGCATGCCTTTGACGTTGAACGGCGCCACATTCGGCAGCGTGCGCCTGGGCGTCTCCACTGTATTCCTGAAGAACGAACTCACACCACGATTGCGCCACGCCCTTATACTCTCTGGGCTCGCGGTCCTGCTGTCGCTGGTTCTGGCGGCCGGCCTTTCCAACCTTGCCCTAGGCCCTTTGGAGCGCATCAGCCGCAGCTTGGACAGCGTTACCGAGGGTAACGCCGATCCCATCCCGGACGAGGAACCAGGCAGTGACGAGTATGGCCTCGTCACCTTGAAGATCGCGCACCTCGGTCAGCAGATGCGTGATGCCAAAGAAATCTTTTCCGCATTAAAAGACAATGTTGACCAGATCATGGCCAACTTGCAGGACGGTTTGATGCTGTTCACCCGGGACTCGAGGGTGGTGCTGGTGAGCGCCTCGGTGGAGCGCTTTCTGGGAAGGCCACGACGAGAACTTCTGGGCCGCACCGTAAGCCGGAGATATTTACCCCCGGTTCTGATCTTGGAGGGCTGATACTGGACAGTTTTCAATGGCAACGAGCGATCGCCCAGCAGGAATTGGAATCACCCAATGGGAAGCGGGTGCAGGTCTCACTCGATTTCATTCACGAGCGGGGCACGCCCATCGGCGCGCTATTGACCTTGCGTGACGCCGAGTCAGTCCGGCAAATTGGCGATGAGATCGAAATGTCGCGCCGCATGTCAGCCAGCGGCCGGATCACGCGAGGTGTGGCCCACGAAGTCAAGAATCCTATCAACGCCATCGTGCTGCATCTGCAACTCCTGCAGAACAAACTCCAGCAAGTTGATCCCGACACCCGCCGTCACATGGACGTCATCGGAAACGAAATTCACCGCCTCGACCGGGTGGTGCAAATTCTGGTGGACTTCACCCGGCCTCGGGACCTGCGCATCGAAGAAATCGACCTGAAGCGCCTGTTGGACGATGTGCTGATGCTGGCCACGCCGGACGCTGAACAGCACGGCGTCGCCATCGTCCGCGATCTCGGCTCCCCAGCCACTGAGTGTGAAAGTGGATGTGGACTTCATGAAACAGGCGATCCTGAACGTTGTGCTCAACGGAGTGCAGGCGATGCCGCACGGAGGAATTCTTAACATTTCTGTGCGTTGTGAGGAAGGTCAGGTGGTCACCGAGATTCGCGACGAAGGCGGAGGCATTCCGCCTGAAATTCAAGAGAAGATTTTCGAATTATATTTCACCACGAAGCCGGGCGGCAGTGGGATCGGGCTGGCGCAGACGTATCAGGTTATGCAATGGCATTATGGCTCGGTGGATTTTGTATCGGTGGATGGCCACGGCACCACGTTTCGTCTGAGCCTGCCGCAGACCGAACCGCGTACGGAAGTCGAGGGTGACACTCAAGCCCTGGCTGGGGATAAACTTCGTTCGCGAGCCGTTTCGTGAGGAGCGTCGGATAGATGAATTTGGCCGCGATCGTCCTAGCAATCGGAGGGCTGCTTGCGTCAGGAGCACCGCGCCGGGCATCAGATCTTGCATTTGCGCAACCCACCCAGCCTCAGCAAGCCGCGCAGACCGCTTCCTCGCAGCAAAATCCCCCGACGCCTCCTCCTGTTCCGGCTACGAAGCCTTGCCCTGCAACTTCGCAATCGGCGTCCGTCGCTCAGCCCGATTGCACACCCTTCCCGAAAGGAAAAAAGGCGACGCGACGACACCCGACGGATGGTTCTGTCACGAGCCCGACGACGAAAGTTGTGAGAAATGGCAGCACCAGCGACCCCGATGTCGCCATTTCCCCAGGTGTGAGCCGGCAACAAGCTTCGCAGCAGCTCGAGACCACCAATCATCTATTAGCAAAAACAGACGACAATCTGAAGATCATTTCCAGCCGCCAGCTCAGCGCCAGCCAGCAGGACACTGTGAAACAGATAAGGAGTTACATGGAGCAATCGAGGAAGGCATCCCATGAAGGAGACGTGCAGCGGGCTTACACCCTGGCGAACAAGGCCCGGATGCTTTCCGGGGACTTATTGAAACACTAGAGCTCTTGGCCTTCTCGCGATTTATCTTCCCCTGGCTCGCGCCGCGTTTACCTTCAGCAACAGATCTTTCGCCGGTTGCTGGACCGGGCCGGCAATCTTTACGACTGAAGTCAACACCTCCCGGGCCTCGCTGACCTTGCTCAGTTTGGCATAGGCAAAACCCAGCCGGTAGCCGGCAACGGCGTAAGACTGATCGTCCTGACCCTTCAGCAGAGAAATCGCAGATTTCAGATCAGGAATTGCCGCAGCCGTTTTATCCTCCTTCATGAGAGCGTAGCCCAGCGTGGAGTACGCGACGCCCGCCGACACCTTGCGGGAGCGGTCCGCATCTGGAGCATCGGCCTTGGCAACCTCAATCGCCCGCTGGGCATAGGTAGCCGCCTTGGCGATGCTACCCGGCTTCGGATCTTCGGAATAGGTGTTGGCCATCAGTAGCAACGTGGGGAGACTGTTCGGATTAGTGGCCAAAACTTTCTCACCGTAGCTAATCATCCGCGCATTGTCCTTCAGTTCAGACAACGACATCATGGCGTAGCTGGCAATCGAATCCTCAAACCGGGAGTTCGGGAATGCTGGCGTGAAACGCTCGATAAAGGCCATGCGGGTTTTGGCATCGCTCTCTTCGGCAATCGAATTGAAGGCAGCGGCTTCCAGAAACTCGTAGGAACTTTGGGACGCTTTCTTTTCCTCGTCGATGCGCGTGGCGAACTCCTGGTTAGTCACGCCTTCGGGTTTAGGTTGTTTAGCGATCGAGTTGAAGATCTCGCCTCCCTGCACCGCATACTGCATCACTCTGGCGTTGTCCTTCATCTGTTGAGCGATGTTGGCCTGCGAGACGATGATGTCGAGGTTACGCGGCGATCCCGCCAGCGCCTTTTCTCCGAAAGCCAGGGCTTTCGCCAGGTCCCCCGCGCTCTGGTACGCCTGTGAGATTTGCCAGTCACCGTAAGCGACTGCCGCTGGATTCGCGGAGAATTTCTGGACAAAGTCTTGATACATGGCCAGACGCTTCTGGGCGTCCTGTTCGTTGGTGATTGCTGTCAACGCCTGATCTTCGGGGGTTCCCGCCGGGATGATGATCTTGTCGACCTGCGCGCGCCCGAAAAGGCAGAATGCTTGTAAGAAAGCCACCGCTAGAACGCATTTTTGACGGTGCTTCATAGCCACCTCCAAGCTTCGCGCGAATCGTAGCTCCGATTGCGGACGCTTGCAAGCATCGATTTTTCGTTCGCGAGCTGGGGCGCGCGAAGCTCCGTGTTATAGTCTGGGCGATGAGCGGTGGCGACGAGAAACAGCCGACAGCAGTCGTGCCTGTGTCCCCGAACATCCCAGTGGAACGGCGTCCGCTCCACCACTCGATCTTCTTCATTGTCCTGGTCGCACTGCTGCTGCGGCTGGCGGTCATCGGCATCGGGCACACTTATCGCATTACTCCGCGGCGCGATCATTTTCAGTTCGGCTGGGAGATGGGCCGGCTGGCCCGGTCCATCGCCAGCGGACAAGGCTTCAGCTCACCCACCGACCTTCCCACCGGACCCAGTGCATGGGCTCCCCCTGTGTATCCCTATATTCTGGCTGGAGTATTCAAGCTTTTCGGAATCTACACGGCCGCTTCGGCTTGGGTGATCCTGAGCTTCAATAGCATCTTTGCCGCCCTGACTTGCCTGACCCTCTACCACATCGCGGAGAAGATGTACGGAATCAGCGTGGCCCGTGCCACAGCCTGGACATGGGCCGTCTTTCCTTACTTCCTGTACTGGCCTACGCGTGTGGTCTGGGAAACTAGCTTCACCACGTTTCTGTTGAGTTTGGCTCTGCTGCTTACACTGGGCATAGCGGATCAACCGCCGACGCGCCGGGCCTGGGCGGTTCTCGGGGCCTTGTGGGGCCTGATTATTCTGACTAACACCGCGGTCGCCAGCCTGATGCTTTGTTGCCTGGTCTGGTCATGGTTCCGTATGCCACGCAATTCGCGGCGATTTTCCGGTCCTTGCCTGTGTGTGGCCACTGCGATCTTGTTTGTGAGTCCGTGGCTGATGCGAAATTACCATGAGTTCGGCAGATTTCTGTTCGTGCGCGACAATCTTCCGCTGGAGATGTACGAATCCAACAATGTTGAATCTCAGGGCTTGTGGACGCGCTCCGAGCATCCCGGCAACGATCCTGACGCCATGCGGCGGTTTCAGGAGCTGGGCGAAATCAGATTCATGGATGAAAAGAAAATCGAGGTACAACAGTTCATCCGCGAACACCCAGGAGAGTTCTTGTGGTTCACCGTAAAGCGCGCCGTGTATTTCTGGATTGCGCCGCCGCAGGCGGCCATCGTCGCGGGCTACGACCTCATGATTTCGCGGCACGTGAACTTCCTGCTTGCGGCTTTGTTTGCCTTGGCCGGATTGTGGCTCACCATTCGTAATCGCGTGCGTGGCGCGTTGTTACTGGCCTGCTTTCTGCTGATTTATCCACTCCCCTACTACTTGGTGAATCCGTTTCCCCGTTACAAACACCCCATCGAACCAGTGATGCTGATGCTCATCGTTTACCTGTTCTCGGAGTCGCGCAAAGTGCAGATTCACTGGCCGTTTCGCGGAGAGCGTGCCTGAGAGTTTCTCTGCGCTCTCCGCGGCTGTTCTCGGCGCTCTTTGCGTTTAAGGTCTTGATCCGGCAGCGGAAAAAAATCCTAAATCGCTGAGGTCGCAGAGAACTTCCGCAGGGAGCGCAGATAAAACTTGGCTCTGGCCGAATCGGCCCGGCGGACTCGCCACTCAGTTGGCGGCTTCCCCGCAATCATTTAAATTAGACTATGCGGTCGATTCTGCGAAAGAAGGCGCTACGCTTCGTCTTCGGCGCCAACGTGATCTCCATGCTGGGCAGCGGCATGAACGCCGCCGCCGTCGCCTGGTACATTCTGCAAGCCACCCACTCTGAAGTCGCGCTGGGAACCTTCGCCGTCCTGCAGACGATTCCCGCCATGTTGATGCTGCCCTTCACTGGCGTGCTCATCGACCGCGAAGACCGGCGACGGCTGGTCATGTGGCTCGACGCTCTCCGCGGATTGATCATTCTCGCAGTCGCCGTGCTGGCGTTTCAGCGCCGCGTGCATTTGTGGCAGCTCTATCTGATGAACACGCTGGTGGCGGCCGGCTTCTGGATGTTCTGGCCCACGATCACCGCGTTGATTCAGGAGCTGACGCCCGACGAAGAATTCGTCCACGCCAATACTTTCTTGCTGGCAGGAATACAGGGTGGCTGGTTGATCGCGGGCGCGATTGTCGGATTTGTCTACAACCACATCGGGCTGGGCGGGGTTCTGCTGATCGATTGTTCCACCTACGTGGTCTCGTTTCTCTGTTACTTCGGGGTGCGCAAGGGACGCCACGTGATACCACGCCCGGCCGAATTGCATGCTGATATCGTCGCGGCGGAGTCCGCACTCGATCGCTTTGTGCGCGAACTGCGTGAAGGCCTGCAGTTTCTTCGCGTCAGGCCCAACTTGATGCTGCTGGGACTCACCTGGGCACTCTTCCTCGGTGCAATGATGACTGCGGTGGTGGTGACAGCGCCGCTCAGCGACCAGGTCTTTCACGCCGGTCCGGTGGGTTACGGCTGGTTCAACGGCGGTTGGGGCACGGGTGCGTTTCTGAGCGCGCTGGTCGCTCCTCAGATTATTGCGGCGTTGGGAGCGCGGCGGGCGGTGGCGATTTCCATGGGGCTGCTGGCCATCTGCATGACGTGCGCACCGCTCGCCCCGGTACTGGCACTGGCGGTGCTCGTGTATGGGATCATGGGATGGGCACGCGGCATTAATAGCATCGCCATGAATACCAGCCTCATGGAGCAGGTCCCTCCGCACTTCATGGGGCGTGTGCAGAATTCGTTTTACTTCGTGGGCACGGCGCTTCAGATCGTGTTGGCCCTCGTGGTCGGCGCGGTTGCACAGGCCAACTTGGTTGCCGGATTTTCCATCATCGGGATGGTTTATGCGGTCGGGATGGTCAGTGCCATGTGGCCAGTGCGGGCGGGAGTGCCGGCTGAGGTCGAGCAGGTGAAGTGAGGATAAGGCAGAAGTTGGAGGCAAGAATGCAGAAGTTCTGCGGTTCTGCATTCTGACTTCTTCTTTCTGACTTTTGTTATCCTTCTCGTTCCGAATCTCTCAGGAGAAATGCATGCCATTCGATCTTGCAGGACGTAACGCAGTGGTGTTCGGAGTCGCGAACAAACGCTCGATTGCCTGGTCGATCGCTCAGGGATTGCACCAAGCTGGCGCTAAGCTCGCCATCACCTACCAGAACGAACGGCTAGAGATGGAGGCGAAGGATTTGATTCTGTCCCTTCCTGGCGCAGAAGCCTTCATGTGCGATGTTTCGAACGACGCCGAGATCGACCGTCTGTTCGCGAAGCTCAAGGAGCGCTACGGAAAGCTCCACACGCTGGTCCACAGCGTAGCCTTTGCCCCTGCTGATGAACTCAAGGGCGACTTCATCAACACCACTCGTGAAGGTTTCCGCGTAGCGCTCGACGTCAGCGTTTATTCGCTCATCGCGGTCTCGCGGGCGGCCGCGCCGCTCATGGAGGATGGCGGATCGATCATGACCATGACCTACTACGCCTCGGAGAAAGTCGTGCCCCGTTACAACGTGATGGCTGTGGCCAAGGCCGGCCTGGAATGCAGCGTACGTTATTTAGCGTTCGAATTGGGCAAGAAAAACATTCGCGTGAATGCCATCTCGGCCGGGCCGATCAAGACTTTGGCGGCGCGAGGCATCGCCGGCTTCGGCGATATGCACAAGGCCCACGCCGAGCGCGCGCCGTTAGGACGAAATGTGGATGTGAGTGAGGTCGGCGCTACGGGAGTATTTCTGGCGTCCGACGCCAGCTCAGGGATCACCGGCGAAGTGATCTATGTGGACTGCGGGTACAACATCATGGGGTTCTGATGACCAAACAATCGCAGACCTGTAGGAAGGCCGGGATTTGGGACCAGGTGCAGTCAGTCATTCAGGCTGCTGACACCGCTGCGGTTCCCAAGCTCATCCGCGACTTGCGTACTTCGAGAGATTGTGAAAAGCGTGTCGCTGCCGCATATGTATTAGGCTTCTTCCACGATCGTAGAGCGGCGAAATCGCTGATTCAGGTCGTTAGGAACCGAAGAGCATCTCCGAGGTTGCGGGGGCAGGCCGCGGAGGCGTTAGGCTATCTTTTCATGTGTCAAGCAGATCGATTGGCCTTTTCCACTTTGCTGGAGGAGCTCGAAGATCCATCCCCTGAGGTTCGATTCTGGTCCGTTTTCGGCTTGGGGCAAATGGGCGACCGCATGGCGATTCCAGCCTTGACCAAGATCTCACACGAGGACAAGGCGACCCTCCCAGGCTGGTAGTCGATTGCGAAGGAAGCGAGGGCCGCGATTCGACAAATCAGGAAACGAAATCCAGCAGCTCGCCGAAGCAGCTGAGAACAAGTTGTCTGGGGCCCGCAAGCCTTCCAAATTTGGCACTCTCCCTTCCACCAAAGCAAAAGGCCCCGCTTTCGCGGAGCCTTTGCAGGAAATTGAACACGTTTGAGACGCACTTTCAGATTACGGCGGCCCTTCGCTTATGTCAAGACTCCTTTGGTAACCGCGTTGGATGATCCGGCGGAGAGTAGAGGACTCGAACCTCACGGGCTGCCGATGCAGCCGTCCAACGCGTCTCAAGCGTGTTCAGTACCCCCACTGAAAGTACTCTCCGAAACACGCTCGACGCCAGACTAACACTCATATCGCGAAGCACAGTCAGTGCCGTCAATAAACTTATACTGGCAGTGCCAAAACGGGACTCATCTGCGATGCCGTGGACCGCAGCGACAACCTATGGGTTCTCGGATCTCTTCTTTGCGACCTCCGCGTGAGCTTTGTGATCTTTGCGGTTAAGAGCTTTTCAACGCTGAGTTCGCAGAGGACTCACAGAGTACGCAGAGAAATGCCCTTTTAGGAACTCACCCGAATTTTTCGTTCGCTTTCCCCCGACCGCTCCAAGCCTATCTCCACATCCCGCTCCCGCACGAAACGCGGAAACTTCTCTCCCCACTCAATCAACAAAACGCTTTTCTCGGAAATCAAATCATCCAGACCCAGAGTCTCAAGTTGTCGCGGCGTGTCCACGCGATACAGATCGATGTGATAAAGATTCGCCTCCGGCCCTCGATATTCATGCACCAGAGTAAACGTCGGACTGGTTACGTCGTCTTCCGACGCCGCCCCAAAGCCGGCTGCGATTCCTTTCACCAGCGTAGTCTTGCCCGCACCCAGGTCGCCGCGTAGCAACACGATCTTCGGGGGCGCGAGCAGACTCGCCAACGTTCGCCCCAGGGCGATCGTTTCCTCCGGCGAGTGCGTGATGAACTCCCGCTGATCCATCACGAGATCAGTATAGCGAGAGTTCACACCCGGTCCCGGGGAGGGTTACACTTTTCGATTGGAAAACCGGTTGGAGCCGAGCAGGAAGTTCCTTTCGGTGGTGGAGTTCACGGCGAAGCTCAGCGTTTTGTGATCATTGTCGTCCAATGCGATAAAGCGAAAGGGCTGGAGGATTCCATCGGCTGAAATCCGCCGGGGATGCAACATCTCGGCCATTCCATGCACTGGGCCGGATTGAGTCTGGAAAGCGACTTCGACAAAATCGCCCTCTTCCAAAGCGCGAGCCAGGCGTAGCAGTCCGCCAGTAACGGAAACGGTTTGAATTCTGGCCTTGGCGCGTTGTCCGTCTTCCAGTTTTACCAGGGCGGAGGCTGTGGCCTCCATTTTGACTCGGGTTGCACGCTGTTGCGGATGCGGTTGGGGAAAATGGGTCATAGCGATTCCCAATATGGCATGCAACCGTAACCTCAGGGAGATTACAAAAGGTCTGTCGAACCCGACGCCCAGGAACAGGGGGGCAGCGCCGTCCGCCAACCGGGAGATCGTCCGAACGGACAAGGGGTTAACTAACTACTAAACTCAACGGCAGCGTTCTGAGCGGCCTGCCGCACGCGCCGGAAAGCCTCTGGCAGCCCTTGCAGCAAATCGGTTGCAACCAGCGAATGTTCGCCCATTTGCTCCCGCGCTACGTCGCCCGCCAGTCCGTGGAGATGGACGGCGGCAATTACGGCTTCCAGTGCGCGCTTGGGATTTTGCGCCACGAAGCCTGCCACCATTCCAGTCAGGATGTCGCCCGTACCGCCGGTTGCCATTCCTGGATTTCCCGTAGTGTTCACCCAGATTTCACCGCCGGGGTCGGCGATCAGCGTACGATGGCCTTTCAACACCACGATGAGCTTGTGCTCGCGCGCAAATTTTCTGGCCACGTTGATACGGTCGCGCTGGACCGAGGCGATGGTCGAACCCAGCAGCGCGCCATCTCGCCGGGATGAGGCGTGATGACCAGTGATTTGCCTTTTCCATTTAATTCGGCTGCATGACTCGCGAAAGCGTTCAGCCCATCCGCATCAAGAACAATGGGAAGGTCTTGCTTTTTGACCAGGGCCCGCACTAGCTTCGACGTCTCGGCGATGCGTGAGATTCCCGGACCGATGGCCAGACGGTCTTACCTTCGGCCAGCTTCTCCAAGCTTCGGAGCGCGCGTAGCGAAATGCTTCCGGCTCTAGTTTCCGCCAAGGGCTCAGTCATGAGCTCAGGATGAAATCCGGCGACCGTTGAGCAGAATCGATTTCGGAATCGCGACGGTGGAAAGTCCTGCGCCGCTGCGCAATATCGCCATGCCCGCCATCGCCGCAGCTCCCGCTTTTCCGAGCGATCCGCCAATCACCAGCACATGGCCGAAATTGCCTTTGTTTGAAGCCGCGGGTCGTGGGCCAATCAGCGGCGCAATGTCACGAGGAGTAATCAGATTCAATCGCAAAGAAGAAACAATCGCTTCGTCGGGCGAACCGATCGGTGAAATCGAGGTCGTTCTTTTTGTCAGGCTCCCGAAAACGTGCGCCGGGCGCGGCGCGGTGAAGGTCACGATGGCGTCGGCGCGAGCTATGCTGCCGACCTGCTCTCCCATGACATCGGCATCGGCCCCGGAGGGAATATCGACCGCGACCACCGGCGCGGAGCTGGCATTCATCGCGGCAATGGCTTCTGCGTAAAGTCCGCTCACTGGAGGACGAAAACCAGTTCCCAGGATGGCATCGATCAGAAGATCGGAATCGAAAACCGTGCGCGCGTCTGTCCTGCGCTAACTCTGCGGACGATCGCACTAGTATCGGAGCAACCGGCATTTTGGCGAACATCTGGGCCGCGTCGCCACGCAACTCTTTGGGATCCGCCAGCAGCAGCACGCGGACGGCCCGGCCAGCATCGTGCAGTTTGCGCGCGGCCACAAATCCATCGCCGCCGTTGTTGCCTTTGCCACAGATCACGCCGATGCGGCTGGCCGAGGGATATCGTGACAGCACAAACTGGGCGACGGCACACCCGGCGTTCTCCATCAAGTCGTGGGAGGGGACACCGAAGCGTTCGCTGGTAACGCGGTCGGTCTCGCGCATCTCGGCAGCAGTGAGGATTTTCATGGCGCGGTCTAGGATCGACTATAAAACAAAACGGCCCTCCGCGTAGCCGCGAAAGGCCTCGATGAAAGACAACTGCTACTAGGATTTTCCCGCTTCTCAATTCCCTCCGCCGACCTTGCCCGCCTGGAGGGCCTGCACTTTGCTGTGCTTCACGCTGTAAGTGAAGTACACGACGAGTCCAATCAACAGCCAGCCAACCAGCCGAATCCAGTTCCACATTCCCAACTTGAGCATCATGTAGCCGTTCGCGATCACGCCGAGGATGGGAACCAATGGCACCCAGGGAGTCCGAAACGGCCGCGGCTGGTCGGGATTCGTATGCCGTAACACCATGACGGCGATCGACACGATGACAAAAGCCAGCAGGGTCCCGATGTTCACCATTTTTCCCAGTTGGTCGATCGGAGTCACGCTGCCCACGACTGCCGCCAGCAGGCCCACCAGAATCGTGTTCTTCCAGGGAGTGCGGAACTTCGGATGCACATCAGCGAAGAATTTCTTCGGGCAGCAGTCCATCGTTGGCCATGGAGTAGAGCACGCGCGTCTGGCCCAGAAGCATGACCAGCATCACGCTGGTCAGCCCAGCCAAGGCACCCAGCGTGATGATGTGCGATGCCGTGGTCAGGCCCCGATCCAGGAACGCGATCGCGACCGGCGCCTCAATATTGATTTGCTGCCAATGCACCATCCCCGTCAGCACAGCGGCTACGGCAATGTACAGAACGGTGCAGATGGCCAGGGACGCAATCATGCCAATCGGCAAATCCCGCTGCGGATTCTTGGCTTCCTGGGCAGTAGTCGAGACCGCATCGAACCCGATGTATGCGAAGAATATGTAGGCCGCACCCGCCCCGATGCCAGCGAAGCCGTGAGGGGCAAACGAACTCCAATCCATACCCCAGTTGGCGCGATTGATGTAGCGAGACCCCAGGGCAATCACGAAGAGCACGACCGATACTTTAACCACCACGATCCCGGTATTGAACTCGGCGCTTTCTTTGATTCCGACCACCAGAACCGCCGTGATCACCAGGGCGATGATAAAAGCAGGCAGGTTAAATCCCACTTCCCAGCCGAACAAATGCGGCGCACCCATCAGATCATGCGCCCGCTGCAGCAATTCGGGAGACTGCGCGCTTATGATGGCGGAAACTTTGTCGAGGAATGACTGCGTGCCAGGAACGAGGGTGGGGTCCGAGGTCCGGGCCATCTGCCGAGCGATAGCCGTCTCCGCAGTCTTCAGCGCCGTCCAGTGATCATAGGCCAGCCAGAGCGGCATCTTTATGTGGAAGATCTTCAGCAGTTCGATGAAGTGATTCGACCAACCCGAAGACACAGTGCTGGCGCCCATCGCATATTCGAGGGTCAGATCCCATCCGATGATCCATGCCAACAATTCACCTAGGGTAGCGTAGGCGTAAGTGTAGGCACTACCCGCCAGCGGAATCATGGCTGCAAACTCGGCGTAGCAAAGGCCTGCAAACGCGCATCCCAATCCGGACAACACGAACGACAAGGTAAGTCCCGGGCCGGCATAGTGGGCTCCCAGGCCTACCATCACAAAAATTCCCGCGCCGATTACGGCGCCCACGCCGAGCGCGGTCAGTTGAAAGACGCCCAGGGTACGCTTCAGACTATGATCGCCCGTTTCTTGGGCTTCCTCCATGAGCAGGTGCAGCGGCTTTGTAGCCAGCAGATTTGCCATCCGTTTGGTTTCTCCTCAGCTTAAGTTCGCAGTCGCCTGACGCGAAGCCCGCGACCACGCGAAATACACCGGGATTCCCAGCAGCACGATCATCAGCCCCGGCCACGTGAATTGCGGCATGTAGCGTAATAGTACGACATCGATGAACAATGCCATCACAATATAAATCGCCGGCAGCACGGGATAGCCAATCGCTCGATACGGCCTCACCGCATTGGGATGAGTGCGTCGCAACACGAACAATCCCATGATGGTGAGGACGTAGAACACCAGCACCGCAAAGATGACGTAATTGAGCAACTGGTCTATAGCTTCCGGAAATGCAAAGCACACAGGTCCAGACCATCTGTGCCATCAGTGAAACAACCGGCGTTTTGTAGCTTGGGTTCAGCTTGGCCACGCTGCGGAAGAACAGGCCATCCTTGGCCATGGCGTAATACACCCGGGCACCGGCCAGAATCAGGCCATTATTGCAGCCGAAGCTTGAGAGCATAATGGCGACGGCCATCAACAGACCTCCCAAGCTTCCGAACATCTGCGTCATGACCGCGGTGGCGACACGGTCTTCGGTGGCGTACTTGATGCCGCGCTCCAGGATGGTGGCGCCATTGCGGATGCCTTCCAGCGGCAGCACGTTGAGGTAAATGAAATTGCAGCCGATGTACAGGGCGATGACTACGCCCGTGCCCATTGCCAGTGAAAGCGGCAGGTTGCGGCTGGGGTTCTTCACTTCCCCCGCCGTGAAGGTCACATTGTTCCAGGCATCGGCGGAAAAGAGTGAGCCCACTTGGGCGACAGCCAACACGGTCAGGGTGCTGACCAGCACTCCGCCGCCAATGTCGTGCATCGCACCCAAGCTGGCATTGTGCCAGAAGTTCCCGTGAAAGTTCGCTGCCAGCGCCTGGATATTTCTTCCTAAAAAAACTCCCAGTAACACCAATCCGAACAGCGCCGAGACCTTGGCTGCGGTAAAAATGTTCTGAATGATGGCGCCGGTCTTGATACCGAAAATGTTGATGACGGAGAGCACGATTACCAGAAGGATGGCGGTTAGATTTTGTGTGCTCAGCCCAACATCCATATTGCCCAGAACCATGGGACCGACGTGAATGGGCGGCACCTTCCAGAAGTGCACAATCCAGTTCGACGAAGAAATTGAGGGAAAGAAGACGCCGAGGAATTTTCCGAACGCTACGCCGACCGCGGCGATCGTCCCGGTCTGAATCACCAGGAATAGAGTCCAGCCATAGAGAAATCCCCATAGCGGACCAAGCGCTTCGCGCAGGTAGACATATTGGCCGCCCGCTCTCGGCATCATGGCGGCCAGTTCGCCATAGCTTAGCGCGCCGACAATGGTCATAAAGCCGGTGACCATCCAGGCGCCGATCAGCAACGCCGGAGAATTTACTTCACGTGCGATTTCGGCCGACACGATAAATATGCCGGAGCCGATCATCGATCCCATGACTAGCATGGTCGAACTGGTCAGACCGAGGCCCTTGATCAGTTCTTTGTCTTGATGAGTGTGGCGATCCCAATCGCTGGTGACGCCGCTTGCGGCCGGAATTTTGGTATCGGTGCCCAAGTTGGTCTGCAACTGTCGCGGCGGAGCTTAGCCGGCTCTGAACAGGACGCGGCCTCCCGGCGGCTACTTTATCCTAAGATGCGCAAAATTGCCTCTGCTGATTTACCTGGCTCCCGTAACAAGTCAGATATCACTGCCACCGAGTCCGCCCCAGCTTCGATTACCGAGCGGCAGTTGGCGCGCGTGATTCCTCCGATTGCCACTAATGGCTTGCGGGTCAATTCTCGCGCACGGCGCACGCCTTCGAGTCCAATGACAGGATCGGGATTCGCCTTGCTGCCTGTGGCGAACACCGGGCCCACAGCAACGTAGTCGGCCGAAGTCCGGTCGGCTTCTCTAACTTGTTCGGGATTATGCGTCGAGACTCCTAGCCACAGGCGGTCGCCGATAACTTTTCGAGCGCCTGCCGGTGACAAATCATCCTGGCCGACATGCACCCCGTCGAAACCAGCCACCAGAGCCAAGTCTGGCCGGTCGTTCATTATGAGTTTGACGGAATTTCCCAGCCGAAGTTTCAGTTCGCGGGCATGTTCGAGTATCCGGAGGGCATTCCCGGACTTGTCGCGGTACTGGATCAGGCTCACGCCGGCAGCCGCGAACTCCTCAGCCGCCGTAAATAAAGCATCAACCTCGGGAAGGCTGGAGGTGTCAAGAATCCCGTAGAGACGCGAGATCCGAATCATAGAACAGGATCCCTCAATCTACCGGTTCGTCCCTTGTTATGCACTTAATCTTGCCGCCTCCATGTACCCACCCATACGCAATCATCACTCGGAGGACTGTAAAGATGCTACCGCGTGTACCGACCCGTCGATTCGGACGAGAACGTCCGGAAAACGATTCCGGACCTAAAGTTGACGATCAAATCGAAAGCAGGGGATAGCACTGCCGCGCGCTCCACCGCCCCCAGGGCAAGCGTTTCGAAGACCGCATCAATGAATTGCTGGCCGTCTTCCGACGCAACAATCACTTTGTCTGTCGTTTCAAACCGCCAGAAGCAGCACTCGATCAAGAAATGCCACTCGCCGTGCGGCTTTCGGTCTCCTGTCTTTTGAATAGGATTGCCGATCTCAATAAAAAACATCGAACCATGCGTTCTTACGAGACCCCATGCCGACTTTCCTGTGAGGCATTGCCAATGCTCTCTGAATTGGAGGTCGCTCTTCCATTCGAAGCATGTGGTCAGTGCTTGGCCTTTCTATCCTTTGCCAGGAACCGCTCAATAAACGTGGTATCGAAATTCCCGGCTTTGAAATCTGGGTCGGCCAAAATCTTGCGATGCAGTGGAATGGTGGTGAAAATTCCTTCGACGATGAACATTTCCAGCGCCCGCGCCATGCGCGAGCAAGCTTCGTCGCGGTCTTTTCCGCGCACCACCAGCTTGGCAATCAGCGAATCGTAATAAGGCGGAATCACCCCTTCCGCGTAGGCGGCGGTATCGATGCGCACACCGGTTCCCCCGGGTGGATTAAACGCTGTGATCTTTCCCGCCGAGGGCGTGAACTTTTCCGGATGCTCAGCGTTAATGCGGCACTCGATCGCATGTCCGCGATGCACAATCGGCCCCTGTAACACATCTTCCAGGCGCTCTCCTGCGGCCAGGCGAATCTGGCTCTTCACCAGGTCCACGTCGGTCACCATCTCCGTAACTGGATGCTCCACCTGGATTCGAGTGTTCATTTCAATGAAATGCAGGCTTTTGTCTTCATCCATTAAGAACTCAATGGTCCCGGCGTTCACGTAGCCGATGGCAGACAGCGTTTTCGCGAGTATGTCTCCGATCTGCTTCCTCAATTCCGGTGTCACCTGAGTCGAAGGCGACTCTTCCAGCAGCTTCTGATGGCGGCGCTGAATCGAACACTCGCGTTCGCCCAGGCTGACCACGTTACCGTATTGGTCGGCCAGAATCTGGAACTCGATATGCCGCGGCCGCTCGATGAACTTCTCCATGTAGAGATCGCCGTTGCCGAAGGCCGCCGCCGCCTCCTGATTGCGCAGCTTTGAACAGCGCCGGGAGCTCCTCTTCGCTGCGCACGATGCGCATGCCACGCCCGCCGCCGCCCGCTGAAGCCTTGATGATTACCGGAAACCCAACCTGGCGCGCCCACTCCAGAGCTTCACCCTCGCTGGCCAGGATGCCCATCCGATCCCGGCAGAATCGGCACGCCATGTCTCTTCATTTCAGCGCGTGCCTTTTCTTTTTCGCCCATCATGCGGGTAACATCCGGGGGCGGCCCGATGAACTTAATGTTGCTGGTCTCAGCGACTTCGGCGAAATTGGCGTTCTCGGCCAACAACCCGTAACCAGGATGGATGGCGTCCACGTTGCTGATCTCGGCCGCACTGATCACCGAGGGAATGTTCAAGTAACTCTGAGCTAGTTGCGGCGGACCGATGCAAATGGCTTCATCGGCAAAACGAACATGCAAAGAGTGGCGATCGGCTTCGCTGTAGATGGCAACCGTGCGGATGCCGAGCTCCTTGCAGGCGCAAATCACCCGCAATGCAATTTCGCCGCGATTGGCAATCAGGATCTTATTGAACATTCAGAAGTCTTATGCAGGACCCTCAAACCGCCTTACGGCTCACTTCCGCCGGATTACGAATAGCTCCTGCCCATACTCGATGGGCTGACCGTTAGCGACCAGTTTTTTCACGACTTCTCCAGCCACGTCGGACTCAATCTCGTTCATCAACTTCATGGCTTCCACGATACATAGCACCTGGCCCACTTCGACTGGATCTCCCGCTTTCACAAACGGAGGGGAACCAGGCGAGGGCGACTCATAGAAAGTTCCCACGATCGGAGACCTCACAGAATGCAAGCCCTCTTCCGCCGGCGGCGTAGTTTCCTTGGCAGCAGCGGGGGCTGTTGGGACCGGAGATGTTCCAACCACAGGTACAACAGGAGACGCCGGGTGCACGGCGAAATGAGGCGACGCAATGGAAACTACATGCTCGCCGGCGCGCTTGATGCGCACTTTGACGTCGCCGCGCTCCAGTTCGAACTCGGCAATGTCCTTTTCGATTAAGAACTCAATCAGTTCCTTCAGCTCTTTTTGATTCATCGTTTGCGGTGGGACTGCGCCTGCTTCCCCCGAGCAATTTCAGGCACAGGAGATTGTTTCGTCTTCAAATCGTTATCAGTTCTTTGCCGGTAGGCGTAAGAATCTCACACCCGTCATCTGTAACTACAACCATGTCTTCGATCCGAACACCACCGACACCGGAATGTACGCGCCCGGCTCAGCGGTAATAACCATCCCGGCTTGCAGGACCGCTTTTTCTCCCGCAGCCAGGCGTGGAGCCTCATGGATTTCCAATCCCACTCCATGCCCCGTCGAGTGCGTAAAGTGCCTTGCTAAGCCTTTACGTTGCAGCATTTTACGTGCCGACCGATCAATTTCGCCGGCGCTCACGCCCGACCTGATTATCTCAAGCGCAGCCTGTTGCGCATCGCGCACCGCATCATAAATCCGCCGCATTTCCGCGTTGGGCTTTCCGACGTGGACGGTGCGCGTCATGTCAGAACAGTAGCCCGCGAGTATAACACCAAAGTCGCAGACCACGAACCCCTGGGCTGGAATCGCAGCCTCTGAGGCGCGGCCATGGGGAAGGGCCGAGCGGGCTCCGGAGGCGATGATGGTGTCAAATGACATGCCGTCGGCGCCGGCTCGCCGCGCCGCGTATTCGAGTTTGGCGGCCACTTCGGTTTCCTTTACTCCCGGACGAATCGCGTCTAAGACAACGTCGAACAAGCTGGCTCCCAAGAGAACCGCGGCCCGCAGCCGTTCGATTTCCTCCGCGTCCTTGATCATGCGAGCTTGCTCGAGGAGTGGCGGCGCCTCGCGCAAGTCGCAGACCGGGCGGCAGGGCCTTCGCCAGGCGAGAACGCTCAGCTACGGTCAGGTGCTCCGCCTCGATGCCCAGAGTCTTCAACCCCGAGCTTCTTCGCATTTGTGGCCAACCATTCGCCAGCCGCGGCCAGCGGCGACTTGCGGGTCACGACCATCCGGGCGCCTTGCACTTCAAGACTGGCTTGCTCCTCGATAGCGGCCATCGGTAAAGAAGATGGCTTTGCCTTTCGTTGACGACAATCGCGCCGGCGCTTCCGGTAAATCCGCTGAGGTAACGCATGTTGGGTGGATGGGCGATCAGCAGAGCGTCGAGGCGGTGCGCCCCCAGTGAGCTCCGCAGCCGGCCTTGTCGTCCTGCGTGATCCATTGGGGGCCAGTTTAGCAGGCAGGACCGTTCTCAGCGGATCGCGAGACTCCGCTTCAAGACAAAACCGCCGGCGCCTCATTCAAGGCGACCGGCGGCTGTCTTTACGGCTAACTGGCTGACTAGGTCTGGATGATCCGCGGAGTGATGAAGAAAATCAGCTCCTGGTTCGTGGTGCTCACGGTGGTGTGTTTGAAGAGGTTGCCCAGGTATGGAATGTTGCCCAGCAGCGGCACCTGGCTGACCTGCACCGAGTTATTGGTCTGGATCACGCCACCGATCACTACCGGTACCGCCATCGGTGACCAGCACCTGCGTCGTAGCTTGTTGCGTAACCAAGGTTGGGTTGCCTTGGATGGATTCGCTGAAGTCCGGCGTGGTGTTTTCCACGTCCACGTTCAAGAAGATGGTGCCCTCCGACGTGATCTGCGGAACCACAGTCAGACGCAGGAACGCGTCAACGTAGGTTACGGTGGGCGGACCGCCTAACTGGGCCTGGGTCACGATGGGCACGCGCACACCCTGCCGGACCAGCGCCTGGATGTTGTTCTGGGTCACGACGCGCGGACGGGACAGAATCTTCACCAACCCGCGCGACTCAGCCATGGTCAAAATGGCATCTAGGCGGACGTTGGCGGTCGCACTGGTGAGGTTGATGCCACTGGTCGGGCTGGTTGAGCCCAGGTTAGAGAACAGCGGAATTTGGACCCCGGTAGTCGGAGTCGGCGTCGAAGTTCCAATAATGGGGTAGAACGGGGTCACTCCGAAGGTCGCGGTGGGCGTGGTTCCGACCGCGCTGGCGCCGCCGATTCCCGTGGTGGTGTTGCCCCATCCAAAGCCCAGCTGGGTGCCGATGTCCCGCGCAAAACTGCGGTTTGCGGAGACGACCCGAGCTTCGATTTCAACCTGCTGGGTCTTGCGATCGAGTTGCGTGAGCAGTTTGTCGATCGCCGGAATCACAGAGGGGACGTCCGTGACAATGATGGCATTGGTCCGTTCATCGGCGATCACGTCTCCGCGAGAGGAAATGAACTTCTTGCAGGTGATTACCAGGTCCTTGGCGTGAGCATAGCTCAGGAACCGGGTAAAGGTGATTTTGTCCACCGCCAGGGCTTCCGCATCGTGCTCCGCGCGGCGGGACTCAGCTTCGTGACGCAAAGTATCCACGGTGGCGATGCGAAGAACGTTGCCGTCCAGCTGGCGTGCCAGATCGTTGTTCTTGAGAACGATGTCCAAGGCCTGGTCCCACGGCACATCATCGAGCACGATGGTCAAGGTACCCTTCACATTCGGGTCCAGCACCACGTTGAGCCCGCTGATTTCATGAATCAGGCGGAAGAAATCCTTCAAATCCACATCTTTGAGGTTGACCGAGATCGGTTCTCCCGTGTATTTCGGCTCAGGTGTGGAGACGATCTGGGTCGATTGGTTTCTCTGTTCAGCTGCCAGATTCACCGCGGGTTGCATGGCGGTGGTGTTCGGCTCCTGGGAAGTTTGCTTCATGCTTGCACTGGGAGCAGGCAGTAAGCTCCCTTCCGGCCTGTCTACGAACTTTTCCGCCGCTTCGATGGCGCGGACGGGCGGCGCCACTGCGGGTTCGCTGCTCTGGCTAGCAGACTTGGCGTGGTAGGAAGGCTCCACGAACACAAAATCGCTGGCGGAAGCGGTGCGCTGGGCTGGTCTCGCATCGAGGGAAGGCGCGGGTGTGCTGATGGCAACCTGCGTTGGCACTGCGGTCGCGGTCAAAGCCGTGCGGTGCATCGACACTGGTGCAACCACGGCACGCGGCGCGCTCGCCGGTTTGTCCGTCTTGGGCGAGTTCTGAGCTGTGTGCAACCTGACGATGACCTTGCCGTCGCTCGCAGGCAGCAATTCGTAGGTGCAGGCGCTGAGCAGATCAATCACGACGCTGGTGGTCGGAGGCGTACGGCCGTCCATGCCAATGCGGACGCCCTTCACGCCGTTGCTGTCCACGCTCAAATGGCTCTGCGCGGTGGCCGCCACGGTGTTAGGCAGACTCACCAAGACGCGAGTCGGCGACTCCAGCGTGCTGACCGTGGGCGTGATTTGCCCGCGGGAAGTTATCTCCACACTGATCCCATCGTTCCCACGGACCACATCCACCTTCTGCAGCGTGGCGTGCGTCGTGGTGTCGATAGCCGCGCTCGGGGTTGCCCCGATCGTGGTCAGGACCAGCAGTGGTAACAGAACAACCAGCAGTTGCTTTCGCATTTCCCTTCTCCCCACTGGCTCGCCGCTTGGCTCGCCTCGTGATCTCTTCCTCAAACTCCTGATGTGCGCCCCGTTCTTTCGGGGCGCCCCCGGTACGGCTACGCAGCCGGGGCCGAAATCCTCTTGGTGACTTCCCGCTCAAACGGCTTGCCCATCTTGTCCTCGATGGTTTCTTTGAAGATGATCGAGTCGCCCGTGATCTTGACCACGTATCCGTTGAAAACCGGATCATTTTCGTGCAGGAAATATGCTTTGTTCAGTGCATTGACGACTACCGCAATCATTCCGGAATCTGATTTGACGATTCCTTGCAGCGCAATTTGGTCAATGGCCAGGCAGCGCTTGCCGGTGCTGCATCCCGAACCGAGCATGCTGCGGCTGATGACCGGACTGACGAAGGGATCGCGCCGGCCATTCGCGCTGTAGGTCTTGGGCTCATCCTTCTTTGGTTCAACCGGATTCTTTTTGTCCTCTACGGCAACCGTCGGCTGGGACGCCACCGGTGCCTTCACCGCGATGGCAGTTGATTTCTTTCTGCGTTTCCCGGCCGTGGTTGTGTGAGACTTACCCGGCGCGTGATTCGCGACCGCTATGGTGCCTTTGGATGTCGTTGGACTGTTCACTGCGCCTGGTTCCTGGTCCCTGTCGCCGGACTCGTCGTCGCAGCCGCTGAGGCGGAAGAAGTGGTGTTTCTGTCCCTGTCCGGAAGCCGCTAACGCGGCATTCTGGTCGATGGTCTGCTTCTTCTGCACGTTCTGCAGTGTGTTGCGCGTATTGTCGATTACGTCCGAGTTCTGTGCCCAGGCGGTACCCAAGCCCATCCCCAGCGCCAGCATTGCAATGGTCAGTTTCATAAGGCTCCCTTGGCTCTAGCCGGTGTGCTCGCGGGCGGCGTTATGTCATGACTGAAATATGTCGACGCCAGACAAGTGGCCACGATGCTCTCATTCGGAGCGTATTGATAGGTGTGCTTTGCCTTGGCTTCGGAGGGCTTTTTTACGCTCGCAATCAGCACGTTGGAGATATTTACAATGCGCTCCAGCTTGCTTACCCGATCGAAAAAGTTCAGAACCGAGTAATACGGCCCGTCGATTTCCAGATCGAACGGCACCTCCGAGTAGAACTCGCGGGTGGCGACCGGCTTGGCGGTGTAGCGGCGGATTTCGATCCCCGTCTTCACCGCTTCAGCATCCAAAGCCTTCATAAAAGTTGTCAACATCCTTATCATCCGGCACGATGCGGCGCTCAATCTCCAACTGTTGCCTGAGATTGGCGACTTGCCGTTCCATGTCTTTGAGCTTGGGCCGGTAGGATTCCAGTTCCGCATTCTCGCGCAATTTGCGTCTGCAGGTTCTGTTGCGCCTGATCGTTGGCCTCACGTTTGGACTTGAACATCGTGTAGTGCAGTCCGACGCTCACAAGCGCCGCCGCCAGCATCAGGGCTGCCCACTGCTTGATCCCCGATAATTCGCCGAAGTTGCCCATAGTCTCCCGCCCTCTTAGGACTTTGCCTTTTCGCAGGTCAGCGTGAACTGGAAGGCCTGCATGTCTTTATAGCTGTCGTCCTGATAGGTCTCTTTGATCTCGATGTTCTTGAAATGCCCGGTCTTTTGCAGGTTCTCGATCAACGAGGCGACAGCGTCGGTGCTCAGTGCCATGCCTTCGATGTCGACCGTCGCGCCCTGGTCCTTCATCGTGCTCAGCCAAACCGCTTCCGTGTTGTTGACGGTATCGCCGATGGTGTTCAACAAATCCACCGGTCCGGACTGGTTGGCGCGCAACTGGTCAATCACGTCGACACGGCGCTTGTAGTTGTCAGCCTCGCGTTGCCGCTCCAAGTACTTGGCTTTCACTTCAGCCAATTCGCGGTTCTTCTGCTCTGCCACCTGCATGTTCTTGGCGATGGTTTGCGCCTGCTTGTCCAGGTGGTACCAAGTCCAGCTGTTGAAGCCCACGGCCAGCACCAGTGCAACTGCCACCTTGAGCAACGGCGAACCGCTGTCGCCTGCTTCCATCACCGCCGCTGCCGAAGCGGCAGCCCGCTTGCCTTTTGCTTTCGGTGTTCCCAGCAGGTTGATTCGGATCATAGGTTTTCAAAACTCCTTAACGCCAAACCCACTGCAACCGCCAACTGGCCGGCGTTCTTCTCGATCAGCTCCACTCCCGGCCCTTCCGCCGGCGGCGCGATCTTCTGAAACGGATTGAAGATTTCCACCGGCAACGAGAACTCCTGGCGCAGAGCCTCAATCAGACCCGGGACCCGCGAAGACCCGCCTGCCAGATAAATCTTCTCGATATGTTCTCCCGACGCGCTGGCGCGGAAGAAATCGAACGTCTTCTGAATCTCCAGCACGATGATCTCGGTCACCTGCTGCAGAATCGGCGTCTTCGCATCTTCGCTGACCGTGCCGACTTTGTTGCCCAGCTTCAGGTTTTCGGCATCGTCGAAGCTCAGATCAAGCTCCTTCTGCAACGAATCCGTGTACTGGTGCCCGCCCACGCTGACGTCGCGCGGGAACAGCGGGGTGGTGCCTTTCACGATGTTGATGTTCATGACGCTCGCGCCCAGGTTCAAAAGCGCCACCACTTGGCCCGGCGCCGGTTCATAGTTGTACTCGTAGCAGTTCTGTAGCGCCAGCGCATCGATGTCCACGATAGCCGGGGTCTTGCCCGCCATCGAGAGTACGTTGGTGTAGTTAAGAATCTTGTCCTTCTTGACCGCCACCAGCAGCACGTCCATCTGCGGGCTGCCCGCGTCTTCGGAAAGAATCTGATAATCCAGGTTCACATCCGCCAGGTCGAAAGGAATATGCTGCGCCG
The DNA here is from genome assembly GCA_963845725.1 of uncultured Acidobacteriota bacterium. Taxonomy (GTDB): domain Bacteria; phylum Acidobacteriota; class Terriglobia; order Terriglobales; family Acidobacteriaceae; genus JABCZH01. Next base: position 122,942 of record CAWJTC010000001.1, read on the forward strand.
CTTCTTTCTGGATGGTCTCCGCCAGTTCCTGGTCGCTCATCGAGGGCAGCGAGATCTTCTTCACGATCACCGAGTGCCCGCTGACCGCGGTGGCCACGGCCTTGGTCTTGATCTGGTTCTCGGTGAACAGCTTCGAGATCGCGCTCGAAACCGTTCCCGAGTCGACGATCATGGAGTCCACCACGATATCTGGCCCCAGCGGTTCCACTCCCAGGTGCACCACTTCCAGACCGTTGCGTCCTTTGCGAAGCTCCACCGCCTTGATGCTCGAAGAGCCCACATCCAGACCAACAATCGCTTTCGATCCGAATCCAAACATGTGCCCGCCTTTACGGTTGTCCGGCGGCTTTGGCAGCCACCTGCGATTTCTTCTTGCCTCTCGCCTCCACTTGGGTGGACTTCTCTTCCATCCACTGATCCAGCCTCGACTTCTTGAAGCGCCAGCGGTTTCCCAATTTGAAGGCGGGGATTTTTTGTTCCCCAACGTACTTGTACAGCGTGTCCGGACTCACTCCCAGGTACTGCGAAGCCTGGCGAATATTCATGACTTCACGCGAGTCGGCCATAGTTCCTTTACCTTTTCACAGAACCTGAAGCCCGTTTACGGCTTGTCCTTCGTGCCGCCGAGCAGAATTGGGAGAGAGAATTCCTCGCATAAACTGCGTACGAGTGAATTCAGGTGTGCTGAGCATATATCAACCGGAAATTTCCTTGCGCGCTCCGCGCTTTATTGGGTTTTATGCCCGTTTCTCGGAAAGTAACCAAAACGCGAGTTGCAGGGATAGTCTATAGGCTGTGTCGATAATTGTTTGGCTACAACAGATTGTATGGTTTAGACTGGGGGATCGAGCGTGTTACGCCAGAATCGTAACCAAAGTACTACAGACGGTACGAAGGTCGTGGGACGAGCGGAAAAGGCCTTTGATTTCATGGTAATTCCGCCAAGAACTACCCGCTGCTCCCTGCCTACTTCTGCAACTGCCCTCGGTTGCGGTAATCTAGTCGTCTTCCAGGAGGAAATCCTTGCGCTTTCTTGATCGTTTGCAACCACTCGCGCTCTTGGCCTTCGGCTGATTCTCGGCGTCATCATGATCGACCACGGGTACGGCAAGGTGTTCCAGGCGGCCTGGCGCACATGTGGCAGCGCGTCGGCAGCATGGGACTGCCGGGGTGGTGGGCTTATCTGCTCGGCGTTCACCGAGTTCTTCGGCGGGTATGCTGCTGATTGCCGGCTTTCTTACGCGTTTCTTCTCATTGGCCGTGATGATCGATATGGCGGTCGCCATCTGGAAGATTCACTGGAAGAACGGCATGTTCGGCAAAGGCGGATACGAGTTTCCTCTGACTCTGGCGACCGTCGCCTTTGCGCTGATTTTCTCGGTGCCGGTCCGATCGCGATCGATGCCATACGCGGCGGTGGTGGAAGCCCCAGGCCCAAGAAAACTTGATCTCAGCCGCAGATTCCTCTGTGATCTCTGTGTCCTCCGTGGTTAACGCACTTCGCGCAGCCTTCGGCTAAACTGACTTCAGATGGGCAAACCTAGCAACGCATTCACCCCGGTCGAACTCCGCAAACTCCGCAGTTTAAAGACTCCCCACGGTATCCAGCGCTTACTCGACGACATGCCATATCACCTGGCCACGACCGCATGGTCGCCGCGTCGCGTGCTGCGGGAGAATACTTCGCATTGTTTTGAAGGGGCGTTGTTTGCCGCGGCGGCGTTGCGGGCCAACGGATATCCTCCGCTGATTCTCGATCTTGAAGCTGATCACGACACCGATCATGTCATCGCCATCTATCGCATCAATGGCCACTGGGGCGCGGTCGCCAAATCGAACTACACCGGATGTCGCTATCGCGAGCCCGTGTATCGTTCTCTGCGCGAACTGGCGCTGAGCTATTTCGATGTGTACTTCAACCTGCGCGGCGAGCGTACGCTGCGAACTTTTTCCCGGCCCGTGAACATGGCGCCGTTTCGACTCGCACGACTGGATGACCACGGAAGAAGATCTCTGGTACGTGGCCGAATATCTGTTCACCATCCATCATCACCGACTGCTCACGCCGGCCATGATCAAGAAGCTGCATCGCCTGGACAGACCGTTCGTTTCGGGCGGGCTGTCTGGGACGAGCAGAAAAGCAGAAAGCGTAGCGCGAGGCTGGACAACTCTCGGAACCTGCCGTGTTCTATAAACGTAGTCATGCCCATGCGCTTTCTCCTGCTGCGCTCTGTCTTGCTTTATGCACTGCCGCCCTCGGCCAGGCGGCTCCCGCCCCGTCCCAAGAACTCTTCCAGTCACCCTCTCCGAGGACCAGATCCGCGACCTGATTCGCCACTCCGCTGACAACGATCTCGAAAACGACAAGAAACAACGCGACTACACCTATGTGGAGCGACAAGAGGAACGCCGGCTCGATGGCAAAGGACAGGTGAAATCCACCGAGGTCAAAACCTACGACGTCATGGAAATCTACGGCGAGCAGGTGCAGAAACTGACTGCCAAAGACGACAAGCCGCTTTCAGAGAAAGACGCCAAGAAAGAAGATGAAAAGATCCAGAAACTCATCGACAAACGCAAGAACGAATCGGACGACGACCGCAGAAAGCGTTTGGAAAAACAAGAAAAGGACCGGGAAGAAAGCCGCAAATTTGTGAGCGAGATTGCCGACGCTTATGACTTCAAGCTCGTCGGCATGGAATCCCTCGATGGGCGAGATAATTACGTAATCGACTGCAATCCACGGCCCGGCTATCAGCCCCATATGAAGGAAGCAAAGTTTCTGTCAAAGGTCCGGGGGCGAGTATGGATCGACAAGGACGACCTGCAAATGAAGAAGCTTGATGTGGTATTTGTTGATACGGTCTCCTTCGGCCTCTTCCTGGCTCGCATACACAAAGGATCACGGGTCGTGGTGGAGAATATCCGCGTGAACAACGAGGTGTGGTTGCAGCAACATGTCGCCGTCAAGGTCGACGTCCGCCTTGCGTTGTTGAAGAATTTCAATGTCGAGGTCGATGTAGCCGACAGCAATTACAAGAAGTTCCGGAGCACCACCAAGATCATCCCGCTGGGCCAAGTGCCGGAAAAATAAACCCTATTTTGCCCCAAGCAAAAGGCTCCTCCCGCCAGCAGGAGGAGCCCCAAAACCCTAATCAACTAGAACGTGAACTTCGCCGCCAACTGAATACCACGCGGTGCGCCGCCACCGAGGAACGGGTTGCCGACGCCCACATCACCGGTCGCCACAATCTGATAGGCGCCGTTGCCGACTTCACGGTTATTCGGTCCTTGCACAAATCCGCACGTGCAAGCCGGATTGATGTTGGCCGCCGGATCAGCAATGAATGCCGGCAGCACCGGGTTGGCGAAATTGGGATGGTTCAGAATGTTGAAGAAATCCGCGCGGAACTGCACTGACAAGCGTTCGGTGATCGGCGTGTTCTTGTAGATCGCCAGGTCCCACTGTTTGTAAGTTGGGCCGACCAGCGAATTTCGGCCGAGGGTCCCATAGTGCCGCGTGCCTGGCACGCAATCGGAAGCGTATCCACTGAACATGCCGGCGGCTTCCGTGCAAGGCATAGCGAACGAACTCAACTGGAGGTAGTCCGCCGGATTGCCTTTGTTATAAACCACCGGCCCCACGATATCGGGCCGGTCGAAGCCGTCGCCGCCGCCGCTGTAATCGTCCTCGAAGTTGTAGTTTAAGGTGAAGGGTTGGCCGCTCTGTAGCGTGGTCGTGCTATCGACTCCCCAGCCGTTCCTAAGCCGCGACAAGCTGCCATCCATATGCGGAAGTTCGTAGCCCGCCACCCAGACAAAGCGGTTGGGAACGTTGAAGTTGGAAGGTCCATATTCGAGCTGTGGACGATTGCTGTCCTGCGGCTGAGCCGCGTTGACCACGAAGTCTTCGCCGTCGCTGGAATTATCCAGCGACTTCGACCACACATAATTCACAATGGACATGAACCCGTGGTAGTTGTTGACCCGCAAGCTGGCCTGCAGCGAGTTGTAGTTTGAGGCGCCGGTGGAATTCTCCTGAAAAATGTAAAACGCGCCGTGCGGGGAAACCGTAGGGCCGTGGCACGCTCACGTCGTTGATGCAGTTACAGCCCAGGTCGGATGCGGTAATCGTCGCCTGGCTCGGCTGATTGATATCAAAGAAACGGAACAGCCGGTGACCTTGCGATCCTACGTATCCCACCTGCAACGCCACGTTGCGCGCCAACTGTTGCTGGATGTTCAGGTTGTAGTTCTCGATGTAGGGCGTTTTTATGTGTTGGTCGAAGGAGAAAATGTCGCACTCGACCGTGCAACCCGGAGCTCCATAGATGGGCGTACCAGGAATGTAGACTCCGTTCCTCGACGCATCGCCGTTGGTAGCAAACGCGGCGGGATTGGCGTTCGCCATCTGAACTGGATCAGGGCCAATGTTGTTATAGGCGGGCCCGGGCGCGTAAAAAGTCGGGTAGGGCAGGTGGCCGAGAAGCATGTCCTGCGAAAAAGCGTCAAAGAAGACTCCGTATCCGGCGCGGACAACCGTCTTTCCCGTTCCCAGCACATCCCACGCGAGAGCAACTCTGGGCGAGAAGTTCTTGTAATCGGGCTGATAAACATTCCCCAGTCCTCCGGGACCAACTTGTTCCAGATTGCCCGTGGTTGGCGAAGTAGGAATGAAATCTGAAAACAGGTTGTTCTTTTCCTTAACGGGCGCGTAATAATCCCACCGGAGGCCATAGTTCAGAGTAAGTCTCGGAGTGATGCGGAATGCGTCCTGCGCGTAAAACCCGATGCCGTTTTGGCTGGTGTGGCGGCGGGTATAGCCGGAGTAGTTGAACAGTCCGAAATCCGACTCTTGGGGAGCCATCTCAAGCAAACTTTCCACATCGTCGAATCGGATCCTTCCACGAGAGTATTTGTCGAAACTCTGCTCAATGCTGGTGCGGTGGAACTCTGCCCCGAACTTGAAATCGTGCTTATTGACCTTCCATGAAAAGTTTTCAATCAACTGGTTGTTGGTGTCCACGCGTTGCCGCGGATCGCCCGAGGTAGCGCCGATCTGCGAAAAGAAACCCGAACCTCCGGTCGGTGTAGGCGCGAGAAGAATGATGGGAAGGCCCTCGGAGTTGCAGGTGCCGAATGTGGTTGGGACATTGCAGAGACCAATCGAACTGGGATTAAAACTCTTGTCCTGCGGAAGAAATCCTTCGGCGAAACGATTCCATCCGTAGCGAATTTCATTCACCTTGGTTGGCGAAATTACGGAGACATAGGAAATCGACACCAACTGCACGCGGGTCGGGGTCACGGTGTCGAAGCCGGGGAGCTGGCCTCCGGACGCGTTCAAAGCCAGCGGGAATTGCTGAGTGCTGTCACCGAAAAAGTAGCGGCCGCTGATGTTGTTGTTGGCATTGATGCTGTGGTCGATCTTGCGCGATAAAGCTGCTTAGGTTATTGAACGATGGCGCAATGGCAGTGTAGTCCGGGGCAAAGTTTCCGCCGGCATTGAAGCATCCGGCGTCAGTTGAGGTCGCTCCCGGAATATAGTTTGCTGCATTGTGCGGGAAAAAGTTCAAGATCGAGGTACCCACCGGGCTCACTGTACCGCCAGCATTTAGTACGTTCGCCGTTGCCTGTTGAATCTGGGGCGGCGTCGGCACACACGCCAGCGAAACTACACCCACGTTCTCGCGCTGACCTTCATAATCCACATAGAAGAAGGTGCGGTTCTTAATGATCGGGCCGCCCAGTGAGCCGCCAAATTGGTTGTTATGAAAAGACGCCTTGGGCGCAGAGGTCGGATCAAAATAGTTGCGGGCGTCGAGCGCATCGTTGCGGAAATACTCGAAAAAGCCCCCGTGCAAAGCGTTGGTTCCGCTCTTGGTCACGATATTGACGATGGCGCCGCCGTTGCGTCCATATTCCGGCTCGAAGTTGGAGAGTACACGCATGTCGGAAATGGCGTCGATCGGCAGAATCGCCGATGGAGTGCCGAACACGCCGGCTTGATTGATGGCCGGGTCGTTGCGGTAGCCGTCGTTCATGTCAGTTCCGTCTAGCAGGTAGTTGTTAGACCGGCCACGAGCGCCGTTCATGCTGAACTCACCGAACGAACCAGGGGAATCGGTGATCTGGTCAGGAGAGCCGGTGACGCCGGGAGTCAGGAAGATCAGCTTGGTGTAATCACGCCCGTTGATGGCGAGATCCTTGACGGTTTCCTGCGTGAGCACGGCGCCCAGAGTGTTGCTGGTGGTTTCGACCAGCGGCAGCGATTCGGCGGAGACCTCCACTTGTTGCGAAACTTGGCCGGGCTTGAGCGCGATGTCGACGCGGCGCTGCTCGGCTACATCGACCGCGATGGCACTCGTGACTGAGGTTTGAAATCCGGTCTGGGACACGGTCACGGTGTAGCTGCCGATGGGCAACTCTGGGACTACGTAGCTGCCATCAGCGCTGGTTTGCGTGGTCCGCTCCAACCCCGTGTTCGTATTTTTCACCGAGATCTTTGCGCCGGAAATGACAGCTCCGCTTTGGTCGGTTACTGTACCCAGAATAGTTCCACGGAAAGTCTGGGCGAACACTGCGGCTGCCATCGCCACAACCGCTAATAGAACCAGCGTTGCTCTCATGATCTTTCTCCTCAGTCCCTGCTTCATAAAGATAGGCTCCCCGTACCTTGTGTACGTTCGGTGCGTTCCCTTACTGCACGGCCCGCCAAGTGATTCATCTGGAAGCAGAAACGCAACCATTTGCAACACCCTGGCCGAACTATCGGGAGATTGTAGCTCACGACGGTCACAAAACAAGTGCGAAAACGGTTTCCTGCACGAAAACCGGCCTTCAGGTTGCTGGGCGAGGCATCAAGCCCTTAGACTTTCCGCGATGTCAGATTCGCGCATTCCAGACTTTGGCGGAATCCTGTGCCAATTGATAACGAGGCACTCGTTGCCGGTGCTGCTTTTCGCCGGTATTTTCGTGTGTTTATTTGCCGGCACCTGTCTCGCCGTGTCCTCGCCGGTGGATGCGGAGCATTCCACGGTCACTGTTCGTGTGTTTAAGGAGGGCTTATTTTCGCGTTTCGCGCATAATCACGTGATCGCGGCGCCCATATTGTCCGGTGGCGTGAACGCCGCATCCCTGTCAGTCGAGATCCATTTCGACGCTCGAAAACTTCAAGTGCTGGACCCAGACGCTTCCGTCGCCGACCGCGCCAAAATACAGGAGACCATGCTGGGCGAGAAGGTCCTGGATGCTGCACGCTTCCCTGAGGTATCCTTCGTTTCGCGCAGCGTCAAACCCACAGGAGCAGACTCTTATGGGATAGAGGGCGAGTTGACTTTGCACGGCGTGACTCGTCCACTCATGCTTGCGGTTTCTCTGCAGAACGGGCATTACAGGGGATCAGCGGAATTGAAGCAGACGGAATTCGGCATCACTCCCATAAGCTTATTCGGCGGTAGCGTCAAGGTGAAGGACGCAGTCGAAATCAGTTTCGATATTGTCGTGCGGGCAAAATAGAGCGCTTACTCATAGCGAAGGGCTTCGATCGGATCGAGTCGCGACGCGCGGATCGCAGGCAACATCCCGCTGACCAGTCCCACCAAGGCCAGAATCAAGGTCGAAACCAGCAGCGTCGTCGGGTCGAGCACCAGGCGGATATCGCCGGCTTCAGCGTGCTGGGCCATGGCACTGTACAGCGTCAGCCGGCCCACGGAGAGCGATACGACATAGGCCAGGATGATCCCAAGCAGTCCACCCGCGAAGCTGATGGTTAGCGCCTCCGCCAAAAATTGCAGAAAAATGTCGCGGCTGCGCGCGCCTAAGGACTTTTCCATTCCTATCTCACGAGTGCGCTGCGCAACCGAAACCAGCATGATGTTCATCAGCCCCACACCGCCGATCCCCAAGGTGAGTGTACCGATGAAGCCCAACAAAATCTTCAAACCCAGAGTAATGATTTCGAACTGTTTCACCTGCTCCATCAGGTTGTAGACGACCAGCGCGCGCCGGTCGGCGGGATCGAACTGGTGCTGCATGGCCAGCACCGAACGCACCGCCCGCTCCAGCCGCAAGTATTCCGTGGTCTCGTAGTTGAACCACACCGAATCGAGATAATGCGTGTCTTTCAGGTCGCTCATGGTGGTGAAGGGCACGAAGTTCACCCGGTTGATGTCGCTATTACCGGCCTGCATCTTGGGCGCCAGCACGCCAATCACTTCGAAACTGACCCCGTCAATGCGCACCCGTTCATGCAGCGCATTCCTGCCCGAAAACAATTTCTCCTTGGCCTCGGAACCCAGCACCACCACGTGCGCCCGCTGCAACTCGTCCTGGAGATTGTAGAAACGGCCCTGACCCACAGTAAGTGCGCGTATGGAAAGCACGTCGGGATAGTTGCCGGTCACGTTGTAGGTGTAAGTGCGAGTTTCGTATTGAACGCTGGCATCTTTGTCGACTTCGGGCGTGATGTGCATGATCTGTGGAACGTCTGCGACCAGCAAATCCACATCGTCGAGGGTAAGGCGCAACTGCACACCGGCCTTCTGCCCTCCGACTTGCATGGAGGAGCGTCCGGGTACGAGGATCATCAGTTTGGTGCCGAAATTGGCGAAGATATTGGCGCAGGCCTGGCCGAATCCGTTGCCATAGGCCAGCAGCATGACCACAGTGGCAATGCCCCAGGCCATGCCCAGCATGGTAAGAGCGGTACGCCGGCGGTTATGCCGCATGGCGCTGTAAGCTTCCTGGAGCAGATCTCGTAACATCGCTTATTCCTGGCGCAACGCCTCTACCGGCTGCAGGCGCGCCGCTTTGCGCGCGGGATAGAGTCCGGCTACCACGCCGGCCAGCGTGAGGCAGCAAATTGCCAGCGTGGCCGTGGCGGGGACTAATCTTGGCGGATCGAACCCTGCGGGTCCGTGCACCGTTCCCAGGGCCGCCATGAATCCGCCGGCGAACACCAATCCGATGAGGCCGCTCAGCAAAGTGAGCAGCACTCCTTCCAGAAAGAACTGCAACAAAATGCTGCGGTTGGTTGCGCCCAATGCTTTGCGCAACCCGATCTCGCGGGTGCGCTCCGAGACCGAGACCAGCATGATATTGATGACCCCGATTGCGCCCAGCGCCAGCGTCACCATTCCCACCGTTCCCAGAAACATATTCATGGCATCAAAGATCGTGCCCATCATTTCCGCCTGCTTCACCGTGTCCCAGCCGTCAAAAGCCTCTTCATCGTGATAGTCGAAACCGTGGTTGCGGGCGACAATCTTATGCGTCTCCTCCATGGCCAGTAAGTGATCGGCCGCGGTGAGGGGTTGAAAATTGATAAACGAAATGGCGTTCTGCTCGGATTCTCCCTTGAGTGGGAAAAACGTGTTCATGGTCTGGTAAGGAATGTAGCCGCGCATGTTGGTGGAGTTGTCATCGCCGCGCCCCACTCTCTGGATGGTGCCCACCACTTCAAAGCTGATTCCGTTGAGCAGTATCGGTTGCACCCACCGCCGGCCGGCCGGGGAAAAGATTCTTGGTCATCTCATCGCCCAGCACAATCACGTTGCGGCGCTGGCCCTCATCCAGCCAGTTCAGCCAGCGGCCCTGTTTCAGCGGCAGATAGCGGATCCCATTGTATTGCGGCTCCACGCCGGTGATTTCGCCGTTGGCGCTGGCGAACTCGCTCACTGCCCTCACATCACTGCTCGTAAGCACCGGAGTCACTGCCAGGATATGACGCGCATCGCGGCGGATATCAAGGTAATCCTGGTACGTAAGGCGGTAGAAACGCGCCGAACTCATGTTGCCTTCCACCGCCGGCGCCCGTCCCGGAAACAGAAACATGATGTTCTCGCCGTATTCGTTCATGCCGCGCTTGTTGCCGGAACGAAATCCCTCGCCCAGTCCAACCAGCAACAAGAGCGATCCCACTCCCCAGGCGATGCCAAACATGGTGAGAAACGACCGCAGCTTGTGCGCCCACAGGGTGCGGAAAATCTGCCCCAGGATGTCGAGTACCATGCGCATAGGACGCCAAGGGTTGGCCATCCCGATTTTACATGGAACCAGTACAGCGGTCAGCGACATCGTTTCATTCCCCGGACAGCGTAAATGCGCGCAACCCACGGCTTGTCAATCACCTAGGGCCGCTTGGAGATAGACGGGCGCGGCAAAGGTGGGTTAGCGAATTGTAAAATCTGGTCTGGGTCGGAGACTTTCTTGTTTGATTGGGGGCTGGCCCAGCTTTAACTTTTGGCTCGCCCGTCATTTTATTAAAAATGGCTGCCCCAGCTTTCGCGGTTTTCGAAAGCTGGGAACCACTGCATCCGATGTCCGTCATCACATACGAAGTGCGGCTACTGTGCTGCTGGTCGCGGCAATGTCCACCGAAGAGCGCCGCACAGAATTCGCGGTTGCGTGATAGCATCAGCGGGTCGAAGCCCGTGGTGCCCAGCTTTGCAACATCAGCAAAGCTGGGGCAGCCTTTTCTTATAAGATGCCACATGTGGGAAAATCAAAGCTGGGCCAGCCCCCAGACGGTTTCTGGGACTCGGAGAACAACGGAGATCATTTCGGAGCCAGAGAGTATGCCAAGACGCAAGGGCGCTGGTTATCGCCCGACCCGGCGGGGCTGGCGGCGGTGGACCCGACCAACCCGCAGACCTGGAACCGCTATGCCTACGTCACCAACAACCCCACCACCTACAACGATCCAAGCGGATTATTCATGGGATTGTGCAACAGTCCGGAGAATCGCCAGTGCTCAACGAATGACCCAAGCAGCGGCAACATTGGTGTGACCTGGAATGAGTTAAGCCTGTATACCCTGTCAATCACAGAGACCGGTATTGCCACATCAAATCCAGACATTCTACCCTTCCTCAACTCCCGAGCTGGGGAGATTGCTAGCCCTCCTTTCGGGTCAGGCTTGGTTAGTTTACGGCAACGCTGACATGTTCTATTGGTCAGCGCCAAGCGGCCCCGGTTCCCCACAAGGTGCCGCAAACAACGGCACCTGCGGTATCACCGTGAAATGTCGGGGTATTCAGACCGACAATCTCGGCAAGGTCGGATTTCCAGCACTGCGATGCCCAGGTGACGGATAGCTCGGGCGCGGTGTGGTCATTGAGCGGCGGCCCGCAGCCAAACTACATGAGCATAACAGCGCTCAACGCTTGGGCTACCAGTCCCCCCACAGAACCCTTTACGGGAACTACGGTTTACCAGGGCAATAGCTGCACAGCGGCTGGGTGCATGATCCAATCAACACAAGCTTGGAATCAGGATGTCGTGAAGCCTGAATACAGGCCCATGAGCGGGCCGAATAGCAACACGTGGCTCGAAGGCACAGCTGCCGGTTGCGGTGTATCGCTTCCGATCAATACGTGGGGGTGAATATGGTAGCCACGGCGCGGCTGAGATGCTATAGCTTTTCGCTCCTAGGAGCCATGCTCGGGGCGTCACTTTGTATCTTGCTGGTTGGGTGCTCACGAGACGCCGAAGCTTCTTCGACAGTGAAGGAAGCGGTAGAGCTTGAGCAGACGGCAAACAACACAGTTATCGGTCGAAAGGATGACGGTCGGCTGGAATACCTCGACATGACTTCTGACGGCGCGATCAGGACTGTGACCTTCTCCGTCCGCCTAGAGATCAAAACTATCAGCATCGATCTTACAAAGAGCGATGAGATGAGCCTGTGAACGAGAAATGGACAGCCCATTGCAACAAGAGCGCAGAATGCCAAATTAGCAAAGTAGCTGATCCCAGCAAGAGTTTTTCGGTATCACGCAAAGGCATTCTGACGCCGTTGTACTGGTCCCCCGACGAGCGGTTTGTTTTCTATGTGCGTGAGGCACCTAGATGGCGCTCGCCTCACCGTTGCTCGCTGGAAGACGAGAGGGATGTTACGGTTTACGATCTGACGCAAGGCCGCGAGGATATCGTGAGCACGGTTTGTGGTGGTTTTCCGTATGGTGGCTTGCGCTGGTACAAGTTGATGATTGACTCCAGTGCCGTGGACCTGAACAACGGCAATCTGCACCTGCAAGTTCCGGTCGCGGCCTCCTCCAGACAGAAACCATAGCTCGCGCCATCCGGCCACTGAGCAGAGTGCCTGCCGCTGGCGTTCCAGGGCGGCCAAGGCGCGCGATCCGGGAGCGGAGAGGGTCGGCCCAGGCGCTCCAGTTCGTGCGGGGTGGTCTGAGAGTTTTTTTCTTTAGCTGCGGGTTTGGATGTTGGCCGCGCCGGGGTGTGGCGCGGCCTTGCCGTCTGCCGGGTGCCGATCCGGTTCCTAGGAGTGAGGAGCCGCCGATCCGCGCCGTGGTCCTGATCCGGCAGTGTGGCGAATCCGGCACGGTGAGGGGTGAGGTTCTGGCCTCGGAGCGGGGTTACTGTGCGGTATCGGGGAGAAGTCAAAAGCGCGCCGCCTACGGCGTCGGGTGTGAGGGGGTCGCGGTAGGGATACGGATTGCTCCGTACCCCCCGCGCGGATCCGTACGAGCGGGTTTCCCGCATACGGCTCTTGCCTCAGGTGGTGACGCGCAGACGGCGCGAAGGATAAGGATGGCAGATATGGGCCGGAGGCAGCCAGCGGCGGATGAGCCGTTGCATTCGTTCCCACAGCACGCGACCTGTCTGACTCCGACGTCGCAAGACGTGGTACCAGAGGTTGCTCACGGTGAAACGAAAGTGAGCCAGCGCATATCGATTCCCCGGTACTCCGAAGTATCGGATGTGCCCGCCCACCACGGACTTCAACCATTCGCCAACTTCAGGAATCGGGTCATGCATACGTCGCCGCAACTCGATCTTCACCTGCTGCAGCTTAGCCTGCATGCGTTTGCGAATCGTCTGCCGAAGCACCAGAAACCGTCCCCTTTTCGTCTTCCCGCAAATATGCTTGAAGCCGAGAAAATCGAAGGTCTCCGGCTTACCCAAACCAGCGCGCTTTCGGTTCGCCGCCGCGTGGCGTCCGAACTCGAACAGGCGCGTCTTTTCCGGGTTCAGTTCCAGTTGAAACTTCGCCATACGTTCGGCGAGTTCCTTCCAGAACTGTTCGGCCTCGTCTTTGCGCTCGAATCCAACCACGATGTCGTCGGCATAACGCACCACGATCACATCGCCGTGCGCACGCTTCTTACGCCATGCTTGGACCCAAAGATCAAAGACGTAGTGAAGGTAGATATTCGCCAGCAACGGCGATGCACTTCCGCCCTGCGGCGAACCTGCTTCCACAAACGTTCGCGTTCCCTTTTCCAGCACGCCGGCGTTCAGCCATTTCTGGATGAGCCGCACGACGCGCCGGTCCGCTATCCGATGCTGGAGAAACCGGACCAGCCACTCGTGCGACAGCCGATCAAAAAAGCTGCGCACGTCCAGGTCCAGCACCCAGTTCACACGTCGCTGATGGAGTCCACAGAACAGGGCGTCCAGCGCTTTGTGCTGGTTGCGTCCTGGCCGGAACCCATAAGAGAAGCCGAGAAAGTCGGGTTCATAAATCGCGTTGAGTACTTCCACCGTCGCTCGTTGAACAAGCTTGTCTTCGAGCGCCGTGACGCCGAGCGGTCGTTGCCGCCCATCCGCCTTGGGAATGTACACCCTACGCACCGGCTTCGCCCGGTACGCTCCGCGCTTCAGCCTATGGGAGAGGTCCTGGAGATTTTGCTCAAGGTCCTCGCCGTAGTGCTGCCACGTCACACCGTCTACACCCGCCGCAGCGTGCCTCTTCAACTGGAAGTAAGCAAACCGCAGAGTGTCGATGCGGTAGATGTGATGCAGCAGAGCGGTGAACTTTGCATCCTTGTTCTCGGTTGCCGTTTGTCGTACCCGTTCCAGCGCACTGGGCGCGTCGATCCGGCTCTGAGTCCGGGACGCGTTTTGCTGGCTCGGGTTCCCCTTGGCCAGACTCCTTCCCTCCATCTCCTCCGCCGCCGGTGTTCTGGCCTTGTTCGGAGACTTCCTCGGTACTATGGGTCTGTCCGACTTCCCGTGTTCGTTCGTCATCGGCTTCTGTCCTTGGACTTCCCGATACGTCCCAAGCGCACTGGCTGCTCTCGGGAGAACCCGGGATCTCTCAACTTCCGTGCAAGATGTGTCCCTACGTGCCAGGGTCACAGACCGCGCAGGACTCCCGCCAAGCTAGCGATGGCGCTTGGCCGGATGTTGCCTTCCGCGTTGTGTCAGGGCGTCAGCGTCCTGAAGTTAGGGGTATTTCGCGGCTCAATAACCTGGCCCGTAGTTCCTCCTGTCAACGCTTCGTATCCGGCCTTGCGACCGTGCCCGCATGACTCGGAGCCGGTGTGGCTTGCTAGGCCTTCACCGTACGACTCTTTCATCCGCTACATCTCAACGGCTTTTCGGTGCTACAGCATCGTGACCTCCAATGAGCATTGGTACTGCCATCGGTGTTTTCGGTGCTTTGCACCGGGTTGACGCTTTGTAATGCACCCTCCTAAACTAGACACAAAGGGCCTCGATGTAAGTTAGGGGTTGAGGTTGAGTGAACGCCCGGCGAGTTTCGGCGGGCGTGCGGTTTTTGAGCGACTGATGGGGCCGTTGGTGATTGTACTGGTGGATCCAGCGGGCGATGGAATCGCGAGCCTGATCGAGCGACTGGTATTCGTTGAGCCAGACCTCTTCTTCTTTGAGCGAGCGGTGAAAGCGTTCGATGCGTCCGTTGCCTTCGGGATGGTTGTAGGCAGTGCGGCGATGAGCGATGCCGAGCTGTCCCAAGGTGGCGATAAAACGGGCGCTGGTGAACTGGGTTCCGTTGTCGGTAGTCAACGTCAACCCCTTTCCACGAGGACCGCAAGGCAAAGCGTCGAGTACCGCACGGTGCAGCGCCGTCAGAGCGTCCTGGGTGCGGCAGCGCAGACTCAAGTCCCAGCCCACGATCTCGCGAGTGCAGCAATCGAGCGCCGAGACCAGGTAGGCCCAGCCCGTGGTCGGTCCCGCCCAGACCTTGGTCATGTCCATCTGCCACACCTGATCGGGTTCCGATACGTTCACCGTGCTCCAATCCTTTCTGCGCGTGACCCGCAAACGCCGACTGCGCACCAGCAGGCCACGTTCCCGCATGACGCGCAACACCCGCTTGCGATTCAGCTTTAACCCGTCCACGTGTTCCAACCACCACTGCACTCGGCGATAGCCGTACACCGGTTTCTCGCCACACGCAGCCACGACCCGCTCATCGTAAAGACGATCCGCACGCGAACTGCGTGGTTGCCGATGATAGTACAGACTGGAGCGGCTGATCTCCAAGGTCCGCGCCACTAACACGCCGGGTTGCCCTGCGGCCACTAACTGCCGGGCTTGCGAATGAACTTGGCCACAACTCATTCGCCCAGAACGTTTTTTAGTATGTCGATCTGCATGTGCGCCTTGCCCAGGCTGCGCTCCAACTCGCGGATGCGCCTGCGCGGTTCCTCGTCGGGCTTGACGGTGGTGTTTCTGCCGGCCAGCGCGGCTACCGCCGCTTTCTCGGCTTCATCCTTCCAGCGGTAGTAGAGCGTGGCAGCGATCTGATGGTTACGACAGGTCTCGGCGATGTTGCCGCTCTTCAGACCCTCGATCACGATGGCGAACTTCTCTTCCGCACTTCTCTGGACTTGCGCTTTTCTTGGCATCTCGCCTCCTGGCGGAGGCCCTGAATCATAACCTATGATCGTGTCCAGTTTCAGAGGGGTGTATTACAGCTTCGACACTCCACCCCTGAAAGGGTGCTGCAACGGTAACTTTCAGTTACCGTGCGCGAACCTGTTGAAAGCAGAGCAGCTAAAGGAAAATCCCGCCATCCGGGTTGCAGTCGAGCAACCGGAAGTTAACGCAGGGGGGGCTGGCCCACCCTACGAATCTAATCTAATCCTTGGGGTGCCCCGTCCAAGCTCTGCTTGGGCGGGGTTTGTCGACGGGGCGCGCCCGTACTTTCGGGAAGATCCCCATCTTCTCCCGCCGCCGCGCCGTCCATTGCGATTCGATCTCCACTGTCCCCTCCACTCCCGTCAGATAGTGGCGGAAACTGCTCCATGGCCAGTCTTCCGGCCGCTTCACTAGTCCACGCGCCACCGGATTACGGTGGATATAGCGTACCTTCTCCACGAACTTCTTCTCGCTCCACACATTGAAGTCGTAGTACCTCGCCTGCCAGAACGGATCCTTCCCGCGCAAGGCCAGCGTACGCGCCACCGACTGCTTCAGCGATTGCATCACCCGCGCCAACGTCTCCCGCTCCGGTTCGCTCACCAACACATGGACGTGTTCCGGCATCACCACGTAGGCGTACACGCACATCCCATACGACCGACGTGTGCGCTCGAGCGCGCATTCAAAATAAGCATAGCAACCAGCGTTCACGAAGTTCGCTCCGCGACGATAGCAACTGAAAGTTACGAAGTGAAGCTGGTGGGATTGCTGAAAGCGCCTGAGTCCCCATGGCATTCAGGAAGCGTAGTTCGGGATCAACCGATAAAGCTGTGACGAGTGAACACCCCCGCCCAAGCGGAGCTTGGACGGGGCACCCTCAAAAGTTAGATTAGATGCTTAGGGTGGGCCAGCCCGCACCCACGGGCGAACGCAGTAACCGGTCCCAGTCGGTGTCCGGTACTTTCGTAACCTAGTAGGGCTAATGGCTGGCAACTATTCTTCTCGGCGAGGGTTTAAGCCAACATGGGAAACAAGCTCACTCAGTCTCTGTTAGTCCTGGCAGCCGCAATGTTGTTCGTTGGAGTATCGGCTGCTCAAACCACAGCCTCAGGCGCCGGCCCGGGGGTCGTTGATCCAGGCCATCCGCGTGTGAATGAAGTAAACGGCCGCCAGGAAGTGCAGCAGCAGCGCATCGCGAACGGCGTCAAGAACGGCTCACTGAGTCCGCGGGAAACCTCAAACCTGGAAAAGCGGGAAGCCAGCGTGCAGAGGCGCGAACAACGGGACATGGCGAGGAACGGCGGCCATTTGACCAAGGCGGAGCAGAACGGGATTAATCGCCAGCAGAACCGCATCAGCAGAAGCATCTACAAAGACAAGCACAACTAGCGTGAGGTTCGACTTCTGATCCACGAGCCGCAATTCGTTGCGGCTTTTGTTTTTGGAGGTGAGTGGTTCCCGCCTTGTGCTTCTTAGAAGGTGAAACTTAACCCGCCGCGGACTGCGCGCGCCGATTGCACCAAATATACGGTGTGACCATCATGTCCAATCACCGGGACGTAGCCTTCGGCAAGCAGATTTCGCAGATCGATCACGGCCTCGATACGACCGGGAAGAAAGCTTGTTCCGGGGATGGGCTGGCGGAAGAACAGATTGAGATAAGGATCAGCTCGTCCGGCGGAAGCATTGAACATATCCACGGGCGTGAGCGCGGGCTGGCTGATCCAGCGGTAAGACGCGATCCAACGGGTCTTGGTTTTGGGCACCACGCCACTGATCTTGCCGGCAAGGCTCTCGCGGTCGCGGGTCCCGATCCATTCTTGCGCATCGTCGAGACGAACTCCCGGTTTTTCTAAATCCAGAGCGCCGCCGTATTCGAAGTCCATGGTTGCGGTAATGTCGTCGCTCAACTTCTGTTGCGCCACGAAGCGAACACCTTCGGTCTTGAGATCGCTACCCTGATAAGTGAAGGTCCCGGAATAAATATCGGGAAGGACCGAGCCATTGTCGGTGGCGAACTCACCTACGCCGGTGAGGGCCGGGTCGACCACGCGATCGTAGAAAACAGCCGCTTGCAGGCTGGTCTTGCCCATGCGGTGGGAAAGTGAGATTTCGTGGTGATGAGGATGCTCCAAGGCTGACGAGTACGCCACCATGCTCATGCGCGGCCCGGACTCGCTCAGGTCAGCGGGCGCAGTGTCGAAGCCCTTCTCCAGA
The DNA here is from genome assembly GCA_963845725.1 of uncultured Acidobacteriota bacterium. GTDB lineage: Bacteria > Acidobacteriota > Terriglobia > Terriglobales > Acidobacteriaceae > JABCZH01. The sequence continues at coordinate 140,792 of CAWJTC010000001.1, forward strand.
CGATCATTGGGCTCGGAAGTGGCATAGCGGTACTCCAAAACAGTGTCTGGCGAGAGATGGATATCTGCCGATCCGAACGGCCGAAAGGCGGTCACATGACCGAGGAACTCAATGGTCTGGAGTTCGCTGCCAAAGTGGAGCTCGATGGCATCGCCCATGGCAAAGGTGTCAGCTGTAGTCAGCGAAAAGGCCTGCAATGCGGCGTCATGGAGGCCAAGGTCGGGTGCGGGCAGGTTGCGCATGGTCAAGGCAAATGAAGGTTCGCTGCCGTCGTCCATCCTATGGCTATAAGAGGCACGTAGAACCGAGGCGGGAGAAAGACCGCCGTACCCAATGTTGCCCTGCAATCCGATCTTGTCGGAGGAGAAAATCGAGCGCTCCAGCGAAAACCCGGTGCCTAAATCAGAAGCGCTGCCGAAACCATCCGCCGCTGAACCAGCCAAAAGAGACAGGCTGCCTCTCAAATCATGAGAGCTCTTCCGAGCTTCGCTTGCCAAATTAGCTGAGGGGTCGTCGACCCACCGCAGAATAGGCCGGTTGGCAACGGAACGCAGTACCCACTTCCAATCGTCCGGCTCCGCCGAGCTTCTCCCCGGCGCCATTTTGATCGCTTCAAACAGTGTGTTGAGCGTAAGGTTTACCAGAACGCGAGAGCCGGGCCGGAGACCGATGCCTTCTTTGAATGTGGGAAGAAAAGAAGCGGCCGAAACCTTGATGTTGTAGGCACCGGGAATGAGATCGGCGGCCGAAAAGTAGCCTTTCTCGTCGGTAAACACATGCACGCTCTGGGCCGCCGCACCCAGCACCTCGACGACCGCTCCCATCTGCGGGACGCCGCCAGCATCGCGCACGTAGCCGGAAATGGAGCCTGAACGCTCCGCGGACCAAAGCGGAAGCGTTAACCCACAGGCAATCACCAGCAACCCGAACCTACGAAACATCACCTACCACCTCGCGGTCATGCAAAACGTCCGCGGTCACTCTACGGCAAACGTGGCCGTGGGGTCGACCATCTGCTTGGAAATGTTGTCGTTCACCTTGATCTGGATGCGATAAATGCCTGGGTTGAGGTTGGCCGCCGAGAGGGTCTTCTGCAGCGTCACTTGCTCACCCACATTGCCCATCTGATCCGTGGATTCGATGGTATGAATCACGGGAGCGTTGGTCGCGGCATTGACCACGTTATACTCCACGGTCGCTGAAGGCTTGTGGGTTTTCTCATCCACGGTAAGGTTATACACCTGCATCCAGAAATTCAGTTTCTGCCCGCGTTTGAAAGTCACCGGTTTGCCGTCGGATGGGGGCACGCGAGGACGGACCTTGGTGTCACCGATCACGAAACTCCCCGTTCCCACATTCTTCGATGCCACCGGCTCCATCAGATCGGCGACGATCAGGGACGAAGTGCCCAGACGATCATCCGAGAATTCCGGCACCTGTATACCCTTACTCCAAGTGCCCACGCGATCGCCGTTGACGTCCTTCACCACGATGTCGAAGCGGTAACGCCCAGGACGTAAGGGAAGCGCCTTCCAATAGACTTGCGAATTTTCTGCTACCTTGGGTAGCAATTCTGCGGGAATATCCGCCTGCACGGTATCCTCGAAAGTCTGCGCGATGCGGTCGGTCAACGTGGAGACACGGCCGAAAATATTCACGGTGCCGCGCTGCACACCGTCCTTGTTGACGAACGTGATATCGCGGTTCTTGATCTGGATGGTCACCGGAACCAGCACCGTGTCGCTGGTAACTTTCACAAAATCTGCCAGCACATCGAAGGGCATGAGGTTGACACTGATCTTGTGACTGACCACCTCTTCCAAATCTTTAAACTTAACCGGTGGCGGTGCCTGGAGCTTGGCGTATTGCTCGAGACGGTCGAATTCCTTAGCGTTCTGTGAAATGGTCGAGGGTCCGACTCCAAGCGTTTCCAGCCCCCCCTGGTCCAGTCGACTTGCCTTGGATGCCAAGCCCATCGATTCGTAGAGTGTCAGACCGGCGTTAGGTGTATATAGCAGTGCATCCTTCTCGCCCCGGTCGAGAGTCATGTGGTATTCACCACACATACACTTGTCCACGAATTCGATAATGACTTCTTGTCCGATGCCTTCGAGGTAACGATATCTCCAGTCTTCGAACGGATAGGTCGAAGTTGAGCCGCCTCCCTCTTCAATGGGACGGTCGTAGGCCCCGCCAGCGGGATGAGCGTCAATTTCATCAGGAGGCCCATACATGATGTAGATTCGGCCACGATCGGTGCGCCAGCCGGCAATTCCGGCGGCAAAGTGTTCGTTAGCATACTCGATCCGGCGGTAGTGCTCTTCCTTGAACTCGTTCTCTTCGGTATCAGGAGTGGGATCGCGACGCTGCCAGAAAGCCTCGATGAACTGGTCGCGCTCTTCGTCGTTGGTGAGCTGCAGGAAGGCCCGGCGCTCCTCGTCGGTGATGATCCAGGCCACGTCCTCGTTGAGCCACTTCTTATACGACCCTTCCAACTCCGCCGTCAGGGCCTTGGCATTTTTCTTCTTCTGTTTTTCGCTTATGGGACGCTTCAGGGGGTCAGCCGTCGGTGGTTGTACCGAAGGGCTCCCGGATGAGGATTGATCCGGGGTTCCCGGATTAGAGGTCTGCGCGAGTACGGGCAACCCGCCAAGAACGGGCAACAACAGGGATATGAAAAAAAGGCGCCAACGTAACCCTAGCCGGAACATAGACGGGCACTCCTCGCGGACATTTCTAATTGCAGTTCATTTTATGTCGTTCACCAACCGGAAAGCAAGGTTAACCGTCGCGTTTTAAACAAATTGTAGGATGCCGACAACCCGCGGGAGGGTGCCCGCATTCTGCCTGACCTTCCTTGCCGATTGTGTCCGGGAACCGGGCATTCCTGAGTGGTAATCGCCCTCAAGATAGCCTTGCGTGAGAATCAAAGGAAGGCCATCGCAACTCGCCACAACGGCCTCTGGATCAACTATCTACGGCAGTATGACTCCGAAAAATCTTTTTGCTTCGACAGGCTGTTTTTGCTAACATTGCGGCCCTGCCGGTGCTCCCCCCAGGCAGAATCCGGTTCTCTGTAGCCCTCAGGAAAGGTGACCATCTTGCAAAAGATCTCCGTTTTTGGAATTCTCACAGCTCTGCTCATACTCACCTGCGTTTCGCAGGCCCAAACTATTCAAACCCTCGTTCATCAAGCCCCGGACGGCGCCCAATTGACTTTTCAGTTGACCGACGGAACGGTGATGGCCCAAGGCTACAACGATAGCGATTGGTGGAGGCTCACGCCCGATAACAAAGGTAGCTACCTCGATGGAACATGGACGCAGCTGGCCAGTCTCCCATCGGGATACTCCCCCGAAGCTTTCGCGTCGGCGGTGCTTGCCGATGGCCGGCTGTTGATTGAAGGAGGGGAATATAATTTTGGGAACTTTACACTCACCAACCTGGGTGCGGTTTACAATCCCAAAAGCAATGTCTGGACCGCGCTCCAACCCCCGCCGGGTTGGTCGTTTATCGGTGATTCTCCTTCGTCAATGCTCCCCAATGGTACGTTTCTGATCGGCGATAAGCTGGTCAAGAATGTCGCCGCGCTCAACCCCAAGACCATGAAGTGGGTGCAGGGCAACGCGCCCGGTAAAAGCGACTTTAACGCTGAGGAGGGTTGGACGCTCATGCCCGACCGCACGGTCCTGACCGCCGATGTGAAGAACGCTCCCAACTCCGAACGATTCTTTCCCACGATGAAGAAGTGGGAGACGGCCGGTAGCACGATCGTTGACCTGCACTCACCATCCCCGTACGGCTGTCTACCTTTCGGTCCGAACAACCAATATTGCTACTATCCCCCTGGGGAAATCGGTCCGGCGATTCTGCGCCCCGACGGCACGGTCTTTGCGACCGGTTCTTACACCAGCACTGGCGCTCCGGCGCACACTGCAATCTATACGCCTGGAGCACACCTGACCGACCCTGGCACATGGACCGCGGGGCCGAACTTCCCAAATGGCGACGACGCTGGCGATTCGTTCGCGGTACTGCTGACCAATGGCGACGTGTTGGTAGAAGGCGAATCGGGCGACCTATATACTTTCGACGGAACGAACTTTACCGCCGGATTGTTTGCAGGTGGCAGCTTGATGGTGTTGCCGACCGGCCAAGTCCTTATCGGCGGCTCGGAAATCTACACTCCAACCGGAACTTACTCTCCCGCGTGGGCTCCAAGCATTACCAATTATCCCGCCAGCGTGACCCGCGGAAGTACCTACAAAATCTCGGGAACGCAGTTCAACGGTTTGTCGCAGGCCAACGCGTTCGGAGACGAGTATCAAACCGCGACCAATTACCCTCTGGTTCGCATCACGAACAACGCTAGCGGGCATGTTTTCTATGCAGCCACTCACGATCACAGCAGTATGGGTGTGGCCACCGGGAACGCCACAGTGTCTACCAACTTTGATGTGCCCGCTGGAATGGAAACGGGAGCGAGTTCGCTGGTGGTAGTAGCGAACGGAATTCCTTCTGTCCCGGTCAGCATTACGGTCAATTAAGTTATGTGCCGCGCTTGTCCGCGAACAAACCGACGGGCGCGGCGTTTTCGTAATTTCGGCAGACGGCTGCCAACGTCTGCGGCATCGACCACGAATCAGGCAGCTACCGCGTATTCAGGGAACAGATGCGGACCTCGAGCACAAAATGGGTACTGTGCGGCGTGATGCTGGCGGAGGCTTGTTCTATGGAAGCGGCCGCAGCCGCTGCTCCTCATTATCTGATCACCAACGATGACCGCAGCGGAAATTTTTTCGACAATAGCCTTACGTTTTACACCATAGAAGCGGACGGCCGGCTCACTCTTAAGCAACAGGTGCTGATCGGGGTCACCGGAGCGCAAGGCGGATATTTCCCAGCGAATCGGTCGTGGCGTTCAACACCACCGGCAATCAATGCGTGTTCGCATCTGACGGAGCAACCGGCGAAATCGACGGCGTGGATGTAAATACATTGACCTTGGTCGGCCATGCGTAAGGGATCGTCGGGCGATACCGGGCTGTCGAACGGGGTCGGTCTCGCGCTCAACGCGCAATACCTATATGCAAGCTTTACCGATTCCAGCACCATCGGCACGTTTCAGATTGAGCCGAGTTGCGGACTAAGCTTCGTGGGCGACGTCACGGTTGGCGGGCTGCAAGGCGGCATCATCGATGGCATGGCGGTGCACGGCGACATGCTGGTGGCTACCTACGGCGATGGTTCGATTGAATCATTCAGTCTGGCATCCGTGATGCCGGTTTCGAATGGTGACAAACAGAATTCCACCGGCTCCCGCGGCGGAAACAGCTATCCGAGCGCAGTGGACATCACCCAGGACGGACGATTTGCACTCTTCGGAGATACTTCCACTTCGACCATGATAGAAGTGTCGGACATTTCTTCCGGCAAGCTGAGCCCGACGGTCGTCTACCAGTCACCCACCAGCATAAATTCCAGCAACATCATGCTGAGCCCCGACGAGACCCTCCTCTACATCAGCAACACCCAGGGAGACCGCATCACGGCTGCATTTTTCGACAGCGAGAGCGGAAGCTGACGAACGGGCTGCGTGTCCGGATGAACTGAGAGGGTATTCATCCGCGTGGTCATATCTCGGCGGCATGGGGTTGGCAAGCCCGACGGGAAATGGCGGCGGAGTGTACGTTGCAGAGTTTGGTGCGCCTTCATCCAATCGCCGAAATCAGAGTGAATGTTGCGAATGGAGAGTGTTCGCTGGCCGAAGCTCCCGGGTCGCCGATACCCGATCTAAATAGTGGCGGGGCTGTTGTCCATTGCTACTTTTCCACCCCGCTCTTTCTGAGCTGGCGCGTCTTCTCGACCTACATTGCCGAGCCAGAGTTGACAACGCGAAGGCAGATCTCCGCCCAGCCCGGCACGTTATAATCGAGATTGGCGGGTAATTCGCTGCATTTCTGGCGTTTTAGCCGTTCCAAGCGCAGGGAACTTTTGGACGGTGCACAGCCGTACCTGAGGCTGTGCACCCCGCCGTCCCTACGGGCCGGGATCAGCCAGTTCGCGAGTCAGCGCAGGGTGGGCGCGGCTCAGGGACGGAAGTGGGGAGGCAATGAGCACCTGGAAGAAAATTGCGATTGGCGCTGGAGCGCGTCGTAGTCCTGTCCGCCATCGTCGGTTTTACCGTTTACCAGAGCCACAAGAACGTGGTGACGGTGCAAACCGGCAGGGTGCAACGGCAAGACCTGGCGGCGGTGGTAAGTGCCTCGGGAGAGATTAGGCCGAAGACTTACGTCAACATCGGCGCCAACGCCATTCGGCAAGATCACCAAGCTGTACGTGAAGGAAGGCGACAGGGTAAAGCAGGGACAGATGCTGGCGCAACTGGAAAACGTGCAAGCCGGAGCGGACATGGATGCCATGCAGGCCTCGCTCGAAGCTGCCCGCACCGATGCTCTTGCCGCCGAAGCCGGCCGGCAGTACGGCGCTGGCCGACCTGAACCGCGCCAAATCCGATGCCGAACATTCCGAACTCGATTGGACCCGCGCTCAAGCTTTGTACAAGGACGCGTCTGATCGCGAAATCCGAATATGACAGCCAAAGGGCGGCCCACGCGACGGCTGTCGCGGGCCTGGCGGAGGCGCAAGCCCGACTGGCCCAAGCCAAGGCGCAGAAAGGACTCGGCGGATCGCCGGGTTACGCAAGCCGTCGCCAACCTCACCCACGCAACCGACGTTCTGAAGAAGACCACATATCAGGCCCCGTATGCCGGAGTGATCACCAACTTGCCGGTGCGAGAAGGCGAAACCGTGGTCATGGGAATCCAGAACGCTCCCGGCAGCACTCTGATGACGCTTGCCGATATGTCGATCATCACCGCCGAGGTTCAGGTGGATGAGACCGACATTGTGAACGTGCAACTGGGTCAACCCGCCCAAGTGACAATCGACGCCATTCCCAAGAAGAGCTTTCAAAGCCGTGGTGACGCAAATCGGCGACAACGCCATCGTCCGTTCCACTGGCGTTTCAACTTCCCAACAAACCGGCAGCAGCCAGGAAGCGAAAGACTTCAAGGTAGTGGTAACGCTTCAGGATCCGCCGGAAGACTTGCGGCCGGGGCTTTCCGCGACCGCCAAGATCACCACGGCAACCCGAACCAACGCGCTGACCATCCCTATTCAAGCCCTGACCGTTGCGGCGGCGGGAAGATCTGGTTCCGAAAAGTGAAAAAGATTCGGTCGAGGCCGCCGCGCCGCCGAAAACCTGTGTCTAATGAAAGAAAGAAGAGATTCAGGGCGTTTTCGTGCTTGCGTAACCACAAAGCGGAGTTCGTCGCGGTCGAATCGGGCATCGCAGGAACCACGGATATTGAAGTATTAAAAGGACTTAAGGATGGCGACGAGATCATCACCGGAAGTTACAAAGTCTTGCGGACGCTGCGCCAGGGAGCAGCGTGAAGGTCGATAACTCGGCCCCAAAGAAGGAGGACGAAGAAACATAACTTTCGCGGCCATGGTTCGTCCAATGGAGAGCCAGGCCGGGTGATGACGCGAGATCGGAGAGCTTGTAAGTGTCCCAAGAGGACCAGGAGAAGAGAATGGCAACCGCTGAAGTACTGAATTTTTCCCAACCCGTAGTGTCGGCTGCCCCCCGACGCGTACATGATCAACACCGTCGATCTTTGGAAAACATACGACATGGGATCAGAACAGGTGCATGCGCTGCGGGGGGTCAATTTGACCATTCAGCGCAACGAGTACGTGGCCATCATGGGGCCGTCGGGCTCGGGAAAATCGACGCTGATGAATCTGATCGGGTGCCTGGATACGCCCAGCAAAGGCCAGTACTGGCTCAATAGCCAACTGGTCAGCGAACTGGATGACGACGAACTGGCGCACATCCGCAACAAAGAAATCGGATTCGTTTTCCAGACGTTCAACCTGCTGGCCCGCGCCACGGCGCTGCACAACGTCGAACTACCACTGATTTATGCCGGCGTTCCGGCTGAAGAACGGGTGGAACGGGCAAAAGCGGCGCTGACCTCTGTAGGCATGGCGGAACGGATGATGCACAAGCCCAACGAACTCTCCGGCGGTCAGCGGCAACGAGTCGCGATTGCGCGTGCGCTGGTGAACCGGCCCTCGATTATTCTTGCCGACGAACCTACCGGAAACCTCGACTCGCAAACCGGAAACGAAATCATGGCATTGTTCGATCGCCTGCAGGCGCAGGGCAACACTATTGTCCTCGTGACCCACGAACACGACATTGCCGAATACGCCCACCGCGTAATTCACATCAAGGACGGCGTGGTGGAGAGAGATGTGGTGAAAGACAAAAGCTAGAAAAACACACGTTTCAATGGAGCGCCCAGGGGGCTGGCCCAGCTTTGATTTTCCCACATGTGACATCCTATAAAAAAAGGCTGTCCCAGCTTTGCTGATGTTGCAAAGCTGGGGCAGCCTCATTTAGAAGATGACAACTGCGGAAACGGTGAAGGTGGCCAGCCCCCGCGGACAGTTTTGTCAAGAATGGATGACCCGCGAGGCATACCCCTACTTCCTGAACGACACTGCCTTCACACTGCTGTTGCACGATGGGTCCTCATAGCACTTGCGAAACGGGAGCACGACCATCGCCTGCTCCAGGGAAGGGTCGTTCAAGTTAGCCAGCGTCTCGCTGGTGCGTTTCGCGCCCGCGCTATAGCCGATCTTTTGATACGCCAACGCCAGCAGCTTCAGCGACTGCGGATTGTTCTTGTCTTCTTCCAGATGAGAAATAGCATCGTCGTATTTGTGCTGCGAAAACAACGCCGCACCGGCAGCACCCTGATACGCGGTCTCAATCAGCCGGTCACTGGAACTGTCTGACATCTCGGCCAGGCGAACCAGAAGGCTGTGGATGGCCGGACGGTTGCCCGTCTTCACCGCCAGCTCTACACGCACGCGCAGGAGCTGCGCCTGTTCCTGATGAAGCGCGGCGGGCATGGCGTTCTTCCCTTCTTTAAGAGCAGCTTCGGCCTTGCCAATGAGGAGGAGCGCCTGTTTCGGATCGGGTTGATACATCGCCATCTGACGATAGGTGTCGGCTTCCACCTGGCTCATATGCTTGGAGTGAGCATCATCGGCAATGGCCTGGAAGGCATGATCAGCGCCTTTAATATCTCCCTCGCGGATGAAGGTCTCCGCCTCCCGCGTCTGCCATTGCACCAGGTGCAATTCAGGCAACGGGAATTTTTTAAATCCGATCTCGTACTCCTCACGAGCACGGACCTGGTCGCCCATGAGCGAATAGGTATCCGCGATGCCGAATTGCGAGGAATAGAACTGCGGATCGATCGCCAGAGCGGCCCGATAGTGTTCCAGCGACTTGTTGAAGCTGCCGGCCATGCGCAGAATTTCCGCGTAAGAATCTTGCGGATTCGCGTCCTTGGGCAAAGCGGCAACATACTTATCCATCAGCGCGAGGGCCTTGTCGAACTGGCGCATGTAAGCGTAGCAATAGCCCATGTTGTTCATCAGGCCGGGGGAATCGGTGATGCCGGAACGCTCGTACACGGCGATGGCGCGCTCGTACTGGGTCTGTGCGGTCAGCCAGTTGGTCACCATGAACACGATCCATTTGTCGTGAGGATATTGGCTGAGCACGTCGTTCATCTTGGCGATGGCGGAAATCAGCTTGTGGTCCGAGGCGTCCTGCCACCACGAAATCACCGACTGTTCAGCGGGAGAAGCGTGCCCTTTCAAGGCGACGGCCTTGGCGTTTTCCGCGACCTGTTCGGCGGGATCGAGGCTGTTCTGGGCGAGCAGCTCGTGAGCCATGGCGAAATCAGGATCGAGCTTGATGGCCCGCCGGAGCATGACGTCAGACTGTTCCTGCTCCACCAGGTCAAGGCCCACGCGCATGGCTTCCACCACCAGACTCTTAGCCTCGGCAGAATTGGAAGTCAGCGGCAGCGTAGCCGATGGAGACTGGGGCTGCAACGGGGAGGATTGTTGGCCAGTAGCGACCGCGACCCCGAGCGCCAGGAGGCTAAGAAAAGAAACAGCAATGCGAATCACGGTGTTCGATATCAACGTTCTACCGAGCATGACTAATCCCCCTCAATAGGTAACTTTGCTCAAGCACGAGCAGGCGCGTAACCCTCGTCGCTGATTATTGTTACCCAGGCTTGGTCACCGCGGTACATCACCAACGTAACGTCGGGTGGCGCCGTCGCCGGGCTGCGCCAGAAAAGGCGGGAAGTTATGAGTACCCGAGGCTTCGACTCGACCACTACTTCGGAACAGTTGCGGGGGCTTCTTTTTCGCCCCGCCTTGAGGACTTGCTTCCGGCGCGGAACCCGGCAACGGATTGTCGGGCGCCGGATCCCTGAAATACGCCGGATTCAATGCAACATCCCCCGCGGTGTCGCCAGCTTTCTTTTCTGCCTCCGGGGGTAGATCTTTGGCCAGCACTTGCAGGGACGACCACTTCATCAGTTCCTGGTAACGGGGATCCTTGTCCAGGCCCAGTTCCTTCGCCTTCTTGGAAAAGAACAGCACACGCGGATAGGACTTCGCAACGTCGTGGCGGAAGGGCGGAGGCATCTCGGGACTCAGTGAATCCACCAACTTCTCGAATTGCTCACGAGTGACCACGGTCCTGCAGTCTGACGGCGCAGCTTTTGTGGCCGTCACCGGTGGCACGTCGCAGATACCTTCGACGGTAATGATCGCGGCATCCGGTGGCACCTTCGAGTTATCTACCTTGAGCCCGGACCCGTTGGGCATGGGGTGAGAATTTGCCGGGCCGGGCCCTTGCTGCACTTGCGCCACCAGCGAACAAGAAAAAAGCACCACAACTAGATATCGTAAGGACATTTATCTGTAGGCCTCCGGGTGTCAGGCGCCTTGCGTAAGGACGATCAAATTCTAGCACGGCGCGGCCCAAGCGGCACCACTGGCGGCCTTGCCGGAGAGCGTCTCCGCTGCTGTGTTAAAATTTCGGTGCACTTCTGGAGGCTCATCCCGCATGATTTCTCGTTTTCTAGTGATGGTTTTTCTGTCTTCCGCACTTATGGCCCAGGAGGCCGCGGCCCCAAAGCCGGCTCCAACTATACAGCCCGCGCCCGCCGAGTGGCAGAGTGTTCTTCTACTCCGACAGCCGACAACAGTTCCTCAGACAAGGAATGGGAGGGGAGCCCGGTGCGCAGCTACCTGCTGGATAAGAGCAGCAACGCCTTCGTCGCCCCGCCAGAGAGTGTTGTTCCGCAAGACGCTCCGGTTATTACCATCAAAGGTCTCTGTGATAACAAGCCGGTATCCGACCCTGATTGCAAAACCATCGTCACCCGCGCCGATTTCGACGCCATGGTGAATGCGATCGACCCCGAAGCGACCACCGCCGTCCGTAAGAGGATCGCTGACCAGTACGCATATTTGCTGGTGCGCGCGAAAAAAGCCCGCCAGCTTGGACTGGAAGATACTGACCAGTACAAGATCGCCATGAACTTCCTGGCGATGAATAATCTGTTCAAGATGCTAAACAACCGTATTCTGGAGCGGTCGAGAGAGCTCACTGACGCCGACCTCGCCGAGTTCTATCGGGAAAACCCCGGGTTATTCGAAGAAATCAAGACGCTACGAATCGTCATTCCTCAATTCAAGGCGCTTCCACCGGGCAAGGCAAAACCTACGCCGGAGCAGAACGCAGCCGGTCATGCCGAGATGAAAAAAGAAGCGGAGAGCATTGCTGCCCGCGCCGCCTTGCCGGGCGCCGACTTTCAGGCGCTGGAGAATGAGGGCTGGAAATTTTCCGGTTACACGGAGGATCCACCGGATGTTGCCCAGTTTCCCCTGTTGCGCTGGGAGATTTTGCCTCGTACCCGCCTTCCCATTTTCGATCTTAAAGTGGGCGAGGTCTCCAAGCTGATCGACGAACCCGCAAACGGCTTTTATGTGTACAAGATAATTGCCAAGCGCCAGGTTCCGCTCGAGGAGGGCCGCGCCTACATCCGCAAGCGCTACGCAGGCTTGCGCTATGAAGATGCCATAGGCAGGTTGCTGGAGCCCCTTAAGTTCTCGGTTGACGACGGATTCTTCGGCCAAGCCACGCAGAACCCTACGCCGCCAGGCGATTCCCGACCACACCCAGCCACCGGGGAGATGAAGGTCCCATCCCTGGACATCAATATTCCGAAGAAGGTGAACCTGCAGAACCTGTAGGAAGGAGAATCTTACTCCATTGTGAGGTTCGCACCTGCTGCGTGACCCGCCGTTGCTGCCGACACCGTTGTCTTCAGCAACGCGGCTCCGGAATGACGTGTCAGAGAACCTTATCGTCTGAGCACGGCGTGGAAGAAGTTTCGTGATTCAGCCTGGCAAAGCGTAAGACAGAATTGAGCCGGAAGTGACTTGCCCCGGTGCAATTTCCAGCCGCCTGAAGACGCAGCGAACAAAAAAAGGGAGAAGCGTAACGCTTCTCCCTGTGAACCAACAACGAAGTTCTTACTGCAACACTCCAGCCGAAAAGCCTTCACCGCACATTGCGCCCTGGTCATTGCACCAGCTCTCGAAAACGGCGCCAAAGAAGATCTCGGAGTCGAACATGTCTCCGAAGCCGTTGTTCGAGGTTACGGTGTACTTTCCGTTGATCGCGTTCAGCGTGCCGTCGGTATCAGACTCGAAGTAGCGAGGATCGTCTGCCCCGCACTCCGGGTTGTTGGGATTGGTGCAATCCGGGGTGACGTTGAACCACACATCGCCCTTGGGGACTGTGACACGAGTCGCGGTCACAACTTCGTATTCTTCAAAACCGAAGTCGTTGCGGCCAGTATCGGTGATTAAAGCCGGACTGTCGCCGCTGCCGAGCAGTGTCCCGCCGTTGCCTTCGCTGACGCCTGACCGGAAGTGCCAAGTAGCGGTCTTCGGGTCAAGAATGCCAAAGCTGGCCAGGTTGTTGGAGAAAGCGCCGCTCACCTTCGCGGACTTTGGAGAGTTCACTTCTGCGTAGCTGAAGCTCTGGGAAATGAAGTTGTCGTTCTCGTTCGATCCACCATTCTGGTTCGGGTCACCGAGGTTGATGTCGCCACCGTAATAAACGCAAGGATGGCCATGCTCAAGCGTACAGGCATGCGGAGCAGACAGAGCGTTCTGGCCGCCTCTGCTGGTTCCCCGTGCCGCTGCACGAGCTGTAACGCCCTGGCCCATTGCGGCGAGTGAGAATGCTGCGATAAACGCAAATGCAAAGAATACTTTTTTCACGAATGTCCTCCTAGTGGATTTGACTGAAGTGTTGGTAGGTCTCATCAAAAAACCGCGAAACTCGCAGGCTCCTTGTTGGTGGCCTGCGGATAGGCATCTTAATTCGGTTCTGACCAATGTCAAGCGAAATCTGGCGATTACAATGAAAGAATTGTGGATACGTCCCGCGAACTACAACAACCTTGCATCTCTTGGAAAAACAACTGCGCACTTAGCGATTCTTATGAAGGGAGAAAGTCTTTAGCGAAGGAGACTTTCTTCTCACTGTCGTGGAATTTCATGCCAGTCGGAAAACCTGGCCTTGGGGTTGCGCGTTTTAGTCGGCACTGATGGAACAGGAACCTGCAGGTGCTTACCCCTTACAACTGTTGGTTTCAATCTTTCACCCTGCGGCCGGCCTTGGCGGCAGGGGATCCTGATCGGCGTGATATAATTTGCCTCTTACCTAGCGGTTGAACAGTGGGAGGATTGTATCGACAAACGTTTTATCCGCACCAACGAGCGCATTCGAGCGCGGGAAATCCGCGTGATCGGAGATGAAGGCGAGCAGATCGGAATTATGCCGCCCTTCGAAGCGCTAAAGAAGGCCCGCGAACAGAACCTGGATCTGGTGGAGATTTCGCCCAGCGCAGTGCCTCCCGTATGCCGCATCATGGACTATGGGAAATTCCTGTACCAGCAGGAGAAGAAAGAACGCGAAGCCAAGAAACACCAGAAGGTCATCACGGTCAAGGAAGTGAAGTTCCGCATCAATGTGGATGACCACGATTACGAGACCAAGAAGAACCACGTGCTGCGGTTTCTGGACGAGGGCGACAAGGTCAAGGCGACCATTTTCTTTCGCGGCCGCGAGATGACGCGCACCAATCTTGGCCGCCAGATTCTGGAACGGTTGATCAAGGACGTGGAAGACAAGAGCATCGTGGAATTCCGGCCGCGACAGGAAGGCAACACGCTGCACGCCATCCTGGCTCCGAAGAAAGATGCGGGCCACAAGCCGCAGCCGGCCCCGCCGGCTCCGGATCGCGTGAAGCAAGCGTAGTAAGACGGCAATCAGCACTCAGCCGTCAGCTATCAGCTTATTGGCCGAAGGCGGCAATTGTGCTTAGCTGAGATGCTGAAGTGCCGAATGCTAACAGCTGATTTTGAGGACTTATGCCTAAATTGAAAACACACAAGGGCGCTGCCAAGCGCTTCAAGAAGACTGCGACCGGGAAAGTGAAGCGTCACCATTCGCATTTGCGCCACATGCTGACTTCGAAGACGCAAAACGCAAGAAGAAATTGGGCCAGGCCGTGCTGGTGAGCGACGCGGATACGCCCAAAATCAAGCGGATGATTCCGTACTAACTTCAGTGCCGGGCATTACCGGCACCGAGCGAGCAGCAGTTAGTAGCAGCTGCTCGAAGGCGTGTGAAGAGGTCATGACGATTTTCGTCTCCTGCCTCCAGCCGCCGTAATTCGAAAGCAAAAAAGGAGCCAATCATGCCTCGTGTAAAACGTGGGACCAAACGCCGCGCCAAGCGCAAGAAGATTCTTGAACGCGCGAGCGGCTATTTCCTGACAAAATCCAAACTCTACCGCGCCGCCAAAGAGGCGGTCGAACGCGGGCTGAAGTTCGCCTATTCCGGGCGCAAGCAGCGCAAGCGCCAGTATCCGCTCGCTGTGGATTGTGCGCATCGGCGCGGCCGCCAAGCTGAACGGCCTGAGCTACAGCCAGTTCATCCACGGATTGAAGAATGCCGGAGTAGAACTGGATCGCAAGATTCTGGCCGATTTGGCGGTGAACGATCCGGGCGCATTTCAAGAGCTTGGCCGCGCAGGCCAAGGGCGCGCTGGGAGCGTAGAGGCTTAGCTTAGCTTCAGCTTCAGTAGCATGACGCGAGACGGCGGTGGTTTCTAGCCGCGTAGCGGCGCAAGAATAAAGCCCACGGCGCAAGCCGTGGTGGCCCGCGCAATCGACCAAGCCCCGAGGGGCGAAAGCACCGTGGCATACACCGTTCCCAAATTAAAGGATTTCTCGGCTGCGGCGCTGGAGAAGGCCGCCGAGAAACTGCTGTCTGCGCTCGATGAAGAAGCCGTCGGAAATCAAGACCGAATCCGACCTGGAAAGCCTTCCGCGATCGCTGGATGGCGCGCAAGAACGGCGTGCTCACGCAGGTAAACGACCTGTGGCTGAAGGCGGCTCCCAAAGATGCAAAGCGCGAAGTCGGCCAACAAGTCAACGAACTGAAACAGCAAGTCGAGGAAAAGATGAAAGGCCGTCGAGAAGCGGCTCAAGGTGGCCGAGGTCATTGATGGCGAACCAGTCGGATGCAATAGACATCACTCTTCCCGGCATCCAGCGCCCCATCGGCGCCGAGCATCCCGTCATCAAGACGATGAACGAAATCGTCTCCGTCTTCCGCAATCTCGGCTACTCCGTGCAAGAAGGCCCGGTGATTGAGACTGACTACTACAACTTCGAAGCGCTGAACTTTCCCGCTCAACCATCCGGCGCGCGATACACAGGACACTCTTTTCATCGCCAACCAGGAATCCAGGCCGCAGCGCGAGCGGTTGCTGCTGCGCACCCACACTTCGCCGGTGCAGATTCGCACCATGGAGAAGATCAAGCCGCCGATTCGCATTGTGATTCCCGGCAAAGTTCACCGCAATGATCCGCCCGACGCCAGCCACTCGCCCATGTTTCATCAGGTCGAAGGCTTGGCGGTCGATACCGACATTACGTTCGGCGATCTGAAGGGAACGCTGGATCACGCCATGAAAGCGCTGTTCGGATCGAGTGTGAAGACCCATTTCCGGCCGTCGTTTTTTCCCTTCACCGAACCCAGCGCCGAGATGATGGTGAGTTGCTTCATCTGCGGCGGCAGCGGACAGCGCGGCTCCGAGCCTTGCCGTACGTGCAAGCGCACGGGATGGATAGAAATTCTGGGCTGCGGCATGGTCGATCCCAATGTATTCGAGTTCGTGAAAGACAACGGGTACGATCCCACGAAAAGTTTCTGGATTTGCGTTTGGCATGGGCGCAGACCGGGTTGCACTACTGAAGTACTGGCGTCGATGACATTCAGTTGTTCTTTCAGGGGGATGTGAGATTTTTGCGCCAGTTCGCGTGAAACAGCTATTGGCTATGGCTGCTTAGCCTTCAGCTTTCAGCATCAATAGACGCGGCGAGCATGCGCGGGAAAGCTAGACA
The DNA here is from genome assembly GCA_963845725.1 of uncultured Acidobacteriota bacterium. Classification (GTDB taxonomy): domain Bacteria; phylum Acidobacteriota; class Terriglobia; order Terriglobales; family Acidobacteriaceae; genus JABCZH01. Next base: position 157,235 of record CAWJTC010000001.1, read on the forward strand.
GCTAAAGGCCAGAGCCAAAAGCCAACAATGAAACTTTCTCCACATTGGATTCGCGACTTCGTTGACTTGACGGTGGATGACCGCCGTCTGGCCGACGACTTGACCAATGCTGGCATCGCGGTCGAAGGCATCAGTGGGGAAGGTAAAAATGCGGTCTTCGAGATGGAGATCGGCACCAATCGCCCCGACGCTATGAATCATTACGGCGTGGCGCGTGAGGCTGCGGCAATCTACGGCCTGCCGCTTGAAACCGATTCAGCCGAAGCTGCCCGGAGCGAAGCCGGCGACAGAACCCAGGCGGATCCCGAATCAGCCACAAGCGCCTGCCCGCTTTTCCCATCGAAGTCAAAGATCCCCAGGGTTGCGCGCGATTCACCGCCCGCGTACTTCGCGAATGTTTCCGTGAAACCGTCGCCGCCAGCAGATCGTCGAGCGCCTGGCACTGCTCGATCAGCGCAGCCATCAACAACGCCGCCGACGCCACCAATTACACGCTTTGGGAGATGGGCAAACCCACTCACGTTTTCGATCTTGATTTGCTCGAAGGCGGCAAGATCATAGTGCGGCGGGCACGGGAAGGCGAGAAACTCAAGACTCTCGACGGCGTCGAGCGCAGCTTGAGTTCAGAAGATCTGGTGGTCGCCGATGCGGTGAAAGCCTGTCGGCTTGGCCGGCACCATGGGCGGCTTCGACACCATGATCACCGCGAAGACCAGGAACATTTTGATCGAATCGGCGTGGTGGGACCCGGTAACGGTACGCAAGATGGCGCGACGCCACGGGTTGCACACCGATGCTTCGCATCGCTTCGAACGCGGCGCGGACTTCGAATCCACCATCCTCTCCTGTGATCGCGTGGCCGAGTTGATCTTGCAATCGGGCGGCGGCGAACTCGACGGCGAACCGGTTGACGTGGTGGCGCGCTGGCTCGATCAGGCTCCAGTAGGGCTGCGCATGGCCGAGGTGCATCGCATTCTCGGTGACAGTCTCAACACCAATCAGGTGGTGCGCATTCTGCAGCGTCTAGGATTCGAAGTGCTGCCGGAACCCGAAAAAGAGCCCGAATTCACGGTGCGGGTTCCAAGCTGGCGGCTCGACATTGAACGCGAAATCGACTTGATCGAAGAGATCGCCCGCCTTCATGGATACGACAAATTTGAGAATACTCTGCCGGCGTTTTCCGGATCGGTGGTTGAGACGCCGGACGCGGCCAAGAACCGGAAGCTGCGTAGTTCCCTGCTGGCGCTGGGCTACAACGAAGCCGTATCGCTGACGTTTATCTCCCACGAAGACGCGCAGGATTTTTGCGCCGTGCCGGTCATCGAAATTGCCAATCCGCTGAGCGAAGAAGCTTCCGTCATGCGCACGTCCTTGGTGCCGGGAATGCTGAACATGCTCGCTTATAACCTGAACCGCGGCAACGACAACCTGCGCCTGTTCGAAGCCGGGAGCGTGTTTGAGGCGGAAAACGGAGCCGCGGCGGAGTTGAGGCGCATCTGCATCGGCGCCAGTGGCAGCGCGGTTAGTCCCAATGTTCATCAGCCTTCGCGGCCGTTCTCTTTCTTCGATCTGAAGGGCGATGTAGAGAGTCTTCTCCACTTATTCCAGCACGACGCTTGTCGGCTTCGATCCTCAGACCGCCGAGTACTACCATCCCGGCCGCTCGGCGCGGGCGGTGATGGATGGTGCGACCGTGGCGCAATTCGGGCAACTTCATCCGGAGACGGCAGCCAAGCGAAAGTTCAAGCAGGACGTGTTCATCGCCGAGCTTTATCTGGACCGCTTATACCAGCGCGGTCTCCGGGAAGTGCGTTTCCAGGCGTTGCCGCGGTTTCCCGCAGTGGAACGTGATTTCTCGTTCGTCTTCGCAGACACCGTTGTCTTCGATCGAATTCGCAAGGCAGTTTCTGCGCTGCACTCTGGGCGAACTACGCGAGCTTCGTTCCGGTAGAAATCTTTCGCGGCGGAGCAGTTCCCGCCGGCAAGTATTCTCTTCTGCTCCGAGCTACGTTCCAATCCAATGAACGGACGCTGAAAGAAGATGAAGTAGCACGCTGGTCCGCACAAGTAGTCAAGGCGCTCGAAGCCCTGGGCGGAACGCTGAGAAAGTCCTAACCGCCCCTCGCGCCGAACTCAGGTCTCTGCTAATATCATGCACCGAGGGGGAAACACATGCCGAGTCTTACGGGAGTACTAAGTCAGTTGCAAGCAGAGCGTCAAAAGATGTTGAAAGAAGTGAGTAAGTTGGATCACGCAATCGGGGTTATACGGGGCCTGAATAACACCACGGGCAGCCTTTCTGCGCGGCCGCGCAGCCGGATGTCCCTCGCTGCGCGAAGAAGGATCGCTGCCGCCCAGAGAGTGCGCTGGGCGAAGTGGAAAGCGGCGCAGAAAAAAGCGGCATAAACGATAGAGCCGCAGTCCAGCGTCACATCGTCATAAAAAGTAAGTTTTGCGAAGCCACATAGGCGTCGTGCGGCGGAGTCTTGGTCCCTTGGGGGGAGTTTGACTCTGCCGTCGTCGTCGTGGTGGCATGGGCAGACGTGTGCTAGTGTGACTGGAATATGGCGAATGTTGACGTCTTATCCAAGAGCTTCCTAAGCGATAAGGTTGAGCATTTCACTGAATCCGTGATTCGTGAGATGACGCGCCAGGCCTTGCACTATGGCGCGGTCAACCTGGCGCAGGGATTTCCTGACTTCCCTGCCCCGGCAGAGATCAAACGCGCTGCCCAGGAAGCAGTCGCCGCGGACGTAAACCAATACGCCATTACCTGGGGCGCGAAGAATCTGCGCCAGGCAATTGCCCGGCAGATGAAGGAGTGGCAGGGGATTCCGGTGGACCCGGAAACCCAGATCACGGTCTGTTGCGGTTCGACCGAGGCCATGATCTCGACTCTACTCGCCGTTTGCAACCGGGGCGACGAAGTCGTGGTCTTCGAACCGTTCTACGAGAACTACGGCCCAGACGCCGTTTTGTCCGGCGCGCAGACCGGTGTTCGTAAAGCTGCGCCCGCCACAAACCGCCGACGGCGAGTGGACCTTTGACGAACGCGAACTGCGCGCCGCATTTCGCCCGCATACCAAGGCCATCATTCTTAATACTCCGAACAATCCCACTGGCAAAGTTTTCACGCCGGCCGAGCTGGAACTGATCCGCGATTTATGTGCGTAGAGTTCAACGTGCTCGCCATCACTGATGAAATCTACGAACATATCATTTACGACGGAACCAAGCACATTTCGATTGCGAGCCTCGACGGTATGCAGGAGCGCACCGTTACCATCAACGGTTTGTCGAAGAGTTACAGCGTCACTGGCTGGCGCGTGGGCTGGGCGGTGGGACCACCGGAGATCACCAATGCTATTCGCAAAGTCCACGACTTTCTTACGGTAGGCGCGCCAGCTCCTTTGCAGGAAGCTGGGGCGGCTCGCCCTTGCTCTACCGGGCAGCTATTATCAAGACTTGGCAAAGAATTACTGCGCGCGGCGAGATCGCCTGATGCCGGCCCTGGTGGAGGCTGGGTTCCGTTGCTTCCGTCCACGCGGCGCCTACTACGTGATGACCGACATCAGCGCCTTCGGGTTTGCCAATGATGTGGAGTTCACGAAATATCTGGTGAAAGAAATTGGCGTGGCCGCCGTCCCGGGATCAAGCTTCTACAACGATCCTCGCGATGGCGCCCAACAGGTACGGTTCGCCTTCTGCAAACGGCGAGAGCTGAGACTCTGGACGAAGCGGGAAAAGAATAGCTCGCTTGGGAATTTGTAATGAAAGATAGCTTCATGCGCGATTGCCACGGTTATCAGCGACTTTCTGGCCACAGGATTCTGCGGTATACTGCCCTCAATTGCAGATGCTACGGAAAAATTCTCAGGAAAAGTGCAATCATGGCTGTGAGAGTCGCTGAAGAGGTATCCGCGAACAAGTTTCGACTGACGATTTTCAGGCGCTGGAAGAGAAAGTTGTATCGCACCATCGAGCTGTACAAAGCCGCGCGCGAAGCTCAGACCGTGGCGGAACGAGACATTCACCGTCTGCGGGAGCAACTGGAAGAGCGCGAGGAGGAAGCGGAAACCCTGCGCCGCCAAATGGTGCAACTGACGCCGCGAGCGCGAGGAAATTCGCGCCCGGGTGGAAAAGATGCTGCAGCACATTGAGACGGTCGCGGAACAACCGGCTGCAAGCTGATTGATTTTGCTTCCTCGGCGTTTTTGAAGAGCGAAATGAGGTATGGCGATCGCCACCAAAACAGCACCGGGTAAAGACAATGCCAGCAGCGTGCGGGTGGAGATCTTCGACCAAGCCTACAACCTGCGTGGCTCCGATCCTGACTACATCCTCGAAGTTGGCTGAATATGTCGATGGCAAGATGCGTGCCGTCGCCGAGCAGACCCACACCGTGGATACGGTTCGCTTGGCGGTACTGGCCGCGTTGAACATCGCCGACGAATATCATCTGCTTAAACGAAACCAGGACAGCGGGACGGTCGAGTACTTGAAACGGGCGAACAATCTGGCAAATGCGCTCGATGAAGTCCTGCGGGAGAAGCAGAAGGCGGGATAGCATGTCGCCCGCAAGTTTTTGTCATCGTGATCCTGTCTCTGTTCCTGGCAAATTCCGCGGCCGCGCAGGAAGTAACCTTCGTGCCCAGTCCAATGTTGTTCTGGTTCCCGTTCTTGTGAAAGACGCCCGTGGGCACGCCGTCTATGGGCTACAAGCACAAGACTTCGTAATCGAAGATGACGGTGTAGCTCAAACCGTACATCTCGATGAAGCGGCCCAAGCCGAGCCAGTGTCACTGGTCGATTGCTATTCAGTGTGGCCGGGAAGCGTACCGGGAGTTTCCAAGGATCAGAGGCCTGAGTTCAATGATCCAGCCGATTCTGGATCAAGCGGGAACGCTGACCGCGGTGGTTGAATTCGACAGCGGCATCGAGCTTTCGCAAGACTTCACAGGCGACGAAAAGCTTATTGAAAACACGCTCAGGACGGTGCAGTCCGGAGACGGCGGAGCGGCGATTCTCGATGCGGTGAAATACTCGCTCAATCTACTGGACAAACAACCCGCGGAAAGGCAACGGGTGCTTTTGCTGGTCAGCGAGACTCGCGACCACGGCAGCCGCTCGGCCAGAATCGACGACGTGGTGACCGCGATTGGGGAGACCAATACCACAATTTACACGCTTGCATTTTCCCCGGCGCTGTCGAACGTGCTCGACACCGGACGTGGCAACAATAGAGACGAGATGAATGCGGGACCCGATCTTCTCGCGCCGCTCATACTTGACCAGGCAGGCAATGCGAAAGAACATACCCAAGGCAATCTCGTCGATGACCGGCGGCGAGTATGGCCTTGTTTAAATCCCAAAATGGCTTCGAGACGCGGAATGATCGATTTCACCAATCACTTACACAGCCGGTACCTGCTAAGTTTTCAACCCAGGGACCCGCGTCCGGGGTTGCATGAGCTGAGAGTACGCTTGCGAGACCCGGGCAAAAATGAGATTCTGGCCAGGGGAAGTTATTGGGCAAGTGACGCCGCTCGATGAGCCGGTTTGTCTGCTTACCAAAGTTGCTGGCAAACCGAGTGCCAACTTTTTGTGCTTGCCCACTTGCTAATCTCCGCCGACTTCCCTAGGATTCGAAATTGAAAGCCGGCCTGCAAGGTTGGTGATGGTGGTCACCGATTTTTGAACCAACACCGAATGAACGGGGGCCTGACTCGCATTAAGATCCGGTGTGCCATGCTCCGCCACGCGGAGACGCCTAAAGGGTCTCGGCAGGTTCCCATCGTCTACCGACGGGTTCATTCTCGGCCCACCACACGGCAGGCGCGGGTCGGCTTTTATCTTCTCGCTCTGCTTCCTGGCTAAACTTGCAGTTTTCAGCAATTCGTCGCTCGAATTGCATCTAATTAACAGTGCTTCCCCGACTCTTTCATCTTGGCAATTTCAGCCTGCCCACCTACGGGCTCCTGGTTTCTATCGGGCGTGCTGATAGGACTGTGGGTCAGCGTACGCAATTCCGAAAAGCAGGGCATCAATCCGGAGCATGCCTGGAATCTGGGGATTCTGGTGGTGTTGTGCGGAATCGTGGGCGCCAAGATTCTTTACATTGTGAATGACTGGGGCTACTACACAGCCCATCCCGGGCGAGATTTTCAGTTTTGCCACCTTGCAGGCAGGCGGAGTTTTTTCCGGCGGGCTGATTGGCGCCGCAATCGCAGCCGTCTGGTATATCCGCAAACATCACATGCCCCCACTGGCCACATGGGACGGTTTCGCGCCCGGCCTGGCCCTGGGTCACGCTATCGGGCGCGTGGGCTGTTTCGCGGCCGGTTGCTGCTATGGCAAGCCGACAACGCACTTCTGGGGAGTGACGTTCAAGAATCCTTTGGCGCAGACACTGGGTGGGTACACCGCTGGGAGTTCCGCTGGAGCCGACGCAACTTTTCGAATCGGCCGTCGAAGCTGGCGAATTTCTTCATTCTGATGTGGCTGTTTAAGCACAAGAAATTTGATGGTCAGGTGCTCGGCGCTTATTTGTTTCTGTACGGCGTCGCGCGATTCTTTCTGGAATTTCTCCGCGACGATCCGGGCCGGGGATCGGTGTTTGGCGGCCTCATGACCGGCACGCAGTTGATCGCCATCGGGCTCGTGATCACGGGCGGATTTATCTGGTGGCTGCGTCCGGGGATGAAAGCTGTGCCGGCGCACGCGACACGGTAACACTACCCGGGACAGAATCATGTAGTTGATTCTCCCCACAGCATTGCTCATTCTTCCCCTTTTTGGTACCCGATCCGCGATATTCTTTCCCTGCGACAACTCCTCAATGGAAGACTTCCCCAAGACACTTCTTGCCGCTCCCGAAGATGTTGGCAAACGCCTGGACCAGTTTCTCGCGGGCCAACTTGCTGAAACCAGCCGGGCGCGGGTGCAGCAACTTATTTCCGAAGAAAAAGTCCTGGTCAACGATGCTCGCGGCCAAAGCTTCGTTGCGATTGCACGGCGGAGAGCGCATTCAGATCCTAGGTTCAGTAACACCTCCGCCCCTGCGGGCGATGGCCGAAGATATTCCGCTCGACCTCGTTTACGAGGATGAAGATCTGGCGGTGGTCAACAAAGCCGCGGGCATGATGGTCCATGCGGGAGCCGGGAGCGACCGAAGACGAGCGCAACCGGGGAACGCTGGTCAATGCTTTGCTGCATCATTTTGGCGCAGCTTTCAACGGTCGGAGGCGAATTGCGCCCTGGGATTGTGCATCGCCTGGACAAAGCCACCAGCGGATTGATCGTCGTTGCGAAGAATGACGAAGCGCATCGCAAGCTGGCAGCGCAGTTCGCCCGGCGGAAGGTGAAGAAGACCTACGTGGCGCTGGTCCACGGCTGGGTTAAAGCCGGAGCGTGGGACGATCACGCAGCAGCATCAGCCGCGACCGGGTGCGGCGAACGCGGATGACGACGCGGCGATCCGGCGGCCGCGAAGCCATCACACACTATCTGGTGAAAGAGCGTATCGTCTCGAAGTTTGGAAAATTCACTTTGCTTGAGTTGCGAATCGACACCGGCCGCACTCACCAGATTCGAGTTCACCTGGCCTCGTTGCGGCACCCCGTCGTAGGTGACGTATTGTACGGCGCTCCGCGGGAGCTTCGGACGAAGAACGCGGCGATTTCGCTCTCCAGAAATTTCCTGCACTCCGCGGAATTGCAGTTTCAGCATCCGAGAACAGCCGAGTTTATGAAGTTCTCCCGGCCTCTGCCGCCTGAACTGGATGCGTTCCTATCTCTCCTTGTCGCGTCATAGTCCTACCGCTTACTATGTGACCCTTGGTCGTTTATCGGACCACTATCGGCGGCGGTAGTCCCACAAACCTATTGACGAACATAGTATTACAGGATAGAGAATGTCGTATACAAGAAGTGACCTGAGGATCACACACGTGAAGAAACAAGGCATACTTGATCGCCTGCGCGAAGGGCCAGTTCTGGGCGATGGCGGATATCTGCTGGAACTGGAAAAACGGGGTTGGGTGCGCGCGGGCCCGTTTACTCCTGAAGTGGCGCTTACGCATCCGGACGCGTTGCGGGAGTTGCATATCGAATTTCGCGAAGCCGGCGCTGAGGTATTGCAGGCGCTCACGTTTTACGCCAGCCGCGACAAGCTGGCTACAGTCGGCTTGGAAAACCGTCTCGAGGAACTCAATCGCGCTGCGGTAAAGATCGCGCGCGAAGTTGCCGGCGATCAATGCCTGGTAGCGGGGAATCTGAGTCTCACCTGGATGTATGAACCCGACAGCCCTTCGGCCGCGGACCGGGTGCGCAAGACATTCGACGAACAACTCGCGGTGCAAGTGGATGAAGGAGTGGACTTCATTATCGGCGAGACGTTCTCCTGGCTTGGAGAGGCTTTGATCGCAGTGGAGTGCGCGAAGAAGACGGGCCTGCCGGTGATGGTCACGATCTGTTTTGAAAACAAAGACGAAACTACCGATGGAAAAAGCGCCGTCGAGTCAGCCAAAGCTTTGCTCGATGCCGGCGCTGACATTGTGGGAATGAATTGCCTGCGCCCGCCGGAGCACATGCTCGGCCCGATGGAAGACCATGCGCAAGGCAGTAGACGGCTATCTGGCCTGTCAGCCGGTTGCGTATCATACGCCCAGAAAGCAGCCAGATTTTTCCAGCTTGCCGGAATTTCCTTTGGGGCTTGACCCGTTGCAACTTACACGCAAAGAGATGGCCGACTACGCGCTTCGCGCCAGAGAGATAGGGATCAACTACATCGGCGCCTGTTGTGGAACCGTGGCCATGCATATTCGAGAGATGGCGCGAGCCCTCGGGAAAGTGGGCGAAGATCAGCGCGTTTGGAAAAAAGGTGGCGAGAAGCCAATGTCGGCATACGAATACTACGATCACGATAAGCTGGCAGCCCAGGGAAAGAAGTAGAACTCACCCCTTGCGGCAAAAGCGTCCGCAATCTCCGCGCGTGTCATTATCGGGGTCCCGGGACCTCTGCCGCAAACGGGGCAGCAGCGGACCGCCCGTCCACGTTTCCAGCCAAGTTACAGCCTGCGGATATTTCGATTGTCAATAAAACTTCACTTAATTGTAATTTTCTGGTCACTCAAAGCCTTCTTAAGGATGCCCGTAAGCTGGGCTATCAGGGGCGGGCGGCGGATAATCTCGCCCGTAGAGGTTTTTGTGTTTTTCAGGCAAGGGGGTGGTCGGCAACTGGAACAGGCCGAGGGTCGAGGTCCTGTCGGAAATTATGACCTCCCGGGCCATGGCATTCAACCGTTCCGGCAGCGTCGCTTCATACCAAATTCTCAGGGTGTAGCGCCCCGGTGGCACAGCCGGTATCACCACTTGGCCTCGCCGGTCTGAGATCCCGTAGTAGGGAGTGTTCAGTGCGAGCACTACCGCGCTCATCTCGGGGTGAATATTGCAGAAAATATAGGAAATGCCGGGCTTGTCAAAAAGGACGTTGCGTGTCGTGCCGGCCTCATAAAGACCGAGGTCGAATCGTTTGCCTTCGTAGAGCGAGAACACGTTGTGGAAGAACGGGTCGCGGTTGGGAAACTCCACCAGTGATCCCACTCGCACGACCAGCACGTGGGGCTCAAAACTCTTGTTCCTCTGCACCAGGCGCGGCAGGGGAAATGACTGAGGAACTGGCGAGGGGGCAACCGTAGCACCATCGGAAGGCGTCAGCCACACCACTACGTTGCTCGCGTCGTGATTCTTGTTCTTCCGAGCATCGCTAATCATCGCCACCCGGGCGGTGATGGTGGTCTCCTGGGCAAACAAAGCCTTGCCCGCAGCGAGCACCACCAACAGACAGACGAAGCGGAGCATTTTCTCCTTCAGAACAGGACCCCCATCATGACATTGAATTGGTCGGCGGCGTTGTTGGTGCTGGAGACCGGGAAGGACTGGAGGTACCGGTACTCACTGGAAAACAACAGGTTGGACCGGGGTCGGAAGATGAGGTTGACCAAGCCGCCACGGTTCTGAACCAGCAACGGCCCGAGATAGGCTTGACTGGCGGTCCCTGCCCGCACTTCGGCACTGAATGGGCTGTCCAAGCCGAAGGCTGCGTTGAATTCAAGACGGCTGTTAGCTTTGAACTTCAATTGCGACCATCCGCCGATTGAGTCGAGCCCGCGGATTGCGGTATAGGGATTGCTAGGGTTCCCCTCAAACACGACGCTGCGGCTGGTGCCCCCGCCAATGCCGCCAATTGCGCGCCCGCGGTAGAATTCGCCCGACAGGCTCAAGCGCGAGACGATGGGGATTTCCCAATCCGTCATACCCGCCCATCCATCGCTATAGTGGTCGAAGGGCCAATCCTGACGACTGTAGTAGCCCGCTGCACCCAAAGTGATCGTCCTGCCGAGAAGGTTCGTCGTCCAAGACGTGCGGAAACCAAAAGCGGGCTGGCTTGACTTCTCGCCCGGGCCAGACGATCGAAAATAAGAGTCGGACGGAAATTCGCCCGTGAGATTATCCAGGACTCCGCCCTGCACGGTGATGTGGTTGTCATCGGAAATGTCGAAGCGATGTTCAACTCGAACTTGCGGAGTCCACGCCCACAGATTGCCGGCGTAGTTTAGGGCCGGAACTGCGAGAGAGGCGAAGGAAGTGGGCGACAGCGGAGAGACAAAGAGGTCGTCCTGCCCTACGACAACGGCGGTCTTTTCCCAATCCATGCGCATGCGGGCAATGCGCAAGCGAAACACACCCGAGTCCACACCATTCCAGGTATCGGCAAAGCCGCCAGCAAAATCGGCTTGCAGGCTGGCTGAGATCTTCGCGCCGGCGAAGGTCGGGCCGAACGCTTCCAGCCCGATTTCGGACTGTCGCAGAGTAGCGCCGAAATTCCCCCCTTGGTTGGGACCGGTCACGAAACTGGGGAAGTCGGTGTTGTCGGTCTGTCCGCGGTTGCTAAACAAGTTCAACAAGACGATGCCAGAGAGGCGGACGCGATACTTCGAGGCGCTCTCCACTTTCGTTTGATATTGGTCGTCCAGCTTGCTATTCAACAGCTGGGTCGTTTCCTCCAGCGCGGCGACGCGGTCGGGGAGAGGCTCCGATGGCACTGCCGGACGTGGCAAAGTTTCGGCAGGAGTGCCGGCCGGGGGGGAGGCTAGAGCGTAGGAGCTTGCTGCTGGCGCTGCCTCCGCCGGCCCGGGTTGGGTACGCATGGCTTGCAGCTGCTTACGCAGTTCTGCAGTCTCGGCCCGATACTGTGCCGCTTCGGAGCGAATCTCGGCCACGGCGGCTCGCAGTTCGCTGACCTGCTGTTGCAGATCATGGACCGCGGTGGACACTCCGTCGTTCGCCGGAAGTGCGGGAGGGGCCGGTGCTTGTGCCCAAGTAGAAAGAGCGCTGGTCATGGCCAGCACGCCCACTTTGCCGAACTTCCCGACCCAATCAAGAAAAGCATTCCTAAGATTCATGAGCGCCTCTCGAAGAAGACTATGGAAGTACCCAGATCGAACTGCGGCAAACCTGAGACGGCCCTTGGAGTTGAAACGGGGCCGCAAAAAGATGCGCTGATTGGACGCTGCGCGGTAACCCTGGAATCCGCCCCGGTGAGCGTGTCCGCTGCGCGCACCCGGACTAGAATCCTACTCCACCGATGCTTTTCGTGCCGAAGCCAGTGACGAAAATGTCAGCTTCCTCTCGCTGTCCCCGTCCGCCATCGATTCGGAGCCGAGCGGGAGGGTGACACGAAAAACGGTCCCCTCCGGAGAAGTCTTTTCCAACACCACATCTCCCCCATGATCCTGGACAATTTTTTGTACCACTGTGAGTCCAAGACCGGTTCCGTTCTCCTTGCCGGAGCTGACAAACGGTTCAAACAGCTTATCTCGAACCGAATCCGGAACCCCGCGGCCATTGTCGATGACGCGCACCTGTACTCCGTCCGGAATCGCGGTCAATTCAACCGTAATACGTCCACCTTCGGTTGGGGAAGCCTCGCAGGCATTGAGTAAGAGATTGTAAAGCGCGCGCTCCAGCTTCTTGGTATCGAACCAGCCCCTGCAGTTCCCCTCCTGGAGGACGCTGATCCAGACCGGGTGGAAACGGGGATGAGCATGAATGATCTGCACCACACGATCCACCGACTCCTTGACGTTCCCGAAGGTCAGGCGCAAGGACTCCCGGGTGCGCGAGAACTCCAACAAAGAGTCGATCAGCTCGGTCATTTGGTTCACGCCGATGCGAACCTCCTGGTAAAGTTCCTCGCGCTGCTCGGCTGAGAGACGGCTCTCCAATAGGAATTCAGCGTTGGCGACAATGGCTGCCAGGGAATGGCGTAAGTCATGGGAAATGGAACTCGCCATTCGGCCGATGGTGGCCAGGCGCTCAGCTTCCAACAGCTCCTGCTGAGTTTTGCGCAAACTGGCTCGCATACGGTTAAAGGCGCCGGTGACCTCCGCGACTTCGTCGCTGCCGCGATCGTCAAGCTTGTAATAAAAGTCTCCCCCCTCCAGGGCACGGACTCCGGCCACGAGGTTTCTCAAAGGGCGGGTAAAGGTATCTGAGATGAAGAACACGAGAGCGCTGCCGGCTGCAAGGGCAGCTAACCCAAGGGCGAGGAGTAGACGGTTCAAGCTATCGAGAAAAGCAGTCGCCTGATCATACGATTTCAGCACTGTGAGCCGGACGGACGCGTTGTTGCCAGGAGCCAGTTCCAGCGAGGCGCCCAGAAAGTGCTCGTCACCCAACCGCACTTCTTCCGGTTCGGCTATGGCCGTGGCGTAGCCCGACAAGGGATGCCGGCCCAACTCGGCTTCGTGGGCGGGATCGAGGGTGCTTCTCACGATCGCGTCCCCGTAGTAGAAAGCGACCTGGCTGGCGGCTATGCGGCTGACTTGCGAGGCCACTTCGTCGTCGATCTCATAGCCAATGACCAGAAAGCCCAGCAGCCGATCTTCCGAGGCTGGGCCGAAATAGATGGGTTTAAGAAAAACCTGGTAAAGATGTTGCGCCCCGAACCACCATTGCCCGGAAGCTTCGGTGTTTAGGGGGGAACCTAGAGCCTGCTGTGCCATCTCGCGGGTAAAGCCCGGAGAGGTTGCGTGCAAGGCAGCTACTTTGCCCTCGCGGTCCGCCAGGACGAACAGATCGCTGCCTGCCAACCGCCACAAATCGGTAGAGGCATCCTGGATGGTGGCTTCATGGCGGGTGGTCATGAGCGCACGCAGGTTGGGCAGATCTGCCAGCAATTCAGCGGAGTGGGTGAGAGTAATCTCCCTTTCCCTCTGGAAGTTTTGGAAAGTGCCGACGGAGTTGTGAAGATCGGCGAAGATGCTTTTCCGGACCTGATCCTGCACACTATGGCGGACCAACAGGAGACTGATCCAGGTCAGACCCGCTGAGATCACCAGCATGGAGAGAAGAAACTTGGTCCGCATCCTAAGTTTCATCGCGCTTCCCCATCTCCGTACACTCGGCTACCAGCCCTTTTTAGCGTCGAAGTCACTTTACGAACTTGTATCCCACTCCGTGAACGGTGCGGAAATGCGTGGGGTTGGCGGGATCCCTCTCCAGTTTCTGGCGCAACTTCAGGATGTGATTATCAACCGTGCGGGTGGAAGGATAATTCTGATAGCCCCAGACCTCGTTCAGCAACTCGTCGCGCGAAATGACTCTCTCCGGGTTCTGCGTCAGAAATTTCAAGGTCTTAAACTCCTGTGCGGTCAGGAAAATCGGGTCCCCATCCCGAGTCACTTCCATCCTGGTGAAGTCCGCACAAATTCCATCAAAAGCGACGAGTTCGCAAGCGTCTTTGCGAACAGTGCGGCGCAAGGCGGCGCGGACTCGCGCCAGCAGCTCACGCGGACTGAACGGCTTGGTAACATAATCATCGGCGCCCAATTCCAGCAGCAACACTTTATCTGAAACGTCGCTGGCGGCACTAAGTACGATGATCGGCACGGCGGGAGACTGTCGTTTGATCTCGCGGCAGACGTCTCGCCCTGACATCTGTGGCAGACGCAGGTCGAGCACGATCGCCGATGGCGTGGTCCGGCGGAATGCCTCCAAGGCGGACTTGCCATCGGAACTTATTTCAATCTCAAATCCCTCTGTTTCGAAGAGGCGCTTCAGCGCCTTCTGGACGGCGTGATCGTCTTCCACCACCAGAATCCGCTCGCTCGTGGTCCCTGGCGAAGTTCGCGCGGACTCCTTCGAGAGAGTAATCGGCGGCCGTTGAAACTCCGCGTCCCGGTTGGTTTCTACTCGCATGATGTTGCTCCTCGATGCCCCAAAATCAAGGCAAACACTGTATCAGCTTACTACCAAGAACAACTTAGACGGCATCTAAGGCGAATTGTTGACAATGTTTTGACAATCCTGAGACATTTGGGTGCTTTGCAGAAGACGTTCGAAGCCGGGCTGGCTGGCAAATTCTGCGCCATTGGAGATGGTGGCATCACTTTGGGCGCCCGAATTTGGCTGTATAATGTGGCGGCTCGGAGCGGATTCCAGCCAGGAGATCAATGCCACTATCACTGAGCACGCGGCGAGTAGGCCGGGTAACAATTGTCCAATGTACCGGACGCATTATCGCGGGGAATGAAACCGAATCACTGCGAGTGTATGTGACCGGAATGATGCGGGACCGCAAAGATTTTGTCCTGCACCTCGGGGAAGTAAATTTCATAGATAGCAGTGGGTTGGGCACCATGGTGCGACTCCTGACCAGCACCCGTCAGTCGCGGGGCGACCTGAAACTCTGCAATGTTCCCGCGAACATTGACAAGGTTCTCCGCATGACCAATCTCACCCGGTTGTTCGAGACCCACGAATCGGAGGAGAGTGCAATCTCTGCATTCTACCGGCGAAGCGCCGCGCCGGAGCCGGCCGCAGTGCCGGGGCCTCCGGTGGTATGTGTTGATTCAAACGGCGATGTCTTGGCGTATCTGCGGGAACTGTTGCGCCGGGGTGGGTACGATGTACATACCAGCAGCAGTCTGCCGGACGCGTTGCTTTTGATGCGTGTCACGTGTCCGGTCTTGCTACTCGTGGGCCCCAACCTGAAGGCCTCTCCGGCTAACCGGGAGGCGTTTGCAGCAGCCTGCGCAAGCGTCCCGGTGGTGGAACTCGGAACCGAGTTTTCCACTCTAGAGGCCAGCGAAGCTGCATCCCGCCTGCTTGAGGACATTCAAGCTCGCCTGGCTCGGAACGGCGGCCAGGCGTAGCAGCTATTCGCGACACCGCTTTTCACAGTTCCAGGTTCCATCCGTCTTCAGCAATTTCCCAGCCTGCGTCGCGTATTTCGCGATACTGGGGGCCCGATTCATCCAGCATGGGATTCGTGTTGTTGATGTGAATAAACGCTTTTCGCGGCTGTCGCAAGTCCGCTAGTTTCTGTAAAGAACCCTCCGCACCTGAGACGGGAACGTGTCCCATTTCACGAGCGGTTGCTCCGCCGCCCTGCGCCTGAATCAATTCGTCGTCGCTCCAGAAGGTTCCGTCGAATAGCAATAGATCCACCGATTCCAGGCGTTTCAGCAATGCGCCGTCGATCGCCGGCACGGCGGGCATGTAGGCCAGTTTTTTCCCGGAGGACGATTCTAGAATGAGCCCGAGCAAGGCTTCTTCCGCTTTGAGGTTGGCCGCTCGCTGCGGCTTCACGTACACCGGATAGTGGCGTCCTACGGAGAATGTTTCGCACGAAACTCCGGAGTCGGCTCCCACCGAATCCAACAGGGAGAATTTTCGCTGGAGGGAGATTTCCTGCCATGAAACTTGCGTGGGGACGCGATTCAGCATCCCGAAGAGCGAGTTGTCCTGCTGAAGGATGTGGCGAATCGCGGAAGTGCAGTAAATACAAAAGGCTGTAGTTCACGTAGCGACAATAGGCCCGCGACCTGGTCAATATCAGCGCTGGTGAGCACAACGCCACTGATCGGAGAATCTCGCCGGCCACTGCGGGGATGGAGGTGCGGCGTAGCCTCGATCTGCAGGCGCAGATCTGGTGAGGCGTTCAAAAGAAAATAGTGTTGGTGGTCGTTGCTGACTGCGATCTGGGTTTGAGTACGAGCTTTACCCTGGAACGTCCCGGCGCGCAAGGATTGGCAGTTACGGCAGTTGCAATTCCACTGCGGAAACCCACCCCCTGCGGCCGAGCCCAGGATTTCGGTGCGCACAGTTACATTGCTGCGCTAGCGTAGGAATTGATCTCGCAATTCAGCGCGATCTCTTCAAACTGCGGTGTAGTCCATTCCATGATATTCACTCCTTAAAAGATTGCTCCGCGAACGGCAGCTTACCACAAGCGACCCGCTCTTGGATGAATGTAATTCCAATTGCGGAGCAAAGCCAGCCGACTTTCTACTAGAGACTTTCGACTCTAAAAGGTAAACGGCTGGCTTCGTCAACCACTACGGAGTGATCTTATAGATTACACCGTTTCCGCCGCTGCCGCCGTCGAGGGTGGCGCCGTAGATATTGCCCGAGCTGTCTTTGGCCAAACCCCCGGCCGGATTGAATCCATCGGTTCCTCCAGTGAAGCTGTAGACCACAGAATACTTACCGCGGCGTGTCTCCCCGAGCCACGACGCCGCAACCAAACGTGCAAGTTGAGTTGACAATTCCGCCATAGAAAGTTGTGGCGTATCCACTGCCGTCAGCAGCGAATAGGCCGGCCGAAGGCTCTGCTCCATCCCCCGACTGCTCGCCAAACGTGTGCAAGACCTTGTTCCACACCTTGAGCATTTACCGAGAACGCTACGCCGCATCCGGCCGTACCAATCACGCAGTTGGCGGTGTTGCCGCCGAACTGAGTGGTGCCGTAGAAGACGCC
Source organism: uncultured Acidobacteriota bacterium (assembly GCA_963845725.1). Classification (GTDB taxonomy): domain Bacteria; phylum Acidobacteriota; class Terriglobia; order Terriglobales; family Acidobacteriaceae; genus JABCZH01. Next base: position 174,059 of record CAWJTC010000001.1, read on the forward strand.
ATTCTTTGTCCGGAATAGGCGCCATCGCGGCGAAGTACCCTCCGCACCTTCAGGAAATGTGTAGAGCGTCGTCAGCGCGCCGGTGGTATCCAGTTTGAACAGAGTTCCGCCATTGCCCCGCATGTAGCTGCCGCCCGTCGCGCCGTAAATGTTGCCGGCATCGTCGGTGATCAGATCTTGAGGAAATGCTCCGTCGGCCTGCCCGGTAAATCTGTAGAGCACGGTCTCTTCGCCGGCCAGCGTCACTTTAAACAGAAGGCCGCAGCCCAAACTGCCGTCGCAGCCGGAGACGCCGCCGAAACTGGCGCTGCCATAAAGATCGCCATTAACCATGACCAACCCAAGCTCAGCCTGGCCCTGATTCTGAGCGCCATCCGAGCCGCCCAGGAAGGCGTGCAGCACCTGCAATGATCCAGCTTTCGTCAGTTGGAAGACGGTGCCGCAACTGCATGTGGGGTCACCGCCGGACGAAGTGATTCCGTAGAGGTTGCCCTTGCCATCTCCGATTAACCTGCCAATCGGGATTCCGCCGTCAGTTGATCCGGTAAAGGTGTAGAGAATCGTTTCCCGCCCCGATGGGCTCAGTTTGAAGATGACGCCCCGGTTGAACGACCCTCCAAATTGGGTGGTTCCGTAGAAATTGCCCGCGGAGTCGAGGATGAGGCCTCCGTTGGGGCCGCTGCCGTCGGTAAAATTGAAGCTGTAGAAGACGCTAAAGGATTGGGCGGAAGCGGTGGTAACGAGCAATGCGAGTGCGAGAAGGCTTACGACGAGTTTCACCTGGGATCTCCTTGGGGTCTAAAAAACGACATTAATTGTACATCGTGCCCCGGGTCTCCGCGTTGCGCAAGGGTTTCGTGCGCATGTGCGCCACATAACTCGAGCGGCGTTGTGACATGCAGGCTCCCGGTCGCTTCGCTCCCCGGAATGACAAGTTTTTGGGAGTGCGAGCGACAGGAGTGCGGGCGGCGTGCAAATTCGACCCAAAATTTCCACAGTTTTCCCGCACATGGAGACAATCACTTACGACGAAGTCAATCAAATCGTAGGAAACGAACCACGATCATAAACGCAATCCATTGTGGTGACTGATAAGGTTCGCTACAAGCTGTCGTAGTTTCCAAAGGACGACCCGCATCCCTATCTCAACCTACAACTTTGTGATTGACAACAAACAGCTTAGGCGTAAGATGTGGACAAAAGTGGTAGAAAGTGGTCGGATCAGTTGAGCTCGTGGTCAGAAGTGAAACAACCAGAGGCGCCAGTGGATTTTGTAACTGACACCCCGAAAAACGGCCCGAACAAGCCTGAATCGACCGGCATTCTCATCGCTTTTACCTCCCTCTTGGCTGTGGCCGTAGCAAGAAAGATTTTCAGCCCCATAAAGGGCAGCACACATGTTTCGCGGCAATCACCCAACCCGCGTCGACGAAAAGGGACGGCTCAAGGTCCCCGCGGAATTCAAGCGGGTGATCGACGAGAAATACAACGCCCAATTTTACATCACGAGTCTGGATGGGAAGGTTGCACAAGTGTATCCCTTCGAGGAATGGGAACGGATCGAGCAGAAGCTGGCGGCGCTCTCCACCTACAACCCTACGAAGAAGAAGTTTCTGGCCCGGGTGAACTACTGGGGGCAGACGGTGGAGATGGACGGCCAGGGGCGGCTGCTGATGCCGCAACTGCTGCGCGATTCGGCGCAGATCAAGGGCGAGGTCGCGGTCACCGGCAATTTGACGTATTTGGAAGTTCGCAACCTCGAAGCGTACCGGCAGGAGATTGAGACGGAGAAGTTCACGCCTGAGGATGAGAAGACGCTCGACGAGCTGGGCATCTAGTGGCGGACGGTTTCACAGACACCCCCGAGCGGGGTGGGCATGGGCAAGCGGGCCATGTCCCGGTTCTTTTAAAAGAAGCGATCGACTTTTTAGCCGTCCGGCGTGGCGGGACTTATCTCGACGCCACGGTGGGCCTTGGCGGGCACAGTTACGAAATCGCAAAACGCCTCGGCGCACCGGGTCATTTGATTGGGCTCGATAAAGATCCGGCAGCGCTGGAAATTGCGCGGGAAAGATTAAAAGCAGGTTCCTCGACTGCGCTGTCATCCTGCCAGCAGGATGACTTGCTCGCTCAGAATGACAAGGGTGAGAGTGATTGGCCGAGGATTGAACTGATTCATTCATCGTTTGCAGATTTTGCCAACGGCGAAGGACGCAGGACGAACGACGGTTTCGACGGAGTCCTGGCCGACGTGGGCGTTAGCAGCCTGCAATTTGATGATCCGGCGCGAGGCTTCAGTTTTCAGGCGGAAGGTGCGCTCGACATGCGGATGAATCCACAAGCCGAGCTGACCGCCGAACAAGTGGTAAACCACAGCGACGAGCGCGAGCTTGCCGATGTGATTTACGAATTCGGTGAGGAAAGGAGGTCGCGGAGAATCGCCAGAGCCATTGTCCGGTCGCGGCCGATCCGCACGACTGTGCAACTTGCAGACGTCGTATCAGCCGCGGCCCGGCCAATGAAACATGAGCGCATTCATCCCGCGACCAGAACCTTTCAGGCTCTCCGAATCTTCGTAAACCATGAACTGGACGAACTGCGGGGGCTGCTCGAAGCGGCCCCGCGGATGTTAAAGCCGGGCGGGCGGGTGGTGATCATCAGCTTTCACTCGTTGGAAGACCGCATCGTGAAGGATGCCTTCCGCGAAGGAGTGAAGCAGGGCCACTACCGGATGCTGACGAAGAAGCCAGTAACCCCCGGTGAGGAAGAGATTGATCGCAATCCGCGGGCGCGCAGCGCAAAGCTGCGGGCAGCGGAAAGAGTTTAGTAAGGCAGGAGGAAACAACATGTATAGCGGCACACTGATTGACGATCTGATCAAAACCGTGGAGCGGACAGAAAGACTCGCTGCACCAGAAGGTGTACAGCCCGCCGAGATGGAGTATTGGCATGCTATCTCGCAGAACGAGTTGGCACAGTTCGAATCGTCTTTGGCTGGGGTGGCATAAATGGCGGCAGCGCCGGCGGTAAATCCCGGAGCCATTGGCAGCCGGCGAAAACCGTGCTGGGTTGGAACTCCGGAGATCTATTTCCCCAAGGCGATCGACAACTCCCGCCTGCTTAAGATCGAAGACCCTAAGCGCAGCCGCGAAATGCGTCAGTTTGGCATCGCGCTGACTTGTCTTTTTCTACTGGTGATGACCTACACTTGGCAACACTTCAAGGCGATTGAATACGGCTATAAGGTGGAGTCTCTGAGGAGCCAACGGAATGGCCTGCTGGAGATCAATCGCGCGCTCCGCCTGGAAGAAGCTTCGCTGCGCTCCCCGGACCGTATCGATAAACTGGCGCGGGAATATGGCATGCAGCCGCCGAGGCCCGGGCAAGTAATTCGGATGGATTCTGGATTGCCCGATGCGGGTGCGCCTGTGATTGCCAGCGCGGCTCCGGTATCGGTGATTTCGGTTCCGTAACGAGTTCAATACCGCCACGGATTTGCACGGATAGGCACGGATCAAAAGTTATGAGTCATCCGTGAACTTCCCTGCAGATCCGTGGCGTTTTTCTGGAAGGCCCACTTTAATGGCAGCCAGCTCTGCACGCAATTCTAGTAACGTAAGGCTCTACCTGTTAGCCGCCCTGCTCCTCCTGTGGGGCGGGACCATCTGTTTGCGCCTGGTGTACCTGCAAATCTTCCGCTATGGAAGTTTTGAACTGCGCGCGCAACATCAACAACAGCGCACCACAGAAGTTTCTGCGCGCCGCGGAATTATCTATGACCGCGGCGGACATGAACTGGCAATGTCGATTGGGGTGGATTCGGTCTTCGCCGTGCCAACGGACATTCCCGACCTGGCAGGAACCATCTCGCTCATCTCCCGCATCACCCGTTCCGATCCACGCGAACTCCTGGCCAGGTGCCAGGCCGCCCGCACTTTTTGCTGGTTAGCCCGCAAGACAGACGCCGAAACCGCGGAACGCATCCGGTCGCTGAATCTGCGCGGAATTTATTTCCAAAAGGAATCCAAACGGTTCTACCCCAAACGGGAGCTCGCGGCCCAAGTGATCGGCTATGTGGGCACGGATGACGAGGGCCTCAGCGGAATCGAACGCGAATACGACGACAAGCTGCGCGGCAAACCGGGAGAAATGTTGGTCTCGGTTGACGCCCGGCGAAAATGGTTCGGCAGTGTAGAAAAGCAACCGCAACCAGGAGAGAACGTCGTCCTCACCATCGATCAACAGATCCAATACATCGCGGAGCGCGAATTACAAACCGCGATGGAACAAACCCATGCCATCTCCGGAACTGTGATTGTGGAAAACCCACACACCGGCGAGATTCTGGCGCTAGCGAATCAACCGACGTTCAATCCCAACCTGACTCGTGAAATCACCCCGGCAAGACTCAAGAACCATGCGGTCAGCGATGTCTACGAGCCGGGGTCAACGTTCAAGCTGGTCACCATCTCCGCAGCGCTTGAGGAAAAGCTGACCACGCCGCGAGAGGTTTTTGACTGCCAGATGGGATCCATCGTCATCAATGGAATGAGAATTCACGACAGCAGACCTCACGGTTTGCTGCCGGTCTCGGAAATTCTGGCCGAATCGAGCGACGTCGGATCCATCAAGATCGGCATGCGATTGGGCGATGACCGCTTCTACAAATACATTCGCGCCTTCGGGTTCGGTCAGCCGACTGGAATCGAACTGCCGGGCGAAACTCGTGGCTTGGTCAAACCGCCGAACCGCTGGTCCCGGGTTTCGTTCGCCGCCATTTCAATGGGCCAGGAAATCGGGATCACCCCTCTTCAACTGGTTGGCTTAATCTCGACTATGGCGAACGATGGAGTATGGGTGGCGCCCAGAATCGTGGCGGCGACCAATGCTCCGCAGAACACGCCACAGACAATTGCCTTCCACCCCGAAGAGGAACGACGCGTCATTTCGCCATTCACCGCGGCTGAGATGCGGCAGATGATGCAGGGAGTGGTATTGCACGGCACGGGCAAGAAGGCTCTGCTCGAAGGCTACACCTCCGCCGGCAAGACTGGAACCGCGCAGAAGGTGGATCCCGCCACTCACGCCTACTCGCATACCAAGTACGTTGCGACGTTCGCCGGTTTTGCTCCCATCAACAATCCAGCGATTACCGTGGCAGTGATTCTCGATTCGGCGGTCGGACTGCATCAGGGCGGTCAGGTCTGTGCCCCGGTGTTCCGGCGGGTGGCGCAGCAGGTCCTTGAGTATCTGCATGTCCCGCACGATGTCGAGTTGACTCCGAACCGCCAAGTTCTGCTTGCCTCGCGCCAGGTAAATGACACGGAAATGGAGGAAGGGTCACCGGATCACCTGGGCGATCCTCCGGACATAGCGGAGGACGCGTCGCCTGCCATAGTCACGCCCAGCGCCCCCGTACCCGAAACCGGCGAGCCCACGCCGGGAGTAGTGACAGCGGCGCTGAAAGAGAATGAATTCTTGCCGCCAGAAGCGGCGAAGCCGACCGGAGCCGTTTCCAGTTCCCCACCGCCTCCAGCCGAAGTTCATCCTCCAACCAATGGGACAGTGATTCTGGACCTTGAGCAGAACGGCACGGTCGTGCCCTCGTTCGCAGGGAAAGGTGTTCGTGCCGCGATCGAAATGGCAGAGGCAAATGGGTTGGACCTGGATGCAATCGGCAACGGATTGGCAAAAGAACAGTCGCCGATGGCCGGGGCTCACGTGCCCAGTGGATCGAAGGTGACGGTGAGGTTCGGGCGCTAGGTCAAATCTGCGCAATCGAATGCTTCTGAGTTTGCTCATATAATTCACTCCAATGACGTTCGAACAGCTTCTGCAAGGGGCCGAGGTGCTCAGCCGGAACGGAAATCCATCCGTAAGCGGCCTGGAGTACGACTCGCGCCAGGTCAAGCCGGGGGATTTGTTTGTTGCCATGCGTGGCGAAACCAGCGATGGCAACACCTTCATCGACAACGCGATTCGCGCGGGTGCGGTGGCCATTGTCACCGACTCCGCCGGCGAGAAGCCCCGCGCTGGCGTGGCTTGGGCGCTGGTTGAGCACGGGTGCCGCGCGCTGGCACGTCTGAGTGCCAACTTCTACCGGCGGCCGGCGGAACGCCTGGCCATCACAGGTATCACCGGAACAAATGGCAAGAGCACAGTTGCCTTCTTAGTCGAGTCGATCCTCACAGCCGCGAATCGGAGGAGTGCTCTGGTTGGGACCATCGAATACCACGTCGCAGGGAAAGTCCTACCTGCGCCACATACAACCCCGGAGGCACTGGAGTTGAATCGCATTTTGTCAGAGGCCCTCGGCAACGGCGCGACCGAAGTGGTGATGGAGGTTTCATCCCACGCACTCGTCCAGCAGCGCGTGTATGGGATTCCTTTTGAGGTCGCGATCTTCACCAATTTGACCCGCGATCACCTCGACTATCACCGCACCATGGAGGATTATTTCGCCGCGAAGCAGATGCTGTTCCAAGGCTGCGGCACGGACCCTCCGCGTGCTGCCGTGATCAACGTCGAAGACGAATATGGGAAACGGTTGATCGAAGTCAGCCGCCAGCGCAGCAGCGAAATTTTGACCTGCGGGTTGGCCCAGGGTAACTTTCACGCAGAAAAGATCGAGATCACTTCGCGGGGCACACGGTTTGACCTCGTAACGCCGAACGGAACAATCCCCGTTTTTTCTGCCTTGATCGGCCGCGTGAACGTGTTTAACGTTATTGCCGCAGCCGCTGCTGGCTCCGCGCGCGGTTGCCCAGCCGAAGCCATTGCACGAGGCATTGAGCACTCGCATCGCGTTCCCGGCCGATTTGAGCGCGTGGATTGTAACCAACCGTTCAGCGTGGTTATTGACTACGCCCACACCGACGATGCTCTGCGCAACCTGACCGCACTGGCCCGTGAATTCGTGCGGCAGGCCGGTCATGGTGGCCGCGTGATCACGGTTTTCGGCTGCGGCGGCGACCGTGATCGCGCCAAGCGCCCACTAATGGGTGAAGCCGCCGGACGGGGCAGCGATTTTGTCGTCCTCACTTCTGACAATCCGCGAAGTGAGGATCCACTCGCCATCATCAATGACGCCATGATCGGATTACAACGCGCAGGCGCCAAGTACACGATGGAACCCGATCGCCGTGCCGCCATCGCCCTGGCCATAGCACAGGCACGGCCGGGGGATATTGTGCTGATCGCCGGCAAGGGACACGAGAAGGTGCAAGTCACGCGTGAAGGCGCGCGTCCGTTCGACGATATGGAGGTCTCCCGTCAGGCCCTGCAAGAGGCAGGCTACAGTTGCGAGGCGGCCAATGCCGCCGCGGGAAAGAATGCATGAAACTGACGCTTTCTCGAATCGCGGAGTTTCTTGGCGCCAGCGGTGAGTTTGATCACAAGGCGTTGGCGCTCGGTTATTCCATCGACTCTCGCACCCTTCGGCCGGGAGACCTGTTCTTTGCGGTCAAGGGAGAGCGCACGGACGGCCACGATTTCGTGGCTCAGGCGCTGGAAAAAGGCGCTGTGGCGGCAGTAGTACGCAGAGACCAGCTTTCCCGCTATTCGGCCATCATCGGTTTGCTGGCTGTAGACGATACCCTGCCGGCGTTGCAGACTTTGGGAACGGCGGTGCGACGTCTCTGGGCCAAACCGTTGGTTGCGGTAACAGGCTCGACGGGAAAAACCACGACCAAAGACGCGATTGCGCATGTGTTGTCGCGGCGTTTTCGAGTGTTGAGGTCCGAGGGCAATTTCAATAACCACTTCGGTCTGCCGTTAATGCTGCTAAGGCTTGAACCGGAACACGACATCGCGGTCGATCGAAATGGGAATGTCGCACGCAGGTGAGATTGCTGCACTTGCAAGGATCGCCCAGCCGGAAGTCGGAGTGGTTACAAACGTAGCTCCGGTGCATCTGGAGTTTTTCAATTCCATCGCCGAGATCGCACGGGCCAAGTACGAACTCATCGCATCCCTACCCACGATCGGCACGGCGATCTTGAACGATGATGACGAATACGTCTCACAGTTCGGGCGTGATTTTCGCGGCAAGGTCGTTCTTTATGGGATGAAATCATCGGCCGATGTCCGCGCGGAAAACGTGCAGTCGCTCGGAATCGCAGGCTCCCGGTTTGAAATGGTGGTGGGAAGTTGCCGCGAGCATGCAACTCTTGCTCTGGTGGGAAGACACAACGTTTATAACGCGCTGGCGGCGGTGGCTGTGGGCTTGGAACGAGGCTTGACGCCGTCCGAGGCAGCAGGCGCACTGGCAACGCTGGCTCCCGCCGACAAACGCGGCGAGGTCGTCGAAGTCGGCAACATCACGATCATCAACGATTGTTACAATTCCAATCCAAAGGCCCTTGACGCAATGGTGGACACTCTGGCGGCGATGCCAGCTAAGCGGCGCATTGTGGTTGCGGGTGAAATGCTGGAGTTAGGCCCGGCGGGCGAAGAGATGCATCGGCGGTCCGGACAGCATATGGCTGAGCAAAAGATTGACTGGCTGATAGGAGTGCGAGGCCTGGCCCAGCCCATGGTTGAAGCGGCGCGCGCGGCCGGGGTTCGGGCGGAGTTCGTAGCCACACCGGAAGAGGCGGGAGAATGGCTGATTCGCGAAGCGCGTGATGGCGACGTCGTACTGCTGAAGGCGTCGCGCGGCGTGAAATTGGAGCAAGCGCTGGACAAGTGGGCGCAAACCGTTGAAGGTTCGTCCAGCCTGCGGCCAACAAGCAAGTAAATGGAGGCGGATTGCTCTACTGGCTGCTGTACCTAAAGCTGTTTCATTACTTTCCGCCATTCCGCATTTTCCGTTACCTCACGTTTCGCACGGCCTTCGCCAGTCTGACCGCGCTGTTTACCGGGCTGATCGTCGGTCCTCTGGTCATCAATCGGCTGCGTGAATTTCAGATCGGCCAGTACATTCGTGAGGAAGGACCGAAAGCGCATCAGAAGAAAGCCGGCACGCCGACCATGGGCGGCTTGCTGATTGCGATCTCCATCATTGTTCCCACGTTGTTGTGGGCTGATCTTAGCAATCGATTCGTGTGGATCGCCCTGTTCTCTACCGCTGCCTTTGCAGCCATTGGCTTTGCCGACGATTACACAAAGGTAGTGCACCGGCGGAATCTCGGCCTGACCGGCAAAGCCAAGATCGGACTGCAAATTGCGACCAGCGTTTTCATCGCAGTGGCGCTCATCGCCATGCAAACTCGGGGCCTCTATTCCACCAAGTTACTGGTCCCCTTCGTGAAGCAATTCCGGCCTGATCTGGTCATCACCTCGCTAGAACACAGTCCTCATTTGTGGCCGTTGGCTTTTCTGCCATTCGTGGCTTTTGTGGTGCTGGTGATTGTGGGTTCAAGCAACGCGGTGAACCTTACCGATGGCCTGGACGGTCTGGCGATCGGCTGCACCGTGATCGCCGCCGGCGCATTGGCGGTGCTTACCTACGTAAGCGGGCACGCCACGTTTGCGGCTTATCTCGAGTTGCAACGCATGCCGCAGGTTGGGCGAATTGACGATTTTCTGCGGTGCGATGGTGGGGGCCTCGATCGGGTTCCTCTGGTACAACGCGCATCCGGCAGAAGTCTTCATGGGCGACGTGGGTTCGCTGGCACTGGGCGGCGCCATTGGAACGGTCGCTGTAATGATCAAGCAGGAGTTGCTGCTGCCGTTTATTGGCGGCGTCTTCGTGATCGAGGCGGTCTCGGTGATCTTGCAGGTGGCTTCTTATAAACTGCGTAAGAAACGCATCTTCAAGATGGCGCCGATTCATCACCATTTTGAGTTGCTGGGCTGGTCGGAGTCGAAGATTATCGTGCGCTTCTGGATCGCTTCCCTGGTATTTGCGCTGTTCGCCCTGACGACATTGAAATTAAGATAGTCTTTTCACCAATAGACATGGACGTAGCCAATAAACGCGTGCTGGTGGTGGGCTTGGGCAAGTCCGGCGTGGCTTCTGCGCTTTTCTTGAAGGCTCGCGGGGCGCGCGTCACCGTCTCCGACACAAAACCGCAGGATGAATTCAAAAACGAGATTCCCGTGCTGCTCGACCAGGGGATTGCGGTCGAAACCGGCGGACACGGAGAGCGAACGTTTCGCGGTCAAGACTTGATTGTGGTCAGCCCTGGCGTGCCTGTGGACACGCCCCTGCTGGTGCAAGCCCGCGCCTTAGGCGAGAAAGTCATTGGAGAAATCGAACTGGCCGCGCAGTTTTTTCCGGGAAAAATCGTTGCCATCACCGGTTCGAATGGAAAGACCACGACGACAACCCTGGCGGGTGAAATTCTGGCAACGGGCGGAGTTTCGACCGTGGTCGGAGGCAACATCGGCACCCCCGCCATTTCCCTGGTCGAGCGGGCGACCCCCGACACCACGGCCGTTCTCGAAGTTTCCAGTTTCCAGCTCGGAGACCATTCGTGACATTCCATCCCCGGATTGCCGTTGTGTTGAATGTGACTCCGGACCATCTCGACCGCCATCGCACGTTCGCGGCCTACACTGATGCCAAGGCCCGCATTTTTGAGAATCAGCGTCGCAGAAGACTTTCGCCGTGCTTAACGCCGACGATCCTACCTGCGTCGAGATGGCTTCGCGTACCCGGGCGCAGGTCTTTTGGTTCAGCCGGAAGAAAGAAGTGAAGCAAGGGGCTTACGTTCGCGAAAGTCAGATTCTGTTTCGTGATTCAAAAAGGCAGCATGAAGTCATGCCGCTATCAGAAATCCCGCTGAAGGGCGCTCACAATGTCGAGAACATTCTGGCGGCGGTTTCCGTGGGCGCGCTGAGTGGAATTGAAGTGGGACAAATTCGCAAGGCTGTCGCCAGCTTTAAAGCTGTGGAGCATCGGCTCGAATACGTGGCCACGGTTCGCGGAGTGGAATACTACAACGACTCCAAGGCCACTAACGTTGACGCCACCATCAAGGCGCTGGAATCTTTTCCCGCCAATATTCATTTGATACTCGGCGGCAAGGACAAAGGCAGCGACTACAGCGTCCTGAACGATCTGCTGCGGCAACGAGTGAAACAGGTTTACACCATCGGCGCGGCAGCGGTGAAAATTGAAGGCCAAATCAAAGGTGCGACGGAGATCATTCACGCCGAGACCCTGGAAAACGCCATCAAGCTGCGCGTCGGAATCAGCTCAGCCGGGGGATATTGTGTTACTGGCGCCCGCCTGCGCCAGTTTCGATCAGTTTCGCAGCTATGAACACCGGGGCAAGGTTTTCAAGAAGGAAGTAGCGGCGTTGGCGGCCGAGCGGATGAGCCAGCGAGCTCTCCCTGAAAAATGTTTTTGTCCCGTCCGAACCAATACAAGCAACAATCTCCAGTCCTCCCCGTGGTGGAATGAAACTTCATGGCAAAGCGTGTCAGTGTCGATGGTTGGCTCTTCTCAGTAACCCTGTTCCTGATCTTTGTGGGCCTGGTTATGGTGTTCAGCGCCTCCGCGGTCATGGCCAAGGAGCGCTACGGCTCGGCCTATGTGTTCTTGATCAGGCAACTGGGCTGGGCCGCCGCCGGGCTGCTGTTGATGGTTGCGGGGATGAAGATCGATTACCGCCGCTACCAGCATCCGGCGGTGGTTTTTTCGCTGCTGGGTGTGACCACGCTCATGCTGATTTCCGTTTTCTTCCTCGATCGAGCCCATCATGTGCACCGCTGGATTCACTGGGGCCCGGTGTCGTTTCAGCCCTCGGAGATGGCCAAACCTGCGCTGATCCTTTTCTTGGCGTTTTTCCTGGAAAACCGCGTCAAGTCAATTACCGACTGGCGCAACACGATCTTGCCAGCGGTAGTGCCGACCCTCGTTTTCATTGGCCTTATCGTCGCCCAGCCTGACCTCGGAACCGCCATCGCTTGCGGCGCCATCACCGCCTGTGTGCTGTTTGTGGCCGGCATGGAGATGCGTTATCTGGGCTATGCTTTTCTGGCGTCATTGCTGCCGCTATATTTCCTGATTTTCCACGTGGCCTGGCGTCGTGACCGCATCCTGGCCTTTCTGAATCCTTACTCCGACCCCCAGGGCCGTGGCTTTCACATCATCCAGTCGTTGATAGCGGTCAGCACCGGCGGCATTACTGGCGTCGGCTTAATGGAAGGCAAGCAGAAGCTCTTTTATTTGCCGGAGCCTCATACTGACTTTATCTTCGCGGTGACTGCGGAAGAACTGGGCTTGGTGGGGTCGCTAATCATCGTAATGCTGTTTGCCGTGTTCCTGTGGCGCGGTACCCGCACTGCGTTGCGCACGCAAGACATGTTCGGACGTCTGCTGGCCGTAGGCATCACCAGCATGATCGTGGTACAGGCGTTTATCAATATCAGCGTGGTGCTGGGGTTATTGCCGACCAAAGGAATTCCGCTGCCCTTCGTCTCCTACGGAGGATCTTCGTTGTTATTTGCGGTGGCCTGCGTGGGCGTGCTGCTGAATATCTCCAAGCAAGCCGAGTGAGCGTTGAAAACAGGCGAGAGTGAACGAGTAGGCCGGGACACCTTCACCTGGACTTTCCGTTCTTTGCGGCCGTGCTTTGCGAACTTTGCGAAAAAAAAGCCTAACCGCAAAGAAAGCCAAGACTTCGCAAAGCACGCTAAGCGAAGCTTTGGGACGAGGGCAATCGAGCCCGAAACGTTAACCCGCATCTTGGAGCGCTTCGCCTCGCGTAGTTTATAGTCCCATCATGCGGGCCATTCTGGCGGGAGGCGGGACCGGCGGACACGTGATCCCCGCGCTCGCCATCGCACAGGAACTTCAGAAACAATACAACGCTGAGATAATGTTTATCGGCACCGCCCGGGGGATTGAAAACCGCCTGGTTCCAGCGGCAGGATTTCCCTTGCGATTAGTCCAGGTGGGCGCGCTCAAGAACGTCAGTCTGATGACCCGGTTGCGGACTTTCTCCGATCTGCCGAAGTCGGTCTGGGAAGCGCGGGGGATTTTTCGCGAGTTTCGTCCCGACGTTGTCATCGGCGTGGGCGGATACGCCTCCGGGCCGGGGATGCTGGCCGCGGTTCTGATGGGGATTCCGACGCTGGTGTTCGAACCCAATTTCGTGCCTGGCTTCGCTAATCGTGTCGTGGCACGATTCGTTTCGGCGGCGGCCGTTCACTTTGAGGAAACAGGCCGATACTTCCGCCACTGTGAAGTGACTGGCGTTCCGGTGCGCGATGCGTTTTTTCAGATTTCTGGCGAACCCGCGGTTTCCACGCTTTTGGTTTTCGGCGGAAGCCAAGGGGCTCATGCGATCAACCAGGTTGTGATGGAATCGGCAGCAGAGTTACTGTCACGAACTCCCGGCCTGCGACTCATCCAGCAGACCGGTGAAAAGGATTTCAGCCAAGTTCAGGCTGTTTATGCGAAATTAGGCGGTGCTGCGGAAGCTCATCGCTTTATTGACAATATGCCTGAAGCGTTCGCGCGTGCGAGTTTGTTGATCTGCCGCTCCGGGGCGAGCACGGTAGCGGAAGTCACCGCGGCCGGGAAGCCCGCGATCTTCGTTCCCTTCCCGCGCGCCGCGGATGATCATCAGAAGCGCAATGCTGAAGCTTTGGAACGCGCGGGAGCAGCGGTCATGCTGCAAGAGCAGAAGCTCACGCGCGAGAGCTTGGTCGAAACTGTATCGTGCCTTCTGGCCGACGCATCTCGGCTGAGAAAAATGGGCGAGGCAGCCCGTAAGCTGTCGCACCCGAACGCAGCCCGCGATATAGCGGCGATGGCGGCGAAGCTGGCGGGTGTGAGCGGGGAGACGCTCTCGTGACTGCCAGAGTGGGCATCGTGCTCAAGCGCGGAACTCAGCCGCCAACGTTGGTGTCTAGTAATAAAGGAGGTCTTAGCGAGCATGAGACGCCCCATATTCGTTGTCCTCCTTTGCGCATCGTTTGCCTTCCCATGTGATAATCCCCAACTCCGAAGCGTCCGAATTGGTGGCGATGTCCTTCAGGCTACCGCCATTAGTGCATCCGGAAAGCCGATCAGATTTGCCAAGGTCCGGCTTTACCGCGCCGACAAACTGGCCTGGAGCGGAGCCACGAACAAAGATGGAGCCTTCACAATCGACGATCTCCGATCTGGCAGATACGGGCTTTCCGTTAGCGGATGGGGTAAAACGATTGTCGAACTGGATCCAAATCTTGACGAGCTCTCAAACCACCAGCGACCATCGTATAACTTGCGCTTGGCGATGGCTGCGTCGACGTCATAACAGTCGTGAACTAAGCCGGGCAGTTTGCTAGCGCCTTAATTGCTATTTAGGATAGGACCGCCATTTTCGCTGCCCTTCTGCGAACCTGACCTTCCATGAGACGATAAAGCAGCCCATGATTCAGCTGTCTGCCGCGGGAAAACGCTATGGCCACAAGCTCCTGTTTGAGGGAGTGGACTGGCTGATTACCAACCACGACCGCGTCGGTCTGGTGGGCGCGAACGGCACCGGGAAATCTACGCTGCTGAAGATTCTTGCCGAAATGGAAACGCTTGACTACGGCTCGCTAAGCACCGCGAAAGGCATCAGCGCAGGCTACCTTCCTCAAGATGGTCTCGCACTCTCGGGCCGCTCGGTCTTTGCTGAGTGCATGTCGGTCTTCTCCAAGCTGCGCGGAATGGAACGGGAGATGGAGGACCTGGCCGGGCGCATGTCGGAACTGGACCACGCGTCGTCGGAGTATTCCCAGGTGGCGGAGCGCTATCAACGGCTTGAGCATGAGTTTCGCACCCGTGACGGTTACGCTATCGAGGCCCAGGTTGGCGCTGTCCTCATGGGTTTGGGTTTTCAAAAAGACGACTGGCAGCGCCAGACCGAGGAATTCTCCGGCGGCTGGCAGATGCGCATCGCTTTGGCCAAACTGCTGCTGCAAAAGCCCAACCTGTTGCTGCTCGACGAGCCTACCAATCACCTCGATCTCGAAGCCCGCAACTGGCTGGAAGAATATCTGACCAGCTATCCCTATACCTTCATTTTGATCTCGCACGACCGATATTTTCTCGACGTCACCGTCAACAAGATCGTCGAAATCTGGAACAAACGGATACATTTCTATCCCGGGAACTATGAAAAATATCTGTCGCAGAAAATGCAGCGTCAAGAACAGCTTGAGGCGGCTTACCGCAACCAGCGGGAGCGGATCGAGCAACTGGAGATGTTCATCAATCGCTTCCGCTATCAGGCGACCAAGGCCAAGCAAGTGCAGAGCCGCATCAAGGAACTGGAAAAGATGGAGCGAATCGAACTGCCGGAGGAGGAGAAGACGATTCACTTCTCGTTCCCCCAGCCGAAAGCCAGCGGGCGGATTGTGGCGGAGTTTAGCGACGTGGCGAAGTCGTACGGCGAAAAAGAAGTGTTCCGCGATGTCACCTTCATGATTGAGAAAGGCGACCGCATCGCGCTGGTGGGAGTGAACGGCGCGGGAAAATCGACATTGATCAAGTTGCTGGCGGAGGAAGAAGATCTAACCCAAGGAGAATATAAGCTCGGCCACAACGCGCAGGCGGATTACTTCGCTCAAGATCAGTATAAAGAGCTCGATCAGGATTCGCGGATTCTGGACGACCTGGGCAGAGTTTCTCCGCAGTCACGACAGACCGAGCTGCGTAGTTTGTTAGGTTGCTTTTTGTTTTCCGGTGAAGACGTTTTCAAACGCATTGGAGTGCTCTCGGGCGGAGAGCGAAATCGCTATGCCTTGCTGCGCATGCTGCTGCATCCGGCGAATTTTCTGCTGCTCGATGAACCCACCAACCATTTGGATATGCGGGCCAAAGACGTGTTGCTGGAGGCGCTTTCGAAGTACACCGGCACCGTGGTATTTGTTTCCCACGATCGCTACTTCATCGATAACCTGGCCACGCGGGTTTTTGAGATTGGCGAAGGGCGGGTTGAGGTTTATCCCGGCAACTATGAAGACTATCACTGGCGCAAGGCGGGCGGCGCCGCGAAGCTGCAGGAGAGTACACAGCGGGCGGTGAGTCCGCGCCGTCGAATGGAAGCAAGACGGCGAGCACAGAATCAGCTGACTCGAAGACGAAGCGCCTGAATCCCATCAAGCGCAAGCAAATGGAAGAACGAGTCCGCGAGCTGGAACAGGAAATCAACCGCATCGAGACCGCGATCGCGGAAAATGAGACCGCGCTGCAAAGCTTCGTCAGCGCCGAAGAGACGGCGCGCCTCACCCAGGAACTGGAAACTCATCGCACCGCCTTAGAAAAGAGCCTCAGTGAATGGGAGGAACTGACGGCGGCGCTGCAGAATTAGCTGTTCGCAGTACATTCCTTTCGCAGGGCGTATTGATCTCCCGTTCTACGGCTTCCGTAACCTCCTCTTATTCCCTTCCCCGTGCGATAGTCAGCTTACAAATCCACTGATCCGCAGGCCCTGATCTCCCTCCAAAGCTTTGCGGAATAAGGAACCCTCGATGTTGCAGCCAGCGCAACCCAATGCCCAGAAATTCCCCGCGACCGCAATTCCGACCTATAACCCAGTAAAAACCACCACAGCCACTCTGGAACAAGCCACCATCGGACGTTCCGTCGTCATCAAAGGTGACATCAGCGGGGCCGAGCCACTGTTTATCGACGGCCAGGTCGAGGGCACCATCACGGTCGCGGACAATCGCGTCACCGTCGGGCGGAATGGCAGCGTCACGGCTGATATCAACGCGAAAGAAGTCGTCATTATGGGCAAAGTCACCGGCAACATTGAGTGCAGTGACCGCCTGGATATCCGCGGCGAAGGCACGCTGATTGGGGACGTCGTGACCCAGCGCATCAGCGTGGAAGATGGCGCCGTGATGAGCGGGAATGTACAGGTTCGCGCCGCCGAAAAGACCAGAGCGGCTGCAGTTGGCGGCAACGCCTAAGCTTCACTTCTTTTCCGGTTTCAGATCGAGCGAAGCCGAGTTCATGCAATAGCGCAGCCCAGTGGGCGCCGGACCATCGGGAAACACGTGTCCCAGATGCGCATCGCATTTCGCGCAACGCGCTTCCGTTCTCTCCATGCCATAGCTGCTGTCGGTATGCTCGGCCACGGCCGCCGGATCGACAGGCTTGTAGAAACTGGGCCAGCCGGTGCCGGAATTGAACTTGGTGTCGGATTGAAAGAGCGGCGTACCGCAGCAGACACAGTTGTAGGTGCCCTTTTCCTTCGTGTCCCAGTACTTGCCGGTGAAGGCTGGCTCAGTTCCAGCCTTGCGGGCTACATGGAACTGTTCGGGAGATAGCTGCTGCTGCCATTGTTCTTCGGTCTTGGTGAGTTTATCGGTCATGATTGCCTCTCGCTTGACGAATCTAAGCATTAGATACTAAAGGTCGGAAAAAGATACATGCGGGCGTGGTGGACTTTGCACTTGCGGGGAACCATCTGCTCAACTATCGTAAAAAATGCGCCCCGCCGGAGGAGATATATGGCCACACGGCCGCAACCAACAGACGGCGATTCCCAGTCGTTTCAGATTGAATATGAGCAGGAAACAGACGGTCGCTGGCTGGCTGAAGTGCCGTCTCTGCCGGGGGTCATGGCGTATGGCGCGACTAAGCGCGATGCCGAGGTTGAGATCACGGCATTGGCCTTGCGCGTCATCGCCGATCGTACACAACAAGCACGAAGGCCTCCGAAGTCAATCACATTTCTGTGAGCCAGTGGCCGAGCAGCAAAGCCAAAGTCGTATATCGCGCTCTGCTTCGTATCGGATGGATTCCGAAGGCGGAGAAGGGCGGTTCTCACATCCAACTGCAGCGGTCAGGATTCAAGGACTACACCTGGGCTTGGCATGATTCGGTTGAGCTTGGACCAGTGGCGTTGAAGAGAATCGCGAAACATACTGGGCTGACTCCTGAGGATTTGTAACCTACGTGCGCTTTCCTTCGTCAGCCCCTGTTTCGTCCTGTCTCGCTCCTAACACTCGTACGACGTATCCTCAAGGGATAATTACCTTTCCCTCTTGACTTCGCCTAATCTTCGCCTACAATTCTAGCATGGCAATCACCAGACGACAGCGTGAGCTCTACGACTTCATTTCTGAGTTCGTGCAAAAGAACCAGTATTCTCCCTCGTTCGACGAGATTCGCGAAGGCATGGGGTTGAATTCCCTGGCCACAGTGCACAAGCACGTCACCAATCTTGAGAAAAAAGGCCTGCTGACGCGCGATTACAATCGCAGCCGCTCGATCGATTTGCTGCCTCCAAAGGGTCGCTTGAAGCAGGCGATGAGTGTGAACACGACCATGGTGCTGCCACTGCTGGGCAGAATCGCCGCCGGCCAGCCGATTGAAGCCGTGGAAAATCCTGAGACCATTTCTCTGGCCGACTTTGTCCGTTCGAAAGAGGTTTTTGTGCTCGAGGTACGTGGCGACTCTATGCAAGACGAGCACATTCTCAGCGGTGACTACGTGCTGGTGGAAAAGGCTAAGACCGCCCACAACGGCGAAATTGTGGTGGCGTTGGTTGAGGGAACGGACGCCACTTTGAAACGGTTTTACCGTGAAGGCGACACGATCCGCCTACAACCGTCGAATGCAAACATGAAACCGATCATCGTGCCCGCGGCGTCGGTCCAGTTGCAAGGCCGGGTGATTGGAGTGCTAAGGAAGTATTAGCGTAGCTTTCAGTTAAAGATCCGTTATTCGAGGATTCCCTACTCTTCTGACAAAGAGAAATGCCCGGGATACTCACCGAGCATTTGCAAAGCGAAGAGCTGACGACCGAAACCTGACTTACTCCACGTGACGCTTTAGCGCCTCGGCGATGGCTTCTTTCGGCCTATAGCCAACGAGCTGTTCCACCACCTGGCCGCCCTTGAACACCAAAAGAGTGGGAATGCCGGTCACCTTGTAACGCATAGGCGTGGCACCATTGCGGTCCACATCCATTTTGCCGATTTTCAACTTGCCCTGGAAATCTTTAGCCAGTTCGTCGACTATGGGCGCAAGGGCGCGGCAGGGCCCACACCAAGTGGCCCAAAAATCCAATAACACCGGCGTGTCAGACTTGAGCACGTCCTGGTCAAAATTCGAATCGGTAACTTCCATGATGCCATTTCCTGCCATTAGACCCTCCCCTGGTCCACCAAGCGCTTCGCCCGTTCAATCCGTATTCAGCCGGTTTAACCGGGAACTCACCATCCTAACATTTTGTTTAGATGCGCGGCAGCGTCAGAGGACGCAAACTGGCCGGAGCGGGGCGCGGCGGCAGGAGACCCAGCTAGGTCTTCGAAAATGTGCCTTGAAGTCATCGTGAACGGGATCAGACATGCACGCCACGGCAATTTCAGGACAAAAATAAAAAGCGCCCTAAACTTTTCAGTTCAGGACGCCTGGCAGCCCTCCCCCAGAACTGCCAAACCACGACTGGATAGTAGCCCGACCCCCTGATGGTGTAAATGTCACTTTGGTAATGCGTACGTTTCTCGCGAGTAATGTGGGTTTCGGGCGCGAGCGAATGGCATTGGTGAAACTAATTTCGCTGCGGGTTCAGGAGTTTCTGCCAGCTTTGGCCGCCGTCTTGAGTGGTCCAAATCTGGTTGCCGGATGTGGTCAACTTACCGTGAAGGGCATCGGGAAATTCAACCCCGATGATATCGCCGGTAAGGGCCTGACCTCCGGCGACGGGCTGCACCTGCGCCCAATTCTGGCCAGCGTCGGTGGAATGATAAAGAGATCCCTTGGAGCCGCCGACCCAGATATCCTTCCCATTGGCGGCCAGGGCGCGAAAGCCGGCCTGACTGGCGACTTGCACTGTCTGCCAGGTCCTGCCGAAATCGAGTGACCGTTGCAGCGTTCCGTCAGCCGTGAGAGTCCAGCGTGGTGCGATCATGGCGGGGAGCATTACCTGCCTGGATCGCGCCGCCGCTGCTTCTGGGGCAAGTCCCTGGTTCGTGCCCGCTACCGGCTGTGTAACTGCATCCTTGGCTCTACCCGGCACTACTTGACTGCTCGCAGCGGCACCTGACTGGACTGGCACCGCGGCAGGCGTAACTTCAACGGCCTGGGCTTTGGCAGATTCATCTCTTCGGCCTTCTCTGAGTTCGTTCTCGACCGGTGGCGGATTCTGCGCCAGCGTTGGCGAAGCCGCCTGCTTCTTGACCTCATCCAGGCGCTTCCCTGCCGCATCGGCCATGGCATCGTTCTTTACCTCTGCCGGCGCCGAACTGATCTTTGCGACTGCGCTGGCTTCCCGCTTTTCCTCCTGAACAGGAGCCGCACTCTTTTCCTTGGCGGTCGGGATATCCGTCATCTGAATCTGGCTAGAGAGTGTTGAACTCCCGCCTGACGGGTGATGCAGACTGACTGCCGCGACCACAACCACAACGGCAGCCGCTGCGGCACCCCAGCGCAATACCGGCCAAGTCAGCCACTTTGAGGGAGCAAATGCCCCGGCCGCCAAGACTGCGGCCTGGTCGGGGCTTGAGAGGAAGACTACCTCACGGCACTCGGCACACTGCGCAAGGTGCTGTACAACAGGAGCACGCGCATCCCGAGGCAGTGAGTTCTCCACGAAGGCACTCATCACATTGGGATCAGGATGAATCCCAGCGGCTGCGCTTATTGCATGCAAGCGCCGTATCGCGATTTTGGGTAAGTCTGCCATTAGTTGACTGGAGACGCAGCAAGCTATGTCTCTAACCGAAGTTCTATCCCGAGCCCCCCGCCTTCTTTTCTGAGAACGCAGCGAGGTGCATTTTCTTGCATCAGTCGGCTGCGGAGATTGACTCTGAGGTCCCGAACGTCTACCTGTAAAGCCTCCTCCGCCTGCCGACGGCTCATCCCCTGCTTAGACAGGCCAGCCAAGATCCGCTTGCGCAAGGACTTCGCCAGTTTGTCCAGCTTACGGCTGATGGTCGATTCGTGCACATGCAGGGCACGGGCTATTTCCGCAAGGGTCCGCGAATCGAGAAAATAGGAGGCTAGAACGAATTTGTCCTCAGCGGATAGTTCCGCGAGGGCTTCGTCGGTCGCACTTTCAACCCTGGGATCAACGGCAATTGCCGGTTCGGGATCTGGGGCGGCGAACTGCGCACCCTCTTCGCTTTCTTCGTCCAGACTGACGGTGCGGCGCTGGCGGCGGTAGCGGTTCACGAATTCCTGCGCCATCACGGTTCGCAGCCAGCCTTCTAAAGAACCTCGCCCTGTGTAGGAGGCCAGTTTGGAGTTGCGTCTGCCTTCGCGAGTGCTGGTGCCGTATAGGTCGGCGTAGATCGAGTCTGCTAATTCGCGTGCCGCTGAACTTTCCTTCGCGATATAACCCGCAATGTTGTAGAGCTTCTCCCGGTAGCGAATCAGAAACACTTCCCAGGCGCGCTCGTGTCCCGCAGCGCAAGCGCGGGCCAAAACCAATTCCTCAATCCGCAGGCTGACGCAAAGGTCGCGGACGCTGGAATCAGAGGCATTGGCGGGCAAGTATTTGGCGGTCACTTCCTGCACAACCTGCTCAAAACTCTCGATCGTGAGTCCGAATTCGGCGCCGTTACTCTTTTGGAATAGATCTCTCACAAGAGTTTCGCGCCCAGGGGAATGTTCCACTACTACGGGTTGAACACCTCGGTTGGGCATAAGTGGCGCGTCCTTTCTGGATGCTACCAACTTTTTGACGCAAGCATTGGGATTTTTGCCGTTCGAAAACTAGCGAAGATCGGAGACCGCCCCCCGAGAGTGATAACAAACGTCTCTCCTTCGAGGTGTTCCCAAAGCCCGGAGGAGGTGTTTGCGGCCTGCTCCATTCTGGAGGCCGCAGCGGCGCTCCGAGAGTTAGAATCGGAGTTGGTAAATTTTTCCCAAGAGCGAGGATTCCACGTGCATCTTTCCGCTTTAAGGCTCTCTGCACTCTTGATTATATTGTCCGCTACTCTGGTTTCAGCTTCTGACCCAGGCTACCACCTTATCAATACCTACAAGCTCGGTGGAGATGGCGGCTGGGACTATCTGACCTTCGACAGTTCTTCGCGGCGGCTTTACGTTTCCCGCGCCACGCACGTCATCGTGATCGATGCCGACTCGGGCAAACCTGTCGGAGATATCCCTGACACGCCGGGTGTGCACGGGATCGCGCTTGCGCCGGAACTGGGACGCGGGTTCATCAGCAACGGCCGCGAAGGTACGGTAACAATTTTCGATATCAAAACGCTAAAAGCGATAACCAAGGTCAAGGCCGGGGAAAATCCGGACGCTATTCTTTACGATCCCGCAAGCAAACGCGTCTTCGCTTTCAACGGGCGAAGCCATGATGCCACTGCAATCGACGCTGCTACAGGCGCTGTTGTGGGCACCATCAAGCTTGAAGGCAAACCTGAATTTGCAGCCAGTGACGGCAAAGGAGAAATCTTTGTCAATATCGAAGACAAGAGCCAGATCGATGCCATCGATGCCGCCAAACTGGAAATTAGAGCGAGCTGGCCGCTAGCGCCCTGCGAAGAGCCGAGTGGCTTGGCCATCGACCGCAAGAACCGGCGACTGTTCGCCGGCTGTCACAACAAGATGATGGCGGTGGTCGACGCCAACACGGGAAAGGTCATCGCCACGCCTGCGATCGCCGAGGGCGTAGATGCAAACCGGTTCGATCCGGGGACGAAGCTGGCCTTCGCCTCCTGCGGCGAAGGCGTGCTCACTGTAGTCCACGAAGATTCGCCGAAGAAATTCAGGTTAGTGGAGAATGTTTCGACTCAGCCGGGAGCCCGCACCATGGCGCTCGACGAGAAAACTCACAAGGTCTACCTGGTGACGGCTAAATTCGGACCGCCTCCGGCGCCGACCGCGGACAATCCGCATCCCTGGCACACCATTCTGCCGGATAGCTTTGTGGTTCTGGTGTTCGGAAGATAAGTGGCAGCGCTCGTCTCAAACCCCTACACGGTCGCTGCGGCGCTCGAGCAGGCAAACATCTCTCCACACTCCGGCCAACTGACCGATTCGCTGCCGCACTCCCACTTCACGAAACCCGCAGGACTTGTGCAACCCAAGGCTGGCAATGTTTTCCGGAAAGATGCCAGCTTGCAGCGCCCAGATTCCGCAGCGCTCAGACGCTTCAATCAACTGCTTGAGCAGTGCTTTACCCACTCCCTGCCCGCGCGCCGTTCCGGCCACGTAGATTGAGACTTCTGCCACGCCGCTGTACACCCGGCGAGTCGATACCGGACTAACAGTCGCCCAGCCGAGGGTCTTCAGACCACACCTCGCAACGAGACGGCATTCTCGATGATGTCCGCTATCCCAGTTTGGCCAATCGCGCACAACAGTTTCGAACGTGGCATTTCCGGTAGCGATACCCTCAGCATAAATTTGCCGTACCGTTGGCCAGTCATCACTCGTCATCACATCGATTCGAATGCGCATGGTCCTAACCGGTCTCCGCCGGAGCGAAGAACACTAACAAGACCAACTCTTCTTTGATGTCATAGAACCGGTGTTCAATTTCCGCCTCCACAAAAATGACGCTCCCCGCAATTACCGGCCGGCTTTCAGCTCCGACCCTCATCCACGCCTTTCCCCGGACGACGTAGTACATCTCATCCTCACCATGAGGAGATTGAGAGTCGGTCCCCCCGGTTGGCAGAACGTAGAGGCCGGCACTTAAGGCTGGGATACGCAGGAACTCGAAATATGCCTTGCCGGCATTTGCTCGCTGCTGTTCAAGTGGGAAAAGCTGCCAGAAGTGTGTGTGTTGCATGGAGGCGTCATCCTTCGAAAGATCGATCAATCAAGCATACAACGCAGCCTCCCGGTAAAATGACATTCTCAAGGACGAATGCCGCCCCAAGAAAATTCGGACAGTAACCGCTTTCGTAAGCGCTTGCTCCGGTGGTTCGACGAACACAAGCGCGATCTGCCGTGGCGGCGGGACCGCGATCCCTATCGAATCTGGCTTTCGGAAATCATGCTGCAGCAGACTCGGGTAGCGGCCGTGGTTGATCACTACGAAAGGTTCTTGCAGCGCTTCTCCACCGTTGAAAAGCTGGCCCGAGCACGAGAAGCTTCTGTGCTCGCGACATGGAGCGGACTCGGTTACTACCGGCGAGCACGTATGTTGCATGCGGCAGCGAAAAAGATTGTAAGGCAGCATTCATGCAGTTTTCCTTCGACCTCTGCCCAGTTGCGCGAGCTTCCCGGAATCGGCCGTTATACGGCGGCGGCCATTGCCAGCATCGCATTTGATGAGCCGGTCGCGGTGGTGGATGGAAATGTCGAGCGGGTTTTACAGCGGTTGTTGGGAAGGCGAATCGCGGGAGAATTGTTGTGGCGGGCGGCGCAAGAGATGCTCAGCCCCGACCGGCCAGGCGACTTCAATCAGGCGATGATGGAACTGGGCGCGACCGTTTGTCTGCCTCGGCAACCGAAATGCTCAGTGTGCCCCGTTTCGTTGATGTGCGCGACAAGAGGAGAATTGCCGCCATGGAAACGGGGCACTCGCCAGAAAAAGCAAGAAATTAACTATGCCTTCGATTGCCGCAACGGGTCCATATTTCTGGTGCAGCGATCCGCAGCCGAGTCTCTCATGCCGGGCATGTGGGAGCTACCCGAGATTCCAGGCGGAAAGCCGAAATCCCAGGCTAGTTTGAGCCTGCGCCATTCGATCACGGTAACCGATTACCACGTACGAGTAGTGGAAGGTGAGGCGCCTGAGCGCAGCAATGGCCACTGGGTAGCGAAGCCCCAGCTCTTGAAGTTACCCCTGACCGGGCTCGCCCGGAAAATCCTCCGTGCCACTAAAGTCATCTAGAATAAGTAGTTCTCGTGGTTGCACAATAAAATGAGGCATTGGTTTGGCAATATTTTCGGAGGGAATCGCATGACTGCATTGACGGTGGGAACTCGGGCGCCAGATTTCACGCTGCCCACCATGGATGGAAAGCAATTCTCGTTGAAGGATGCGCTGGGCCGGGGGCCGGTGCTGGCGGCATTCTTCAAGATCTCTTGCCCGGTTTGCCAGTTCACGTTTCCGTTTCTTGAGCGCATTTTCAAGGCCCACGGTAACCGGGATGTAACCATCGTCGGCATCTCACAGAACGACAAGAAGGAAACTGCCGCGTTCATTAAAGAATATGGCGTGACGTTCCCAGTGCTGCTGGATGATACCAACTCATACCCGGTTTCGAATGCTTACGGCCTGACCAACGTTCCGAGCCTGTTCTGGATAGAGTCCGACGGCCGGATTGAGATTTCGAGCGTCGGCTGGGTGCGCAAAGAAGTAGAAGAAATCGGACTGAGAGCGGGCGGAACTTCAAGAGAAAAGCCGTTGACGATATTTAATCCAGGTGAGAATGTACCCGAGTTTCGTGCTGGTTGAGGGTCCAAAAATTGACCCGCGGTCGCGGGTCAGAACCACGAAAGATCAGCTTTCCACAAGGCCGGTTTCGGTTATCCATCCATTTGGATAGGAGCTCTAGCGGATGCACAAGGGCGTTTTTGTGGTTCTTTTCAGTTTGTTGATTTCTGCTGTTGCTGTCTCTGAGGGCGCGCACAGGTCGTCAGGTTCCTCGGGCGTGTCGGCACGGCTGCCGGGGACTGCCATTGCCGCCATGCAACGGATCAATCCCGAACGCATTCGAGCGCACGTGCGCTTTTTGTCACACGACCTGCTGGAAGGCCGTGGAACCGGCGCAAGAGGCGGCGACATCGCCGCGGAATACATGGCGACCCAGTTTGCGCTCGAAGGACTCAAGCCCGCCGGCGACAACGGGACCTACATGCAGAAAGTTCCTCTGGTGGGGATCACGCCGGAACCGCAAACTACTTTTGCACTGCGTCCCTGCCAACCATGCGGCGATCAGCCTGAAACCGCTCGATCAGTACGTCGCCTACGACCAGACTCAGCAGCCGCAATCGGACGTCGATGCGCAAATCGTGTATGTCGGCTACGGAATTGTCGCTCCGGAATACAAGTGGGATGACTACAAGGGCGTGGATGTGCGTGGCAAGGTGCTGCTCATGTTGGTGAACGAACCTCCATCCGATGACCCGAAATTCTTCAAAGGCAAAGCGCTCACCTATTACGGACGCTGGACCTACAAATACGAAGAGGCGGCTCGCAAGGGCGCGGTGGGCGCGATTCTCATTCACCAGACCGAGATGGCCAGTTATCCGTGGGAAGTGGTGCGCAATTCGAACTCCGGCGAGAAGGCATACTTGAAGTCAGAGGGCACGCCGGAACTGAAAGTGGCCGCGTGGATTCAGTTCGATACAGCTAAAACCCTAGCTGACAGCGCAGGCCTGGACCTCGCACAAATGCTGGTTGATGCGCGTGCGCGCGACTTTCATCCCGTCGCACTGCCGGTGAGGCTAAAAGCACACATGGTGAGCAAAGTGCGCTTCTTTCAATCGAATAATGTGCTCGCCATGCTGCCGGGAGCTGATCGCAAGCTGAAGACGGAAGCGGTCATGTACACCGCTCATTACGATCACTTGGGGATTCGCCCTGACATGCCGGGCGACAACATCTACAACGGCGCCAGAGACAATGCCACCGGTTGCGGCATTTTGCTGGAAGTGGCAAGAGCCTACGCCGAGGCCATGCAGCGGCCGGCCCGGTCTATCCTGTTTGCCTCGGTAACAGCGGAAGAACAGGGGTTGCTCGGCTCCGAATATCTCGGCAAACATCCGCCAATTCCGGCGAGCAAGATCAGTCTTGACATGAATTATGACGATGTTCCGCCGTTGGGCTCGCCCGAAGAAGTGGAGGTCTCGGGTGCGGAGCGGACAACGTTTTATCCCGTCATCACGGTCATGGCGAAGACTTTCCGGCTGGCGATCCGCCCGGATTCGCGACCGGAAGCCGGACACTACTACCGCTCTGATCACTTCAGTCTGGCAAGGGTCGGAATTCCGGCCTTCTCTATCAATGAAGGAATCAAGTACAAAGGCCACGATGCCGAGTGGGGTCAAGAGCAGGCCGATGAGTACACCGCGAAGCACTACCACCAGCCGAGCGACGAATACAGCGCCGACATGGACTTCATCGGCGACGCAGTGATGGCTCGCTTCGGTTTTGCCTTGGGGTGGATGGCCGCCAGTCAGTTGAAAGAAGTCGGCTGGCAAAAGGGTGACGAGTTCGAGGCAGTGAGATTGCAGAGCGCGGGCGGAAGTGATTAGCTAACTTTCCATCGATTTCAGGCTTGGACTGACGATCAACCTTGCTTCTGTCGCTTTCTGAACATCTTCCGCGGTCAGGCCGGGCGCGGTTTCCTCAAGCAGCAAGCCCTTCGGCGTCACCTGAATCACCGCCATATCGGTGACGATGGTGTTCACCACGCCGACGCCAGTTAGCGGCAACGTGCATTTCTTCAGAATCTTCGGTTCGCCCTCTCGGGTAGTGTGCTCCATGGCAATAATCACGCGGCGTGCTCCCGCGACCAGGTCCATGGCTCCGCCCATGCCCTTCACCATTTTTCCGGGAATCATCCAGTTGGCAAGATTGCCTTTCTCGTCCACTTCCATGGCGCCGAGCACGCTGAGGTCGATGTGGCCGCCGCGAATCATGGCGAAGGAGTCGGCACTGGAAAAATAGGCGGTGCCGGGAAGTTCGCTTACAGTTTCTTTGCCGGCATTGATCAGATCGGCGTCCTCCTGGCCGTCGACCGGATACGGTCCGATTCCGAGCATGCCGTTTTCGCTTTGCAGGATTACGTCCATGCCCGGAGGCACATGATTGGCCACCAGCGTAGGCATACCGATGCCGAGGTTCACATAGAAACCATCGCAGAGTTCGCGGGCGATGCGCTTGACGATGCGCTCGCGCTTCTCGATATCTTTGCCGGGTTTAAACGGGGTTGACATTCGTCTTAGGCGCTCTTTCTTGTGGTCCGCCTCTCGATTCTCTTTTCGAACACCTCGCCTACAAAAATTCGGTTCACGTACACGCTGGGGGTGTGAACCATATCCGGATCGAGTTCGCCGGGTTCCACCAGATGCTCGACTTCCGCAATGGTGACTTTGGCGGCGGTCGCCATCATGGGATTAAAATTGCGCGCAGTCTTGCGATAAACGAGGTTGCCCCAGCGGTCGCCTTTCCACGCTTTGACCAGGGCAAAATCAGCTTTTAGGGCGCGCTCCATCACGTAGGTGCGGCCGTTAAACTCTCGCGTCTCTTTCTTCTCGGCTACGATCGTGCCCACACCCGTGGGAGTAAAGAATGCCGGAATGCCGGCGCCGCCGGCCCGAATGCGCTCGGAAAAAGTGCCTTGTGGGACCAGGTCCAAATCGATCTTGCCTTGCAAGACCATCTGCTCCAGCAGCTTGTTCTCGCCCACGTAGGTGCCGATGTGCCGGCGAATCTGTCCCGCGGAAAGCAGCAACCCCATGCCAAAGCCGTCAACCCCCACATTGTTGCTGATCGTTGTGAGATTCTTCACACCTTTGCGAACCAGGGCACGAATCAGATTTTCGGGGATGCCGCAAAGTCCAAATCCGCCGACCATGATGACAGCTCCGTCGAACACGTCACGGACGGCTTCATCGGCATTGGCAACAACCTTGTGCACAAGAAAACGATTCTAAACGAAAAGCTACCCTGGTAGGATCGTGGACCTCAACTCTTCCGGGTTTTCCGCAGCTCCCGCGCCCGCTCGAACTCCATCGCAAGTTCCCTTGTATCCAGATTCTCCCGGATGTGGGCCAGCCGCTGTTCCAGTTTGGACATCGCGTCCTGCAAGTACTTCTTGTTGGTGAGCGCAACGTCTCGCCACATCGAGTAGGGACTGCTGGCGGTGCGAGTCATTTCGCGAAGCGCACGGCCGCCAGCTTCGAGCAGGGGGGCTTCCTGGCCGTATTCGTCGACCAGAGTGGCTGCCAGCGCGGTCGAGACCATCTGCGGCAAGATGGCTGATCCAAGCGCAGAGGCGGTCATGTTCGTCGGCATCGAAGCTGGCGATGCGTCCGCCGATTCTATCCACCCAGTCCAGGAATTCTCCACTCAGGCCTTCGTAGATTTTCTGTCCCCGAACGAGGAGTCACAAACCAGGGCGCCTGCTGAAACAAGCCGGCGTCCGCGAATTCGATCCCCGACTGTTCTTTCCCCGCCAGAGGATGCCCGGCGAGAAAGCGGACGCCGGTGTTTTTACCGAACACTGCTTTGGCCTCCTCCAACACTTGGCTCTTCGTGCTGCCAACGTCGGTCAGCAGGGTTTTCTGCGGAAGTGCCGGCCCCAGGCGATGTATGAGATCGATGATGCTCAGCACCGGCGTAGCCAGCAGGACCACCTGGCTTCCGCGTGTCGCCTCAAAGGGATGAGAGAAACCTTCGTCAATTGCGCCGCGAACGAGCGCCCGGTCAAGCACTGCTGAGCGATCGCAACCGACGATGCGGCCAGTAAATCCTTGCTTACGGATCGCCAGGGAGAATGATCCGCCAATCAGTCCCAGGCCGACGATGGTGATTTGGCGGATGGGCATCAGTCAATTTTGCCGCCGATTTCTTCGTGTTGAATCTGGCGCATGATGTCCATGATGCGCTGATAAATACTGAACAGATCGTGATCGGGCAGCGGGCCGCGGTTGCTGCGGCGCACGTTATCGAACACCGTCTGTTCGCGGTCCGGCTCGCAGATTGGCATTCCGGCGACGCGTTTCAGCTTGCCGATCTCATGCGCAGCCTGCGCGCGCTGGCTCAGCAGTTCGACCAAGCGCCGGTCGAGATTATCGATTTGTTTGCGCCACTCGGAAATGTCCATAAGTCGCACTCAGCCGTCAGCTCTCGGTTGGCGTCCGGGCCGCATCTACCTAGGTTGAGACTGACGGCTGTAAGCTGCCTTACGAATTCTCCCACAGACTTGGCCTCGTTGCCCGGAGTACTCTCTACGATCTGCATAATCGCACTTCCGACCACGGCGGCATCGGCAAAGCCTCCCACGGCCGCAAACTGCGCCGCTGTGGAGATGCCAAATCCCACCGCAACTGGCAGCTTTGTAACCTTGCGCAAGCGGCGAACCAGCTTCTGAGCGTCCTGCGCCATTTCTTGTCGAGCGCCGGTCACACCGGTCCTGGAGACCGCGTACACAAATCCGCGCGAGATATCTGCAATCCGTTTCAACCGCTCGTCGGTGCTGGTGGGCGCGGCGAGGAAGATCGTGGCCAGATTCCGCCGCCGCATCTGGCGAAGATAGTCGCCGGCTTCTTCCACCGGCAAATCGGTGATGAGCGCTCCGTCAATTCCGGCATTCTGCAAGGCCTCAGTGAACTTATCGAGACCCAGGCGCAGAATCGGGTTCAGGTAGGAAAAGATGATCAGCCCAGCCTGCGACTGCTCGCGTATTTCTTTGCCAAGTTCGATTACTTGGGCGAGGGATGTGCCGCGGCGCAGGGCGCGCTGGCTGGCGCGCTGGATGACGGGACCATCTGCGAGAGGATCGCTGAAGGGAACGCCAAGTTCGACTACGCTTGCGCCTGCGTCGATAGCTGCCAGAGCGATGTCGCGGCTGGTGGCGAGATCGGGATCGCCGCAAGTAATGTAGGCGACGAGCGCGGGGCGGCTTGGGAAAGAGATCGGCATGAGGCAGCGGACTGGAATCGTTAGTCGAGTTTCAGATTCTCCCTCAAAATTCCTACGTCCTTGTCACCCCGCCCGGAAACATTCACGATCACAACGTCCGATTTCTTCATCCTGGGGACGCGTTTCATTGCCTCCGCTACTGCGTGAGCTGATTCCAGTGCGGGAATAATGCCTTCGGTGCGAGCCAGAAGCGTGCAGGCTTCGAGGGCTTCGCCGTCCGACGCGGACACATATTCGGCGCGACCGGAATGGTTCAGCCAGGCGTGCTCCGGACCGATGGATGGATAGTCCAGTCCAGCAGACACAGAATGGGTGTTGGCAATCTGGCCGTCTTGGTCTTGCAACAGATACGAAAACGTTCCTTGCAATACGCCGGGCGATCCTCCTTGAAAACGTGCGGCATGATCGCCGAGCGCACGACTGCGTCCACCGGCTTCGACTCCGATCAGCTTCACCCGCTTGTCTTTGATGAACTCGTAGAAGATCCCTATTGAGTTCGATCCTCCGCCGACACAAGCGATGATTGCCGCCGGCAGCTTGCCCTCGGCTTTGAGAATCTGGGCTCGCGCTTCGCGGCCGATGACGCGGTGAAAATCGCGCACCATGGTGGGATAAGGATGCGCGCCCAAAACACTTCCCAACAGATAATGCGTCGTGCGGACGTTGGTGACCCAGTCGCGCATGGCTTCGTTGATGGCGTCTTTGAGGGTACGTGAGCCGGAGTCCACACCGCGCACTTCCGCACCCAGCAGGCGCATGCGGAACACGTTGAGTTCCTGGCGGCGCATGTCTTCCGTGCCCATGTAGACAACACATTCAAAACCCAATAATGCGCAGACAGTAGCAGTGGCCACTCCATGTTGGCCGGCGCCGGTCTCGGCAATGATCCGGCGTTTGCCCATGCGCTCGGCGAGCAGTGCTTGTCCCAGACAGTTGTTGATTTTGTGAGCGCCGGTGTGCAGTAAATCTTCGCGCTTAAGATAAATTTTCGCGCCGCGCAGTTTTTCAGTGAGGCGGCGGGCAAGAAATAGTGGCGTGGGGCGCCCGGCGTAGGTTTTCAGGAGCGCGTCGAGGCGCTGCTGAAACTTGCGGTCGCGTTTGGCTTTCTCGTAGGCGCGTTCCAGTTCTTCCAGCGCAGCCATCAGAGTTTCGGGAACGTACCGACCGCCGTAGGGGCCGAAGCGGCCCGGCTGTTTGCGATTTGTGATGGTGACGGTAGCCATTACGCTTGCTGGTCAGCGTGCCGAACGGCAGCGATGAATGCACGAACTTTCCCCGGATCCTTCTTGCCCGGATGCGCTTCCACTCCGGTGGACACGTCCACGCCCCAGGGTTTCAGTATACGCATGGCTTCAGCGACATTTGTCGGCTGTAAGGCCGCCGGCGACGACGATGCGGAAGTCTGGCTGGAGGACGCGGACGGTCTGCTGCCGCTTTCTTCCAATCAAATGTTTTGCCGGTACCGCCGGGCTGCGTCTCGGTGACTGCGTCCAGAAAAATCGCCGCGATGCTTTCCTTCACGTCCCGGTACCAGGCTAGACTCGCAAACCTGTCCGGGCTGTCCAACAAGTCCTTCGCACGCAGCACAAAGTATTTCGTCGTTTTGGAGATCCAGTGTGCGCTCCGTGAGAATGTGGGAACCTCAGATGCATACTGGATCCCGGTCAGACCGCTCGCTTCGGCCACACGTTCCATTTCGTCGAGCCTCTCATCCACAAATACCCCGACTTTCTCCATCTTCGCCGGCAGTTGCCGAACGATGTCGCGCACGGCTTCCACGACTCACATTTCTCGGGACTTTTTTCGTAGAACACAAATCCCAGCGCATCGGCGCCTGCGTCTACGGCCGTCAACGCGTCCTCGACGTTGGCGATTCCGCAAATTTTGACCCAGGTCATGAAATCCAGCTCTCAGCCATCAGCTCTTGGCCTCCGCGATCAAGCTTCGGAGTGCATCCCCGGGAGACGGTGCTTTCATCAGCGATTCGCCAATCAGAAAAGCCTGGTACCCTGCTTCTCGCAAGCTGGCAATGTCTTTGCCGTTCTGGATGCCGCTTTCGGCGACTGATAACACGTCCCTTGGCATCAGATCAGCCAGGCGAAAAGCCGTCTGAAGATCGACCGCAAACGTCCGCAGATCCCGGCTATTCACGCCGATCAAATCACACCCAGCGCCGATTGCGCGTTCCAGTTCTTCCTCGGTCGTGGACTTCACATAGCACGTCGAGTTCATAGCTTCTCGCTTTTTCAGCGAGCGTTTCCAGGTCCGATTGCGACAACGCCGCCACAATCAGCAACACCGCATCGGCATGGCTGGCGCGGGCTTCCAGTAGCTGGAACTCGTCCAGAATGAAGTCTTTTCGCAGGCAAGGTAATTCGGTGGCATCCGATGCTCGTTGCAAGTTCTCCAATGAACCTTGAAAAAACTCGGCGTCGGTGAGCACAGACAGAGCCGCTGCTCCTGCGGATTCCAATTCCGCAGCCAAAATTCCGGGTTCGAAATTTGCGCGAATCAAACCGCGAGATGGCGATGCTTTCTTGAGTTCAGCAATGATCGCCGACCCACTTCGGTTTCGCCTATCGAGCGCCCGCCTAAAACCGCGTGGCTGGTGCTCCTGAGCTCGACTCGCTAACTCTCGCAGGTCAGCTGAGCGCAGCTTTTCCCCAAGCTTTCGGCGAGTTGCGGCAACAATCTGCTCGAGGCTTGCGGACATAGTCTGTCCCGAACTGCCCGGGAGGACATTCTAATTGAGTGGTGCCATCGAAGGGACTCGAACCCCCACACCCTTGCGGGTACATGGACCTGAACCATGCGCGTCTGCCAATTCCGCCACGATGGCAAAATACTGGGCGACGGCCTTTGCAGGCCGTCTATCAGGAAGAAACACTATTCTACAGGCTGCCGCCGGGTCGCACCAAGTCTAGCCTTCGAGCTTGGCTGTCATCGTGATATTAGCCTTGAGCAGCTTCGAAACTGGACATCCGCTCTTGGCATTCTCTGCCGGCCTTCTGGAACGCTGCCTGATCTGCATTCGGCACCCGTCCTACTACATCCAGATGAACTGCCGTAATCGTCCAGCCAGTGTCCAATTTTTCCATCGTCAGTGTGGCCGATGTCTCAATGCTGGAAGCTGTTAGATTGGCGCCGCCGAGCTGGCCCGAAAGCGCCATGGAAAAGCAAGCGGCGTGCGCGGCTGCGATCAGTTCCTCGGGATTGGTTCCGGGAGTGTTTTCAAAACGCGTGGTAAACGAATAGGGCGTGTTGCTCAAGACACCGCTGGCCGATGAAACCGATCCCTTACCGTCCTTCAGCCCACCCTTCCAGATGGCACTAGCCTTGCGTTGCATTCGAATCTCCTTCGTACGAAAGTTTAATGACTCATCTATTGTAGATGGAACCATTCCGTGTGTCAGGGGAGAGGCGAACGGCAAACCAGGATTTGCCTTTCTTCGGGTCCGGAAGGGCTGAATATCGGATTCTAAGTGCCAAGTGTGTCGCTAGTAGAAATCCGAACAGCTCAGATAAAATCCGCAGCGTGGGCAGCTCAGCTTGCAGCGGTGCTCTTTCAGTTGCGCGGAACAGTTGGGACAGAAGCTGGAGGCGGTCAAAGCCGGGACTCTGGGAGATTCGGGCAAAAGCGTAGCGGAATTCGCAGCCGAGGTTCGAGGCTCATTCATGACCGGAAACTATCACCATGACGATGTTGATGCAATGACCATTGCGGTACTG
Organism: uncultured Acidobacteriota bacterium; assembly: GCA_963845725.1. Lineage (GTDB taxonomy): Bacteria > Acidobacteriota > Terriglobia > Terriglobales > Acidobacteriaceae > JABCZH01. The sequence goes on from CAWJTC010000001.1 coordinate 208,240, forward strand.
GTTCCAATGTCCCTCCCAACCAATCCTGCCAGCATCTTCATGCCGGTTTATGACTTCTTGACATTAGTCTAGAATTCAAACGTCAGGAGCAACGACCATGTTCTTCGAGCAGTTTTACCTGGGTTGTCTGGCCCACGCGTCATACATGCTGGCGTCGGAGGGCGAAGCGGTGGTGGTCGATCCTCAGCGGGATGTTGACATCTACCTGAAGGCCGGCGAAGAACACGGGGTAACAATCCGCCACATCTTCGAGACCCATCTTCACGCCGACTTCGTTTCTGGGCACAAAGAGCTGGCGGCGCGAACCGGCGCAGCCATCTATATGGGAGCGCGGGCGGGTGCAGCGTTTCCTCACGTGGCTGTTGAAGACGGTTTCGAACTGCGTTTCGGCAAAGCACGAATCTCCGTACTGGCGACTCCCGGACACACGCCGGAGAGCGTCTGCCTGGTCATCGTGGATGAAGAGAAGTCTTCCAAGCCTTGGGCGGTCCTGACCGGTGACACGCTGTTTCTCGGAGATGTTGGTCGCCCCGATCTCTCAAAGAATCACACGCCAAAGCAATTGGCTGGACTGCTTTACGACAGTCTGCACAACAAACTGCTGAAGCTTTCGGACGACGTTCTGGTATACCCTGCGCACGGCGCGGGTTCGCTCTGCGGACGCAACATGCGTGCCGAGCGTTCTTCCACCATCGGCACTGAACGGCTGACCAATTACGCGTTGCAGATCGGGAACAGAGAAGAGTTCATCCGCCAACTGACCGAACATCTACCCGTGCGTCCCGAGTATTTTATGCAGGACGCGGAGATCAATCGGGCGGGAGCTTCGTCGCTCTCGGAACTGCCTGCTTTGGCGCCGGTTTCGGCGAATGACTTGAAGGCGCTGCTCGGGGATGGAGTGATTGCTCTCGACGTTCGCCCGGGCGAACAGTTCGCGGCGGGCCACGTACCAGCGTCGATCAACATCGCGCTTTCAGGACAGTTTGCCACTTGGGCAGGCACGGTGTTGGGTTTGTCGGCGCGGCCAGTTCTGATTGCGGAATCGCCGGAGCAATTGTCTGAAGCCCGCTTGCGGCTGGCGCGCGTCGGAATTGAAGATGCGCGCGGATTCTTGAAAGATGGAATCGCCGACTGGAAGCAGGCTGGGTTCGCGCTTGCCGAAACGTTGCAGATTTCGGTGCAGGATCTTCAGCAGCGCTTACGGGCCGGGCAATCGACTGTGCTCGATGTTCGCCGCGAGCCGGAATGGCAGGCGGGCCATATCGAAGAGGCGGCTTGGTGGCCGCTGGACAATTTCAAAGTCGCTGCGCCCGAGATCGACCACGACGCGCCAGTGGCGGTTCACTGCAAGAGCGGCTACCGCAGCATGATCGCCTGCAGCTTGCTGCAACGCGCCGGGTTTCGCAACGTCACGAACGTAGTCGGCGGGTTTGACTCCTGGCTGCTGGCAGGATTGCCCGTCGAACGCGAGAAACCGGTGGCAGTGTAGTTCTTTAGCCCGATGGCCGCACCGGTTTCGCCGCGATTCACGCTATGCTAACCTGTGATTGCTAGTCCTAAGCCGGGATGGCGGAACTGGCAGACGCAGCGGACTCAAAATCCGCCGGGCTTCGGCCCTTGGGGGTTCAAGTCCCCCTCCCGGCACCACCTTAGAAGCCGCATAAAACAAGGCGATCATCGCTTCCCGCGTGATTTTTTCTTGCTGCCTTTTGGTGCCCGCAATCTCTTGGGCGTGCCTAAATTTGTGCCTACCGGGAATTGCGATGCAGCAAACACGCGGCTAATCGCATCGGCTTGCGGATGGACGTAGCGTTGTGTGACTGTGATCGAGCTGTGCCCGGCGATCCGCGCAATGACGAATACGTCGCCACCAGCCTTTTCGCCAAGGCGCGTGAGAGCCGTGTGGCGAAGCGTGTACGGCACGAAAGGTGCCACTTTGGAAGCCTCCAACGCCCTTTTGTGCTGCTCCTTCGCAACGTCCCCGCTGAAATGCCCGCTCTTGCCGCTATTGGGAAGCACCCATCCCACGGTTGGACGGCCGGACGCCTCATGCCGCGCCTGGAGCAACTGGTACACGCGCAAGGTCATGGGCAGGGCTCGTTTCGCGGCCTTTGATTTACCTTCCACGATCCGAATTAGGCCGGTGCCGTTCTGATCGAACAACACCTGGGGCCATTGCAACGTGAATACTTCGCCGGGTCGGAATCCTTCGTCCAAGATGATCGTGGCGACATCCTTCCAAGGCTGTGGACAGGCGTTAAGATACACCTCGATTTCATTGTCGTTCAGCACGCGATCCCGTTGCTTTTCGCCGGTGGCCAGTTTGATCCTAACCAGCCTGTCCATTTTGGCCCACTCGTAGTACAGATTGAGGGCGCGCCGCAGCGTCCGAAGGCCACGATTGATTCCCGACGGAGACATTCGGTTATTCTTTGCGGCGAACTGCTGAGCGTGCTCGTTGCTCACCTCATCTATCTTTAGCGCCGCCAGATCGGAATCTAGCAACATATCCGTACCCTGCTTGTAGTACCGCAAGGTAAGCGGCTTCGCCCTATGCGTTGTTTCGGCGTAGGGCAAGAAGCGATCCTTGATGAATTCTTTCAGTGTGGGGGCCTTCTTCTTTTCGCGGATACCAACCTTCTTATGGAACAACCTTTGTATAGGGTCAAAAACCGCAGCATGATATTTGTTCTATTTGTCGAGTGAGCCAGGCACAAACTCCCAAACTGTTCCGGTCGCGGAATCTACAAGGAAGACTTCGCGTTGATCCCACGATGTTCCGGTTGGCTGTCCAATCGTTATTGGGGCAGCAACCAGGTTGGTAAGGGCCACTGGGCGTTAGTGGCTGGTTTTGTGAATGCGGTATGCCTACCAGCATTGTCATCCCGAGAACAAGCAGGATACCGAGCTTCAACTTTTTATCCATAGTGCCTCCTTTAAGGCGTGACTGATTTAATCACATCGCGCCAAGTGCGAGCGCAAGGATTGAAACGCCGTCGTCCACGAAGTATGATCGGCAGGAGGAGGTAACAGATATGGCGGAACCTTCCATTCCCATTCCCGGCGAGTGCTCATACCACAAGGTGAAATATCGGGTTCACTCTTCCCCGATTAGAAACGGCTCCGCGCCACAAGCGTTTCAGCATTGCGCGCATGACGAATCGCAAATTTGGATCGGGGAAGCTATATTCGGTGTTGATGAGCTACGAGACGGCGAGTGGGTGGCCGCTGATCCAGAGACGTTAAATTGTGTTCCGCGCGCAGGTGTGTAGGCGGCGTGAAACACGTCTAGCGGCCAACTTCGTAAGGGCCGTCAACGATATTTTCTCACATCTCGCGCATAGTACCGACGAGCCGGAGCCAGCGGAGGCATTACCAAAGATGGAATCGCGCATTGAATTAAGCGACATCACGAAACGAGAGGACGTTGTTCATATCACCGTCACTGCGTACAGCCGGATCAGCGAAGAACGTGTGGGCGGGAACTACCGTTATAGCGAGACGTTTTTCAATCGGCACTGGCGCTACAAGGACGGAAAGCTACTCTTCATGAATGCCAATCTGGAATGGGACGAGTTTACGGATCGCAACCGAGAAACCGATCTTGTGCTGGCCGCCGTCAAAGCGCACGGCTATCTGTAGCGACCAGCTAGGGCTAGTGTGGTATCATTCCGTTGTTGTATCAGATTCGGGGCGCGATAAAGATGCCAGATTCAACGTTCACGAAGAGTGGGACCACCGGCTCGTTGGTTCTGGACATGGGGATGGTATTAAATATCGCGTCACGGTAGGAACTGTAAATTGGAAACGTAATGCAACGGGAAAGAAGCCCGCGATGGCGGTATTCATCCAAACTGGCGATAAGATTAACTACAAGATGCCAGCCCACATTTTGCAACAAGACTTGGCGAACGTTTTGAGACTATCGAGGAATTGCGGCCTATCTTTCGGTCGAGTGGTGCGCCGAATACGCAGCCGTGAACGGCGTGTCAGTGTTGGTAGTAGACCTGGTCGTGCAGTCTGCGCCTGATATACGGCTCCCGCATTCTCATTTCGTTGTCCTTCATTATTTCGCAAGCCGACTCATTACCATCCTCGCACAGACTACTAGCCGACCACCCATCCCGGTTTGCTAAGTATTCGTCAATCTCGAGGTTAACTGCAATATCGCAAGAGCCGTCGATTGCACCGGTCGCGCACAAATTCATGGTTTGCGGCGATATGGAAAACGGCCCACCGATACGCGGATGATGTGTCTGGTACGAAGCAATCAGGTCGCACGCAACACAACTGCCGTCAGGTTGGCTCATTCCAAGAGGGTGGTCAGAACCTTCGGGCAAATAGCACGCTGGTCCGACAAGGTGGTCACCGCAATCCACAAGAAAGTTCAGCCTTTCAGCGGCGACACCATGCTGGTCTGTCAACCACTCCCTATGAGTGAATAACTGGTCGGGCGTGCATTCACGAAGCGGGTCGGTTGCGCTTTGAGATGTTGCTCGGGGCTGGAAAATCGCAGACTGATCCGCACATGGTGGGTGAATGCTGCCTAGCCCCACGATCTTACCCCTCAATTCAACATGAAAGAATATGAGAACAGGGATTCGTTTCACGCTAACCACGTCTTTGACTGTCCAGCAATCGTCTGGTGGGGAGCACGCCTTCAGTTCGTCATTCCACTGTACGGGCTCAGCCGACCATGATCCATTCCGATACCTGGCCGAAATTGATAGACCGGGTGTTGTCTTGCTAGTTCAATCGCGGCGTTCCCAGAGTACCTCTGTTCATCGTTCACGACCGCATCGGTGCTTGGCTGACCCTCTTTGCTCTGTGTTCCCCTCTCCCGTGTTTCGTTGCTTATCCAAACTGCCATTAGCAGCACAATCAGGGCCGCAACGACGCCAGCTTCTTGCTTCCGTGTCCTCATACCCCATTCCGCTCGGTTGGAATCCTAGCACAACAGTAGTGATTGGCCGTGCTGGAAGGGCTGGCCTGGCAGGAGGAAAGAGTGCCTCGGCCCGCTGTGCCTAATTTTGTGCCTACCAGCAAACTCCGCGTATTGCCAGATATTGCGATAGAATCAGGGGCAAGTGACGGCACGGTAGCAACTTGTAGCAAGTCGCTAGGAAGACGTGGCAGATCTCGTAAGTGCTTTGTTTGCGGGGAGTGTAGGTAACTCAAAATCCGCCGGGCTTCGGCCCTTGGGGGTTCAAGTCCCCCTCCCGGCACCAGCAACTTGGTATCAACCCGTTACGGTCGTTACCTAATGTTCCCCTAGTACTCCGGGATACGTTCCGAGGACGGAAAGGATTCCCCCATGAACCGACGCGTGGAATCTGCCACCCGAAAGTGTATGGGCAATACCATCGTCCAATTGCGCCTCCCCTTGTGTTCTGGCTGAATGGTGGCAGTTTTATATAGCCAGGTGGCTGGTCGGCTCAAATCAACCAGTTTCCGAGACCAACACATATGGAGGAAAATCCCATGCCAACGATGAATGCACCTACCAAGGTCACACAGATGAACGCCCCTGCGACACCCGCACAGATTCGCGTTACCCGGCGGTCGCCCGCCTATTGGCGTGTCACGATTGACAACCCGCCGATCAATGTGATGGGTCCGGAAATGGTCAAGCAGTTCCAGGAAGTCATCAACGAACTCGAGGCCGATGAGCATGTTAGGGTGGTGGTCTTCGACAGCGCAGTCGACGACTACTTCCTGAATCACTCCGATTTCACGGCCAAGCTCGAGGACCTGACCTCGATGCCGGCGGGGCCCACGGGCTTGCCACCTTGGCCGGACTTTCTGGTGCGTCTGACCCGTCTGCCAGTCGCCTCTATCGCGCTCATCCGCGGCCGTGCAACCGGCAACGGCAGCGAGATCACGCTGGCTTGCGACATGAGCTTTGCCAGCCGCGAGAAGACCATCATCTCGCAATGGGAAGTGGGCGTGGGGATGGTCGCCGGCGGCGGCCCCATGGCTCGGCTGCCACGACTGATCGGCCGCAACCGCGCCCTCGAGGTGCTCTTAAGCTCGGAAGACATCAGGGGAGAACAGGCCGAGGCCTACGGTTATGTTAATCGCGCCCTGCCCGACGCCGATCTGGATGCGTTCGTAGAGGCGCTCGCGACCCGGATCGCCAAGTTCGATAAATGGGCGATCGCCCAGACCAAGCGCCTGGTCAATACCAGCCTGCCGCCGGACGTCGAACTCGGCGCCGGGTGGGATGCGTGCATCGCTTCGCTCGGGCGACCTGCCGCCCAGGAGGGAATCAAACAACTGATGGCGCGCGGCTTCCACAAGCCGGGGGATGTGGAAAATCGGCTGGGATACTACCTGGGCCAAATCGCGCGATAGGCCGGCACGGCCGACGCGCTTCTCAATTCGGGGACGTTGAGGACGGGAAACAGTCGCAGCTAATCTCGGCGGACCGGTTTCGAAAGTCTGTAGTGATGTCTTATATTTTCTGTACGAAGGAGGTTTGTATGTCTCTGAAAGCCAGCGCCGTAGAGCATGCTGAGCAAAGCGAAGTCCAGCCTCACCAACTCGGACAGGAGGTTTTCAAGACCATCCTGCCCGAAGATGTCGATTGGAAACCGTTCCCGGCGTTCCCGCCTTCCGTCCGGCTAGCCGTCATGGTGGGGGATCCGTCGCAGGCCGGGCCCTATACCATCAGGGTGAAATCGCCCCACGGCGCGAAGCTGATGCCTCACAGGCACCCAGAGGACCGAGTCTATACCGTGATTTCCGGCGTCTTTTATATCGGACTGGGTGAAGAATTCGACGCCAGTAAGTTGGAAGCCTATCCGCCCGGCGCCGTGATCATTCTCCCTGGCAACACGCCTCATTTCCACTGGGCGAGATCCGGCGAGTACGTCACGCAAATAACCGCGCTGGGGCCGCTGGGACTGGAATACCTTAGCGCGAGAGACGATCCGCGAAATAACATTTAGCTTCTGGTCAAATTGAGGGCTCAGGATGAACGATCAACAAACGCAGCGAGATCGAGAGATCCGAGCGGCGCTGGATCAGCATTGGGCGGCGTCCGATGCCAACGATCTTGAAACTGAGCACCTCATCTATCTCGAGGACGCGGTGCTGGATTACCCACAGTCAGGCGAGCGAACCCGCGGTCGACAAAACATTCGGAACCAACGCGCCAGTCAGCCAAACGAAAAGCGGTTCACCATCCGGCGAATCATTGGCAGCGGTGATCTTTGGGTCACCGAACTCATTCTGACCTATGACGGCAAGCCGTCCTACACCGTGAGCATCATGGAGTTGACGGGCGACAAGGTTGCGCGGGAAACCCAGTACTTTGCGGATCCATTCGCGGCTCCCGCATTCCGCGCTCAATGGGTCGAACGGATGGACACGTAATATGGAGACCGAAACCGATGGAGGGACAAGCGATGGATTGGAAACGGTTGGTGCAGTTTGCGCTCGCGGGCAGCAGTGACTTGGAACAATTCGCCATCCTGCTGGTACGGGTTTCGATCGGGCTGTTCTTCGCCATCTCCGGGGCAAACAAATTGTTTGTCGCCGGCGGCACCAAGCCGGTTTACGACACGCTGGTTCAGGCCAACGTGCCGTTTCCCCGCCAGACGGCTTATTTCGTAGCGGGTGTCGAGTTCGTTGGCGGATCTTTGGTGACCGTGGGGTTTCTTTCGAGTGTGGCCTGCGTGGCTTTATTGATCGATATGATTGTCGCCACCCTGACCAGCGCGATTTCCACCCTGCCCAAAGGACTTTCGCCTCTTAACTGGCTCGACGATTTCCTCTACCTTCCGGAAGTCCTGTACGTGCTCTTTTTTGCCTGGCTGATCTGCTCCGGCCCGGGAAAGTTCAGTGGCGATTACTGGCTCGCCAGCGTGTTACTCAGGTGATGCAAAACCGTGGACCGCACTCTGTGTCTGTGACCGGCGGCCTATGCTTCCTCGAGATTTGTATGGTCTATTCCTCACCGGGATTGGTTAATTACTGCCGCCCCTGCGTTGCTTACGACTTCGTCCTGGGAATCCGTGCCTCCCGAACAGCCGATTGCGCCGATAATATCGCCCTGGTCGATCAGTGGAATACCGCCTCGAGACGCAATGACTCCATCGAACGCGAGCAGATAGTTGAGATGCATGAGGTTGATGCCGTCCTCGAAGACCTTGGTCGGCCGCCGGAAGGTGACGGCGGCTCGCGCTTTGTGCTCCGCTATCTGAATGGAGGCGAGCATCGCGCCATCCATTCGTTGGAAGGCAACCAAGTTGCCCCCGGAATCCACCACGGCCACGTTCATCTTCCAATTCCGCTTCTTGGCCTCTTCTACCGCGTCGTGAATAACCGCCATTGCCCGGTATAGCGATATTGGACGCCCATAAGGCACATCGAAAGGCATTTCTGTTGGGATGACGTCAAGAGGATTCGAGGTGGGGGTGCTTCGGCGCTGATTTCTGCTACCTTGCTTGGCATAATTCCTCCTCCGAAAGGCTAGAACGTCATTTTTAAAGACGTTTCCGGCATGCAGGTTCCGATTGAACCTGGCAGCATCCCGTTATCAAAGCAGAAGGGCCGACTTTGCACAATTAGACGATGGTATCGAATTATATCTTTTGTGGAGCGGTCCTCGACAATTTCGCGAGAAGCGGTAGCGGCGCAATACTATACTGGTGGGATGAGCAAGCACCTCGAATCGCTGTATCAGAATCTTCTCAACGGCAAGCTACCCCATAACCTGAGCTGGAGCGAGGCCGTCGAACTGGTCGAACATCTGGGTGAGGTGCAGCCGCATGGAGGCGATGAATTTGAATTTCGTGTCGGCGACCAACGCGCCTTTTTCAAGCGGCCGAGCACCCATGATCTGGATGTGGAGGAAGTTTCTCGGCTGCGCAAATTCTTGAAGGAAGCCAGGCCGAGTGCACAGGTAGAAGAACCGACCCAGCCCGGCCGTATGATTGTCGTCATTGACCACCACGCCGCCCATGTTTACCAGGATTTCGGTGGAAGTCGTCCGGCAGACGAACGGCAGGTGCAACCTTACGATCCTTTCAATTTCCACCATCATTTGATTCATCGAAAGGAAGCGCACTACCGTGGCGAGCGCGTACCAGAAGAAGACTCGTTTTATGAGGAGGTCGCGAAAGATATCACCGCGGCGAATGAGATCGTGCTCATCGGTCACGCCATTGGAAAAAGCAACGCGGCCGAGTTCTTGAGCGCATACTTGAAGACCCATCATCCCGAGATTTCTCGACGGGTCATCGCTACGGAAAGCGCAGACCTCTCGGCGGTAACCGAGCCTGAAATTGAAGCTCTCGCCAAGCGGCACATGATCGCAGCGCCTGACAGGGTGGCTCATAACGCTTAATGCCGAGAAGTCGATTTCCGGCGCCTTTCCAGCCAGGGGCAACCCTCCATGATGCGCGAGAAAACATTCGCCCCCTCTTACCTCCTCACCTCTTCTTCGCGTCGAGTGCCGGTAGAAGAAGTTTTAGAAGCGCCTGATCAGAGAACGGGTTCTGACCTGAGATCAGCTCGCGATCTTGAAGGACGTAGCTCCCCCATGGAGCGACCACACTCACGTCCCCACCCGCCGTACGCAAGGCGAAGTCCGGGTAGAACAGAACCTTACCACCAATCTCAAGCGGCTCCCGCTGCTGCTCTTCCGCCGTCGAAAAGATAGTCATCTTATATCCAGCATAGATCCAGCCTTGAGCCTTTGCGTGCGCTCCAGCGGCATCACCGGCCGCCAGCGCGGCGACTACCTCCTTCGAATTCGGAAGCGCCGAGAGAAGTGAAATCGGGCCATGGCAGAGCACTGCCGTAGGCTTCGATGTTTGATGAAAGTGTCTCATCACGGTGCCGGCGTCGGGATCATCGAGAAGATCGATCATCGGGCCATGGCCGCCGGGGACGAAAACCGCGTCATATTGATCCAGGCCAGATGCGATGACATCGGCGATGCGGGTTGGATCTCTGAGCCCAGTCAGGCCGTCGCGGAATATCATATAGTCCTGAAGCTTGGCCGCGTCCCCGCCGAAGAAATCGGCGACCTCTGAATGTACATCCACCTGGGGCGCGTTGCCTTTGGGATTGGCGAAAGTGATTTCGTAGCCTTCCTTCATCAGGGCGCGAACCGGAACCGTCAGCTCGTTGAGATAGTAGCCAGCGCCCTTGTAACACCCGCCATCTTTCAAGGGCAAGCCGTGACCGCTCGAGACCAGTACTAGGATTTTTCCTTTTGTTGCCATTTTGTGCTCCTCGTTGAAATCGAATCTGTTTCTTGAGATATTAGCCTTTAAACCGCAACCTTAAAACTGGGGCAGGCGGAAGGTTCTCCAATTTCCATCGTGGAAAAACGGAAAACGTCTCGTCGGTCTCTGATTTCCCGCCAAAAACGATGAGGCTCAGGTCGCGGCGCGTGTATATTCGCTCTTATGAGCGTCACACAGCTTCTTGTCCAAACTGTCGTCACGTTTGTTGCGGCAACATTGGGTGCGTTTCTTGGTGCTTTTCTCACTCGCAGAACGGAGCGATTCAAACATCTACAAGAATTGCGCTCGGCCTCCTACACTGATTTCCTGCGCGGTGTTGCGAATGCAGCGGGCGGTAAAGCTTTGGTCGCCGATGCTCGCGCCAGAATTGCCGTCTATGGTGAAGAAAGCGTTGTCCGCTCTCTTTCCCATTTCCTCGCTCTTGGAGGTCAAACCCAAAACGACGAAGGGACGCGGGCATTCGCTGAATTATGCCAATCGATGCGGGCCGAGACGGGCCGGGAATCTGTGCCGGTCGAGGACATTATGCGGCTTTTATTCGGCTAGCTCATCAGTCCGACTTCTCCATAGGTCACGCCCCCGGAAGTCCGAACATCAACCGAGCCTGATTAACCACCCGATGCGGGTACAGCTCCGTCATCCGTATCGAGCCTGGTCTTGCAAACAACGCGTTTCCTGGTGTAATGTAGGTACGTTGCTACATGAGGGATCGGGGAACCATGGCCATTACAAAACTGTCGAGTCGAGACTTTAATCAGGATACAAGCAGGGCAAAGAGAGCCGCTAAGCGAGGTCCCGTTTTCATTACGAATCGAGGTCGTCCGTCCCATGTGCTGCTAACGGTGGAGGAATATCAGCGGATCACTGGAGGGCAGAAGAGCATTACGGACTTATTGGCGATGCCAGCTGCCGCTGAGATTGAATTTGAGCCGCCTCGTCTGCGGGGAAACCTGCACGAGCCGGCGGACTTAACCTGATGTACATCCTGGATACCAATGTAATTTCAGAACTAAGAAAAGCCAGGAAGACGCATCCAAACGTCAAGAAGTGGGCCGAAGGCGTACCCTCGGCGAGTCTCTACATCTCTGTCATTTCGGTACTTGAATTGGAGATCGGAATTCTTCTAGTCGACCGTCGCGACAACCAGCAAGGCGCAATCCTTCGTGCGTGGATGGATGGTCACGTGTTACCCACATTCTCAGGCCGTATCCTTGCGATTGACACCGATGTCGCCCGGCGATGCGCGGCGCTTCACGTACCGAAGCCTCGCTCCGATCGTGACGCCCTCATCGCAGCCACAGCCCTGGTGCACGGCCTGACCGTCGTGACCCGGAATGCAGCCGACTTTGAGCGCACCGGAGTCGGTGTCCTCAACCCCTGGGAAACTTGAGCAGTCTTCGTGTTATGCCCTCGGGGCGGTAAAAACGTTGACACTAAGCGTGGTCTCTTTCTGTCCACTTGTGCCGTCCATTTGGCAGTCCTTTCGATGTCGGGGCGAGTGACGGTTCAAAGCAAAGATCGGCTCAATCGCACCGGCGAGGCGCCGAGTCGGCGTCCTATCCGCGCCGAGCCTTAACCGTACGTCAGATCGGTGCTCTGTCCGACTTCGATGATGTAGCCGTCAGGATCCCGGATGTAGCAGCGTATCTCGCCGTACTTGGGGATCGGCTCCGTGATGAACTCGGCTCCTCGACTTTTCCATAATTTGTAGCACGCCTGAATATCCGCCACGCGGAAATTCATAAAGCTGTTGATGTGATTCGGGTCGGGGACGCTGAGCGTTACCGTCGGCTTATCCGGTGTGGGCCCGCCCCCAACGTTCAGAATCATCCAGATATTCGCCAGCTGAAGGTAGGGAGGCGCGTTGCCGTCACCCATGGTCAGAATGCGAGCGCCGAAGACCTTTTCGTAGTAGCGAGCCGATCGCTCGACGTCGGCAACGGTGAGAAAATGCGCGATGCTGATCCCCTCTCGCGGGGGCATCTCATAGCTCTTCTGTTCCACTTGTATCGCGTTCATGGATGGCTCCTTTCGATACGGTGCTCATTACAAATACGATGTCCCGGGTCCCGCTCCATTCATAAGAATCGATCGATCTCAGCTAGTGCAGCAGCGATTCCCAGTTGGCTGGCGCTCTTCCGGCAGGTCCAGGTATAGGCTGATTTTTGGGATGAGAATGCGGCGGAAGCAACTCCGCACCCTCGATCATCCCCTGCGTCTCGTAGTCATAGAACCAGTCCTCACCCGGTTCGAAGCTGGCAATGATCGGATGCCCTGTTGCCGCCGCATGCTTGGACGCATGCTGACTCGGAGAGCTGTCACAGCATCCGATATGCCCACACTCCGCACACCGGCGGAGATGAAACCACCAACCTTTCGGTGACGCCAGGCATTCCACACAGCCGTCGCCACTCGGCTTCGAAGCGGGGTTGATTCCGCGCAGACCCTTTTTCATTTCCGATTTTCCTTTTCGTGCCCTCGGTTCGCAAGATAACGTTCACGCCACCAGCAAGATCTTCCCGACACCACCCTTTTCTGCCGTTGCTTGAGCCTCGGCCGCTTCGCTGAGTGGCAGTTTCTGGCTAATGGGGATTATCAGCTTGCCATCTCGCACCGCTTCGGCCATGAACTCGAGCGTCTTCCTGTCGAATTTTGAGAAGACATGCACCACCTTTACAGTTGGGTACTTCGCGGAGTTCTGCGGTGCCTCGACAACCGATGCATACACTCCTCCCGGCTTGACCTTGGCGATTAGCTTCTCGGCGGTTCTTCCGCCGACCGTATCCGCCACCGCATCGAGCGGCGCAAGATTTGCAATCGCGGTGTCGTCGTCGGTTGCGACCATCTGATCCGCCCCCACAGTCTTCGCTTCATCCATCTGGCGCTTCAGCACCCCTGCAATCACCACCGCTCCCCGTTGCTTCGCAGTGAATACCGCCGAACGCCCAACATTTCCTATAGCACCCACGACTATAACCGTCTGCCCGGCTTTGATTCCCGTAGCAGACATGAGCTGGTTGCCCGTAATCGTCACCAGCGGCAGTGCCGCAGCCTGGATCAAATCGAGCCCCTCGGGGACTTTCGCCAAACTCGCGGCTTTCACGACACAAAGCTCGGCGTAAGTATCGTCAGCCATAGCGAACACCTGGTCGCCGACGGAAAAGCCTTCCACTCCCGGGCCAAGCTTGACCACAGTCCCCGCAATGTCGACTCCTATCAGTCCCGGAAAAGTGATGGGATAGAAGTCTTTCGTCAACCCGGCGCGCCGCTTGTAGTCGATCGGATTCACGCTCGCGGCGGCGACCCGCACCAACACCTCGCCAGGGCCGGCTACTGGATCAGGATAGTCCTCAAACTTGAGTACTTCCGGACCGCCATATTGGTGGACAACGATTGCTTTCACGATTCATCTCCTTGTACGGTGCGCCAACAGTCACTAACAAAACTTAGACGAGCGAAGCTGAGAATTGGTCACCGACGCCACAGATCCCGAACATTCGAAACTGAAAGCCGCCCAGGATAGGCATGGCGGAATACTTTAGCAAGAAGCGATGCACCGATTCTGAAGCTCAACATGGCTCCTCGTTCGCTGAAGTTCGGTATCTCGCCCATTTCAGCACATCCCCGATCTCGCACTGCAAGTAAAAGCCTGACGAGATAGAAGGCGCTATCACTCCTTCGCTAACGGCATCGTGAACCAGTTCATGCACTGCTTCGTAGCCCGGAATCTGCACTCGTTTGGCGAGTTCGATCAGCTCTTGCGCTGGAAGTTCCCGTTTAGCAATCATCGAAAGCAGTAACATAAGGCCGTCAGGACCCGCGAACCGGTCAAGAGCTAAGCCCTCCACGATGCCTCGGTTCTTTCTGAATTCGTCTCGCGGATTATACTGACAGCCGTATGGCTCTCGCCATCTTGGGCCGGTGTTGCGACGGTGCACTAACCGCAAACCGCTTACTTTCGCTTTTCCCTTGGCGTCCTCTGCCGCAAGCCACTCCACCCAGCCAGCCTGCAAATCTGACACGAGTTCGCCGCAACTGTCACATCGCCAGCCGGATCGAAGGGATTTATCTCTGGGCATATCTTTCACCAACATTGTGTCGGCCGGCTCTCTGACCGGTGGATGGTTAGCTCTGCGCTCGGCGTTCGCGCGTCACAGCAGCCTTGACGTCAGCCTGTCTTCTTTTGAGGATGTATACCCAGCTCGTGCCAGGACGTTTCCGCGAGGTTGATGTCGTAGTAGTTTGCAGCTTTCTCGATGTTCGCGAACGCCAAAGCCCGGTCCGCATCGGAGGCATCAGTGACTTGATCGAACCGCGCGACCGCGTTGCGCACATGCTGTGCGTCAGTGAGGGGTTCTTTACGCTGCTTGGGAAACGCGTAGACACTGTCGGGTAAGTCGCTCTGCTTCGTCAGTTGTCCGTGTTTCTCGTGAGGTTTCCATGTTGCTTCCGGCATATCTTTGCCATCCTTTCTTTAAATACTTGACTCGAGGGCAAGCGCAGTGTCTGCCCCAGCTGCTGCAATCTCACTCTTCCGGCCGAATCGGCTGCGATGGAGATTACACCCGAGGTGGCCCGGCGAATCAATTGGACGATGGTATTGGCAATACCTTTGGTATTGCGCCCCATGTAATAAAAATACGCACCCATAATCCACAGAGTTGCCGAGCTCTCACTTCGGGTGAAGTACCGAATTAACAGCCTCAAGTAGAGCCGTGTCGCTGAATGGTTTAAACAAGCACTCGACCGCACCTTGTTCGAGTAATCGCGGGCGAACAGTTTTATTTGTGCTGGCGGTGATGAAGATGATCGGAATCTCCTGCCTGCGACGCTTCAATTCCCGCTGAAGTTCTGGTCCACTCATGCCCGGCATAGCGATATCGAGGATGAGGCAGGTGGTCTGACCGAGACAATCGGACGAGAGAAACTCTTCCGCTGAAGAAAAAGCTTGAACTGCAAATCCGAATTCCCTAAGCAAATCAGGCAGCGATTCGCGCACCGACTCATCATCATCAATCACGGATAGAAGCGGACGGTCCCTTGCGCCCCTGGCCTTAGGGAGCTCCATGACGGAAACAATGCGCCATTTGATCCAGGGCCGTCCATTGTACTTTGGTATTGCTTCTTCCTACCCCCCGATCACCGATCTCAGTCTATGCGGCGAACGACGACAGATCAGTCCGATTTACGGGAGCTTCGGCGTCAGCCAAACCCTTTGGTCTACAGGGGATAGAAAATGAAAATGTAACTCCCGGACCGTTGTTTGGCGTTGCCCACAATCGACCATGATGAGTCTCGATGATGGATCGGCTTATGGAGAGCCCGATTCCCATACCGTCATTCTTGGTTGTGTAGAACGATTCGAAAAGTCTGTCTGCAGCCTGAGGGGCAAATCCGACTCCCGCATCCTTCACTATCAGACGCACACGATCATCTTCGTCCCGTTCGGTTCTGATGAGCAACTGCCTCGGACGATCGTCGACTCCGCTCATTGCGTCTGAGGCGTTTCGGAGCAGGTTCAGAATGACCTGTTGAAGCTGCACTCGATCGCCGGTGACAGCCGGTAGATCGTCGGCGAGTTCCTGCTGCAGTATCACTCGGTTCCTCTGAAGTTCGCTCGATGACAGCGCAAGCATATCTCGGGTGGCGTCGTTCAGGTCGACCGACTCATTCGTGGCTTCTTTCTTGCCAAAGAGTGTGCGCAATCGAGCGATCATCTCAGACGCCCGGTTGCCATCGCGAATTGTCCGGCGCGCAGTTTCGCGTGCCCCGTCGACGTTTGGAGGATCGGCCGCGAGCATTCGCATACAGGTGCTGGCGTTCGTGACAACGCCGGACAGCGGCTGGTTGAGTTCGTGGGCAATAGACGCCGTCAGTGTTCCGAGGCTCATCACCCTGGCCACATGTGTAAGCTCCGATCGAGCCTTGTCGCGTGCCTCTTCCGCCAGCCTGCGTGCCGTGACATCCTGAACCGAGGCCATGTACTCCAGCTGACCATCCTGGTCCCGGGTCGCACGAGCGACTGCGTGCAAGTACTTGATCGAGTGGTCCGGCATCAGCAAGCGGAACTGCCATTCAAAGTCGTGGCCGCCCTCTGGTGTCTGGTCGACCATCTTCATTTTCTCGATCAAACTGACGTCTTCTGGATGGACCCGGCTACGGATCAGTTCAAGGGTCACGGGCACGCCGATCTCAAGCTCGTAGATGTGATAGAGCTCCGCTGACCACATGATCTCGCCTGTCGCCACGCGCCAGGAAAAGCTGCCGATTTGACCGAGATGTTGACCTTCTGCGAGGAATGCCTCGCTGCGCCGCAGTGCCTGCTCTGCTCGTCTTCTCTTACTGACATCCCGGAGAAAGCCCGTAAAGGTCTTGTGACCGTCTCTGGTTATCTCGCCGAAGGAGACCTCTACGGGGAACTCCTCGCCATTCTTGCGAAGTGCGGTCAGTTCGGTGCCTTGCCAATTCATATGCCGTTGACCCGTAGCCAAGTAGCGTTTGAACCCGGCCTGGTGGAGTTCGCGCATGTATTCAGGCATTAGGAGGGTCAAGGGTTTCCCCGCCAGTTCGGGTGGGTCGTAGCCAAAAATTGTCGCAGTGGCAAGGTTGGCAAACACTATTAAGCCTTTATCATCAATGCTCACAACCGCATCGCTGGCGGCTTCAACCACAACGCGATATCTCTCTTCGCTGTAGAGGCGGGCAGATTCTTGTCGCTTTTGCTCACTCAAATCGAGCACGAAAGCGATACCTTCGTTGCCGTCTCGTTCGAGTAGCGCGCCGCCGAGAAGTACAGGCACCCGGCTGCCATCCTTCCGGAAGTACTCCTTCTCGAGGGGTTGAAAGCTGCCCGTCGCCTTTAAATCAGCTACGGCCCGTTCGTCATGGGCACGCCATTCGTCTGGTGTCAGATCCGTCCAGCGTAGGCGACCCAACGCGAGATCTTCACGGTCGTATTGCACCAAGCGGAGAAATGCTTCGTTGGCTCCGGTGATGGCGCCTTCGAGATTCCACATGACGATGCCCACGACATTGGCCTCGACCAGACGCCGAACCTTCGCTTCCAAACCTCTTGCCAATTCGCGGACTTCGGCTTGCGCCCGTTCGCGCTCGGACACCTGGAATTTGAGGTCTTCTATGTGCATTAGCGCTTGATAGGCGGAAGAGGCAAATTTCCCGAGAGAGGCCATGACCCGGTCATCTTCTGCGTCGAACTTGCGACGTTCGCTGTGCATGATCGCCCAGATGGTTCCGACCGCCTCGCCGGCAACGTAAAACGGGACCAGCAGGCATTCTTCGGCTGCGGGAACTACTGGCAGTAAGTAAGGGTAGCGTCGTTCGAAATGCGTGAACAGCAGCGTACGATTCTGATTAAGCACGTCTCCGCAGGGCCCGAAATTGCGTGGGGTCCCACCTCCGACGTGCGGATTCCACATGCCGGCGATGGCCGGCCAATAGAACCTTTGGCCGCAAACGTCCGGCGTTTTGCCATCCTTCGTCAGCAGGCTAAGGCCAGCGGAGTCACACTGCGTAATATCCAGGATGGTTTCGGCCAGCATCTGCAGTATGCTCGCCGGCGAATCGGCTAGCGCGCTCACCAACTTCACGAGCGCGCGGTTCTCCTTTTCGTAATTGGGCGGACTGGAAGGGCGGCGACGCAACTCCTCCGTGCACAGAATCGACTCCAGAGGAACCGTGCCCGTCGGAATTGCTTCGAGAGGACCATCATTCGCCGATTGCCCGGTCATGCTTTCACCTCCATGGAGAGCCAACTTGGCATTCGATCCGGTATAAACGTTTTGCGGTGTCTGCCAACTCCGCGTCTTCGCGAATAATTACGAGGGTGAAGACTGCCGCTATGCCGCCGTAGTCGCTGCGGGTGCGGGGCGGAGCCTCGCGGCCATCTTCACCAGGTCGGGAAGAGATTCAGCCTTCATCTTCTGCATCACCTTGCCTCGGTGTGCCTTTACCGTGATCTCGCTGATACCAAGCTCCCCACCAATTTGTTTATTCAACAAGCCGGAGACCACCAACGCCATAACCTGCCGTTCGCGTTGGGAAAGCGACGCGTAACGGTCCCGGAGTACGCGCATCTCCGCTTCCAGGCCCAGAGCAACCCGGCTCTTTTCTAGGGCTGCGCGGATGGCGGTCAAGAGCACGTCATCATTGAATGGCTTCGTTAAGAATTCGACGGCACCGGCCTTCATGGCTTGGACTGTCAAGGGCACGTCGCCATAGCCCGTGATGAAGATGATCGGCATGTCGGTCCGTTCGAAGGCGACGAGCCGTTGGAGGTCCAGCCCGTTCAGGCCCGGAAGAGAAACATCGAGTACGAGGCAGTTGGGAACAAGAACGCGTGGGTAGTCGAGGAACTCTTGCGCGGATGCGAAAGTCGCAGCCCGCCAGCCTTCACAGCGGACCAACAATTCCAGCGACTCGCGTACGGATACGTCGTCGTCGACAACGAAAATGATCGGTGTGAGATGCAACATGGGCGGTCACTCATTCATGGCCAAGCGCATGCGACAAACTCATGCTTCCCGCGCACAAATCGACTGATGACGCCCCACCGGTGACGCAATTTTAAAACGACGGTCCGATGGAAATCAAGGGAGCGCGACGTGCGGAGAAGCCATCGAAGTCAAAGGTGGCGCTCCACTGTCAGAGCCCGTCAAGAGCGTATCCAACCCGTGCCGTTATTAGAAGGGAAGTCCTTAAATGTGCAGGAAGTCCGCGTGCTGATCGGCAGAAGGTGCATACTAAAGTATCGCCGATACCATCGTCCAATTGTGCGCTTCCCAAACTTCTGTTCTCATGACTCGCGCCGACCGCATTCAATCGGAATCGCCACAACCAGGAATAACGGACAGAATCCTGCGTCCTGAACCATCGCAGCTCAAAACCTTGTCAACTTGCTCGCCGCGGAGAAAGCGGCCTAGAGTGAAACGGAGACAGATCATTCTCAAGTGCCCGGAGGGAAAACATTCATGAACAACCCCACTTCGTATCAGACAATTCAGATCGACGGCCTCTCGATTTTCTACAGAGAGGCCGGACCGAAAAATGCACAAACACTCCTCCTGTTGCACGGACTTCCGTCGTCGTCGCGAATGTTCGAACCGCTCTTCCATCGCTTATCCGATCAGTATCATCTGATAGCTCCTGATTATCCCGGCTTCGGACATAGCGACTGGCCAGATCCCAACAAATTCGCGTACACCTTCGATCACTACGCCGAGATCATGAATCATTTCACTGAAGCACTGGGACTCTCGCACTATGCACTCTATATGCAGGACTACGGTGGGCCGGTGGGTTTTCGCATGGTCCTAGCGCACCCGGAGCGCATCGAAGCTCTCATTGTTCAAAACGCGGTCGCGCATAACGAAGGCCTCGGGGCCAATTGGAAGACGCGGCGGGCCTTTTGGGCCGATCGAGTTCCGAACGAAAGTGCCCTGCGCACGAATTTGCTCTCGTTGGCCGCAACTCGAACCCGCCACGTCGGAAGCGATCCGAATGTGGAACGCTATGACCCGGATCTCTGGACCGATGAATTCTATTTCCTCAATCAACCCGGTCAGGCCGAGATTCAGAGCGATTTGTTCTACGACTATCGAACCAATGTGGAGGCCTACCCAAAATGGCAAGCCTGGATGCGCGAGAAACAGCCGCCCCTGCTGGTGATCTGGGGCGAGTATGACCCCTCATTTGATTTGGGCGAACCGGAGCGCTACAGAAAAGATGTGCCGAAGGCGGAAGTTCACATTCTCGACGCCGGTCATTTCGCATTGGACACTGCGGCAGACCAGATCGCCGCGTTGGTGAAAGGATTTGTCGGTTCTTCACGCGAGGGGTTCGTGGCGCAGCGGGCGGGATGAAGCCGCTTTGAGAGGGCCGGTGACCCAGCTAGGCGTTGGCTCAGCGCTCGGCAGATCGACATTGCCTTAAGTTTCTTCGATTCAAACGTGAAGTGAAAGGCCTATACCCTGACGTCAAGAGAAAGGAAGCTTTGGACTTATGAAGGAGACCGCGACATCCGTATAATCCAATGCCTGTGAGGCCCAATGACGAAAACGACGAGCTTTCAAATGGACATTCGCCCGCTCTTTACGGAGCGAGACATTCAAGGCATGAGAATGGCGTTCAACCTGGGAAGTTACGATGACGTCAAAAAGCACGCCGGGGCCATCTACGATCGCATTCGTGGAATCGGCGGCGCCGGTAATGCCGCCCCCACCACCAAGAGGAGAAGGTCCCTGGCGGCAATCTCGGATTGAACTGTTCGCCAAGTGGATGGCGGACGGGTTCCCACCTTAGTCGGCCCCCAAACGCCCAGGGGCTGCTTCTAGGCTTACATTGTCGATCGGGGCGATGAATCAACGAAGCAGCTTATTGCTGGACAAGAACTTGATGGTCAATTACCTGAAATGTTCAGCCGCAGGACGAGGTACGCATGCCTAGAGTGCTCTCAGTAAATGTCGGCCTTCCGCGCGACGTGACATGGAACGGCAAAGCTGTCCGAACCTCAGTCTGGAAATCTCCGGTTACGGGACGGCGAATGGTGCGCAAGCTCGATATCGATGGTGACGCGCAAGCCGATCTCGCCGGTCACGGCGGGGAGCAGCGCGCCGTATTCGTCTATCAGACGGATTCTTACCATTACTGGGAACGCTTTCTGGGCCGCAACGATTTTAGTTTCGGTCAGTTCGGAGAAAACCTCACCGTTGAGGGACTTCTTGATAACGAGGTGTGTATCGGCGATCGGTACCGCATCGGTGGCGCGATATTTGAAGTGACACAGCCGCGCGTAACGTGCTACCGCGTCGGCATCCGCATGAACGAGACTCGTATGCCAGCGCTGCTCGTTGCGCATCACAGACCAGGATTCTACTTTCGCGTGTTGCAGGAAGGAGAAGTTGGCGCAGGCGACGACATTGTAAAAATTACTGACGGTCCAGAGCGAATCAGCGTGGCCGACGTTGATGCCCTCCTTTATTTGCCAGGACAGACCAGTGAGCAACTGCAACGCGCGCTACGGGTTCCTGCACTTAGCAAGGGTTGGCAGACTTCGTTCCAGGCAATGCTCCAACAAGACTTGATCTCCAAAACTGCGGAGGGGAATCCGGGACTCGCGAATGAGGAGCAAGCGCCAGTGTGGCCCGGCTTTCGAGAGATGCGAGTTGCGAATACTCATAAGGAAAGCGATAACGTAACTTCCTTCGTTCTGGAGCCAAGCGATGGGCAGCCTCTTCCCCTCTTCCAGGCGGGTCAATTTGTTGTTTTGCGCCTGCTCGTCGATTCGGGCAAACCGCCGATTCTTCGCAGCTATTCGTTGTCTGATCTGCCGGCAGCCGACCATTTCCGCATCAGCGTCAAGGGCGAATCGAACGGGATTGGAAGCTCATTTCTGTGCAGTCGTGCGCGAGAAGGCGATCTAGTGGATGTTAGCGCGCCCCGAGGAAGCTTTACTCTGCGTCCCGGCCAAAATCCTGTCGTTCTGCTGAGCGCTGGAGTGGGCGCAACGCCCGTCATGTCGATGTTGCACGCACTCGCCGCTGAAAAATCGCAACGAGAGATCTGGTGGATATATGGAGCGCGCAATCGCGTCGAACATCCATTTGCAGAGGAGTCGCGCTCATTACTGAAACAGCTCTCTCGCGGACGAGAATACGTCGTGTACAGCAGGCCCGCGGCAAACGACCAAATCGGGGCAGACTTCGATGCTCCCGGGCACATTGATGCAGCTTTGCTGGAAAAACTTGGCGTCTCGCAGCATAGCGACTTCTATCTGTGTGGCCCCACTTCATTTTTGCAGAATATGCGCGATGGGCTCGGAAACTGGGGTGTGCTCGCGGGGAATGTGCACACGGAAATCTTCGGTTCTGTTGAGGCTATTACCCCCGGTATGGCGCAGGTTGTTCATACTCCTCATCTGCCGCCAGGGCCGCCCGGATCTGGCCCACCAGTCTCATTCGCGCGCAGTGGCATTACAGCCGCTTGGGATCCCAAATTCGCAAGTTTGCTTGAATTGGCGGACGCGTGCGACATTCCGGTCAGATGGTCGTGCCGGACTGGAGTCTGTCATACCTGCCTGACTGGTTTAATTGACGGATCAATTGTTTATAATCCTGAGCCGCTGGAGAGGCCCGCTGCTGGGAACGTGCTCATATGCTGTTCCCAGCCAAATGCGGGTGTCACTCTGGATCTTTGAGAGAAACGGGTGATGGCGCGGTTTGATAAGGAAGCGAGCCAGACGCGCGATTGCCGTGTCGCAAAGAACACGACGCTTCGCGCGGCTCGCCAGACCCTTCACTGCGCAAAGAACGCTTTTTCAGGATGACAATCGAAATTGATCCGCTATCGAGAAACGGAAGGAATCGAATCATGCGTTCTGATATTGTGCCCGGAGGCATTTTCCCCAATTACGAACTGCCCGATCACACGGGCACGCTGCGCAAGCTCAGCGAGCTACAGGGCGAGGATCCGCTGATCCTTACGCTGGCGCGCGGCCACTATTGCCCCAAGGAGCACCAGCAGCATTTGGAACTCGCCGCGTTCTACCCGAAGATCGCAGTAGCGTACACGCAGATCGCGACCATCGCCACCGACGATCACCATACTCTTCAGGAATTCCGCGCGTCAGTCGGAGCCGTGTGGACATTCCTTTCGGACCCCGAGCGAACGGTTCAGAAGGATCTCGACATCCAGGAGTACACCGACCCCGAGCATAATCCGATGATCCCGCATACGCTCGTGCTCAAACCGGGCCTCGTGGTCCACAGCATCTATAACGGCTACTGGTTCTGGGGACGTCCATCGGTCATCGATCTTTGGCACGATCTGCGCGCCGTGTCGAGCGACATCCGCCCAGACTGGGATCTGAGCACTCCTGGGCTCCGCGAGGCATGGAATGCGGGTGACCTCTCGCGCTTCCACGGGTGGAACAAGCGGGCTAGTATAGAGGACGCCTCGACTGCACGGAAGAAATAGCAGCGTCCCTTTGACACTTGGTGCTGAAACAAACCTGCGGCGGGAGAACCGGTGCGTGATTTGATCGATACCTACGCGAAATGTTGGTCCTGTCATTGGCTGATGTACCGAAATTAGAGCCATTCCTCGCTTCAAACTTCCGAACCACACTCGTCTCAAATTCTTCGTATTAGGTATTCACGTTTTGGGCGCTCAAAATGTCACTTTTATATTCAGTCCCCGGACAAACAATTGGACACCCGTCTCGGACTGGATGTGCAACCCCACGGGATTTTCAACCCTGGTCGCCGTTCACGCTCCGCATGCTGACAGCATGCAACACTCCACAGCAAAGCGTCATTAGACCTTGGTATCGCCAATACCTTCGTCCAATGGACTCGATTTCTTGCTTCTGGCTTAATGGTCGACGGGTAAGTTTTCTCAATCCTGCGTTGAAGAGAACCGAGAACAACACCGGGTGCCAATGGTTGCAAGAAACAAACGTGGCGAAACAATTGCTCTGGGAATCTATGGAGTCTAACTTCCAACCTTTTTCAAGTTGACATAATGTCGCCGGAACCGGTTTCAAGCTTGTAAAGGACAGGGCCCCAGACCCTAACTAATGAGAAGCGAATCGCGTGAGCAAAAATAAATTCTGAATGGAAGAAGAGGAGATGAACGATGAATAACATGCCAAGACAGGACCAAAACTCGGTCGTTGCAGTTTTCAGCAAACATTCCGCGGCCGAAAATGCGATCAAGGAATTGAAGGGTGGTGGGTTTGACATTAAGAAGCTGGCCGTCGTCGGCCGCGATTATCAAACAGAAGCGGATGTCGTTGGTTTCTATAACACAGGCGACCGGATGAAATACTGGGGCAAATGGGGCGCATTTTGGGGCGGGCTCTGGGGTCTTCTCTTCGGTGCGGCGTTCTTAATCGTGCCGGGCATCGGGCCCGTAGTTGCCGCCGGCTCCATAGTCTCCTGGATCATTGCAGCCCTTGAGGGAGCAGTCGTCGTGGGCGGGCTCAGTGCGCTGGGCGCAGGCCTCTATAGCTTGGGCATTCCCAAAAACAGCGTCGTAAAATACGAGACGTCGATCAAAGCTGGCAAGTTCGTTCTTATTGCACATGGAACCGCCGAGGAAGTAGCGAAAGCCCGCGACATGTTGAAGACTTCAGGCGCGGAGGAAATCGACAGCTACGAGCCCTCGACCGAAATGGCGCGCGTGGCGTGAGCCGGCTCGGTCATTCAGGAGTCAGTGCGATCGACCGACCCCTACCACAGTGGCCTTCATTGCAGGGGCCACTGTGGCTCATCGCCTGCATCCTAGTGGAAGCACATGGCGCTGGTACGAAGACTCATCGATCGGCGTTCGCGAAATCGTTCGAGAGTTATGTACGGATCAGGGAAGATAGCACATAAACCCGCATCAATATTGCACTTTGGCCGTATTAATGGTATTTACACGACGCCCTTGTCGGTGGTGGGAATTGATTCCCCTCCAGGCACCATCGTATTTCCTTTATACTCTTGGATTCCCGAGGTTCATCGCTTTAGTAAGAATGTTTAGGGAGACTTCCATGGCTCTAGTAAAAACTTCCAATCCGGCCTTGTCGGGCGATGCCTTCCGCGTGAGCGGTGGCGTGCTCGGCGAGACCATGACTATTTCCGGCACAGTCAACAAGACCGGCATTTTGTTGATTTGCGTGGTGGCCACCGCCGCCTGGAGCTGGAACTTGTTCACACGCTCGCCTGAGGCGGCGATGCCGCTTCTTGCGGTCGGGGGCATTGGCGGTTTCATCGTCGCACTGGTAACCATATTCAAGAAGGCGTGGTCTCCAGTAACCGCGCCAATTTATGCATTGCTAGAAGGGCTGGTTTTGGGCAGTGCCTCCGCCATGCTGGAAACGCGTTTCCCCGGGATCGCCATGCAGGCGGTTGGCTTGACATTGGGCACGCTGGTGGCCTTACTGCTCGCCTACCGCTCCGGGCTCATACGTGCCACTGAGAAGTTCAAGATAGGGATTGTGGCCGCGACCGGCGGGATTGTCGTTTTCTATGTGATTGAATTCGTGCTCGGGTTCTTCGGCGTTCATTTCGCGGCCATCAACGGCTCAGGCATGATCGGCATCGGCTTCAGCGTCGTGGTCGTGATCGTTGCGGCCCTTAACCTGGTGCTTGATTTCGATTTGATCGAGAGTGGCGCCCGTGCCGGGGCTCCGAAGTACATGGAATGGTACGGCGGCTTCGCTTTGATGGTCACGCTTATTTGGCTTTACTTTGAAATACTGCGACTGCTAGCCAAGCTCCGCAGCCGCGACTAGAGTTCGAGACCGCGCGAGATAGCGTTCAGTTGTCCTGAAACCCTTCCTCGGATTCGCTGATGCGCACACAAGTAGGAATTGTCGGAGCCGGTCCCGCGGGACTGTTGTTATCACATCTCCTTCACTTGGAAGGAATCGAGTCCGTGGTGCTGGAGTGCCGAAGCCGCGAATACGTGCAGGAGCGGGTGCGTGCCGGCGTGCTCGAACAAAACACGGTGGATTTGTTGACCGAGGCCGGTGTAGGTGACCGCATGAGGCGGGAGGGGCTCGTCCACCATGGGATCGAGCTGCGTTTCGCTGGACGCAGTCACCGGATCGATTTCAAGGAACTCACCGGCGGGCGCGGGATTACCATCTACGCACAAGCGGAGGTCGTGAAAGACCTAATTGAGGCTCGTCTGGCTGCGGGTGGGCAAGTGTTTTTCGAGTCCGAAAATGTCGCGGTGCAAGGTCTCGACGGTACAAAGCCCACGATTCGCTTTCGCCGAAACGATGGGCTTTGTGAACTCACCTGCGACTTCATCGCCGGCTGTGACGGTTTTCATGGAATCTGCCGCCCGAGCATCCAAGACGCTCTCACCGTCTATGAGCGAACTTATCCTTTCGCCTGGCTTGGCATTCTGGCGGAGGCGCCCCCGTCTTCCAAGGAACTGGTATACGCCTATCATGATCGCGGATTTGGCCTGCTCAGCATGCGCACGCAGCAACTCAGCCGGCTTTACTTGCAGTGTGCACACAATGACGATATCCAGAACTGGCCCGATCATAGAATTTGGCAGGAACTGCATATCCGCCTGGCAAGTGGGGGTTGGACGCTGACCGAAGGGGCGATCGTGCAGAAAGGCATCGCCGGAATCCGCAGCTTCGTGGCAGAACCCATGCAATATGGACGGTTGTTTCTGGCGGGCGATTCCGCCCACATCGTTCCGCCAACCGGCGCTAAGGGGTTGAATCTTGCAGTGGCGGATGTTCGCGTCTTGGCGTGCGCCCTGAAGGAGTTTTACCGCTCGGGCGATAGCGGTCTTCTCCGAACCTATTCAGAGACTTGCCTGCGCCGAGTGTGGAAAGTGCAACGCTTTTCCTGGTGGATGACTTCGATGCTGCACCTTTTCGATACCGACAACGCCTTCGACCGCCGACGCCAGCTCGGCGAACTGGATTACGTTACCAGTTCTCGTGCCGCCGCACAAAGCCTGGCTGAAAACTATGTCGGACTGCCTTTCGAGTGATGATCGTGCAGTTCTATTCACTCCGCGCCACATCTTTGAGTTCGATAAGCAAGATGCTGATCTCGGACTGGCCAACGTTTTCGACGGAGTGAGGCGGCAGGGAATTCAGCCATTGCACGGCGGGAATCTGCGGAGGGTCGCCAGCCTCGCGGCTATCCATAAGCACTTTGCCATGCTGGTCTCGCCGAACGAAATCGCTCCAACTCAGCAAATAAGCAATACCCGGCCAGCGATGGGTGTGAACCGGCACCAGGTCGCCCGCGGGAATGCGGGTGTGAATCACCCGCACCCGGTCATTTTCCAGCAGCAGTTGATGGTGCGCGGGCGCGGCTCGAAGAGCGTCCAGCGAGTCCGGCCAGCGCCAGGCTTCTGGAGTTTCAGGTTGGGCAAGCGAGTTCATCGGCTATGGCGGCAAAACTCGATATCGTAGTGTCGAACGAGAGCTTCGTCAACAGCAGGTCTTGACGAGAACCGCTCGGCGCCTAGGCGGGCCAGATCGTCAAAGCGGTCTTGCAAAGAATTTGCTGTTTCATTTCTTCGCTTAGCGGCAGAGCACGGAAATCGTCGAGGTTCTTCTTAATGTTGGGGACTCCCGGTCCCGGCCAGTCTGTGCCGAACAGGGTTTTGGGCGCGATCTCCTCCAGGCGCGGGAAATATTTCAACAGCGTCTTGGGCGGGATGCCGCTTATGTCCAGATAGACGTTGGGGTGCCGGCGCAAAAGGAAAAAAGCGGTGTGCATCCAGAGCGGCCGGCCACCGTGCGCCAGCAGAATCTTCATCTTCGGAAAATCGACCGCTACATCGTCAATGTAGATGGGATCGCCATAGCGGTTGCGGGCCCCGGTGAAGATTGATGTTCCGGTATGAAACATGACGGGGATTCCATTCGCCTCAGCCGCCCGATAAATGACTTCCAGCTCTTTTCACTCCGTTCAGGTAGTCGTTGGGAAACAGAAGCTGATGAGGAGGGTGGATCTTGATCATGCGAATGTTGAGCCGCAGAATCTGTTCAACATCAGCCAGGATATTGCTGGAATGGCGAGGATGCAGGCCACCGCAGGAAATTAGCCGCTTTGGGTCATGCTTGACGTAATCGGCAATGTACTGGTTGACTCCACTGGTAAAACCGATCACTTCGGGCGCCACGTAGTTGATCAACACCGCACGATCCACTCCCGCTGCGTCCAGATGCTCAAGGAATAATTTTGGTGAGCGGCAGAACTCGGCGATCTGCTCGAAATTATGCCGTTTTCTGCGAATCAACTCCAGAGCCTGTGGACGGAACATTTCCATCGGCGCGATGTGGACATGGCAGTCGGTAATCAAATCAGTTGCCACCTCTGAGTTGGGTTTTCGAAAACGCAGCGCCGGGATATCCCGAACTAACCACGGCCTGCACCTCGTTCAATTCCGAACCACGTTGGACTTGATTCCCCCGAGGAAAATATCCCCCACTTGGCGGGCCAACACGGCCGCGTCAGGATCAACCTGCGGCTTGTACCAGGTATAGATCCAGTTCATCATGCCGAAGAGGCTGAGTACCGCTACACGAGTATTAAACTCCAACCCCAGTTCGCGCTTGAAAGCATCGACCAGATCAGCGCAACTCCGGTAGTACTGACGCTTCAGGGATGCAACCTCAGAGCCGAGGCTCCCGCTGAGCACCTCGTCCTCTTTAGAAAGCACCTTTGTCGCCTTGTAGTTCTCCGCCAGGAAATACTCAAAGTGGTTGAGTATGAATGCGCGGACCCGCGCCTCGGGACTGGCCAAACCGCCAAGACGCTCGCGCAGCCGTTCCACTACCACGGTGAAATAATGCTTCTGAATCAGGTACAGCAACTCTTCTTTGGATTCGAAGTAGTAGTAAAGGCCGGCCAGCGACATCCCCGTGACCCGCGACAGGTCGCGCATCGACGCACCTTCATATCCCTTTTCATAGAAGACGCTGGTAGCATGTTCAAGGATCTTGGCCAGCCGACGGTCAAATCGTGTGACTGGACGGGACACAGACACATCAGGCATGGTCGAGTCGCGACTCATATCTATCGAACGTTCGTCTTAATAGTACTTGAAAGCTATTGCTGTGGCAAGCACTTAGCAGTCACCGTTCCGCCGGAACCTGCGCCGAAGCCTATTGCGAGTCCGGCGAAGTCGCCCCAGAGGTTACGACCAAAGCATGAGCGATCAGGTTGCGCACACTCTTTGCAAGTTCGAGAACCTCACCTTCGCCCCGCAGATCGAAATCGATCAAGTAGTTTCCCAACGCTGCGTGGTCCACGGCATCTTTCAAGTCAAGTAAAGGTTTCACCACCTGGCGGGGCAGCACGAAGCTGATCCAGATACTCAGCAGGAGCGTGAGGCCAGAAACTATGCTTAGCACCCATTCCGCGCGATGAAGAAGATTTCGAGCTTGCTGGTGATCTTGTTCGACACGGGCCCAGCCTCGACTTGCCAGCTCGGAGGCCCGCTCGAGAACCTGCTGGCTTGACGCCTGGAGATCGCGGGTGACTTCACGCAGAGTGGGATCTTCCGCTTCCAAAGTTGTCACGATTTGGGAGTCGAACGAATCCACCCGGCTGCGAAGATCCTCAATGAGCTGTGTACGGGTCCGGTGCCGAGCCTGTTTCAAGAGCTCATTCAAATCATCTTCGTAAGCCTGCACGACCGCGCGCGCTCTCCCTATGGGGGTACCTCCTGGCTTTGCTGTCAGTGAGACAGCGTCTGCAAACTGTTGCTGATAGAGAGTGACGTTCTCCAGCGCCTGCTGTGTGGCAGGCTGTTCTCCGGACGCCAGTTCGCCAATCTTTTCGAGGTTCTCTTTCACTCGCGCGAGGGAGTCGCGGTTCGCCTGAAGATATTCCGGATCGCGCAGCAGAAAAAAGTTTCGTTCTGCGCGCCGGGCATCAAGCATTTCAACCGATGCCTGCTCCGAAAGCTTCGTGATGGGAGCGCCTACGCTGACGATACGGTCCACGATCAGACCCATCATGAACAGATAGTAGACCGCGAGAAAAATTACGGGTACGAGAATCAACCTTACGATGGCCAGGCTATAGGCGACTCTTCGTCGCAGGGAGCTGCCGGGGGCGACTATCTTGAAAGACTTCCGCAATCTCAGGTCCACGACACCCTCCACTCCAAAATTCTTCAATTCAAAGACATTGCCACACAGTATGTCAGTGAGAGCGTCTTTCTAGCTACTGTGTTCTGTCGCGTTTCTTGGAGGGCTGAGGGCGTACATTGCGGGAGAAAGCGGGTCTGAGGGAAGCAAAAGCGCAAGGAAAGCAAGAAAAGCGAAAGGCGCGCCGCGCTACGGACGGCACGGCGCGCGGGTTAAGCAGGTTAGGCCGCCCGGCCGGCGACGATCTTGAGTCCACTGGATGTGTGGACGTCGAAGTTGCGAATGGTGGGCTCGCTCCCCATGAGATGCCGAAGCGAATCAGTAATGTTCTTATATTGTTCGCGATGATAGCGCTCGGCATCCTCTTTGGTCTTCCAAAAACTTAGGGCGAGAATCCGGTCCGGCTCTGCGTTCGACACCAAAACCATTTCGTCGACGAATCCGCCCTGTTTTTGCAGGATGGGCACCGCTTTTTCGTTGATTGCGTTGGAAAGTTCTCTCGATTTGCCTGGTTTGCTGGTCAGTTCAAGAACACGGGTAAACATTATCAGCTCCTTTCGTAGGCTGAACAGTTGAAAGAAGTCTCACCGCAAGGCGCGGCGTTGGGCTTGTTTTTGTGAGCTCGAGAAAGATTTCTGGAATCGGCTCACATGTGCTTTGCGAACTTGCTTCGGTTGGATGTGAGGCTGGCGACCACGCCTTCAGGAACCGCAGTTCGCTTTCGCGACTGAACTGCGTTTCGCTCGGCGTCGTCGCGTGCCATTTCTTGTAATTTGGGTTCTTTTCAATGAGATGCAGGCATCGTGATCGATGGTTGTCTGGCGCAAGAGACCGATTCTGCCTTCCCTGTCGTGGTGAAGGCTCCTCCTTCCAGATAACGGAAGACCCCCCGGAGCGCATCCCACCCTTAGTTGCTTCTTTGTGCGCTTTCCCGGAATTCATCAACGGCCGATGTTGGGATAACCTTTCAAACCTAAGATGCGGTGCACGATGCTTATGTTTTCGAAGCGGTGTCTAGACTGGCTAGGTAGAATGTCTTTTTTTCGCTTACGGGGAGTCTTGCGATGGTGCACGTTGCTTCTGATTCCGGGAATCGCCCTATGGGGAAGCCCCGCTAAGGCTGACACTTCTGCGTTCGACCTGCCTGGTCCGCGGATCGAAATGAGAGTGACGCGAGCCGGAAAAACTCTTCCAATTTCAGAGGTACCCAACCTCCAGGCCGGCGACCGTCTGTGGATTCATCCGGAAGTGCCGGCCAGCCAATCGGTGCATTACTTGTTAATTGCAACTTTTCTTAGGGGATCGACGAATCCACCGCCAGAACAATGGTTTTTCAAGGCGGAAACCTGGAGCCAGCACCTACGGCAAGAGGGAATTTCAGTGACGGTTCCCAAGGAGGCGCAGCAGGCTTTGCTATTCCTGGCTCCGGAGACCGGGGGAGACTTCAACACCCTACGCGGAGCCGTCCGCGGCAAGCCTGGTGCATTTGTGCGCGCATCTCAGGATTTGGATCAAGCGGCTCTGGATCGTTCCCGGCTGGATCGTTATCTCGCCGGCATCAAGGAAGTGTCTGACGCCGATGCGAAGACACTCCACGAGCGTTCCGTGATTCTGGCGAGAAGTTTGAAGATCAAACTGGACGAGGAGTGCTTCGACAAACCTACTCAGGAACAAGCTCCTTGTCTGATGCGGGACACCGATCAGCTTGTGCTCGATGACGGGCATAGCCAGTCGATGGTTGCTGTTCTTACTTCTGGTCCCGGTTCGGATCTGGTGGGGGCCATCAGCTCCAGCAAGATCGCCGGAGGAGGATCTTACAGTCCTTACGTTGGAGCTGTCGTTGATGTGGCCCGAATGATGGAGAACTTTCACACGGCGGAGTATCAATACATTCCGACCCTGGCGTTGCCGAAGCATGATGAGTTGAACCTCAAGTTGAATAATCCGCCTTCCTTTCATAAGCCCATGTCGGTGCTGGTTGCCGGTTTGCCGGCCGTCGAAGCCGCGCAACTGCCTCCGCTTCGGGCCGTCGAACCAAAGCAGGTCTTCTGCCTCCAGCAATTCAAATTGGTGCTTCCCGTGGAGGGTGCTCCTCTGGTGTTTTCGACCGGCTACGCACATGATGTCGTTCTTCATGTGCAGACAAAAGCCGGCGCTGCAATTGATCTGCCGGCCACGGCGGACGCAGCCCGTGGTGGTTTCGTGATCGACACGCACGCGCTGAACGCGGGAGATCTCGATGCAGGAATCACTGGAACATTGCGGGGATACTGGGGATTCCAGGCCTTCAGCGGGCCCGCCTTCCAACTGCAAAGTGCGCGGCCGGTGAAGTGGGTTCTCGCCTCCGAAGATTCCACTGCCCTAATTGTCGGTCGCCAAGACGTGTTTCATTTGCAATCGGATATGGCTCCGTGCGTGGACCAGGTCACGCTCAAGGACCGCCAAGGAAAACCGTTGAAGGCGACATGGAAATTACTGAAGGCGGATGAATTGGAGGTGCAAGTGCCGCTGAAAACCGAAGCCGCCGGACCAGTCTTGACGCTGGTGGCACAATCAGGACTGAAAAAGCCGGACGAGATTCCCATGCAGATGTATTCCGAGGCGGCACATCTCGACCACTTCGCCTTGAATGCCGGCGACCAACAAGGCGTGTTGACCGGTACGCGATTAGACGAGGTGTCCGGTATGGAGTTGGGCGGCAGCCACTTCGTTCCCGCCGGATTGTCCCGCGCCGACGGGAAAGATGAACTGCGCTTGTCAGTTACCAAAGCATCGACCGGCACTGCGTTGAAGGAAAGCCAACAATTGGTAGCGCACGTTCAGCTGAAAGACGGACGAGTGCTGGATCTGGATACGACTGTTGAACCACCTCGTCCACGAGTAACGCTTCTCAGCCGAAGCGTGCAGTTGGGGCCGACTCCTTCGGTGATTCGTCTGGGGAATCCCGATGATCTCCCGCAGGACGGGCAACTTTCGTTCTTTTTGAAAACTGAAATCCCGGCAACCTTCCCGCGCTCCGAAAAGATCGAAGTTGCAACCGAGGATGGCTCAGCGAGCGTTTCCCTGAGCCTGGTGGACGGAACGTTGGTTCTGGAAGACTCTCAGACCGTGCTTGGCATGCTTAGGCCGCTGAAGAGCTTTGGTCCGTCTATATTTGGAGCAGTGCATCTGCGTGCCGTCTCAGAGGACGGCGAGCGCGGCGACTGGCAACCGCTGGCGAAGCTGGTGCGCATACCTTCTTTGAAGGAAGTGCGCTGTCCAGACAGTCCCGACAAGCCGTGCAACTTAATCGGGGAGAATCTCTTCTTGATCGACTCCGTCGCGTCCGACTCGCAATTTGTCCACAATGTCGCAGTGCCCATCGGCTTTGTGGATCCGTCGCTCGGCGTTCCCCGCCCCAACGGCACACTGCTCTACATCAAATTGCGAGACGATCCCTCTGCCGTCAACAGTGCGGCGTTGCCGGTGCTGCCCGAGCCGTAAATGCTCTTCTGACAAAACTGCGTATCAATCGCTTTGATTGTTATCGTCGCGTCGTTTCAGCATTGGAGGGCCATCATCGTCGTCGTCCTTGCCACTGTCGTTGCTGTCTCCGTGTGACACGCGCCGCAGGGTTGGGCGATTCTCATTCCCCTTGTTGCGCAGGGTGCGCCGGTTATCAAGTTCCGCAAGACGCGCCTTCACGTTTTCGAACTCTGAGGTGTCCAGCTTATACTCCGCTTCCGGCGGCAAGAGAGTGTTGATTTCCTGTTGTGTCTTCTCAACCCGATCGGGCGTCTGGGGGTGGGTGGCGAATGCTTTGGCGATGGTGCCCGGCTTGTGCTTCTCAAGCGCTTCCACTTTTTCAAAAAATGCCGTAAACGCTTGTGGATCATATCCAGCTTTGTACATGTACTGGACGCCGAGATAATCCGCTTCAGACTCAAACCCGCGCGAAAACTTCAGGAACGCCATGGGGACCGCGAGCCCGGCCGCCTCGTAACCTGCGTACCCAATGGGTCCGCCCACAAGGATCAGCGGGATCGAAGCCAGATTCATGAGCTGGCCGCGGGTATTCTCCCGTGCGGCGTGGCAGGCTGCAACGTGTGCGATCTCGTGAGCCATGACTCCGGCCAGCTCTGCTTCGTTGTCAGCCGCCAGAATCAGACCTGAATCTACGTAGAAAAAACCTCCTGGCAACGCGAAGGCGTTGATCTCATCGGTGTCAATCACTTTGATGGTGAAAGGCACCTGGGCGTCAGAATTCCGCACCAGGTTCTGTCCCACGCGGTTGATGTATTCGGTGATGACCGGGTCCGTGATCAATTTAGAAGTTGATTCGACCTGCTGCGCATAGCTTTTACCCATCGCGATCTGCTTTTCGAGGCTATACCAGTTCCCCACTCCGCGCCCGCAGCCTACGTTCCGGTTACCGATTGCGTTGATATCGCGAATGCTGCCGTCGTTATAAGTTTTCACCTTGCCGGAAGACGACGAGGCACTCCCGTTGGAGGCGAACATCACATTGGCCGGCATTAGCACCGCGAAAGGGAGGAAAACGTATATTGCAGCAGAAATCGCAAAACTAGATAACATGGCTGCTCCGCGATCCGAAGGCAAACAGTGGCGGGGAGCCTCCCCGTCTACATGCGATTTAGCTGAAGTGTCAGTCCGACCCAGCAGGAACATAGACACTGTCTGCGCTTACAAGCTCCACATTCGGCACTTCGGTGGTGAGTCTTACGCGCTGCATTCCCGCCTTTTTTTCGGGCTTGGCAAGAAACGTCAGCAAGTATTGATGGTTCAGCCGGTGCGAAACTTCGTCTAGGTACGGGACGAACGACACCGGGGCGCCATAAGAACCGAGGTAATACGATTCGCCCCCGGTTTCATCGGCAATTTGAGATAAGTAATTCTGCCCCCACAAAATTCGCCAAAAGCTGTGACCGTAGTGGCCTACACCGAGCGTGTAAATCGCAAAAACTACGACCCCGGCACGTTGCGACTGTTCGACCGACGACCGGACGTAAGGGTCATCCGGACCGCTGCCCCAGTAACGGTCAATGCCGTCTGAAACCATCAGCACCTCGCGGCGGTCACCGCTTTCCGGCCAATGTTTGATCAGGTCGCTCAAAGAAAAATAAGGACTGCCATTGACCCCGGCCAAACCCAGCGGAAGGCGCAGCGCCGTCGCCGCTTCGGCGTGATCGCTGCTCAGAGTTTGCAGAATCTTTGCAGTACCATTCTGCATGTACGCGACCCCGATTTTCGTGGTCGCTGGCTGTGAACTGATGAACTGGCGAATATCCTCGATCTGCGAACCAAGACTGACGTTCGAGCTATCGTCGATCAAAATAAATAGATCGAGTCCGCCGTGCTCCCCTTGTGCCGGAATCCAATCGGTAACTTTGTCGCGGTCGTGGCCTTCGTAAACCATCACGTCTTCGCGGTTGACCACAGGCGTATCGTAGCCGTGTCGAGCCTCCACCGTAACCACCATGTTCACCGGGGTTGCAGTCGAAGAGGCGCGTTCCTGGGGAACGGCAGCCGCCAACACTGCCGAGGAGAGAATTGAGATCGCAACATACAGGGCAAATCTGGAGATCATAAGCTTCTCTCTATGCACACAGATGACATCGCTTATGACTCCCGTTGCCTAATCCTGGCGGAATTCGAGTCTAGCCGGTAATTGGGCGGAGCAAATGTGCCGTCGTGCTAACGAGATTTGCTGAGATGTAGAAATAAAGCACGGCCATAGAATCCGAGGTTCAGGACGCAAATGAGGACTCCGGCGACAGTAAGCAGCGTCGGCGAAATATCGGGATAGACCAGCTTGTCGAGGTAGTGCAACAAAAACCCGCCGCTGTAAGGCTCGACTTTACCTTGAAACTCCAACCAGTTTTCAAGCAGGGTCAAGGGGCACGGCCAGGGAGTGACTTCCACGAGGACACCCCAGACCAGACAAGCGATATGCAGCCAGCGCAGCCATGGCCTCTTTCGCACTGCAAAAGCGCCGAAAATCACCCACAGGAGGAACAGCAAATGCAGGCCCAGAACGCAGTCTGCAAGTATCCGCCAAAGATGCGCCATCACAGTACCGCCGCTGAATTCCAACTCACTGAATTGTCGATTCTATAATCCACCTCCTTAGTTTATGCGGCCTCGGGCAAGCTTGGCGGCAACTTTAGCTCTGCCCGGACGACTGACGACCGATTATCTCGTTTCGCGATACAACGAACTTTGCCCTTTCTCGAATCTATTTGAGTGGAGGCCCCGGATTGCGCCTGTCAGCCGCGTAGAGGTAAACCGACGGGTGGGTGCCGTGCGTCTGTGGAGACGACAGCTTGGCTTCTCCCTGCGTCGCCGAATTCCCAGAGACCGGGGAGCAGTTTGTCGGTCAGGCTTACAAACCACAATTAGGAGATTGTCATATGCACAGAGTAACAAGCGTCCTTCCAATCCTTTTCGCATTCATATTGACGGCCGTGGGTATATCTCTGGCGGCCACAACTTCGGGGTCCGAAGGGTCCACGAACACCAAAGCAACCATGAGGACCAACGCCAACCAAAGTAAGAGCAATGCGTCCCAGGCAAAACCCTCCGCCAAGAACGTCGTGCTGGCGTCGCCCGAGAAGCTTAAGGGAACTATCAGCTTCGTCGATCCCAGCGACAAAGAGGTGACGCTGGTAGGTTCCAATGGTGTGCCCTACGATTTCACGGTGAACAAGAAAACGCAGCTTGAGCTCGCTGACCACAAAATTGGACGGAATGAGTTGAGCGACGAAAGTCACAAGCAGGCCACAGTTCGCTTTGTCCCCAGGGCGGATGGCAATTTGGCCGAAAGAATCCAGATCAAAGCGTCGTGAACCTGCACCTTCGGTTCGCCCGGCGTCAAAGCGTCACCATGCGGGATGCCGAAGATTGCGAGGTCAACCTGGCAGATTTGATCCAGGGGTTACTCTTATCTTGGAAATCAGCGGGGAGGAACCGGCGCCGCCAACGCGCAGGTTGTTTGTCACCATGTCAATCGAGGTCACGATCTCCGCGTGCTCCTCGGACCGCGCGCCCGATCTTCCTGTGGATCGAGACTTCCCTCCCGCGCTCCAGTTCGGGATAACAACAGGAGCCCCGTAAAGACCTACAGTCGAGGCACACCTGAATCGCGGCCTGGATTCCACAACCACCCGCAGGAATGGTAGGCTGTTACTCGTCTCATCAGCCTTGCAGCGTTTTTCTCGTTTCGTGAGGGCTTTCAATGAATCAATTTGCCAGACTGAACCAACAATACATTGGCGGGACATGGCGTGAGGGCAGGAGCCAGAAGACGCTGGCGGACCGGAATCCTTATAACGGAACAACCATCGCAGAATTTAGACTCGCGAGCCTTGCTGACCTCGATGAAGCCTACCGTTCCGCGGCAGCGGCGCAGAAAGTCTGGGCGGAAGTTAATCCCTTCGAGAAGCGCACGGTGCTGGAGAAGGCCATTACGTGGATTGAGAACAACGAAGCTGATATTGCCGACATCATTATTGAGGAACTGGGAGGCACCCAACTGAAGGCGATGATCGAAATCTTCCTGGTGAAGACGTTTATCAAGGAGGCATCCACTTATCCTTTGCGGATGACCGGGGAAATTCTGCCTTCGACCGTGGATGGAAAAGAAAATCGTCTATACCGGGTGCCCGCGGGCGTGGTGGGAGTCATCAGTCCGTTTAATTTCCCTTTCAACTTGAGCATACGGTCGGTGGCGCCCGCGCTGGGAGCGGGAAACGGCGTGGTGCTGAAGCCGCATGACGATACACCGATCACAGGAGGCACCTTGGTCGCCAAGATCTTCGAGGAAGCTGGAATTCCCAAGGGGCTGCTCAATGTGATCGTGGCGGACATCGCCGAGATCGGGGACGCATTTGTTGAACATCCGATTCCGCGCATTATTTCCTTTACCGGCTCCGAAGGAGTGGGAAGGCATATTGGTGGAGTCGCGGGCGAAGGCACTGAAGAAGGCCATCCTCGAACTCGGCGGCAATAGCGCATTCATCGTGATGAATGACGCTGACCTGAATACGGCAGTGAATGCGGCGGTATTCAGCCGCTTCGCCCATCAGGGACAGGTGTGCATGTGCTCGAACAGAATTCTGGTGCAGCGCGGCGTTTATGACCAATTCCTCAACCAGTTCGTGAATCGCGTGTCGAAACTCAAAGTAGGAGATCCGCGGAATCCTGAGACCGAATTAGGGCCGCTGATCAATGAACGGCAGGCGCAAACATTTGCCAAGCAGGTGCAGCGCGGGATCGATGATGGCGCGAAAGTGGTTCTGCGCGGGAAGGTGGAAGGCACTCTGGCGGCACCGACGGTGTTTGCCGACGTGAAATCGAACATGTGGGTGGCGCAGAATGAAATGTTCGGACCTGCGGTGTGCGTAATGCCCTTCGATACCGAAGAGGAAGCTCTGCGAATTGCCAATGACAGCCCGTATGGCTTGAGCGGCGCCATTCACACCAAGGATGCCGAGCGCGGAGCTGGAGCTGGCTAAGCAGGTCGATTCCGGAATGGTGCATGTTAACGATGGCACCATCAATGACGACCCGCTGATCGCTTTCGGTGGGGTGAAGGCCTCGGGAGTGGGCCGGTTGAACGGCAAGTGGGCACTTGAAGAGTTCACCACGATGAAATGGATTTCCGTGCAGCATAAGCAGCGGCACTATCCGTTTGAAATCGTAGCAAAGGCATCGTGAAAGTTTTAGCTCTTTGTTTTCTTCGATCTGCTCGTTTCGTTCGAGTCGACGTATTCCACGCCGAGTTCCGTGAGCTTAGCACGCAGGCCGTACATGTCGAGCCCGAGTTCGCCGGAACGCAGCCGCTCTCGTGAACGGCCTTCTTTCGCCAGCCTCTGCTTTGCTAAGTCAGCTACAGTGGCGGCGTTTTCTCGTGGCACAATCACAACGCCGTCCTGATCGCCCACAATGACATCCCCAGGGCGAACCAGCGCGCCAGCGCAGACGATCTCAATGTTGACCGATCCCGCCGTCGCTTTGACTGTTCCCTGCGCCGAAATTGCTTTTGACCACACGGGGAAGTTCATGGCGGTGAGGTCAGCGGCATCACGTACGCCGGCGTCAATCACCACGCCAGCCACTCCGTGTGCGCGGCAGGAGATTGCCAGCAACTCGCCGAACATCCCGTCGGTTGATTCTGCCGTTGTTGCGACAACGAGAACGTCGCCGTGAGAGCAGACCTCGACCGCGGCATGAATCATCAGATTGTCGCCGGGGTGACAGAGGACCGTGACCGCTGGGCCAGCGACTCGGGCTGCCGGATAGACAGGCCGCATATAAGGACGCATCAACCCGGAGCGGCCTTGAGCTTCGTGGACCGTAGCGACGCTGAACTCACCGAGCCGGCGCATGGCGTCGGCGGGAGCACGCTCGATCTTGCGAATGATTTTCGGTTGCATGAAAGTCGTTCTCAGTTATGTTAATTCGCTCGTGACCTGAGGATAGTAACGCTGATATGCCTCGGCGTACTTGATTTCTCTTCGGCCGGAGTTGCGGACCGCCTGCGTCCCCCGGCGCAATGCAAGATCGGTGTAATACTGCCACAAGTGCTCCTGCGCCTCCATCGATTCCATCGCCTTGCGTTTGCGGTCAAAGGCGGAGGTAATGTCGAGCAACACCTGCGGTTTAAAGTTGCATTGCTCGGGCTGGTGAGGCTCGAACATAAACACAGGCGGCGCTTCTAACTTCTTGCCTTCGGCGGGATAACCTGCGGCCTGGGCGTAAATGCGAGTGCGCAGCGTGATTCGGCTGGCTTCGTCATGATCCGGATTGTAGGGGTCGAAGACAGAGTGAGTCAGCACAAACTGTGGCTGACAGCGCCGGAATTCCTCAACCATGGCCTGCACGGTTTCTACGGACGGCTTCAGCGGATAGTCGCCGGAGTCGAAAAAACTGATTTCCGCGCCCAGAAGTTCGGCAGCTCTCTGTGATTCAGCACGGCGGGATTCTTTGACGCGTTCGAGAGTCATGCCGGGTTGCTTCCACAATCGCTCGGACTCGCCTCGCTCTCCATAAGACAAGCACAGAATTCGTACTTTGTATCCGCGGCCAGCGTAAAGAGCGATCGCCCCTCCTGCGCGCCAGACGAAATCGGCAGCGTGCGCACTGACCACGAGAATTGCGGGACTCGAGTTGCTCATATCTTTCCTGCGACGTACGCCGCCGGATTCGTGACTGCCATGCGACGGACTTCTTCGAGCGAGAAGCCGCCGTCCAATAGCTTTTGCGCGAACATGGCAAAGCCTTCCGCCACCGGCGGGTTAATGGTTTGTCCGAGATCCGTGGAAAGAATGCAAGACTCCGGTCCCACAGCCCGGATGCTCAGCATAACAGCGTTCCAGGACGCCTTGCCGGTGTGCATGGTGGTAAAACAGTGCTCGATCATCGCACCCATGGCAGCCAGTTTAACCTGTTCCTCTGCGGACAGGTTTTGCGATGGAAACTCGGCGTGGGTGACAATCACTTTTCTGACTTTCATTTCGCGGGCAGTCTTCACCAGTGGGAAAATCTCGCGCCGCCCCAGGTGCCCGGTCGCCAGAATCATGTCGTGCCTGGCGATCAGTTCCAGGCAAGTGCGTGTGGGCTGCGAAATCTGCCCAGACGAATCGAGGACCGTGATGCGGGGCGGCGAGATTCCCATGGCCGACAATTCCTGCTGAATTTCGGCCCAGAAAGGCAGCTTTTTGTGCACCGCACCGGGCAGTCCGGCGGTTTCGTTTTCTGCGTCGACGGTCGGCATCCAGACAATCTTGCAATGGGAGCGTCCAGCAATTTCAACCGCAACGGGATTTACGCCCCCGACCGCATGATTGAGCGTAAGCGCGCCGTAGGCGGCGATGCCGGGTACGGCTTTCGAGACGACTTTGGCTCGCTCTCCAGTTTGAACATAATGCGACTTCAGCACGAAGCCGCGCAACCCATATGCCAGGAATTCGTGGGCAAGATCAATGTCATCGATGCGCCGGCCGATCACATCGGGCGCGACGTGTACTTGCAGATCGTAGCCGCCCCGAATCGCCTCCCAGGCACGGTTGGAGACGGTGTTTGCGATTTGAGCTTGCGTGGTCATGGTAACGCGTTATTCGGCAAATTGTGCCATGGTTGTCGTGAAAGACTGCATAGTTCTGCGCGCCTCTCCCACTCCCGCTAGTGAACCTGCCGTTCGGTTTGCGCCCAATAATGCTTGCGAATTGCCTTGCGATCGATTTTGCCGACTGGCGTCTTGGGAATCTCCGGCCAGAACTCAACCGACTTCGGCGATTTTACGCCTCCAAGTTTTGCCTTGCAGTGGCCGATCACGGCGTCTTGAAGCAACGTTTCTCCGATGCCGGAAACAACTATCGCCTTAACCGCTTCGCCCCAGGTGTCGTCCGGAACGCCGATCACCGCGCATTCGCGAACCTGGGGGAGGGCCATAATGGCGGCTTCGACTTCCGCACAATACACGTTGAATCCGCCGGTGATGATCATGTCTTTCTTGCGGTCAACGATGTAGACGTAGCCATCTTCATCGCAGTAGCCTACGTCGCCGGTATGGTGCCAGCCGAATTTGCGAATTTCCGCGGTCGCGTCAGGCATTTTGTAATAGCCTGCAGTGACCAGCGTTCCGCGAGCGACAATCTCGCCGACTTCGCGGGGTGGGAGGATGCTGCCTTGGTCGTCCATAATGGCCAGACGCACCGCCGAAGTGGGCTTGCCGCAACTTGCCAGCCGCTCAGGATGATCTCCCGCCGCTGCCGCCGCAAGAGTCTTTGAGTCCAGAAAGGTCAGTAACATGGGTGCTTCTGTCTGGCCGTACGACTGGCAAATGCACGGCCCAAAAATCTCAACTCCGCGCCTGAGCTTGTCCGGAGAAACCGGTGAACCGGCCAGAAGAAAAACTTGCATGCTCGAATAGTCGAACTTCTCAACATCAGGATGCCCCAGCAAATTATAGAAAGCCGTCGGGGGTAGGAAAAGATGAGTGACCTTGTAATGCTCGATGTTGCGCAAGACCTCCAGCGCATCGAATTTCGGCAGGATCACGTTGGTGGCGCCGATGGCAGACATAGTGAACGCGACCACTCCGGCAGCGTGCGAGAGTGGCGCTGTATTCAGGCAAACCGGATCGGCGCCGCTGCCTCGCCAATAATGCGTGGCCATTTCCGTCATCGTGCCCCAGGCGAGGCTGGTGACCTGCACGCCCTTGGCCGGGCCGGTGGTACCTCCGGTCGGAACTAGTCCCACGAGGCGATCGATGTTGCCCTGGGCATCGGCCCAATCGCGGTCTCCGCCCGCCTGCCCTAGCCGCGTGAAGGTTTCCAATGAAGGATGACCATCTTCAGCGGCATCCAGACAGACCAGGTGACGTAAACTCGGCACGCGGGCCTTGATTTCCGCAATACTGTCATGAAAATTGCTGTGATAGAACAACCATTCCATCTCGACATAATTCATGTACTCGACGTTGGCGTCGATGGCGTTGCGATAGTTGACGGGAACCCAGACCGCACCGGCGCGCATGATCCCCAGCATGCAAAACAGAACCCGGGCGTCGTTGTGCGAATAGATGCCGGCGCAGCGCTCCCCGCGCAGCCCCTGCGACCACATGGCGCGCGCGATCCGCTTTGTAATCGCGCGCATTTCGGAATAGGAATAGCGGGAATCGCCGTCGATAATCGCAATCCGTTCGGGATTGACGCCGGCTCCCTTATCGAAGTAGTCGATCGCGCGCATGGCTCAAGAGTTCCAACTACGAATCCAGCTTCATCTTCGCGAGCCCATGGCTCTCGATGGTGCGAAGCAATTCATGATGTCCGAACGCCTCTGCCGCGGAAACGAAGCCCACCTTACGAGGCGATGAGCACACCAGATGGTGAGCGGCAAAAGCCTGGATAAGTCCGGTTTGTCGGTAACAACAAGTGCCAAAGATCACACACTGAACGGAATCGATGGAACCGCGTCCGGCGATCACATCGATAGTGCGCTGTTCGCGGGAGTTTTCCCGTGGTGGAGTGCCGCCTTGCACGGCGTTCGCCATTTCGGCCAGTCTCTTCTCCTGCTCCGGCTTCGGCAAAGGACGAATCTGCTCTTCGAAAATCCTTTCAGTTGCCGCCACCCCCTCCATGATTTGGCGATCGAGCAAGCCTCCGAAGGACTTTAAATTCGCCACTTGTGGATGATTTTTGAACCAGATAGTTTGCGGAAAGCCGCCCCAGGCGAGCGCCAGTTGACTCTGAACATATCCGGGGATCGACACGTCGTAGCGCGTGGCACGCGGCCAGGGCTTGTATTGGTTTTGTTCCAGGTAATGGGCCTCGGTCTGAATCACCGCGAAAATAGTTTGCGTCGAACCGAAGGTCGGTATTCCTTTGAACATGGTCACGGTTTCGATGGTATCGACCGCCGCTCTTTCGAGGCAGACGCGTATGGCAGCGTCGCTCATTGCGGACATGAACGCAGTAGCGGGTGCAGCAATGAGACCCCTTTCGGCGAACTTGCTGCCCCACTTTTCCGATATTTCCCGAATCCACGTCTGCTCGCCGCTGATGTCGAGATAGTGACAACCGGCTTGCAGAGCAGCTCCGATCACTTGCGGGCCGTTATAGATGAAAGGGCCCACGGTGTTGCACACCACGCGGCTGCCACTGAACAATTTCGCTAGTTCGTCAATCGAATGCCCAACCTCCACGACTTCGTAGTCGGCGGTCTCGATGCCGGGGACGTGGTTCATCACGTCCTGAAGTTTGGCGCGGTTTCTGCCGGCGGCGATGAAGGGCACGTTGTATTCGCGTAAGAATTCGGCCACCAGTCGGCCGGAAAAACCGCTGGCGCCATAAATGACCACAGGTCGCTTATTGCTCATGACTTTGGCTCGTTCTCGCATTGGGGACTAGCCCCGGCACGCGATTTTAGGCTAAAGTATCTTTATTGCTAGTAGGCACCTTTCTGTAACCTTGTGCCTGAATGGAGGCTTTGCGGTGGAGGAATTCTATTGCCCGGTCAAATTGACGGCAGACATCATTGGTGGCAAGTGGAAACCGATGATTCTCTTTTATCTGGAAGGCGGGACCCGGCGATTCGGCCAGTTGCAAAAGCTGATTCCGGGGCTGACCAAGAAGATGCTCACGCAGCATCTCCGGGAACTGGAACACGATGAGATCGTTCATCGCAAAGTGTATGCGGTGGTGCCGCCCAAAGTGGAATACTCGCTCACGCGGCACGGTGAAAGTTTGAAACCCATCCTCAAGCTAATGTCAGCCTGGGGAGAAAAACATCGCGCCCGGTATGGCATTCCCAAGAGCCACATTCGCGCACAAAAGGTATCAAGCCTGGCGAAGCGGACATCTACATCTCCTGAGGCGGTGATTGCAGTTTGACGTCGCCAATCAAAGGATTCTATGACGACACGTGCCAAGGGTCTGCTGTCACAGTATGACGACGTATGGCTTGTGGATGGTGTCCGGACGCCATTCGTGGATTACAACACCGTGCTGGGCCTGGTTTCGCCCATCGACCTGGGGATTAAAGTTGCCCGCGAAGTGTTTCGCCGCTCCGGAGTTTCGCCGGAGGCGGTAGAGACTGTGATCGC
Organism: uncultured Acidobacteriota bacterium; assembly: GCA_963845725.1. Classification (GTDB taxonomy): domain Bacteria; phylum Acidobacteriota; class Terriglobia; order Terriglobales; family Acidobacteriaceae; genus JABCZH01. The sequence continues at coordinate 252,749 of CAWJTC010000001.1, forward strand.
TGGCAACATGGCGCAGGCGAGTTTTGACGCGTACATGCTGCCGCGCCACATTGGTCTCTACTCCGGAGTCCCGATCGAAGTGCCTTCACACCTGGTGCAACGCGTATGCGGCACGGGGATGGAGGCGATTCTGCAAGCGGCGGATTCCATCAAACTCGGAAAAGCTGAGTTGGGATTAGTAGTCGGCACAGAATCGATGAGCAGAAATCCGATTGCCGCTTACACCCATCGCGGCGGTTTCCGTATGGGGCAAGTGGAGTTCAAGGATTTTCTATGGGAGGCACTACTCGATCCGGCCTGCAATGCCAGCATGGGCGGTACGGCCGAGAACCTGGCGAAGCGATACAAGATTTCTCGCGAAGATGCCGACCGTTTCGCCGCTGACAGCTTTGCCCGCGCGGTAGCAGCGCAAAAAGCCTGTTTTCTGAGCGGCGAGATTGTGCCCGTAATTGGCGAGACGTTCGACCTTGCCGGCTACGACGCGCGTAGTATCCGCCTGCCCAAGAAAATCGAATCGCTTGCCCTGGATAGCCATATTCGTCCGTCCCCACTGGAAGTGCTGGCCAAGCTGCCGCCCGCCTTCGGGGGGGTGCAAACCGGCGGAAACAGTTCGGGGATCGTGGATGGTGCCGCCGCCACTTTGGTGGCTTCTGGCCAATTTATGCGCAAGCTTGGCAAGCACCCACTGGCCAAAGTGCTTGGCGGCGCGGCGGTGGGTGTGCCTCCGGAAATCATGGGCATTGGGCCGGTTCCCGCCATTCGAGCGGTTCTCGAATCCCGGGGGCTACGGCTCGATCGGATTGACCGCTTCGAGATCAACGAGGCCTTTGCGGCCCAGACTTTGACTTGCGAACGGGAGTTGGGCTTGGATCACGCGAAGGTTAACGTGAATGGCGGCGCCATCGCTATCGGACATCCCCTGGCCGCGACGGGAGTACGGCTGGCAGTCACGCTGGCGCGGGAATTGAAGCGTTCCGGCGGCCGTTATGGAATCGCTTCAGCTTGCATCGGCGGCGGCCAGGGAATTGCGTTGCTGATTGAAAATGACGGTTAGCCATTGAGAAGCTCGATTCTCAATTCCCCGCTCTCAATGATCGAGTTTCTTGTTCAAATACTCCGCAGTCCCAACATGTCCTACACAGCCGTTTTCGCAATGCCGTAGGACTTTATCGAACGTACGTTATAATTTGTAGGCCCAAACTGTGCGTCCTTATTGTTAGGGGTACTGCCGACGGTGATTCCGGGAGACCTGAGCATGCAAGGCACCATGATGAGTTATCCTCTAACGCTCACCCACATTCTGGAGCGGGCAGGGAAAATTTTCCCGAAACAAGAGGTGCTTTCCAGGCTGCCGGATCGTTCCCTCCATCGCTGCACTTATGGCGACGTTTACCGGAGGTCTCGCAGTCTTGCCGAAGCTTTGCAGAAAGCGGGTCTGCGGCGCGGGGATCGCGTGGCTACCCTGATGTGGAATCACTATGCCCACCTCGAGGCCTACCTTGGGATTCCGGCGGCGGGCGGTGTGATGAATACGCTGAATCTTAGGCTGGCGCCGCGTGAGATCGCCTATGTCGCGAATCATGCCGGCGACCGTTTCCTCATCGTCGATGACATCCTTCTGCCGCTCTACGCCAAGATCAAAGATACGGTGAAGTTCGAGCGGGTGTTCGTGGTCTCCTTGACTGGGCAACCGATTCCTGCGGGACTCGAGAGTTACGAGGACTTTCTGAAGACTGCGTCTGGAGACTTCGATTACCCGGAGGCGGATGAGAATGAAGCAGTCTCGATTTGCTACACCTCGGGAACCACTGGTGTCCCTAAGGGTGTTGCCTACACCCATCGCTCGGTGGTACTTCACACGTTTCTGCTCACCACCGCCGACAATTTTGCTGTTTGCCATGCTGACGTTGTTCTGCCTGTGGTTTCGATGTTCCATGTGAACGGCTGGGGATTTCCCTACGCGGCCGCGATGGTGGGTTGCAAGCTGGCCTTGCCCGGCCCCTATCTGGATGCCGAGAGCTTGTTGGAACTTATTAGCCGGGAACAGGTGACGGTGGCGGCGGGAGTGCCCACCATCTGGCTCAGCGTCTTGGACTATCTCGAACAACATCCCGAGCAAAAGCTTCCGGCAATGCGTGTGGTGGTTGGTGGAGCGGCCCCACCAACCGCCCTGATCCGCAAGTTGGCCGCACGCGGCATTAAGCTGCACCAGGGATGGGGGCTCACTGAAAGCAGTCCGCAAGCCACGACGAACCAGATCAAATCCTACCTGCGGAACCGGCCTGAGGAGGAAATGCTCGGCCTCCAAGCGATGGCGGGTATTCCGGTCCCGTTTGTAGATATGCGGGTCGTCAACGAGGGAGGCGAAGTGCCGGCCGATGGACAAACCATGGGCGAGGTGCAATTGCGCGGTCCGTGGGTCGCCGCGAGCTACTACAACATACCCGAGGAGAGAAATAAATGGACGGAAGACGGATGGTTTCGCACCGGCGACGTAGGCACGATTGACGGCGATGGGTATCTTAAGATCGCCGACCGCACCAAGGATATGATCAAGTCAGGTGGAGAATGGATCAGCTCGGTGGACCTGGAGAACGCGCTGGTGGCCCATCCGAGTGTTCGCGAAGCAGCTGTGATCGCGGTGCCTCACTCGAAATGGCAAGAGCGCCCGGTGGCTGTGATCGTCGCTCGAGATGGGCCGAGGCCCAGCCCTGAGGAACTCCGAACATTTTTGGCTGAGAAGTTCGCCAAGTGGCAATTGCCGGATGGCTTCATATTTGTCGATGACTTGCCGCACACGTCCACTGGTAAGTTGCTCAAGACGGAACTGCGACGCCGTTATCAAGATTGGCGATGGGAGGATGAAAAGCCATGAGCACTTTCATACTGCCGGCAGCCCAAGTCCGCTGCTACTTTTCCTGCAGCGATTCGATGTAGCGATTGAGATTGGCAATACGCAGCTGCATCATGCTTTCCTGGCCCTGGCTCATCCTCCAGAACACTGGTCCCCAGACCGGCATTTCTTGTGTCCCGTGCGCAACGACGTTGGCTTGGCCGCGAAGAATGCTGGTCACGCGATCGGTCGGATATTTGCCATCGTTTCTCTTGGCGAGCGTCGTCAGATCGGCTGGAGGCGTGGTTAGCGCGGCCGCGGCTGGGCCATCCCCCTTCGCATCTTTGCCGTGGCATGATGCGCAATAAGCATTGAACATCTCCTTCCCGGAAGCGGGAGAAGTATGTGGGGCCGCAGCATGCTTAATTTGAGGCTTTTGATCTTGCGCATTGGAGAACATCAAGGGCACGACAACCAGTAGCGCAACACGAACCGTGAAACGAAAGTGCATAAATTCCTCCCGTTCGGAAAGACTCTGCTCCATCGAAAAGCCTAAACCACTGCTGGCCGCTCGTGAAATCGTGAACGGCCCGAGCACCGACTCCATTTAGAACGAAAACTTAGCTGAAAACTGCAGCTGCCGCGGATTCAGCACGGTTCTGGGAGTTCCGAAGACCGGATTTGGGTTTGTCGGAACCGTTACCGGCAAGAGTCCATCCGCCAGCCAAACCGGTGGCGGCGCCGAAGGGCAAGCCGTCCCGGCACCACTTTGAATTGCGCGAGTCGTGGCATCGTTGTAGTGTTTCGGAACCGCTCCGCAGAAAATAGGAGATCCGTAGATAGAATTTACTTCGTCCACATTGCCGCGGTTCAAAACGTTGAAGGCGTCGAATGCAAGATCGAGCTTCACGCGTTCAGTAACATTGAAGTATCGCGACAGGCGCAGATCCCAGGAGTAAAGTCCATCGCCCACGTACGTGTTGCGGCCGATCGTCGTGTTGCAATTCGAGACGGAAGTGCAGGTACCGCCCAGGCCTCCGACGCGGTCGGTACTCAGGCCGGCGACATCTCCAAAGACGTTTTCCCCGGCGAATAACGTGAAAGGACGTCCGGACTCAAGCGTGACGATGCTGCTGAATTGGAAATTCCTGGCAAGACTGTGCTGGGGGCCATTGGCAGTGAAGTTCGCGACAAAGTGATGGCGCACATCTTGATTGGAATTTCCACGTTCCGAAGAATAATCGAATTGGTTGGGCGGCAGATTGATAAAGGTGGTGAAGTTGCCGTTATCGATGGTATGAGAGTAGGTGTAATTGGCGGTCAACGTGAACAATCTACCGATGCGCTCGACTGCGGTCAAAGTCAGGCCGTTATAGACAGCATTGGCCACGTTGTTGTTGTAGTCGAGAAGGCCGCCACTGAGCGTCGGCGGGGCACCGGGCCCTCCGGGTACGCCAAATTCCAAGCCCGAAGGATTGGCCAACGAGCTGAAAAATGGGCCTAACCCAAACGGCCCAAGGGTTGGAGTCCCCTGGCAAGGTGTGAGGCTGCCGTCCGGGTTTAGCAGTCCTTGGGCGTAGTAAGGATTGGAGGCCTTAGTGGTGCCAACTGGGCACGGGACATTCAGGTTGTTACCTCGAACCAGCTTGTGAGCGCCGACAAAGAGATATCCCAACTGAAGTGTGAGCCCTCCTCCGATCTCGCGATCCACTTCCAAACTAGCCTGTTCGGCATAAGGAAGCCGGCCGTCCCGCTGGATGCCGCCGGAACCCACGCCACAGGCCCCGGTTGGCGCTCCGGTTATGGGGTTCGCAGTGCAAGGCCCGGTCAGAGAAACGGCAGGGTATGCGTTAGGGCCATCGGCAAGGATGCTAAGGGCCTGTAAAGCCGCCGTGCTAATGGTGCCGCCGGGAGCGGCTGCACAAATTGTTCCGGGCAAACCTAGAACTACGCAAGGGAGGGAAGGTGTTCCTGGATAGCCCGGCTGAGCAGACAACTGCCAGCCGCCATTGGCCGCATTATTTTGGATCATCGGAACTTTCACTCCCGAGTTAAATCCGTTGGCTGCGCAAGCTGGGTCTGCGCTCGCTGGATTGCAAAAATATCCAGGAAGAGCCTTTTGGTTCCCAGTAGTGAAGAAGAAAGTCATGTTGTTGCGGTCGTAGAATATTCCTCCCCCAGCGCGGATGACGGTCTTCGGGTCAGGCGAATACGCAAGTCCGATACGTGGCTGCCAGGCACGGTAGTCGGCGTTGATGATGGCTCCCAAGCCCGACTCGAAGTCCCAGCGCAGACCGTAGTTGAAGGTCAGGTTGTGAGTGATGTGCCACTGATCTTGCGCAAAGAACCCCCAGTAGCCATGGTTCAATTTGTAAGCGTAGTTGGAATACTGATCGGTCGGGAATGCGTTAGGCCAACCGCTGCCGAAGCCCCCGCCGGTCGCGGGGGAGGGAACGTAGCCGTTGGTAAAACCGGTTCTAGGGAGCGCGGTTCCCCAATAGAGGAATGACACCCCATCCGCTCCGGGAGCAAGCGGGCAGGAAGTGGGGCCTTGGGCGGCCACAGGAACCGTACCATAAGCGCCAGTAGTCAAGAGACTCACTGCGTCAGCGAACGCGTACATGCAACCAAGCTGTGGGAACAGTATCCGCTCCGGAGTGAACCCGGGATAGTTGTTATAACTCCAAACGTAGTTCCCATCGAATCCGAACTTGGCGACGTGATTGCCTTTGACCCAGGCCAGCGTTTCGGAAGCCTGGGCGCGGCTCTCATAGATGGCGTCGTAGGTGCCGAAGTTGTGTCCGAACTCCTGATCATTCACCACACTCAGATCGGGTTCGCCGGTCGCTCCGGGAAAATTGTAGTGCCGCCTTGCATATTGCCCGAGGACAGTGTTGACCAAGTTGGGCTTGAGCACCGAATTCACCGTACCCACCAGGGATTGGTCGCGAATGAAAAGATTGCGCGCGCCGCTCGGGTTGCCAATACCTCCGCCATCTTCGGTGTTGCCAATCAATTCGCCCAAGTTTCGAGAGTCTTCCACTACGTAACGAATCGCTACGCGATTGTTGTCGTTGATCTGGTGATCGAGCCGGGCGAATCCGTAGTCGTTGTTCGCAGTCTTCAAGACTCCCTGAAGATACCCGGTCGGCGTCCCAGTACACATGGCGGGGGGAAGATAGCATCCTTCCGGTGAAAGCCCCAGGTAAGCCTTGGCTTGATCGATGGCAGTGATATTGCTGAAAAGGTCAGGGGCATAGGTGGGAGACAAGGCACTGCGTTTCCCTTCGTAGTTCAAGAAGAAGAATGTCTTATTCTTGCGGATTGGGCCGCCAAGAGTTCCGCCAAACTGATTTTGCCGCAAGGCGTGAGGCAGGGGCGCTGGCTGCAGAATGGAACGCGCGTCGGTAGCGCTGTTCTGAAGATAATCGTAGATCGAGCCGTGGAAGTCGTTGGTGCCAGACTTAGTGACGATATTGACGATGCCCCCGAGCGCCCGGCCATATTCGGCGCCGAAACTGTTGTTGACTACGCGAAATTCCTGGACCGACTCCTGGGGCGGTGTGGCGCGCTGCACGCCGCTGACGGTGTTGACGAAATCAGCGCCGTCGACGGTAATCTCGTTGCTGAACGAGCGCATGCCGCCGAAAGAAATCTGCGTTACTTCGAATTCTGTGAACGTGGTGCCTAATGCGGTCCGGCTTTTGGCGACACTGGGTGTGAGAAGCGCAAAGTCCGTGAATAGCCGGCCGCTAATGGGTAGGTCCGCAATCTGCACCGAGTTGATGACTTGGCTGATCTCAGTTCGAGTGGTCTCGACGACTGGGGCTTCGGTTGTGACGGTTACGGTTTCCGAGACCGCCTGCACTTTCAGTGTGACGTTGATGTTGGCGGTCTGGCCCACGGCCAACTCAATCCCGGTGCGCGTGTATTTTCCAAAACCGCTCGAAGTCACAGTCAATTCGTATCGCCCGGGTGGAAGGCTGGGGATGGCATAGTAGCCAGCATCGTTGGCCGTCGCGGTGTGGATCTGATTGGTATCCATTTCGCGCAGGGTAATGGCCGCCTTGGCGATAGTGCGGCCCTCGCTGTCCTGTACCGTGCCGTTGAGCTGCGCGAAGCTGATGGTGGCTTGGGAAAAGCCTAAGGGTTCTGAACAAGCGACGGTCAGAAAAATTGCAACAGCGGTCCAAACCCAGCGTGGTGTCATAAGTTCCCTTTCTAGAGCGAACGTCCGTTCCAATAACGGACGGAACCAACTGGGCTTCCCCGACATGAGCCGGGTTGCCCGTCAACATTCCCTCGAAAAACGACCGACCGACGAAGTCCTAAAAACCTCGACGCCGCTGGGAACCACTCACGGAACGAACCCAGAAGGCTGACGACGGGGTCAGTCTCTCTATCGAACGTCCGTTCACCTAATGCTCTAAGGTGCATTATTTTTCACAAGATTGGCGCTGTGTCAAGATAAATATCGAGGTTTCCGGGAAGTAACCAGGCTATGCCCGTAGCCGGGTCGCCCCAGCTTGATCACCCCAGACCTCGCGCGCCGTCTCAGCCACTAGGCGAAGTTTGGCCTCTTGATCTGCGACCGTCACGAGATTTCCCTCCATGGTCGAAGCGAATCCACACTGTGGGCTGAGCCCCAGTCGATCAAGGGAAAGCAGGGCCGAAGCTTGCTTGATACGCTGCTTCAATTCGTCCTTGCTTTCGAGCCCAGCTTTTTTGGAGCTGACCAGGCCGAGGACCACGGTGCGATCGTCAGGAACCTGACGCAAAGGCTCGAAGCCACCGGAGCGTTCGTCGTCGTATTCAAGCAGAAAACGCTGAAATCGCGTGTTGCGAAATACCTTCGTGATCGGTCCATAGTCTCCGGAAGCGTAAAATTTGCTCTGGTTGTTGCCGCGGCACAAATGCAATCCGAAAACCATCCCAGGATGTTCGCCGATCACTGCGTTGTCCATTTCGATCGAGAGATCAAGCAGGCGGTCCGGATCGTTGCCGCGCTGACGGTAGCCTTCGCGCAATTGCGGATCAAGTAACGCTGTGTATTGCGGAGAGTCAACTTGAATGTATGTGCAACCCAAACGGATCAGTTCTTCCACTTCCAGACGAAGGATGTCGACCAAGTCAGCAAGGTAAGCGTCGATTTTCGGATAGGCTCCGGTGGACTTCTTGCTGTCATAGTAAGCCGCACCCTGTTGCGCGCTGATCATGGTGGTCTTCGCAGGATGATGGGTCCGCGCCCGCAAATACGTGAACTCCTCGGCGCACATGGGACGCTTCCGTCGCAGCTTGGAGACAACTACGGGCCGCGACTGAACAATCTCTTCACCCTTCTCGTTGTGGAAAGGAATGGCCCAGCCTCCGAACTTATCAAAGCCGTCCACCGCGTCGATCAGGTGTCCCCAGAATGCGTAGCGGCGGAGTTCACCGTCGGTGATGACGTCGACTCCGGCGCGGATTTGCATATCAACGGCTTCATTGACGGCGCGGTCTTCGATCAGCTTAAATTCCACTTCCGTGAGCTTCCCGGCTTCGTGGCGATCACGAGCCTCCTTCAAATAAGCAGGACGCAATAGACTTCCCACAACGTCACTTCGATACACAGGAACCTCCTCATCGCCATCCGCAATGCGTCGTCTCAGAGCATTCGCAATCGCGGCAGCGCGAACGCGCATCAGATTAGCTGAGACGGATGGTCCCCACAAGGCAAATCTGAAAGGCGAAATTCGAACGGCGACGGGCGAAATTGCCCTCGCACCTTTTTAGATGAGGGAGTTACGTACGTAAAGTTCCGGGTTAGCGTCGTCGAGAAAAATGTTTTGCCGTTTGTATCCGGGCGGTGCTTGCGAGCAGGAGTATGATGTTTTCTCTCTAGAGCGGCTGCGGGGAGTGAAAGAACACATGAGTGTGCGCATTAAAGCAACGGTGGTTGGCAGCTACCCGGTCCCTTCGTGGCTGATCGGTAATAGTTCGCGCCTGGTACTGCGGGACGCTGTCATGGCCGTGCTGAAGACACAGGAACTCGCAGGACTCGATGTCCTGACTGACGGTGAACTCATGCGCTTCGATCCCAGCCATCCTGAAACCAATGGAATGGTCGACTATTTCGCCTCACAAATGGATGGTATCCGCAAACATTTCTCGCTTTCCGATTTCGACCGCTTCCGTTCCGACCGCGCCTCTGGATACCGCTTGTTGACTGCCGGCATGGTGGTGGGAAAAATTCAGGATGGGACGCTAAACCTGCCCAGAGATTTCGAGTTCGTAAGTCCCCTCAGCAAACTGCCGCTGAAGTTTACCTGCACCGGACCGCATATGCTGGCGCGCGTGCTAACCAATTGCTTCTACAAGAACGTTGCCGACCTCGCAATGGACATCGCAGTCGTGCTGCGGCGTCAGCTGGAACTGATTGAAGCCAACACCATCCAACTGGATGAGGCCTGCATCGCGGGTTACCCCGAGGATGCATCCTGGGCGGCGGAGGCAATCAATCATGTGCTGGATGGGTTGTTGAATGAAAAAGCCGTTCACATCTGCTTTGGTAATTACGGTGGGCAGCCGCAACTGCGCGGCTTCTGGCGCGACCTGATTCCATTTTTGAATTCATTGCGAACGGATAATCTGGTGCTCGAGTTCGCTCGCTACGGCTATGAAGACTTGCCAGTGCTCACCGATCTTGACTCGAAAATCCACCTGGGAGTTGGGCTCATCGACATCAAGGACAACGAAGTCGAAAGTCCGGAACTCATTGCCAAGCGAATCGAGCACGCAGTCAAGACACTGGGACCGGAGCGGCTGCGCTATGTGCATCCCGACTGCGGATTCTGGATGCTGCAACGCAGTGTAGTGGACCGCAAGATGCGCTCGCTGGTCGAAGGCAGGAATTTGTTCGAAGGACGCGAATAAACAGTTCGTTTGAACGGGACCGATTCGTTGATGGTTGGCAGATCACCTGCAGATGATGAAAAGGCCAGTGTTCGAAAACTGGTCTTTAGCCATCTGGCCGGAATCGTTCTGGCTCCCACCGTAAAGGCTCTTGCCGACCGGAAGGTGTTTGATCTTTTCGCCGGTCCCTCCTCGGTGACTCTGGATGAAGTGGTCAAACACACTCACGGCAATCGCGGCTACTTGCACGTCGCACTCAGGCTGCTGGCAGCTTTCGGTTGGCTGCGCGAACAAGACTCCGCAAAACGATCCTACGAATTGACGCCAGCGGGAAGCATTGCCACGGGCATGGCGCCTCCTTTGTATGACGAGGTCGTCTCTTTCGCTCCCAAAGCGATTTTTCTTGAGGACTTCCTGTATGGCTCTTCCGACGAACCATTGTTGCCTTCCCTTCGCGAACTGGTCTCGCGGGCGCGATCGCGCTGGGGTTTGGCTGGAAATGCAGACCCGCTCACGGCGAAAGTGCATGAACAAATTCGCAATCACCTTGACGGCATGGTGGTTGGGCCAGCGATGGTCGCGCTGGCTCGCGGCGGGGTGCTGGCTAAACTGGAGCAGAGTGCGGTCAATATGAACGCCATCGCCGCGAATCATCGTAGTCTGACCTGTCTCTTCGATCTCTTGGCCACGCAGGGTTGGATCGTCCGCGAACAAGATCGCGCCCAACTGACCGCCTGCGGTCACTATGCGGCCCAAATTGCCACTTCGTACGGGGTTACGGTTTCATATCTTCCGATGTTCAACGCCCTGCATACACTTTTGTTCGGTAATCCCCGCACTCCGCGGCTCAACGACAACGGAGTCGAGCTGATGGTCAACCGGGGAATGAACGTATGGGGCAGCGGGGGCGCACACAAGACTTATTTCAAGAAAGTCGATGAGATTATCGTGGAGATATTTAATCGCCCGCTCAACCAGCAGCCCCAAGGCATCTGCGATATGGGATGCGGCGATGGCAGCTTTCTCGAACACCTGTACTTCACGGTCAAGAACCACACCGCGCGCGGCGCCGTGCTCGAACAGCATCCTTTGACCCTGGTGGGAGCGGACTTCAACAAGGTGGCGCGCCGAGTCGCAAAACAGACACTGAAGAGGGCGGGCATGGCAATCTTTCACGTGATTGCCGGCGATATCAACCGGCCAGCCCAGCTTGCGGGAGACTTGGAAGAACTGGGCCTGGACATACACGATCTGTTGCACGTGCGTTCATTCCTCGATCACAACCGTCCGTATATTCCTCCAGCCAATTACGTCGGCGGAACTCGCACGGCGAGATCAACCGGCGCATTCGCCCACTTCGGTCAGGACATTCCCGCTGACGAACTGGAGGAGAACCTGGTCCGACATTTGCGCCGCTGGGCGCCCTACGTCGGCAGGTTCGGTCTGCTCGTGTTAGAACTGCACACCCTTCCGCCACCCGTCACCGCTGAGAATCTCGAAAAGACACCCGCGGTCGCCTACGATGGGACACACGGTTTTTCCGATCAGTACCTGGTCGAGTTGCCCATTTTTCTAGATTGTGTCCGCGAAGCCGGGTTGCAGGCTGACACACGTTTCCAGTGCAAATTTCCGCCGTCCGAACTGGCCACGGTCAGCATCAACTTTTTCACCAGCACGACCCCGCAGGTTTGAGAGAAAGATCAGGGAGGACCGTGATGTTTTTGAAGAATTACCGGTACTGTGGCTTGGGATCACGAAATCAAGCGCACTCCCTGAATTCGCTAGTGTCCGTTCGCTGGCTCAGATTTTCTTGGCGCCACGCTCTGGTCTCTGCGGAAGACTACGTAGGCGCGGATGGCTGTTGCGTCGTCGTGCGATAACTCCTTGGCGAAAGAGACCATGCCGTCGGACTCCAGCATTCCTTCCAGCACATCGGAGTACCACTCCTTCGTCTCGAGGGCGCTCGAGTAGCGCAAATCCGGCAGCACTCCTCCGCTGACGGCTACATCGCCATGGCAGGCAGCGCAGTAACGCTGAAATAATTGCTCGCCTTTATGCACCGCAACGGTTCCGCCCTGCGCGGGCAAAGGAGTCAGGAGTTGATCTACCACCGGCGAAATTTGCGGCAACTGGTCGGCGCCACCCAATTTGAAGACTAGCATGCGGCTGATGTTTCGCACTCGACCGGATTTGAACGAGACTTCGCCAGTAGCCAGCGGAAACACGCCGCCCCAGCCTGCCAGCACGGCGACATACTGCTCGCCATTGATCGAATATGTGATCGGGCCCGCCATCACTCCGGTTTGCGTGGCGAACGACCAAAGTCTCTGACCGGTATCGGCACGATATGCCTCGAAGTTCCCAGCCGCCGTGCCTTCAAACACCAGATTGCCGGCGGTTGAGAGCACACCGCCATTCCAGGGGCCCGGTCGTTCGATGGTCCAAACCGCAGTTTGTTTGAGCGGATCCCAAGCCACGAGTTTTCCTTTTACAGTATCAAGAATCGCTTTCTTGATCTTGGGATCTTGCGGCATTCCCGCAGCCACCACGTCGATGCCGTAATTCGGGGCCAGCTTTTTCTCTTCAAAGTTGTCCACTGATTTGTACTCGAAGCCGACATCGTTCACCGGGATGTAAACCATACCGGTAAGCGGACTGTAAGACATTGGCTGCCAACTGTGCGCACCCAGCGGACCGGGTACGACTGGCGGAGGATTCCTGCCTGGATATCGCGCGAGCGCAGTCTCGATGGGGCGGCCAGTCTTCATATCCACGCCAGTCGCCCAATTGATGTACGTGTATGGCTTCGCCGAAATCAGCCCACCGTTGGTGCGGTCGATCACGTAGAAAAAGCCGTTCTTCGGTGCCTGTAGCAAGACCTTGCGCGCCTGGCCATCAATCGAAAGGTCCGCCAGAATGATTTGTTCATCCGAATCGTAGTCCCACACATCTCCTGGGTCCTCTTGATAGTGCCAAACATACTCGCCGGTTCCCGGTCTCAGGGCCACAATCGAGCAGGTCAGCAAATTGTCGCCGCCTTTCGGGCTGCGATATTTCTCATCCCACGGTCCGCCGTTCCCCGTGCCGATGTAAAGCAGGTCGAGTTCCGGATCATAGACGATTGAGTCCCAAACCGTGCCTCCGCCGCCGAACTTCCACCATTCCCCAGTCCATGTCTTTGCGGCCTTTCCCAGAATCGGGCTCTCAAATCGTTGGGAAGGATCGCCGGGCACAGTATAAAAACGCCAGGCCAGTCTGCCAGTCTTGGCGTCGTAAGCCGAGACATATCCGCGCACGCCAAACTCTCCGCCTCCGTTGCCGATGATGACTTTGCCTTTCACCACGCGCGGCGCTCCAGTGATGGTGTAACGAAAGTTAGGATCCACCGTGAACGTTTGCCATACGGGTTTACCCGTGGCGCTGTCGAGCGCGATCAAACGTCCATCAAGCGTTCCGAAGAATACTTTCCCATCCCAAACTGCTACGCCGCGATTCACTACATCACAACAGGCATTGACGCCGGTTTCGCCGGGAACTTTGGGATCGTATGACCACAGCCGCGCTCCGGTCGCGGCATTCAATGCGAACACCTTGCTCCAGGCACTGGTGAAATACATCACACCATCCACGACGATGGGCGTAGCTTCCTGTCCACGATGTGTGTCCAGGTCGTAAGACCAGGCGAGTCCGAGGTGAGAAACATTCTGGTCGGTGATCTGCTTGAGCGGGCTGAAACGCTGCTCGTTATACGTCCGGCCGTACGTCAGCCAGTTTTGCGGCTCCCGATTGGCAGTGACGATGCGCTCGCCAGTTACGCCTGAGGTAGATTCGGCCCGGCGGGCGCCTTTGCAGCCAAGACAAATCGTCAAGCTCACTGCAACCATCGGTAGCATGAGCGAAACTCTCGAGCGAAACATCGCGCCTCCGTGGGACGCACCCAATGCCGCGAAATTCCGAATGCGTTGGCGAGTCTAACATCTAAGCTCATAGAAGGCAGAAGGGCACCGCAGAGATACCAGATCGGATCACTTCTGTTTCGCTTTTTCCATCTCCTCCGCGGCCAGATGAAAACCGGTATTCGCTGCGGGGACGCCGGCATAGATCGCAATCTGAAGCAGCACTTCTTTCAGGTCGCAGGGTTCGAGTTCGTGTGTCAATCCGGCGCGCACGTGCAGGCTGAATTCTTCCCAGCGCCCCAGAGCTGCCATTGTCGTCAACACTAGCAGCCGGCGCGTGCGCAAATCCAGACCCGGCCGAGTCCAGATCGTCCCCCACGCGTAGCGCGTGATCAACTCCTGAAATTCGCGGTTAAAGTCAGTAGTGTTCGTAACGGCACGGTCCACGTGCGCATCTCCCAACATTTCGCGGCGGACCGCGAAACCAGCGTCCAGAGTTGTCGCTGCCTGCTCTGAAGAAAGACGAAGAAATTCAAGCACTGCTGTGGTGAACGAGTGCGGACGCTCAATGTTGGAGAGGTGTGCGGCGGGCAAATGGACCACTCGTGACCCTGGAATCCCACGCGCCAGGACCTCGCCGTGGCCATCCCACGGAGTCGAAATGTCTCGGTCCCCAACCATCAGCAGGGTGGGCACACGAATCTTGCCGAGTAAGCCGCGGGAGTCAAAGTCGCCTAAAGCAGCGCAGCAGCCGACGTATCCAACTGGATCCGTACTCAAAAAGATCGACTTTATCGACTGGGCGTTAGCATCCTTGGCGAGAACTTCCGGTGAGAAAAAACGCCCCATCGCGACATCGACAATCGCCGCCATGCCTCCATCGTTCACCGCCTTAATCCGGGCTTCCCAACTACTTTGTGGTCCGAATTGCGCGGAAGTGTTGGCCAGGACCAGCCCGGTAATCCGTTCCGGCGCGTGAATCGCCAGCCACTGGCCAATTGCGCCGCCCATGGAAAGCCCACAGAAAGCGAACTGTTTGATTCCAAGCGTATCAGCGAGGCTGAGCACGTCGCGCCCGAGAAGCTCGACCGAATATCCGCCGTTGGATACTTCGGTGGCTCCGTGGCCGCGCGTGTCGTAGCGCAAGATCTGGAAATGGGAGAGAAAATCGGCCATCTGAGGCGCCCACATCCCATGATCCGCACCAAGAGAATGTGACAGGATCAGCACCGGCTTTCCCGACCGGCCTTCGAGGCGATAGAACTGGCGAATGTTACTTGCGCTGATAAAGGGCAAGGTTTATTGCTCCCTCTTGTTTGAACTCTTGGTCTTCCGTGAAGATGACACCAGTGCCTGCCGAAATGTTTCTGCCTCCCCGAGATATTGCTCAGGGATTTCAAGCGAGCGCAAGACTGAAGCATCAAGCCGCGATGTGACTTCTGGCATTTCCGCCAGCACCTGCGAAAGAGATCTACCCTGAGAGATGCTTTCACGAACCGCTTCCTCGACAACTTCATGCGCAGCATCACGGCCGACACTCGAACCCAAGAGGATCATGGCCCGCTCGGCGAAGACCGCGCCGTTAGTGCCATCGATATTTGCCCGCATGCGCCTAGCGTCCACAGATAATCCCTCCACAACCTCGGCCATCGAGGCCGCAGCCAACCCGGTGGATTGAACCACCGACGCCACAATCGGCCACTCTGCTTGCCAGCCGCCAACGCCGCGTTCGTGCTCCTGCACCATGGCGGAGAGGAAGGACGCGACTGCTCCGGGAACTCGAAGGGCAGCCGCCAAAGTCACCGCGCATCCGACCGGGTTGCGCTTATGCGGCATGGTCGAAGAACTACCGCGACCCTCGCCGCTGGGCTCCGCCGCCTCAGCCACTTCGTTCTGCATTAGCAAGCTTACGTCGCGCGCCATTTTGCCGAGCGATCCGACCAGAACTCCGCAACTGCAAACCAAAGTTGCCAGGCGGTCCCGATGCGCATGCCAAGGCGCGTCGGGAAAACCCAGGCCAAGCTCTTTGGCGAGAGCACGCGCCACCGCCGATCCTTGTTTTCCAAGCGACGCCAAAGTTCCGGTAGCGCCGCCGAACTGCACGATCAAGCTATCGCCGAATGCGGCATCAAGACGTTTCGAACTGCGGCTAACGGCACCCAGCCATCCCGCCGCCTTAAGGCCAAACGTCACTGGTGGTGCGGCCTGCATCAGCGTCCGGCCCAGCATCACTGTGTTCTTGTGCTGCTCAGACAGCTTTCGCAGCGCGATTTTCAACCGCGCCAAATCTCCATCGAGTACGGGCTGGGCCCGTTTCAGCAAAAGAATCAAAGCCGTGTCCGCCACATCCTGGCTGGTCGCGCCCCAGTGTACAAAACCAGCTGCTTTGGGATTCCGCGATCGCACCCGCTCGGTCAATACCTTCGCCAGGGGAACACCCGGCGTGGCGTTATGGAGCGTTTCGCGAACCAGGCGCGTGATATCAAAGCCGTCAGCTTTCCCTGCGGCCACGATTGCTGCAGCCGCAGATTTCGGAATGACCCCGACCCTGGCTTCGGCTCGCGCCAGCGCTACTTCAAAGTCCAGCATGGCCTGCAACACCGATTGGTCAGAAAACAACTCAGCAAGAAACTCGGTCGTTGCGAGACTGTCGATGAGTCGCGCCGGCATGCAGTGGATTTCCTCAGTGCGGCATTATAGACGTTGCCACGCAGAATTCAGGCGGGGTTACACATCAAAGAAGACGGTCTCTTGCTCGCCCTGAAGATGGATATCGAACTTCCAATGCCCTGGGCCTGCCTCATCCGGTCGTGCCAACAGAGTCGCGCGGCGTGCCGGTGGGACCAGCGTGAGGATCGGATCGTCGCTGTTGGCGGCATCGCCCGCAAAATAGATCCGGGTGTAGAGCTGCTTCAGCATGCCGCGAGCAAAAATCGCGAGCGTCAAGTGCGGTGCTTGCAGAGCATTACCCGGCCCGGGAACCCGGCCCGGCTTGACGGTCTCGAACTTGCAAGTTCCGTCTTCGTCGGTGCCCGCCCGCCCAAAGCCGAACCACATGGGATCAGTCGATTTCTCCTGGGTATCGTCGGGGTGGTTGTACTTGCCACTGGCATCGGCTTGCCAGATCTCAATCATGCCGTCGTTGACGGGATCGCCGTTGCCATCAAGCAAGCGGCAGGTCAGCCAGACTCTCTCCCCTTTGACACCGCGATCGGCAATGCATGGGACGGAACGCGTCACTGTCAGCCCCAGATGAAAGAATGGGCCGGCGGTCTGCGACGGTATAGGGATCAGATCCATGTTATGTCTCAAACGGCGTCGCTTCCCGCCCCCGCAAAACAATGTCAAAACGGAAGCCCAGCGCCCACTGCGGCTGGGTCGTTTCTAAATCGAATTTCGAAATCAGCCGCTGCCGGGCCTTTTCGTCGGGAATCGAATTGAGGACCGGATCGTACGGGAACAGCGGATCGCCGGGAAAATACATCTGCGTGATCAGACGGGTGATGAACGCCCTGCCAAAAATGGAGAAGTGAATGTGCGCGGGACGCCAGCCATTGTAATGATTCAGCCAGGGATAGGCGCCCGGCTTAATGGTTACGAAACGATAAGATCCCGTTCTCATCAGTGAGGATGCGTCCCCGGCCAGTGAAGTTGGGGTCGAGCGGCGCGGGATGCTGGTCTTTAACGTGAGCGTAACGGCCCGCAGAATTGGCCTGCCATATTTCAATCAGCGCCTGCGGCACCGGCCGGCCATTGTCGTCCAACACGCTGCCCCGAAACCATGATGCGTTCACCCTTGGGCTCCTCAGCATGTTGCCGGGTGAGATCATTGTCCGTCTCGCCGATTTTTTCGTGCCCATACAACGGGCCGGTGATTTCCGACAAGGTATGCGGCAGCATGATCAATGGCTTTGCAGGGGAACGCAGAACGGTGGAACGATAGGCCGGGTGAAGAGAAGGGGGCTGGCTACCCGCTGGGGCCCGGTGATATTGTGCTATCGAACGTTCGTTCGTAACTTTGCCCATAAGCACCTTTTGGGTGTGCGCCGGCTCGGGGAAGAATCTCGAGCGAACCGCCAAATCATATCGCGGGCTGTGGGCGTTTGTCACGGGCAAGAGTTTCTGGTCGGGCGGTCTCTGCTGGAACACCCGGTTACGCGCAAGTTCCTACTGGCGGTGAAAGCATATTCGCCTGAGAATTGAGCCGGACGCCACGGCAATCAAGGAGAAATATGGCAACGACATCAGCACCGGCCCAACTCAACAAGGACACCACGGAATTTCTGAGTAACCCCCGCAAAATGCTCGTCGGCGGCAAATGGGTTGAGGCCGCTTCGGGGAAGACTTTCGAGACTCGCAACCCCGCCACCGGCGAAGTGCTGGCACATGTTGCTGAAGGTGCTCGCGAAGACATCGATCGCGCTGTCAAAGCTGCCCGCCGCGCCTTCGAGCAAGGTCCGTGGCCGGAAATGCTTCCCGCCGAGCGGAGCCGTCTGTTGTGGAAGGTTTCCGACCTGATTGACCAACATCGCGACGAACTGGCTGAGTTGGAAACACTCGACAATGGCAAGCCCGTGTTTTTCTCCCGCATCGTTGATGTTCCCACCGCGATCGAGACGTTCCGTTACTTTTCCGGTTGGGCTACCAAGATTGAGGGCAACACCATTCCCATCTCAAGGCCAGGAGCCAAGTATTTTGCATATACGTTGCGCGAGCCGGTTGGCGTGGTGGGCCAGATCATTCCGTGGAATTTCCCACTGATCATGGCCGCCTGGAAGCTGGCGCCCGCGCTCGCCGCTGGTTGCACCGTGGTCCTGAAGCCGGCGGAGCAGACTCCGCTCACTGCATTGCGCCTCGGTGAACTTATTACGGAGGCTGGGATTCCCGAGGGTGTTGTCAACATCGTCCCGGGATTTGGAGAGACCGCGGGCGCAGCCTTGGCTGCGCATCCTGACGTGGATAAGATTGCATTCACCGGCTCGACCGAAGTTGGACGCTTGATCGTGGATGCCGCCCGGGGAAATCTTAAGAAAGTTTCGCTGGAGCTGGGAGGCAAGTCTCCCAACATTATTTTTCCCGACGCCGATCTCGATGTGGCGATTCCGGGCAGCGCCAACGCCATCTTTTTCAATCAGGGTCAATGCTGTACTGCGGGCTCGCGCTTGTTCGCTCCACAAGAGCATTTTCGAGAAAGTAGTGGACGGCGTTGGCCCAAGTGACCAAGAATTTTCAGCATTGGCCCGGGAATCGATCCTTCCACCAACCTAGGGCCGCTGGTGTCGAAAGAGCAACAAGACCGGGTTTGCGGATATCTCGAATCCGGCGTACGGGAAGGCGCGAAAGCCGTAGTGGGAGGACACAAAATCATCGGCAGTGGATATTTTGTCGAGCCCACTGTCCTGGTGGACGTCAAACCGCAGATGAAAGTGGTGCGGGAGGAAATTTTCGGCCCGGTTGTGACCGCCATCCCGTTCAGCACCCCCGAGGAAGTTGCCGCTTTCGCGAACGATTCCATGTACGGTCTGGCCGCGGGAGTCTGGACGAGCGACCTCAGCAAGGCCCACCGCATGGCGGCCAAGCTGCGCGCCGGCACGGTCTGGATCAATTGCTACAACGTTTTCGACAATGCGCTGCCCTTTGGCGGCTACAAACAGTCGGGCTGGGGCCGCGAGTCGGGCCACGCAGTGCTAGAGATGTACACGGAAATCAAGTCGGTCTGCGCTCAGATTTAAGAGTGGATCGCCGATCATCGTGCCAATCAGTGAAAAACTAAGTAATTGGCTTTCCAACCCTGCCTATTAAATAACCAAAACCGACCACGAAATCCGACGAGTCCAAGTTTGCCAATGTTTGCTCGTCACATCGATATGTGACATGTGCCACAGATTCTTAGCCGGAAATCCCTCAAGATTTCAAGGCTGCATTGCTCATGGTTCGAGCCCCGATGGACGTGGCTGAACTCGCGTCCATCTGCGCAACCGAGGCGGACTTCGTATTACCAGGAGAGAATTCGATGAAAGCTCGATGCAAAATCATTGCAATGGCTTCCACCCTGCTAGTTTTCGCATCCGGATTCTTGCATTCCGGAAGAAGCGTAAGTGCGGCTTCCACAGGCCAGATCGTGGGGACGGTTAGGCTTGACGGCCAGGCCCCGCATCGGAAACCGATCGATATGTCAAAGGATCCGAGTTGCACAGAAACAGGCGTCGGAACGCGGGCTACCGTGGAGAATGTCGTCGTGGGCTCAAAAGGCGAACTCGCGAATGTTGTCGTGTACATCTCCCAGGGCCTAACCGGGAACGAGGGGGGAACGCGTTCTGAGCCCGTAATACTTGACCAGAAGGGTTGCCAATATGTTCCTCACGTGGTGGCGGTGGATGTTGGCCAGCACATGAAAATAATGAATAGCGACAAAACGGCGCACAACATTCACCCTGAGCCCAAGCCTGGCAGTGGCAACAATCAATGGAACAAGTCGCAGTTGGCTGGCACATCCCCGATCGATATTACGTGGTCCAATGAAGAGATTGCCATTCCTGTCAAGTGCAACATTCACCCTTGGATGCACGGCTATATCGCGGTAGTCAGGGGCCCAGTTGGCGTCAGCAATGACAGCGGAGCCTTTCAACTAGACAATGTACCGCCAGGCACCTACACGTTGACCGCCTGGCAGGAAACTTATGGAACTCAGATTCGACAAGTGACGGTTGCCGCCGGCAAACCCGTGACAGCTGATTTCAGCTTCAAGGTTAAGTAGTAAATGAACGGAACCGTGAGGGCTAGAGGCGCCCGACCGGGCCAAATGGCAGCGGTCGAGCGCTAAAACCATAATCCCCATATCCAGTCTACGCCTGCATGCGAACTCCAGCCCCAGGGCCACAATCACCGCCGGTCCTGCACTGGCTCTCTAAACTCTGTGATAAAACAGGAAACTATCGCGGCAACTCAAAATCTACGCCGCGAGCATCATTCGCCTTGATCGTAGCCGCGATATCCAACTCGGAAATCGGAACTTTCTTGGTTCGCTGGCCGTCGAAAATCCAAAAGGTCTGGCCGGTAATGGCGTAGTTCTCCACTTCCTGGGTGTGTTTATCGCGGAAGACGAGTTCGGTCAAAGTGCGCACGTCGGCCTTCGCGGGAGCCGGGGCCGCTACAGCAGGGGCGCGTTCTTGCCGAAGGCGATCGACTTCGTTTTCGAGACGATCGATTTCCGCCTGTTGCTGTTGTTGATCTCCCTGATAGGGCGCATATGCACTGTCATCTGCATAGTTGTCCGGCGGATAATAGCTCTCGTCGTCGTAGTCGTAATAGGAGGGATATCCATAGTATGGGTATCCATAATATCCGCCGTACCCGAAATAACGACCGCGCGTGGCAAAGTGCGGATGATGGAATGAAGGCCGGCTAAATCCGCCACCGAAGCGTGGGCCGTGAAAAGACCCTCCAAAACCAAATCCGCGGCCGCCCATCATTCTGCCGCCGCCGGCAAATCCACCGCGAGAGGCAAAACCCGCGTGCCCCCCGAAGCCCCCTCCGAAACCTCCGCCTCGCCGCTGCCCCCAGACCGGAACCGCGATCAAAGCCGCGCCCAGAGCCGCAACTGCCACCCAGCGGTACATGCACACATTATAACGCCGTTGGACAGCCGGATAACCAGCGCATTTTTGGTAATTTTCGGCCACACATCTATGATAATCGTTTGCCGATGACATCCATGAAACGATTGATTGCCTTCAGCTTATTTCTGGTTCTGCTGCACTCGACCTTCGGCTTTGGCCAAGGCGCTACCCCGGCGGCTGGACCAGCCGATCCCTACAAGGCCACGCTCGATCGACTGGCGTCGCTGACCATTCTGCCCTTGCCGGAATGGCGCTGGCATGACGATGTGCCGCACCCGGAAGATCCATCGCTCGACGATTCCCAATGGGAGCTGACAGATACTCGATGCAAAATGGTCAACCGGCACTCGCGCCTTTCGCCATTGGATAACAATCCCGGAAAAGATCGATGGCTACGCCCTCCAGGGATCACGCGTAAAGCTTGACCTGGCTCTGGACAGCAATGGACCCGATCAAATCGCTGTCTTCTCAAACGGTTCGCTGGTGTTTCGTGGGAACGAAGATACGCTGCAGCCGATTCTGCTGACGGAGAATGCCCAACCAGGCCAGAAGTTTCTGATCGCCATACGCATGGAGGCGATGGAAGTAGAGAGTAATTTTCGTCACGCGCAGATGACCTTCGAACCGCCCGCCAGCAGGCCGGACCCCACACTGGTGCGCATGGAAATTCTTTCCGCGCGACCATTGATTGCCGCATATCAAGATGGAAAGGACCAACGCCAACAGGAACTCGCGGCGGCGATCGGCGCCATCGATCTTTCCACTCTCGACAAAGCTGATCAGGCTGGGTTTGACGCATCGCTGCGACTGGCACAGACGAAGCTCGAGGTGCTGAGGCCGTGGCTGAGGCAATTCACCATTCACGCTGTCGGCAATTCGCACATTGATATGGCATGGCTGTGGCCGTGGACAGAAACTGTAGAGGTTGTGCGCAACACCTTTCAGAGCGTATTGAACCTGATGCGCGAGTACCCCGATTTCAAGTTCACCATGTCTTCCGCGCGCACGTACGAATGGATGCAGGAGAAATATCCCGATCTTTTCAAGGAAATCAAACAACGTGTGCAAGAAGGGCGCTGGGAGGTGATCGGCGGCATGTGGGTCGAGCCGGATTTGAATATGCCGGCGGGGGAATCGCTGGTACGGCAAATCCTGGTGGGCAAGCGCTATTTCCAGAAAAATTTTGGTGTGGACGTGAAAATTGGCTGGAACCCGGATTCGTTCGGTTACAACTGGCAACTCCCGCAGATCTACAAGAAATCCGGCATGGATTATTTCGTAACCCAGAAGCTGCTTTGGGCGCACGAGTTCACCACCTTTCCCTACAAGCTGTTCTGGTGGGAAGCGCCGGACGGAAGCCGCCTGTTGACGTATTTCCCACATGATTATGCCGCCGACATCGATGGCGAGAAAATGGCCACCGATATCTCGATCTGGGCTCCATCAATGTATGGCCCGAAGCTCGCCGACACGCCGGAAATGATGCATTTATACGGGGTCGGAGACCACGGTGGCGGGCCCACACGCACCATGCTGGACAACGCCACGCGGTTGATGTCACCAGGTGTCGTCTACCCCAAGTTTGAGTTCGGCACCGCGACCGGCTTCTTTGAGGATTTGGAAAAGAAGCTTCCCAGCATGCAGGTTCCTACCTGGAAAGACGAGCTCTACTTTCAATATCACCGCGGTGTGTTTACTACCCAGGCGGAAACCAAGCGCCGAATTCGGCGCAGCGAAGACTTACTGCTCGATGCGGAAAAATATTCCTCGCTAGCGGCCCTCTACGGGCAAGCTTATCCGCAACCGGAGTTCGAGCTTGCATGGAAAAACCTGCTGTTCGACCACTTTCACGACATTATGCCGGGCTCGGGCATCGGCGTGAACTATCTCGATGCCAAGCGCAATCTCGAAAATGTTGGGCGCGCCGGGCGGGAAATCGAGGAGGGAGCCCTGAGCGAGATTTCAGCCCACATCGACACCCAGAGTGAAGGCGTGCCAGTAGTGGTTTTCAATTCGCTGTCCTGGCCGCGAACCGAAGTAATCGAGATTGAGGCGCAGCTGCCCGTGCCGGCGCAACACGTCCAGGTTTTCGATTCGGCGGGTAAGCCGGCAGCGTCGCAGTTGTTGGCGATCGATTCCGACACTCACCGGGCGCATTTGCTGGTTCTCAGCCACCTCCCGGCGATTGGGTACACGACCTATTTCGTTCGAGCCTCGGCAAAGCCGGCGTCAGACCGCTCGATCATCAAGGCAACTGCCAGCACTCTCGAAAACGAGTTCGTCCGGATCAAGATTGATCCCCAGACCGGCTGCATGACCAGCCTTTTCGATAAGCGAAGTCAGACCGAAGCGCTGGCACCAGCCGAGACCGACAGCGGAGGCCCCAAAAATTCAACTTGTGGCAATCTATTACAGGCTTTCTACGACAAGCCCAAGCGGTGGGACGCATGGAATATTGACGCTGACTTCGAAAAACAACACTGGGACCTGGACAAGGCCGACCAGGTGGAGTTAGTGGAGCATGGTCCGTTGCGCGCCGTGATTCGGGTGAAGAACCATTTTCAGAATTCAACCTTCGTCCGCGACATCACCATGTACGCTGGCGTGCCGCGCGTCGATGTGAAGATGCATGCCGATTGGCACGAGAAACACATTCTGCTCAAGGTGGCATTCCCGCTCAGCGCACACAATGAAAAAGCTACGTTTGAGATTCCTTATGGGTCGATTGAGCGTCCGACTACACGCCGCACGCCCGCCGAGCGGGCGGAATTTGAGGTGCCGGCCCAACGTTGGGCGGATATATCTGATGCAACCCACGGGTTCAGCCTGCTAAACGACTGCAAGTACGGCTACGACGCTAAGGGCAATGTGCTGCGGCTGTCACTTTTGCGTTCACCCGAATGGCCAGATCCCCATGCCGACGAAGGTCCCCACGATTTCACCTACTCGTTGTATCCCCACGGAGAAGGCTGGCAAGCGGCGATGACCGTGCGCCGAGGATATGAACTGAATTACAAGCCGATCTCAAGGCAGACGCAGAAGCACCAGGGGGCGCTCCCGGCCGAATACTCGTTCGTGCAAATCGAACCGGACAATGTAGTAATTACAGCACTCAAGAAAGCAGAGGACGGCAGTAGCCTCATCCTACGGTTCTATGAGTGGGCGGGCAAGGAGTCAGACGTGAACGTACACGTTCCGCTGACAGCAAGGTCAGCTGAGGAAACCGATCTGATGGAGAGGCCGATTGGAAATCTTGCTATACACGAAGGATCAGTTACCGTACACACCAAGCCATACGAGATTAAAACGATGAAAATAGAGGTTCCCACTCTACCCGGCCGCTGAAGCGGCGACCTGCTCGAACACCGCCAATTCGCAGGTGACGCTCGCACAATCCCGCATATTTCTTTCGCCAAGAATGGCCCTTAACGGTCGCCCCGGCGCATGGCATAATCAGATTGATGTTCCGTTCCTCATTTGTGCGCGGCAGCAGCAACCCCGATCGCGGGACTGTGGTATCTATCGCACGACTCGTTTTCTATCTTTTCCTGGCGAGCCAACTCGCGTGCGCGCAGGCGGTTGCCCCAAGGCAAGAGTCAGCCTCCCCACGACAGCGCGTCCACCGAACATTGCCGCTTACAAATTTCTACGACACCCCCAAGCCGCTGCCCGCCGGCAAACCAGGCGAATTGATTCGATCAGAACCGGCTGACGAATACTATCTGTCTGCTGATTTTTCCGCATTTCGCATTCTCTATCATTCTCGGTCCGCCACTGGGCAGGATGTGGCGGCATCGGGCGTAGTCCTGGTTCCTTCGGGAACGCCGCCGGCGGGAGGCTGGCCCGTCATTGCCTGGGCGCACGGCTTTAGCGGCGGTGGTCGCCAGTGTGCGCCATCGCTCTTGAGAAATTTGTACTATGGGCCTTTTCTTTCCATGTACGTCGATCTTGGTTACGCGGTGGTTGCGACCGACTACACGGGCCTGGGCACCGATTTCAGAAATGCCGTCATGGATCTTCCATCCGATGCGACCGATGTAATCGATTCGATTCCCGCAGCACATATGACTGTGACACAATTAGGTCCGAAATGGGTGGCCATGGGACCTTCCCTTGGCGCTAACGTCGCACTAGCCGTAGCCGAGGAGGAGCACGGACTACACGACTCCGACTACCTTGGGAGCATCGCGATTTCCGGAATTGCTGATTTGCAGGACATCTATTCGCATCCAACTACGGAGAAATCCGTGGGGATGCTCGCGTTTGTAGCTTATACGCTCAAAACGGTGTATCCGGGTTTCGATATAAGCAACATGCTGACCGAAAAGGCGCTCCCTCGTTATCACGAAATCGATGAGGACTGCGGTAGTTCAGTCAACAGCGGGGGACTTTCGGCAAACCAGATGTTGAACGGGAAGTGGAAGGACGATGAATTCGTCAAAAAGTTCTTTGGCAGGAATGCTCTCGGCCAGAAGCCGGCGCGCGGCCCCCTCCTGGTGATCGGTAATGGGGATGATTCAGAAGGGCTGCCCGCGATGACCGACCAGACGGTTGATCGCATGTGTAAGCAAGGCGACCGCGTTGACTTGGACAAATTCTTCGACCCTCAGCCTGGCCTTGTCATAGGAGACTCCGTCAGAGATCAAATGGCCTGGATCGGCGCACGGTTCGCGGGCCGGTCGGCCCCGGATAATTGCCGTTAGTCGAGATGCGTAGAGTCTTCCGGCCGTTTCGGCGCAACTTTCGCATCTTTTAGGGTTTACAGTTGTAGGAGCAGACATGACAGTCCTTCGTCCCATTTTCTTCAGTAGTTCGCCGAGGTCGATCGTGAAATCCTTCATCTTATGTTTAGCTTTCTTATGTGCGGCGCTTGTCCCGTTATGCGCACAAGAAGGCGGCATGCCCGCCGCCGAAAACGCCCCCGAGAACCAGGTCGGCATCCCCGCAGGTGGCAAATGGATGGAATTCCAGTCTGAGGACAAGATGACTGGCGGCCAAGAAGGTTCGCTTTGAGCTCGAGGCCGACACTCTTCTGCCGGACAGCTATGCCAAGGCAAGAGTCATCCTTTTCTGCGTGGGCGGAAAATTGGCTCTCGGCGATTTCCGTCCCAACCTGAGAATCGGCCCTCCGAATTGGGCGAGCTTTTGGGGAAGACCGCAGATGAGCGTCCGCGTCCGTGTAGACAATTCCAACAGCCGTCATCACTGGAACTGGGTAAACGGAAAATTTCTGGCCATGGACAAGGACACCATTCGCCAGTTGATTGGCGCCAATATCTTCAAAGTTGAATTCGAGACTCCTCGCGGCCGGCAGATCGCCGAATTCTCCCCGACCGGCCTGGACCTAGCCAGGGTTCGCAAAGACTGCAACCTGAAGCCGCAAAAGCCTTAGGGTCGGCACATGCTCGCCCTCTTCCATGAAGCCGAGTTCAGGGGGTGGGAGCTTGTCTGCTGGACGCGCCCAGGAGACATAAAGAGTCGGCAGCAAGACTACGCTGATGAAGAGTTCGACAATCAACCCACCCACAATGACGATGGCAAATGGCCGTTGCGAGTCGGAACCAATGTCGTGCGACATCGCGGCCGGCAAGAGTCCCAGAGTTGCCACCAGCATGGTCATCATGATGGGTCGAAGACGCAAGAGCGCGCCTTCCTTGGCGGCTTCGCGCGGGTTCATCCCCCGCGTACGCAGCTGATTGATGTACTCCACCATGATGACGCCGATTTCGACGGAAACGCCGATCAGCGCCAGAAAACCTAGTCCCGATGAAACCGAAAAGTGGGTGCCGGTCAACAGCAGGCTAAATAGGCCGCCCAGCGGCGATAGCGCCACCACCGCCAGAATCAGGCCAACCCATTTCCAGGAATCGAACGCGGAGTACAAAATAAACGACATCAACAATAAAGTAAGCGGCACGATGATTGCCAGCCGGTGATTGGCACGCTGCTGGCTCTCGTACTCGCCGGTCCAATCGAGATGATAGCCCTCGGGCAGTTGCACTTTTTGATGTACTTCCTCGATCGCCTGCCGCACCGTGCTGCCCAGATCACGCCCGCGGACGCTGTACTTGATGGCGATGTAGCGCGAGTTCTCTTCTCGATAGATGGTGGAGGCGCCGTCCTCGAGTTTGATGTCGCATAGTTGGCCCAGCGACACGCGTTCGCCCGAAGGCGCGAGAATGCGGATATTGGAAATCTCTTCAACCGTCTTGCGGAACTGCGGCAAGTAGCGGACGGTCAGGTCGTAGCGCTGCTCACCAATAAGAATCTGGCTGACTGCCTTGCCACCGACCGCGGTTTCAACCGCATCCTGCACATCGCTGACGTTGATCCCGAAGCGATCAGCCGCTGCTCGATTCACCACCAGATTCACGTTAGGCTGACCGCGCACCTGGAACGTGCCAAGATCGGCGATGCCGGGGATTTTGCCCATTACATCCTGCATTTCATTGGCCTTCTGCTCCAGGACTTTCAGATCCTTGCCGAACAGCTTGACCGCCAACTCGCCTTTGACGCCGCTGACCGCCTCCTCGACGTTGTCGGAAATCGGTTGAGAAAAATTCCAGTCCACACCCGGAAATTTGCTCAAGTCCTTGTCCATTTCGGCGATCAGTTCTTCTTTGGTGTGGAATTGCGAGCGCCATTTCGAACGGGGCAAGAGATCGACAAAAAATTCGGTGTTGTAAAAACCACTGGCGTCGCTGCCGTCGTCGGGACGCCCTACTTGGCTTACGACTTGCGTCACCTCGGGAAAGCCGGCCAGCACTCGCCGCACCTGTTGGGCGAGCGCGATGCTCGAAGAAGGGCCGGTGCTGGGGGCCAATGTGCCGCGCACCCAGATCGCGCCTTCGTCCAGATGGGGCAAGAACTCCGAGCCGACGGCGCCGCTGAAAAACAGAAAAAGCATCAAGGCACCGGCGGCCGCGCCCAGGCTAAGCGTGATCTTCAGGTGGTCGAAACACCAGTCGAGGGTCTGCGCGTATCGTTCCTGCAAGAAAATGGAGAAACGGGTTGCGCCATTCTTTGATATTGTCCTTAAACAAGAACGTGCACAGGACCGGAGCAATGAGCAGCGCGAACAACAATGCCCCCAGCAATGCGAAGGCCACAGTCCAGGCCATGGGCCGGAACAGTCGGCCTTCCACACGTTGCAGGGTAAAAATTGGGAGGTAGGAAACGATGATGATAATACGCGCAAAGAAAACCGGCTTCTGCACTTCGTGCGCAGCCGTCCCGATCATTTCCAGAAATGTTTTCTTGCCGCGCCCGAACTCGCTGTGCCGCAGTATGTTTTCCACCATGACCACGGAACCGTCCACCACCATGCCGAAGTCAAGAGCGCCAAGCGACAGCAAATTGGCGGGAATCTTGCTGAGATCCAGCAGGATTGCGGCAAAGAGCAAAGAAAACGGGATGGTAATGGTGACGATGAGCGCGCTACGCACGTTTCCTAGAAACAAAAAGAGGATAAGGGTGACTAGCAGCACGCCGTCCGTCAAGTTACGCAGCACCGTGTGGGTCGTGTAGTGCACCAGGTCGCTGCGGTCCAAGTGAGGGACGAACTTCACTCCCGGCGGCAACAGGCCGTTGTTCAGTTCGGCAATTTTCTTGTGCAGAGCGTCTAGCGTGGCGTCGGCTTCAGCGCCCTTGCGCAACAGCACAATGCCTTCGACCACGTCGTCATTGTTGATAACAGTGCCATCCTCATGTCGGATGGTTTTTCCGAGCTGGCCCAGCCTGACTTTGGGCGCTTGCACAACTATGCCCAAGTCACGCACCCGCACCGGCGTGCCACTTACCACTTTGACGACAGTGGCGCCAATATCGTCAGTGTCGGTCATCAGTCCAACCGCGCGCACGTTGAGCGCTTGTTCCCCTCGTTCGATGAACCCTCCACCGGCATTAAGATTGTTGTTGGACAGCGCCTGCTCGACCTGGCTGAGCGAGAGACCGTAGGAAACCAGCTTGCCCGGATCAAGCTGGACCTGGTATTCCCGCGTAGGGCCGCCGAAGATGTTCACGTCCACGACGTTGGGCACAGACTTCAACTGGTTCACCACGTACCAATCCTGGAGCGCCTTTAACTCCATCACGTCATACTTGGGATTGGTGCTGGTCAGGGTATAGAACATGATCTGGCCGGTCGGGCTGTAATCCGGCCCAAGCGCCGGGTTGACGTTGGGAGGCATCGCGGCTTGCGCCAGCCGATCGAGTACTTCCTGCCGGGCGGTGAAAGTGGTGATGTCGTCGTCGTAAATGATGGTAACTACCGAAAGCCCCGCGAGAGATACAGACCGCAGATGGGTTTTGTGTGGGACGCCGTTCAATTGCACTTCAAGTGGGACCGTAATCTGCTGCTCCACTTCCTCCGCGGCATGTCCCGGCCATTGGGTAATGATCTGTGTGTAAGTGTCGGCTACGTCGGGATAGGCTTCAATGGGAAGATTGTGAAAAGACCAGATACCCCAGATGAACAGCACCAACGCCACGCTCAACACCAGGATGCGGTTGCGCAGCGCGAAATCGATCAGGCCGCGAATCATTACTTGCTCTCCGCCACGGCGCTGGAAAACTCCAGAGCGTTGGCCACCACTTGGTCGCCTGGCTTGAGAGTGCCATCCTCTAGTTCCTGAAAACCATCGGCGGTTAGGCCGGCGCCATCGACTTTGATCTTTCGAAACTGGTGTTGGCCTTCGCGCCGGAAGACCCAGTCCTTATCTTGCAGTCGCATCACCGCGGTAGCCGGAATCACCAGGTGCGACCGAAACTTCCGCGAGCGGAAAGTCGCAACCGCGTACATGTTGGGACGCAGCGCACCGTCGGAATTTTCCAGAACAATGCGCACTTTAGCCGAACGCAAGTTCGGATCGAGCACCCGAGAAATGTCAGCAACGGTACCCTTATATAGCCTATCGGGATACGCATTCAGGTGGATTTCAGCTAGATCTCCAACACTAACGTCGGCCAGGTCGTTCTCGTAGACGTCGCATACCACCCAGACTTGTGAAAGGTCAGCAATGGTAAACAAGTTCGGGCTGTTGTCGAGGCTCTTGACGCCTTCGAATCCAGCGACGTTCTGTTCCACGATGGTTCCGGCAACCGGCGCGCGCAATTCAATGACGGAACTGGGATGAGCCGGATCCCCGCCTAACAAATGGATGCGATGCTCGTCGTTCTCAACGTCCACCTTGGCCTTGTCCTCGGTGTCCTGGGCTACTTCCAGATCTTTCTGCGCGAGAGCGCCGTGCGAGTACAGCATCTGCGCGCGATCCAGCGCCCTCCTGGCCAGCCGCTCATCCGCCAAAGCCTTCTGATAGTCAGAAACGGCATCGGTAAGGTCGGTGCTGTAAATCGAGAGTAGAGCCTGGCCCTTCGTCACAAAATCTCCGAGTTTCACCCGAAGATCAGTGACTCGCCCCGAGCCTTGCGAGGTCACATGGATGGTGCGATTGACGTCCGGTGTGACGCTGCCGTTGGCGGCCAGCACTGTCGGCAAATCCCGCGCCTCAACCTTCACCAGCTTGAACAATTCGGGATGCTCAACGTTGAAGAGGTTGGGGTCGATAGTGACTTCTGCCTTGGTTGGAGCGGCCTTAGTGTTGTCGGAACACGCGACCGCAAGCGAAAGCAGAGACAGTAAAATAAGAATTCCCGCACGGCGATGCGCACGCTTCGTCACGGGATTACCTCCCTGCCAACGGCAAGATTCAGTTGGGCCGCGGCCGTAAGATATGAGCCGACCAGATTCACATAACTTAACTGGACGGTTCGATATTCAGCTTGTGCATTGAGAAAATCCAGCAATGACGCGCCTCCGTTCTGATAGGCGAAGCTGATGGTATCGCGCACTCGCACCGCCTGTTGCAGATACTTCGCTTTGTAGGGCCGCAGCAGAATCACATTGCTATTCAACGTGGCGTATGCGGAGTCGACATCGCTGAAGACCTGGGCCTGAGTCGCGTCCAGCAGCCGCTGGTTGCGGTCGATGTCAAGTTGTGAACGCAACTTCTCGCCTTGGTTGCGGTCGAAAATGCGCAGCGGAATGTCCACACTGACGCCGAGAGTATTTATGCCAAAGGGATTATTGTTGGAGGAGTTGTGCGTATACCATGCGCTCACGGTGGGATCGGTCGACCCGTTCGCCAGCGCGAGCTTGTGATCACTTTGGGCTTTGTCTATGGCTTCGACAGCAGCTTTCAAGTCTGGCCTCGTCTCCAGCGCAATCTTGCGGAATTCATCCCGTGGTCTGACTTGGTCGCTGAAATCGTAGGGCCCGCTCACGTCGAATTGTTCGATGGGGGATCGATCATTCAACAGCGTCAGCAGTTGAATTTTCGCCGTGCGCAAATCGACTTCGGCGGTTTGCACATCCGACTCATATTGCACTCGCTGTAGCTCCAGGCGATCAAGATCGATTTGCGCGATATCACCGGCTTGAAACCGATTTCGACTAATGTCGAGCACGTGGTCGTAATAGGCCAAATCATCCTTTGCTAATTGAAGCACCGCTTTAGCTTGCAGCGTTGCCACAAACGCGCCACGCAGGTCGAAGAGCAGAGTTCTTTCGAGGTCAGCATGGCTGGACTCGGCAATTAGGGTCGCTTTTTTGGCGCTCACCAGGCGCAATTGCCGCTTATGCTGCCGCTCAATCAGAAAACTGATGCCGGGCGACTCAAAAGTACCGGCCAACGGTCTCCAGACGCCCTTTTCGGGAGCAATTTGCGTCCCATCAGCGGTTAGAGAGAAAGTCGGATTGGGGCGCAGAAAGGCAGTGATCTCTTCCGCTTTGGACTCATCGATATTGAGCTTGTCTGCCAACAGTGTCGGGTTGCTTATCTCAAAGCGATCGCGCACCTGCTCCCACGTCAACACCTGCTGCGCGCCGGCAGTTGACGACACGCAGAAGACCAGAAATCGTGCGCAATAACGCCAAAGTGTATTTTGCATTACCTACTCCATCGTCGTGGTTTTGCTAGATTCACGCCGGCGGCGGCACGCTCGGATTCGGCCACGAGGCAAAGCACAAGCAAGCCACTTCTCACAGCGGGAAATTAGTCTTGTCGATCGCGCAAGGCGTCATTTCAGCCGAAAAGAGAGGAGGGCGGCGGGCGCGAGTCGCGTGGGCTGGAGGTGAGTAGGGCACGAAAGACAAGCGAACCAGGTACAACGAGCAGGCCGGTCTCGCTGCCGAGAGAAATCTGTGGGCTGGGACTTGAACGAGCAAAGAAACTATCGCAAGGGGTTAGCCAAGCGGCAGCCGTAGAGGTGCCACTCGATTGCTTGACCGTGCGTTTGAAGGGACTGGATTCCTCCATCTCCGGCCGCATCGGATGCAAATCGTCCGTGGCGGAGACGACGGGAAACAGCAGCGTAAGAACACAGATCAACAACAGTGAAGCACGAATACGGCTGAAACCGGATGAGTGCCCTGCGCGAACCGGCTCGTGCCGCCAGACCCAGATCGCCGGCAGAGCTAGAGTCAGCCAGACAAGGTTGAGCAATAATTCCATGCGAAGCGTCGGAACTTTAACTATATCAAGAAAGCCGGGCGCGAGACGCCCACCGCCTGCTTTGGTGTGAAAGTTAACAACTCGGTCTCGTGCAAGTCAATGAAATGACAGGTCTGGGGGTTACCGTCGGTACGGTGGTCCCGCCAGCCCTTAGCGGTTGGTGATGGGAGGCAGGAAGCGCTCGTCTTGCAGCGCTTTGGATTCGCGAGTCTCAAGCTCCGCCTGGCGAAGCTGCGTGGCTTGTTCCGGACTGGTTCCGGGTTTGAGTTCAGTCTTTTCGCAGAAATAACGCCAGCCTGCCTGGCGCTCTTCCATGCTCTGGCTGCCCTCGTACTGTTTTGCGATGGTTTCCGCGTTCTGCTTACCCTTAATCACGGCCGCAACTCCGCCCGATTCATAGGTGCGAACGTTATGACGAATGATCGCGTAGGAAGCTCTGAGTTCTTCGTTGTTCAAACCGTCTCCGGTCGTACAGTTGGGTTATTGAAAACGGCAACGCGTGCCGGCCCCAGGTTCGAGTCACCGACACGCTTGCGGAAAAAGCTACCGCTTAGAGCGGCCGGACGTTTTCAGCTTGCCAGCCTTTCGGCCCCTTGGTCACATCGAACTCCACGGTCTGGCCTTCTTGCAGGCTCTTGAAGCCGCCCGCCTGAATCGCCGAGAAATGGACAAACACATCCTCGCCAGTCTGACGGCTGATGAAGCCGTAGCCCTTGGCGTCATTGAACCACTTTACTGTTCCTTGTTCTGCCATATTGTTTTGTTACGGATGTTCCTTTCGATCAGTTTACGCTGAAAGGATTCGGAAGTACGAAGGGCAGGTCCTAGCTGGTTGGCAAGAAGTTGCTCTACAACCGACTCTATCAAACGCATGTACAGGATAGCAGAGAAGCGACTGGATTAGCAAAATGGTGAAGGTGTGACTTGCCCCGCGCAACTGCGCACTGACCGTGGTCGGGCACACATACTTTTTCACAGTTGACAGACGGCCCGCGCGGCAAGACACTGGATGTGCCGCTTCCCGTCTTGGAGATTTACCATGGGGCGAGTTGTCTGGATAGTCCTGCTGGCACTGGTTCTGCCGCTGTCTGCCGTTGCGGACAGTAGCAACCAAGTTGATTTCGGCAACACGGGCGGCACTCTCACGGGCTCCGACGCCGGCATGTCACTTGGCGGTTCCACGTTGACCTCCGTCGTTAACTACGATGGCCTGGGAACGATCACAGGGAATGACCTGGGATCCTTGAGTTTCACTACCGGGGCCTTGCTCAGCGGAAACCTGCAAAACGGAGCCACGTTCGCCGGCGGCGGATCCTTTCAAATAGCCACCAACGGTACCAATGGCCTGCCTGACGGTGTGATCTTCACCGGCAGTTTCAGCGGTGACGTTTCCTGGCAGGCTTTGACACTTTCCAACGGCACCAAAGAATACACATTGACCGGACCCGTCAGCGGAATGCTTGTCGAGGGTAATCAGAACATAGCCGTCGTGGGTTTGACGGTGCAGTTGACCGTCAGCGTCAGCAACGCCTCAGGCAATGTGATCTCGATCATGATCGCCAGTGGCAACACCAACCTGACCCCAGTTCCGGAACCGGGGACACTGGGCCTGCTGGGCACAGGCCTGCTGGGCATTGGCGTGCTCGTTCGCCAAAAACTCAAGTCGAGAGGACCCTGAGGATTGTTGATCAGCAAGTGCGATAGTGCGCCTACCCGTCTTCCAGCACATCGGTAATCCAACCTAAAGTTACGCCCGTTCCCCGAAAGGCCCCGAAGGTGCCATTGTTGCCGCGCCTCTGACAGGGCAAGCTGAGAGTGGCGCGGAGGTCCTTAGCGCGCCAGGGAGAATGAAACCATGAAAGGCTTTCTGCGCAAGCTTTGGCTGCAGGAGGAAGGCCAGGACATTGCCGAATATGCCGTGATGCTGGCGGTGATCCTTGTAATCGTTGTGGGCACGGTTCGGCTGATTGGATCAAATTCCAACAATGTCTTTTCCAGCGTTTCCAGTTCCATCGGCGGTTAGCACGGGTCTCTGACCTTACTCGCGATTTCCGAGGTGTATGAGGGGATGCCTCCCCCATTGACCCTCGGTCGGAGGCACGAAATAATGGGCTAGTCTGGTGTCGCAAATCACGAGTGGCCCTTTTCGCCCTCACCAAGGATCGCCATGAACGACTTCAACCGCAAGGTGGAAGAGGCTTCAGCCCGCCTCAATCAGTCCATCCACGAAGTGGCGGGCAGTCTCGAAAACGAAACTGCGGAACTGGTCGAATACCTCAATGCGGAAGTGGTTCCGGCCGTCCGCCAGCACTCCACCAAAGCCCTGCGAATTGCCTCCGAGAAACTGGCCCGGCTCGCCGATTACATGGAGACTCATCCGGAGAAGAAGTGATCCGACGTCGGCTTACGTGGTTGTGCGTCTGCGCCATCATCTGTTGCTCGTGTTCCTTGTTGACCGCTTGTGCTGGGCACAGGCAAGCCACGGTCAAGGTGCCCTCTCCACCCGCAATCGCTGCCGACGAATCGGCGGAGCCTTCGGGCCCAGTTGCTGCGGCCGCAGAACCGCAGGAAACCTCAACCGGCAAAGGAAAGGCGCTGCTGGTCGAGACCGGACTGGCAAGCTGGTATGGCGCCCCTTATAACCATCGCCGCGGTTCCGATGGTTCGGTCTACAACATGCACGCCCTGACCGCGGCGCATCGCACTCTTCCCCTCGGCTCGACGGTGCGGGTAACCAACCTCAAGACCGGACATTCGGTGGTGGTGCGGATTACCGATCGCGGACCGTTCGTGGCCGGACGCATCCTTGATCTTTCGCAAGCCGCAGCCAAGAAGGTGGACGTCTGGGGCTCGGGCGTGGCGATGGTGCGCCTGGAAGTTTTGCGCTCGCCTGCGCCTCTCAACAGCGGCGGCCGCTGGGCGGTGCAGATCGGTGCTTTCGAGAAAGAACACGCCGCTAATAAGCTCAAGGACCACTTGTCCCGCCGTTATCAGACTGCAAAGGTCCAGTGCTTTGGCAGTCCGGTCGGGGATTGGTGGGTGCGGGTGCGAGTGCAGGATGATAATCGCAAGCTGTGCCGAGGAAGTGGCTCACAATACTCACACCTCAGAAGGCGATATCTTCCTGGTGCGTCTGGATTAGCGCGGTTGGATGGGCACCCCGGATTGAAAGTTCCCCGTGTGCTCAAATGCTCGATTCGGTGCTATGCTGTGGGCGTTTAGTTTGAGCTGCAAGTAGTTGCATGTTGCTGTCAGCGTCCTTCCTCGGGGTAGTTGGCTCTGAGTTGAAGTTGGAGCCCCAAATTCAAACCTTGGACGTGCCATGAACGACTGTTTGTTCTGCAGGATCATCAGTGGTGAAATTCCCTCTAAGAAAGTCTACGAAGACGAATACACCTACGCCTTTGAAGACATCAACCCGCAGGCGCCGACGCATGTGCTGGTGGTGCCCAAAAAGCACATTCGCGGACTGAAGGAGGCGAACGGTGAGGACAGCGAACTGATCGGGCGCTGCCACCTGGTCGCCGCCAATATTGCTCGGCAACGCAGCATCGAGGATGGCTACCGCACTGTTCTCAACGTGGGTCCGCGAGCCGGCCAGTCGGTCTTCCATCTGCATGTGCACTTGATCGGAGGCCGCGGATTACAATGGCCGCCGGGTTAGTAAGAACGCACCATACGAGCGACGTTCGCGCCTACATGCCGGCGGCTTCCTCATCAGGAGCGCCGTGACGGCGCAGGAGTTGCGGCAGATTCTGGGAAAACGCCGAACGCGGCAACACCATGTCGCAACCGACTTCGTGCGCCTTCTGCTTCAAGTCGCCCTGCACATGGGAGAGAAACCCGATAATCGAGGTGCCCTTCTTCAGCTTGGTCTTGAGCTTCGGAATCAGGACTAGCGGCTTGGCGCTGACGCTGTTCAAGTCGAAAATGATCAATGAAGGCTTCTCTTCGCCATTCTGCTTCATCTTCTCGCCCAGCTCTTTGTCGGTCCTGACGAATTCCACCTTGACGTTCAGTTTGCGCGCCGTTTCCTGAATTTTAGCCTGGAAGAACAAATCGTCGACAAACGCAAAAATTCGCGGAGTAGCGTCTTCACTCGGAGGTAGAGGCTCGGGTTCTGCAGGCGAATACGATGGCCCGAAGCCAGGCCGTCCGCGCCCTCTGGACCCTTTATCCGCGCCCATTCCGGTCCTGTAGTTATGGTCCATTGGGGCGGTGTAGATGCCGCTGTGCTGTTGCCGGTCACGCCCGCCAATCGGCCCGCTTTGATTCGAGGGGCGGCGTCCGCGCCGCCGCCTGCCTCTTCCTCCGCTGCGGGAGGGACCTCCAGGTCCAACATTCATGTTCATTTTCCCGTTGTATCGTGTTGCTTTAATCTTGATCGTCAGACTCGATTGCAGCCGTTCTATCGCATTTCTGGGAGTGGTTTTTGGGCCTTGTGCCCGTGCATGGGACACATGTAGAAACCCGCCACTGCTAACCTCATTGGTGAATGATCGTTGTCCGTTTCAGGCGCCTGGAGCTAAGGGGCGCAGGAGGCTCGCCAGGAAGCGCAGCCACTAGGGAACACTCAAATGGTATCCTTCGCAAGTGATTTTGCGCAAGTCCCAAAGTGGCGATATTTTGCACAGAAGTAACGAGAGCAGCCTGAACCCGCCCCACTTAGGCAGCGCGGGGCCTTAGCTGGCACTCACCTGCCGCGCCCACTGCATCGCCTCCCAATACTTCTCCGCCACTTGACCTTCACTGAGGCGCAACCGGTGAGCGAGGTCGCGGACGGTTTCCCACTCGCCGGCCTCCTGCGAAATCATGCAGCTGATAAACCGGACTCAGCCGGCTCGCTTCGCCCAACAACACTGCCTTGCTCTCCCGGTCGACAGACACGTTCTGGAGAACCCGGCTCATGGGGACTTCGAGAATGGCATCCATCAAAGACAGCAATCCCAGGAGAAACAAATCCGCATTTCCGGCTCCAACCGCGGAAGAGAGCAGTTCGCAGAAGCGCGCCCGCACCAGAGCCGAAAGCACTAAGTCACTGGATTTATTCTGGCCGGCGCCCAGCGTCGCCACCAGCCGGATCCAGCGGCGAACCTCCCGCTCTCCCAACAGGGAAAGCGCGTGCCGGACGGAATGAATTTCGTTTCCGAATCCGAACAAGGAGGAATTCATGTAGCGCAGCAACCGATAGCATAGCGAGGCTTCGCCTTTGATCAATTGCTCCACTTCACGAATGTCCAACTCCGGCTGGGCCACGGCCTGCCACATCCGCAAGTAGTTCATCCGGTTGGCCGGGATTTCCTGCGCATTCAACGTTTCGGGCTTGCGGAAGAAATATCCCTGGAAATAAACGAAGCCTGCTCTTTTGGCTGCTAGAAATTCTTCCCGGGTTTCCACTTTCTCCGCCAACATTCGGCAGTGCAAGGGATGGCCTTTTAGGATCGCCGCCGCTTGTTCCAGAGGGGTTGCTCGAAAGTCAATCTTGAGAATATCAGCCAAATCGGCGAGCGGTTCGCGGGGATCGTCGGCAGTAAAATCGTCGAGCGCAATCTGATATCCAGCCTTCCTTAACCTCTGACACGCTGCCCTGACCCTATCGTCCGGCGGAACGCTCTCCAGGATTTCCACCACCGTTTGGGATGCGGGCAGCAGGGTAATGTAGTCCTTGAGAAGCACCTCCCGGGTGACGTTCACGAAAGCCCTGCGCCCGTCACACAAGACGTCCAGGCCCATCAAGATCGATGTGCTAAGCGTGCTGCGTGCAGCCGCATCAGCATCGGGATTACGAAAGTAGTCGTCGACACCATCCCTAAACAGCAGTTCGTAGCCAAAGACTTTTTCATCAGCGGTGAGAATCGGCTGGCGCGCCACGAACCGGGTACCCGGCTTTGGCGCAGGGGACGATAGGGGAGTAGCCACCTTAGAAACATCGGCAGCCGAAGCAGAAAGATTAAAAGATTAAAGGCTGCGGTCCGCTATTCTTCGACCCATTCGACGCTACAGGTATAGCATTTCCAATGACCTTTGCGAATGCGAATTGGAAAAGACAGGAGCAACCACAGCCCGTAAGTCCAGAAACGATCGATGGTTTCAAAACCGATGTCGAGCGAGTAGCAGCGCGGGCAACGCGGCTGGGCGAAAGCTTCGCCGACTTCTTCCTCACTGAACTCCGGGGGAATGGGCTCATCGAGCACCGCGCGTGCGGATTTGAGGTCGGGCTTGCGCACTTGCAAGCGAATGCCACCAATGGCGTTGGACAAAAGCCAGTCCATACGCACCAGGTTGCCATCGGCGAGCCAGCACTCGATTCCCACCCACTCCAGCTTGCCCTTGGCCAGCAGGGCCTGGGGGACATCGCGAAAATGCTCGAGAGTTACCAGGCGTTCTGGTTGCGGCGCGTCGAAATTCGGATCATTTCCGGGCATGCCTTATTTTACAGGGATTGCAATCCGTGGCCTGCGGGCTAACGGCCAGCCTGGCTTACTACAACGGGACCCAAATTTCACCGGCACTGACAACCATCCGTTGCGATATAGGCATCTTCCCACGTAGACTCTATACAAACTGGCTACGTTTTGTGACCAAGGCCCAGTAGTTTGCGCCAAACGGCAAAGTTCAACCGGAGTCCTTTGTGGCCAATTTGTTTTGCACACAATCCACTGTCGGGCATAGGTTTGGCACAGGCTGACTTAACGGCATAGTTCCGCTCCAGGTTTTTAGAGGATGAAGCTGTTATGAAAGTTTCCCCACGCTTGTTGACGATCCTGTCTCCCTTGGCGCGGCAAAAGACGGTCGAACGCTATCTGATCGCTATTTCGGCCGCCGGGGTCGCGGTAGTGCTGCGCTGGTGTCTTGACCCTCTGCTCGGCCACGTCGCTTTCTATGCGACGGTGTACATGGCGGTGGCATATTGCGCTGTGGTGTGTGGATGGATTCCCGCGACCTTGACCGCGCTCGTGGGTTTCTTTGGAATTTTCTACTGGTTTATCGACCCGCGCTACTCCCTAATGCTTGCCCGGCAAATTCACGGGGTGATAGGGTTCTTCCTGGTATCCGCTGCCCTTATCTGGCTCGGGGAGGCGAACCGAAGAAAACAATTGAGGTTGAACGACGCGGTCGTGGCCCTGACCCAGGAAACCAAGGAACGCACACGGGCCGAGGAAGAACTACAACGGGCTCACGACAAACTCGAGCAGCGCGTCGTAGAACGCACCGCAGAGCTTTCTCGAGCGCTGGCCGAATTAGAATCAGAAGTGCAAGTGCGCAAGGAAGCGGAGGATCGCCTGCGTAGTTTGTCGGTTCGGCTGATGACGCTTCAGGACGAAGAGCGCCGACGCATAGCCCGCGATCTGCACGATACCACCGGGCAAACTTTCGCGGCCTTGAAAATGACTCTGGCGGCCCTGCAACGGGCTGCCGCCGATATCCCACGTATTTCTCCGTTGCTGGCTGACCTGAACGCGCTGGTGGACACAGCGTCGCAGGAGATACGCACCACCTCGTATTTGCTGCATCCGCCCCTGCTCGATGAAGCGGGAATCGCTTCCGCGGCGCGTTGGTTTGTCGAGGGTTTCGCCAAGCGCAGCGGCATCGAAGTTGATTGCGATGTACCCGACCGAATGGAGCGCCCGCACCGAAATTGCGAGTTGGTGCTATTCCGGGTATTGCAGGAAAGCCTTACCAACGTGCATCGCTATTCCGGGGCGTCGGTCGCCAGCGTGAAGTTGCGGCTCGAGAATGATCGGGTCACCTTTGAGATCCGCGACAACGGTCACGGAATCCCCAAAGAGCGGCTTCAGCAGATCAGCAAGTCGGGGGTAAACAGCGGAGTTGGAATCGCAGGCATGCGCGAACGAGTCCGCGAATTAGGCGGCAACTTTGAGATTCAGTCAGACCAAACCGGCACTATCGTCAGTGTTGCTCTGCCGATGCCCAAGGTTTCGGTTTCAACCCCAGCCGGGGTCGGCATCTACGCTGCCTAGGGTGAACAGAGGCGAAAGTCCCATGCCATCTGCAAGATGGCATGATGTTTTTAGGTGGATTCGAATCCTACAGCGCCCACCAACCAAAGGACTTACCAAGCACGGCTGGCGAACCTTAGTCCTTCTAAGTACATGATACGCAATAAAGTGATTCCTGGAATTTCAGTTTCGCAGCGTGCTGGGTTTCATGCCTACTTCCAGGCCCAAATCTTCATCCTGTATCGCGCTCTGGGCCGATGAGCGAAACGGGATTCCACAGCCAAAGAGCTGGGTCCCTTCATGTGCCTACCGGCCTGTCCCCTCGTTCCGCCGCGACAATCAGTGAGCATTGGCAAAACCGGACTATTGGGGAATCTGAATCAACCAGCTGAGGCCATCGAGATCAACGTCTTGCGGCGCCTCCGTTGGACTTAGTGTTAAATCTGGCGGAGAGGGAGGGATTCGAACCCTCGGTACAGGTGTTAGCCCGTACAACGGTTTAGCAAACCGCCGCATTCGGCCACTCTGCCACCTCTCCGGCGCGGGTTTTCACTAGTCTACCATGCGGCCCGGCCATCACTTTCCACCATCTTCCAGCCCCGGCTATCCGCTCTCGCTGGTCATAAAAAATAGCGGCTTCATCTCGAAACTCTTGTAGTACGGCCGCAGGCGATCGGTATTATAGTGTTCCTTCACATTCACCACCTTTTTTGTCGCAGTTACCACGTCGATGTCCATGTTGTCATAGCGGCCATTCTTCAGCACCACCAGCCGGCCGTGGACTTTGCGTAGAATCAGGTCGAGAGCAAGATTGCCATAGGCCATGGGCACGACGGAATCAATCGCGTCCGGATCGCCGCAGCGCACCAGGTAGCCGAGCTTCTGGTTGAGAACATCGACGGTCGCGCCGCCGTTATACTTGGGCGAAAGCTCCTTCAACCGGTCTGAGACCAGATCACCGATTCCGCCCAGTTTCTTGTGGCCAAAGGCATCCGTGACGTCGCCTGCGAACACCATTTCTCCGCCTTCGAACATGGCTCCTTCTGAAACCAGCACCACCGAATAGCGGCTGGGATTCTTGCGGCGATCGGATACCAGCAGATCCGTAAGCTGCTCGATGTCGAATCTGTGCTCCGGAATGACACAGCGGTTTGCCGCTCCCGCCATGGTTGGAAGCATGGCCGTGAACCCCGCGTAGCGGCCGAATACCTCGATCACGAGAAAGCGTTCATGCGAGCCGGCGGAGGTCCGCAGGCTATTGGTCATCTGGATGGTGCGGGTAACGCAGGTGCTGAATCCGATGCAGTAATCAGTTCCAGGAACATCGTTGTCCATGGTCTTAGGAATGGCGATGACGCGCACACCTTCCGCGACCAGGCGCACCCCATAGCTCAGCGTATCGTCTCCCCCGATGGGGATGAGAAAGTCGATGCCCAGCCAGTCGAGATTCTTCAGCACTTCCGGGGTCAGATCGTTTTTCTCGGCGTTATAGGCGTCCCGCAGGTGAGGGGGGATCGCCGACTTCTTCATCTTGCTCGGGTTGGTACGGGAACTGTGGAGGAACGTTCCACCGGTGCGGCCGGCGCGATTAACAATCTCCTCCGACAATATTTGGAAGTTGTCGCTGTTGTCATAATCCTTTTCACGGAGCATGTCGACGAGCCCGGCCCATCCCCGGCGCAGGCCGATCACTTGGTATCCTTCCCGAACCGCCCTGATGGTTACGGCACGAATTGCAGGGTTCAGGCCAGGT
Source organism: uncultured Acidobacteriota bacterium (assembly GCA_963845725.1). GTDB lineage: Bacteria > Acidobacteriota > Terriglobia > Terriglobales > Acidobacteriaceae > JABCZH01. Next base: position 295,212 of record CAWJTC010000001.1, read on the forward strand.
ACGTCTCCACCTCCTGTCAGAATTCCAATGACACCTTTCTTAGTGCTGAGATTTGACATTGAATTCATCCGTTCTTGGGCGCTCACTGTTACTCTTTATGTTACGCCTCGGCTGCTTCGTCCGAAGCGCGCACTGACTTCCCTGCAAGCTCGTAGCAGTTCGCGTCATTTGTTTGAGATAACGAAAGAGTTGCCATTTGCGGTTGATGCTTGATCGGCTCCGCGGGCGGCACTAACATGAAATGTTACGTGATTTGGCGACTGTGTCGGCCCGGGGATAGCCTATGAACGATCATACCCAGGATCGCCGTGAATCTTGCCGTTTCAAGATACGCATCCCCATCGAAATCGAAACCGAAGGCAGCTCCATTCCGATCCGTGGAGCTACAGCCGATCTAAGCACAGGCGGCTGCTACATCGAGACAATGTTTCCTTTTCCGGTAGGTACGGTCCTGGATCTGAAGCTGCAACTAGAAAATACCTTGCTGGTGGCGGCGACGGTCGTCACCTGCGATCCTCAAGTTGGAAACGGGATCAGGTTCGAGAAAATGCTGCCCGAAGACCGCGAAGAGCTGCAAAAGTATCTGCAAGCGCAGGAGCAGCCCGGCGAGGGAAAGCCTGGCGCCAGCTAGGGGAGGTTCATTTGTGCGGGGGCGCAGCTGCAGGTTTCACTCCTCGGCAGCCTTTTCCAGACTCGTCACCGTTTGAGCGTCCAATTCATACAGGGAAGGATCGTCCTCCCGTTTGGCAATGTATCCGGCATCTTTTTTAGCGATCTGTACTTTCTCCATTCGCTTGCCGTCGTTGGAAATCACCGTAAGCTCGATCGCAGGCGTGGTGAATCCGGAATCCACAAACTTGCTGGCGGAAAGTTCGCGTATCTTGTCCACCAGCGAAAGCGCGCTGCCGATGTCCAATTTCTTGCCGCTGCCGTTCCACCAGTCTTCGCCACCCTTGGTAAGAAAATAGCTCTTCCCCCCGTCGTGAATCTCGATTTTGTTGGGATCGCTGAATCCGAAATCAAACAGCTTCTTGTTCCGAAAATCCTCCAGGCCTTTGTCCAGCCCGTTGCCGAGACTACTTGAAACCTTGTACACACCTTCCACCACGCTCGACTTGGCGTAGTAGTTGTCCTTGTTCTTGCGGATTTGTAACTCTTGTGTTCCAGATTCGGCAGTTACCTTGGCGGTCGCAACCGGCGTGGCCGCAGCAAACTCCGACGCCAGCTTCTTCTCGTCCTGTTCCGGTCCGCTCAAATCCATCCGGGCATCGGTAAGCGTGCGCACCAATTGTTCTACCTGGCCATCGTCCGCCCGCAACGGCTTCGGCTTCACGATCTGCCAGGCGTCTTTGTTGCGGCCGAACTCGATATCCTGTTTGTTCGCGACCAATTCCACCTTGCTGATCTTGTCGGAATCCGCGGTCAGCAGCCGTTTGTCCCGCAGATCGTTTACGCCCTTGTCGATATCCCCCTTGTTATAGCTGGCGATGGTGAAGACCCGCGGATCGTCTTCCAGCTTGGCGTAAACCGCGCTCCCGGCCGGCGTGTTGTCCCCCAGAAGCAGTTCCTGCGTCTTATTATTCTTTCCCGTAATCGTTGCAGTAAGCGCGGGATCGCTCAGTCCATACTGCGCCAGATCGCTGGCCTTGTCTTCAACCACCCGCTCGGCGGTCAGCGCCGACAGGCTCGCGAGCATTGGAGAAACCGCACTTTGCTCCACACCCAACGGCTTCGGCTGTGTGATCTGCCATTTCCCGGAGCCGTCTTTCGTCAGAACTACTTCATCCCCATCTTTCTTCTTGAGATCGATCTTCGAGATGTCATCCTGCTTGAGGGAAAGAATCTTCGGTGGGGCGTCAGCCGACGCTGTCTCCGCCGGTTTCTGATGGTTTGACCAATAGAGCGCTCCGGTCAAAGCCGCCAAAACAACGATTGCAGTGATCAGCCCACGTAGTTTCATCTCGCCTTAGCCTTCGCCTCCCTGCCAGTTATCTTCTCTTCCACCACACCGAAACTCCCACAACGATCACCAGCAGCGGCAACAGGAACTGGCTGGTGATGCGCACCCAGTTCATTTGCGAGCGGGTCATGGTAATGCGGCGGTCTTCCGGTTCTTTAGGACGAATCGAGATCAAATCTTCATCCGACGACAGCCAATCCATCGCATTCAATGCCAGATCGCTGTTGCCGTTGAAATTGATGAACGAATTCGCCGCCCACGACGAACTGCCGACCACCACAAAGCGTCCCTGCGAATTATGTTTGCCGGTGTTGTAGGTGCCGGCTGCTGCAATGGTCAGCGGCCCTTTCTTGTTCTTGGGATCATTCGGATCACCGTCGGAGAACTCAGATTGTTCGTCGCCAGACTGGTATCCGAGGAATCAAACAACTTCTGCACCGTAGTCTTGTCGCCATTCTTGATCTCCAGCGACCGCGAAAGCGGAAACCCGGTGGCCGTGCCCTTCATGCCTTCGACGATCGGCTGCGAGTCGTAAGTTCTGACCAGCGCCACCTGCGGGCCCACGCCCAGCAACTGTCCAATGGGATTCAGATCGAGAATCAGGTCTTTCTGCAGCGGTCACGCCCCAGCTCTGCAGCAGACTGGTGAGCGCATCGTTGTCGGCAGATCATCGAGCGCCCGATCTTCAGCGGAGGATCGAGCATGAACAAAGCTCGCCCGCCGTCCTCCACATACTTCTTGATCGCGTCCACTTCTGGCTGCTGATAATCGTGGGTCGGGCCGCCCACCACCATCACGGTGCAGTCGCCCGGCACTTCTGCCTTTTCGCAGCAGATCAATCGACTTGGCCTCATAGTTGTCTTTCGCCGAGCAAGTCTTTGAAGTGGGAATAGCCGTTGCGGTCGGAATCGTCGATCTGGTGTTCGCCGCTGCCGGTCACAAAGCAAACCGTGCGCGTCGTGTGTTTTCAGAGTCGCGGATGATCGCGCCCGGTGATGCCCTCTTCGGTGAAGCTCTTGGCTTCTTCTTTTTGGCCCCAATCTGCACGACGGCGGTTCCGTAATTCGTGACTCCGGCTTCGCGCGTTGCCTGCGGATTCTTATCCGGGTCCACATAATCCACGTGAATCTTTGGGCGAAAGATTCGAATACTCGTCCAGCAGATCTTTGGCGCGCTGGAAGCGGGTGGACTGGTCGAAATAGGTGATGGTCGCGGGCTGCTTCAGACCCTTCACGATTTTGGCGGTCTGTTCGGAAAGCTGTAGCGTTTGTTCGCGGTCGCGTCATAGGACTTGTATACCGGTTGGCCAGAAAATTGGCGATCACCACCGCAGTCAGCACCACCAGCACATACACTGTGACGTAGGCCACGTACTGGGTTTGTCTTGCCTTGAGCAACTCTGTGTTCACTTACGACCTCCAGCGCAGGGATTCCATGGAGCGCGCGGTGAAAAACAGTCCCAGGAAAATGACGGTTAGGTAAAAAATCACATCCTTCGTATCGAGCACGCCCTTCGCGAACGACTCAAAGTGCGTGATCACGGACATGTAGGAGAGTACTTGCGCCCAAATTGCCGTTTCGTATCCGCTGACCCATCCGAGCACCCACAGCAGCAGGCAGACTCCAAACGTCGCCGCTCCCGCAATGATTTGATTCTTGGTCAGCGTAGAAATGAATGTGCCAATGGCCAGCAATCCGCCGGCTTGCAAGAGCAGTCCCAGATAGCCGATGGCAAGCGGCTTCCAATCCGGGTTGCCGTACTTGAACAAGAAACGCAAAGTTCAGGGCGGTAAACAGCAGCATGCAGGCATACATGCATCAGCGCCGCCAGCCATTTGCCAAGGATGATTTCGATGTCACGGATCGGCGACGTCACCAGCAATTCGATCGTCCCGCTGCGCTTCTCCTCGGCGAACAGGCGCATGGTGATCATGGGAATGAAAAACAATCCAATCACACTGGCGTTCGAAAGCAACGGACGTATCACTTCTTCGTTCAGGTTCATCGGCATGGGCTGGCCGCGCATCTGCGATTCCATGCCCATCATGACGAAATAGCCCAGCGCGTTCCAGAAGAAGAACCCGAAGATCACCGCGAACATGGTCAACAGCAGATATGCGATCGGCGAAACGAAGTAGCTGCGAAGTTCTTTGCGCCAGATGATCCAGACATTTCGCATTTATCTGCTCCCTTTGCTTACGGCCTCGCGCCGGGGTTTCCGCGCCCGGTAAGTTGCAGGAATATTTCTTCCAGACTCACTGCTGCGGGCCGCAATTCATTCAAGTCCCATCCCGCCTGCACAACGGCGCGCGCCAGTTCGCCGCGCACGAAGCCTTTCTGGCTCTCAACCTCGTAAACGTTGACGATCCCCGTGAACCGTTTTCAGTTCGGCCCGGCTCACTCCCGGAATCTGCTGCAGCCGTGTTACCACCATCGCCGTATCAACGCGCCGTCGCGCGCGCCGATCTCCACCAGCAGCGATTCCGCCCCCCGCGCGCGATTCTGCAGATTGGCCACCGAATCCGTCGCCACCAGTTTGCCTTTGTTAATGATGATGACCTGCTCGCAGGTCTGCTCGACTTCCGGCAGAATGTGCGTGCTCAGAATAATGGTGTGATCGCCCGCAAGTCCCTTGATCAGGTCGCGAGTTTCGTTGATCTGCTTGGGATCGAGACCCGCCGTGGGCTCGTCGAGCACCAGCACATCCGGATTGTGAATGATCGCCTGCGCCAGTCCCACGCGCTGGCGATATCCTTTCGAAAGCCGCCCCAGCAGCTTATTTCTGCACATCGGCAACCGAGCAGCGCTCGCAAACGTAATCGACTCGCTTCTTGAGTTCTGCGCCGGAAAGGCCTTTCAGCTTGCCTACAAACGTCAAATATTCGCCGGTCTCCATTTCCGGGTACAGCGGCGGAGACTCCGGCAGATATCCGATGCGCTTCTTGACTTCGAGCGGTTGCTCCAGCACGTCGAATCCGGCCACGGTCGCGCCGCCCGACGTGGGCGGCAAAAAACACGTCAGCATTCGCATCGTGGTCGTCTTCCCAGCGCCGTTTGGCCCCAGAAAGCCGACGATCTGTCCTTTCTGAACCTCGAAAGAAATATGGTCAACCGCAAGATTACGCGCGTACTTCTTGGTAAGCTCTTTGACTGAGATCATAAGATTTGCTTGTAAAAGGTAAGATGCGTAACTCAAACATCGCGAAACGATCCATCCTTGGAAAACTTCGGAGTGAAGCTCTATGTTAAAAACTGTGGGGCAAGTCTGTCAATCGCGTCGACTGAGAAAGAGGGGCCCTTGTTCACCCTGGGTAGGGTTCTTCAGCGCGCCAGGCGGCTGTTCTCAGGGATCGCTGCATTTTGAGATTTTCGAGTCTGCGAAATTGCCAACGGATCGCGCATGAACCATCGCACATTCGGCCGTACCGGTATCGAAGTCAGCGAAGTCGCCCACGGACTCTGGGGCATGGGCGATTGGACCGGCTCTGACGATGCCCAATCCCTTGGCGCCCTGCAATTGTCCGCGGATCTCGGCTGCAACTTTTTCGATACCGCCTGGGCCTACGGCAATGGCCACAGCGACGCCCTGCTCGGGCAGATTCTACGGCACAATCCTGGCAAACGCCTTTATGCCGCTTCGAAGATTCCGCCGCTCAACGACAAATGGCCAGCCTCCGCCAAAGACAAGTATCACGACGTGTTTCCCGCCGATCACGTCTTCAAGTACGCCCGCTTGATCCGCCAAAAACTCGGCGTCGATTCCATCGATCTGCTGCAATTTCACGTCTGGGATGACAACTGGACAGACGAACCCGACTTCCGCAAGACGGTCGAAAAACTCAAAGGCGAGGGCTGGATTCGTTCTTTTGGCCTGAGCCTCAACCGCTGGGAACCGGAGAACGCCATTCGCGCCCTTCGCACCGGCCTGGTTGACGTGGTGCAAGTGATCTACAACATTTTCGACCAGTCACCGGAGGACAAGTTATTCCCCGTATGCCGTGAGTTGAACATTGGCGTCATCGCCCGAGTCCCGCTCGACGAAGGCAGTCTTGCCGGAGGACTGACCACCGAAACCGAATTCCCAGAAAACGACTGGCGCTCACGCTATTTTGGCCCAGAGAATCTTAAAAACACCGTGGTTCGCGTGAACAAACTGAAAGAGGTTCTTCCGGAAGGCATGACCTTACCTGAGATGGCCCTGCGTTTTAATCTCTCAAATCCGGTCGTGAACACGACCATCGTGGGCATGAGACACCCCGATCATGTGAAGGAAAACCTTGCGGCCAGTGACGCCGGCCCGCTGGATCCGGCTCTCCTGCGAAAGCTGACGCAGCATCGCTGGGACCGCCATCCCCAGCCCTGGTCTGACTAATCCTGCTATGCGACTCGCTGCCTGGGTGTTTTCGGGAAGTCGGCCTGCTCGCCGCCGGCATTCAGCACTCCCTCGGTCGTGATCCGGCTGGCTTTGCTAACTTCGTTCGCAATTTTTATGCCAGCTTCTTCGGAACAAACTGGCCCTTCCGCCGACATCGCAGAACTGGCTGCAAGCGCAAAAAGCACTGCATCTTCCTGCGTCTCAAAATAAAGAACCACCTGGCTTGCTGCCATGCCGGCACCTCCTCGAACGGATTACTGAAATCATAGGCTCAATCCCCAACAGAAGGAGGTTATCTTTCTTGGTGCCCGCGTACTCGAAGGGGCATGCTAGATTTAAAGCTTCATGTCTGCACCTGAATCTCGGTTCGTAAAGGCCTGTCGCGCCCAGCCCGTGGACCGCACGCCGGTGTGGTTCATGCGCCAGGCCGGACGCTACATGCCGGAGTATCGCGCCGTCCGCAAGCAGTATTCGTTGATTGAAATTTGTAAGCAACCCAAGGTCGCGGCAGAAGTGACCATCACCGCCGCGGAAATATTGGCGGTGGATGCTGCCATCATTTTCGCTGATTTACTGCTGCCGCTCGAAGTCATGGGCCTGCCGTTTCATTTTGCCGCCGGCGAAGGTCCAGTGATTGAGAAGCCAGTGCGAGCACCGGACGACGTCGCCCGCCTCCGCATCGACGGCGCTGCTGACCTCGGCTATGTTGCCGAAGCGGTTCGTCTGGTTTGCAAGCACTTCGGCGACCGGCTTCCAGTCATCGGCTTTTGTGGGGCGCCCTTCACCCTCGCCAGCTACATGATTGAGGGCGGCGGCTCCCGCAACTACATTCACAGCAAGAAAATGATGTACTCGTCTCCGCAAACATGGGACGAACTCCAGCGTAAACTCGTGGCCGTCACCGCGGAATATGCCTGTGAGCAAGTCCGCGCTGGCGCCGATGTCATCCAGATTTTCGACAGTTGGGTCGGTTGTCTGAGCGTAGAAGACTATCGCCGGTACGTGTTACCGCACGCGACCCAGCTTGTAACGAGATTAAGAGCCACCGGTGCGCCGGTCATCTATTTCGGGACTGACACCGCAACATTGCTGCCATCTATGCAGGAAACCGGTGCCGATGTAATCGGCCTGGACTGGCGAATTCCGCTCGATGAAGGCTGGGCGAAACTCGGCAACAAGAAAGCGGTGCAGGGCAATCTCGATCCGGTGCTGCTTTTCGCCGCCTGGCCGGAACTGAAATCCCGTGCTGAGGAGGTTCTTCGGCTCGCTGCGGGTCGCGCCGGCCATATCTTCAATCTCGGCCACGGCATCCTGCCCGAGACTCCAGTTGAAAACGTAAAGGCGCTCGCGAACTTTGTGCAGGAAAGTTCGGTTAGACTTTGATCGTGACCATGCCTGCCGCCAATCCGGCGACGACCGCTGTCCTACTGTTGGCCCACGGCAGCCCCGATTCCGTCGAGCAGGTGCCGGAATTTCTGTTGCGTGTGACGGGAGGCCATCCCTTACCAGTCCAGGTTATACAAGAAGTCCAGCGCCGTTATGGGCTGATCGGCCGCTCTCCTCTAACCCAACTCACCTTGAAACAGGCTGACCTTCTGGCCAGCAAACTCGGCCTTCGAGTCTATGTCGGCATGCGCAACTGGAAGCCCTTCATCGCGGACGCGGTCCGCGACATGGTTTCTGATGGCGTACGCCGTGCTGTCGTCATCTGCCTGGCGCCGCACAATTCGCGGACCAGCGTAGGGCTTTATCGCTCCGCGCTCGCTGCCGAAAATCCGCCGTTTACGGTGAAATTCGTGGATTCCTGGCACGATCACCCCATGTTGATCCGGGCCTTCGCTGAAAAACTTTGTGCCGGCCGGCAACCTGGGATACCAATCATATTTACCGCGCACAGCGTCCCCCAGCGCACCGTGACAGAGGGCGATCCTTATGAGCGGCAAGCCAAGGAAACTGCGGCACTGGTAGCGCGAGAGGCCGCGCTTGCGCCGGAAGACTGGTCTTTCGCGTTTCAAAGCCAGGGCATGTCAGGCGGAGCCTGGCTTGGCCCTACGGTGGAAGACACCATTCTGAGTCTAAGGGAAAAGGGACATCGTACTGTCTTCATCCAACCCATCGGTTTCCTGTGTGACCACGTCGAAGTGCTCTACGACGTTGATATCGGCTTCAAACAATTCGCAGAGCAACAGGGCATGCACTTGACCCGTGCCGCGTCGCTGAACGATTCGCCATTGCTCACCGCAGCCCTAGCCGATTTAGTCGGCATGGCAAGGTGAAACGCGTTGCCATCATCGGCGGAGGTATCTCAGGCCTCGCGGCCGCATTCGCGCTGGAAAAGCACCGGCGCAGCGGCGTCACGTTCGACTACAGTCTTTTCGAATCCTCTCCGCGCCTGGGCGGTGTGCTGCTCACCGAACATGTCGATGGATGCCTCGATCGAGGCCGGCCCCGATTCTTTCCTCACCGAAAAACCCTGGGCCTCTGATCTCTGCCGGGAGCTTGGATTAGGCGATCAACTCATCGGCTCCAACGATCGCGACCGCAAGACGTACATTCTGGTGAAGGGCCGGCTGATACCCATCCCCGATGGTCTGATGTTCATGGTTCCGACCAGGATTCTGCCGATTCTTTGGTCACCGCTGTTTTCCAAGCGCACCAAGTTGCGCATGATGCGGGAGTGGTTTCACCCTCCCACGAAGTCCGCTCAGGACGAGACGGTGGCGTCCTTTGTCGAGCGCCACTACGGCCCCGAAATGGTCGATCGTCTGGCTGATCCACTGCTCTCTGGCGTCTATGGCGGCCAAGCCAGCCAACTCAGCCTGCGCTCGGTTCTGCCACGCTTCAGCGAGATGGAAGCCCGGCACGGAAGCCTGGGGCGCGCGATGCTTTCAGTTCGGAGGAAGACGCCGAAACCAACGAACGCAAAACCTTTGTTCACGTCATTGAAAAACGGTATGCAGCAGATGGTAGAGTCCGTGGTATCTCATCTGACCCCCTCCACACTGCACTTGAACACTCCGGTGCAAGCCCTTCAACACCAAGACCACGGCTGGGTGGTTTCTGCGGGCTATGCTTCCGGCCAGTTCGACGCCGTGATCATAGCGACCTCGGCGCGAGACGCGGCCAGACTTGGATTGCCGGACGAGCTAAGCAATACCCTTAGTGGAATCGAATACACTTCTTCGGTCACTGTCACGCTCGGCTACGACCAGATGGTCCGGCAAAGTCTTCCGCCGGGCTTCGGTTTTCTGGTTCCTCGCAGCGAAGGCAGACGTTTGCTGGCCGTAACTTTTGTGCATGACAAGTTCCCGCATCGGGCCCCGGCAGATCGCGCTTTGCTGCGTTGCTTCCTGGGAAGCGCGCGCGATCAAACGCTTCTCGATGTTCCGGACGATGAGCTGTTGAGTATGGTGCAGCAGGAGCTGCGTCACATCCTCAATTTGACCGCTGAGCCACTCTTTACCCGGGTTTACAGATGGAAAGATGCGATGGCGCAATACAACCTCGGCCACAGCGAGAAAATTCAGCGGATCGAAAAGGCATGCAGCGAATTACCCGGCATTGCGCTGGCTGGCAATGCCTACCACGGCATCGGAGTACCTGACTGCGTCCGTTCCGGCACGGGGGCCGCTTCCAGCGTCCTGAAAGCAATCGGTCTGCTCCAATCCGAATAGCTTCGCAGGCCCGCGCGGTTACGCTCGTAACCTCGCTCCCATAGCAACAACTCGCACCCCTTCGGGTTAACATTTGTGAAGAGGGAATCCGTATGAAGCAGCTTTTGGCGTTTACTCTGTTTGCGTTTTGTCCACTCTGGGCTCAGCAACAAGCGTCTCCCACCATGAACATGCCCCCCCCGGCCCCGGCATGCAGAGTATGCCAGGCATGGAAGACGAAGGCGCGGCGCACGCCATGAGTTCCATGGAAAGCCACCACATGGATATGGGCCCGCACATGAAGATGACTCCCCTGCGTCCCCTTCAGCCGGGCGACCAGGAAAGAGCCGACCAGGTCGTACAAGCGGCGCGCCGAGTAGCCGAGAAGTATTCCGACTACAAAGTCGCGCTGGCCGATGGCTTCAAGATTTTCATGCCCGACCATCCGCAAAAGCAATATCACTTCACCAACTACTGGTACGCTTTTGAAGCCAGGCGCCACTTCAATCCAGACCTTCCTACTTCTTTGCTGTATGAAAAGAACGGTGACGGCTATAAGCTGATTGGCGTCATGTACACCGCCCGCAAGGATGCTTCGCTCGAGGAGACTCGACTCCCGCATTCCGCTTAGCATCGCCCAGTGGCACGCGCACGTGAACCTGTGTCTGCCCCCGCCAGACCAGAGGCAAGAAGCCATGGGACCAAACCCGCGATTCGGCCTGCATGGTTCGATTACCACACAGGCGCAATGTGATGCTGCTGGCGGCCGCTTCCTGCCGCAGATTTTCGGCTGGATGGTGCACGTCTATCCCTTCGAGCAGAAGCCGGAAGATATCTGGTCGGTCGAACGTCAGGCTGCACGGGCACATGGACTGACTGAGCGAGGCTAGCGCGACGCGATCGACCTGGCCGCTTCGTCGATCGCCTCACCCAGGCGCTCCGCCGCCCACCCAACCTCTTGACCAGTAATCACTGCGGGAGGCGCGATCAGCAAGTGATCGCCCGCAACTCCATCTACACACCCCTGCATGGGATAAACCATCAACCCTCGTTTCGCCGCAGCCTGGCCCACGCGCCCGGCAAAATTCAGTTCCGGCGCAAACGGCTTTTTGCTGGCTTTGTCAGTTACGAACTCGATTGCCCACAACAGTCCGATCCCGCGCACATCGCCGACAGCTTTGCATTCCCGCAGGGCCTCTAGCGCAACGCCCAGCAATGCCGATGCTGATCCCGCTCGCGATCCGTCAGCGGCTCTCACCAGATTCTCCCGCCGCAGGACTTTCAGTACCGCTCGCCCTGCCGCCACCGAAATCGGATGGGCGTTATAGGTAAAGCCATGCATGAACGCCCCCGACCCTTCGGCGATGGCATCGGTGACCTTCCTGGTCACCAGCACCGCACCCAGCGGCGCATATCCACTGGATAATCCCTTGGCCGTTACCAGGATGTCTGGCGCAATGTCCCAGTGCTCTACTGCGAAATTTCGTCCGGTGCGTCCCATGCCGGTCATGACTTCGTCGGCGATCAACAACACGCCATGCCGCCGGCAAATCTCCGCCACGCTCTGCAAGTATCCAGGAGGCGGCACCACCGCTCCCAATGTCGCACCGCTGACCGGCTCGAAAATGAACGCCGCTGCCTGGCCATCCGCCGTCTTAATCGCTTTTTCGAGATCGGCGGCATATTCCTGCCCGCAGCGGCAGCAGCCATCGGTGCAGTCGTACGCGCAGCGGTAACAATAGGGAAAGGCTACATGTGCGAACTCCTTCACCATCGGCAAATAAATCTCGCGCCGCCGCTTGTTCCCCGACACCGCCAAGGCCCCCAGCGTTGAGCCGTGATAACTCTGGCCGCGGCTGATCACCTGGTGTCGCCTGCCCTGCCCTATCTCGACTTGATACTGCCGCGCCAGTTTCAGCGCGGTCTCAATCGCTTCCGAGCCGCCGCTGGTGAAGTACACGCAGCCGCCCGCAAAATTCTTCCCCGCAAAATCCAGCAATTCCTGCGCGTAGGCCTCGGCCGCCGGCGTAATGAACTGGCTGCTGTGGACAAACTCCAAATGCTTCGCCTGATCCCCCATGGCCGCGGCAATCTCCTGAACTCCGTGTCCAATGAAGTTCACCGCCGCCGAGCCGGAAAAATCCAGATAGCGTTTTCCGCCCGCGTCCCACAAATACACGCCTTCTCCGCGCACCGCGGAAGGGAACGTCTTGCGAAATGACCGCCTCAACAGGGCGGACCGCGAACTAACACTGCTTTCGCTCACGCCTCGGATTATCCGGTCCGTTGCCAACCGCTGTCAAAGTTCTGCTGCGTTGCCGACTCACAGGCATCAACGTCGCCGGGTGCCAAGTCTGCTACGCTCTGGATGATGTCCGGCGAAAATCTACGGCTATGAACCGTCTTCTCCGCCTGCTCCGGCCGTCGCATCAACACAGCGCCTACTCGGCGACGTTGCTGCTGATGTCGGCTGTCATGGCATCCCGGGTCATCGGTTACGTCCGTGAGGCTTACATTGCATGGGCCTTTGGCGCCGGTCCACAGACCGACGCCTATGTTGCTGGTTTCACCATTCCCGACTGGCTCAACTATCTGGTCGCCGGCGGCACCGCCTCCATTACCTTCGTCTCCATCTACACCCGCTTTCTCGCGCAAGACAACGAAGAGGATGCCCGGAAAACTTTCTCCATCATCATCACTGTAATGACGCTGGTGCTCGGAATTGGTACGTTCTTGGCCGAAATCTTCACGCCCCAAATCGAACGCCATCTTTTCAGCGGCTTCAACCCCGACCAACTTACTCTCTGCGTTCACCTCACTCGCATTCTGCTGCCCGCGCAGATTTTCTTTTATGTCGGCGGGGTGGTGTCAGCGGTGTTGCTTTCCCGCCGGTTGTTTCTTTTCCCCGCCTTCGGCCCGCTGCTCTACAACGTGGCGATTATCATGGGCGGCGTCCTGTTGTCGCACCGGATGGGGATCTCCTCTCTCGCTTACGGAGCGCTGGCCGGGGCCATCGTCGGCCCATTCCTGGTCAATGCAATCGGCGCTGCGCGCATCGGCACCGGTTACCGCATCTCGTTCGACATCCGCAATCCTGCTTTTCGTGAATGGGTGCGCATGTCGATTCCGCTGATGATCGGAGTTTCGCTGGTGACCGCCGACGACTGGATTCTCCGTTACTTTGCTTCCAGCAGCGTGGGTGACATCACTCGCTTAAACTATGCCAAGCGTCTCTTTGCTGTGCCCATCGCTGTGCTAGGGCAGGCCACCGGCCAGGCCTCCCTGCCCTTTTTCGCCCGCTTATTCGGGGAAAAACGCATGTCGGAATTCGCCGCAACCGTCAACGCATCAATTTCTCGCATCGTGGCCGCAGCGCTCCTGGCGACCAGCCTCATGACCGCCAGCGCGCTGCCTCTTTTGGACTTGGTTTATCGCCGCGGACACTTCCACTTCTCAGATTCCAAAACTACCTCCGTTTATTTCTTCTGGTTCTCGTTATCTCTGGCATGCTGGGCGGCGCAATCGCTGTACGCTCGCGCATTCTACGCCGCCGGAGACACGCTTACTCCCATGGTCGCGTGCACCATGATCACGCTGGCTTCGCTTCCCATGTATGCCGCGCTCTATCGCACATTCTCCACCCCGGGGCTCGCGGTTGCTTCCGACCTCGGCATTCTGGCCAACACATTAGCGATAGCGCTGCTGCTTAGCCGACGCAAGCTAGTACCGATCAGTGGACTGCAATGGGGAGAATTGGGTAAAGCTGGCGCTGCCGCTGTGGTGGCAGGATTGTTAAGTTATCGGATTGCCAGCACTGTCGCGCTCCAGGGCAGCCGTGTGGCCGACTTCAAATCGCTGGGGTTGACCACCCTCACCTGGGCTGGGGCCGTGGCCGCATGCCTGTGGCTCACACGATCACAACTGCTGCACGATCTGATCAGGCGCAAGGGCACCAGCTATCCTCGCGTGGCGGAAAAAAGCGCAGAGGAACTCAGTCGGGGAGCTGAGCCATAAGGCCTGTCCACCTGCTACGGGAATACACGGAACAAGTCCTTCAGGTCTGTCTCGCTGTTGGCATCGCCCAGGAACGGCGTCACCTCGAAGATTTCCTGTAGCGTCCGCAAAGTGGATCCGTGCGTATAGTGGATCGTATTGGAGTATCCGCCGCCCTTGGCGAATGGGGAAAGAACGATCATCCCGATAGGCCCGTCGCCTTCATCAGCTTCGTCCCAGGTAATGAACAATACTCCGTCATTCTTGTATACCGCCGAGTTGAGGATGGCTGGCACATTCTGCGAAAGCCAGGTGTCTCCGTCCGGTATATTTCCGCCGGAGCAGCTATCGTGCATGTCGTCGCACAAGTTTGGCGTTATGAAGTTGTAACTGGCCACGGCGTTATTTTGCAGGTCCGCCGCTAATTCTGTGTAGGGCCGGACGTGGGCAATGCAATACGCAGAGTTCGGATTCTGATTGTTGGTGACGTCATCGAAATAGACGAACGCATCATGTTTTGGGGCGTAGAGCTGGCTGCCGTTGGGGTCTTTCGGTCCCTCGTTTACCAGCGGGCAATCGGTGCCATTGATGTTCTCCTCATACGCTTTCCAGGAGATCTCGGCATTCTTCAGTAAGGTAACGAAATGTTGAGTAGTGCTCTGGGAATTCTGGCTGGGCAGGCCATCATTCAGGATTCCAAAATTGGTTCCCGCCTCCAGCCACAAATAGTTGGGCAAACTGGGATGAAGGTTTGGCGGGTTGTAATAGTTCTCGGCGTGCGACGCCATGGGGAGAAGAGTGTTATTAATATATGGCGCCTCAGGGTTGCCTTTGATATCAAGCGTTCCGTCCCCGGTCCAGTTGTGGTTCTCCATGAGAATGATAAAGACGGTGCGGATGTGATGAGGGGTCACAGTCACCGCCTGCCTCGGCGTGGCCGCCCACAAATTAAGCGCCGTGCCAGTCGTAAGAAGACCGCTTAGCAAAGTAATCAGGATTCTTGAACGTGAGTGGCTCATGCGACTCTCCTTGCAACTGCCGGGTACACCACGGGAATGGCGTCCAGCTAGGGATGATAAAAGATCGACGGCTTTTCTCGCAATGAAGAATGCGTGTCCGCTTATTGTCTATTAAGCGCGCGCCGCGACTGCTTCGGTCGGGCTTACCACCGTGGGCTTCGCTTCCTCGCCATTGGGCTTTTGTCCGGCCTTGCGGATATCAATTCCACCCTTGAAGAACGCGCCGTCTTCAATCGAAATGCGCGCCGCCACGACATCGCCGGTCAAGGACCCGTCGCTGCGAATGTCTACGCGATCACTCGCGGTCAGGTTACCCCGAACCTTGCCCAGCACCACAATCTCTCGCGCGTTAATGTTGGCCGAGACTACTCCGTTACGTCCCACGGTGACCCGGTTGCCTGCGAGGTTGATCGATCCCTCGACCCTTCCATCGATATAGAGCGATTCCGAGCCACTCACCTCTCCTTTAATAACTAACGACTTGCCTATGGTTGCCTGATCGGCCGCAGTGGCTGTTACCGGGCGCCCTGCTGCGGGTTCCGGAGCCGAAGTCATAGGTGAAGGCATGGCTGGACGCTCGGGTTCACCGGGCCGAATTGGAGTCGTAGGAGTTTGGGTCGTGGGCTTCCACATGGCGCTAAAATTCCTTTCCTGAGTGTTGATAGAAGGATTTGACTGGCATTTCAACCACCAAACGGCATTTTACTCCGCAAACCCTGTGTAGTCTTGTGGAAATTGGTTGATTAACCCGCCACCTGTCCCTCATAAACCGGGCAATTTCTCCCCACCCAGGGCAGTTCTTGCTCTTTCCGGTATCCTAGCCGAGAAGCGATTCTAAGACTCTCGATGCTCTCCGACTCCGCCATCCTGAAGAAGCTCGAACGGCTGCCCAAGCGCAC
The DNA here is from genome assembly GCA_963845725.1 of uncultured Acidobacteriota bacterium. Classification (GTDB taxonomy): domain Bacteria; phylum Acidobacteriota; class Terriglobia; order Terriglobales; family Acidobacteriaceae; genus JABCZH01. The sequence goes on from CAWJTC010000001.1 coordinate 311,111, forward strand.
CGCCGGCTACAAGCAACTGGTCCGCGAGCTGGGCCTCCACGGCGATGCCCGCCGCGACCTCTCCGACCGCCTGGAACGTCTGGTCGCCGGCGGGCCAAATCGTTCGGGTCGAGTCGGACCGTTACGCCCTTCCCCAAGCCGGCTTCGCGGCAAGAACATGGTCGTCGGAAAGCTCAGCATGCATCGGGATGGCTTCGGCTTTGTTATTCCTGACCCTGCTTCCCTCAAGGAGCCTCTGAAGTCGCGGCTTTCCGGAGACATTTTCATTCCGCCACCGGCCGTCGGAACCGCCATGCACGGAGACGTCGTCTTGGTCGAAATCGTCAACCTGCGCCCCGATGGCCGCGCCGAAGGCCGCATCATCCGCCCCGTAAACCGCGCCCATAGCCACGGTGGTCGGCATCTTCCACTACGGCGAGCGCCGCAATTACGTCGACTCCCATCGACCAGAAGATCACGCAAGAAATCATCATCCCGTGGGGACTGGAGAGCCCGCATTTGCTGTTGGCGCTGGCGTCTGCCGTGTAGGGCAATCCGGCTTCAACCGCGGAGTCAGCGTCTGGCAAGTCTGTAGATCGTGTCCTCGGCGATGAAGCTGCCCGCCGCGCTGAAATGGGACGATCTCGAAAACGTCGTAGTCGATGTTGAAATCACCGACTGGCCCAGCGCCACTCAAAATCCCCGCGGCAAGGTGGTCGAAATTCTCGGCTACGAAGACGACTTCGGCGTAGACGTCGAAATCATCATCCGCAAATTCCATCTCCCACATCGCTTTCCCGCCGAAGTCCTGACCGCAGCCCAGGCGCGTCGAACCCATCATCCACGCCGCCGAGGTCAGTGCTCGTAGCGATTTTCGTGATTTCCCCATCGTCACCATCGACGGCGAAACCGCCCGCGACTTCGACGACGCCGTCACGGTTCGCCATCTCGACAACGGCAACTACGAACTCCAGGTCCACATCGCCGACGTGGCTCACTACGTCGCTCCTGGCTCTCCGCTCGATGATGAAGCCCGTCTGCGCGGCACCAGCGTCTATTTTCCCGACCGCGCCGTCCCCATGCTTCCGCTTGAACTCTCCACCGACATTTGCAGCCTGCGCCCGCACGGTCGATCGCCTGGTCCTCTCCTGTCTCATGGAAATCGATCATCACGGTGAGATCGTCGGCTACGACTTATCGCGAAGGCATCATTCGCTCCGCCGAGCGCATGACCTACACGGATGTGAATGCAATTCTCGAAGGCGACGCCACTTTGCGCCGGCGTTACTCCGCCTTGGTGGGCACGTTCGAAATGATGCGCGACCTCGCCCTCATCCTCAACCGCAAGCGGGAACGCCGCGGCTCCATCGACTTCGACCTGCCCGAACCCATCATTGAATTCGACGAGCAAGGCCTGATGAAAAGCATTACTCGCTCCGAGCGTAACATCGCGCATCGCCTCATCGAAGAATTCATGCTGTCCGCGAATGAGTGTGTTGCTGAATATCTCGAGAGCCGCCGCATCGCCTCTATCTACCGCATCCATGAAAAGCCCGACGCCAAACGGGTTTACGATTTCGAAGTCATCGCCGCTACTTTCGGTTATTCGCTCGGAGTTGGCGCGCTGCCCATTCAGCGCATGACTTCAAATCTGATCGCCGTGCCGGCTATGGCACCGGCAAACGCCCGCGAGAGATTGAGATTCCGAAAGAGGTCCACATCACGCCCCGTATGTACCAGAAGTTGACCGAGAAGATCGCCGGCAAGCCCGAAGAGCGCATCCTCTCTTACTTAATGCTGCGCTCCCTGAAACAAGCCCGCTACTCCGAAGAAAATCTCGGACACTTCGCGCTGGCCGCGCCGACTTACAGCCACTTCACCTCGCCCATCCGCCGCTATCCCGACCTGATTGTCCACCGCATCCTGAAGGAAGTGCTAAGAAATAACGGTCGCGAGTCGCAGGCTGTCGCGCGGGGAACTCGCGTGCAGCTTGTTGCCGAGGACGCTCCTTCTCCCTGGTCCAAACGCCGCGACCACACCGCTCACCGCGAAGGCCTGGCTCCCATCGCCGGCCCCATCCCACTCGACGAACTCCACGATATCGCCGAAGAATCCAGCCACGCCGAGCGCCGCGCCGACGACGCTGAGCGCGAACTCATGGAATGGAAGAAAGCCAAATTCATGCAGGATCGCGTCGGCGAAGATTTCGACGGCCTCATCATCAGCGTGACCAAGTTCGGTTTTTTTGTCGAACTCACTGATCTTTTCGTCGAAGGCTTGGTCCCACTGGCATCATTGACAGACGACCATTACACCTATCATGAAAATACCCGTGAGATTATTGGCCAGCGCAGCCGACGGATCTTCCGTCTTGGCCAAAGGATTCACGTGCTGGTGGACCGCATTGATCCGGTCGAAAAGAAAATCCAGTTTGCAATCGTCGATGAGAAGCCCGACTCTCGAAGGAAGGGAACATCGAAAAAGGCGAGTAAACGTTGAGTTACCCGCCCATGGTCAACACCACCCGGAATCTGGCCTTTCCGCTAATCATCTGCTGATAACCCTCGGCGGCTTTTTCTAGCGGATAGCGCTCAATCATGGGGCGCACTCCGCTCAGCGCACTGAATTGTAAGGTGTCTTCCGAGTCTTTTGCGGTTCCCGATGGCCAGCCCTGTACGGCGCGGCGAGCCACGATGAGCTGCAAAGGCGTAATATTCAGCGGCTCCAGGCCCGACCCCGATGACGATCAGCTTGCCACCCGGCGCCAGCCCGTCCACCAGAGCGGAGATGGACTTCGAATCTGGGGCCGTCGCGAGCGCTACCCGTGCGCCTCCCAGTTTTTGCAGCGCGGCCGCGGGCGTTCCGGAAGCGGTGTCGATGTACTCGTGAGCGCCCAGCTTTCTCGCCAGCGCTTCCTTATCGCCTCCGCGCCCAATGGCCACGGTGCGGAAACCCATCTGCCGGGCATATTGAATTCCCAGGTGTCCCAAGCCGCCGATACCCTGCACGGCCACGGTATCTCCCGCCCTCGCCCCGGCGTTGCGCAGCGAGTTGAACACTGTAATCCCAGCGCACATCAGAGGAGCAGCCTGGTCGGCCGGCAATTCGTCGGGCACCGTTGCCACGGCTTCGATCGGAACCACAACGTACTCGGCATACCCGCCATCGAAGCTGACGGCGGTGATCTTTTCAAACTGGCAGAGAATGAAATCGCCTCGGCGGCAGGGGTCGCACACGAAGCAATGGCCGCCGTGCCAGCCGACTCCTACGCGCTGCCCCGGCTTCCATTGCGTAACGTCGGTTCCGACGGCGTCAATGCGTCCTGCGATCTCGTGGCCGGGCACGCGCGGATATTGCAGCCCTGGCCAAAGCCCTTCTTTCACTACCGCGTCGCTGTGGCAGATGCCACAAGCCTCCACTTTTATGCGCACCTGCGCCCGCCCCGGCTCAGGAATCGGGCGCTCGACGATTTCGAAATTGCCCCCCGCCTTGCTAACCTGCACCGCTTTCATTTTCGCCATGATTCCCCTCCATGCGTCAGAAAATTGAGAGTTGTTAAGCAGAGTTTCGCTTCCGCAGGAAAGCAGATGAAAACACCGCTATAGATGGCAGATCAGTTGGCCGGGATGCAGAAATCGGCGACGCCACAAAATGCTATTCCCGGAGTCGGCGTCCAAAACGCGGCGCGATGGCATAGTTGAGCTGTACCACCACGATAAAAGCAACGCTCCAATATGTATTGAAAATGCAAAGCAGAGCCCCAATTGCGTAGAGTGATTGACCAATCAGGATGCGCCGCTTGATAGCGACTGCGGACTCTGCGGGCATGTCGTCTTTCACCAGCCCACTCCCCATTGCGCAAACCCAGCCGAAATACAGCGTGATGCCCAGCAGCAAAATGTTCGCCCAATAGGTCAATAATGCGATGCGGTATGCGGGATGTTCGCCCAGCAGCATGGTCGAAAACGGAGTCAGCGTGACTGCGAACAGGAATGCGAGGTGAATCCAGGTGAGACTGCGATCCGAGCGCGTCAGGTGGTTGAGTTGGGTTTGTTGACCGACCCAGAAAATTCCCAGCGTCAGAAAACTCATCAGATACATGACGAGGTGCGGACCGAGCACAACCAGAGCGTGCCAAAGATCGGCTTCGTCATGGATGGCTTCATTCGCCGGAATGCGGAGATCAAGCACCAGCAGCGTCATGGCAACAGCAAACACACCATCGCTCAGCGCGGCCAGGCGTTCCACACTCTGCCCGGCGATGCGGTTGTAGGAAGTGGTCATGAACCAACCTACTGGATTTTCTTGAGAGCCTGCTCCACCCTCGTCAGCGTCGTCTCTTTCCCCAGCACTTCCAGCGTCTCGAAAAGCGGCGGAGCATTCTTCCGGCCGCACACCGCGACCCGAATCGGCTGGAACATCTGCCCCGCTTTGACGCCCAACTCTTGCGCGGCAGCGCGCAACGCGGCGTCCAACGGATCGTGCTTGAACTCGGTCTGCTGCAACACTTCGCGGGCTCGCTGCAAGACCTTCCGCGCCATAGCGGCATCGCCCTTTTGCGGGATGAGTTCGGCTGGATCGTAGGGTGGCAGTTGATCCACAAAAAAGAAGTCAGCCACGACAAGTACATCGCGCAGCAGCTTGATGCGCTCGCGGATGAGCGGTGTGATCCGCAGCATCTTGTCAGGACCAACACTGAACCCCGCCTGGCACACGATGGGTAGTAAACGGGCGCTGAGGTCTTCAACCGTCGACGCTCGGATGTGCTCGGCATTCAACCACACTGCCTTGGGGTCGAACGGATCTTCCTGGGCGAAGTTGACAACCGCGTTTGCGCGGTTAATTCCTTCGAGCGAAAACGCCTGAGTAAGCTCGATTACACTCATCTGCTCGCGGTCATTCTTGGGCGACCATCCCAGCAAGCACAAGAAATTGATGAATGCCTCGGGCAAGAATCCCGCGTCGCGGTAGGTGGTCACGCTGACCACAGGTCCGTGCCGACGCTTCGAAAGCTTGGTTCCATCGGGCGCGACTAGGAGCGGCAAATGGGCAAACTGTGGTGGCTTCACCTCGGCGGCCTCGAAGATCAACACATGCTTGAAGGTGTTGGTAAGGTGGTCCTGGCCGCGGATCACGTGGCTGATATGTAAATCGGCGTCATCGGCGCAGGATGCCAGATGATATGTCGGCATGCCGTCGCTGCGCAGCAAAGCGAAATCCTCAATGTCCGCCGCGGACTTCGCCTGCTCCCCGTACACAGCGTCGAGGAAACAAACCGGCTCTGCCGCCTCACGCGGCACGCGAAAGCGCAGAGCGAACGGTTCTCCCGCCGCCGCCCGGCGGTCGCTTTCAGAACGTGAAAGCTCTCGCATCCCGGGGTTGAACAGCCATGCCCCCTGCGCGCCGGACCTCTCGCCTTCTCCCGCATGGGCCGGAGTAAAGTCGCGATACGCCAGACCTTTTGCGAAAATTGCCCAGGCTAGCTTGCGATGCAGTTCCAGCCGTTCCGACTGTTTGTATTCCTCGTCCCAGCTCAGACCCAGCCACTTCAGACCCTCGAATATGGAATTGACAGAAGCTTCCGTATTGCGCTCTATGTCGGTGTCATCGAGCCGCAGGATCATGGTCCCGCCATTGCGGCGGGCGTAGAGCCAATTAAAGATGAATGTGCGGGCGCTGCCTACGTGCAAGAAACCCGTGGGCGAGGGCGCAAACCGCACACGAGGACTCCCTCTCGAGACTGCTGGATCCAAAGTATCGCTCATCGAAGTTGGTCACAAGCGATGTTACGGGGCAGAGAAAAGCACCGTCAAGCCCGCCAATCCTTGGTAACGGCCCGCAGGTTACCCCTGAGAAACCGTCAAGTTCGGGTGCGGCATCCAAAACTGTTGTGTTGTCTCCGATCGTGTGAAAACATAGCACTCACCGCATTCGATTCCAAGCCGAGCGGGCAGGAATCGGAGATTTCCGTCTATCATGAACAGTTTTGTCCTCAGTATGGTGATCGTGCCAGGGGTGGTTGCCCTTTTGCTGGTGCTGCTCTTTACTTATCTCTATGAGCAGAGTCGGCAGCAATACTTTCGTGCCTGGCAGTTGGCCTGGGGATTCTACACCCTGCACTATGCCCTCGACGCCTGGGGGGCTGCCAATCATCCCTCAATAGCGCTTTCGTTTCTGGGGTGGGTGCTCCTTGTGGCGATGGCAATCTGTATTTACGTTTCCACCCGCCTCATGCGGGAGAAGTACCGCCTGCGGTGGGATGACATCGTCCTCGCGTTGGCCGGGATCGGTCTTGTCTGGTGGACTCTGCACACCCAGATTGTGGACGGCGTATTTCGACCGGGAGGCTCGGTGGTCCGGCACTTGCCCTTGAACGTGGGGATCGGCGTGGTGCTCCTTTATTGCTCCGCCTATTTCTATCGTCACGCTCACCGCAAGAACTCATTGGCCTTCACCCTGCTGGCAGTTTCGCTGGCTCTCTGGGCCGTGCTGATGGTCTTCGGTGAGCTTCACGACCCGTTCGTCATCATCTTCGGAAGCGCCGGCCATTTCCTCGGTCCCATCCCGCAGATGCTGCTCGGCGATCGCCATGGTGATGGTGCTCTTTGAAAACGAGCGCAATGCTGTACAGGAAAATGCCCTCGCCTTCTCAACCCTGGGTGTAGACCCCACGCGACTGCTGTCGGCCGAGGACCTGGTGCCCAGCCTGCAAAGCATTTTGGACCGCCTGGTGGCTCCGCTGCCCACCGGCGCGCGCAATGATTTACGTCTCTGAACGCTGGCGTGCCATTCTGCCTTCGGTGCAGCGCGGCTTTTCGCCCGAACTCCTCAGCAACATGAAGACGATCCGGCGCCGGAGAATACATTGCCGAACTCGCCTACCGGCGCGGCGGATTTGTCACTTTCCGCAACGTGGCCGAAATGTCGGAGCCGCTGCCTGCGTTCCCCGGAGCGAAGTTCGAGCAATTCCGCGACGTCATGCGGCAAGAGAACGTCCGCAACATCACCGCCGTCAGCCTGCAGACTCGCGAACACAATTTCGGAGTCATTTTTTTCCCTGATGCTGCGCACCACATGTTCGGCTCGTCCAACCTGCGGCTGTTAATCGGTCTGGCCTTGCAGATTGGCCTGACTCTCGAAAACTACGTGGTCATGCACGATGCCCAGCGCCGCACCAAGGAGTACGAACTTCTCACTCAAATCGGCCAGGCCATCAGCTCCCGTCTCGATCAGGATGAAATTCTGCGCACGGTCCACAAAGAACTCGGCCAGATATTTGATACCGGGAACTTCTATGTCGCCTTTGAGGAAGGGGATGAGATTCGCTTTGAATTCGACGTCGAGAACGGCCAGATCATGGCCAAGCGTTCGCGCCGCGTCGACAACGGGTTGACCGAGTACATTCTGCGCACCGGGCAGCCGCTGCTGATTCGTTCCGACCTGGAGAAGAACCCGTGAGCGCCTGGGCGTCACTTATATTCCGCCGCGTCCGGCCAAGTGTTTCTGCGGTGCTCCCATCTTACTCGGAGGGAAACCCGCCGGGGTCATGGCCGCCATGAGCACGGAACGGGAGCATGTCTTCGAACAGCGCGATTTAGAAGTAATGCAGACCGCGGCTGGCCAGGTTTCGGTCGCGGTCGAGAACGCGCGCTTGTTCGCTGAAGAACAACACCGCTCGCGCCAATTGGCCTTTCTCAACAGCATTTCGAAGACCGCCATTTCCAGCGGAGACGCCGAGCAAATGCTGCTTGAGATTGTTGGCCATCTCCAAAAGAATTTTCACTTCGACCATATCGGCATCGGCATCTTCGACTACATCCGTAAAGATGTGGAGATCAAAGCCGAAGCCGGGATCACCGCCAAAGTCCTGGGTAGGCGAATTCCGCTCGGCGTGGGCATTCTGGGCCGCGTTGCCCGTACCGGCGAAAGCGCGCTGGTGCAGACCAGCGGCGAAGAAAATTTGCAGGGCGTGCTGCCGGATTCCCGCTCGGTGCTGTGCATTCCAATTGCTTACGGCGAGACACTGCTTGGCATCCTCAACATCGAGAGCCACGAGGAAGACGCCTTTTCGCCCGACGATGTCCTCATCATGAATACCCTGGCCGACCTTCTGGCCACGGCGCTGCACAATTCGTTTGTGTTCCAGAAGCTGCAACAACAATCGATTACCGACGGACTGACGGGCATCAAGACCCGCCGCTTTTTCTGGGAAGCCCTCACTTCAGAGTGGAAGCGCGCATCGCGCTCCGGCCGTCCGTTCTCGGTAGTGCTCATCGATCTGGATAAATTCAAAGAAGTCAACGACAACCTGGGTCACCTGGAAGGCGATCTGGTTCTCGCCCGTGTGGGACGGCTGTTGGAGCAAAAGTGCCGTCAGTCCAACGTAGTGGCCCGCTACGGCGGCGATGAATTTGTCATCCTCATGCCCGAAACCGGGATGGACCAGGCCCACAGCCTGGCGGAGCGCCTGCGTCAGTGGCTCTCGTCCGACCCCATGCTTCAGGAACATCACATCACCGGGAGCTTTGGCGTGGCCAGCTTCCCGGTCCACGGTCTCTCGGTCGAAGACATCATTCGAGTGGCTGATTCAGGAATGTACGTCTCCAAACACCACGGTGGTGATCGTGTTTCTATCTCAGACGAATTTGCTTCTGACGAAACCGGAGCCCTTCAGCGCCAACAGATATCCGCCTTTATCGAGGGTTTTCTACAACGTGAACACACCGGCCCCGGACACCTGGAAGAACTTCTTACCACACTGAAGAAACTGTGCATTCGTGAAGATGGAGAAGAAGATTTCAACACCCAGGTTTTGCGAGAGGCCATCGAGGCCTTGGCCCGCGCCGCTGAATTGCGTGAACTGAACGGTACCGGCCACGGCGAGTTGGTTTCGCGCTATTCTCAATTGATCGCCCGTGCTCTTGGCTTTTCCCCCGAAGACCTGGATGACTTGGTCTACGCCGCTCGGATTCATGACGTGGGAAAGATTTTCGTTCCTGACCGCATCCTCAATAAATCCGGGCCGCTGACCGAGGATGAGTTTTACCTGGTGAAGCTGCATGCGCACGTGGGAGCCGAAATTGTGGCAACCATCCCAGGCAGTGAAAAGCTGCGAGACGCTATCGAACATCATCATGAGGCGTTCGACGGAAGTGGCTATCCCGACGGTCTTCGCGGCGAACAGATTCCTCTGTGGGGACGCATTCTTTCCATCGCCGACGCCTATGTCAACATGACTACCGAGCGTTCTTTTGCCGACGCCAAGAGCAATGAACAGGCGCTCGCCGAGCTTGAAAGATTAAGTGGCATCCGCTACGACGGCATGTTGGTACGCCTTCTCTTCCACGAATTAAAGAGCGAACGCACCCACCCCAGCCTCGGGGACTGACGCTATTTCGTGCGAGTTTGGTCCAGGAACTCCCGCAACCGCGCGTAGCCACTCCGGCTCACTGGAAGCTGCGTCCCATCGCTCAACACGACAAGGTGATTGTCCTTGCGGTAAGGCTCGACCTTGGTCACTCTTTCCAGATTCACAATATACGAGCGGTGAATCCGCAGAAAGCGCGAGGGGTCAAGCGTGCCCTCCAGGCTCGATATGGTCTGCTGCTTTAGATGTTTCTTCCCTCCGGTGGCGAGGGCAACATAATCGTCCTGGGCCTCGGCGTAGTCGAGCTTAGCAACAGGAATAATAAAAACCCGGGTTCCGTCCCTAACCACAATGCGTTCCAGCGGTTGCGAAGGCGGCCGCGCGCTCGATGAAAGTTCGGTGGGCGCCGGCAGTTTCCCGCCCAGCCGTTGCCGGGCACGTTGCAGCGCGATCTCGAAACGCTCCGCCCCAAAAGGTTTCAGTAGGTAGTCAACTGCGTGAATTTCGAACGCTCGAATCGCGTATTCGTCATAGGCGGTTACAAAAACCACCGCCCGGTCGGTGCCGATCAGTTCCAGCACTTCAAAGCCATCCAGCTTGGGCATCTGAATATCGAGAAAAATCAGGTCGGGCTTGAGTTCCGTCACCGCCTTCACCGCCTCGAAGCCATTGGCGCACTCCGCGGCAATCTCGATCTCCCGATGGCCGGCGAGAAATTCGCGCAACATCTGCCGCGCCAACTCTTCATCATCCACGATCACCGCCCGAATTTTCGTGTCTGATTACGCCACTCATGCTCCGACTCCGTTTTGTTGTGCCGGGAGCCGAAGGCTTACCTGAAAACGATTGCCTTCGGTTCGCACTGAGATGCCCGCTTCCAGCCCATAGCGCGTATCGAGACGCTGCCGTATGTTGTCCAGCCCGAGGCCGGTTTTGAGCGGCGCCGGAGATTCGGGATCAAAGCTGTTCTCCACCAGGATCGAGACCGCGTTGGTGCTTTCCTGCACACTGAGACGAATGACCCCGCCTTCGGGCAGATTGGCGATTCCATGCCGGATCGCGTTCTCCACCAGCGGCTGCAGCAGCAAGGGCGGAATCAATGTGTCGAGCGTTTTCTTGTGTACCTCTTCCTCCATGTGAAGACGGACGCCGAAACGGACTTTTTCGATTGCGAGATAGCCCCTCACCAGAACCAGCTCCTCTTCAAGTCTGATCGTTTCTTTTCCACCCAGGCGCAATGTGGTCCGCAGAAAATCCGCCAGCAGAATGCACATTTCCCGCGCCTTCCCCGCGTCGGAACTGGTGAGAGCACTTACGGAATGCAGGCAGTTGAACAGGAAATGCGGATTTACCTGCGCCCGCAACGCCTTCAGTTCCGCGTCGCGCGCCAGCACCTGCGCCTGAAGCGCACGTTCCTGGGCTTCGCGTGACGCCTCTTCGGCCAGCAGCACGTAATGGAAGGTTACCGATAGCACATACAACAGCACGCCCGTCACCCACAGCAAGGGAAGATATTTGGCGAGGCGTTGGTCCAGTCCGGCGAATCCTCCCCAGCGCATCAGGACCACGGTCAGCCCTTTCGCCATTTGAATCCACAGCGTGCTCAGCAGAACCGCCGCGGTGAGGTGCGTCAACAGCAGCTTGACGAATCCCGATTTCTCTAACGGTGTGGCGCGGCACGGATACCACGCAGAAAGACAGACGAATGCATAGGCAAGACAAAGCGGCACGGTGAGCGCCGTGGCTTCGCCCCAGCTCAGTGCTCCGGGTCCTTTCAGCAAATACACCAGGATCCCGGCCAGCGGAAACCAGGCCAGCAGGTACAAACCTAATTGGCGAGGCCGGGTCAGAAGTGGATGCATAGTGCCCGCTCAATTCCTGACTTCAATGCCGCCCATAATGGCAACACCTTTTATGACCAGCGTTTTCGTGGGTTGAGGCCCTTCTCGTGCCTTGAGGCTGTGTCCGCCCATGAAGGCCGTAACTCTCATGGAAACCGCCCAGGTCTCGGGAACCCGAATGACCCCGCCACCCATGAGCGCGTTTACGGTGATGACGGCCTCGTTGCCTTCGATTTCTGCGTCCCGCAGATCCACATCAAACCCGCCCATGAACGCCACCAGATCTCCGCCGCGGAAATTCTTGGCGCGGATGCGATATTCGCCTCCGCCCAGTACCGCAAACACGTTGAGGTGCGGGGACAGAATGCCGCTGCTGTCGCTCGTCGAACACGTGTATGCGCGCAAAAGCAAAATAAAGCCCGCAGCGATCACGAATACCGGCCAGGTTCGCTCAAGGTGCAGCCGGAAGTAGCCAAGATGTGCGCACTCGATGGCGACGCCGAGCCGCCACCAACAAGAAACCCCACCCGCGACCGGTTTCGTTCTGCGACTGGAAAATCTTGAGGACACCGGCTGCGGCGAAGACCAGAGCAAAGAAGTCGACGCTGACGATATTCATCTGGTCGAGCAACAGCAGCACGCCTACAAGGATCAGAGCGCTGCCATTGAGAACGGCCGGATTGATGCCCTTGCGGTTTTCACTCATGATTGCCCTTCCTTCGACCCGTGTTCACGGGCGGAGGCACTGAGGTCACGCGCTCCTCGCCGGCAACAAAAGTCCTACTCCCACCACCAGCACCAGCATCGGCGCCGCATGCAGAGTCGAATGCCAGGAAAGTATCCCACTCTCGACGAGGGAGCCAAGTTTATCAAACATGAACAACGTACCTGCCACTGCCATGGCGGCGGCAACGATTACCGATTCCCAACGCTCCGGCTGATTCTGCTTCGCCATTTGCCGTCTCCTTCCCTGATGGTGCTTCTTCGTCCTGACCGCAGCCTAACCGCGACTTCGCCTACCGTCTTGCCTTTTTCGGCGAATGGCGGACGTCTACCGGCGGTTAGCGAACTCCTCGGCGCTCTCTGCGGCGGTTCTCAGCGTTCTCCGCGTTCCAAGATTTAGTCTTCAGTAACCAAAAAAGCCTGAAACGCAGGGATCGCCGAGAAAGACCGCCGAGAACGCGGAGGAACTTCTTTTCTGTGTACCTCTGTGCTCCCTGGGGTGACCTGCTTGCAACCCCAGGCCAGAAACCGGAAACTATAAACTGGAAACCAGAAACTTTGTCCTTATGCCGATTTCTCTTTCTTTAAGCAACAAAGTTGCTCTCATCACTGGTGGCTCGCGAGGCATTGGCGCTGCTACCGTCCGCATGTTCGTCGCCGCCGGAGCAAAAGTAATGTTCGGCTTTCAGAAGTCCATCGAGCCGGCTCAGCGACTGGTCAACGAACTTGGAGGAGAAAACTGCGCCGCTTTCGAAGCCGATCTTTCCCGTCCCGAAGGCCCCTCCACGCTGGTTGCCGCGACCATCGAAACCTTCGGCCGGCTCGACATTCTGGTGGCCAATCACGGCGTCTGGGAATCCGTCGACGTCCCGGTCGATCAGATGTCCGATGCGCAATGGCGGCGCACGATGGCCATCAATCTGGAAAGTGTTTTCGGCCTGATCAAGCACTCCGTGGCGCAGATGAAGAAGCAGGGGAAATCCGGCCACATCGTGCTCGTGAGTTCCACTGCTGGCCAGCGCGGCGAGGCCTTTCACTGCGACTACGCTGCCAGCAAAGGCGCGCTGATCAGCATGGTGAAGGGACTTTCAACGGAATTGGCACGAGATGGAATCTACGTGAATTGCGTGGCCCCGGGCTGGGTGGAAACCGACATGTCGGCTGCCAGCCTTGAGTGATCCCAACACCCGAGCCAAGGTTTTCGCCGCCATTCCGCTCGGCCGCGTGGCCAAGCCCGAAGAGATCGCCGCGCCCATTCTGTTTCTGTGTACGCCGCAGGCCGGCTTCATCACCGGCGAGATTTTCAATGTTAACGGCGGGGCAGTGCTGGTGGGATAAAGATGGACCACATAGGCCCAGCCATCCTCGGGAGCCCGCCACGAGTGAAAGTCGAGAGGAGGACGCGAGCGAGCGAGTTCAAGCCGCAAAGCGGCGCAAGAACTTACCCGAGCCGCTCCCCCGGGCAGCTACAATAGCCTTTCGAGCGTCTTAGCATACGAATGAAGCACTTTCTTTTCATACTGCTCCTCACCGCTGCCGTGACCGCCCAGACGACTCCCACCTCCCGCCATCCCCATCGCCCAGCAAAACGCCGCGAAAGCCCGCGCCCTGATCGACCAAGCCATCGAGGCCCTCGGCGGCAATGCCTATCTCAACATCGAGGATATGACCCAGGAAGGCCGCTCCTACAGCTTTCACCACGGCGAACCCACTGGCGCCGGCGTGCCTCTTCTGGCGGTTTTATCGCTTTCCTGACAAAGAACGCGACGAACTCACCAAGAAGCGCGACGTTGCCTACGTGTACACCGGAGACAATGGGTTCGAAATTACCTACAAAGGCGTGCGCACGGACGACCCCAAAGACGGTCACCGATTTCATCCGCCGCCGCAAATACTCCCTGGAGTGGGTGCTGCGCAAGTGGCTGCACGAACCGGGCATGGCCCTGTTCTACGATGGCCCCGCCGTCGCTGCTCAGAAGGACACTCAGGAAGTCACGCTGATGAGCTCCCACGACGAGTCTGTCGATCTTTACTTCGATGCCAGCACCCACCTTCCGGTGAAGAAGAGCTTTTCCTGGCGCGACCCTGTCGACCGAGGGCGCGACACCGAAGAAGAAGTCTATGACAACTACAAGCCCGTGGAAGGGGTGATGACGCCGTTCAGCGTCACCCGTTTTTATAACGGAGACATGGCTGGCCAGCGCTTCCTGAACTCCATCCACTACAACACTGGGCTGAATGATTCTCTGTTTAATGTCAGCGTGACCTACGACCCCAATAAGCCGCTGCCGAGGAAGTAGCGGGGCTGGCTTTCGGGTGCCCCGTCCAAGCTCCGCTTGGGCGGGGTCTTCGATGGGGCGCACCCGGAAAGCTGGTCGGATTGCTGAAACCGCTCAAGTCCCCGTGGCATCCAGAAAGCCTACTTCGGGAGCACCCGACGAGGATGTGATGAATGAACAACGCCGCGGGCTGGCCCGTCCCAAGCATCTATAACTCTTCGGGGTGCCCCGTCCAAGCTCCGCTTGGGCGGAATCTTCGATGGAGCGCACCCGGAAAGCTGGTGGGATTGCTGAAACCGCTGAGGTCACCATGGCATCCAGAAAGCGTAGTTCGGGGGCTGCCCGACAAAGCTGTGACGAATGAACACCCCCGCGGGCTGGCCCGTCCCAAGCATCTATAACTCTTCGGGGTGCCCCGTCCAAGCTCCGCTTGGGCGGGGTCTTCGATGGGGCGCACCCGGAAAGCTGGTCGGATTGCTGAAACCGCTGAGGTCACCATGGCATCCAGAAAGCCTACTTCGGGAGCACCCGACGAGGATGTGATGAATGAACAACGCCGCGGGCTGGCCCGTCCCAAGCATCTATAACTCTTCGGGGTGCCCCGTCCAAGCTCCGCTTGGGCGGGGTCTTCGATGGGGCGCACCCGGGACGCTGGTCGGATTGCTAAAAACGTTCAAGTCCCCGTGGCATCCGGAAGGCGCAGTTCGGGAGCGCCAGCCTGTGACGAATAAACACCCCCGCCCAAGCAGAGCTTGGACGGGGCACCCCAAAGAGTTAGATTAGATGCGTGGGGTGGGCCAGCCCCCCCCACAAAGGCCCACGCCAAACGTCGATCTGCTTCGCGTTTGGCGCGACAGCTGATTTTAACCATCGCCCGCACCTCCACATTGACGCGGAGATGGTACTCCGTAAGCTGCCCAAAAACTCCACGTCCTGCCCAAAAACTACTCAATGGGCACCACTTTGTCGTGGCTTTGTGGCCAAAGCCACGAACTGTGGCTAATTTGCCACAGCCGCCATTTCGCCCCTCGCTGCTAATCTATTCATACCGCCATAGATAGCGAAATGACTCTGAAACACGAGCAAACAATTCGTGCTGCCGTGGAGTGCGCCGGTGTGGGTTTGCATAGTGGCGCGCCAGTTCATCTGCGCATCCTGCCCGCCCCGGCCGGCTCCGGGATCGTGTTCCGCCGCACCGATCTCGATGGCTTCGAAGTCGAAGCCATCGGCCGCAACGTGGCCCGCGTCAGCTATGCCACCAGCCTGATGAAAAAGGGCGTGCTGATTTCCACCACCGAGCATCTGCTTTCAGCCTTCATCGGCACTGGCATTGATAACGCCATCGTCGAGCTCGACAATCTGGAACTCCCTATTCTCGATGGCAGCGCCCGGCCATTCGTGGAGCTGATACAGAAAGCCGGTATTCGCACTCAGCGCCGCCCGCGCGGGCTATCTGCGCATCCGCCGCGAACTGGAACTGCGCGAGGGCAATAAGTTTATCGCCGTCTATCCCGCCGACACGTATTCCGTCTCTTACACCATCAACTTCCCGCACCCGCTGATCGGCAAGGAAAGTTTTCGCGTAGATCTACAGGACGGCAACTACCTGCGCGAGATCGCACCTGCCCGCACCTTCGGCTCGCGGCAAGATGAACAGGCCATGCGCGATATGGGCCTCATCCGCGGCGCTTCGCGCGATAACTGCATCGTTCTCACCCGGACTGGAATGGAGAACCCCCACTGCGCTTCGCCGACGAATTTGTGCGCCACAAGGTTCTCGACTTGATCGGCGACCTGGCGCTGCTGGGCAAGCAGATTCTGGGCAACGTAGTCGCTGACCGCGCCGGCCACGCCATGCACACCGCCCTGGTTTCCCGCCTTTTGCGCGACCGTTCTCTGTGGGAAGAAACCACGCTCGAAGAAGAGGTAAGGCCGGTTCCAATCCCGTTACGCGTTGCCGCCGGTCAAACCGCCTGACCGAGACCCCACTTCCCAGCTTCGAGACTTCTGTGTCTCGCCCTCTTTTTCCGCCAGAAGTGAGAAAATTGACGCCTCTCGAAGTCTGGCGAAACTTGGAGGCAAAAAGTGGCGATTCAAAAGTTGGATCCGAGTCTTGAGAAGCTGCTGCTGGGGCGCAACATCGCTACATTCGGAACCGAAAATCCGGATGGCAGCATTCACCTGACCGCGGTCTGGTACCTGTTCGAGAATGGGTGCCTGTTCATGGGGACCTCTCTCGCACACCGCAAAGCGCGCAACGTAACGGAGCGCCCGAAGAGCTTCTCTCATGGTGGACGTGCGCAAACCCGCCAACGAGCGTGGCCTCACTGCTGCCGGCAAAGTGGATGTGATCACAGGCGATCGGTCAGGGGAGATCAACCACCGTATCCACAGCCGGTACCTGAGCCCGGCCGCTTTGTCCGATCCAAAAGTGGGGCCGGTGTTTGCCGCGTTCGATGACATCACCCTGCGGCTCACGCCCGCTTCCTGGATCACTTGGGACATGGCAATGCTCGACGCCCAGTACTTTAGCGGTCAATTGGGTCGCAATGCGGGGTACACGCTGCCACTGGATTAACCCTGGCGGTTCAATCCGCGGCTTGCGGAGTCGAATCGTTGGCATCCCAGAAGGCACATTGCTCGATCAGCTTTTCCAGTTCTGCCCGGGTTCTTGCCCTCAACTCGGCGGCATACTCTTTCGCCCTCTGCTGACGTTCCGCGGTCAACGGCGCTACTCGCATGGCCAGCAGCGGTGCGTCTTCTTCCAACATGCGCAGCAGGCGCTGCGCCCGGTCGATCTTGCTATTTATCGAGAGCATAGAATAAGAGCTTCTGTCGGCATCCGCTCCACCGCAAGTCCAAAACTGGATACCCGGTGCACAACATCGTCTATCTCTCGCTCGGCTCGAACGTTGGCGACCGCGCCGCCAACTTAAACGCCGCCATCAATCGCCTGCGAACACTGGGGAAGTCGTCCAGGTTTCGTCACTCTATGAAACCGAGCCGGTCGAATTTACCGCGCAACCCTGGTTCCTGAATTGCGCCGTCGAATTAAACACCGAAAAAACGCCGCAGGAACTCATGGCCGCAATCTTAGAAATCGAACAACGAATGGGAAGAAAGCGCACCCAGAAAAAAGGGCCGCGCTTGATCGACATCGACATTCTGCTGTTCGGGGAATCGGTCGTTGACACCAAGGGCTTGACCATTCCTCACCCGGGACTGGCGGAACGGCGTTTCGTGCTGGAACCGCTGGCAGAAATCGCACTTGATGTCCGTCATCCACGGTTGAAAAAGACGGTTCGCGAATTGCTGGATGCCTTGCCGCCCGGACAGGCAGTACGAAAAATCGAGCCACGGATCTTCACGGATCAACACGGATGATTCATTTTCTTTTCTTGGTTTTATCCGTGAGAATCCGTGAAAATCCGTGGCCAAGGTCTTAAGGAACAATCAGTCGGCTCCCAGCCTCCTCAGCGGCAATCGCAGGCTGCTCAGGAAACTGCGCCAGCACAAAATCCACGAACGCTCGCGACTTCGGCCGGCCGTTTGTCCGCGCATATCCCATGCGCAAAAGAAACACCAAAGCCTTCAGCACATCGGATTCGCGCAGCCGTGAATAGCCGAGATGCTTCGCCTCCGCCTCACGATATTCCTTCAGCATCTTCTGCACTTCGGCGGCAATCGCCTGCTGGCTCAGGCTCGTGGTCGGCGCCTCATAGTGCAAACCTGAATTCGCCAGAGTCTCGTGCGTCTTGGTGATCGCCCCCAGCGCGGCAGTCATATCAGTGTCATTGATTCCGCGGTCGGCACGCGCGCACTTGGCCAGCGCAAAAGTCAGCCCAACGATCAGGTGTTCATGTTCGTAGAGGAACTGATCGCCGATTTCAATCTGCGGGAACAGAGCCGCCTGGTCTAAATCCCGCAACTCGCGCGGTTTTTCATGCGCACGCGCCTGTTGCAGGTAGAGGCAGTCGGTTGGGCAATCGAGCGTCACCTCGCGTTGCTCACCGCAACATTGCGCGCAAATGCGGCCGTGCACCGCCGGGCAGAAACGTTTCTCTTTGCGTTTTTCGCAAATCGCACAGCTCAAAGTGGAGGTCTCCGTGAGTTCACTATCATACGCTGGGATGGTTTCGCAGGGTCCCCGAAGGCGACCGCACCCGCTGAAAAACAGGGGTTTTCTAGGCACGGAAGCACAAAAGTGGCGATTTTTGTGGGCTTTTGTGGTTCCTATTTGACAAAAACCGCATGAAATGCGGAGAAAACGCTATTTTTCCACAGCAAGGGTGATATAAGATGACAATCACCGCAGGTAATTAAAACGTTTTTTACAGGAGGAAGCATGGCTTCAGGTATGACCAAGACTCAACTCGTCCGCCATTTGGCGGAGAAACTCGAGACCAACAACAAGACCGCAGCCGCATTCATTGAGCATCTGGTGGACACCGCGGTAAAAGAGACCAAGAAGAACGGCGTGTTCGTTGTGCCCGGCCTCGGCCGCCTGGTAAAGGCCCACCGCAAGGCCCGCATGGGACGCAACCCGCAGACCGGCGAACCCATTCAGATCAAGGCCAAGACTGTCGTGAAGTTCCGCGTGGCGAAGGCGACGAAAGATGCAATCGCTCCCCCGGCCAAGAAGTAGTTCCAAATTTCGTTCCGTGCAAAGGCCAGCACCAAGCTGGCCTTTTGCTTTTAAATCCAACGTCGCTTTTGCCGCGGATTCTCGCAGATGAACGCGGATGGATCACAAAGAAAAAAGAAGCATCTGTTTTGATCCGTGAAAATCCGTGGCGCGTTCTGCTCATCCGCTACCTTCGATCACCGCATCCGCTTCGATCTCCACCAGCATCTCCGGCGAAATCAATTTGCTCACTTCCACCATCGAGGTCGCCGGTCGTATATCGCGAAAAAACTCTCCGTGCGCTTTGCCGATCTTCTCCCAGTCCGCAATATTGGTGACAAACATCCGCGTGCGCACTACATCTTTCATGCTGGCCCCAGCCTTTTGCAGCGCCGATTCGATGTTCTTCAGCGTCTGAATCGTTTGAGCGTAACAGTCTCCCACGCCAACCATCTTCCCGTCGGGGCCGGTCGCCGTCGTCCCCGCCACATAAACGTTATTGCCGATCTTGACCGCGCGCGAATATCCCACGATGGGTTCCCAAGTCGTCCCGCTGGATATGTTCTTCCGTTCCACAGTCCATGTACCTCCGTGGCCGATATTGTACTGGACAGCCACGTTGAAATTGGCAGCCGACGGATCTGACTGCCAACAGAAACTCAGATAAAGCCTTTGCGCATCATCGCACGTCCAGATCACATGGCACGAAGGTGGGGTGCCGGAACACAGAAGTCACTTGCCTTTGCGGTGAAGGTGAGGTTAATTATTCATTCAACGAAGCGGCGTCGCCCCGCGCCGCTGGCGGGTTTTACGGAGGTGAGCCCCGCATGATTCCGGAATCGCATCCTTTGCAGAAGTTGTTCCTCGAACTTGTTGGACGCCACTATGCTGAAGAGATCGGCATCCGCGATCCCCAGATCGTGAACTATGTTGCCCACTTGCTCGCGGAGTTTTGCGAAGTTGAACAGCTGTTCAAGATTCGCAGCACCATCGCTGGACGGCAGCTGACCGACGTCGGCGAGATGCTGCTCGAAACCGATCCCATTTTCGGCCCCGCGCCGTCGTTCGACCGCGAACGCCAGGTGCGCAAACACGTCGGCGACTACACCTTATTTTTCACCGGCATGTTCCCCGAGAGCATCAACCAATTCCGCCTGCGCCGTAACCGCCTGGAGAATTTTGTGGATTGGATGAAAGCCGGCAAGGAGAGCTATTACATCGTCTCCAAATTCGACTGCTTCGAATACACCAAGGTCGCGCCGCTTTTCGCCAGCCTGTCGAGCCACTTCGAGCAATGCGTCTACGGCCTGAACCGGGTCAAGAACGATCTGCAGGAGATGCAGCACCCCATCGTGCGCCGGGTCAATGAAATCGTGATGTAGTGAATATTCCCCAGGGTGCCCCGTCCAAACTCGCTTGGGCGGAGATTTCTCATCTCCTACGGATAGAAACTCAAAGCCGCGTCGCCTTGCTTGAGCGGCCGATACCGCTGCAACGGTCCCACCTGCTCACCGGGATCGAATTTCCTTTGATGCTCCGCAATCACGATCGTCTCGGGCAGCAACAAAGATGACTTGCAAGATTTCCCAAAGCTTGGGCATACGCCGCTTCCATCCGATACGGCGGATCCAGAAACACAAAGTTAGGCTTGATTCCGCTCTTATCCCACGCCTGCAATGCCCGGACTGCATCCTGTCTCAGAACCTGGAATCCGCCGGTTATCCCGAGTCCACTGCAGGTTCTTCCGGATCAACTCAGCCGCCTCCGGCGCCGATTCCACAAAGTAAACCATGTCCGCCCCGCGGCTCAGCGCCTCAATCCCCACCGCTCCCGGTTCCCGCATAAAGATCAATCCAAACTGTTCCTTCGAGCGCCGCAGGATTCCCCGCCGTGAGTACGTCAAATAGCGTCTCCCGCAGCCGGTCGCTAGTCGGACGCAACATCCATCCCCGGCAACGACTGTAGCCTTCGGCTGCGAAATTTTCCCGCGATCACTCTCATAGTTTCTGAACCGCACTCGCGGCCTTGTACTTCCGGACTAGGCAAAACCGCAACCCCGCGCCGCACTCCCGAATCTAAAACTATATAGAATAGAAGAGAAGGCTTCGCGAATGAGAAATTGGTCCATCCCGGCAGGTCGGATTTTCGGAGTCGAACTCCGCATCCATCTGACTTTTTTCTTTCTGCTGCTTTTCGTATGGCTGACCGAGTCAGCTTCGCACGGGCCTGCCAGCGCGGGCCGCGGCCTGGCGCTGGTCGGAATTGTCTTCGCCTCGGTGTTATTGCACGAACTGGGACACGCGCTGGTTGCGACCCATGCTGGAGTTCCCGCCAAAGCCATCATCCTGCTGCCCATCGGCGGAATTACCTTGCTCGATGAAACTCAGCAACCGGTCGAGCCCGGCGTCCTGACCTGGAAACGCGACATTCGCATCGCGATCGCCGGCCCGGCGGTGAATCTTGCCATCGCATTTGCCGCTGCGAGTATTCTGCTGGCCGTCGCTCCCGAAATCCACGCTTTGGACCAAGCCCTGGGATCTCCAGTCCAGCAATCTGCCGCGAGCCGTGGTCTGGTCGAACCTGTGGCTGGGCATGTTCAATCTGTTGCCCGCTTATCCCATGGATGGCGGCAAGATTCTACGCGCGCATCTTCAGCCGCCGCATGGATCCGCTCGTGCCACGCGCCGCGCCATTGCCATTGGCCAAGCCTTCGCCACTCTGTTCATGCTGACCGGCATGTTGTGGAACATCTGGCTGACCATGATTGGCTTCTTCCTGTTCATCGCCGCGCAACTGGAAGAGCGGTCGGCGGTATTTCAGTCGGTGCTGGAAACCGTTCGCCTGGAAGACATCATGCTGACCGACTTCGCCACGCTCTCGCCCGCCGACACTCTGGAAGACGCGCTGGATAAAGCCGTGCACTCCTTGCAGGACGATTTTCCCGTCATCCGCGGCAGCGACATGGTGGGGTGATTTCCAAGCAGAGAATCCTCCAAGCCCTGCGCGCCGAAGGCAACGGCTACGTGCAGGCGGTCATGAACCGCATCTTCGAGGTGGCTCAGAAGAAGGAATCGCTGGCGTCGGCATTCCGAAAGCTGACCGCCCGCAATCTGAGCATCATTCCCGTGGTGGAAGATCAGCGGCTGGTGGGCATCGTCACCTTGCAAAACCTGATGCACTCCATGGCCCTGCTGGCCGAGAGCCGCAAACTCCGCAAAGCCGCGTTGAACTCCTAGGAACTTAGCCACGGATTCATGGCGATGAAGAACCACGCTTTCTATTTGGTGTCATCCGTGCAAATCCACGGCTCATATTCTTAGAAGCGATACACGAACCCAACCGACGGTTGGGCCATATGTTCCTTGCCGCCGGTGAAGAAGTTCACCAGGCTGCCGGAATTTGCATTGACATTGAAGTCCGGCGCTTTGTACAGAAAGCCGCGGTACTGCAGGCGAAGCGAGACTTTCGGAAACCATGGCAGTCGGTAATCCACTCCCAGCCCATAGAGAAACGCCAGCTGGGTTTGACTTGATGCGCCCAGGTTCACCTGCACCCGGTCCGGCACATTATCCGGCAAGTCAGGGAAAAAGACCCAGGTACTGCTGGGACTAAATATCAGCGCTCCTCCGCCCGCCAAAACAAAAGGCTCAAACTTGGCCTTGGGGAACGGACTGAACACGTACGCTCCGGTGACCTCCGAGATCGAGTCCAGAACGTGAAAGTTGTTCGCCGATGCCAGGTAGGTCTGCGAATTTCTTCGTCCGCCCGTAATTGAAGAGCAACGAATGCTTGGGCCTGAATTTATAGCGAAAAGTGCCAAAGATGTTCGGCCCGCGGTGGCGCTTTGCACAACCGAATTCCCGCTGGCCGTGTTGGTAAATACCTCGCCGCCGTTAATGCTGGCATCGAAATGCCCGTCTTGACCGAAAGCGGCGAAGTTAGAAGATGTCAAAAAAAAGGTTAATAAAATGTCACTGCCAGCGCAATCCGTATCCGCTTCAGCATCCCGTATCCTCTTTCATCTTTGATGCAGAATTGTGCCACATCACGCCGTGCGAAGCGCTGTGGCGGCGAGCGCTACGCCAGCCGGATCGCCTTGGCCCGCGCGATGGCCGGCACCTTCCGGAGCGCCGCCAGCACTCGATCCGGCACAGCTCCATCCACGTGCACCACCGCGATCGCCTCCCGCATCCCGCCCGGCCCATTTCCCACCCGCCGCCCCAGAGAGAAATCCGCAATATTGATTTTGTGATCGCCGAGAATCGTACCGACTTTGCCGATCACCCCGGCACATCGCGGTTGCTCAGGAAAATCAGATTCCGCTCCAGCGGAGCTTCCACTTCGATTCCATCCACGTGCAGCAGGCGCGGCGTCTGGCCATGCAATACCGCGCCCTTGACCAGGTGCTCCTCGGTCTGCGTCTTCATAAGAATGGACAGCACGCTGCCCGCGCCCCCGGTCGAGCCTTTGGCCTTGCGTGCCTCATGCACTCGCAGCCCACGCGAAGCGGCGATCGCCGCCGCATTCACCAGGTTGGCTTTTTCCTCCAGCGCCTCGTTCAGAATGCCTTTGATCGCGGCGTTGCGGATCAAGTCCGTCTTCCATTCCGCGATATGCCCGCTGTAGCGCAGCGAGATTTCTTCCAGCGCACCCTCGCTGACCTGGGCCAGGAACGAACCCAGCTTCTCCGCCAGCACGATGTAGGGCTGCAGTTCGACAAACTCGTCGTGCGAGACCGAGGGAACATTCACCGCGTTCTGGATCACGCCACTCTTCAAATACTCCTTCACCTGCAACGCAATCTGATAGCCCACCGCTTCCTGCGCTTCGAAAGTGGATCCGCCGATATGCGGCGTCAGAATCACATTCTCGCAGCGCGGCCAGCGGCGAATTCTTCAGCGGCTCTTCACAAATACATCCAGCGCTGCCGCCGCCACATGGCCCTGCTTCAACGCCTGTGCCAGCGCCGTTTCATCAATCAGTTCGCCGCGCGCGCAGTTCACCAGCCGCACACCCCGTTTCATCTTCTTTATGAGTCGCGCATTGATCATCCCCGTGGTTTGCGGCGTCAGGCCGACGTGCAGGGTCACATAATCGGCAGCCGCGTAGAGTTCTTCCAAACTCGCCATCCGGATCCCCTGCTCTTTGGCGACCAGCCACTGACACGAACGGATCATGCGCCACAATCTCCATTCCAAACGCCCGCGCCCGGCGCGCAACTTCCATCCCCACACGTCCCAGCCCAACGATGCCTAGCGTCTTGCCGCGCAGTTCCGTTCCTTGCAGCGATTTCTTTTCCCATTTGCCGGCATGCATCAGTTCATTGGCCCGGCACAAGTGACGCGCCATGGCCAGCATCATGGCCAACGTATGCTCCGCAACCGCCACGGCGTTGGCGCCGGGCGTATTCATCACCGCAATGCCCTGGCGGGTGGCGGGATCAAGCTCGATATTGTCCACGCCCACGCCGGCGCGGCCAATCACCCGCAGTTTGCGCGCTTGCGACAGCAGCTCTGCATTCACCTGCACTGCCGAGCGCACGATCAGCGCATCCGCCGATTCCAGTTGCTTCGCCAGCCCGCCCTCCATGTTTTCCGGCGTCACCACGACCCAGCGCGGCTCGCGCAGCAGATCCACAGCCGAAGCGGAAATTTTTTCAGCGACGACGATCTTCATGATTATCCGTGTTGATCCGTGAAGATCCGTCGACGACTTTGAACGCACCCGTGCACTTGCATCCTTCGCGTACACTTCCTGCGCAGCCCGCACTGCGCTGCCATATTCGACTGCCCGGCCGTGCACGCCCGCCATCACATGCTCCAGCGCCGCCAGAATCCCAATCGTATCCAGGTAGTCGTAATAGCCAAGGTGCGCGATGCGGAACAGTTTGCCCTTCATCTCCGCCTTGACCATTGGCCACGACCGCGCCGAAGTCCTCGCGGAATTGCTTGACCATCGCGCTCGAATCCACGCCGCTGGGGCGCATTGAATCGCGGTCAGAGCCGCTGCCGGACATGTCGGAGCAAACAGCTCAAGCCCCAGCGCCTTTGCCCCAGCCCGCGTCATCTCAGCTGCCAGTTCGGCGTTGTCGATCAGCGCAGCGCGCCCCGCAACCAGGCTCCCATTGCCCATCTGACGGACAAAATCCAGCGCCGCTCCCAATGCCGCGAACAACGACGTCGCGGGAGTGAAGGCGGATTCCCCTTTGGCCGCGGCTTTTCTCTCTTTGCGGAAATCGAAGTAGTAGCGCGGCGACTTCGCCGTCTCCATCCGCTTCCAGGCGCGCTCGCTAACGGCGCAGTAAGCCAGGCCCGGCGGGATCATCAGCGCTTTCTGCGAACCTCCAATGATCACGTCAATCCCCCAGCCATCGACATCAAACCGCGTCGTGCCCAGGCCGGTGATGGCGTCAACCACCAGCAACGTGTCATCGCCGCTCTTTCGCACCCGCCGGGCAATTGCTTCCACATCGTGCCGCGCTCCGGTCGAACTCTCGGTTGCCTGCACATACACGACGCGAATATCCGGCGTCGAGCTTGCCGCGAATTTGGTCGAGTGAAAATGTTTCGCCATAGGGCGCGTCGACCACCTCCACGACACACCCGAAGGCCTTCGCCAGATCGCGCCATCGCTCCCCAAACTTGCCCGCGCTGAGCACCAGAACTTTGTCGCCCGGGCGAAGTCAGGTTCGAGACTGCGCCTTCCATGACGCCGGTTCCGGAAGACGCCAGCACCAGCACATCGTTCTTCGTGCCAATGAAATCCTTCATGTCGGCCAGCACCCGCGAATACAGCGCTCGGAACTCAGCGGTGCGATGGTGCATGGCAAACGTAGCCATGGCGGTCTGGGCCGCTGGGAGAATAGGCGTCGGGCCAGGCGTAAAAAGGCGATTCTTACGCAGCATGAGGATGAGTTCTAGTTTACAGCACCAACCACGCGGCCTCGGTTTGGGCGGGTGCGCTGCGGCTTCCAAACGTTATAATCCATGCATGAGCATGATCGATCAGATTCAGAAGGACATCGTCACCGCCATGAAGGCGCGCGAGGAGCAGCGGCTCTCCACCCTGCGCATGGTAAAGACCGCGCTCAAGAACCGCGAAATCGAAAAGATGGCACCGCTCGACGACAAAGAATCCCAGCAGGTGCTGGGCACGCTCATCAAACAGCGCAAAGAATCGGTCGAGCAGTTCCTCAAGGGCGGACGCAAAGAAATGGCCGACAAGGAAGCCGCCGAAATCATCCTGATCGAGACCTATATGCCCAAAGCTGCCAGCGAAGAACACATCGCCGCCGGGGTGAAAGCCGTAATCGCGGAAATGGGTTCGCCCACAATAAAGGAAATGGGAACGGTGATGAAGAACGCCATGGCCCGCTTCGCCACCGAGGGCGTTCGTGTGGATGGGAAAGATTGTCAGCGATGCTGTAAAGCGCGAACTAACTCCAAAATAACGGAACCTTTCGGAAACACTGCAAATCTGCACTCCTATCCCTCCCCACCCCGAACGCCCTTGACGACCCAGTTAGCCATCTCGACCTCCCGAACCCCGCCCAAAAACTTTGCTGCAAGAATTAGACCTTTGAGGTATTATGTGCGTCCGGTAGCTGCTTGGTGGTGCCTGGCTGCCGGAGTTCGTTGTCGAACGTCGATTTGTTGACGTAACCGCAGTGGCGAGTACGAATGCCTGAGGGGGCAGCGGTTCTGTCGAACTGAGTCTCTTAAATTCTTGGAGAAGCCCTATGGAGATCCTGGGTGCGCGTCCGCCCATGCGGTGGTTTCTGGTTGTGGTGCTTGTTGCCCTCAGCATTTTCGCCTTCGCGGAGCAGCCACTCTCGGTTCCCGCGCTTATTACTCAACGCGTGGACGAAACCCAGCGAACCGTCTTGCGGGGCAACACCTATCCCCTGGCTCGCCCGCAATTTGACCGTGGCGCAGCCCCGCCCAGCCTGCCGATGAACCGCATGTTGCTGGTACTCAAGCACAGCCCCGCGCAGGAGCAGGCATTGCTCTCGTTGCTCGACGATCAGCAGGACAAGGCCTCTCCGAACTATCACAAGTGGCTCACGCCGGAAAACTTTGGCAAGCAATTTGGCCCCGCCGATCAGGATATCCAGACCGTGGTTAAGTGGCTGCAATCCCATGGATTCCAAATCGGCAGAGTCGCGAAGGGGAAGAACATCATCGAGTTCTCAGGCGTCGCCAGCCAGGTACAGGAAGCGTTTCACACCGCAATTCACAAGTACGTGGTGAATGGCGAGGAGCACTGGGCGAACGCCAGCGATCCCGAGATACCATCTGCGTTGACGCCGGTCGTCGCAGGTGTACACACCCTGCACAATTTTCTCAAGCAGCCAATGATCCACATCGCGGAACAAAGAATTCAGGGCCAGTTAGTCAAAGGAAAGGATGGGAAATCTTATGTGACGTTTTCCGGAACACCGCCCGCCTATGCTTTGGGGCCCGCGGACTACGCGACCATCTATAACATCAACCCGCTTTACGATGGCACGCCTGCCATCAACGGGGCTAACGAGACCATCGCTATCGTTGGCCGCAGCGACCTTTATCAGGCCGGGTCGGACGTAAGCAGTTTTTCATATGTCTTCAATTGGGGCTCGTCAGGCATGCCGCTTGTCACTCTTAACGGCGAGGATCCAGGAGATTTGGGCGGTGGTGACGAAGCGGAAGCCACCCTTGATGTGACTTGGTCCCATGTGATTGCGAAGGGTGCCGTAACCAACCTGGTTGTGTCAGCAACGACAAATACTACCGACGGCGTCGACCTTTCGGAGGCCTACATCGTCGACAACAATCTCGCCCCCGTTATGACCGAAAGCTTCGGCTCCTGTGAGGCTTACCAGACCAGTACTCAGGCTCAAGGCGATGCGACGCTCGCGGAGCAAGCGGCCGCTCAGGGCATTACCTACTTGGTGGCCTCTGGAGATTCCGGCGCGGAAGGATGCGACAACCCCAATGTTGAAACCGTTGCCACCGGCCCGCTGTCGGTTAATGTTTTGTCCGCCACGCCGTTCAATCTTGCGGTCGGCGGTACCATGTTCAACGAGGACGGGCAAGACAGCAAATATTGGAACTCGACCAACAATACCGGCAACCTCGGATCTGCGCTTTCCTACATTCCAGAGAATGTCTGGAATGAAAGCTGTCTTGCCTCGCAATGCGGCGACTCCGCCGGCATTTGGGCGGGCGGTGGTGGCGCCAGCATCTTCTTCGCTAAGCCGGGTTGGCAAGCTGGTGTGTCCGGGATTCCCAACGACGGCAAGCGGGATGTTCCCGATGTCTCGTTGACCGCCGCGGGTCACGACCCCTACTTGCTGTGCCTTGAGGGATCGTGCACCCCTGATTCTCAGGGCTACATCTATTTTGCGGCGATCGCCGGAACTTCTGCCTCAACTCCTTCTTTCGCCGGAATTATGGCAATGGTGGACCAAAAAATGAATGGACCACAGGGCCAGGCTGCCTATGTGCTCTACAAACTCGCTGCCGCTGAGAAACTTTCAATCTGCAACGCTTCCAACACTTCCGGTCTCCCTGCCAGCACCTGCGTCTTCAACGATGTCACGGCGGGCAACAATGCGGTTCCAGGAGAGCAAAACTACGGCGAGCCGAGCGCCCCGTATCAGAGCGGTGTAGGTTATGACTTGGCTACCGGATTGGGCTCGGTAAATGTAGCCAACTTGGTGAACAAGTGGAACACCGTGACCTTTACCCCTACTGCCACCACTCTGAGCCTAAGCCCGACCACGATCACCCACGGCCAGTCCGTCAACGTTAATATTTCGGTCGCACCTAAGAGCGGAACAGGAACTCCAACCGGCGACGTTGCGCTGCTCACGAGTTTGAACCAAGGACCTGGCGCCTTCACGCTAAGCGGCGGTTTGGTTTCGTCGTCCACCAACTCTCTTCCTGGTGGTGGCACCTATACAGTCACGGCCCGCTACGCGGGGGATGGTACGTTTGCAACGAGCACGTCTGCGCCGACTTCGATTTCCGTAACGGCAGAGAACAGCAGTACGGCGCTCTCCGCACTGACGCTGAACCCAAGTTTTGACTTCATTCCATTCACGGGTGGCTCATACGGCAGTTTCGTCTATCTCCGGGCTGATGTGCAGGGGCAGTCAGGGAACGGAGTGCCGACCGGAACGGTATTCCTCAACGACACGCCAAACGACCCCTACCTTGGGGGTAGCTATACACTGAACAGCCAAGGCAACACGGCAACTCCGAACTTCTTGAATAGCCCCAACGGCGGGGCGCCAACAGGCCTGTTTGCGCTTCCCGTGGGGCCCCATTCCATCACCGCCCAATACGAAGGCGACAGCAGTTTCCTTCGGAGCACATCCTCCCCGGTGACCTTCACGATCACACCGACGCACACCACCAGCACCGCCGCCGCCTCCCCACAGACCCAAGGAGCAGATCTGACTGCGACTGTGAACACGAGCAGCGGGGGCAATCCGCCTTCCGGCACGGTGACGTTTTTTATAAACGGCGCTCAGGTGGGAACTTCCGCTCCTGTGGACCAAAACTTCGCCGTGACCACGCTCTCCGGCGCGTTGCAAGGTGCCTGGTCCACCGGAAACTACCTCGACACCGCATTGACTAATGGCACTGCCTATACCGTCAAGGCCACGTACAACGGAGATGCCAATTATCTGCCATCGACGTCGCCGTCGGTCAAATTCACTCTCCAACCCGATTTTACATTTGTCCTGACCGAAAGTGAGATGGACATTACAAGTCCCGGCTCATCTGCAAGCATGCTCTTGGAGATATCAGGCGTGGACGGCTACATGGGAACCATTAACTTCACCGCGACCTCCTGCTCCGGCCTGCCGACCGGTGCCGTTTGTAGCTTCAACCCGGGTTCCCTTACTGGCAGCGGGGAACCTAAGCTAACGGTTACTACCACTGCGGCAAGCAGCGCCGTGCTCAGGCCTGGTGCAACTTCCCGTCTTGCTTGCTTGGCCGCGCTTAGCACTGTCGGACTTGCAGGGTTTATCTGGTTGGGCATTCCCGGAAGGCGAAGAAGGTCCTTCCATCTCCTCGCGCTTATCTTCTGTGCGGGTCTGATTATGAGCGTCGGTTGTGGCGGCGGTGGGGGAAGCAGTGCGACCAGCAGCGCGCCGCCGCCGGCGCCTCCGCCGAGTTCGCCAACGCCAGCCGGTATTTACAACGTAATCGTGACCGCAACCAGCGGGTCGCTGAAACATACCGCCAACTTCCAGTTGGTCGTTGAGTAGCGGCTAATAAAATGGGACTTAGCAGAAGTGCAGTAGTGCCCATCCTGAAGGATGCTGCCCACTATCCCTTCAGCGCCGTCTTGAGCAGGGCTTGCACGCCGTTCCACGTGATTTGCACGCCGATGCAGAGCAGCACGAAGGCAACAATGCGCAGGATGCCGTGTGCAGTTTGAGCCGAGATTCGTTCCCTGATCTTGGGGGCATAACGGTAGCTCAAAAAGACGGTCAGACTCAAAGCCACCACCGCGAGGAAAATCCCCGCGTGCGCCATGGTTTCTCCGAGCAGGCCTCGGGTCACCGAAGCGTGTGCGCTCAGCGTCAACATGATCACGATGCAGGCGGGACCGACGGTCAAGGGAAATGTGAGCGGATAAAAGACTTTCTCCTCTACCGGTCCGAAACCGGCTTGCTCAACCTCTGCCTGCTTGGGATCACTTTTTGTCTCTTGTTGGTTCAATAAACTCCATCCCATGCTGGCCAGCACCAATCCTCCGGCAACCTGCACCACGGGCAGCGAGATTCCAAAAAACTCCAGCAACCCGGTCCCTACCAGTTCGACCACCATCAGGAAGAGCGTCGTCCGGATTGCGATTTGGCGCGCCAAATCGCGAAAAACCGCCTCAGGCGCGTCGCCGACGACACCGAGCAACAGCAGGGCCGAGCCCAGCGGATTAATCACTGGCAGTAACGCGCTGAATGTCAGTCCGAAGAATTTGCCGAGAAGCAGCGCGCTCTCCATAGTCAGACAGCATAGCAAACCCGCCGACTTCGCCGTCCTCCCTCGCTCCTGTTACTCTAATCGTTACACCTGAGCGACTCACTGAGGAGAAAGATGAAGCAAACACCCCGGGTAGCGGGTCATTGGCCTGGATTCCGCCCTTTTTCGAAAAGCAGCGCGCCTCGTCTCTGTGTGCTCCTCGTGATGACCGCCGTGGTCTTCTCGACCTCGGCTTCCGCCCAGCAGTCGGCGCCGCCCGCTGCGCAGCAGAAGCCCGAAGCGGGCCAGCAGACGCAGCCTGCCAACCCATCTTCATCTCAATCTTCGTCGACCGACAAAAATGCCGCAAATCCCGCCACAAAGAATGCAAAGAATCAGGAGAAAACCGGGACCTCGAACGACCGGCTGTTCTTTGCCTTGCCCAACTTCCTGACCGTCGAATCCAAGAATGTTCCACCGCTAACGGCCGGACAAAAATTCAAAGTGGTCGCCCGCGGGGCGTTCGACCCCATCCAGATTCCCTGGTACGCCATCCAGGCCGGGATCGGTCAGGCATCCAACAGCGAACCTGGCTACGGACAGGGAGCCGAAGGTTTCGGCAAGCGCTTCGGAGCCGATGCCGCCGACGGGGTGATTGAGAACTTCATGGTCGGGGCGATATTTCCTTCTGTGCTCCGCCAAGACCCCCGCTATTACCAAATGGGCACCGGAGGTTTCTGGCGTCGAACGGGTCATGCGGTGGGCAGGATCTTTATCAGCCCCACCGATTCCGGTCACCGGCAATTCAATTTTTCTGAGATTCTCGGCAGCGCCGCGGCGGCTTCGATTTCTACCTATAGCTACCACCCCAGCAGCGATCGCAATCTGGGAAATACCGCAACCGTATGGGGGACCCAGATTGCGTATGACACCCTGACCCTGGTGATCAAAGAATTCTGGCCTGACATCCGGCGTAAAGCGAAAAAAAAGAAAGAAGCTCCCGTGCCCTGAGATCGCGACAATCCTTCATTGAGGCTAAGGACTCCCAATGTTTCAACCCGACCTGCTTCGTGCTAAGCGCATTCTCATCACCGGTGGCGGCACCGGTCTGGGCAAAGCCATGGCCCAGCGCTTTCTCGAGCTTGGCTCCAATGTTTACATTTGTGGACGCCGCGAGGAAGTCCTGGCCGCCACCGTCACCGAGTTCGACCGCATCGCTCCCTCACGAATCTGTTCCACTTCTTGTGATGTGCGTCAGTTGCCGCGCGTGGAAGAAATGATCGCCGAAATCTGGAAAGATGGCGCTCTCGATATCGTCGTGAACAATGCCGCCGGCAACTTCATGGCCCGAACCGAAGAACTCACTCCTGGAGCTTTTGACGCTGTTCTCGGCATCGTGCTGATGGGCACCATCAACGTTACCATGGCTTGCGGCCGCAGGTGGCTCGCCGCCAATCATCCTGGCGTTGTCCTCAATATTGCCGCCACCTATGCCGATACCGGCTCCGCCTACGTCGTTCCTTCCGCCATGGCCAAAGCCGGAGTCGCTGCCCTCACTCGCAGTCTGGCCGTGGAGTGGGGCAATCGCGGCATCCGCATGAATGCCATCGCCCCCGGCCCAATACCGACCGAAGGCGCGTTCTCTCGTTTACTGCCCCGGCCGGAACTGGAGAAGTTCGCTCTCGACCGCAATCCTCTCGGCCGCTTCGGCACCCCGGAGGAATTGGCGAATCTTGCTGCTTTTCTGGTAAGTGACGGCTCCAGCTACATCAACGGCGAAGTGGTGGTGATGGACGGTGGCGAATGGCTGCAAGGCGCAGGCGAATTCAGTTCTTTCGGCCGCCAACTTACTGACAAAGACTGGGAACTCTTCAAACCCCGCAAGAAATAACCTGTCATGCTGAGCGAGGAATGAGCTTCGCATCGCGAAGCTCGTCCGCAGTCGAAGCATCCCTACCCTTTCTCCACTCTTGCCCGCACCATGCCCTTCGCCAGCTTCGCCGAAATTTCGTCTCCCGCCTTCACTTTGCGGGCATCTTTCAACAGTTTTCCGGACGCATCAAACACCAGCGCGTATCCGCGTTCCAGGATCGCCATCGGCGAAAGGGCTTGGAGCGACGTCTCGATCCTCTCGACACGCACTCTGCGTTCCAGCAGCAAATTACGAAATGCCGCCACCAAGTTCGTGTGCTGCGCCTTCAAATCTTTTTTCATGCCCGCCAGCACCCGCCTCACGTCATAATGCCGCACCGTCGCCGACAACCCTTCAAACCGCCGCCTTTGTTTTTCGACGATTCCGCGCTCCGCCTGACCCAGCCGATACCGAGTTCGTCCAGCCGCTGTTGCCTGCGATGGATCAGGTCCATGATCCGGCCAAACGCCCGGTGCTGCGCCAGTTCGGTCAGGTTCTGGCGTACCATAAGCAGGTGGTAGCGGACCGCTTTCTCCAGCCGCCGATCTAAGCCTTCCATCTGCTCCTTGATTTCCTGCTGCGAACGGATTACGAGTTCGCCGGCGGCTGATGGCGTGGCGGCACGCAGGTCAGCGACGAAATCAACGATAGTGAAATCAGTTTCGTGGCCGATCGCGGAGATTACTGGAATCTCGGACGCGGCGATGGCGCGTGCCAGGCCTTCGTGATTGAAGGCTGCCAGGTCCTCTGCGGAGCCTCCGCCGCGCGCCACGATAATCACATCAACGCAGTGCGTCTTGTTGAAGTGCCGCACTCCCGCGGTGACCTCGAGCGGCGCGGCTTCGCCCTGCACCTGCGCGGGATATATAAGGACGCTGACGCCGTGGTGGCGGCGGCGCAGAATATTAAGGATGTCGCGCAGGGCGGCGGCTTGCGGCGAGGTTACGATTCCAATCTTTTGCGGGAGGGTGGGGATGGGCTTGCGGCGGCTGGGATCGAACAGGCCTTCGGCTACGAGCTTGGCTTTGAGCTGCTCGAAGGCAACTTGTAATGCACCGGCGCCTTTGGGCTCGAGATATTCGGCTGAAATCTGTAACTCGCCGCGGTCTTCGTAGATCGTTACGCGGCCTCGGGCTACGACTACCATGCCGTTCTCGGGACGGAAGCGCAGGAGTTTGGCGGAGGAGCGGAACATCACGACTTTGATCTGGGCACTTGCATCTTTCAGGGTGAAATAAAGATGTCCGGATTCGTGGGCGCGGAAGTTGGAGATTTCGCCTTCGACCCAGATGTCGCCGTACTCACGCTCGACGCTGGTCCGGACGGCGGCGACCAGGTCGCGCACTGACCAAATGCGGCGCGCCGTAGGAATGAACATGAAACCGAGTTGGTCGGAGGCGGACACTGAGGAAAGTTTACAGGAGTGGAGACCGCGCTTCTCGAGCGGAATGGATCAGAGAAATAAACTGCGCACTTGCATTGGCAATGCAATGTGAGTTTGATATTGCTCTCAATTGGAGGGGGTGGTACCGAGGAAAGGCCTTTTGAGCCTTGGACGGCGAGCACAGACTCTTATGTAGCCGAAATATCTGTCCTCGAATGCCTGCTGAACCAGCCCAGCGGGCACGGCGTGGCCGCGCGAGAAGTTTCAGCGAACCTCACTGCGCAGGCGTGTCTTTTCCTTTATGAGCGATTTTTCAGCGTGATCATACGCCGCACCGGGCGCTACAATCTCACGCATGTTCGAAGCTTTGCTGCAACCATCGCACTTGCTCGTCGTTCTGATTTTCCTAGTAATTGCAGTAGGCGCCGTATTTCTCGTGTTCCTAGTGTTTAGAGTGCTTTGGCATCTCGGCTCAAAACTCAAGAAGTGAACCTGACGC
Source organism: uncultured Acidobacteriota bacterium (assembly GCA_963845725.1). Taxonomy (GTDB): domain Bacteria; phylum Acidobacteriota; class Terriglobia; order Terriglobales; family Acidobacteriaceae; genus JABCZH01. The sequence goes on from CAWJTC010000001.1 coordinate 345,676, forward strand.
CTCCACCGTCCCTTCGCAGGCTTCTTGGTTCAAGTATAAAATTCGTCCAGCCACGGCGGAATCTTAACTTTGCTGTTCCATGATTCGGCAACAACGTCCGAAATCTCAGGTGTAACCGTTTCCAGTTCCTTCGTCTTCGCGGCGGGAAGTCTGTATTCACGCTGCCCTGCAAGCAGCCACATGTCTGTCCCGAGTCCCACGCCAGGTACCGATCGACTCACTTCTCGAAACACGAAGGCCACCAGCAGTGCGGCGGTAGCTCTAGAAAGATTCCGGTTAAAGAGTTTGTCAATGAAGTAATATGCTAGGTCTTCCCCAACGCCAGCGCAGGTATATAACTGCTGCTGATACAGAATGTCGGCATCTGTCGCATATAAAAATGGGGCGGTTCCCTGCGCTCTAAAGGAGGCGGTAATGATGAATTTTATTGCTCTCTCGTTTTCATCGGAACGTGCCCAAATGTATTGCTGGTGAATTTCATATAAAACGGTTTCAATGATGTCCCGATGCTTGTCGAATAATGAAATACCGGGTTGGCTATCGGATCGTGTCAATGCTTCCGCCAACCGTGTACAGGTGTTCGCAACAATTGAACTTCTCCCGGATCCTGCCACTAAAAAGATGCCCTGAGTGAGTGGTATGCGAAAAATTTTATCGATTGGTCGCTTAGCCAATTGATCTGACTGTTCCTTGTCCGCACACATCAAAACGGCTCCGCCAGAACAGCGCAATCCCACAATGAGCGTCATGGCCTTCCTTTTCGGAAGCCGCATAGGAGTTGGTCGAGGGGACGGCTTCGGGGATTTTCTAATCATATATCCCCCTTGCGTAAAGTACATACTTCCGTTCCCGGATAAGTTCGCTCACTGCTGCCTTCTGGGACGGGGAAGGTTCGGAATTTGAGACGGGCCTCTACTGCATCAACCGCTTCATCGCAGTTCGGGCTTCACCGACTTGCTTCAACTTGCTGGTCTCGTTCTGGAAGTGGGACAGAAATTCCTGGTATTCGTTGATGGCTTGATCGTGTTTGCCGGTACGCTCGTAAAGTTGACCGAGGTAGTAATGGGAGAGGATTCCGAGGATCGGAAATCGGTCCGATATAGCCTCGTTGTTTTCCAGGTCACGTACGCGACGTACGACGGTGCGAAACTCACCTTCGGCCGAAGCGTAATCGTTGCTTAGCAAATGCGCGCGCGCCCTCAAGTACATTCGATAGGGAAACTGTAAATCAGGGGCTGGCGCAAGAGCACTCAGTGCTCCCTGCCCATCGCCGCGTTCCACTGCCGCATTGGCATCGAACTGAGTCTGCTCGACTTCGACCGCCCGCGCCGCCACCCAGGGATTACTGGAAGCGAAGCGCTGCATGCTCTGCTGTGCCGCCGCCGAGTTTCCCGCCATAGTTTTCAGGAACGCGACGGCTTGCATCTGCTCGTCATCCAGCTTTTGTTGCTGAGCGAAGGCGAGCGCCGCGGAATTTTGTCCTAACATGGCAGAGAGAACCACGAATTGGCGGAGAAAAACTTCGGCGGCTTCGCTCTGCTTTGCCTGCCCCAGTTCGACCACAGTTTTGCGGTAACTGGCGAGGGCTCCGTCCAAGTCGCCTTCCATCTGCTTGAATTGCGCCTCGAAGCCTGGAACGTAGAGGCGCAAGATGGGAGTGGTGCGTTGGGCAAATTGCTGGAAAGCGGCATTGGCCATGTCTGGTTTGCTCTGGTCGTTGTAGAGGACGGCCAGCTTGAGGTACTCGCCGTAATCGCTGAAGTCCGGTTTCAACTCGAGCACTTTACGGTAAGAGGTGACGGCTTCGTCATCCCGGCCAGCCATGTAGAGGATATCGCCGCGACTGTCAAGCGGATTGGGGTCGCCGGGACGGTCGGCGAGGTAACCATCGCTCGCTGCCAGTGCGCCGGTGAAGTCGCCCCACTTCGCTAGTTCGTAGGATTGAAAATTGAGGATATCTTCGTTCTTGGGGTCCAAGGCCAATCCCTGGCGGAACAATTCAAAGGCCTCGTCCCGTTTGCCCATGTTGGACAGTTCGACGCTGAGGATGCCTCGGTTTCGAGTGTCGCGGGGATAGGCGGACAGCAAGTCCTGACGGGCGCGCACGGCGGCCTCCTGGTCGCGGGAGCGCTCGGCGGTGAGCACCTGGATGGAAAGCTGCTCATAACGCGGCAAGCGGGCTTGCAGTTGATAGACCCTTAAAGCCAGCTCATTGCTGTGGCGCACGTCGCCCTCCAGCCCGTATTGGTCGGAGAGACGCAGATAGGCGAGCGCAAACTGAGGATCCAGACGGACGGCTTCCTCCAGTTCTCGGATGGCATCAGGCTCGAGAAAACGGCGGCTGAAATCCAGGCCCAACTGATAGTGACGATAGGCTTCGACGTTGGAGGTGGAAGCTTGCTCGATCTCAGGCGCCTTTTGCGGCAGGTCGGACGCGGGCAAGAAACTGCTGGCGATGCTGGAGGTGAGGCGATCGACCATGCCGAAGATGCTTTGCACGTCCTGACCTTCGAGTTTTTGGGAAAAAATGATTTGGCCCGTGTTGGTGTCCTGGCCGCGGACATCGAGACGCAGTTGCGTGGGTCCGACCTTTAATAAAGCGCCAGTGATGTAGGCGTCGGCGCCGGCATCGCGCGCGACTTGTTGCGCCTGACCGGGATCCAGCTTGCCATCCTTGCTGGCGCGCTGCACCGCGCTCAGCACGCGCTCGGTGGAAAGAACATCGAGACCTTTCACCTGGGCGAGGTTGGTGGTGAGCATGTCGGTGAGGCCGTTGTTGAGCCAGTTCAGGGAATCGTCCTGCGAGAGGTTGGAGAAGTATAGGACCGCGATAGCTTTGTGAGTTTGGCTTCCGGCAGGATGCGCGCTGCGGCTGTGGAAGAACCAGAAGCCGGCGGCGGCGATTAGCAGAATGGAGACCGCGGAAATCGCGATCCATGTACGTCTGCTCGCTGGTGCCGGTATCGCTGCTTGGCTGACCGGCGGCAACGCGTGGCTGACCGCCGCGGGCGCAACGCTGGGAGAAGAACCTGAAGCTCTCGCCACCGGCGGCGGGGCCGGTTCGATCGGCTCGGGAGCGACAGAGGACTGCGGCGGCGTAGTGCCGACGGCCGGAGTTCTGCCAGACTCAGAGTCTCGTTTCAGTCGCTGAAGATCGGCACGCAAGTCAGCCGCGTGCTGGTAACGCAGATTGCGGTCTTTCTCAAGGGCTTTGGCAATGATCTCTTCGAGCTTGGGGGGGAGATCGGGATTGAGGCGCACCGGGGCGACCGTCGGCTTGCGCATGATGGCTTCGAAGATGGCGGCGGTGCTGTCTCCGCGGAAGGGCAACGCGCCGGTCGCCATCTCGTATAGAACGGCTCCGAAAGAGAATAAATCGCTGCGCGCATCGAGCGGCTTGGCTCGGACCTGCTCGGGCGACATGTAGGCGACCGTGCCCATGGCTACACCTGGACTGGTCAGGTGCCCTTGCAGCGTGCCAGTTTCGGCGGCGTCGCTTACCGATTTGGTTTCGTTCAGGGTCATTTTCGCCAGGCCGAAATCGAGGACCTTGGCGTGGCCGCGCTCGGTGACGAAGATATTCGCCGGCTTGATGTCGCGGTGAATGATGCCCTTGGCGTGGGCGGCGTCGAGGGCGTCCGCAATCTCGATGGCGAGCGTAAGAAGTGTGTCGAGATCCATGGCGCGGTTGTCGATGGCGTGTTTCAGCGTCATGCCGTCCAGAAACTCCATGGCGATAAAGGCTTCGCCATTTTCTTCGCCGATGTCGTGAATAGTGCAGATATTCGGATGATTCAGGGCTGAGGCGGCCTGGGCTTCGCGCTGGAAGCGGCTCAGAGTTTGGGGATCTTTGGCGACTTGATCGGGCAGGAACTTGAGGGCGACGAAGCGATGCAGGCGGGTGTCTTCGGCTTTGTAAACGACACCCATGCCGCCGCCACCGAGTTTTTCGATGATGCGGTAATGCGAAATGGTTTGGCCAATCAAATGACGAGGCTCAAGGTGGACGCGTCCATAGTAGGAGGCAAACTGGTGCAAGTCAATGGATTGCGGCAAGTTAAGTCGGTGTGCGCCGGCTTAACTCAGGACCGATTCGCAGATCTTAGCAGCCGGTTTTCGGATTCCAGAGTTCCCGCGCCGTATTTTAGGAAGCCTATTCACCTCTCCAAATTACAAATTGTTACAAAATGGTTGCATTTTGGGATGGTCCCGAAGTAACATGTTACTTGGACGCTGGTAAGCGTTCGATCCAATCGTGGTACCGCCCTTTACTTCCAAGGTTCAAGAGCCGTAACTAACTGTCTCGTCCTGGGTGGACATGCATGCCTGGGGCTAGGTACGGAGATCCCCTATGGCGTGGTACGCATATTGCCTCACCGAGCAAGAGACCCTCACAAATGGAACCCGCGCACGGCGCCCCTTCCTGTTGGAAGGCATTCAAGGAGTCAACGCAGCCCCGGTCTTGAGCTACCCCAGCGGCGAATTTGCCGTAGTGGTGAGCGAATACGACCGCGGCAGCCAAAAGATTGAGGACAAGGCGGTGCTGGAGCATGCGCATGTGGTCAGCGTATGTTTCCGTACGGGAACGGTACTTCCGTTCCGCTTTGGCACTATCTTCGACACCGATGAGGCCTTGCGACAGGCGGTGCGCGCAAATCGGCGTGCCTTTGGCCAGAGTGTCGAGCGGCTACGCGGCAAGTCGGAAATGCACCTCAAACTGTTAGTGCGGGACGGCAACCTGCGGAATGCGTTGGCGGAAATGCCGCTGCCGGATACGGTTGGCGGCGAATATCTCTTGAAGCTACGGGAGAAGGCTTCAAAGGATCGAGAACGCCAGACTAAAGCGCGGGCTCTATCGGTGCAAGTGCACAAGATGTTCAACCCGCTGGAAGAAGAAATTAGTTGCAAGAGAGTAAACACCGACGGCATGTTGATCGATATTGCCCATCTGATCGATTCCAAATCGGTAGAGAAGTACCATAACCGCTATAGTTCCGCGGCCAAGCAACTCAAGAACTGTGAGCTGTCAGTCAGCGGACCCTGGCCACCCTACCATTTCTTGCCCGGCAAGCTGCGCACGGTCGCGGGGAACTCCTAGCGTCACAAAGGGAACAGTGCCCTGCAGCGTATGTGCAGTAATATGCAGCCAGTTCTGTTGCGAGGCGCTGTCAGGGTGCCTTCTCTAAAGCGCAGTCGTACTATAACTCTCATCCTTACAGCTGGTTACAGCGACCGTTGTTTCCGCTGAATGGCTGTACTCCTTTGGCTGGGCAAATGCTTATTTGCCAAGGTAATGAAAGAGGCCGCCACGAATTGACCTTCACTCTCTGTTTTCAATCTTCTTTGAACCGACCCGCTTCCCGGATCGGTCCCTTGCATCGCCTTTCCTGACTCCTACCTGACCAGCCTCTTTTGAGAATGTGGCCCCAGAAATGGGGCCGCTTTTTCTTGCTGATCGCATTGGGTCGCTTGAGGTCGAGTCTGACTACCCCGCGTAGGTGAAGGTGAGCCGACTCCATCGTGTGAATCCACCATGCACCCAGCAGTCAGGCACCAGACGGAGGACGGTGGCATCCACAGTGATTGGCGTCGCACGAGCGTGACACGGCTCACATAAAATTTGGTCCCAAGAAAATCCCGCGGGGGGAATGAAATTTCCGGCGAGTAATGGATAGTTGTTTCATCCTGTGGCCCGTTTTGCTGATGAGCGTGTTTTCGGTTGCAAACACCGTTCGCCGAAATGGGAATCCCGAGCGCCAGTTGACGCATCTTAATTTAGGCGCATATGATCTTCGTTTAACCTTAGCGGTTCGGGTCAGCAGAGAAGAGGCAGGAAAGCTGTGAAGTCATTATCCATGGAAAAAAAGAAGCTGGATTCTTTTAAGAAGAGACTGGAAACTCGGCAACAGGAACTTCGCCGTATGGTCTCACGCACGGAGCAGGATGGACGCACGGTGGACGAAGACTCGGCACAGGACATTGCCGATCGCGCGGCCAGTTCCTACACCAAGGAGTTTTTGTTTCACCAGAGCAACAACGACCGTCAACTCCTTCAGATGGTCGAGAACGCCTTGTCCCGCATTCGAGAAGGCACCTTCGGAGAATGCATCTCCTGCGGCAAAGACATCAATCCCAAGCGTCTGGAAGCAGTGCCCTGGACGCGCCACTGCATCGATTGCCAGGAGAAGCTGGAGCAGGGGCGTCTGGAAGAAGCGTCGAAATAGTTGTGAGGTATTTTTGTTCGCCGCAATCTTGTGCGGCGCGCGTGCCTTCGACCGCATCCTTGGTCTCGGAAAACGGCGCCTAGGCGGACACCGGCGGCAGCGTTCTAACCCCCAGTTGAGCCAGAATCATCGGCCCAAGCTGTGAGACGCTGCCCGCGCCGAGAGTCAGAATCATGTCGCCTTCGCGGGCTGCGGAGATGGCCGCTTCAACGGCCTCGGAGGAAGACCCGATGTAGCGGGCCTGCCGCTCACCCTCTTCTTCAATATGCTTGGCCAGGTTCTCTCCCGTGATTCCTTCAATCGGCGGCTCGCTTGCCGCGTAGATGTCAAGAACGAGTAGCGAATCCGCGTCGTCAAAAGCCGTGGCAAATTCCTTCATCAGATCGCGGGTACGGGTGTACCGATGCGGCTGGAAAATCACGTGGATCTTGCGAAACCCGCATTGCCTGGCGGCGGCTAACGTTGCACGAATCTCCGTAGGATGGTGGCCGTAGTCGTCAATCACGCTTACTCCGGCCGTCTTGCCACGCAACTGAAAGCGGCGATCCACTCCGCGAAAAGTTTCGAGGCCTGAACGAATCTGATCCGGGGGGATGTCGAGGCCAATGCCTACGGCAATTGCCGCAGTCGCATTAAGGACATTGTGTAGGCCTGGGACATGAATACGAAATTCGCCTAGACTCTGACTTTTGTACGTGACCTTGAAGTGATTGATGGGAGCGGCGTCCCCTGTGATAGGGACACTTTTCCCCGGGCTGACATGAAAGTCAGAGCCGCGACGGGTCCCGTAGGTGACCATCCGGCGCCGAATCTGCGGAAACAAGCGCCGAAGAATCGGGTCATCGTTGCAGACCACTACCATACCGTAGAACGGCACGCGATCCATGAATTCCAGGAATGCTCGTTTCACATCGCCCATGTTGCGGTAGCAGTCCATGTGCTCGCGGTCGATGTTCGTGACCACCGAGAGAATTGGGGTCAACCTAAGAAATGACCGGTCACTCTCATCGGCCTCGGCGACTAAATAATGGGATTTTCCGAGGCGCGCGTTCGATCCCATAGCATCGACGCGTCCGCCCACGACGACCGTGGGATCGAGTCCTCCGGCTGCCAGGACTGCCGCCACCATTGACGTGGTCGTCGTCTTGCCGTGCATGCCGGCGACCGCGATGCCGTATTTCAGCCGCATCAGTTCAGCCAGCATTTCGGCGCGCTGGATGACGGGAATATGCTGCTCTCGCGCCTGCGCGATCTCGGGATTCTCGGGCGAAATGGCGGAACTGGCTACTACCACTTCGGCTCCGGTGACATTTTCTGCGCGATGTCCCTCGAGAACCGTAGCACCGAGACTTTCCAGACGTTCAGTGACAGCGGATCTCTTGATGTCAGAGCCGGAGACCTTATAGCCAAGGTTCAGCAACACCTCGGCGATGCCGCTCATGCCGATGCCGCCGATCCCTACGAAATGAATGCGCTGGATTTTCGCGAACATACAAAACTCTTCGCCGCGGATGTACGCGGATTCACGCGGATGACTTCAGCGATTTTGGGCTATTGGTGAAAGAGATGCAAGTGGAACGGCTCGAGCCACTACTTCGCGCCCACCGCTCTGCCTGCGCCGAGGTGCTCCAGAGCGCGATCCACCACCGCTTGCATCTCCCGGGCGTATTTCACTTCGCGGCCTTTGGCGAGGATTTTTCGCGCTTCTTCAGGGCTGAACCAGGTGGGGTGGCGCATAGGCTCATGAGACTCTTCGGTGCGTTCGACTTCCATGAGAAAAGCCTTCACCACGAACTCGCGAACGCCGGGTGTTTTCCAGAACACGCCTTTGGAGTGAATGTAAAGATGAAAGTGGCGCGGCTCAATATGTCCGCGAACGCCGGCTTCTTCCCACGCCTCGCGCTCCGCGGACTGGCTATGCGACAGGGAAGGTTCGGGAGCGCCCTTGGGAAACGTCCACTTGTTGCCGCCGTTGGTGTTCACCAGCAGGAATTCAATCGACGACTCGTGCCGCCGGTAGCAAATCGCAGCTACCTGCAGCGGTAGAGCAAACCTAAGAAATCGAGGTGCCGCCAACTGCCACTCCTCCGCTGAAAGTCCCAACGTAATGATCTTAAACGCAGAATATTTCAGGAGTATTAAAATGCAACCAAAAAGGTGCAAAAAGGTCGTTACTGAAGTCCTTTATCGGGAAGGGGTTGCCAAGTATAACCGGCTGCTTAGGCTCTCAAAAATAAGCACTTAGCCGGATGATGTAACCGTCCCATGGGAGCCCGGTATCGAGGGGGTAAGACCAACTCAGCTTTTGATCGTCCAATTGGAGTAGCATTTAGCAGTTCGGATTTCTAATGTTTACCCAGCTCAGCCCGGCGATTTCGAAAAAACCGGCGTCTATCTTGGGAAGTTCCGTCGCAATCCACCTGCTTTTTCTGGCCTGGGTACTTCACAGTCCGGCGCCGATCTTTGTTTCTCCCTCCTCCGTCATGCAGGGGGAGCACGGTGCCGGATTGCAATATCTTTATTTTCCCGGCAAACCTGAGGCATCCGAGCAACCGCCGCAGCAAGCGCATTTGACCTGGAGCCACACGCAGAAAAGCGCGAAAAAGGCGCGTAAGGCGCCGCCGGTGTCGAGGGTCGAATCGGACACGGAAATCGCCGCCGTACTCGCGCCCAACGAGCGGCCTGCGGGTTCTCCGTACGGATCGCTTTATTACGGGAAGGCCACAGGGCCGGAGGTTCGGCCGGCACTGCCGATTGTGGCTCGCGATCCGACGCTTGGGTCGGATATGTCAAACGGAATCGCGGGCGACGTGGTGGTTGAAGTGACCATCGACGAGCAAGGCAAGATTGTTGACCTGAAGCTGATTCAGAGCTTGTCACCGCCCATCGATCAACTGGTGCTGGCTGCGGTAGCCAAGTGGCAATTTCTCCCAGCCACCCGGAACGGAACGCCCATCGCTTCCAAGCAGGACGTTTACTACCACTTCCCCCGCTAAAGTCTAGCGCTTGCCGTACTCTGCGGCACGCTTGAGGGTCTTCGCTGAGCGGCGGTGTCCGTTGCCTTTTTCCGCACCTACGCCGACGGCCTCCAAAGCCGATTCCGCTGAAGCCGCAGCCGCGGAGCCGATCTGCGGTTGACGGTCATTACGCGCCTGCCGCCAGTTCACCTTGGGCATCATCATCGAGGAATCGACACGATCGCGGTATTTCAGGGCAATGTTCATCAGCGAATCAAGCAGGGAATCGGAGAGCAAATGGGGTTGCAGGCCAAGCTCGATTAGTTTGGAGTGTTTCGCGTTGTAGTAGTGTTCTTCCGCCTCGACGCGCGGATCGGGAATGTGGTTGACTTCAACCGCCAGACCGAGCTTCTTGCCTTCCGACTGGACCATGTGTGCCAAGTCAAGCACCGAGAACTGCTCGGTGAACTGGTTGAATACTCGGAACTCCCCCTTGGCAGCGGGATTCAGGCAGGCAATCTCGACGCAGCGCACCGTATCACGAATGTCGAGGAAGCCACGGGTTTGTCCGCCCTTGCCGTAAACGGTCAGAGGCGTTCCGATGGCGGCCTGCACGCAGAAACGATTGAGCACAGTGCCGAAGACCTCGTCGTAGTCGAAGCGATTGATCAGGGCTTCGTCCATTCCGACTTCATCGGTCGTGGTGCCATAAACCACCCCCTGGTTCAGATCGGTGGCGCGCAAGCCCCAGATCTTGCAGGTGAACATGATGTTATGGCTGTCGTGTACCTTGGAGAGGTGATAGAAGGAGCCGGGTTGCTTGGGGTAGGGGACCGTATCTGTGCGCCCGTTGTGCTCAATAGTGATGTAACCCTCTTCGATGTCAATATTGGGCGTACCGTATTCACCCATGGTCCCGAGTTTGATCAAGTGGCAGTCGGGATGGAACTCTCGCAGCGCGAAAAGCAAATTCAGCGTGCCGACCACATTATTCACCTGGGTGAAGACCGCATGTTTGCGGTCGATCATTGAGTAAGGAGCGGCGCGCTGCTCAGCAAAATGCACCACCGCATCCGGCTCGATGGCCTGAATCGTAGTGGAAAGAAAGTCGTAATCCATGACATCGCCGACGAAAAGATCGATCTGCTTGCCGGTGAGTTCCTTCCAGATTTTCAAGCGTTCGGAGAGCGGCCGGATCGGGGTCAGAGTTTGGACGCCGAGCTCGAAGTCCCATTGCCGGCGGATGAAATTGTCGACGATGGCAACTGAGTAGCCCCGATTCGACAAATATAAGGCGGTTGCCCAACCACAGTATCCGTCCCCCCCAAGTACCGCGATCCTCATGTGTTCTCCTCCGCGCCCTCCCCAGAGATCAGCAGGAGTCTCGTCGCTGCCTAACGCTCCGCGACCGCAATCTCCACGGGTCTTGTTATTGTATCGCAGCCCTGTTCGAATCACGGTATTGCAAGGAAGAATTTTCGTTTACGGAAGCGGGGCATGATTGGTGAACACGACTTTTCCGCCGCTTTCGGCGAGCACATGGAGCTGCCCTCTGCCCACTAGGTTTTCAAACCGTGGAACGGCGGATTCTTTCGCAATGATGTAAGTGGTCTGCGGCCGTAACCAAAGATCTCTGAATTGCGCGTTGTCGATGAACACGTTCGGCACGCCGGGCGCGTAAGCTCCATACTCCAGATTCATGTAGCGGCCATTCAATAGCAAAGCGGAACGATCGGTGTAGAAGAAGACGGAAGAGAAAGTGTAGTAATGATGATCGATGATCAGCGTCCCCGGCGGTGCTTTCTCGATGGCTTCTGCCAGCGGCCGCGAGGACAAGTAAGGATCGAACGCAACCATCGCCACTCGCGCAGCATGAAAGAAGATGACCATCATCAGCGCTGCCGCAAGCGCCGCGCGCTGGGCGCCAGCTTTGAAAGTTCCCGCCGCGCCCACACAGAAGGCTAGTACAGCCATCGCCAGTGGCAGCCGCAGATACGCGAACGACGCCAAAGTTAGATCTTCCATGTGTCCAAGTGACAATTTGTAAGCTTTCGGATGTGAGCTCAGCGCGGACGAAATATCGCCTGCCGCTGGTATCCCGCGGCTGAGGAACAGGATGATTAGTCCCGCCAAGGCGGCACATCCCGCGATCACCGTGAGCACGCGCGTGCCCCGCCGTACCCAAACGCCGTCCGCGGCCAGTGCCGATCCCAGCAGCAGCGCCAGCGCGGGATAGCAAGGCATCGAGTAATACTCCTGGGTGGTAGAGAAGGTGAAAAATACCAGGATGAATCCGATCCAGCAGAGCGCAAGCAGACGCGTCTTGCCGGCGCGATCGACTGGCTTGAACGAAAGTTTGGCGATGGCCGGGAAGTACACGCTCCACGGAAACAGCCACAGTAAATGGAAGAGCCAGAAGTAGAGGCGCGGGACGGTATCGTAATCGCGCGGATAACGCAGGTTCAGGAAACGCAGCAGTTGCTCATTGACAAAGAAGAACCATAGGAACCCGTGGTATTCTCCCGGGCCGCTGTGCAGCGTGAAGGCAAAGTACGGCGGGTTATGCAATGTGGCGAGAACATGCCACGGCGCCGCAATCGCCAGAACGATTAACGTTCCGCTCAACGGGTGAAGTTTCTTCCAGGCTTTGGCGGAGAATAGCTGGTGAGTGACGAAGAGATAGACCATCCCGGCCGCGACGGGAAAGACAATCCCAATCAGGCTTTTCAGCAACAGGCCTAGCCCAAGGCTGGCAGCCAAAAGGAATGCCCAGAAACGCGGATGCGGCTCTTCATCGTCGAGCGTGCGCAGAAATGCCCACATGGCAAGCGCGACAGTGAGGGTAATCATTACGTCGGGAATCAGAATGCGGGTGAAGAGAAAAATGCCGACACAAGTCGCCATGCACAACCCGGCGTAAAATCCGGCGCGTTTACCAAAGGCCCAAATGCCGAACGCCGCCGTCAGCCAGGCCAAACCGATAGCTGAGAGTGCGATGGGAATGCGCGCCGCCCAGTCGTACACGCCAAAGACCTTGTAGGAGAGCGCCATCGCCCAGTACACCAGCGGCGCTTTTTCCATGTAGACCACACCATCAAGTCGCGGCGTGACCCAATCGCCGGAAGTGAGCATGTTGCGTGCAATTTGCGCCTGCACGGCGTCCACGTCATCCATCAGCGAGGGAGGGGAAACGATGCAACCCAGATAAACAGCCCCGGCAACTAGCAGCACGCTTAGATATAGGTGCCAGTTTTTTCCTGGACCCAATCTTTTACCGCCGTGGGAGCCGTTGCCGTCTGAATTCTCCATTTTTTCATCCACAGGAATAGAATCAGCAATCCCCATAATTGGTAACCGAGATTCGCGCGCTTGGCCAAGTGTCGCTGCAAAACGGCGCCGATCGCCGCGGAGTTGAATAACGTAGCATGCTCGGAGGCGCCCGCCGTCACCGTTTCAGTCAACAACGAGCGCAGCGGCCCACGCAGCCATTCATGCGCGGGAATGTCGAAGCCGACTTTTTTTCTGCTCAGAACCGACGGCGGCAGCTTGCCTTTCATTAATTCCTTGAGCAGAAACTTTTGCCGTGAACCACGAATCTTAAATGATGCAGGCAGAGTCGCCGCGAATTCCACGATGCGATGGTCGAGAAACGGCGGCCGCACTTCCAAGGAATGCGCCATGCTCATGCGGTCCGTTTTGGTCAGAATGTCGTCCGGCAGATAATACTTCTGATCGAACCATAAATAGGGGGAAAGACCGTCTCCTGGCAACAGTCCGCGCAGTTCCTCCAGTTTGCCCTGGAGCGCACCCGGCAATGCGGATCTCAGAAGCTCTGGTTTCGCCCCGTCCGCGAAGGTTCCGTTCCAATGGAGATGCGCCCGCTCCGGAGACATTTGGCAACCTTCTATAAAACGATCGGCCTTGTATTCGAATCCGATCTTCTCGTCGGATACGGGCAACAGGCCCAACCCTGCACTTGCCAGCCGAAATCCCCAGCCAGGGAGCCATCGCGCATTCTGCGCCAATTGATTTGCCCGATGGGTCAAATATCCGGCGAACAATTCATCGGCGCCCTCGCCGCTCAGACTCACCGTCACCTTCGTTTTGCTGAGTCTCGAAAGAAACCAGACGGGGAGTGCGCCTGCATCGGCACTGGGTTCGTCAGAGTAGTAGGCAAATTCCTCAATCGCACTTTGTAGATCGCACTCTGGATTGAGATCGAGTTGCTCGTGGTCGGTATGGTAGAGGCTGGCGATTTCTTTAATGTAAGCGGTTTCGTCAAAACTGCGTCCGCGAAAGGAGATGGAAAACGTCTTCAGCCTGGAACTAGATTCCGTCGCCGCGTAATGAAGTATCGTCGAGGAATCAATCCCCCCGCTGAGCCACATGCCCAGTGGTACGTCCGAGACCAGATGTTCGCGAATCGACTGCCGGAGGAGAGCGTCAAGCTCTTCTTGGGCGGACTCCAGGCTACGATCGCGAGGATCAGAAAAAGGCAAAGACCAGTAGGCGTCTGAGGAAATTCTGCCGTCGCGCCACTCCAGCCATCGTCCGGGCGGGAGCTTTTCGATTCCTTCGACCAGCGTCCACGGTGAAGGAACATAGTTGAGCGACAGAAAGCAATCGAGGCCGTCGAGACTGAGGCGGCGCTCGATTTCCGGATGAATCAGGATTGCCTTCAACTCCGAACCGAAAAGCAGATCTTCTCCCCGGCGCATGAAATACAACGGCTTGATACCCATACGATCGCGGGCCAGCACAAGGCGGTGAGTGGGTTCAGTCCACAGCGCGATGGCGAACATGCCGCGCAGGCGGGAAAAACAACCGGTGTCCCACTGGAGAAAAGCACGCAATACGGTTTCCGTGTCACAGTGAGAGTCGAAACGATGTCCGAGCTTTTCCAGTTCGGTGCGCAGTTCGAGGTGGTTGTAGATCTCGCCATTGAAAACGATCGTCGTGCGTGCATCGGCGGCGGTGATCGGTTGGTCGCCCCCGTGCAGATCGATAATCTTCAGCCGCGTGGCACCAAGTGAAACCACCGAAGACTCGAATACACCTTGCTCATCTGGCCCGCGATGAATCAGCGTGTCCGTGGCGTTGCGGATGCGATTGGGATCTGGAATCCAGTCTTTATGTGTAAAGCCGACAATGCCGCACACGGGTTAGAGCGCCTTTCTTGCCGGGCAAATGATGCCCAGATAAATCAGTTTAGCTAATCCTGATGAGGATGCGGTGGTCTAGGGCGTAATCGGCTGAGTTTAGCTATTTTCTTGGCGGCCTTTGCGAAAGCTTAGTGATCTTGGCGGTTAGCCTCTTGAACCGCAAAGGTCGCTAAGAACATCCGCTAAGAGCACAAAGCAAAGCCCGACCCGGATCCTGAAACCACGCTATTGCCTAATCCGCTTGCACTGGCCGCGTCTCGACCGGAACCGCACTTCCTGACAACGTCTCCCAGCCGCGCCGCGTGAGGTCCCAGAAGATGAGATAACCAGCCACAGCCGCGACGACCAACAAAGTAATCCCCCAGAACCACTGCTGAAAGACGAGCTTGCCGATGCCGAAGAGGCACCCGTAAACCAGAATCACTCCCATCACCCAGTTAAACGCATTGCTGGCCAGGTCGCGGACTTCCGGCAGCTCCGGCACCAATCGCGCGATACGTTTCCAACCATACACGCTGGGATAAACACGACGATAAAAGCTGATCAACGTCGACTCCGACTCCGCTTTGGTGACAAAAGTTGCTATCAGCCACACGACCGTCGTGATCCCGCCGGTGATCAGCGCTTTCTTGGCATACACCAGCGCGCCATTACCACTAAACTCAACACCGTTCAGTGCAACCGTTACTGCCGCTGCGGCCACCATGGCGGAAATCTCGCTCCAGGCATTGATGCGCCACCAATACCAGCGCAAGATGTAGACGGCCCCCGTGCCGAAGCCGATGTTCAGCACCAGGTCCCAGCCTTGTTTGATCGAGGTCAACTGCATGGCAGTGTAGCCGCTGGCTAATACCAGCAGGACGGTAAACAATTTGCTGATGAGAACGTAATGCTTCTCGGTCGAGTTGCGCACTAGAAAGCGCTTGTAAAGGTCGTTAACCAGGTATGAGCATCCCCAGTTCAGTTGCGTCCCCACCGTGGACATGAACGCCGCCAGAAATGCCGCGACCATCAGCCCGCGCAGGGCTGGCGGCAAATAGTCGCGCAGCACCATGACATAGCCCTGCTCGGGATTTTGGGCGAAAGCGGCGCTGGGATGGATTCCGCCATGGGGTGAATACACCGCCATGGCAACGAGTCCGGTAACAATCCACGGCCAGGGTCTTAGCGCGTAGTGCGCGATGTTGAACCACAGGGTCGCACCCAGCGAATTCTTCTCATCTTTGGCGCTGAACATGCGCTGCGCCACGTAGCCACCGCCGCCAGGCTCCGCGCCTGGATACCATGCCAGCCACCACTGCATGCACAAATAAACAAAAAAAGTCAGTATCGGCAGGGTCCAGACTGCACTCGTCGTCCAGCCAAGATGGAAGTCGGGCAAGAAGGCAATCGGGTCCGCAGTCTGCACTCCCGTCTGACGGACGTTATTCTCGATAGTTTGCAGATGAATTTGCAGCGCCTGCATGCCGCCGATCTTCGCCACCGCAACCCAGGCCAGCACGATAATCATGGCCATCTTCAACACGAACTGAAACAAGTCGGTGACCAGCACACCCCAGAGGCCGCCGATGAAGGTGTAGATGCCGGTGAAAGGAATCAGAACGAAAATGCAGATCAATAGTGATGTGGTGTGCGGATTGCCCAGCGTGTACTGAAACGTATGGCCAGCCAGAGAAAGTTGCAAGAGTCGCCCTTCCGCAATCGCCGGGCCCAGCAGAACCGTGATGATGTTAATCATGGCCTGCGTCACCCATCCCAGGATGAAGCAGTTCATGAACAGCCCGAGATATACAGCTTTGAATCCACGCAGAAAAGCCGCGGGCTTGCCGCTATAGCGAATCTCGACAAACTGCACGTCCGTGAGAATCTCGGCGCGGCGCCAATAACGGGCGAAGAAGAACACCGTCAGCATGCCGCCCACGCACAGGCCCCACCAGATCCAGTTGCCGGCGATGCCCGATTTTGCCACCAGGCCAGACACCAACAGTGGCGTGTCCGCGGCGAATGTTGTGGCCACCATCGAAGTCCCCGCCAGCCACCAGGAAACATCGCGGCCGGAAACAAAGAATTCCTCTGTATTTCCGCTGGAGCGCCGGCGGTAGTACAGGCTGATCAGCAAATTGACCAGCAAGTAGCCGACGATGACGATCCAATCAGTTGCGGTGAGAGGCATTCATTCCTCGTCTAATGGGTTCGGTGACTGCACAGATATTATCGGAACTTTCGCAGCGAGAGGATGGCTTGGCGCATACCGGCTTGGGTGCGTACTTTCGTGCCATCGTAGATGAAGTCCGTAATTTTGCCGCTGGCGGCCTCAGACTATGATGTAACAGAGGCGGTCCCCGCATGCTAATGATTGAATACCTTCAACGCTTGTTTTCTTACGACGATTGGGCGAACCGCGAAGTTTTAAGTGCGTTGCAGGCTTTACAGGCTCCTCCACCGCGTTCGGTGAAGTTGCTGGCGCACCTTCTCTCGGCCGAAAAGTTATGGTACCAACGCCTGCAGTTGCAAAAGCAGACTTATCCCGTGTGGCCTGATTTTTCGCTGGAACATTGCAAACTCGAGGCAGAAGAGCTGCCCGAGCTTTGGCGGGCGTACTTGCGATCGATCAAGGAAGAAGGTCTCAGCCGTTCGCTCAGTTACAAAAATACCAAAGGTGAGAGCTTCAGCAGTTCCAGGCAAGATATCTTAATGCACGTGATCATGCATTCCGCTTATCACCGCGGCCAGATCGCGGCCGATGTGCGCGCAGCGGGATTCGTGCCGCCCTACACCGATTTTATTCACGCCGCGCGTCAGGGATTTCTGGAAGAGGGCGAGTAAGGCCAACTCCGGCGTCGGTGTATGGGAACTGAGTCATAACCGCCAGGAGCGTCAGCGGCGGCAGTGCCAGCAAAGTATACAGAGGTAGCTGGGCAGCGCCGAGCAATCGCCGGGGCGTTAGCAGCAGTGAGAGAATCGAGAGCACTACGGCGGCAGACCATTGCCAGATCTGGCAAGCGAACGCGCCCTTGGGGAAGGCGCGGGAAAGAAAGCTTGTGGCTCGCCCGCGATGGCGCAGCAGCACTAATAACGCCGGAATGAGCAGGAGTTGGTTGTACGCTGCCAGCTTGGGAATCACGACGAGGGTTACGGCGGACACTAGCGCCAGCGTCCAGCCAAAGGGATCAGAGTCGGCAGCGGCCTTTCGTGAGCGCCAACACATCACAAAAAGAAACACCATTAGTGCCGCCGACAACAAGTCGGCGACCAGCCGTGGAAATAACGCTTGCAGAACGGAGGGGTCGGTGCCATACCTCGGATATTCGCGCACGGCCGTGAAAAACTGGCCCATCCAACCCGGTGAAATGGCCTGTGCGCCCCCCAGCAAGATCGCCATGCAGCCGACGAAGCCCCAGATCATGCGGCGGCGTTCTTCCCGTACCGCTGCCCAAACCAGCAGCCAAAGTACAACGGGAAGCGTGATATCAGGTTTTACTGTGGACATGGCCAGCAAAGCCCCGCTCAGGATCAGCTTATTGCTCACGATTGCGGCCACGGCGGCGGCAAGAAACAGGGCCACCAACGCCGTCAAGTTCTGTTGCGAATACTCTTCGATGGCGGGGTAGCTGCCCAGCGCGAGCAACACCCCACAAACCACGGCTGGCCACCGGGCGCGAGGGCCGACCGCGTACATCCAAACCGGCACGCTTAGAGCGATGGAAAAGAGAAGAATCCAGCGGAAGGCCGCGGCCACCGCGGGAAAGGGCATGGTTACAGTGGGGGCCAGCAAGAAAACTACATACAGCGGGTATACAAAAGATTCCTGCGCGTTGGGATCGGAGGGGTTGGCGGGATCCAGCGGCCGGCCGTAAAAACCAGTTTGAATTTCGCGGGTTACAGCCTGGCTATAGGGATCGCGGCCGCGGAGTAGAAGTTCCCGTGCTCCCAACCAACGAGGGTAAAGATCGGAGTTGTTTCCGATTGGCCGGTGTGCTGCCAAGACTTTGGCAGTGTTCGACGGAATAAGGATGGCGTCGGCCCAGTGCCATACCCCCACGCAAATCAGCAGTGAGACAGCCAGCGGAAGCCATGACCGGTTCGGCGTCTTGGCGAATGACCCCACGCTTTGCATTCTACCCTCCATTCGGTGGCTCCTCGTTTCTGGTATTTTGAAGGAGTGGTTCGTTGGCGTACTTCATGAAAAAGCTTTTTCTCTTGATTCCGTTGTTGGTCCTGGTCGTTTCTGTGTTCGCCGCCGCCGACTCCGGGGTCGAGCCGCTGCCTGAGCCGCTTTCGAATAATGCCGTTGCTGTTCTCAGGGTAAAGGGGGAGTTAGAACTTTTTTCCCTGATGGGCATGGGGCCCAAGAAGACCTGGGGCGCGGTCACCAATGGAGCCTACGAGTTGGACGCAAATTCGGGTAAGGTGTATAGCATCCATGCCGTTCCCGGGACCGCAGGCCGGGTCGGAGCGATGGCAGTGGGAGGCGCGGGTTACGTGTTTTTGATGGGTGGCTATGTATTGTTCCAGGGTGGAGGGATGGTGGTGCCTGACGTGGGCAAGTATGAACCGGCTCACGACCGCTGGTTTCGTCAGGCCGACATGCCCGTGGCCGTGGGCGACGCCGTCATCGGAGTTTACCGCGATCGTTATATCTACCTGGTGGGCGGGCGTACCAACCAGGGTCCAGTGACTGATGTCCAAATGTATGACACCGATAAGAATCGGTGGTCAAAGGCCACGCCGATTCCTACGGCGGTATTCGGTCATGCCGGCGCGTTAGTCGATGACACCATCGTCTATGTGGACGGTGCAATCCAGAATCCTGCGGGGAGTGCTCCGCGCTACATCGCATCCGACGAATGCTGGAGCGGCAAGATCGATCGTCATCACCCCACCAAGATTGAATGGACGAAGCTGCCTGCTCATCCCGGGCCGGCCCGTTTCCGTATTGCTGCCGGGGCTTCAGAGAAGGATGAAATGATTTACTTCTCTGGCGGAAGCAGCCGTCCGCACGACGATGCTGGTATTGGCTACGACGGCAAACCCGCGGAACCCTCACCCGTAACCTTCGCTTTCGATTTGCACACCCATAAATGGGAGACGATCGACGAGAATACGCCTGACCCAACCATGGACCACCGGGGATTGCTGGTGACGAAACAGAACCTGGTCATCATTGGCGGAATGGAAAAAGGACAGACGGTTACGGCCAAGGTGACCGTGCTGCCGAAGGAAGTAAAAGCAAAGTGAGCACGGCTGAACCTACCTCGCCCGTGCAAGTACCAGGGTCACGTCATCTGGCTGTTTGTTGGCGCCGATCCAATCGTCCACAGCAGCGGTTACGATTTCGCTGATGCGCGCTAACGGCAAATCGCGGTTTTCACGAACCAATTCAATCAGACGATGCTCGCCAAATTCGCCGAATTCGTTCTCAGGTTCTGTAACGCCGTCGCTGTAAGCAAGAAGGATTTCACCCTTCCGCAGTTGCACGGAACTTTCCTCGTAGGTGACATTTTCGAACAAACCCACTACCGTGCCACCCCGGTCCAGACGGCGTAGTTCGCCGCTTTCTCCCAGGATGATGGGCGGCAGGTGTCCGCCATTGGTGTAGGTAAGTTGGCGGTCCGCTCCGTTGTAGATTCCGAGGAACAGCGTCGCATACTTTTCTGCGGGTGTGCTTTCGTATAGCTGGTGATTTAGCAGGGAAAGCAACGCCGAAGGCGACACATCCAGATTGTGCAGCCTCGAAGCCACCATCAGGGCTGAACCGGAGGACGCGCCGACAGCCATCGGTTCGCGAAGTGCGGGGATGTCTTGAAGACTGTACGCCCGCACGGCGGAGTGAATAGTGGCCATCAGCAATGCTGCCGAAATTCCCTTTCCGCTGATGTCGCCGACGGCCAGGATGAGCCTCTCGGAATCCAGCGTCAAAAAGTCATAGTAATCGCCGCTCACCGTACTCGCGGGGCGGCAGAATCCGTGGACTTCGAGCGACGCCAGTTGCGAGATATGGTGGGGGAAGAGCTGAGATTGCACTTCCTGCGCGATCACCAGTTCGTTCTCCAGCTTCTGCTTGTCCTTCTGCTCTTCGATCAACTTCTCCAGTGAGGCGGTCATCGAGTTGAAGGAATTGGCCAAAGCGGCAATCTGATCATTCGATTTCACGGGAATGCGATGTTTGAAGTCGCCGCGATTGATGTGAGTGGTGGCGTCGTAGAGTTGTGCCACAGTACCGGTCACGGTTCGAGTCAGGCGGGCGCCGATGATGAGCGCAACCATTTCGATGACTCCGAAAAAAATGGCTACGAACAATAAACCGAATTCGACCGCCGGGGCAAAATCGCCGAGAGATGCAAACAAACGCTGATAGATCTTGGATACCCGAGTCTGCACTCCGATGCCGGCTGGGCTAAGCCTGTCGCCAGTGTCCCAGTCGACCACCGATACCGTGGTGCCAAAGGGAACTTGAGGATCGAGGCGCGCCGCCGGCGAGGGCACGGCTCCTGCGGTATAGGTGGGTCGGAGCGCTTCCTTGCCGGTGTCCAATACGTAATCGCCCTCCGGCTTGTTTAATGTAATTGCGACCTTCGAATTGTCAGTGGCAGCGGCCTTCTTGGATTGCCCAGGCTTGACTTTCCGCAGACTGAGTCCGGTGGCGTAGAGCGATACTTCACCCAGGTCAGCGGCCAGATCCTGAAGCATGTGCTGATCGAAGGGGGCGCTGGAGAGAACAGTCATTGTGTCTCCAGCGACCGGGACCGTCTGTACGGCGCGCAGATAGAGCCGACCATGATCGCGCACCACTCCGTGGAACGGGTTGCTCAGATGCGAAGGAAGAATCGGGGGAGCAGTAGCGGCGCCAGCGGGAGTGCTATTCACAACCATCTTCTCTCCCAGCCACACGCAAATCTGTCGATCAGACCAAACTTTGTCGGCCTTACGCACATCTTGAAATGCCTCCGCGCCGCTGCCTCCTCGCCTGATTTGGGCGGCAATCTGCTGGGCGATTGCGGAATTGGCCGACTCGAGGCTCACCAGTTCCGAATTCAAAGCGGTGGTGACAACGAAGGTGGCGAACTGACCGGCGAACAGATAAAGGGAGCCAGCGGCTAACGCGAGCAGCAAAACGACTGGAATAACACCGATAAAGATGTAGGTGACGATCAGGCGATTGCGCAACCGCCAGAGCATCTTGGCCTTTATCCAGCGGAAAGCCAGCACCAGGAAAAGCACGATGGCCACGAAGCTCAGGAAACTGACCCAGCCACCCAGGTACTCGGCAAAAGACAGTTTCAGCCATCCCCCTGCTTTCTGGAGCGCAAACAACAGTAGATCAACCGCCAGAATGTACCAGGCTAAGCGTGCCACCTTGCTCTTGGGCAAAAGACCAGCGTCGGCGAGCTTCACGCGGAAATGATGGATTGACAGGGTCATGACGCCAACAGGATTATAGATGGGCCGGCGCTTCAGATTTCCGGGTAGAAGTCAAAAAACGCTTCCAAACTGGTCTTGAGCTGTTTTTCGATCTCATCCTTGCTGCCTTCAAGCACGTGCATGGTGACACGGGCCTCGCGCCCGTTTTTCAGCTTAAGAGTCGCG
Source organism: uncultured Acidobacteriota bacterium (assembly GCA_963845725.1). GTDB lineage: Bacteria > Acidobacteriota > Terriglobia > Terriglobales > Acidobacteriaceae > JABCZH01. The sequence goes on from CAWJTC010000001.1 coordinate 367,606, forward strand.
TCACCTACCTGCTCTACTTCTTCCGCCGGCAGCAACCGTAATCCATACACCAGAGTTAAATTTGCCATGTAACGATTCTAACGATTTCGAGTCAGAGTTTTCTTGTCTTTTCGTGCAGCCTGAACACTCTCTGCGCTCGGCTCTTTTCGTTTAGAATGCCCTGTGCTCAGAAAACACCTGACCGTCCTGATTGCCCTCACGGCCGCGCAACTGCTGACCGCGCAGGAGCAGCCTAAGGTCAAGCTGAACGTCATCAACGTGTGCGCCCCCTCGGCAGCGGAGCAGCAGGAAATCGCTTCTGCGCTGCGGCGCATTCCGCTGAAGCCTTCTTTCACCGAGGATTTCGAGATTGACCGTGGGCGGTCGCTCCTCGACCAGGGCGCTGATCTTCTGAAATTGGGGCAGAGTGCGCAGATGTCGCCGGATTCGGGGACTTCCGATTGGGTGCGAGTGCGGCGCGAATTCCCCCCGCCGGAAATGTTTGCGACGGTGCAGTATTCCTTCAGCAAGGACGCCAAAAGTCTGGTGGAAACTCTAGTTTTTCGGGTTCGGGATCCCAAGGATTTGCTGCTGGTCGCGATCGAAGACAGCGCTTCGGCAGTCACTTCCGCGGCCAACATGTTAAATACTGACACCCCTGCAACCCGCATCAGGCTGGAGCGCTTTGGCAAGCCATCCATGGTACTGGCACGGTGTCAGGGAACCGAGGGATCGCCCCCACCCGACCAAAGCGTCTATGAACCGTTGTTTCGGACCGCCTCCGCGATCGCCTCTAACTACCGTGATCTATTGGGGGTCCGTCACATTGCGCCCGAGGAACTGGCCCGAATCGGAGGGACGAAAGAGAGCAGAAAAACCGTGCTGAAGCCGATCGCGCCGGAGAAAAAGCAGCAGTAGCGCGGGTTGAACCCAAATCGCTGAATCGGCAATCTAAAACTAGTCCTATGGAGAACGTCCGCAACGTCGTCATCATCGGTTCCGGTTGTGCCGGACACACGGCTGCGCTTTACACTGCGCGCGCCAATCTGAAGCCACTGTTGCTGGAGGGCCATGAACCGGGTGGCCAGCTTTCGCTTACCACCCTGGTAGAGAATTTCCCCGGTTTCCCGGAAGGCATCCAGGGACCGGAGCTGATCGAGAACATGCGCAAGCAAGCCGCTCGCTTTGGCGCCGAATATAAACATGGCCACGTGACCAGCGCGGATCTGAGCCAGCGGCCGTTCAAGTTGCACGTCAGCCATGAAGTTGTCCACGCCCGCACTCTGATCATTGCCAGCGGCGCCTCGGCGCGCTGGCTCGGACTGCCGCACGAACAGCAACTCATCGGTCATGGAGTTTCCTCCTGCGCCACCTGCGATGGTTTCTTTTTCTCGGGCAAGGAGATCGTCGTAATCGGCGGCGGCGACTCGGCCATGGAAGAAGCGACATTTCTGACGCGCTTCGCCACCAAGGTGACGATCATTCATCGCCGCGACTCCTTCCGGGCTTCGAAGATCATGCTGGAACGGGCGCAGAACAATCCCAAAATCCAGTTTCTAACTGACACGGTTGTTGAGGATGTTTACGACACTGGGAAAAAAGAAGTGACCGGCCTGAAGTTGAGGAATATCAAGACCGGCAAAGTCTGGGATTTCCCCACCAGCGCCTTATTTCTTGGGATCGGTCATATCCCCAACGCCAAGATATTTGAAGGTCAACTGGATACCGATGCCGACGGCTACCTGAAAACCACCAAGTACGTTTTCACCAAGGTTCACGGCGTCTACGCTTGCGGCGACGTTCAAGACCGGCGCTATCGCCAGGCGATTACTGCTGCGGGATCGGGATGCATGGCCGCGCTCGAGGCCGAGAAATTTCTGGAAGAAAGCGAAAGCTGAACCATCGACCTGTATACTCCACCGAGGTGAGTCATGCCGCAAGTACAAGCCAGCTGTCCGCACGTGAAGGAAATTCGCCCGGTCACCCCCAGCGGCAATGGCTGCAAGGAGTGCCTGGAAATGGGCGATACCTGGGTGCATCTGCGGGAGTGCCTGCTCTGCGGCCATGTGGGGTGCTGTGACTCGTCCAAGAACAAGCACGCTACCAAGCATTTTCACCGGACCAAGCACCCCATCATGCAATCGTTTGAGCCGGGAGAATCCTGGAAGTGGTGTTATGTGGACGAGGTTTTTCTGCAATAGCCGCGAGGCAACAGAGAGAATCAGATGAAGGTCCAGGAATATAAGGGCAAGGCAATCACGGTCCAGTACGATCCCAAGCGCTGCATCCACGCCAAGGAATGCGTGCATGGCGCGCCGGAGGTCTTCGATGTCCAACGCAAAGCCCTGGGTAGAGCCGGACAAAGCCGAGGCCAGGACCATCGCCGCGGTCATCAAGCGGTGTCCGACTGGAGCCCTCCACTATCAGGCCACAGATCCGGCCCTAACGGAGCGTGCCGAGCCTTCAAATACCCTAACCATTACGCCTAACGGCCCCTTGTACCTGCGAGGGAGTTTCGTGGTGGTTTCGGACGACGAAAAAGAATTGCTCTCCGACACGCGAGCGGCGCTCTGTCGCTGTGGAGGATCCAAGAACAAGCCTTTCTGCGATAACAGCCACTTCGCTGTGGCATTTGATGATTCTGGCACCGCTGCCCCAGGCGTAGACGCTGGCAAAGAGATGGCGACCAGCGGAAGGCTGCGAGTGATGCCGACGAGAAATGGGCCGCTTCATTTGCAGGGACAGCTCACCGTTCGGAACGCCGCCAATCAGGTGATTTTTGAAGGAACGGAGACCTGGCTGTGCCGCTGTGGCGCCTCCGCCAGCAAACCGTTCTGTGACGGTAGCCATGAGCGGATTGGTTTTCGGGTTGAGTAGTCGAGGCCATCTTCAGATTCCGGTTTGTGATACAAATCTCTGTGAACCTCTTCAACGTGCCGGACGTGCGCAAATTTCCATTCAAATTTAGGACGGGCTGCCCGTGCTAAGAGCGCTCTTCATCTCTCTTTCGGAGAGCCAGGGGCTCCGCGGGATCGCCGAGCGATCGTCCGTTGGGCAGAGGTTTTCCAGCCGTTTCGTCGCCGGAACCCAGGTTCAAGACGCACTCCGCGCCGCTCGCGCCGTCAATCAGTCGGGCCTAAGCGTTTCTGTCGATAACCTAGGCGAGAATGTCACTAACGCCGACGAGGCCCGCGCCAGCGCTGCGCTCTATCACCAACTGCTGGACGAGATCACCGCCCTCCAGCTGAATGCCAATATCAGCCTGAAGCTCACTCATATGGGTCTCGACGTGGATGAACAGCTGGCGCGCGACTTGGTCGTCAGCCTAGTCGCGAAAGCCGCTGCCATGAAGCCTCCCAACTTTGTCCGCGTTGATATGGAAGGCTCACCCTATACCCAGCGCACGCTCGACTTTGTACATGAACTCCACCGGCTGCCGGGAAATCGCGGATGCGTCGGCGCCGTCATTCAGTCGTACATGCGAAGATCGGAGAGCGACGTCGAAAAGCTGCTTGCCGAAGGCATCCGCATCCGGCTGTGCAAAGGCGCTTACAAGGAACCGGCGGAACTGGCATATCAAAAGAAGCTGGAAGTCGACGAAAATTACGTCAAGCTGATGAAAGTTCTCATGAAGAGCGGGACCTATCACGGCCTGGCGACTCACGACGAGAAGATCATCAATCGGGCCAAGAACTTTGCAACGCAGGAGAATATCTCCCACGATGCGTTCGAGTTTCAGATGCTTTACGGTATACGCCGCGACTTGCAGCAGAGTCTTGTCAAAGACGGCTGGCGCATGCGAGTCTACATTCCCTTCGGCACCGAGTGGTATCCCTACTTGATGCGGCGTCTGGCGGAGCGCCCTGCGAATGCGCTTTTCATTGCCAAGAATTTGCTGAGGAAGTGACAGGCAGCGAATTCACGCGGCCCCTCGCAGGTTTACTTGAAGCTCTACTCTTCCGGCTCGTGCTCGCTGCCCTCAGGCGGGGCGAGCGGCAATTTCGAAGCGCCGTCTAGCATATCGCGCTCCTCGGGCGTGAAACGCTTTTTGTAATCCTCAGAGTCGATGGCCCTTTGGCGCGCCTCGGGGGGCATGGCGCGTAAGGTCTGCAAGGCTCCTTTCACCGCTTCGCGCCTATCCGGCGGCAACTGCCGCCACTGATGGTAGAGTCCTCTGGCCTGCGCTTTCTGCTCCGGCGTCAGGTGCTCCCAAACCTCCATCCGGTTCAGCATCCGCTGCTGCCGCTCCGGGCTCATGCGGTTGAAACGCTCCAGTTGGTTTCGCAGTTGCTCCTGCCGTTGCGGCGGCAGCCGGCGAAACCCGGGGTCGCTTTCCAGCGCCTTCCTCTGCTGCTCCGGCGTCATATTTCTGTGCTGCTGGAGCCATTGGCCGGCGTGATGGCCTTCGGGGCGTCCCTGATTTCTAGGAAAGCGTCCCTGCGCGAAAGAAGAAGCCGCGAGCACGAACACAAGCAAACCCGCTGCCGTCCACGTCGTTATGGCTCTCAACCGCGACACACTCCCCCTTTGCCCACCACGGACGCGGGATATTCATCTTAAGGATTCGCGTTCACATCCTGCTGAACCTGCAAGTCATCCAGCACATCGAAATCGGAATACAATTCGCTGTTTTTATCCAAGGCGTTCAAGTCGCCGACCGCCGATCCTGGTTCGGCGGCGATGGTCGCTACACGGCCGTCATTGTGGCTGCCTAACCCGGCGTCATTGCGGAACAGGGTCACGCTCATCACCATCAGCACAGCCAGCGAAGCCGCCAGAGCCGGCTTGCGCACCCACTGCCACCAGCCGGTCGGTTGTCCCTTCTCTTCCCGTACCCGCGCCATCAGCCGGGTCTCGAAATAGAGCGAAGGCTCCGGTACCCGCCACTCATCCAGCAGTGCCATGGTCTGACGGATCTCCGCCATCTTTTCAGTGCAGGCGGCGCAACTCTTCAAATGATCGCTTACCTCGGGCGTCATCCCATCCAGGCCGGCGGCCAGGTCCGGGATCAGTTCGCAGATTTCATTGCATTTCATAACTCTACCCTCACAAAAATTCTTTGAGCTGCACCCGCAGCGTTTCGTACGCGCGGAAGAGCAGCGACTTGGTGGCAGACTCGCTCAGTTTCAGAACCTCTGCAATTTGGTGGTAATCCATTTGCTGGTACTTGTGCATGATCACCGCCGTCCGCTGCCTCACGGGCAGAGACTCCACCCGCTGGCGAATCGCCGCCATTCGCTCGCGCCGCAGCAGGGCCTCCTCGGCGGTCAGCGAACCGTCCGGCAGATCCAAAGCCAATCCTGTTTCTTGGTCCGGTTCATCGACGCTGACGGTGTTTTCCGGGCGCTCATGCCGCGAGTCACGGGCGTGGTTGACTGCCAGATTGGTCGCTATGCGATACAGCCAAGTAGTGAACTTGGCGCTCGGCTCGTAATTTCCGCGCGAGCGGTACACGCGCAAGAAAACTTCCTGCGCCAGATCTTCGGCGGCGGCCGCGTTGTGACACATGCGGTACATATAGCTCACCATCGGCCGGCGATACTTCTGCACCAGATACTCGAAGGCCGCATCATCCCCAGCCTTCACTCGCAACATGACATCAGCGTCGTTGACCGTGGGCAGCGGACGAGCCACCACCGCTTGCGCCTCGCCGTAAGGCGTGGCGCTCCTCATGGTCAGCAACCCGCGATCCATGGCCGCGCTGCTCACAGTAGAATGAACCCGTCCTTTCGGGGAAAGTTGCGTCTGGCCCGGTGCGGGGTTTGGCCCGGAAGTCCCTTGGGATGAGGACCCTGGAGGCAGCTTGGCGGGAGTGGGTTTGCCGGTCATAAAGTGCGGCCAAAGGCCTAAAAAAGCCGGCTTCTAGCCCTTTTGGAGCCCAAGCCTACCACGGACTGCGCCGATAAGAAACTCTATCCCGCCTAGAACTTAGGTCCTCCTCCTGGGAAACGACTAGAAAAACCGGCTTCGCGGTCAGGGCCCGTGCCCGGGTCCTTCGGGCCCGCGAATACCAGCGATGGGCAACAATTTCAGTGGCCTTCGTGAGTCTCCATGCCTGGGCACCTCTAGCCGCAGGCCGGGTGGGATTGTTGTGAGCCGCAACAGCCTGTAATATAGGCGGCCAACATCATCCATGAAACGAACTTTACTCTCCTGGAGCAGCGGCAAAGACAGCGCTTGGAGCCTCCATCTTCTCCGGCAGCGTTGTGAGTATGAAATCGTCGGTCTGCTCACCACATTCAACCGCGAGGCCAATCGGGTCGCGATGCACGGAGTCCGGCGTGAACTGGTGGAAGCGCAGGCAGAAGCTGCGGGTATTCCTCTTTGGGATGTGGATTTGCCCTCGCCCTGCTCGAACACCGATTACGAGATGATCATGAGAGAGACCTGCAAAGCCGCCGTGCAGGCAGGCATTGAATACATGGCTTTCGGGGATCTCTTCTTGCGTGACATAAGGGAATATCGCGAAAGGCAGCTCGAAGGCTCTGGACTAACGCCCATCTTTCCGGTGTGGGGCGTCCCGACGCGCGAGCTTGCCCGTTCTATGATCGAGTCGGGCGTTCGGGCAAAACTGTCATGCATCGATTCCGGCTGTCTTTCCCCAGAGTTTGCGGGACGGGAGTTCGACGAGCGGCTGCTCTCGGACTTGCCATCTGAAATTGATCCTTGCGGCGAGAACGGTGAGTTCCATTCCTTCGTGTACGCCGGGCCAATGCTTGGCCGCGAGCTGCCGATCAAGGTTGGAGAGATCGTTACTCGCCACCGTTTTGTGTTCGCTGACCTGGCCTTGGCAACGCGAAGTGGATCGCGAGCGTGTGTATAATGATGAACTTACCGCAGCACAGTGGGCGCTTAACTCAGCGGTAGAGTGCCATCTTCACACGGTGGAAGTCATAGGTTCGAATCCTATAGCGCCCACCATCGTTTCAAGGTCCAACCCGGAGACATGGGTTACACTTTTGGGGGACTGGCCCAGCTTTGACGTTTGGCTTGCCCGTCATCTTATTAAAAACGGCTGCCCCAGCTTTCGCGGTTTTCGCAAGCTGGGAACCACCGGCCCTAATGTCCGTCATCACCAGCAAAGTGCGGCTCCTGTGCTGCTGGCCGCGGCAATGCCCACCGGAGAGCTCCGCACAGAATTCGTGGTTGCGTGATAGCGTCGGCGGGTCGAAGCCCGTGGTGCCCAGTTTTGCAACATCAGCAAAGCTAGGGCAGCCTTTTTTTATAAGATGTCACATGTGGGAAAATCAAAGCTGGGCCAGCCCCCGGTATTTGACTACCAGCACGGCCAGCTAGGGTCAGAACTGGGCTTCCTCCCCACAGCGCTGTACCAAGCCGCAGCTTCAAAGCGCGACCGGCTGCTCCGTCAATATCTTAGGCTCAAGTTCGATGGCGCAGGAAAGCGACCGTGCCACCAAGCATAGCTTCTCTGCCTTTTCCAGCAGGCGCTGGGTGCGTTCGCGCTCGTGCTCTGCGTAAATGATGACTGCCGGCCTCAGCCCGATCTTGGTGAAACGGAAACCGCCGCTGTCTTTTTCGATCACGCCATCGGCAGCCACTTCGATTCCCTGAAAATCCAACTTCGACGCATTGGCTACGCCGCGAAATGTTGCCACAAAACAGGTGGTTACAGCGGCCAGCAGAAAGTGTTCCGGCGTCCAGAAACCGGGTTCGCCACCGAACTCGGGCGGGGCAGAGAAATCTATGATGCGCGGTGCGCCGTGCTCCAACTCAACGAAACCACGATCATGCTGATGCCACTGCGCGCTGGTGTGATAGCTGTATCTCGTCTCCATATAGGCCATTCTCCTTAGTAAGCCTAGCCCTGTGTAGTTGCGGGGGCTGTGAGGCCGGTCACACGGCTCAGTGACCGCAACCGGAGCCGCTAGATGGAGTTTCGACAGAGTTGGTCTAAACGCAACACTCCCTCGATGGCTTGGCGCCGATACGGCTGGGAACTTACTGGAAGATGTCAAGCACCCGCTGAAACAATGAATCGGCCTTATTTCCGACCGCTTTGGCAATAAACAGGAGAGACAATAAAAGGCCAAGCATGAGGGCATATTCGGCCAGCCCCTGCCCCAGTTCCGAGCGGAGGATTTTTCCACTGAATGCGGAAATGCTTAGTTTCTTCACTGAATTCACAGCCGGTTACGGCTCTTGTTCTAAAATGCTGCCCTGGGGGGACGTGCACGAGGGCGAGATCAGCATTCGAAGCGCGTCAAGCATCAAAAGTAACCAAGCCGAGCGCTCTCAGGTAACAGAGTGCCCGAACTGGCGTGCCATTGTCGATGGCACAAAAGTGGGATAGGCCGATTTAGCCATGTTTAGGTCATGGGCGAATGGGACAAAGAGCCGCTGTAACCTGACTGCCGTTTCTGAATCTTATCTCCATTAGGGGCGGGGAAGGGATATTAAGGGATGAGTTTACATACTGATAGCCGTAAATTCCGCGCTATGAACCGGCGCGAGTTGCTGAAGCTTACACCGCTGGTTGCCCTCGGCGCCTTCGCTGTTCCCAAGCTGCAAACTCCGCTGTTGAAAGCGGGGTTGGGATTCAGCGATTGGGCTTCGGCGAGGCTGTTTCGGCCCGGCCACCTGGCGCCGACCTTCGCCGATTCGCAACTCACCCCCTTCGACAAATTTCCCATCAATGACTACGACGTGGATGATCCGGAAGTGGACTTCGATCGCTGGACTCTCACCGTAACCGGAGCGGTACAAAAGCCAGGGGATTACACTCTGGCGCAAATCGTCAGTTACCCAAGATCACGCAGAACACCAAGCATGTTTGTGTGGAAGGGTGGGATGTCATCGGCCGTTTCAGCGGGGCGCGGATTTCCGATTTCCTGAACATGATTGGCGCCGACACAAGGGCGCGCTTTCTGTATGTGGAGTGTGCCGACGATTATTACGAGTCGCTCGACATGGAGACGGCGCTGCATCCGCAGTCACTGCTTTGCTATGAGATGTACGAACGCCCGCTGACCCGCGAACACGGGGCGCCATTACGACTGACATTGCCAACGAAAATCGGGTACAAGCAGGCCAAGTATTTGACTGATCTCAAAGTGACGAACGTGTTGCAACGGGTGGGGTACTGGGAAGATCAGGGATATTCGAGCTTCTACGGGTTGTGAGGACACATGGCGACGCGAGCCATAGCAGTTGAGGATGGGAAGACCGGTGAAGTCACGGAAGCCGTCTATGAGCATCCGTTCATCGTGCGATTTTGTCACTGGCTGAATGCGGTGTCACTTTTTGTGATGGCGGGAAGCGGGCTGCAGATTTTCCGGGCGTTCCCGAGTTTCGGAGCGAAGATTCCGGAGAAGGACTTGCTGAATTGGCCGAAAGCGTTTGCCTTGGGGGGCTGGCTGGGAGGCGCGTTGCAATGGCACTTGACGTTTATGTGGATCTACATCGGCACCGGGTTGGTCTATCTGGGATACGAGGTATTTAGCGGCAATTACAAACAGGTTCTATTTGTACGCCGCGATCTGGCGGGGGTGTGGCCCATGGTGCGGTATTACTTCTTTTTCGGACCCAAGCCGGCGGTGAAAGGAATGTATAACCCACTGCAGAAGCAGGCGTACACAACGGTGATCGGCTTAGGATTGTTGTCGGTGGTGACGGGCCTGGCGGTCTGGAAGCCGGTGCAGTTTTCCTGGCTGGCGTGGATGATGGGTGGATTTCACTGGGCCCGGGTTTGGCACTTCGCGATCATGTGGGCGATTTTGGCTTTTGTATTCGGGCATCTGGTGATGGTGGTGCTGCATGGCTGGAACAATTTCGTGTCGATGCTGACGGGATGGAAGAAAGATCCGGAATATCCGGTTGAGTAGGTGCGGGGTCGCGGTGAATTTCAGTCGTGGTGACGGGAATGCCGGAAACGACAGCGTCGCTGGAAAATGCGGGCGAACCATGGAGTGAAGCATCGCTGATCCGGCGGATCCGGGAGGGCGAGCACGAGCTCTTTTATGAACTCATCCGGCCCTATGAACGGCGGGTGTTTGCGGCGGCGCTGGCCATTCTGCGCAATGAAGCTGACGCTGAAGATGCGGCTCAGGAGGCGATGCTCAAGGCGTTCAAGCACATTCGTCAGTTTCGAGCCGAGGCGCGCTTCAGTACGTGGCTGATTCAGATCGCGGTCAACGAAGCGCGCATGCGGAGAAGGAAACAGCAGGCGATCGTGATGGAACCGATGGTGGATCGAGCGAGAGGAGGACGGCCCGTACACGCCACGGGATTTCGCCGACTGGAGAGAGATTCCTTCGGAGACTCTGGAACGGGCAGAGATCCGGCAGAAACTCGCGGAGGCATTGAATTCGCTGGGGCAGAAGTATCGCGAGGTCTTCATCCTGCGTGACATGCAGCAATTGAGCATCCAGGACACGGCCAAGGCCCTCGGCATCTCGGTGCCATCGGTAAAAACCCGTTTGCTTAGGGCACGGTTGATGCTGCGCGATCTGCTGGCGCCGGGGCTGGGCGGAAGTTGGAGCAAGCCGCTGTCTTTCGCGAAGGGGAGCAAGCCATGGTAGTGCAGTGCGCAGAAGTGTGGCGGGAGATTTCGAACTACCTCGAGGGAGAGCTCGATCCGGCGGTGCGCACGGCCATGGAAGAGCACGTCCGAGGATGCAAGCACTGCACCGCGGTGTTGGACGGAACCAGAAATGTGATTCAACTCTATGGCGATGAACGCATGCTGGAAGTGCCATTGGGGTTCAGCCAGCGTCTGCAACGCAAGCTGGAGCAAGGCATGCCCCGGCGCCGGGGGGACGCCTTCGGATGGATGATGGCCCTGGCGTTCGCAGCTTTGCTGCTACTGAGTTTCGAGGTGGGGAATGTGGTCCGGCCGGGCGCGAGTGATGTGCGATCGGATATGGCGCGAATTAAGAACCACATTCCGGCTGACCTGGTGGTGGTGGCAGTCACGAATGGGAGAATTTTTCACGTGCCGGGATGCCGGTTCATCCATGACAAGGACAAACTTCAGACGATGACGGCGGGCGAGGCCTTGAAAGAGGGTTATGCGCCCTGCGTGCGCTGCCTAAGAAAATATTTAAGCCAGAACCGGACCGCTGGACAAAGCGAAGCTCAAAGCGCTCAACTGGAGCAGGAAGACCCAGATTAAGAAGCACCGGGGTAGCGCGGCCCAGTCCGCGTAACCGTCACCACCCCGAAAAGGCGGATTTCAGATCTCGCCCGGACTATTGTTTGGGTGCGGCGTCGTTCTTCATGCTGTCGTCCTTCTTCATACTGTCATCTTTCTTCATATTGTCTTTCTTCATGTGGCTCTTCTTTGTTTTGGCGGACTTCTTATTGTCCTTCGCCATGCTGTCTTTTTTCATGGTGTCGGACTTCATATTGTCCTGCTTCATGTTGTCTTTGTTCGCGTCAGAGCTTTGGGCGAACGCGGCCAGGGAAAACGCCAAGAAACACATGACCATCAATTTGCCAATCAGTTTCTTCATACTTCCTCCTCAAGGTGAGTTGAAATGAACTGCGCCCACACTACTGCGGTTGCGCATATGGGATTTGCTGATCGGAGTAAAGTTACAGCGCGGCCGGAAAAACTTCAAGAACCCCAGTGCAGGTGCAGAGATGTGGGCACAGCCAACCGTTTGGCAAAATCCTTTGCTTGCGCAAACATGACTACGTTTTGCCGAATCGGCACTAAGTATTTATCCGGAGCCATGACGCTCCGAAGAAGCGAGAAGCACGGCGATCGCAACCTCCGGCAGAAAGAGAATCCAGATGGTGAACGTCTCATAAAGCCTCGACAATCTTTTGCAGTTTGCGCGCAATCTCCTCGGGATCGGTCGCCGTCGGGAATTGCACCGGCGCACCCAGCTTGACCCGCACTTCGCCCGGCCAGGCAAATTTCCTTCCGAGTTGCTTCACCTCAAACAATCCATCAATGCGCACCGGAATTGTGGGGATACTGAGATTGTTTGCCAGCAAGCCGACGCCGGAGCGGAAAGGGCGGAGTTTGCCATCGGCGGTTTGGCGTCCTTCGGGAAATACCAGGATGCTGTAGCCGCGGTCGACACACTCGCCGGCGTAGGCAAAACTTTCGCGGAAACCAGCCTCACGAGGGAGTGGGAACAAGTTGAGCAGCGAGACGCCGAGGGTCCACTTCACGCGATCATAGGCGCGGCTCACAAAGGTGTGGCTTAGCGGCGGGGTACGCAGGGCTTCGAGAGCTTCACCGCCCGTGGCGACGGCCAGCTTGTGACGCAGGCGCGCGGGCAATGCAGTCATCACAAAGCCAGGATCGACGTCGCCGATGTGATTGCAAACTACCAAAACCGGCCCGCGAACTCCGTGCAGATTTTCTCGGCCTTCGACGTGGGGCCATCCCAGCAAAAACACCGCAGGACGCAATACCAGGGAATGCACCAGAAGGCGAATCCAGGTTACCGGCCAGCGCAGCACCCAGCGCGGGTAGTGGAACCGGGTATGAGGAGCAATTTCACTCCGCAGCATGCGTTGCAAATCAGCAACGGTTCTCAGCGCGGCAAAGCGAGTCTCGCTAAGATCGACCTGATAGCGGTCTTCGAGGGCGCTCAGCAGTTCCACTCGATCGAGAGAGCTGAGGTGCAGATCGGAATCGAGATCAACTTCGGCGGTGAGCTCCCCTGAAGTGCGGCGAGTGATGTGGCTAATCAGCTTAGCTAGTGAGTTGGAGGAGGCTTGCTGGCCGGATCGCTGGGCCCGGACGATTTCTTGAACGAGATTTCTCCGAGGCTTTTGTGTCGAGGTGCGGGGAAAATCATCATCTGGCCAAACGAACCACGCGTGCATGCGCTGATAGTCAGCGAGAGATTCGTTCGCGGCTTCGACAACCGCTTCCGGATGGCTTTCTTCTGGCTTCAAGATGAGGACAGCGCAGGGTTCGGCATTTCCGTCGCGAGGCAAGCCGACGACGAGAGCATCCTTGACCTCGGGCTGACGACGCAACGCGGCTTCCAGGTCTTCGGGATAGATATTCATGCCACTCGGGCTGATGATGACTTCTTTCTTTCGGCCTTTGAAATAAAGGTTGCCGGCCGCGTCAAGTTCCCCGATGTCGCCGGTGCGATACCAACCCTCCGCGTCGCTTATGGATTGCGGGGCAGTGCCGTCCCAATAACCGGTAGCGACTCCGCCTCCGCGCACCAGGATTTCACCGTCTTCGGCGAGTTTGACCTCGCGTCCTTTCAGCACCTTGCCAATGGATCCCTTTCCCAACCGAAAAGGGTGATTGACGCTGATGAGCGAAGTCGTTTCGGTCAGGCCATAGCCCTGAATCACAGCGTAACCCAGGCGGTCCCAGAATTCTTCGGTAGTGCCGTCAAGCGCAGCCCCACCGGAAATGAATGCCCAGAACTTCCAGCCGAACTGCCGGCGGATTCGGCGAAAAATCCACCAGCGGAGCAAGAAGTGCTTGTTTTTCGAATCGCAGAAAGCGGTTCGAAACCGTTCGAATCGGTGGTCATCGTGAAGATCGCGCTCGATTTTTTCTTTCAGCGATTGCAATACGCGAGGCACTGCCACCAGGACGGATACGCGTTCGCGCTGGATGGTGCGAATCACATCGGAGGGTTTGAGCGTTTCCTGAAAAACGACCGTCCCACCCAACAGCGGAGGAATGAACATTCCCAGAAATTGCCCGAAGACGTGGCTCAGCGGCAGGAGATTCAAGAAGCGTACGGGATGGACGAAGCGCTCGTATTTGAGGTAGTGACGAATCTCGGCTTCGAGGGGCGCGAGATTAGCGAGTGCGTTGCCGTGAGAAATCACCACGCCCTTGGGTTCGGCGGTGGTGCCGGAGGTGAACACGATTTCCACAGTATCGGAGGAAGAAAGGTCGACGGATGGGTAGGGAGAAGACAACCGGGCTGCAAGGACTTCCGACAAATCTTCGAGTATGAGCGTTGGGATGGCCTGATGTTGGTGATGGCGTGAAGCGACCAGAAGCTTGGCCTCGACTTGCTGGTGAACACGGCGGAAGAAGTCTGGCATAGCAATGTCATCGAGGGGAACGACGATCGCGCCGCGGAGCACACATCCCCAGAACACTGCGACCCATTCGGCGCTGTTTGGACCCCAAAGGATGACGCGGTCTCCCTCGCCGATGTCTCGATCCTCAAGTTCGCGAGCGAAGCCAAAAGCGGCCCCGGCGACCTGCTGGTAGGACCAGCGCTCGGTGCGGTATCCATGAGGTTGCACGTAGGCAGTTTCCCCCGTCCGGCTGAGAAAATGCGGGAGGTAATCAGTCAGCGAGCGGAGGTTCATGCCAGAAAGGGTAGCGCATTTAGAGAGATTCAGGAGCCCGGCGCCGAGTCGTCATCCCTGCGTAGGCCTGCCGCAGCGAGAACGCGACAGGCGTGGTTCCGCAAGTAACCCAGTCGTACACTCACTTTCGGTAACCCTTAGTAACCATACGATTCTGAAGACCCAGCCGTACAATGACCCTTGTCCGAAAGAACATTTCCCGATAGGTGATGGCCGAGTTGGGGTCGTCCACTTGCCCGAACCGATGGGCAAAAAGGTTTTCGGGCATGAATTGAAACGGAGCTGGAGTCCACACTTTTATGGCGTTTGGGTTTGGCTTCAACAAGCAGAAGGTGCTCAGTGCAGCGGAGAAGTTTGTCCAGCAGGGCAAGCTGCAAAACGCCATCACTGAATACGAAAAAGTTCTGAAGGCAGACGCCAAGGACTTGACGGTGGCAAACACCGTGGGTGATCTGTACTCACGTCTGGGCAACCAAGAAAAAGCGGTGGAATGTTTCAAGACTGTGGGCGATGCCTATGCATCGCAGGGTTTCACGGTCAAAGCCATCGCCATGTACAAGAAGTTGAGCAAGCTGAAGTCTTCGCTCGACTGCGTGCTCCGGCTGGCTGAGTTGTATACCCAACAGGGATTGTTCAATGACGCGCGCGCGCAATACCTGCAAGTGGCGGAAGAATTTCTGCGGAATGGCGAACTCGAGCAGGCGGTAAGAATTTTCCAGAAGACTCTGGAAATGGATCCCGAAAACGTGGCCATGCGGACCAAGCTGGCCGAAGTTTACGTGCGGCTGGGGAAGAAGAACGAAGCCTGGCAGATTTTTTCTGCTGCCGCCGAAACCTTGCGCTCCAAGGGTCAGTTAGACGGGGCGGAAGAGATTCTGCAGCGAATGTTGAAGTTGGACCCGGGGAGCAGTTACGCCTTGCTGCTGCGAGGCCGAAACGCGTTTGATGCCGGTGACATGGCGGCAACGGTCGAGTGCCTGGAAAAAGTTGCCGATCTGGACAGCAATCCTGACGGTTTGCGTACCCTGTTGCAAGCCTACGTCCAGACCGGACGCTTGACCGACGCCGGGACCCTGGCTGGGAAACTGCTTTCGGTGCACAACGACATCACCGCGGTACTCAGCTACGCCGAGGCGTTGATGACGGCCGGGCATTTTGCTGAGGCCCTGAAGGTCTACCAGCAACATTGTGAGCGGCTGCTGGCAGCCGATTCGGGCAAGACGATTGATAACTTGCATTCGCTCATCGGACACCTCCGCGAAAATCCCGTCGCGCTTGAAACCTTGCTCGATCTTCTGAACAAAGCGGGAGACACGACCCACATCACCGAGGTTTACGAACTGCTGGCGCATGCTTATGTGCAGTCCGACCAACTGGAAAAGGCCCGTGACTACTATCTGAAATTGACTCAGCTCGAACCCGAGAACCAGATTCATGCCCGGAACTACCAGCAGGTGTTGGGCAAGCTGGGTACATCCTCCGGGGCGCGGCTTATCAGCGCGGAAGAAGGCGCAGTGATGGTGGATGAGACTGGAGGCCACCGCGCCGTTCATCGATCAACGCTATGCCGACGATGTGGCGTTGGCGGTGCGGGCGGCCCTGACCGACGCCGAGCTGTTCATCTCCTACAACATGCCGAGCTAAGGCCCTGGGGCCTTTGCTTTCCGCGCTGCCGCAGGCGCCGCGCGATTTGCGCATCAATCAACGGCTGGCAGCGCTGCACACCCGGGCACAGCGTTTCACCGAGGCGGCGGTTTGCTGCCGCACGCTGGAGAGTATTTACCATGAAGCAGGATGTCCCGACGAAGCTACCCGTTACGGGGAGTTGGCCGCCAAATACGAAGAGCGCGCAGCTCATATGCCAGCGCTTTCAAGCCGGGCGGCGGCGCGAGTGGAATCAGCGGTGGTTACGGAAGAAGCTCAGATCGGCGAAGTTGCCGAAGCAGCGGTGCCTCCGGCCCCGAATGTGGCGGTAGAAGAGGTGGCAGTCAGGGCCGTTCTTCCATGCTCCCGAAGCCCGACCGGAGACCGCTGAATTCGCGGTGCAAGCCGCGGCGGCGAAGGAAATTGATCTTTCGGCGGAATGGGAAGAAGGCTTCACGCGAGGCGCCCGCGGTCAGCAACGAGAACGTCACAGCACCGGGCAAGTCTGCAGCCCCAGCTTCGGAAGCCGCCATCGCCGAAGCCGTCGAAGAGATCCGCTTTTACCTGGCCAATGGCATGGCGGAAGAGGCTCATGCAGCTTTCCGTAAACTGGAACAACTAAAACCTGAAGCGGCTAAATTGCAGGGGATCCGCGCCGAACTCGAAGCGGCACAGAAAAATGCACCGATGGCGGAAGCGGTTTCGGTGGAAGTCGCGGAAAACGCCGTGCAAACAGATGAAGAGCCAGCGGCACCGGCCCCAGCTTCTCTCGACGCGTTTGTCAGTGACCTGGAGTCTTCGTTGGGAGATGGATTCCTGCCGAAGGCGGCGCCCGAGGAATTTGCCGTTAAAGCCGAGACGGAACCAGTCCAACCGAGCTCGCGCCCGCGGCTCTGAAAGCGCAACCAGCCCCGGTGCTCGACGCACTGGTCAGCGATCTGGAGTCTTCTCTGGGGGATGGCTTCCTGGCTGAGACTCCGGCGGCTCAAGCTCCCGCCATTCCGGCGCAGGCCGCTCCAAATCCAACCCCGGCGACTGCACCGCCCGCAGTTCCGGCAGCAATGGCAGCGGCTGCCGCGGCGGCACCGGCAGTGGCTTCTCCGACGTTTACTTATCAGCCTTCGCCGATGCGGCCGCTGACTCCGCAAGTTCCCGGCGCGGTCCCGCCCAAGTCCGATGCCGGTGCCGGCGTGGATCTGGCGGACATGTTCGGCGAGTTGAAGCACGAGTTGGAAGAAGAAACTACCGGCGCGGAAGAAGATCCGGAAACGCATTACAACCTGGGAGTTGCCTTCCGCGAAATGGGATTGCTGGATGAAGCCATCGGCGAATTGCAGAAGGTGTGCCAGTCGGTGGAGCGTGGCCATCCTTTCCCGCAGATTATGCAAACCTATACCTGGCTGGCGCAATGCTTCCTCGACAAGGGTGTGCCGGAAGCGGCCATCCGCTGGTATGAAAAAGCTCTAACGCTGCCCACTCTGGACGCAGACACCCGCACTGCCCTCCACTACGAACTTGCCTCATCCTACGAAGTCGCGGGAAACAAGACAGCGGCCTTGAACCATTTCATGGAGGTTTACGGCAGCAATATTGACTATCGCGACGTCGCCGAGCGCATTAAGACCCTGAAGTCGTAGAATGTCCCGATGGGTCAATTCTTCTCAAGGCTTGGGGCATGGCTTCAGAAAGTCGGCTCACGTCGGGATCTTTTCGTATCCGTCAGGAGCGCCGTGTGACGGCGGACCCCAGATATCTCCCAGAGCCGGACATCCCAAGAGACACCTTCGGGCACCAATGGGGCGGGAATCAATTCGACCGAGCGCACTGCCAGCCCGCCGATAGCGGCAGTGTCGGAACCGTCGAATCGCAAGGCTGTACCCTTTACCCGCCTGGACCTCTGGCTGCATCGGGTCACGGTGTTGCTGTTTGTGTTTGTCTGCGCGGTGGTGGGGGTGCTGTTGGTCATTCTGCCCTGGCGGCCGGAGTGGACCGACAACAGTCTGCTGCTGACCTATCCTTCCTTGCGGACAATTGTATCGAATGGGTTTTTTCGCGGAATTTGCAGCGGCCTGGGGATCCTGGATATCTGGATTGGATTCTGGGAAGCGATTCACTACCAGGAAGGGGAACGACCTTGAAGAATCCTCGGATCTACGGAAGAGACGGCCGACGATGAGTGAGAGCCCTCTCAATCCCGCGCCCCTGGCGTACGAGAACGACACCTTTCTCAACAGTCCTGACGGACGAGTCCTGCGCATTCTTTCAGAGTACGCCGAACCTCTGGCGCGCTTCCGGCGCGAGCAGATTCAAGACACCGTGGTATTTTTTGGATCGGCGCGATTCTCCAGCCGTAAAGTCACCGAGAAAAACCTGGCAGCGTTGGATTCCCCAAGAACCGCGGGCCCAGGCGGCGGCCAACGCCGGAAACAGGCGCTGGCGGCCGTGGACATGGCAAAATACTACGAAGATGCCCGCCGCATGGCCTTCTTGCTGAGCCAGTGGTCGATTCAGATTCCCGCCCGCCGGCGCCGCTTCGTGGTCACCACGGGCGGTGGACCGGGGATTATGGAAGCGGCCAATTTAGGAGCGAAGGAAGCGGGCGCGAAGACCATCGGCTTGAACATCCGTTTGCCCTTTGAGCAGTACCCGAATCCTCATATCACGCCGTCCTTGAATTTCGAGTTCCACTATTTCTTCATGCGGAAGTTCTGGTTCGCGTATCTGGCGAAGGGGCTGGTGATTTTCCCCGGCGGATTTGGAACGCTGGATGAACTCTTCGAGATCCTCACGCTGGCGCAGACGCAAAAGCTGGCCAAGAAGATCCTGGTTGCAATTTACGGGAAAAAGTACTGGAACCATGTGCTGAATCTTCAAGCATTGGTGGATTCAGGGACAATTGCGCCGGAGGATCTGGACTTGTTCCAATTCGTGGACTCGCCCGAGGAAGGTTTTGAGTTTCTGCGCGATGGACTGACCAAGTATCACCTCGGGCCGGAACCCAGGCGGAACGCCACGGCCATGCCGGAAATCGCCAAGACGAACCCGTAACGTCGAAGCACACTCCAACCGCTTTGCTGCTTTATTACATCACCGATCGAACACAGTTTACAGGCGACGAAACCTCCCGGCGACGTGCGTTGCTGGACAAGATCGCGGAAGCGTCGCGCTGTGGAGTCGATTTCATTCAGCTGCAGGGAGAAAGATCTGAGTGGGCGCGAACTGGAAGCCCTGGCGCGGGATGCAGTTCGCGCAGTGCGAGAGAATTCGTCGCGGACACGGCTGCTCATCAACTCGCGGACCGACGTGGCGATCGCCTGCGGGGCAGACGGAGTGCATCTGCGGTCGCAGGATGTTTCTCCGGAAGACGTACGTACGGTGTGGCGCCAGGGTTCGCCAGTGATCAGCGTAGCGTGTCATTCGTCGCCTGAGGTCACGCGTGCGGCGGCGGAGGAGGCGGGCTTGGCCGTGTTTGCTCCCGTATTCGAAAAGACGGGTTCATCGGCGGCGGGACTTAGCGCGCTGCGCGCGGCGTGTCAGAATCCCATCAAAGTACTGGCGCTGGGCGGAGTCACGCTTGAGAATGCGCGGGCTTGTCTTGAGGCTGGAGCAGCGGGCGTTGCCGGGATCAGGCTGTTTCAGGAGAATGATGTGGCGAAAGTGGTCGGCACGCTGCGAGGCAATGAGTGAAATCGCCTTGGTTTCGACAGCAACAAGGGTATGATTTGCAATCATGAAGCGGATAAGTGTGGGAACCGCTGTGTTCCTAATCTGCGTCGCTATGGCCGCACAAGAACAACCTAAGCCTAAGAAAGCCGCTGGTCAGTGCAAAAACAATGCTTATCTCGTCGGCCAATGCTTTTCACTCCATGGCAGGGCGTTCGTCTCCAACGGCACTCCCGATCTGAGAATTTGGCACGTGGGCACCAGTAGAATTCTGGGCGTAACGGGTCGTCCCCAGGCCGACGACGCCGTTAACCCCATCGCGCCTCTGAACCTTCTAAATGCTCTGGGAGGTTTCGATCATTTTGTATTCGGAGATTTCGAAGTTTGTCCCTTCACGCCTAAACGCCAAGGCCACATGCAGATGGTCTGCGTCGAGAAGGCAGAAAATCTCGTAATAAAACCATATGGGTACAGGACCAAAGAGTGAATGATTGGCGTTAAATCGCGATTGCGCTGACGACGCTCTGCCCCCCGATCCCTGGCGGGGTGCTGGATTTTCCCGGTTCTATCGCTATCCAGCCAACAAAGGCCGGCAGCGCGTTTCACGGCGCCCACTTCCTGCCGTTCTG
Organism: uncultured Acidobacteriota bacterium; assembly: GCA_963845725.1. Classification (GTDB taxonomy): domain Bacteria; phylum Acidobacteriota; class Terriglobia; order Terriglobales; family Acidobacteriaceae; genus JABCZH01. Next base: position 387,798 of record CAWJTC010000001.1, read on the forward strand.
GACGATGCCCATAATCCGGGCCAGGCGGCGGGCGCGGGTTTCCTCTTGTTTGGCACCGGTGATGGCGAGCGCCATTTCTTTTTGATTGCTGAAGGAATATTTCTTCCAGTTGGCTTGCGCCGTCTTGTTCCTGGCCAAGGCTTTCTTGAGGACGGCGGGAACTGCGACGACACGCCGTGCCGTGTCGCGCTCCATCACCACGGACACCACATCTCCCGCTTTGCAGCCAGCTCCTTCGCGCATGGTGCGGTTGACCGCCATGTAATGGCAGCCGCCCATGGGCATCAGCGAAGAACGAAAGGGGAAGCCGTTGATGGTGCCGCGCACCGCCACCCGGGCGATGGTGCCAAAGACCTCCTTCACCTCGAAGGGCGCTTCAACGGCAGCTACTGAACTGCCCTCCTGACCTACGAGTTTAGTTTTGAACTTAAGTTTTTTCACGATCTTCTGCTTGCGGCGGCCTGTGCTAGGCTCTGCTTATTGTGAGCACCGTTCGTCAGCCAACCAGCCTACACCAGACCAGGGACGCGCCCAAGCTGGTGCTGATTCCCGCAGGCTGGTTTCTCATGGGCTCGGAGAATGGCCAGGACAACGAACGTCCGGTACATCGGGTGTGGGTGGATGGCTTCCGGCTCGCCGAGTGTCAGGTCACAAATGAACAGTACTCGAGCTTTGTGCAAGCTACAGCGGCCGAGTCACCCCCATTCGCGAATGATGCTAACTTCAATCATCCGCAGCAGCCGGTGGTCGCGGTTTCGTGGTTCGAGGCAATCCAGTATTGCGAGTGGCTGAGCAATTTGCGGAATGGGAAATATCGCCTGCCGACCGAAGCGGAGTGGGAGCGCGCCGCACGCGGCGGAGTGGACGGGAAGCTTTTTCCTTGGGGCGATATGCCGCCGGAATCGTTGCCGGATTATGAGCGGCGCTGGAAGCAGGGGCCGGAAATCGTAGGCCGCTCAGATCCCAATGGATTCGGTCTGCGCGACATGTGTACGAATGTGCACGAATGGTGCAGCGATTGGTTTCAAGCCGATTATTATGCCAAGTCTCCGGAATGCAATCCGCGCGGCCCGGAGACGGGCGAACGGCGTTCATCGCGTGGCGGATCATGGCGTCATCACGTTAAGGCGACGCGGTCGGCGGCGCGCTCCAGCATTCCTCCTCAGTTTAAGTATGCCGATTATGGTTTTCGGGTGGCGAGCAACGAGAGTTGAGCTAGCGCCGGGCAGAGAGCAGGCCGAGGATGTCTTTCAGCCCCTGGCGGATGTACTTGAGATCGGAAGCCCGCTCGGGAAAGGGCAAGGGGGCCTGCTTCTTATCGGACTTGTTCTCGACCCGAAGTTGTTGGCGGGCGCCGGCGATGGTGAAGCCTTCCTCGTAAAGCAGCTTCTTGATGCGCAATACGCTCTCCACGTCTTTATGGCGATACATGCGCTGGCCGGTGCTGCTCTTCACCGGCTTAAGGTGAGGGAACTCGGTCTCCCAAAAGCGCAAAACATAAGCCGGTAAACGGCAAAGCTCGGCAACTTCCCCGATGCGGAAATAAAGTTTGTCGGGAATGACCACATCCGCGGCCCGCAACTGCGGGCCGGTAGCCTTGTGCCGGGAACTTAACGCGGCTCGGGAAGCAGTTGGCATAGAGTCGAGGTGTGTCCTCATTTTCTAGCATGAGCGGGCGTCTACGACAACCCCGTTTGTTCCAAGGTAGCACTTTAGTGGTGGTGCAGGGGCCGAGCAGCTAAAGTTGGCAAGCGCGCTGTCGATGAAAGAATAGAAGGTTTGGCGTGGGAAATAGGGCGCGGAAGTTAGAGAATCTTAACCCGCCCCTGACCGCTGAATTGCATAGAGAAAGGAAGGACGAGGAGATTGTGATGAGAATCGACTTAAACGCGAATGTCGGGCAAGCGGCAGACCCCGGGCCAGCTGGAAAAGCGGGCGCGCGCGCCTTGCCGGGCGCGGTCAGCGCAAGCCCGGAGGCGGACAGCGCTCAGTTGTCAACTGACCGCAGCCAGCTGCAAACCCTGAGCGCGGCTGTCTTGCAATTGCCGGAGATTCGGCAGGACAAAGTAGCGGCCCTGGCCGGGCAACTGCAAAAGGGCAGCTATCAGGTATCGCCGCAGCAAACCGCTGAGGCGCTGTTGAGCGCATTGACGGCGCAGCATGCCGCCTAGAGGCTGGCGGGAGCAAACTGTGTGAGTGAAATTGCGCGCGAGCAGGGCCATGACTGAACCCTCCCTCTCATCTGTCCACGAACCGTCCACCCAACGCTTGGCACTTCTGAGCGCGCTGGCAGATTCTCTGGAGCAATCTCAAGCTGCGCTGGCAACGACAACTCCAGCGAAACTCGATCAACACACCGCCCGGCAACAGGAGTTGTGCCGACAGTTGCGCCGGCTTGCCATCCGATTCCCGGAGGGAACGCGAACCCTCATCCACCCCCGATTGGCAGACGATTTGCAACAGACAGTCGGGCGGGTGAGAGATCTGAACCGCAAGTACGCAGCGCTGCTGCGGCGACGGCGCCGCACGGTGGACATTTTCTGCCGGGTGCTGGCCAGTTCAGGAACGACTTACCCAGCTCCCAAGCCGCTTCTCCGGCGGGAGACGGAAACCGGAAGCGCTAAGGAATAAGGCATGGGCAGTCTCTATGGGGCGCTTTCGATCGCGACCGGGGCTCTGGGAGCCGAACAGGGAGCGCTCGATGCCACCACCAATAACGTCGCCAACGTAAACACACCGGGCTATTCGCGGCTGCAGCCGGTGCTGACCGAGAGCAGCCCGATCGTGGTGGGTTCGGTGACCTACGGTACCGGAGTGTCGCTCGAAAAACTGCAAAGCCTGCGCGATCCCATTTTGCAAATGCGCATTCAGGAAGAGACCCAGCAGCAGGGGCAGCTGAATGCATCGCTGACGGCCATGCAGCAGGCGCAGGTGCAGTTCACCACCAGCACTGGCGACATTGGCACGGAGATTTCAAACTTTTTCAGCAGCCTGAATCAGATTTCGACCGACCCCACCGATCTAGCCCTGCGCCAAGGCGCGCTTACCGCTGCCGGAAACCTGGCGACGGCATTCAACAACGTCGCCAACACGCTTGCGTCGCAGCAGTCCAACTTGGATTTGAATGTGACGCAGGATGTGGGGCAGATCAATGTGCTGACCGGCCAGATTGCGGCCTTGAACACCCAGATCAGCGAGTTACAGGGAGTCAATCAGGATGCCAGCGCGCTGGTCGATCAACGGGATGTGCTCATTGGAAATCTTTCCAATCTGGTTGATGTCTCGAGCATCCAGAGCGACAACGGCCTGACCCTGACCACCTCCAATGGGACGGCGCTGGTGGTGGGCGAACAGAGTTTCGCGCTCGGCACCCAAACCAACGCGTCCGGGCGGCAGGACGTTTATGCTCAAGGCACGGACATTACCGCCAGCCTGACCTCGGGGGATCTGGCAGGGTCAATCCAGGCGAGGGACCAGACCATTCCGGGTTTGCTTTCGAACCTGGACACGCTGGCAGCGGGAATCTCGAATGCGATGAACACCGCCAATCAGCAAGGTTTCGACCTGAATGGAAATGCTGGCGGAAATCTGTTTGTTGCACCGCCCGCCGGCGGGCAAGGGGCCGCGGCCAGCATGGCGGTTGCCATCACCGATCCGGCGCTGATCGCTGCCAGTTCGGACGGAACGCCGGGCAGTAACGGTAACCTCGCGGTGCTGGCGGCGGTCGAGAACCAGCCAGTCGTGGATGCACAAACCCCCACTGACTACTATTCGAACATCGTTTACAGCGTGGGCAATGATGTGTCGAATGACTCCGCGGAACTGAGCGCATCGCAGTCGATCCTCAGCCAGTTGCAGGACCAGCGAGCAAGCATTTCCGGGGTATCGCTCGATGAAGAAGCCGCCAACACGGTGCAGTTTCAGAATGCCTACGACGCGGCCGCCAATATTGTCACCACCATTAACGACATGCTTTATACCGTCATCAACATGGATACGTTAACGGTATGAGTTCCATACGAGTCAATCCCTATCCCATGCCAGACCTTTTGGCTGCGCTCGAGAACCTGCAACAGCTCCAGAATACGGCCACCCTGGAGCTGTCGAGTGGAAGCAGCATTAACAAGCCCTCCGATAACCCGGCCGGGGCTGCCCAAATTACGCGGATCGACGATCTGAGCAGCCAGTTGGATTCCTACCAAAGCAGCCTCAGTAGCATCAGCGGACAGTTATCGACCGCCGATTCCACGCTGGACTCCGTGGTGACAGTGCTGCAGAGGGCGATCAGCCTGGGCACCGAAGGGGCGAATGGGACGCTTTCCGATACCGACCGCGCCGGTGTAGCGACCGAAGTAACGGGCATCCAGTCCCAGCTTCTCAGTCTGGCAAACACCTCTTATCAGGGACAGTACATCTTTGCCGGTACCGCCGCCACACAGCCGTTCGTAGCCGACCCTAGCCAGGCGTCGGGCGTGCGCTATGACGGCAACAACGGAACCAACAGTGTGACCATCGGAAGCGGCTACCAATTGCAGATCAACCTGCCCGGTTCGCAGATTTTCAACGGCCCAGGGGATGTGTTCCAGGCCATCAACGATCTGATCACTTCCCTGCAAAGCAACACCGGCATCGACACTGCCGTGACCGAGCTCGGCACCGCCGTCAACTATGTGAGTGGGCAGCAGGTTTTCTATGGCAATGCCCTCGACCAGACACAAAGCCAGCAAACCTACCTGAATACGCAAAGCCTAGGCCTAAGCCAGCAGCAAAACACGGTCGGGGCGGCGGATCTGGCTGCGGTAGCCAGCCAGGTGGAAACTGACCAGATCGCTACTAGTGCGACGCTGGAAGCGATCGGGAAAATGCCGCAGAACAGCTTGTTCGACTACTTGAGATAAGAAATCGAGGTAGAATTCAGAGAGTCTTCTTACTGCCCTGGGCCCAAGCCGCGGCCTTCGCCAAGTGCGCCCTTGCGGTTTCGAGGCGGGTTTTCTCGATCAGGAGGCGCGATTGGAGCGAGGGCAGGATTTTCTCGAGTTGTTGCAAATGGCTGCGATACCCCGAGATTTCAGCAGCAATTTCTGCATCCGATGCAGGCGCCGGCCAGCTACGCATAAAGTCGGCAGCACACCGCAACTCGGCCAACAAATCGGTAAACTCGCCGGGTACAATGACCGCGGAGTGATGGTGCCCGCCGCGAAGCCGGGCCAGCCGGGCGCGCAAGTTCTGATTCACCGCGCGCAAGCTTTGGCATGCGACGCTGGACATTAGCCCTTCCAATCAGCAAGACGGCGCGTCGCAGGGACGGATAGATTCATGACCGGGGAGATCGTTCTCGAGTTCGCTCCCGCCGCCTCGGTACTCTTAACTTGCCGCTCCACTTCACTCCAGGCTTCTCTTAGGCTGAGGAGGTCCATAATCTGCTGGGAAAGAATCGCCCGGGAGACGCGGGACTGGGCGAGGACGAGATAGCCCCGCAGCTGATGGTAAAAGCGTTCGAGATTCATGGCGACTTGTCCGCCAGCTTCCTTGTTCAAACTGGACTCAAGATAAGCGATCACCGCGATCGCGTGATTGATTTTGTTGGTGCGCAGTGCGATATGGTTTTGTTCCATCGCATTGACTGCTTGCCGCAGGTCTTCGATCATCTGTTCATAGAGCAAGACGACCAGTTGTACCGGATGGGCGCCACGAACGGTTTCTTCACGGTATGCATTTCTGGGATTCATGATCGGTTATAGGCCTGAAGTCAAAGTTGGATTGGTCGCACTGGACGTGCCGGTAGTGTCCGACGTGCTCAATGATCCCAGGGTCTCGGTAATCTCCTGCAGCAGCAGGGGGTAGGACTGGAGCGAAGCGTTGACTGCGTCGTAGGTTTGTGTCAGTTGCGTCTGCTCGGCGGTCAACTGAGTTTCGAAGTTGTTGATGGTGGTGGTCAGGTCGGTCTGCTCAGCATTGTTTTGCGTAAGATCCACGTAAAGGGGCCCCTGGGTGGGGTCGGTCAGGTTGGTCAGGTCGGTGTTGAAATTGTTGGCGAAGCCTGTTGCGGCGGTGTTCTGAAAAAAGTTCTGTACTGCCGCCGGGTTTGCGGCAAGCACCTGGGCGAAGGTTTGGCCGCCGGGGGTAAGACCGAGAGTCAATGTGCCATCGTTGTTCATGTTAATGCCGAGCGAGGCCAGGTTGACGAGGCCGCTGTTGCCGCCGATGGCATAGGCCGCATCGGTCAGGATGCTCGACTGCAGCGAGCGCAAAGAAATGTCCGCTTCCAGGGGCGGCGCGGGTGTGGCTCCGGTGGGATCGACAACGTATTGCGTATTGATGGTGCTGACCACATTGTTATAGGCAGAGATGAAGTTGTTGACCGCGTTGGTAATCTGGCCGACGTCGGGGCCGACGGTCAGCTCGACCGGATTGTCCGGTGATTGGCTGACTAGGCTGAGCGTAACCCCCTGAATTGCTCCGGTCACGGTATTGCTGCTGCTGCTGAACGGCACGCCGTCGATGGTTAGGGCTGCATTCGCGCCGCCGACCGGCGTATCAAAGTTCAATGTGGTGTTGCTGTTGTTGGCGATAGCCAAGGCCCCGCTGGCCCCAGTGCTTTGGCTGAACAGGGCCAGGCGTGAACCGCTGGCGTCGCTGACCACGCTGGCAGTCACTCCCCAGTTGTTTGCGGCGCTCTGGGAGTTAATGTAGTCGGCCAGGGTATTGATCGTGTCGTTGCTGCCCTGAGTGATGGGAATATCGTCGATCGTACCGCCGCTTCCGCCCACCTGCAATTGAATGTCGCCACTGGTTTGTCCAGCCGCCAGAAAAGACGCATCGGCGCCGGCGGCAATGGGATCGGTGTACAGTGTACCGGCGGTGGCCAGGCTGGTCACCACGATCTCGTGAGTTCCGCTGATCGCGTTGCTTTGCGCGGTCGCAGTTACGATGCCTGGCTGGGAAGATGTTGCCGCCTGAGCAGTGAGTGCGCCGGTCGGGTCTGCGAGCGCGGCCACTGCCGTCTGCAGCGTGGTGAGATTGTTGTTGATTCCCTCGAGCAAACCGTCCTGGGTCGCAAAACTCGTTTGCTCGCCCTGCCATACCGACAACTGGCCGCTTTGTTCAGAAATAATCTGCTGCACGAGAGAGCTTACGTCAATACCTTGTCCCGATAGGATGGTAGAGGGATTTAAACTGATGCCCATGACCTTGTCCTCCGCCGTATCGAGTGCACTTGGAGTTCAATCCTAAAGCTCGACGGCCACCTGCCGGCGTATTCCGCGGCCGACGATTTCCGCAAATGAACTGCATCCGGTAGTGGGAAAGGAAGTTCTCAAAAGAGTCAAACGGAGGCGGACGAACCCGCCTCCGTTCTCGGTTGAGCTTACTGCAACAGCTTCAGCACCAGCTGCTGTTGCTGGTTGGCCTGGGCCAGAGCGGAGATGCCGGTCTGTTCCAGGATTGAATACTTTGTCAGGTTAGCCACCGCCGCCGGAATGTCAGCAGCCGTGATGGTGTTTTCCGCTGAGGTCAGGTTCTGCACCTGGCTGTTGATGACGTTGCTGGCTGCGGTGAGCCGGTTGACACTCGCGCCCAAAGTGCCGCGAGTGCTGGCGACGTTGGAGATGGCCTGATTGATCAGGGTCAACGCGGTTTGGGCGTCGCCCTGAGTGTCGAGATCGGTGGTGGATAGGTTCGCGGCCTGACCGCCGCTGCCATTGGTGATTGCCGCGGTGGACAAGCCGCCAATGGTCACCGCAATTTGGCTGGATCCGATGGCGGTCGAATCACTGAGGAAAATGTTGGTGGCAGTGGAACCGGTGGTTAGGGGATTGCTAAGAGTCCCCAGTACGGTCCCGGTATTGGTGGCACCCACGGCCAGGTCACCCTCGTTGTTGGGGTCGACGACCACGAAATTGCCAGTTCCGTTGAGATAAGCCTCAAGCCCGGCCGGATCGGTGGCAGGGTTGTTGATGGCGCTGATCAGATCTCCAATGGTGTTGGTGCCGCCTACGTTGGAGGTGTAGGTAAAGGTCTTGCCACTGGCGGTAAAACTGTAGACCTTGCTGGCGCCGAGGACGGTGCCGGTGGCGAGTCCGGCGGCGTTGCCCACGAGTTCATTGGTGTCAGTGGTGGAGGTGCCGGTGGTGTTGGGGTTGGTGAAATTGGTGGGCGCGCCCGAAACCGGGGCTCCCAGCACGGTGTCGTCGGTGCTGACGGCGAGGTCGCCACGGTTCGACGGGTCGGTGATTTGCAGGACGCCGCTTACCAGCGCCGCTTTGGCGCCAACGGTGGTGTCTTGATTGATGGCGTTGATCAAGTCCTGGACCGTGGAAGTCGCCGCCGGGCTGGATAGAGCGCCCAACACTGCGCCCACCGTTTCGACCGCACTGACCGTGCCATTGTTTTGTAAGTCAACGATCTCCAGTTTTCCTGTCGAGGTGAGTCCGGCCTGGAAGCCGGTATGCCCGCCGGTACCGGTGACGGCGACGCCGTTGGCGGCGGTACCTTGGCTGACGCCGCTGTTGATGGCGGCGATCAGTTGTCCCACGGTTCCGTTGGTCGATCCTGCGGTGTAGATCGAGGTGCCGTCGGGCCGGGTTACGGTGATAACGTCACCGGCGGTGAGAATTGAGTTGTTGGTGAGATTGGAAGTGGCACTGGTGAGCTCGTTCTTGTTTGTGCCGGTGGTGGTGCCGGCGGTGTAAGTGAAGGTGATCCCGCCCGCGGTAACCGTGGTGTCATCGCCCACGGTGAGGACTTCGTTGGCACTCAGCGTGCCGGCGGCTGCGGGATTCTGCTGGGCATTAAGGTTAGGTGCTGAACCGCTCTGAAACACGGCTTGTCCGTTATAGGTTGTGGCGGTGCCGATCCGGTTGATTTCTGCCAGGATGGACGCATACTGGGCCTGGATGGCGGTGCGTTGGTCATTGGAAACCGTGCCCGTGGCGGATTCGGTAGCCAGAGTCACGGCGGTGTTCAGCAGGGTGGTGACCTGGGCGAGAGCGCCATCGGCGAGCTGCAATTGGCCGACACCATCGTTGGCGTTGGACACGGATTGCGTCAGGGCGCTGATGTTGGCCTGCAATCCGTTGGCGATGGACAGACCGGCGGGGTCATCCGCGCCAGTATTGATGCGTGACCCTGAAGACAACTGCTGCAGGGTGTTGCTCAGGGCTGTGCTGGTCAGAGTCAGTTGATTTTCCGCCGCCAGGGACGGAATATTGTTCAAAATTCCTAATGGCATGGCATTTCTCCTTAATGTTGAGTGGGTTCCGTCCCGGCGGAACCGCTGCCCCTGAGTTCTGCAGAGGGCCTGTTCCCGTGCGGGTCTTGCCTTCACACATCCCATCGACCCATTGCAAAAGGGCTTTAGGCGGCAGATTTAATCCCCTCGAAACTTTGGTAACGGAGTCGCTTTGACAGTGAATCTAACGGTGCTCATCCGCTCCGCCGATGGTCGAAAAGGGACAACGCCACCGCGTGAAGGTGTGCCCGCCGGGAGTGTCTATGATTCAACTGACTCGTCTGAACGACAGCTCCCTGATCGTGAATTCGGATTTGATCAAGTTTGTCGAGCAGGCGCCGGACACGGTCATCACGCTGCTGAACGGTGAAAAGATCATCGTGCGCGAAAGTGCCGACGCGGTGCTTGAGCGAATCGTGCGCTTTCGTCGAGCGGTGTTACAGAATGCCGCGGCCGGTCATTTCAGCCCCGTGTCCGCAGCTGAATATGGCAAGGAAACCGAAGAACAGACCGAAAGGTAACGCTCGTGGATAAGGCGAGTTGGAGCGGCGTTGCACTGGGGCTGGGCGGAATTGTGGGAGGCTTGCTGCTCGAGGGTGGACGCTTGTCGCAGGTGCTGCAACCGACCGCCGCGATGATCGTGTTTGGCGGCACCACTGGGGCCGTCTTGATCCAGTTTCCTCTGCCGGTGGTGCTTGAAGCGGTACGCCGCCTGGCGGACGTCTTTATGCCGCCTAAACACAACCCGATGGCGATGGTTCAAGAGTTGGTCCGCTATGCCAACCAGGCCCGGCGCAAGGGCATCGTTTCTCTGGACGAGGAACTCGAGGGCATCGAAGAGCCCTTTCTCAAGAAGTCATTGCAGCTGGCGGTGGATGGCACGGAACCGCAAGAGTTGCGCACCATGATGGAGCTCGAACTCCAGAACAAAGCGGATCTCGAGGAAAGAATCCCTCAGGTCTTTGAATCAGCAGGCGGGTTCTCCCCTACCATCGGAATCATTGGCGCGGTACTCGGTTTGATCCAGGTCATGCAGCATCTGGACAAGATTGACGAAGTGGGACGAGGCATTGCGGTGGCCTTCGTGGCTACGATCTACGGGGTCGCCGCCGCCAATCTCTTTCTTCTCCCTGTGGCCGGAAAGCTCAAAATCCGGATGCGCGAAGAAGAAGTGTTGCGTGAGATGACGCTGGAGGGAGTGGTTTCCCTGCTGGAAGGAATGAATCCCAGAATGGTGGAGGCCAGGCTCTTGAGTTTTCTGGCGGAGAGCGCGTCTGACGACCCCGAGGTCTTAGCCAAGGCCAAAGGTAAAGCCGCGACCAGCCCATGAGACGGCGAAGAAAGCACGCCCCCCATGCCAGCCACGAACGCTGGCTGGTTTCCTACGCGGATTTCATCACCCTGCTGTTTGCTTTCTTTGTGGTCCTCTACTCCACCGCTCAGGTAGACAAGCGGAGAATGGTGAAGTTAGCCGCCGCCATTCAAGAAGGTTTTGAACAAATGGGGACCAATCCGACCTATTACACGCCGATTTCCGTGGAGAACGTGCCGGTCGAAGCGCCCCCCGCAGCTCCCGCGGTTTTGGCGCCACAGGGGCCCGAGCGGAATGATCTCGATGCGCTGCGGAAGGAACTACAGGCAGCCCTGGCGGGGGAGATTGCAAACGGCGAAGTGGCCCTACGAAACACTCCGCAGGGCTTGGTTATTAGCCTGCGGGAAGCTGGCTTTTTTGACAGTGGCTCAGCGGGAACGAAAGCCAGTTCGCAACCGGCGTTTAATCGCATGACCGCGGTGTTGCGAGATCGCGGGTACAACATCCGCGTCGAAGGCTACACCGATAACGTTCCGATTCACAACTCGCAATATCCATCCAACTGGGAGCTGTCTACGGCCCGGGCGACCGAAATGATCCGTTTGCTCATCCAGAAGTATGGGTTCAACCCGGAGCGCCTTTCGGCAGGCGGCTACGCTCAGTTCCACCCCATTGCCAGCAATGACACCGCCGAAGGACGGGCGCACAATCGCCGAGTGGATGTGGTCATTCTCGCACCGCCTTCAGTCGTGGGCGCGCGGCCCGCTCTCACATCCCCGGAAAAGCCTTCACCGGAGCGAAAGTAAGTTAGTTCGGATCGCGGCTAAAGTCACTTTCCTTGGAGCCGATGGAATACTTACTTGGAACGGCGCAATCACAATTTTCCGAATTCACTGAATCGAGCAAACGAGAGTGTGGTTGGTTGGTCCCGAGGCTCTGACCAATGCGCGACCTAGGCATGAAAACAAAAATGTCGCTAGCTTTTGGCGTCATACTCCTGCTGCTGGCATCAACGGGAGCTTTCAATTACTACGCGACGAAGCACTTGGTGGCAGCGGCAAAAGATATCGAGAATGACCTGAAGAAGAAAACCCTTGCGACTCTAATCGATGTGGCGGTAAGGCGCCAGATTTGGGCGGCGAATTATTTTACGTTCACCGGCGACAAGGTCGGATTGCAACGATACAGTGAAGCCAAACAAGACGTCGTGCGGGACATCAGCCAGACCAACGAGCTACTCTCCACGGAAACCGGTAAAGCCCTGTTGGCCAAGGTCCAGGAAGCTGCCGAACGGACGTCGGCGGTGACCGACAAACAGATTGCGCTGCGCCAAGCCAGTCGAAATTATGAGGCCACGGACCTGGCGTTCAACCCCAAGACGGCCGAGGTTATCAAAGGGCTGATGGAAGCCTTGGCGGCGTTGGAAGCACGGGAAGATCAGCGTGCACAGAGTGGCCTGGATGCTGAACACTCAGTCCAGTCTACGAATGAACGAGTGATGTTAATCCTCGTGTTAGTGGGTTTGGGAATTGGTACGGGCACCGCGCTGTTCATGGCGCGGTCGCTGGTCGGTGGGATTACAGTCATGCTCGCCACAATTGAGGAGATCGCAGGTAACAATCTCGCAATTGGGGACGTCGAGATAACTTCTACAGATGAGATCGGGCAGGCGGGGTTGGCGTTGAACCGGATGAAGAACAATCTGCGGGAAGTGATCCAAGCCATCGCCAGTACTGCCGAACACGTGGCCAGCGCCAGTGAACAAATCTCTGCTTCCGCCAGCCAGCAGTCGCAAAGCGCCGATACCCAGAAGGATCAGGCCACCCAAGTGGCCACCGCCATGCAAGAAATGTCCTCTACCGTATTGCAGGTCTCGGAGAACTCCAACCAGGCGGCGGAAGCCTCCCGCAAGGCCGCCGAGACCGCCCGCCACGGCGGCACCATCGTGCAAGACACCCTGGGCAAAATGCAGGTGATTGCCCAATCGGTAGGCGGCACGGCACGGAAGATGGAAGAACTGGGCAAGAGTTCGGACCAGATTGGACGCATCATCGCCGTGATTGACGATATCGCCGACCAGACCAACCTGCTGGCCCTGAATGCTGCCATCGAAGCGGCACGAGCGGGGGAACAAGGGCGGGGGTTCGCCGTGGTGGCGGACGAAGTGCGAAAACTGGCGGAACGGACGACCACCGCGACCAAAGAGATCGCGCAGATGATCAAAAACATCCAGGATGAGACGCGGGCGGCGGTGACGGCGATGGAAGCGGGCAGCCGGCAGGTGGAAGAAGGGGTGAAGTCGACGGCCCAGGCGGGAGACTCGCTGAAGGAGATCATTCAGATGGCGGAAGAGGTAGGAGAGATGATCACCCACATTGCGACTGCGGCCACCGAACAATCGGCGGCCAGCGAGGAAGTGAACCAGAACATGGACCAGATCACCAAACTGGTGAAGGAATCGGCGGTGGGAGCCCAACAATCCGCTAAGGCCTGTCAGGACCTCTCCGGTCTCGCCCTCGACCTCCAAAAAATGGTCGATAAGTTCAAAGTCGGGGACACGGACGAACGAATCAGTCCGACTTACGATACTCGCCAGCCTCCAAAAGGGCGTTGGCAGCCCTCCCATCGCGAAGAAGAATCGGAACATGCCCTCGCAGCCGTCGCGCACTGAATTCCTCATTTACTCCGGCATGTTCCATTCCCGTAAAGTCCGGTTGCCTTCAGCCGATGTTCACAAAGGCGGAGGCGACTCGATTGCTCAACCGACTCAAACTGGCTTCCAAAATTGGAGTCCTGATCGCGGCGGCATTAACCGTGACTGCGATGGTGGGTTTTTTTGTCACTCAGCATCGTATCCGGCAGCAGGCCGTGGAGGCCTTCGTCGACAAGCTACGCAAAACTGATGGTATGGCTAACAATTTGCGCGCATTTTTCTCCGCCAATGTGGAGGTCTATGCTCCCCACCATCAATTCAAGAGCTTGAAACAGGTTCCAGTTGTGGTGGCGTGGAGCGTCGCCCGAGAATACGCGGAGTCTCAGGGGATGAAGTTCAGTACTCCCTCTCTGCATCCCCGCAATCCAGTCAACAACCCGGATGAGTTCGAGGCCAAGGCGCTGCACGCTTTTGAAAATGATCCCATCCTGCCGGAGTACTACGGCCGCACAGTACTCAACGGGGCTGAAGTCATTCGCTTTGCCCTGCCGGTACGCCTCACTGCTGATTGCCTGTTCTGCCACGGTGAGCCAGCTGGCGAAAAAGGCCCCTTCGGTTATCCCAAGGAGGGAATGAAAGTGGGTGACCTGAAGGGTGCTTTTGTAGTCACGGCTCCGGTGACTGCATTGAATGAGGCCAACAGCTCCAACAGCGTTGCACTCGTAGCAACCAATTTGGGAGTGCTAATTGTTGGGATGGTCGCGGTGTTCTGGGTGGTGCGTCGGCTTATTGTCCAGCCTGTAAGTGCCTCAGCCAAAATGGCGGAAGAGATCGCCGGCAATAATTTGGCGGTGGACGATATCGAGATCGCGTCCGAGGATGAGATCGGGCAGGCGGGGTTGGCGTTGAACCGGATGAAGAACAATCTGCGGGAAGTGATCCAAGCCATCGCCAGTACTGCCGAACACGTGGCCAGCGCCAGTGAACAAATCTCTGCTTCCGCCAGCCAGCAGTCGCAAAGCGCCGATACCCAGAAGGATCAGGCCACCCAAGTGGCCACCGCCATGCAAGAGATGTCCGTCGACCGTACTGCAGGTCTCGGAGAACTCCAATCAGGCGGCGGAAGCCTCCCGCAAGGCCGCCGAGACCGCCCGCCACGGCGGCACCATCGTGCAAGACACCCTGGGCAAAATGCAGGTGATTGCCCAATCGGTAGGCGGCACGGCACGGAAGATGGAAGAACTGGGCAAGAGTTCGGACCAGATTGGACGCATCATCGCCGTGATTGACGATATCGCCGACCAGACCAACCTGCTGGCCCTGAATGCTGCCATCGAAGCGGCACGAGCGGGGGAACAAGGGCGGGGGTTCGCCGTGGTGGCGGACGAAGTGCGAAAACTGGCGGAACGGACGACCACCGCGACCAAAGAGATCGCGCAGATGATCAAAAACATCCAGGATGAGACGCGGGCGGCGGTGACGGCGATGGAAGCGGGCAGCCGGCAGGTGGAAGAAGGGGTGAAGTCGACGGCCCAGGCGGGAGACTCGCTGAAGGAGATCATTCAGATGGCGGAAGAGGTAGGAGAGATGATCACCCACATTGCGACTGCGGCCACCGAACAATCGGCGGCCAGCGAGGAAGTGAACCAGAACATGGACCAGATCACCAAACTGGTGAAGGAATCGGCGGTGGGAGCCCAACAATCCGCTAAGGCCTGTCAGGACCTCTCCGGTCTCGCCCTCGACCTCCAAAAAATGGTCGAGAGCTTTGATCTGGATGGCAAGAAGGGGCAGAACCGCGGGCATCGAAAGGCCGGTACCCCAAACCACCAATCTGGCGAGGGTTCGGATGGCCCTAGCAAGGCGCTGGCGGCGAGCGCGCGCTAGATGCAGAAGAAGGAGGGTATATGGAGTCGCAAACCAAGGCGAGTGGGAACCCCGACAACGCGGCCAGCCTTCATACTTCGGGCCCCGGTCATCATGACTTGCAGTTGGTGAGCTTTCACGTGGGCGGTGAAGAATTTTGTCTTGATATCTTGCAAGTGCAGGAAATCATTCGCATCCAGACACTTACCCGGGTCCCGAATTCGCCCGATTTCGTGGAAGGCGTGATCAACCTCCGAGGCAAGGTGATACCTGTAATTGCTCTGCGCAAACGATTCGGGTTGGAGGAACTGGCCCACGACAAACAGACCCGCATCGTGGTGAGCGAGACCAAGGGTGCAGTACTGGGATTTATCGTGGACTCAGTCTCCGAGGTGCTGCGGATCCCGGCCGATACCGTCGAGCCAGTCCCGCGATTAGGGAAGGTCGAACGCGAATACGTTTCCGGAGTAGGCAAGCTCGACAGCCGATTGCTCATTTTGCTCGATGTCGATCGAATGTTGAGCGATTCCGAGGAAATGATTTCACAGACGAACCTGCAAACATAGTTTTATCGAACTGCTACAGGCCGCTTCAGACCGAGGATGTAGTTCCGGTGGACAACGACTTTCTACAAGATCCCGCGATGATCCAGGAGTTTCTGACGGAATCAGAAGAACTCCTTCAGGGGATGGATCAGGACATGGTCACCCTCGAAACTACTCCTGATGATGCAGAATTGCTCAACCGTATCTTTCGCGCGTTGCACACCATAAAGGGCACTTCGGGATTTCTTAACTTGCAGCCTGTGGTGCGTCTGGGCCATCGTGCCGAGGATGTCCTCAATGCTCTGCGCCGCGGAGAACTCCGCCTCACCCGACGCATCACCGATGCCCTGCTGGCCGCCCGCGACCAGTTGGGAAAGATGCTCGGCGACATTCGGCAAGGCGGCCTCAAGGCGTATGATCTCGATCCCCTGCTGGAGGAGTTGGAAGCCGCCCAGAAACCTGAGGGACCGCCGCCGCGCCTGGGTGACATTCTCGTCGCCGAAGGTGTCATCGAGCGGCAGGTCCTGGAAAGCGTGCTTGAGGAACAGGCAGCCTCGCCGCAAGGTCCCAAGCTAGGTGAGTTGCTGGTGAAGAAGGGCTTGGTTTCCACTGCTGACGTGGGAAATGCACTGGCCAGCCAGAGCGCGGGTGCGGCCAAGGAAAGCGCGACTGCGAGCGGGCAAACCGTGCGGGTCGATTCCACCAAGCTGGATGACCTGATCAATCTGATCGGGGAGCTGGTACTGGAACGAAACCGGCTAAACCAACTGGCCCGGGACTTGGCCTCAGGCCAGGTCGTGGCAGATACCATCCTTTCGGCGTTCAGTCAGAGCGCGGGACGGCTCAGTTTTGTGACGGAGGAGCTGCAAACCGCATGTCTGAAGACGCGCATGGTTCCGATTGATATGGTTTTTCGCAAGTTCCCCCGGCTGGTGCGTGATGTCGCCGGCAGCCTGCAAAAAGAAGTAGAACTCCATGCTCAAAGGGCAGGGCACCGAGATTGATAAGACGATGGTGGAGTTGCTCGGCGATCCCTTAGTGCACCTGGTGCGCAATTCTCTGGATCACGGTCTGGAAATGCCGGAGGTGCGGGAGAGTCGCGGAAAACCGAGAAAAGGCACCATCCGCCTGGAAGCACGACAAGAGGGAGATCAAATCGTCATCAGTATCGCCGACGACGGCGCCGGCATTGATCCCGAGCGGGTGCTACGCAAAGCGGTGGAGAAGGGGTTGGTTACCGCGGAGCGCGGACGCCAACTCACGACTCGCGAAATTCTCGATTTCATTTTCCTGCCCGGCTTCAGCACGGTCGAGAAAGTCAGCAATCTTTCCGGCCGTGGCGTGGGTATGGATGTGGTGCGCTCGAATCTGAAGCGCATGAATGGAAGCATTCAATTGGAAAGCAATGTGGGAAAGGGCACGACTGTGCTGCTGCGATTGCCCCTGACGTTGGCCATCCTGCAGGTACTGCTGGTACAGGTGTCTGAAGAAGTCTATGCGTTGCCTTTGCGGTCGGTGCTAGAGACTTCCCGGATGTGCGCAAAAACGAGGTGCATTTGGTGGAGGGGACCGAGATGCTACGACTCCGCGATCAGATGCTGCCGTTGCTCCGCTTGCGGAAAATGTATTGGAACTCAGCAGACGGCAGATGTCATCCACCGGCGAGAACGTGGTGATGCTGACCATTGGCGAGAAACGGGTCGCCCTGATGGTGGACAGGCTGCTTGGCCAGGAATCGACTGTGATCAAGCCTCTGGGGTCTTATCTCCACAATTGCGACAGCATTGCCGGAGCCACCGTGGGCGGCGACGGGCGTGTACGACTCGTGCTGGATCCAGCAGGACTGCTAGCTTCTGTCCAAACCGTTCACCCAAGGAAACCGCGCAATGACTACCACAGCGGTTTCCAAACGCCCCCTGGAAACGTCGCAGCGGCCTCCCAGCCCACAGTTGGTCCAAATCCGCGACCTGATTTATCGAGTGGCCGGCATCTTCCAGCCCGACAACAAACTGCGCCATTTGGAGGATCGCTGTCAGAAAAGGATGCAGACTCTCGGAGTGGCGACCCTGAGGGAATATTACGAATGCCTCACTGAACAGTCGATCCGGCAGGTTGAATTGGTCAGCCTGCTCAACGAAATCACAATCGGGGAAACCTTTTTTTTTCGTAACCAGCCCCAACTGGATGCCCTGCGCAATGTGGTTCTGACCCATCTTGTGGATGCCAGAAAGGAAATGTCGCTGCGTCATTTGCGGATATGGAGCGCAGGCTGCTCCACCGGAGAAGAGCCCTACACCCTCAGCATGATGCTGATGGAGGAACTTGCCGGGCGGTTGCAGGGATGGACGTTTGAGATCGTGGCTACCGACCTGAATGAGCGTTCTGTCGCCCACGCGAAGCAGGCGTATACGGAAGCTACAGCACCCGCAATCTGACCCCCGAAATCACGAGAAAATACTTCACACCGGCCGGCGAAAACCTGCAAGTGAAAGCCCAGGTCAAGAGCTCAGTCAATTTCGATCGCCGGGTCAATATTCTGGACGATGCCCGCATGGTTTTCTTGAAGGGCTTAGATTGATCATGTGTTGCAACGTCTTGATCTACTTTGATATTGCATCCAAGCGACGTGTAATCCAGCCACTTCTATAACAACCTACTGCCTCACGGATATCTGTTTCTGGGCCACTCCGAATCCTCTACGGAATCAACGATGATTTTCGCTCTGGTCCACCTGCCCTCCGCAACCGCGTATGTCAAAGTCCTCAGAGAGACAGATGGCCCGCTAGGTGAACATGAGCGACGAGCGCCAAGCAGCGATTGAAACAACGGCTGGAAAACATCGAGGAGATGCCCACCATACCGGTGGTGCTGGCTCCTCTGCTGCGTTATCTGGAGCAGCCGTTGGATGCCCTGGATCTGCAACAGGTGGTAGACCTGATTTCGCAGGACAAGTCTCTGGCCGCCCAATGCCTGCACATGGCCAATTCCCCGCTTTATGGGCGATGGACCCCGGTGGACAATATTCGCAATGCGGTCGTCGCGCTAGGAATGCAACGAATGCGGGACATCGCGGTCTCCTGCAGCGTGCTGACCCTGACCCCCCGGGGCGGGAAGTCGATCGATCCAAGTGTATTCTGGGAACATTCATTGGGTTGCGCTCTGGTCTGCCGCCAATTCGCCGCAAGAAATCGCATTTCCAGATCCCGCTAAGGCCTACCTGGCGGGTTTGCTCCATGACATTGGAATGGTGGCCGAATTGTGCGTTGTGCCGCGAGGAATTCCAGGTTGCATTCGAACAGGCCCGAAGACTGGGGATACCGCTTCATGCAGCCGAAGCAACCACGCTTGGACTTACACATTGCGATAGCGGAAAAATTGTGGCGGAAAAGTGGCATCTATCTGCTGATCTGGTCGCGGTGGCTGGGTGCCACCATGATCCGCGCAGCGCCACAAACACCGTGAACTGGTGGCGCTGGTTTCCTTGAGCGACTTGCTGTGCCGGATGAGCGGACTGGGATATGGCTATGTCGAGGAATGTCAGGTCAACTTCATCGAAGAACCCGGTTTTGCCCTTTTGCTCGAAGAATGCCCAGCATTGAAGACGTTCGATTGGGCCCGCTTCACTTTTGAATTGGAAGCCTATATGGAGGAAGTTCACCGCTTGGTAGAACTTCTTTATCGAGTGCCGCAGTGAATAACTCCACTGAACATGCCCGCCGGGTCAGTGTGCTGGTAGTCGATGACAGCGCCTTCATGCGCACCGCCCTGACAAGGATGATCGAGTCTGACCCGGCACTACGAATCGCAGGCACGGCTCAGAACGGGATGCAGGCATTAGAAAGGATCGTCGACCTGCAACCAGATGTGGTTACCCTGGATGTGGAAATGCCCGGCCTGAATGGTCTGGAAACCCTGAAACGTATTATGCAAGAGTTTCCCCGGCCCGTCATTATGGTCAGCTCGCTCACGCAAGACGGGGCGGAGAGCACGCTGGAAGCCCTGGAGATCGGAGCTTTCGATTATGTTTCCAAACAAGAATCGTTCGCATCGCTGGATGTGGTCAAGATTCGCGAAGATCTGATAGCCAAGATCAGAGCGGCGGCGGAATTAAACCGGCGGCGCACCGCCGGACAGATTGTGAACAAGGCCTGCATCCACCAGAATCGCTGCGTCCCGCACTTCCCTGGTACAACCGCGCTGGTTGCCCTGGGTACTTCGACAGGAGGCCCCAAAGCTCTGCAACAAATGCTGCCACTGTTGCCTCGCGATCTTGCCGTCGGAGTTTTGGTGGTGCAGCACATGCCGGTAGGGATTTACCGGTCCATTCGCGAACCGGCTGAACCAGCTTTGCCAGATGGCGGTGAAAGAGGCAACCCACGACCAGATCATCGAAGCTGGCGTTGTTTACATTGCACCCGCCGGACAGCACCTTACCGTGATACGCCGAAGTTCAGCGAAAGTTGTTGTCCGGCTTTCCGCCTCACCCGAGGACACCCTTCATCGACCCTCTGTGGACGTGATGATGCTTTCCGTGGCGGAAGTATTTGGTCCGCTGGCGATGGGCGTCATCATGACCGGAATGGGAGCGGACGGTGTCCAAGGCATGAGGGCGATCGCCGCAAAGCCGGCGGCTTGACCGTGGGCCAGGATGAAGCCAGTTGCACGGTTTATGGAATGCCACGATCCTGCGCAGAAGCTGGAGTCTTGCAGAGAGTCGTCTCACTGACACAGATTCCGGGGGAAATTCTTCAAGCAACTCACTACCACGAGCACCACTAGAGGTCAGCTTTTTAAGCCGGCTGAAGAACCTGTCTGACCTTCGCCAGCAGAGACTCGGCTGAGAAGGGTTTGGGGAGGTACAACACTTCGTTAGCGGTTAAGTCGTACCTGGTCACTATATTCTCTGGATAGCCTGACATGAAGATCGTCTTCAACCTGGGGCGGATGTCTCGCAAGTCTTTGGCTAGGCCGGGGCCGTTTTGACCGGGCAGGACCACATCCGATAGCAATAGCCGCACGCTTCCCTGCTGTCGACGAAACGCGGACTGCGCTTCTGCCGCATTGCGCGCTCGCAAGACTCGATATCCCTCATTCTCCAGAATGTCGCAAGCGGCGTCACGCACGAAAGGGTCATCTTCTACGACCAGGATTGTTTCCTGCGGCAGGGACAAATTCTCGCACCCGTCGATCGGTGCGGCTCGCTGGACTTGATGGGCAACGGTTTGGGTCTCGCTCAGCACGGAGGGCCTCACTCAGAATGCTTACGAACTTGTTGCACTTCATTTTCCACAAAAGAAAACTCGGTCAACACCAAAGGACGGGGATCAATTTTCAGGAGCTTCCACGCATAGTCGTGGCCCAGGAGTTGAAACAGCTATCCGTCCGAAATGTTAGGCGCTGCCGTTGCGGGAATTCGGGCGCATTACAGGAAAAAAGGTTCAATTTATCCGGAACTACTCTCGTTTCAAAAGCGTCTGTTTGGGGTCGATCAGAATCTTTCGCGCGCCAAGCGGCGCGGTTAGATGAAAAGCGAGTCTCGGGACCGTCAGCGAACACTTGCCCGAGCAGAGTCAATTTCCCGTCATGAAAGGCGTAGAGCGGAACCGGGGTTACCAGATCATCAGGCGCGTCTTTTTGCAGGAGGGTTCCAGAGATGGTAGTGGCGCCAGCTGTGTCCGCATATTTGAGCCCGCGGACTTCAAATGTGGTATGGCGGTGCCATTGACCCATCCCTCGTAGAACCAGTCCAGCGACTTGTGGCCTTCATACCATAGAGGGCGCGGCAGGTCTTCTTCGAAAACGTGAAGCAACTCGCGCGTCGTGATTGGTTTTCCCTCGTAACGCTCGCGTACCTTGCGCAGCGCTCGCACGAATGGCTCATCGCTGACTGACTCGGGACTCGCCGAAGCACTGGGCGGTTCGCGCATCGCGCATCATGTTGCGCAGCATGTGGAGCAGCCAGGTGCCGCGTCCGTAGCTGATGGCTTCATAGCCGGTTGGGAACTGGGAACAGGAGAGTCGATTGCCCAGGGTAACTGGGCCGTCCTCCATCAAGCGGATGCCGGCCTGGTTCTTGAGCGAAGAGGTCGTTCCGGTATTTGTCCAGCACCTCGTGAAATTTTGTGGAGTCTTGCGCTTCCACCAGCATCAGCGCGCTGTAATTCGCCAGTGCTTCCGGGATCCATTGATCGCGGTAATCGTTCCAGGTGACCAGATCTCCCCACCACTGATGCGCCGTCTCGTGCCCGATCACCACGCCGATGAGAGTTTGATCTGCGGGAGAGAGATGGAGATGGGATTTTTCCTCGTTGCTCAGATAGGAAAGGCTGGAGAGAAAGATCAAGCCCGGCCAACCCTGGCTCATGTTTCCCGGAAATTGCGTCAGAGCCAACGGTGATACGGGTAGGGCCCGAACCAGCGCGAATAGGATTCGATGGCATGGGCGGACATATTGGCCACCATCTGTTCGTTGCGCGCGGGTGAAGGGGGAGGCGCGGTGACGGCCAAAGCGGGGCCGGTCCTGCTGATGGAGGGAACGTCGGGGACAACGGTCTGATTGTCACCCGGGAAGCCGCGTTCGACGGTCTTGGTGGCGTAGGCATCCACCACTACATCTCCAGCACGTGCTTCGACGCGTTGATATTTGCCGAGATCGAAATCCGGCCACCGGAATAGGCCGGTCCGAAACCCAGTGGCTCATTTGCTCCGCGGGCGGGTTGGCGTCTTCTGGCAGCGTATTCGGGGAGACGGCAGCATCGACGCGCCGGCCGGTCGCCACCAGCGTCCAGCCTGGTGGATAGTCGAATTCGAGATCAAAGTTGGACATGGCGATCCCCCGATTGGGATACCAGGTACCGCGTGCACCGACGTAAAGCAAACCAGATGCAGCTTCAGAGAGCACTTCCCCGCTATAGAGCGAAGCGCAACTCCATTTTTTGCCCGGTTTGAAGCGGGGCCGGAAAAACGACAGCAACCAGATCGTTGCCGTGCCGGGCGAGTTGGGTTCCTTCGATGGCTGGATTATGGATGAATTCAACCGGCTGACCATCCGCCAGGACTTCTTTGATGTGAAGCAGTCTTGCCAACTCGAATACAACTGCCCGCTGACCTCCCTGTCGGATTTTCAACTCCAAGGTTGCCACCGCGTCGATGGTGGTGGGCGGCTTGATCTCGGCTCGAATCTTGTTGGAGAGAATGTCGATCGCGCTCGCCCTGCCTTCTTCGGCTGCGATGCTATTCGGCTTTCGGTGTGAGCCCGAGTTTTTCTTGAGCCAGGGAATAGGAAGTCCAGACATTGTAGTAGGTTGTGCCCTCAACGGTTTTCGATTGGCCGGCCCACACTTGTTCGGGCGCGCCGGAATCAAAGAAGACGTCGAAAGATTCCCTTCGTTTGCCCCTGCATGCGGGCGTGCAGGAAACGATCGTCGGGGCCCCCGCATGACTTTGGGGAGCGGAGTCCTTCGCTGCGCCAGTTTCGGGCAGGCGACTGGCTGAAGGTCATGAACAAACGCAGGGCATCTGGTTCTGCGAGATTGCGCGCGGTCTGGTTCCACCGGGAAACGAATCTCGCGGGGTCCTCGGCAGCGGACGAGGTACGGCTGCATTTCCACGAAAGGTGTCATCGTTAAAACGAAAATAGGCGCTGTCGAACTGTTCCTCCAGAATGGCCGCGCCGGTTTGCAGAGTCATCGACGGCCCGTTCCACCTGATTGGGCGGAGTCAGCAGAATTTCTCCTTCGCCCTCGAAAAACGCTCCGGTCACACAGCCGGCGACGTCCTGGGTGAAGCCGATGACGCCGTCATCGAGCGAAATATGGAAGTCGGCGCGGTCGATGGAAAGCTCACGTGCGCGATAAACCCGTGAGCTGTCGAGTCCCACATTACTTAGTTGCAGAAAGAGGCTTTCAGCGGCGCTGCGCGGAACGGGGTTGCGCCGGCTGGGCCTGAGTCTGGAACAGCGCGGGAAGCGCGCGGTCTGCCCAGAGTAGGGATGCCACCAGCCAATAGCCCGCTGCGGCAAACTCGCCGCGTTCGTGCCACTACCTTGGTCACCTGCGTAGCGACTCCCCTTGTTCTAGAATGCGCCTCAATGCGGGCACCTGTCATCCTCTTCGTAAGTGCTTGTGTATGTGTGCTTTCGCCTTGCTTGTGCCCGGGCGGAAGTCATCCATTTGAAGAACGGCCGTATCATCTGGGCCGACCATGTTCGGGAAAATGGTCCCGCATTGAATATGACGTTGGGGACGACAGTTACGGTATCCCAAAATCGTTGGTCGAACGAATCGATGCCGGCGGCGGTCCTCCGCAGAGCCAGCTCTTCGGCGACTGGCGGATCAGCATGATCTGCCCGCCTTCGTGCCCGCCGATAATCTGAAGAATGATGCCAGGACTGATCAATCGGATCATTCCCGATGACCAGGTTGACGAGGAGCAACTGACTGCGCTGGAGCAATCGGGGAATGGGGCGACCATCGCCGCTGGATATTTTATTGCCGGAAAGCATGAGTTCGAAAATGGAAGATATCCAAAAGCACGCACTTATTTAGACACCGCCCTGCGCTTCGATGGCCAGAACCCAACCATCCTGAATTACTACGCTGCCCTGCTGGTAAAAACTGGGAAGGCTGCCGAGGCGTTGCCCTACGCGGAACGGGCGGTTCATAGCGCTCCCGATTCTCCGGATGCGCTGACCGTTCTCGGCTACGTGCAGTTTGCCGCGGACCGGGAACAGGACGCGATCCGCACCTGGAAGCGTTCTCTGGAGTTGCGTCCCGACGCTACGGTGCAGCAATATCTGGACCGAGCCGAGCGCGATGCCACGGCGCAGGCCAACTACTCCGAGCGCGAGAGCGGGCACTTCACGTTGCACTACGAAGGCTCGCAAACCTCGGAGGCGCTGCGTGGTCAATTGCTGGCGACGCTGGAAGCGGCCTACGACGATCTGGCGCGCCAATTCGGCATCACGCCGCGCAGCATTGCGGTGGTGATCTATACCGACCAGGCTTTCTTCGACGTCACCCAGGCGCCCACGTGGACGGGCGCAGTCAATGACGGAAAATTGCGGATCCCGATTCGCGGTCTCGATTCTGTTACGCCAGGAGCTGGCGCATGTGCTCAAACATGAGCTGGCCCACTCCTTTATCAACCAGCTTTCAGCCGGGCGTTGTCCGCAGTGGCTGAACGAAGGCATTGCGCAGGCGGTTGAGCCCAAAGTGCTCCCGAGCGGAAGCCGACTGGCTGAACTTTATCGCACTCAGCACGAGATTCCTCTGAACGCGCTGGAAGCGGGGTTCATGCGATTCTCGCCGATGGAAGCGACGGTTGCCTACGAGGAGTCGCTGGCGGCGGTGCAGTACATCATTGACACCTACGGCATGAGCGACGTGCAACGTGTGCTGAAGCGGCTAGGGGAAGGGAGTTCCACGGAAGCAGCGCTACGTGCGGTCATCCACTCAGATTACGGACAGCTCGAAGAGGAAGTCGGGAAGTATCTCGCAGGCAAGTACGGGCAGTAAACCGCGCCGGTCTAGGCGTGCCAATGCTTGCGTTTGTGGGGAGAGGTTGATCCGGGGCCGGGAGGCGTTTTTGCGGCCGTGTTTACCTTGTCAGTCGAATCGACTGAGAACAGCATGAATTTGTCGAAACTGTGACGCCGATAATAGCGGTGGCGATGGAAATCAAGATACACTTCGGCGGTTTTCGGCAGCCAGAGTTGCACTTTCTTCTTCTCAAAATAGACGGGGCCGTATTCGGCGATCTGATGTTCCGGCAAGAAATCCGATTCCCTTCAACGGGCTGATCAGCTCCGATTCAATACGCACGATTTGAAACTTGTCGGCCGTGATCCAGGCCCGGCCCTTTAACCGGATCGGGTAGGTATGAGTGCCCACAACGTAATCCTGTATATGACTGGGGCGGTCGTCGCGAGCGCGGAAATGCACCAGCCAGGTCGCCTGCCCTTTCCATTCTCCCAGGCCTTCGCAAACCATCGTGTAGTCCGGCTGCATGGTGGGATGGAATATCAACGCGAGAGCGGGAAATCCCGACGTTGCGATTTGATCGGGGAGGGTGTCGATCCCGTACCGCTCGGTGCGAAATTCATCGACCAACAAGACTCCGGGCCGGGGCTGGGAAATGTACGCGGCGTAATCGAATTTCCGCGTCTCCCGGGTTATGGGGTTGCCCTGATTGTCGAGCCGTTCATGCAGCAGATCTTCAATGGCGGCGAAGCGGCCAACGTCATCCACCAGTTCCTGGACACGCTCACCGGTTTTTCCCAGGACCTCCTGGGTTGGGCAGGTGACGCCCGCGGCAACGGAGGGCTTTGACTCATCGACTCCAGGAGGCTGCCAGGCTACCGACAATTCCGGTTCGGACGTGTCAGCCAGCGGATCAGGATCGCCTGCGGCAACCGGGGCGCCAACAACCGTATTGAGCATCGCCGCTTTCGGCGCACTTGCAACCCGCTGCTCCAGTTGCGAAATGAACTGCTGCACTTGCGGTGCCTGCGGGTTATCGGGAGCGACCACGAGAAAAGCCTTGAGAGTCTGAATAGCTTCCGCCGTATGGCCCAGATCGGCTTGCGACTCGCCTAATACGAGCCGGGCCGCGCTGGCGTCCCCCTTGCCTAAGTCAATCGCGAGCTGGGCCTGTTCCCTAGCCTTTTCGTATTGCTTCAGCTTGAGATCGACGCTACC
Organism: uncultured Acidobacteriota bacterium; assembly: GCA_963845725.1. GTDB lineage: Bacteria > Acidobacteriota > Terriglobia > Terriglobales > Acidobacteriaceae > JABCZH01. The sequence continues at coordinate 414,100 of CAWJTC010000001.1, forward strand.
CAGCAAATTGTGGGTCATCCAGTCATTGGGATTGGCTACCACCGCCCGCTCCAATGTGGCCTTCGCGGGTTCGTACTGTCCACGCAAGAGTTCCACTCGGCCCAGCAGCGCCAGAGCCTGAGCGTCGCTCGGGCTGAGGGTAACGGCATGGTTAAGGTAAGTTTGGGCTTGATCGTAATCCTTCTGCTCGAAGAACAAATAGCCCATCAGGAAATTGACCCGGCTGCTTTCGGGCGCCAACCTGTATGCCGAGTTTAGCTTCTTGCGGGCATCTTTCAGATTCGAGGACTTCAGGTCGGCAACGGCGGCTGCAGTGTCCTTCGATGCCCTCGAAGGCATCAAGGCATCGGTAATACCGGTGGCGTCCAGATTAATTGCCGCCGCGTCCTTCTTAAGGGTTACATCCAATTGCAAAGTATCGGTAAGGCCTGCAACTTCAATCTGCTTGTCGGTGGTTAGGTATCCGGCTGCGCTTATCTCGAGGCCGTACTTGCACACTGACAATCCCAGGAAGGTGGTCTGGGAACCGTTTTTTGTAGTCTGGTAAACAGTGCCCAGAGGGTTGTCGCAATGCAGACGTACCACTGCCTGCCGGTCCAGCTTGGTTTTGTTCTCCGCGAGAACCGTGACCTGGACTGATCCACCCTGGTGGTAGGCCTCGGTAATATCCTCCGACCCGTTATTAACCGGCCCCAAAATGGTGCCGGCCGCCCCCTGCGCACTTAACCTGGGTACGAAGAGCAGAACCAACAGAGCGGCAATTCCCAGCAGCCAGAATCGAACACCAGCCCGTGGTTGACTGCGACGGGTCATAACGAAGTGGCGCGTATTTTGCCACAAGTCTTCCGCTCCGTCAATAGGCACATTAGTGGTTGGCTGGGGGCGCTTTCTGTGCTAACTTCTCCGCTCGACCGCTATGCGGGATCTGTTCAATTTCGGGAAATCAAGACCTCAGCCAGCCCGCGACGCTGAGCACGCAGAAGTGCCGGAATTAAATGGAGCGAATCTCTCGGCGGTCTACTACGGCCAGAGGATGGGAGGCGATTTCTATGATTTCCTGCGCGTCAGCCCTAAGCGTGTGTTGTTTGGATTGCTCGATGTGGCTGGGCGGCAGGAAGAAAACCGCGACATCATTTCGGCGGCCCAGCAAAGTTTCCGCACCTTGGGTATGAAGCTCTTTGCCGAAGAGGATATCAACGAAGCTGAGGCGATGATCGAAATCTGTCTTCAACTCAACCGGACGATTCTGGAAACCGCAGGTGGAGTTCACTCTTGCCCCGCTTTCGCCGGATGTTACGACGAGAACTTGGGCACAGTCTGTTACTTCAACGCGGGACACACTCCAGGGCTGGTGCGAGACACAACCGGCGTCGCGGAACTGCCCGCCACCGGGCTGCCCCTGGGACTGTTCTCCCACAGCACATGTGATGCATCGACGGTTGCGCTGGAACCGGGAGCAGTGCTGATGCTGGTTTCGCGCGGGATTGTGGAGGCGAAATGCGGCGGCCAGGAATGGGGATTAGATTCGGTGAAGTCGGGCCTGCAGCGTTCGACTGCGGCCAACTCCAAGGAATTCGGTCTTATTGTCCTGGACCAGATTCAGCAATTCATGTGCACTGCCCCCACCCACAACGATGTCACCACCCTGGTCTTGGCCCGAGATAATCGCGCACCAGATTCTTAGGTACTCGAAGTATGTGGAAGGGTCTCTCTGGTAAGGCACCGCATCTCTAACCGATTACCTTCGAAAGCCAGACACACCTTTTCGTACTCGCCTCGGAAGCTCCCTCAGAGACAATTTCAGAAGCACGATTTCCGCGTCCTTAAATAACGATGGAATAAACTAGGTAGAGCATGGAGACGCCCGTCAATTTCCTCCGGCGCAGGTTCCAAGCAACATTAGCCGAAGAAGTCCTCACGTATTAGTCCCTAGCTCTCAGAACCGTCGACCACCATGTCTTCTGTTTATTTTTGAGCGGCGGTTCAGTACGATGTCAGCCGTATCATTCCATCCCACATGGCTGACATCACCCTGCGCGTGAACGGTAGCGAGCATAAGGTCAACGTCCCTCAGGAAACGCCGCTGCTGTGGGTCTTGCGTGACACCCTGCAAATGACCGGCACCAAGTTCGGCTGCGGCGCCGGATTGTGCGGGGCGTGCACGGTGCTTCTCGAAGGAATCGCCGTGCGGTCGTGTTCAACTCCGGTTTCGCAAGTGGCGGGAAAGAACATCACCACAATTGAAGGCTTGTCGCCGAATGGTTCGCATCCGCTGCAACAGGCGTGGATCGCGGAGCAAGTGCCGCAATGCGGCTACTGCCAGACGGGCCAGATCATGGCGGCTGCCGCACTGCTGGCCAAAAGTCCGCAGCCGAGCGATGAACAGATCACTCAGGCAATGTCGGGAAATATTTGCCGTTGCGGAACCTATGACCGTATTCGCAAGGCAATCCATCGGGCGGCCGGGGGCGCACGATGAGCCCGCTTTCGCGCCGGGAGTTCATAGCTGCCGGAGCGGCCGCCGGAGCCGGCTTGGTGATTGGGTTCTATCTACCGCATGGGCCGTCTTCGGACACGGCTTTTTCGCCCAACGCGTTTGTGAAGATCGCTCCGGACGGAAAAATCACGATCGTGGTTGCGCGCTCGGAGATGGGGCAGGGCGTGCGAACTTCGTTACCGATGATTCTGGCGGAAGAATTGGAAGCGGACTGGAAGCAGATCGCGATCGAGCAGGCCGGGGCCAATCCAACTCTTTATGGCGACCAGCAGACCGGTTCCAGCGCGAGCCTGCGAATTTCATGGGACCCGCTGCGCAAAGCAGGCGCGACGGCGCGCGAGATGCTGATCAGCGCGGCGGCGCTGGAGTGGGGCGTGCCGCGATCAGCTTGTGTGGCAGAAAACAGTTTCGTAGAACACAAGGCTTCTAATCGCCGCTTGAGTTACGGGCAATTGGCGGCGAAAGCGGCGGCGCTGCCCATTCCAGTTGCGCCTCCGCTGAAGGACGCGAAGGATTTCAAGCTGGTCGGCAAACCGGTTGCGCGGCTTGATGGTCCGTCCAAGGTGGACGGAAGCGCCATCTTTGGGATTGATCTTCGCGTACCTGACATGAAACATGCAGTCATGGCGCGTTGTCCAGTGATTGGTGGCACGGTCGCAAGCTTCGATGACAAGGAGTCAAAGAAAATCGGCGGCGTCAGTTTTGTGGGGAAGATCGGCGACTCGGCGGTGGCAGTCGTGGCCGACAGCGTGTGGGGCGCGTTGGAAGGCCGGCGCGTGCTTAACATCACCTGGAACGAAGGACCAAACCAGGACCTGAATTCGGCGGCGATTTATGGCACGCTGAAGAAGTCTGCCTCCAATAAAGCCGCGACACTATATTCGCGAGGCGATGTGTCGAAGGTTGCAGGCAGGCGTATTCAGGCGGCGTACCAGACACCGCTGATGGCGCAGGCTCCCATGGAGCCGGGCAATTGCACGGCGCATTTTAGAGGATCAAATTGCGAGATTTGGGGGCCGATGCAATGGCCGCCGGATGTGCGCGACGCCGTCGCCCAGGCGGTGGGGCTCGATCCGGACCAGGTGAAGATCAATGTCACGTTGCTGGGCGGCGGTTTTGGGCGGCGGCTCGATCACGACTACGCGGTTGAAGCAGCGTTGGTTTCGAAAGCGGCAAGTGCGCCGGTCAAGGTGATCTGGACACGGGAGGACGATATGCGGTTTTCCAGTTACCGTCCGGCAAGTTATCACCTGCTCAGCGGCGTGCTCGATGGAGACGGCTGGCCGCTGGCGTTTTCGCATCGCATTGTGGAGCCGTCGATCAATACTCAGAAGGGGTTTCCGGGGCCATCGCCCGAGATAGACGCGGACCTCCCTGACGAAGCCTCGCTGATTTATTCCCTTCCCAACGCTCTGGTTGAGTATGTGATGACAGTAACGCCGGTGCCTCTGGGCTACATGCGGTCGGTCTACGGGCTGGAGACGGCGTTTGCCTCGGAATCGTTCATTGACGAGCTGGCAGCGGCTGCGGGAAAAGACCCGCTGGAATTCCGGCTGCATCTGCTGGCGAAGGATGAAGATATCAAATTCTTTGACACAACATGGAAAACGGCGCGCATGCGTGGGGTGCTGCAATTGGCGGCGGAAAAAGCCGGGTGGGGAAAGCCGCCGGCTGACGGGTGCTATCGAGGTATCGCGTGCTTCGGCTGTTTCGGGACCTATATGGCTGAAGTGGTAGAGGTTTCGATGGAGAACGACCAGCCGCGAGTGCATCGGGTTGTCGGAGCGATTGACTGCGGGCAGGTGGTGAATCCCAACATTTTGGAGCAGCAGATTCAGGGAGCAGTGAATTTCGCTTTGACCAACGCTCTGCGGGCGCAGATCACGATTGAAAAAGGGCGGGTCGTGCAGGGAAATTTTGATGACTACGCGCCCATCCGCATGAACGAGGCTCCGGCGGTTGAGGCATATTTCGTGCCCAGCACGGAAACCCCGACCGGAGCGGGTGAGCCGCCGGTGCCTCCGCTGGCGCCGGCTCTGTGCAATGCGATTTATGCGGCGACGAAAAAAAGAATACGGACGCTGCCGATCATCAGCTAGGCGACGGTCGTCACCGGTCGAATCTCCGGATCACAAGCCACACCACGATGGCCATGACCAGAACCATGATGTACAGCGCGTAGAACGGCGCGAACATGGCAGGATCTTACGCCTCAGAGACGTTCTCACATTGCACCCAGCCACTTCACCGGCAAGTGTGCGGCAAGAGCGTTGGCCAGACGTTCGTCAGCGGTGACGAGTTCGACGGAGGAATGCTCGGCAAGCGCGGCATATAAACTGTCGTAAAATGTTCGGCCATAGAACAGGGCGATGTGCAGGGTTTCGGGCAGGAAGTCAGAGCACAAATAGGTGGGAATCTTGAGCCCCTGGAGAAACTCCAGCGCGGAATGAGCATCGCTGCTGGAGAGCCTCCCCATCCGCACGGCCTTCCATAGAACATTGCCCAGCTCTGACCAAAACAGGTCGGGGACGATCAAGCCGATCTCCGCACGGGAATAAGCCTCGAGCAAACACCGCGCTTGAAAAACCAAGGGCTCGTCTTTCTCTGGCAGACACCACTTGGCCGCGACACTGGCATCTACTACAAACGTCCTCAACGTTCACGGTCCTCACGTTGCATTTGCTCGGTCGAGGGGAAAGGCCCGGCGCTAAGAGGCGTCTTCGCCCGAAGTTGCTCAAGCTGACGGAATACGCGGCGACGCTTCTTCAATTCTTGTTCGCTGGGGAATCTCTCTTCCAGCATGGTCAGAATCTCGGCTGCAATCGACTTGCGGTGTTTGCGGGCGTGGGAGCGCAGGGACTCGTACAATTCGTCGGGAATATTTTCGACGTAAAGTGTTGGCATAGTCTTTCCTAGGAGCATCATAGTATAGCATAGGTACCTGATGATGCTGCTTTTCTTGACACTCTGCGCTCACCGCCTTTATCCTTAAACTTCTCTCCCGAGAGAAGTTACGCCTGTGAGCGTGCTCCGCGTCGAGGGCGGTAATGCGGTGCGGGCGCGGAGGTCGCGATGTTCATCGAAATCCGTGAGTTAGAACTGCATCCGATAGATTTCCAAGAGGAAATCGTACCTGACGTCATCGATCTGGGGCCGGATTTCCGGCAAATCGACTCGCTGCGGACCCAAGGGAGAGCCCAACTGGTCGAGGAGCATCACGGGAAACATCAGACAATCAAGGACATACGATTAAACGGCGACTTGGCCGTGCAGCTTGAAACGGATTGCGCGCGCTGCCTGGAACCGGTAGTCACGGACGTAAAGCACAGTTTCGACCTTCTGTATCGACCGCTGGGAGCTGATGCCGGGCGGCAAGAGCTTTCGGTGACCGGCGCCGAGGCCGAAATCAGTTATTATCAAGGGGAAGGTTTGCTGCTCGAGGATGTACTGCGGGAGCAGGTTTTGCTGGCTGTGCCCCTGAGGGCGATCTGCCGCGAGAATTGCAGAGGGTTGTGCCCGCAGTGCGGGACCAACCTCAACGAGAAGCAGTGTTCATGCGCGGAGCCAGTGGAAGATCCGCGATGGTCGGGGTTGAAGGACCTGCGAAGTAAGTTAGAGCACTGAGAGCTTCAAGAACGATTGAAAGAGGAAAGCAATGCCAAATCCAAAACGGCGACATTCCAAAGCGCGTACCGGCAATCGTCGCGCCCATGATTCTTTGAAGAGCCGGTCGCTTTCAGAATGCCCAAACTGCCACGAGCGCAAGCTGCCGCATCGGGCCTGCGCCAAGTGTGGCTATTACAAAGGCCGCGAAGTCCTGGAAGTCAAGGAAGCCAGCTAGTCTCGCAATTCCATGCCAAGCGTCATAGCCCTGGACGCAATGGGTTCGGATCGCAAGCCCAAGCCTGAGATCGAAGGTGCGATCCAGGCGGCGCGGCACTATGACGTTCGTATCCTGCTGGTGGGTCCGGAAGAAACCCTGCGCAAGGAGCTGGCGCGCCATCCCAACGCCGGCGAGCTCCCCATTGAGATTGTTCACGCCAGCGAAGTCATCGCCATGGAAGATAAAGCAGTGCAGGCGGTGCGCGCCAAGCGGGACTCTTCCATGCGTGTGGGGCTACGGCTGGTGCGGGATGGGCGAGCGGCCGGATTCGTAACCGCGGGCAACACCGGCGCCGCGATGGCCAGCGCGAAGATGGTTTTGGGGGGGATTCCGGGGGTGGACAGGCCCGCTCTGGCTGCGGTCTTTCCAACCATACAAGGAACCGCGGCGGCGCTGCTTGATGTGGGCGCCAATGTAGACTGCACGCCGCAAAATCTGGAGCAGTTTGCGGTGATGGGAGAAATCTACTATCGCACCATGTTCGGTACGCAGCGCCCGCGAGTGGGCCTGCTTTCGATTGGAGAAGAAGAGACCAAGGGCAACGATCTGACCAAAGAAGCGATGCAACTCCTCAAGCAGCTGCGGCTGAACTTCATCGGCAATGTGGAAGGCCGCGACCTGTACAACGGCCAGGTGGATGTGATCGTTGCCGACGGGTTCGTGGGCAACGTGGCGCTGAAAATTTCTGAAGGTGTGGCCAGCCTGGTGCGCTACACGCTGAAAGAATCGTTGAAAGCCACGATCACGCGGCAAGTGGGGTATTTGTTATCGCGCAGCGCGTTTGCCGACTTCAAGAAGCGCCTCGACCATACAGAATACGGCGGAGCGCCGTTGCTGGGAGTGAAAGGCGTGTGCTTGATCACCCACGGATCATCGAATGCCAACGCCATTAAGAATGCCATTCGCGTGGCCGCGGAGTTTGCTGGACACCAGATCAATGGGGAAATTGAAAGGGAACTGGCCGCGATACGTCCCGTGGTAGCGAGCGTTTAGCGGGAACCATTCTTTTAATGCCAATTTCATCCTCCAACATTGCATTCCTTTTCCCCGGGCAGGGATCGCAGGCCGTCGGCATGGGAAAAGAGTTGGCCGAAAAATATCCGGCTGCCCGCCAGACCTTTGACGAAGCGGACGAAGCGCTGGGATACAAACTTTCCCGGCTTTGCTTTGAAGGGCCAGAAGATCAGCTCAAACTCACCGAAATTACTCAGCCCGCAATTTTGACAACGTCGGTGGCGGCTTTCCGCGTGCTGGCGGAAAAAGGCTTGCGACCCGGATTCGTGGCCGGACACAGCCTGGGCGAGTATTCGGCGCATGTGGCGGCCGGGACTTTGAGTTTTAAAGACGCGGTGCGCACCGTGCGGAATCGCGGCCGGTACATGCAGGAAGCGGTGCCGGTCGGAGTGGGCGCGATGGCAGCGATTCTGGGGATGGATTTGGGGAAAGTCACCGAAGTGTGCCATGACGCTGCCGAGGGCGAAGTTTGCCAGCCGGCAAATATTAATTCGGCGGAGCAGATTGTTATCTCCGGACATAAGTCGGCGGTCGAACGTGCCGCGAAACTTGCTAGTGAGCGCGGCGCCAAGCGAGCGGTGCTGCTGCAAGTAAGCGCACCTTTTCATTGTTCGTTGATGAAGCCGGCTCAGGACCGGCTGGCGGCAGATTTGGCGGCAATCACATTTCAGAAGCCGGCGGTGCCCGTGGTTTGCAACGTGGATGCGGAGTTTATTATCGATGCGGAACGCGGCCGCGATGCGCTGGTCCGGCAGGTTACTGGCGCGGTGAAGTGGGAGCAGTCGATCCGCGATTTGATTGGGCAAGGAGTCCAGACGTTTGTCGAAGTCGGGCCGGGGAAGGTTTTGTGCGGCTTGATGCGGCAGATCGACCGGTCGAAGACGGCGTTGAATGTTGGGGACGAGGCTTCGCTGCAGAAAACGGTGGAGGGGATGGGGGCGTAATCTCATGAGCATCGTCCTTCACAAAGTCGAGTACCAACGTCTCAATGCCCGTCAGAAGGAGAACTACAACTTCCTCAAACTGTCTGCCGTCCTGGCGGATTACGGCTACACTACGATGCGGCTCAGCGACGATTGGCAGGGGGCAGACTTCATCGCACAGCACATCGACACCGGACAATTTCTTAAGGTCCAGCTCAAGAGCAGGCTCGCCTTCTACAAGAAATATCAGGATAAAGAGCTTTACATCGCGTTTTGTAACGAGGGGGACTGGTATCTGTATCCGCACGACGAGTTGCTGGAACTCGTGTTGACGGGAAAGAAGAACGTGTGCGGGACGAAGTCGTGGGACGAAGATGGCGGGTACTCGTTCCCAAATCTAAGTGTAGAAATGCGAAGATTGCTAAAGCCCTACAAAATCTCAACCTGACCCTTCCTATTCAATAGTTTCTGCCAGCCGTGAGCGAAGAATTGCTATAGTTTGCTCCAGTCGCTTCGGACCAATGGGACGAGCTGGGTAGTAAGTTTCCGCGTTCTTTCCCGCCTGGACAAGGGCTTCGGCTTCATCGAGGGGCGTGCGTCCATCGCGGTTTCGAAGGCTTGTGTCGCCGCCGGAGTCGAGCAGAAGGCTGTACGAACTTCGCGGGGTCGAGCACGATGCGGCTGGTGATGACGCGATGGAGCGCAGTATTGCCTTTGTCATCGCGCCAGTTTGGATTGGCTCCGTGTTCGAGCAGGACACGCGCGACATCGGTTGAATTGACCATAGCCGCAGATCCCCATGCATAGGAGTCGTAGGGCGGGCGATCGGCGATGGCGCCATGCTCAAGAAGGATGGTCGCCGATTTTGGTTGATGGCCATAGGCGGCCCAACTCAGCGGAGAATTGCCGGTGGTCAGATCGTTCGCACTCGCCGGATCGCGCTCTAGAATTTGTTCAAGCTGGTCGTGCATTCCGTAAGCTGCTGCCACGCAGGCATCGGGTACGGCTCCGGCGTCAAACAGGATTTTCGCAAAATCGTCGTGATTCAGTTCAAAACAGTCGTGTAACGGTAGGCGGCCGTCGGCGTTGCGCGCGTTTAGATCGGCGCCGCGTTCGATGAGGAGCCGGAGCACGTCGATTTTGGCTTCGGCGATTGCGAGGTGGAGTAGTCGCATGGCGACAGTGTCGCTGGGCCGATCGAGCCGAGGGAGATCAGTGCCCGCATTTACGAGTTCTGGATGGGCATCCAGAATTTTTCGAATCGTCTCAAGGTCTCCGGCGTGTACCGCGTTGATGAGTCGCTGCCCGAAATTGTGCTGCGCATCTACGAAAGACTTGAGCTTGCGCCAGCTGGGAAAGCCGTAGCTGCGCGCGACCAGCAGTTGCGTATCGGAAAGGCGCGCTTCAGGATTGTGCAAGCGCATGGCTTTGAGGCGTTGTTTGGCTTCGTTTTTTAAGTGTTCGAGATTCGCGCGGGTGGGAAGTTTGCCAACAGTAGGTGAAACGATTGGGATTACTCATAGAACCTTCCTTCCTTTGATCGCCCGCTGTCCGCGTTATTTTCGGGCTGGAAGTCAGGTTGAACTGAAACTGCTAGTGAGTGGGCTGCGCCCTTTACGCGGACCGACAGCCTCCCGCAAAGGCCAAAAATTGGGATAGACAACATCGATGGGTGGCGCAAGCGGGTGCGTGCTTTGTAGGCGGTCAAGTCCCGATTGGTTGGGCTTCCTGCTACTCCGTGACCCACATCCACCAGTTGCCGCATTCGATTTCGCTGGGCGAGAACGATAGCGTCTTATCGGATTTCTGCACCCAGACGTAAGCGTGTTGGGCGCGGCCGTTCACCGTGACTTGCACGATCACGCCGCTGCCGTTAGCCGGGGCGAGCGAGCAATCCACGGCGTGCGATTTGATGATTCCCCACTCCCCGCCCGGGCCCCAGTCGCGGTAGAAATCGTTGAAGGGATAGGTCGAGTACTTTTCCTGATGCTGCTTCCAAGCTGGATCACGAAACCAGATGGCGTAGGCGGATTCGAAATCCTGCTTTTGCAAGGCCGCAAAGAACTTGCCCACCGTGGCGCGTTCAGAATAATCGCGGAAGTGGTAGGCCAAACAGGCGCCGAGCAAAACAATAAAGATAAGAACCACGATCACAATGCGGCGGCGGCGAGCGCGGGCCGCGTCGTAGGGCTTGGCGTCGAGCAGGGTCATACTGCCTATAGCATACGAGAAATTGGGGAATTGAGTAATTTGTAATTGAGCAATTTCGACCCTCGCGCTTAAGCTGCTTCAATTACGCAATTACAAAATCACCCAATTACGCAATCCTACAAAGTCCTCTTGAACAGTGGCGTGGCCACGGCCAGAGTGATGAAGGCAAAGATGGAAAGATAAATCATGTCAGGAACAACGGCGGTCAACCCGGTTTCTTTTAGCAACAGGCACTTGAAGCCGTGGACGGCGTAGGTGAACGGGTCGCCTTTGGCAATGACACGCAGCCACCAGGGAAAAGCCTGAATGGGATAAATGGCGCCACTGGGAAAAAAGAGCAGCGTGTTCAGGATGCCGAAAATTGCCCTCGGCACCAGCGGATCTTCCACCCGCACCATCATGAGGAACATCATGGTGTTAAAAGCAAGCGAGGTTAGAACAATCATGATCAACAGCCCCACGACGGTTGTGAGATTCGACAAGCTGCCGACCCCAGCGAGCAATGATCCGATAATAGTGATAACGATGCCGGTCATCACGGCTTTGATCGCGCCCGCCCCGTTAAGACCGAATACCAGTTCAGCTTTGGTGATGGGCGTGACCAGATAGCCCTCGTGAACGCCACGGGCCTTGTCGTCGATGTACAACATGCCGCCGCCAATCATCACCGAGACAAACATGGCAAGAGCGATGGAGCCGGGCAGAAGAAACTTCATGTATTCGATATAGGGATACAGTTCGACAATCTGGAGCACCGTCTGCTGCAGAATGCGGGGCGTGACCAGGGGCTGGTTCAAGGCGTCGGTGATGGAGGTGAGCTCATCTTCGAGCGCCGAGCTCATGAAGTTGTCGCTGTTATCCACGACGAGGGCGATGCGCGGCTGGTCCTGCTCATAGACGCGGCGCGAATACTCAGGAGGAATGATGACCGCGCCCTGGATCTTGCCATTGCGCACGTCGTCCATGGCCGCCTTCTGATTGGAGTAGTAGACAGGTTCAAAGGTGCGCATGTTGGCGCGGACGGAGTCGAAAGCTTCGCGAATCTTGAGCGCTTGCGTGCCGCCATCCTGATCGACCAGGCCGAGACGGGCGTCACGAATCTTGCCGCCGAAAGCGTTGCCGAGCACGATGAGTTGCACCAGAGGAAAAACCATGGATGCCATCATCAGCGCCGGGGAGCGCAGGAACTTGCGCATTTCGCGTTCGACGATTGCCAGTATCCGGTTCATGGCTGCAATCCTGGTCTGGCCGGCATGACGAAGGCAAAGGCCTTCACCAGTTCATCGCGCAACTGCCGCCCGGTGTAGTGAACGAAGACGTCGTCCAGCGTGGTGTTTTGCACGGAGAGCGATTTGACTCCGACTTTTGCCTTGACCGCCGTCTCCACGAGTTCGGTGGTGGTTTGCGAGCCGTTCCCGGTGAGGATCCGATACATCCCTGCGCCCTCGTGCTGGACGGAAGTCACGTCGCTTAACTTTTTCAGAGTTTCTTCCCAATCTGCGGGGGCGTTATCGAATTGAGCTTCGATGACATTCGACCCTGGCACGCTGGCTTTCAGCGCGGGAGGAGTGTCAAGAGCGACCAGCTTGCCGTGATCCACGATGGCGATGCGGTCGCACAGGCGGTCGGCTTCATCCATGTAGTGAGTGGTGATCAGGATGGTGAGTTGGCGCTGGCTCTTGATGTTGGTCAGCATTTCCCACACTGCCACGCGAGAAACGGGATCGAGCCCGGTGGTGGGCTCATCGAGGAAAAAAATTCGCGGGCTGTGCACCAGGCCGCGGGCGATCTCGAGGCGCCGCCTCATGCCGCCCGACAGGGTTTTAGTCTGGGCGGAACGCCACTTGGTTAGATCGACCAGCTGTAGCAGTTCGTCGATCGCGGCTTTTCGCTTTTTTGCAGGCACGTCGTATAGTTTGGCGTAGATATTCAGATTCTCTTCGATAGTGAGATCGAGATCGCTGGTCAGAGCCTGGGGAATTACACCCATCAGACGTCGGGCGGCGTCGGGCTCTTTCTTCACGTCATGACCGAGGATGATGGCACGCCCAGAAGTGATGGGGATCAGCGTGGTCATCATGCGGATGAGAGTTGATTTCCCGGCGCCGTTCGGACCGAGCAGGCCAAAGATTTCCCCTTCTTTTACGGTGAAGGAGACGTCGTCCACGGCAGTGAAATCGCCGTATTTCTTGACGATGTGATCGACTTCAATGGCATTCTCAGCGGTCACGGAGTTGTGCCCATTGGCCGGCACTTGAGTTGATTTGTTTCCATTGTTGAGATCCGAGGTCATGGCTGGCGCTCCGCTGCATCGGTCTGAGCGGCGCCCTTAAGCTGCTGTGGAGAAACCAACACTTCCGCGGTCATACCCGGGACGTACGCACCTTTGGGATTTTCCAGACGCACTTTGAGGACGATGGTTTTAATGTCTCGTTTCCTGCGGCTCACATCGCGCTGGGTGGCGAAGTCGGCTTCCACGGACTTGAAAAATACTTTCCCCGAAGTGACCGTGCCGCCAGGCAGGACAATTCCCAGCCTCTCCCCGAGGCCGATGTGATCAGCTTCAGTCTCGGGAATGGCGGCGCGCACCCAGGTGTCGTTGAGATCAACGATAGTGACAATCGGTTGCCCTATGTTCAGAACTTCGCCCTGGCGGGCGGCGCGGACGGAGACGGTTCCGGTGATGGGGGCGTAGATCTTGGTATAGCCCAGTCGAACTTCGGCCTGCTTGAGCATATCTTCAGCATTAGCCAGTTGGGCACGGGTCGACTCTACCGTGCTTCGCGCAGCGTGGGCCTGATGGATGTTGGCAATCGCAGTATTGAGATCGGCTTCGGCGGCGTTGACCTGATCTCTCAACGACTGCACCAGCAGCCTTTTGTGCGGTCAGATTGGTTTCGGCTTGTACGCGATCCTGGTCGGAATCAACCCCCTGCGCCGCCAGTTCGATGGTGCGGCGGCTGTCGCTTTGCGTGCGCACCAGCGTGGCTTCCGCCTGGAGCAACTGGGCACGCGCGGATTTCAAGCGGGCTTCGGCATTGCTGACGCCACTTGAGGTGGAACCCTGAGTGGCTTCAAGAGTGGAATGGGTTTCGGCCACCTTGGACTTCATACTGTCGATGGTGGCGGCGGCAGCGCTGGCTTCGGCTTCGAGTTCGGAAGGATCAAGCGCGGCGATAAGATCTCCCTGCTTGACCGGAGTTCCCTCATCCACTAGAAGCTGCGACAGGCGGCCTTCGACCTGCGGACTGACGATCACCTGGTTCGAATCCACCATGCCGATGAGGACCAGGTCTTTGTTGGAAGGCGTGGAGAAATAGTAGTAAGTCAGGGCAGCGGTAAATATCACTCCGAGAACGATAAGAAATTTATTGCGAACACTCATGACTGAACTCCGTGAGCTTGCAACTCCGGCCTCTTCGACCGCGATGATGAATACGACTCCCAACCAGGGAAAGTTACTGAATACGGCCAGCGAATTCGCCAGCGTTTTCGGCGGACAGCAGACCACGACCGGCGAGTTGCGGATCTTTCACATGTTTGGCGAACGAGATCATTTTCGTGCTCCGGCTTGATCGTGGGAATGCGCCATGAGTGCGGCGGAGATAAAATCCAGCACCGCGACGCGGCGGGCGGCCACCCGTTCCGGCTGCAAAGGATCAATCCCGGTCATGGAACGCATGGCGGGTGCGTTGGTGAAATAGAAAACGATCACCGAAATGATGGACGGAACAATCTGCATGGGATCGACGGGGCGGAAGTCACCGACTGCCATGCCATCGGTCAGCACCTGGGCGAGTTGGCTCGCTCAGGGGACGAAAATATTGTTTAACAATGCGGTCGAGTTGGCTTAGGGCCTCGCGCCCCGCGTTCATCATTTCTCCCTGAACGATGCGCGGATACAGCGGATGACCAGCGATGTAGTCGAAGTGGGCGCGGACATAGGCGAGAATTTTTTCCCGAGGGGGAACGTTCAAAGCAAAGGCTTGGTTAACAGCTGCGGTCAGGCCCCCGAAAACCTGATCAAGAACGGCGGAATAGAGGGCTTCTTTGTCTTTGAAGTAGTAGTAAAGCAGGGCTTTGTTGACGCGGGCGCGGCGGGCAATGGCGTCAATGCGGGCGCCGGCCACGCCTTCGCGGGAAAATTCGCGCACCGCGGCCTGGAGGATGGCGGCGCGGCTTTGTTCGGGGCGGCCTCGGGAGCCGAGACGGGGTTTGGCGACGGACATGTTAATTAACCGGTTAGTTAGATACTAACGCATCCCTGCGCCTCGCGGCAAGTTGAAAGGCTCATCCACGGAGCCCTTCGGAAGGGCACGAAGGTACAGCCACCGAAGCAATCGTCGGGAGCGGCACCCTAGCGGCTGTACTGGTTTTTCTTCTTTTCCTGGTAGCGGTCCAAACCCAATCGAATCAATCGCTCAATGAGTTCGGGGTAGGGCAGGCCGGTGGCCGCCCATAATTTCGGATACATGCTGATGGAGGTGAATCCGGGCATGGTGTTGATCTCGTTCAAGTAGATCTTTCGGGTTTGGGGTTCCATCAGGAAGTCGACGCGAGCCAGGCCGGAGCAGTCCACGGCTTGAAAGGCCGCGATCGCCAGTTGACGCACCCGCTTGGTCTCTGCCTTCGACAGCTTGGCGGGGATGATGAGCCGCGAGCCTTCGTCGAGATATTTGGCGTTGTAATCGTAGAATTCCTGGCCTGGAATAATTTCTCCCGGGACTGATGCTTCCGGCTTGTCGTTGCCGAGGACGGAGCATTCGATCTCGCGGGCTTTGTGTTGGCGGCCGCCGACGCCGCTCTCGATGACGATTTTGCGGTCGAACTTCGCGGCTTCATCGATGGCTGGGCCGAGTTCTTTGCCGTCGTGAGCTTTGGAGATTCCCACCGACGATCCCAGATTCGCGGGCTTTACGAAAACGGGATATTTGAGTTTGCCCTCGACCAACTTCTTAACCTTTTTCGGTTTGGCCTCCCAGTCGCTGCGCAAAACGGTTACGTGTTTGACGATGGGCAGACCAGCGGCGCGAAACAGCGCCTTCATGATGTCTTTATCCATGCCGGCGGCGGAGCCCAATACTCCAGCGCCAACGTAGGGAAGGTCGGCGAGTTCGAGCAACCCCTGGATGGTACCGTCTTCGCCGAAAGTGCCATGCAGCACGGGGAAAATAACGTCGACGTTGATGGCGCGGTCGGCGGCGCGGCGAACCAGCGCGCGCTCGGTCTGAAAAGCTGCCAGGGAACTGCCGGTCTGATGCGGCTCGGGCGGGACGACGACGGACTCTCCCTTGGCTAGAACCGCCGCTGCCGGTGTGCTCTCCGGATCGCCGGCTCGGAGATGGCGCTCCTCGTGTTCCGTGGCTTTGCCTTGCAGTAGCCGTTCGGCATCCGCGGCAGTCACCCAGTGGCCTTGCTTGGTGATGCCAATGGGCACCACTTCATACTTGTTCTTATCGATGGCATTGAAGACGGAGGCAGCCGAAAGCAACGAGACTTCGTGTTCGCCGCTGCGTCCGCCAAACAGGATTCCTACGCGGAGTTTCTTCATGGTCTACGAAATGGATGAGTTCCCTGCTCATTCTTCCATATTGCAAGGGGTTTCGGGTTGACAACAGTTGCACCCGGAGTTAGCCTGCGGGGCACGGGCGGTTGCGTCCACTTAATCTTTCTTATCAGGGGCGATCATGAGAAACGCTGTGTTGTGTTTAGTTATGCTAGCCGGGTTGGCGAGTTTGGCGCCCATCGGCGCTCTAGCGGCGCCGGCTCCTCCGGCTCAAACTGCAACCACTGCGGCTCCCGGGCAGGCGACGGCCCCGCAGGGACGCAAGAAGCGCGTGGCCGTCTTCGACTTCGACTATGCGACCGTTCACAGCAGCGTGGCGGCGCTCTTCGGCCAGGACGTCGACGTGGGCAAGGGCATTTCCGACCTTCTGGTCACGGACCTGGTAAAGGACGGGACGTACTCAGTGATCGAGCGCAAGTCGCTGGACAAGATTCTGAAGGAGCAGAATTTTTCCAATAGCGACCGCGCCGACCCAAATTCGGCGGCCAAAATCGGGAAACTGCTGGGCGTGGATGCCATCATTGTGGGCAGCATCACGCAATTCGGCAACGAAACCAAGAACACAAACATCGGCGGCGGAGGCGGGAACTGGGGAGGGTTCGGGGTAGGTGGTTTCGGGCACAAAAAGTCCAAGGCGATTGTGGCTGTAACCGCACGCATCGTGGACATAGACACGGCTGAAATCCTGGGAGTGGCCGAGGGCAAGGGTGAATCGTCGCGAGAAAGCACATCGCTTTTGGGTGGCGGCGGGAATTGGCACGGCTTTGGCGGCGGGGCAGCCGATTTCGGCAGCAGCGACTTCCAGAGCACCATCATCGGGGAGGCGGTAAAGGCTGCGGTCGACAGCATGAGCCAGGAAGTGATTGCCGACAATACAAAGCTCGTGGCTCGGACCATCGTGGTCGAAGGCCTGGTAGCTGCGGTGGACGGTGGGCAGGTCGTTCTCAATGTCGGCGCCAAGAACGGAGTCAAGGTGGGTGATCAGCTGAATGTGGAGCGGGTGACCAAGGAGATCAAGGATCCTTCCACAGGAAAGGTCATTCGCCGGCTGGCAACCTCGGTGGGGGTGGTGAAAGTCACCGATGTCGACGATATTTCGGCAGTTTGCACTACGGTTTCGGGAAGTGGATTCAAGGTCGGTGATGAAGCGAAGACCGTCACCCAGTAGTGGGCGAGGCATTGGGACTACTCTTTGGTCGCCGAAAAGAGTAGTTGCATTTCTCTCCCGATCTCTGGTATGGTTCGCGGGTTTTAGGTTGGTAGCTCCGGGCGTGCAAGAGATCGACGTGAGTGGCAGTTTGCGGGCCACCACCTTGAGTGCGCCCGTTCCCCCAGTTTCTGACACGGTCCCGGGAAAACCTGAGTTCGAACTTTGACAGAAGTGCATACGCACTTCTGTACGGGGAGGCATTCCATGCGTGCGGCCCACTTTGCGGCCATTGCCTTGTTGGCGTAGTATCGCGCCTGGGCTACAAGCCCAGGATCAGAAGGCTGAAATCGAAAAACGATTGACTTCGCAGTTCGCCTTGACGAAGGTCACGGCTGACGGCCGTGATATTGTCACCGCGGGAGCGGTGGTCGTGCTTCACAAGGACGGCCTGGTGATGTTTAGCATCGATACCAAGGTCGCACCAACTTATACCTACAAAGAGGGCAAGTTCTCCATGGGTTTCGGGGCCAAGCTTGCCACAAATATGGCACTGGGGCAGGCGCAACAGGGGCGAACGTGAGCAACGTTCCCCAAAGAAAGTTCGTGAGCGGAGAGAAATTTTGGGTAATCGGGATGGCCGTGAAGGACGATGCTGCTGTCCTTCGGGTCTACAGCGACCCCTACGCGGATGTCCGCTACTACAGCCAAATCAAGTTTCCCTTCCCAAAGCATTCCGTCCCGCCGCCGGATGATCTGTTGAAAACCATCAGTGAGGTATTGACGGTCCAGCCCGCGGAGAATTCTGCGGGCGACGCCGCCCCGCAGCAAGCAGCGCCAGAACCTGCGACCGCAGCCCCTGAGCCGATCGCGCCGCCTCCGCCTCCTCCGGATGCGCAGCAAGCGCCCCCCAAGACCCTTGAATTAGGGCAGACGAAAGACCAGCTAGTGGCGAACTTTGGACAACCCCAAAAGGTCGTCAAGCTGGGCGCAAAAGAGATTTGTTATTACCCCGACATGAAGGTGACACTGGTCAATGGGAAGGTCACGGATGTCCAGTAGCTGGTGGGCCAGCGAACGTCGGACGAATAATCGCACCGGCGAACACTACTCAAGGAGAATCTCATGCAATCGTCGCCTAACGGGAGAGGTCGCGGCTTTCGCTTCGCGGCAGCCGTGCTGATGGTGTTGCTGCCCGTAGCGTTGCTGGCCCAAAAGAAGGAGAACGCTCCAGCACCGGCTCCGGCCAGGCCATCAGCGCCCGCCCGGTCCGCGCCCCCGCCGTCGCGGCCCGCCGGAGGTGGCGCGTCCAGCGCCCGCCACGCCCCGACTGTGAGCCACGGCCCTACCGGGCCAACCACCGGCAATCCGGGAATGCATCGTGGCCCCACGGCTAATGGCCCGGCCACTTCACATGCCGGCCCGACCGCCAACGGCCCCGCCGCCAGCCACGCCGGACCGACGACGCGTGGGGCAACTACCAGCCGCGGGGCTCCGGCCACGACCAATCGCCCGGCCGGGCGAGGCGGCGCACCGAGTGCGGGTGCAATGAAAGGGATGGGCACCCCAACTGGTGGACGACCGGCGAACACTGGCATCTCGGGTAGACCTGCACCCAAAGGCAGTCAACAGACCCAGTTGAGAAATGGCAGCGCAGTGCAGCGGCGCGCGAACGGAAGAGTGAGCGACGTGCACGATGCCAAGCGGGGAATGAATATCCACCACGGAATCAACGGAAACACGCGCGTCGTAGTGGAGCGCAGCGACCATTCGCGGGTCTTCGCCGAGCGCGGCCGCCCCGGTTATGTGCAGCGCGGATACCTGCACAATGGGCACGAATATTCGCGGCGCACTTACTACTATCACGGACGGGCTTACGACCGTTACTATCGCGGATATGGCTATCGCGGCGTCTACCTGAATGTGTATTCTCCCTACCGTTACTATCCGTTTGGATTTTACGGTTGGGCTTATAACCCGTGGTATCAGCCCGTGGTCTACTCCTGGGGCTGGGGAGGGAATCCCTGGTACGGCTATTACGGTTTCTACTTTACGCCCTACCCTGCCTATGCCACCGCCTCGCTGTGGCTGACGGATTACATAATCTCCAACCAACTGGCGGCCGCTTATCAGGCCCGCCATGAAGCCCAGGCGCAAATGGACCAAGAGGCGGGTGGGCCGGTTCCGGGGGCTGCTCCGCTTACGCCGGAAGTGAAGCAGCAAATCGCCGACGAAGTGAAAAACCAGTTGGCGTTGGAGAACTCAGAAGCGCAGCAGAACGCCCGCAACCAGGAACCGGATCCGGCTTCGAGCGGCATTGCGCGAATGCTCTCCGATGGCAAGACCCACGGTATTTGTCGCCAGCGGTTCGCTCGACGTGGTCGACGCCGCTGGAAACGAGTGCACCGTTAGCGATGGCGATGCTCTGGAACTGGCCACCCCGCCACCGCCCGCGGCTACCTCGGCGAACTTAGTCGTGTTATCGAGCAAAGGCGGTCGGGAGTGCGCCAAATCCAGCACGGTCTCCATCGCTCTCACCGATTTGCAGGACATGCAGAATCACATGCGCGAGACCATCGATCAGGGTCTCGAGGAACTTCAATCGAAACAGGGCACGGGAGGATTGCCCCCGGCTCCAGCGTCTGCCAAAGCGCCTCCGGTGGATGCTCCCATCGCCAAAGATGCGCCCCCGCCTGATCCCAACGGCGCCGCCGAAGTAACCCAGGAGCTGGCGGATGCGGACCAGTCCGAGAAGGAAGTAGTGGGCCAAGCCCAGCAGGAGAATCCGGGCTCATCCGCGGCACCGGCAGCGCCGGCAACCATTGCTCTAGGCCAGAGCATCGATGAAGTCACTGCTGCACTCGGTGCTCCCCTGACCGTAGTGGACCTCGGCCCCAAGAAAATCTACAAATACAAAGACATGAAAGTCACGTTCAAGAACGGCAAAGTCTCAGATGTAGAGTGAGGCGCTGTTTGAATATTGTCCGCTCTTGAAAAAGCCTGTGAGGCGCCAACCTCACAGGCTTTTTCAACCTGCCATGTTTCGGGTTGCCTTATTGGCGGCGGCCACGGTGGCTTCGGCTCTTGATTGGCTTAGGGGGAGCAGGCTCGGAAGGAGCCAGTTCCTCAGCCGTCACAAAGACCGGTTCAATATCGGTGGGAATCCCCTGAAGCCGATCCAGAGCTTTTTTCAGACCCGGACGGATCACGCCCATTTGGTCGAGCAATTTCTTAGCACCCGCGTAGTCGCCCTGGGCTTCGATCGTGAGCAGATCGTGGTCGAGTTCGGCGACCGCAGCTTTCATCTTCGGGATGTCCACTGAGAAGGTCCCATCTTCGTGCTCGATGAAAGCGCCTCTGTCGGTGTAAGAATTGAACTGAACTGCCATGCCTTTGCCGTGCGCCTCGTTCAGCCCGAAGCGTAAAATGCGAAAAGAAGAAGCCATATAAGTCGTGTAGAGCTGGCGCTGGGCAGCGTCGTCGGAGGGCAGAACTTTGGCCAGTCCCATCTCCTTGGCGTGATCCATCATGTATTGCAGGGCAAACAAGCCGGTAACGTCGGCTTTGCACTCTTCGATGGCTCCGTACAGGTCTTTCAATTCTTCGCGGGGAGTGGTGTCGCGGCCTCGAACCTTGATCTGATGTGGGCCCAGTCCGTGCATCAATTCATGCGCGAGAATGTGAGTGAAAAACGGTTCAAAAGTGACGTCGACCATGGCGTCCTGAGTCAGGGTGCGGCGGGCGATGGGAAGCAATACGCTGCGAAATTTCGCTTCCTGAACGTTCTTTAGCATCACGCGTTTGCTACCCTTTTGCTGAACCACGCGATCGTCGTTGGGCAGATTGTAAGCCGCGGTCTGGACGCCGTGAGCACCGTCGCCCGCGCTCAGGATTTCGTCTACGACGCGGATGGGCGCTGCCGCGCCCAGTTTCGGATTCCGGTATTGCGGATCGAGCGGCAGATTGTTTTCGATGTCCTGCAAATGCGCCGTGAAAGCGGAGAGCTTGGCGGTTTCTTCTTCATCGCGCAAGTTGACGTATGCCTCGAAGGCCGCCTTGTAGCCAAAGAGTTCGTCGGTGTAGGTTTCATACGGGCCAATGGTTACATCAAGCGGCGCATCCAGATCCATCCAGGCCATGTCGCTCTGCGTAATAATCGTTGGAGAGAAAAGCATCGGCCCG
This sequence comes from uncultured Acidobacteriota bacterium, assembly GCA_963845725.1. Taxonomy (GTDB): domain Bacteria; phylum Acidobacteriota; class Terriglobia; order Terriglobales; family Acidobacteriaceae; genus JABCZH01. Next base: position 435,523 of record CAWJTC010000001.1, read on the forward strand.
CAGATTGAGGAACTTCTTCAGCGAATCGTTGTCGGTCAGCCCGGCAGCCTCATGCAGCAAGCCGGCCGCGCGGGTGAGATCGTCTGCATAGGCTTGGCTGTAGGGAATGGCGATCAGGTTGTTGGTCTGGGACCGGGTATTTTCTCGCCAGCGAATAATTGTGAAGAAGCTTTTCGCGTCCTCCTGTTCTTTGGGGGCAAGTTGGGCTACCCAGCGCTCGAAAGCCTCTTTCGACATGTCCACCGGATAAAAGTTGGCGCCCAGGGGCTTGCGCGGAGGAACATCGGGCAGGAATGCTTTGAATTGGTCGATGTCGGACCAGGGGCCCTTGTTGATCCAGAAATAGTGCAGGCGGGCTTCGCCTAAGCGGAGATTTATCTTTTTGCAGGCGGGCATACAGTGCGGTGTTGCCGTCCCACAGTTGCTTCATAAAGACGTCATTCAAGATGCGTGCAGCTTCAATCAGCTTGACCAGAGCCTGACGGTCGCCGGAAGAAAGCCCGGAGATATCCACACGCAATGGAGTGGGCGCGAAGCGGGCAGCCATCTGCTCGAGTTCCACCTGGTTCGGCAGTCCGGTCGTTTGCTCATCTTGTCCTTTCATTGTCCTTGCCTTGGCAGGAATGCTCAGACCTCCAAAAACGAGTATGGCAAGCGCAAAACAGGCGGTAACCCTCACGACGTCCCCCTCCGTGACCGAATTCCTGGCCGACTCTCGCGAAAACCGATCATCATAGCAGGAGATGCAGTGGCAGGAGCACACCGAGGGGAGTTACAATTTGCAAACAGCCGTTGTCCGCCGGATGCAGGACTTCGTTTCCGGCACGGCGCTGCTGAAATGCTTATGCGAACTCGCTTTCTTTTGCTTGCGCTCATCTGTGTGACTGGCCTGCCGACTGTGCTCAGCGCAGACACGGTCGTCGAGGAGATCATCGCGCGGGTCAACAACCAGATTATTACCCGTAGCGAGTATCTGCGAAGCGAACAAGACCTGAGGAAAGACGCACAACAGCAGGACCCAGTGAATGCCGACAAGATCGTCGCGGAACGCCAAAAGGACGTTTTGCGGGACTTGATCGACCAACAGTTGCTGCTGGAGAAAGGCAAGGATCTGGGCATTACCGCGGAGACACGAACTGATCAAGAAGTTGGACCAGATGCGCAAGGAGATGAACCTGGACAGCATGGAGGATCTGGAAAAAGCCGCCGAGGCACAGGGCATTTCGTTTGAGGATTTCAAGCAGAACTTGCGCAACCAGATCATCACCCAGCAAGTGATTGGGCGGGAAGTCGGCCAAAAGCTGGTTATCGACAAGGATGAAGAGCAGAAGTATTACAAGGAGCATCAGAAAGAGCTTTTCCAACCGGAAGAGATCAAGCTGAGCGAGATACTGATATCGACGGAGAAGAAGACCAAAGCTGCGACCGAGGAGCAACAACTGCAGGCGGCAAAAACCAAGGCCGACAACCTTCTAGACCAAATTCACAAAGGGGCCAAGCTTCGAAGAAATTGCCAGGAAGAATTCTGATGGACCCTCCGCCGCCCAGGGGGGCGATCTTGGCTATTTCAAGCGTGGGACCCTGGCCAAGGAGTTGGAGGACATCACCTTCGCTCTGAAGGCGGGCGATGTTTCGAGTGTGATACGGACGCGACAAGGCTACGTGATCCTGAAGGTTTTGGAACACCGCCAGCCGGGAGTTCCGCCGCTCAACGAAATCGAGCCCCACATTCAGGACGCTATCTACATGCAGAAATTGCAACCAGCGCTGCGGGAATATTTGACCAGGCTGCGGGACGAGGCGTTCATCGACATTAAACCTGGGTACGTAGACACGGCAGCCAGCCCCAATGAAACCAAGCCGATTGAAACGGCATCTGCGGATGCGAAAGCCAAGCCGCTGAAAAAGAAAAAGAAACTCGGCATATTTTAGCTTAGGCTGCAGCCGGGAACGCGCTGGTTTCGCGCCCGTGAATGGTCAGGTAAGGAAGCTCATGAAGGAATTCTTCCTATCGGATTGCGGGCAGCACGAAAATAAAGTCGTCACTTCCAGCTTTGTGGTCGCTTCCAAGCAGGTAAAGCCGAAGAAAACTGGAGAGCCTTACCTGGCGCTGACGCTGGGTGATCGCAGCGGCCTGATAGAAGCCAAAATGTGGGACAACGTGGAGGATTGTCTCAACGCCTTTGAAGCGGATGACTTCGTGAAGGTGAAGGGGCTGCTCAACAAGTATAAGAATCGTTTTCAGATCACCATCCACAAGATCCGCAAACTGGGGGACGCGGAGATTGATTTTGCGGACTACCTGCCCAAAACTACCAAGGACATCGGCGAGTTGTGGCACACCCTGGCGGGTTTTGTGGGGACGTTCCAGAACCCACATCTGAAGGCTCTGGTGGAAGCGTTCATGGCCGACCCGGAAATCGCTGAGGCCTATCGCAACGCCCCTGCCGCCAAGACTCTGCACCACGCTTACATCGGTGGTTTGCTGGACCACGTGGTCTCGCTCTGCCGGTCGTGCGACCTTGTCTGCCGAAATTATCCCCAGATCAACCGCGACCTGCTGCTCGCGGGAGCGTTTCTGCACGACATCGGCAAGATCCATGAGCTGACTTACAATCGGTCGTTTTCCTACACCACGCGCGGCCAGTTGCTTGGGCACATGGTCATCGAACTGGAAATGTTGCAGGCGAAACTAGCCTTGCTGCCGGGTTTCCCCCCGAACTCAAGACCCTGGTCGAGCACCTAATCATCAGCCATCACGGAGAATACGAGTTCGGATCCCCGAAGCTGCCCATGTTCCCGGAGGCGTTGGTGCTGCACTATCTCGACGATCTGGATTCCAAAATGGAGAGCATGCGCGCGCACTTCGAACGGGAAATAGGCTCCGAAGGCGCTTGGACGGGATATAACGCTTCCCTGGGGCGTCCGCTATTGAATACCTCGAAGTTCTTGGCTAAGAAAGGTCCCGCGGCAAGTTCTTCTGAGGAACCGGACGGCGCCGCAAGTGCAGTCGCACCTACGTTGCCGGGTCTGGAGCCGGAGCAAGCTGCGACTCCGCCGCTGGCCGGCACAATTCACACGGAAAAAAACTAGGACGGGGCCGACCACCGCGATGGCAAATATGCCGGCGGGTTTTCTTCGCGTATCCTGTTTGTTCGGGATGCCACGCTATGCTCGACTTCTCTAATTTTTCGGTGCTCAGCTTCGATTGCTACGGCACCATGATCGATTGGGAAGCCGGTATCTTCTCGGCGCTGCGGCCCATTCTGGCGGCGCATAACAAGAGAGTGAACGACGTCACGCTTTTGAAGATCTACTCCGAGATGGAATTCGAAGCTGAGCGGCAGAGTTACATCAGTTATCGCGAGGTCTTGCAGTCGGTCGTCCGTGGTTTAGGCGAGAGGCTGGGCTTTGACCCCACTCCGGCCGAACTGCATTCTCTGTCAGAATCGCTGGCGACCTGGCAGCCATTTCCGGACACGGTCGCGGCACTGCGTGAGCTCAAGACCCGTTACCAGTTGGCGGTGATCTCGAATGTTGACGACGACTTGTTTGCCCTGACAGCACCCAAGCTGGGAGTGAGTTTCGACCATGTGATCACAGCGCAACAGGCCCTTTGCTACAAGCCTTGCAAGAGGATCTTTCAGATCGCGCGGGGAAGGCTCGGCGTAGCTCCGGAGAAGTGGCTGCACGTCGGCCAGAGCATCTATCACGACATAATTCCGGCGCAAGCCATGGGCATCGCCGCCGTATGGGTCGACCGGCCTTCGCCGCGCGAGGGTGCGGGCGCGACCAAAGCCGCCGCCGGGAAGCCTGACTTGGAAGTCGCTGGATTGAAGGAGTTGGTGGAGCTGGCGTCGGCTTCGGTGGGAGCCGGGACAGACTGAACGAAACAGCTCTTAGGGTTTAGACTATTCACTCCGGTTTTCACATTTCTTGAACGGCGAAATTGGGGACTCCATGGCCACTGCAACTGCTCGCACTAATCCGCTTTCCTATCTCACCGATCAATTGAACGACCTCAAAGCCAAGGGTACGCATTTCAAGTTGCGTGTGCTGGATGATGAGCAAGCCGCGGTCTGTACATTCGACGGCAAGAAAGTCATCAACCTGGCTTCGAATAATTACCTGGGATTGACGACGCATCCCAAACTGCGCGAAGCCGCGCTCGAGGCCACGCGCAAGTACGGCGTGGGATCGGGCGCGGTGCGAACCATCGCCGGGACCATGAAGATCCATATGGAACTGGAGGAGAAGATCGCGCGCTTCAAGAACGTGGAAGCCTGTGTGGTCTTTCAGTCCGGCTTCACGGCCAATGCGGGCACGGTTTCAGGGATATTAGGAAAAGAAGACTTCATCATTTCCGACCAGTTGAATCACGCCTCGATCATCGATGGGGCGCGACTCTCGCGCGCGAAGATTTTGGTTTTCAACCACAAAGACGTTGCTCATGCCGAGCAGCAACTGTCCAGCGTGAAAGATCAGCCGGGAAAGAAGCTGCTGATCACTGACGGTGTCTTTTCCATGGATGGCGACATCGGCGCCCTGCCCGGGCTATGCGAAGTGGCAGAGAAATACGGCGCCATCATGATGGTGGATGATGCTCACGCGTCGGGCGTCCTCGGTCGCAACGGGCGGGGCACAGTGGACCACTTCAAGATGCACGGGCGGGTGGACATCCAGGTGGGAACACTTTCGAAAGCCATCGGCGCGCTAGGAGGGTACGTTTGCGGCACGCGAGAGTTGATTGACTTTTTGTATCACCGGGCGCGGCCGTTTCTGTTCTCGACGTCGCATCCGCCATCGGTCGCTGCAACCTGCATCGCGGCCTTCGATGTACTGGAGCAGGAGCCGGAACTGATGGAAAAGCTGTGGGAGAACACGCGCTTCTGGAAAAAAGAGTTGGGGCTGCTGGGTTTTGATATTGGCGGCAAGAACACACCGGCCAGTGAGACTCCGATTACGCCGATCATCATTGGTGACGGCAAGCTGACCATGGACTTTTCCCGCGAACTGTTCAAAGAGGGAGTGATGGGAACCGGGATTGCGTTTCCGACAGTGCCTGAAGGGAAGGCGCGGATTCGCACCATCATGACCGCGACCCATACCAAGGACGAATTGCAGCAGGCGTTGGAAGTGCTGGAAAGGGTGGGGAAAAAGATGGGGATTTTGGCCTGACCATGCGATATTGTCGCTTCCAACACAACGGCCGGGCCGAATACGGCTTGGTTGAGTCCGCCGTCGGCAAGGACGAAGTCACACGGGTGCTTCTCAAGCCGCCGGATGAGGGCGGAGACGTCGAAGATTTGCCCACCAAGGCCGTATCCCGGCTGCCTTTGGCAGAAGCCAAGCTGTTAGTCCCGGTGCGTCCCTCGAAAATTCTCTGTGTGGGACGCAATTATCGTGCCCACGCTGCCGAACTGGGCAACGAAGTACCCACCGAGCCGCTCCTTTTTTTCAAGCCGCCATCCTCTCTGCTGGCCTCGGGCGAGGATATTCGGCGTCCACGGATTTCTCAGCGCACCGATTTCGAAGGTGAGCTCGCCGTAGTGATGGGCCGTCGCTGTCACAGGCTATCGGCCGCCGAAGATGTGAGGCCTTACATCCTAGGTTACACCGCTCTGAATGACTTCACGGCGCGCGACTTGCAAAAAAAAGACAGCCAATGGACGCGCGGAAAGGGCTTCGACACGTTTTGTCCGGTGGGGCCGGTGGTCACCGACGAAATCGACCCCTGGGCAGGAGTGAATGTCGAAACTCGGGTAAACGGAGACCTCCGCCAGGGCGGCAATACCCGGGACTTCATCTTTCCCCTGGATATCGTAATTCGCTACATTTCGGACGTTATGACGCTCGAAGCGGGAGATGTGATCGCGACGGGTACACCGGAAGGAGTGGGACCGGTGGTTGCCGGAGACTTGATTGAGATCACGGTCGAGGGTGTCGGAACGTTGCGGAATCGCGTAGTGGGCGAGTAAGGAGCTAGACGCCGATGTCAGCGGACGCGCGCTCGGGCGGTTCCGGTTGCAGACGGCTCCTGGAGTCTGGGCCCAACCCCCAAACATCTCGTGGCACCAGGGCTTCCAAGCCGACATGGTGCTCTTTGAGGCGCGTAAGCTGAGAAACCCAAATCACCCGGCATTCGACCTTGTGTTGGCGGTATTGGATGGTGAGCCGACTGCCGACTTTCAACTGGCGGCGTACAAAACCCAGCCGGATACCAGATTCAGTGATGTCCAGCGTATGGGCCAGGTCGCAATAGGAAGCTCCGGAACCGTCACTGCCTGAGACTCGCACCGGCAAGACTGCTTTCGTTCGGTTGTTACGACGGCGGTTCTCCACTTCCAACTCCCTGCTGGATTTGCTGTCCGTGAACTGACTGAACCTATTTTCACCCGCTCCGGAGCTTCGGCCAATAGCCCAAATGGGCGGCGAACCCCCTCGTAAGTGTTATGGATGCAGGGATTTGCATAGGACCATGGCCAAGAGGCGAAGGGGGAGTTCTGCGAGAGCTAGGGTTGCATCTATATAAAGGGCAGGAAATTGAGTAACATGTGACCCCGCGCAACTCGGCTCCATGAGATGGGTTTAAAGGAGTTGCGGCAGGTAAGGCGGAAGGTCGATGGAGTCGGCATTAGAGTAGCGTAGGGCTTGACCGGCTCCGGGGAGTCTGTCGGCGGTCTTCTAAAAGGGGATTAGTTATGAAGTCTCGCGTTGGTTTCTGGCATGCAATCGCATTCATTGTTGTACTGGCAGCAACCGCGTGGGCGCAGGATCCCTCGGCAGCCCCTGTCGATCCCCAAGCCGCATACCCACAGACAACCGATCCTCAGTTGGGCTACCCGCAAGCTGGAAATCCTCAAAGTGACGCTCCCGGACGCGTGGCCCGTTTGGAATCCATGACGGGGCAAGTCTCCGTCCAGCCTCAGGGTACTGGAGACTGGGTGCAGGGTTCGTTGAACCGTCCCCTGACCAATGCCGACAACGTTTGGGCTGACAAGGACTCGCGCGCGGAACTGGACTTGGGCGACGGCGTGATGCGAATCAACTCCGAGACCAGCCTGACCCTAAGCAACGTCGACAATAATGTGGTGCAAGTGTCGCTCCATCAGGGTGCCTTGAATGTGCACCTGCGACATTTGTATCAAGGCGAGGTATGGGAGATTGACACGCCCAATCTGGCCTTTACGGTTTCAAAGACCGGTGATTATCGTTTTGACGTCGATCCCAATGGGGACGCCACGATGGTCACGGTAAGAAAGGGCGAGGGTGAGGCCTCCGGTCAAGGTCCCGCAGTGCGCGTTCACAGCGACGAGTGGGCGCGATTCACGGGTGGAAATTCCCTGAAGCACGAAATCAATAACGCCCCGCCGCCGGACAGCTTCGATGAATGGTGCAGCGCTCAAGACAAGCGCGAGGACAACTCGGTTTCTGCCCACTACGTCGCCCCGGGAGTGGTAGGCGCCGACGATCTCGATGAATATGGTACGTGGAAAGACGATTCAGGCTACGGCGAAGTGTGGACACCGACAGACGTGCCGCCGGGTTGGGCGCCATACAGCTATGGTCAGTGGGTTTGGGTCAGCCCGTGGGGTTGGACGTGGGTAGATAACGCTCCTTGGGGCTTTGCTCCCTTTCACTATGGCCGCTGGGCATATATCGGCGCGTCGTGGGGATGGATACCTGGGCCTTATTGGGCGCGGCCGTGGTACGCACCGGCACTGGTCGGGATGGTTTGGTGGTCCGGGATGGGGATTTGGCTTCGGCTTTGGCTCGGGGCTTTGGTCCGCGGTTTGGCTGGTGCCCCTTGGGCTTCCGGGAGCCGTTCCGTCCGTGGTATGGCGTGAGTCGCGGTTACTTCCGCAACGTGAACCTCAGCAATACGCGAATCGCGAACTTCAATCGCGTGAGCAGCAATTTCTTCTCCGGCAAAGGCGGAGCGCAGTCGGCCCATTTCGCGAACATGAACAAGCCGGGCGCGCTAAATGCCATGTCGCAGAATGGCCTGCAACATGGGCTATCGGTTCATGGCAATTCTGTGCACTTAGCTCCGAGCGATCTGAAAGGAGCGCAATCGCTGAGCCGCCTCAACGTCAGCCCAACGCGGGAAAGTATGCTGGGCGCGAAGACCAGTCGCAGGGGCGCGGCCAGCAGCCGGTGCATTTTCGCGACCGACCGTAAGCCGTATGACCCCGCCGGCGGCGTCGAGGTCAAGCCAGGTGGCAGCGGCGCGCGGAGTATCCTCCGGCGCGCGCAGTGGATCGCCGATGTCACGAGGTTCCGAGTCCGCGGCGCGTGGGGTTGAGAAGCCTTCGGCCGGACGCGTTTCAGAAACACAGGCTAGGTCCATGCCTTCGCCAGCTGGCCGGAATGTCCCGCGGCCGCCGCAGAGTATGAGCGCTTCGAATCGCGGATTGGGTTCATCTGGACAGTCGAGATCCGAACCCACGCAGATGGCCATGAATCACTACGTTCCCCGTCCGCCACAGAGCAGCATGCGGTCCTACGGGTCTTCAGCGCCCGCCGATCGACGATGAGCGCAGGCAACAAAGGAATGACTACGGTTCGTCGCGTGGAATGGGTAACTGCGTACCGCGTCCTACGGGACGAGTACCGGCGCACGCGTCGTTACTCCAGCATGGAGAGCCGCGGAGGTTATGGCGGCGGGTACTCGAACCGCTCGTATGGCGGAGCCTACTCAAGCCGTTCGTACGGTAATCCGTATGGAGGTCGTACAGCAACCGTGGAGCCTATTCCAACCGGTCATACGGAAGCCCGTATGGCGGCCGCGGCGGGTATTCGGCGCCATCACGTAATTACGGCAGTTACGGTGGCTACCACGGCAGTTCGGGAGGCGGTTATCACAGCAGTTCTGGCGGAGGTTACCACGGTGGCGGCTCCGGTGGCCACAGCTCAGGTGGTTCGCACGGAGGAGGGCATCGCTAAGCGAGGTTGATTTCTTGGTCCACGCAACGCCGCCTGAATCAGGCGGCGTTTCTTTTGCATCGGCCTTCCGGTACCAAGAAAGTCGCCTGGTCAAGCGGTTTGGCTGGCTGGAACCGCGTCGGCAGGGGTTATCATGGCTCGATGATCAATGGGAAACGGATCGTCGTGGTGTTGCCCGCATACAACGCGGAAAAGACGCTGCCGAGCGACGGTGAGCGAATTGCCTGAACTGGTGGACTCCTGCATTCTGGTGGACGACCACAGTTCCGACCGCACTATCGACGTAGCCAAAGAACTGGGATTGCAATGCTTCGTGCATGATCAGAATTACGGGTATGGGCGCAACCAGCAAACTTGTTATCGGGAGGCGCTGGCGTCGGGTGCGGACGTAGTGATCATGCTGCATCCTGACTACCAGTACACCCCGCTGCTGGTGACCGCCATGGCCAGCATGGTGGCGTTTGGCGTGTACGACGTGGTGTTAGGGTCGCGCATCATCGGCGGCACGGCGCTACGCGGCGGCATGCCGCTGTGGAAGTACGTGGCTAACCGCTTTCTTACTGCTTTCGAAAACTTCTTTTTAGGGGTTAAGTTGTCCGAATATCACACTGGATATCGCGCCTTCGGCCGGGAAGTTCTCACCCGATTACCCCTGCTGGAAAACTCCGACGATTTTGTGTTCGATAACCAGATGCTGGCGCAGTGTGTGTATTTCGGGTTTCGCATCGGAGAGGTGTCGTGTCCCACGAAGTATTTCGAGGAGGCTTCGTCGATTAATTTCAGCCGCAGCGTGAAGTACGGGTTTGGAGTGCTGGCCACGACGCTGCAATTTGCCCTGCAAAAGGCAGGGGTGATGCATTTCCGGATTTTCAGCGCCGAAGGGACGGCGGCTGGATCCGGGACATGCGGCGTACTACGTAAAAGGCGCGGCGGCGGATTCGAAGGGGTGAGTCGCAGACCTAAGATTCTTTCGTGTCCGCATAAGACCACAAGAACCCTAGAGACACGAACGTTCACGAGGGGCACTGGATCTCCCGGCGCGGTTTGCGGTGCTCTCGCCGCCCGCGTAGCATCTAAACAGCATGGCGACCAGCGCACTCCGGCCGACCCATCGTCCTCCCCAGCTAGTCCTGGGGGAGATTCTCAGTTTTGCCTACGATACTTTCTGCAGCTAACAAGGTTCGCTTCGCTCTGACCGCGCTGGGTATGGTGATTGGCACCGCTTCGCTCATCCTGGTGGTCACGATCGGGATGACCGGCAAGCAATACGTTCTCAATCAGATCCAATCCATAGGCGCCAACCTTATCGATGCCGAATACCAGGGCGGCGAGCAACGCAATATGACTCCCGACCTGCTGACCATCGATGACATGTACGCGGTTTTGCAGCAGGTGCCGGGAATTATGGCCGCTTCGCCGGTGGTTCCCCTGGATGACCGCATCCCCATCGGCGGAGGCAAGGAACGCGATTTGCGAACCTTGGGCGTGTTTCCCGGAGTACAGCATCGTGCGCAATCTGGTGGTGCTTTCGGGAAGATTCTTCGATGCACAGGACGAACAGGCGCGAAACAAAGTCGGCGTGATGCAACAGAAAATGGCCGAGGACATTTACGGGTCTGTGGATAATGCGATCGGCAAGACGGTGAAAGTGAACGGGCTTCCCTTCACCATTATCGGGACATTCCGCGAGCGGGTGGACACCTTCGGGCAGTCGGAGGTGACCGACAACTCGCATGCTGATCCCGTACACTGTGTCCCGCTTCTTCACCGATACACCGCGATGTAAGGCAGCTCTATTTTTCAGCCGCCGAGCCTTCGATGGTGATTCCAGTCACGCAGCAGGTGAAGAAGGTCATTCAGTCGCGGCATCGTCCTGAATCGGTGTACGTGGTGCAAAATCTTACCGAGCTGGTGGCGGTGGCGGACCGGACCGCCAACGCGCTTGACTATGGTGCTCCTGTTGATTGCGACCATTACCCTGCTGGTGAGCGGAATTGGGATCATGAACATCATGCTGGCAACGGTAAGCTCGCGAATTCGCGAGATTGGCATCCGCAAAGCGATCGGTGCGACCAACCGTTCGATTCGATATCAGTTCCTGTCGGAAGCGATTCTGATTTCTTTGATCGGCGGATTTGCAGGAGTAGTCATCGGACTGGCACTGCCGTTCTCGGTGCGCTTTCTGACCGAGTATCGCATTCCCATTTCGGGGCTTTCAGCGATTGTGGCCATCCTGGTTTCGTCGCTGGTGGGCATTCTGTTTGGGACGGTGCCGGCATCGCGAGCGGCCAAGCTGGATCCGGTGGAGAGTTTGAGGTATGAATAGCTCGCTAGCTTCTGGCTTCCAGCTCAAAGGCAAGACAGCCAGGCTGGAGCCAGAAGCTAGTGGCTAGAAGCTAGCTGCTGCATGCAAAAAGATGGCCGGGCTGGTTCGCCCGGCGCGTCTACTGCTTCACCTTCAGGGAGCGACTTGGTTTCGAAGTCCCTGTAGATTCTTTGTGGTCCGCTTACATCACCATGGCCAAATTCTCCAGTTCATGCTGCAACACCGGAATGGAGCAGCCAGACATTTCAACCCGGCCAGCGGCATCGACTGCCGCTTGCGGGGAAACACCGTAACCTCTGCCCATCAGGAACACCTGCAGAAGCTCTGCTGCCTCTCGCGAATCGATCAGTCCGCCTTGCAGCAGATCACTCCGCAACGCGTTTAGTTCCATCACCGTGAATCGTTCTCTCATTGCCATCACCTCCGCCCCACCGACTCCTTTACGGATTAGACGCTGCAGATGCCGTGAAAGTTACCTGCAATTTAATTGCCGGATTGCCGATTTTACACAACCTTCAGGACAATGGCTCCTCTTCATAACTAAACCCGTGGCGTTGCAATAAGTTGCGGTCCGGTTGAATTGCGTCTCGGCTTTCACTCAGCCTCGGAAGAAGGGTGATTATGCGCAGGCGAGTGTGACGCGTTGTGTCGATCTGGGATCAGAGAGCGATACGTGAGACCGTCGAATCGAATCAAGCCATCGTGAGACGGCATGCTTTAAGCCGGATCGATGACCGCCTCGTCAATCAACAAAATGGGAATGTTGTCGCGGACCGGATAGACCCGTCGGCAAGCACTGCACCTCAGGCCTTCACCCTTCCCCGTTAAGGCCAGCGGCTGTTTGCAGGCGGGACAAACGAGAATGTCGAGCAGGTCCTGGGCAATCATGGGCCTTATTTTATATGACGGCAATTGACTTTCACCACACAGGCGAGTAAATTCCCACCACGCTAGTTCTTGCTCTTTCCCAACACACTTTGGTTCGCGCACCCTCATCAAGCACCGATGAGGAGGGAAGCGGGTGAGAATCCCGCGCTGCCGCGCAACTGTAAGCGAGGAAATGGCAGCCAGTCACTGGGGGAATCCCTGGGAAGGCTGGTTGTGATTACCGGATGGAAGGTCTGACGGGCGAAGGCCCGTCGGCACATTCTGTCCTAACTCGCTGAGCCAGGAGATCGGCGCGAACCGCCAACACCAACCCCTTTCGCGTGATAAAGGAGGAGTGCATGCGGTTTCATCGGATGTTTGTCAGCATTTTTGTCTTCGTCCTTGCGCCCATTGTGGCTGTGTCTGCCGCCGAAATCAAAGTGAAAGTTGTCGACCCGCAGTCGGCCGTCGTGGCTGGCGCGCAAGTGGAATTGTTTGCGCAAAATGACAAGACTGCGGTCGCCATCGCGAATACCTCTGCCGAAGGAGTGGTCTCATTCCACCCCTCGGGGAGCGGACCGTATCGCTTACAAGTTTTGGCGCCGGGCTTCGCAGCTCAAAACCTGGATGTCGCATCATCCGCCGAAACCGTCACCGTAAATCTTAAGCTTGCACCAGCTGCCGAAACCGTAGTGGTCACGGCGACTCGCACGCCGGTGGAGGCCGAGAACTCGGGTGCCGATGTCGCGACCCTCAACACCGAGCAACTCAATCTCATGCAGCCTGTGGCAGCCAATGATGCACTGCGTTTTCTGCCCGGCGCCATCGTGAACACCGCCGGACAAAGAGGCGGGTTGGGTTCGCTGTTCGTACGAGGCGGCGATTCTACATACAACAAAGTCATCGTGGATGGGGTCACGATCAACCAACCCGGGGGCACGTTCGATTTCGGCACCGTACCTTTGGGTCAGGCGGATCACTTGGAATTTCTGCGCGGGGCGCAAAGCACGTTGTATGGAACAGATGCCATGACGAGCGTGGTGCAGGTCTGGACAAGTACAGGAACGACCGCCACTCCAGAGCTCACTCTGGGCGCGGATGGCGGGAACTTCGGCACGGCGAACGGATATCTTTCGCTGAGTGGGGCTCGCGGGCGTTTTGATTACAACGTATTCGGAAGTGAGTTTGCGACGAACGGCGAGGGGATCAACAATCACTATTCCAACGCGCTGCAGGGAGGCAACCTAGGAGCCAAGCTCGACGATCAGGTTTCGCTGCGCGTGCGCCTTCGCCACTCCAACAGCTATGCGGGCGAGCCGGGAGAGTGGGATTTCAACGGCGACCCCCTCGAGCCGCCCGATCCTCACGAATGGAGCCACTACAATACGCTCCTGGGCAGCGTCGAACTCAGCATAAACGAACCGGCTGGCTGGCAACACCGCCTTACCGGGTTCGATTACACCCAACGCTACACGGATGTGAACCTCACCGGGGACCCGGATCGAGTCGCCGACTTCCCCGCAGACTCGATTATCAATATCAATCGCGCCGGCTTCGAATATCAGGGCGATTACATAGAACGAAGCTGGGCGCACACCACGTTCGGGTACCGGTTTGAGGACGAGAATGGATTCATAGGGGATCTCTTGTTCCCGCCGCTCATCCATGGCCTGCGCCTGAACGACGACATTTACGGACAGCAGCAGATTACCTGGAAGCGCATTTCCGTGATCGCAGGGGCCCGTTTAGTGCACAACGGAGCTTTTGGCAACACTGGCGTACCACGGGTGGCGGTCACGTTTCTCGCGCTGCGAGGCGGCCAATTGTTCTCGGGGACGCGGCTCCGCTTTGTCTATTCCGGAGGTTTCAAAGAGCCGGGGCTGGATCAGAGTTACGCGAGCCTGCCCGATTATGTGCCCAACCCAGGGCTGAAACCGGAACGCACCCGGGCGTTTGAGGCGGGATTTTTGCAAGGATTGCTGAGCAATCGTTACGCCTTCACCGCTACCTATTTCAACAACTTCTTTTACGACCGCATCGATTTCGTGAACAACCCGGCTGGCATTCCGCCTTCGGCCAGTACGTGAATCGTGGATAAGTCTTTCGCGCAAGGAGTTGAGGCCGGGATTGCAAGGAACTCATCCGGCCACGGCTGTCTGTTGAATGCGGCGTACACATACACCTCGACCGAAATTCTGGCAGCTCCAGTCGTGCACGCCGGCCAATTTTTGCGATCCGACCATATTGGGTGTCGGCAGGCCGCTGCTGCGGCGTCCCGAAGCATTCGGCCACCACACTTCTCAGTTATCTAGGGAACCGCTGGAGCGGAAACCTCGGCGCGAGTTTCGTCGGCCGCCGCTTTGATAATCGATTTTGAGGGCTTCGGAATCGACCATGCCGCCGGATACGTGCGAGTGGATATGGGTGGATCGTACGCCGGTGAATTCGCGCATGACCGCCTATGTGAACGTGGGGAATATTCTCGACAAGCAATACAACGAAGTCGTCGGATATCCGGCGTTAAGGGCCAACTTCCGTGCGGGAATGCGGTTCCGGATCGGAGGGGAATAGAAGCTCTAGTTCTTGGCGCGCGCGCGGCCGCGGAATGACCGCGGTTCGCGCCTCGACTCTCGAATCGTTCCAGACGGCTGCGGAGGCTGTCGGCGGCGAGTCCGCAGGCCAGCGGCATGGGGGCGAGCGAGTGGGAGCCTTGATACTTGCCGCGGGCGAGCAGGAGCTTTTCGAGGTCCTGGCCTTCAGCGGCTGCTGCCGTCCGAGAAGATGGGTCACCAGGGCGATCTGGGCGAAATGCTCCACGGTCTCCATCTTCATGTACGCGTGATGGAGGGTGTCGGCATAGGCGACCACGCCGTGGTTCGACATAAGGATGGCGTCGTACTGGGGGATCAACGGCTCCAGGGTCTCACTAGTTCCGGCGTTCCGGGAGTGCCGTAGCGGGCGAGCGGAATCGAGCCAAGGCCGATCACGACTTCGCACACCAGCGGCTTGATTGAGGGCGATTCCGGCGGCGGCGAATCCGGTGGCCGTAGGCGGATGGGCATGGACGATGCCCTGAATATCAGGACGCAGCTTGTAAATCAGCAGGTGCATGGCGATTTCGCTCGAAACATTGTGGCGGCCGGCGAGCAGATGGCCTTCGGAGTCGACGATCACCATGTCGGCGGGACGCAGGAAGCCCTTGCTCATGGACGTGGGCGTGGCCAGAATGCGCTCTTCGTCGAGGCGGACGGAAAGGTTGCCGTCCATGGCGGCGACGTAGCCGCGGTCGTACAGCATTTTGCCGAACGTGGCTATCTCGCGTCGATGCTGGCGTTCGCTGGGCATAGGCTGAGTGCAACTGAG
This sequence comes from uncultured Acidobacteriota bacterium, assembly GCA_963845725.1. GTDB lineage: Bacteria > Acidobacteriota > Terriglobia > Terriglobales > Acidobacteriaceae > JABCZH01. The sequence continues at coordinate 451,025 of CAWJTC010000001.1, forward strand.
GGGGAGCGCTCGCGTATGTTACCGCAGGTGCATGGGCGAAGACAATCCGTTTGTTTGCCGAGGGCTGAATCTATAATTGGCCGGGCGTGCTGGTTACTGACTTCGATTACACTCTTCCCGCCGAACTGATTGCCCAGGAATCGCTCGCTGACCGGGCGGCCTCGCGATTGCTGCGGCTGGATCGGTCGTCCGGCGAATTGACGGATGGCTGGTTCCGCGACTTTCCGGAACTGCTGCGTGCTGACGACCTGGTCGTCTTCAACAACACCAAAGTATTTCCAGCGCGGCTTTACGGGCGGCGAAGCGGGACGCAAGGCGCAGCCGGTGAGTGCGCACAATCCGGCGGCGAGAGAATTCCTGAAGGGGCGGGTCGAAGTGCTGCTGACGCGGCAAGTTGCGCTGGATCCGAATGAGTGGGAATGCCTGGTGCGGTCCGGGACGAAAGATCGGGGTGGGAGAAAAGCTGCTATCTTCGGGGAGCAGCGGCGAGTTCAGGCGGAAGTGGTCGAGCGGCGAGGAATTCGGTGAGCGGCGGATACGGTTTGAGCTGGCGGTCGGATTTCTGGGGATTGCTCGAGCAGATTGGGCCATGTGCCGCTGCCGCCTTACATCGACCGGGCGGATCGGCCGGGTGATCGGGAACGCTATCAGACGGTCTATGCGCGGGAGCGAGGATCGGTGGCCGCGCCCACGGCAGGGCTGCATTTCACGCCGGAAGTGCTGGCGCGGATTGGCGAGCGGGGCATTGAGACGGCGGAGATCACGCTTCATGTCGGGCTGGGAACATTTCAGCCGGTGCGCGTGGAGCGGGTGGAAGACCACCGACTGCATCGCGAGGCTTATGCGATCTCAGACGAGGCGGCGGAGAAGATTAATCGGCGCACTGGAGGCACGGACGGAGAGTGGTGGCGGTGGGGACGACGACGGTGCGGACGCTGGAGTACGCTGCGGGGCGATCGGGCACGGGCAGATGTCGAAGCGGGCGGCGGCGAAGCGGACATTTTTATCTATCCGGGATACAAGTTTCGGGTGGTGGGGGCGATGCTGACCAACTTTCATCTGCCGCAATCGACGTTGCTGATGCTGGTGTGCGCGTTCGGCGGGAAGGAGCGGGTGTTGGAGGCGTATCGAGCACGCGGTGGCGCGAGAAATATCGCTTTTATTCCTACGGGGATTGCATGTTTGTGGAGTGAGCCGACGACCCTTGCCTGTCGCGGCATTGCGCATACTTTCGCGAAGTACGCGAAAGGGATAGGGCACCCGTCCGTTATCCGCCCGAGCGTATACTGGTTGCGGGGGACGATATGGGTACACAGACGCTGTCGAAGCAGGTTTCGATCGAGGATTTTGTTGCCGGATTGCGTAAGTTCTCTGAGCGCGATTTCCGCGGAACGGAGCACATTCTCCAGTTTCTCGAACAGACTCCCGTGGCGCCGAGATCGTTGGAGCGTTATCTCACCTGGGACCGCCAGCACTACACCCGGAACCTGATCGACAAGACTCCGCTCTACGAGCTGATGGCGATTTGCTGGGACGTCGGGCAGGTCAGTTCCGTGCACAATCATCGCGATCAGAACTGCTGGATGGCGGTGCCGATCGGCAGGTTGCTGGTGGAGAACTACCGTGTGATTGCGCAGGATCTCGACAAGGGAAGCAGCCAGCCTGGAGGCGACAGACACGGTGGAGATGAATCCGGCTCATCCTTGCGCCGTTGATCCGCAGGAGCCGGTGCATCGCGTGCTCAATCCGCGAGAGTTCAACCAGCGGGCGGTGAGCCTGCACGTGTACTCGCGGCCTTATGACAGCTGCGTGGTCTATTCGCCGGAACAGGGGACCTGCGGCGAGATCAAGCTGCATTACACGACGGAGTACGGGAAGAAAAGCTCTAGCTTTCGGCCTTGGCTTTTAGCTCCGGTTCCTGTCGTCGCCTCGCCGGCTGGTAAACTTACCGTTGTGCCCCCCAAGAGACAAACCTGCCGAGACGGCGATCGCGCCGGCGCGCACAGCTCACTGTTTCCAACGGGCCAGCCGATCCCAATCGCATCTTTCTGATCGATGCCATGTCATTCATCTTCCGCGCCTATCACGCCATGGCGCGGCAGCGGGGAATGTCCACCAAATCCGGCGTGCCGACGGCGGCGGTTTACGTTTTCGTGAACATGCTGCGCAAGTTGCGGGATGACTTCTCGCCGCAATATCTGGCCGCGGTGTTCGACGTGGCTGCGCCTACCTTTCGCGATCAGCAGGCCGAAGCCTTCACCACAGTGCGGAAGTTCGATCTCAAGAGCCAGACCTTTCAGGAAGTGGAGTATCACGGTTACAAAGCCAACCGCGCGGAAATGCCCGGCGATCTGGCGCAGCAGATACCGTACATACGCCGGGCACTGCGGGCGTATGGCATTCCGATTCTTGAGATGCCGGGCTACGAGGCGGACGACGTGATCGGCACGCTGGCGCGAAAGGCGGCGGAAAAATCGCATTCCGTGTACGTGGTCTCGAGCGATAAAGACATGCTGCAACTGGTCAATGAGCGGGTCCAGGTTCTCAATCCGCCTAAAGACAACTTGATTTGCGACGCGACAAAAGTTGAAGAGATTCTGGGCGTGCCCCGGAGCGCGTGGTGGATGTTATGGCCTTGCGTGGCGATTCCATTGACAACATTCCCGGTGCTCCGGGGATTGGCGATAAAGGCTCGGTGGACCTGATTCAGCGCTTCGGAACGGTGGAGCAGGCGCTGGATCGCGCGGCGGAGGTGGAAAAGAAAACCTATCGCGAGTCGCTGCAAAACAATCGCGAAAATATTCTGCTTAGCAAGCAGCTGGTGACCATCGATCGCAACGTGCCGGTTGATCTGGACGAAAATGCGATGAAGATGGGGGAACCGGACCGGGAAGCGTTGCGCGAGCTGTTTACCGAGCTGGAATTTACGTCGCTGTTGAAAGACCTGTTGCCAGTGGCCGAAGTGGGTGAGGCGCATTACAGCGAGGCGAAATCAGCAAGTGATGTGGAGGCTGTACTGCAAGCCGTGCCGGCCGGGGGCGCACTGGCAGTCGCGGTAGAAGCGGAATCGCGAGTCTGCGGACGAAGAGAAAGATGCGATGGAGGAGTCCGAGATAGGAATGCTGCCTCTGTCAGCCGAGGTGGCACCGTCGACGCCTGCGCGCAACCTGGCGATTTCGGCGATGCCGGGAGTGGCAGTGACGGTCTCAGCGGAGTCTGAAGCAGCCACGGAGGCGCTCAATGCCGCACTGGCGGACGCCGGATTGCCGAAAGCCATCCATGACTGGAAGGCGGCCGCTCATGCTGTGGCGCCGATGGGACCTGCCATCCACGGGGTGCAGCATGAACCCATGCTGTATTCCTATCTTCTTGATCCAACGTATCCCTCGCATCGGCTGGCGGATGTAGCTTTGCGGCGCTTCAATATGAAGCTCAGCGGGACATTGCCTGAGGCCGCCGACGTCACGGGCAGATTGGCGACGGTGCTCCGGGCTGAGGTCGAGCAAGCTGGGCTGCTCAGGCTGTATCAGGAGATCGACCTGCCACTGGTGCCGGTGCTGACGCGGATGGAACAGGCGGGGGTGAAGATAGATCGCAAGAATCTGGCGGAAATGTCGTCGCGGTTGGAGCGGGAAATCGCCGCCAAAGCGAAAGAGATTTACGAATCGGCGGGGCATGAGTTCAATATCAGCTCCCCTAAGCAATTGGGCGATGTCCTGTTCAACAAGCTGAACCTGCCGAAGCCGGTGAAATATGGCAAGGGAAAGACCATCTCGACGGCGGTCGATGTGCTCGAGGGGTTGGCCGAAGATCACGCAGTCCCGCGCATGGTGCTGGAGTACCGGCAACTCACGAAACTGAAGTCGACCTACGTGGACGCCTTGCCGGCATTGCTGAACCCAGCCACGGGACGCCTGCATACAACTTTTGGTCAGACTGGGACGGCGACGGGCAGGCTCTCTTCGGCGAATCCGAATTTGCAAAATATTCCCATTCGCACCGAACTGGGTCGCGAGATTCGAGCGGCGTTTACGGCTGAGCCGGGGCACGTGTTGCTGGCGGCGGACTATTCGCAGATCGAGTTGCGGCTGCTGGCGCATTTTTCACAGGATCCGTTGCTGGTTGAGGCTTATCGCCGTGGCGATGACATTCATACGCTGACCGCTTCGCAGGTTTTCGGCGTGCCGCCGCTGATGGTGACGCCCGATCATCGGCGGCAGGCGAAAGTGGTGAATTTCGGGATTGTGTATGGATTGTCGCGCGTTTGGGTTGTCACAGAGCCTGGGGATTGAGCCTGCGGAAGCGCGGCAGATTCATCGATGCATATTTCGAGAAATATGCGGGGGTGCGGAAATTCAGGGAGAAGATCCTGGAAGAAGCGCGGCGCACGCAAAGAGTGACGACGCTTTTCGGGCGAGTGCGGCCGATTCCCGATATCAACAGCAAGAACGTAAATCTGCGCGGTTTTGCCGAGCGAACGGCGGTGAACACACCGCTGCAAGGCACGGCGGCGGACTTGATCAAGATTGCGATGATCCGGATCGATGCGGAACTCCGTGAGCGTGGGCTGAAATCGAGAATGACCCTCCAAGTGCATGACGAGCTGGTGTTTGAAGTGCCGGAGAGCGAAGATTGACGCCATGCGGTCGCTGGTGAGGCAGCATATGGAGCGCGTACATGATTTGACGGTGCCGCTGCTGGTGGAGATGGGAGTGGGGACAAATTGGAGGGACATGGAGTAAAAAGCGCGGCCACGGATTTTCGCGGATATAAACCTTAAATCAACGAGTGCCTTCGCCCGATTCGCGCTGGGCGGCCTCGCGGAGCATTCTACGGTCGCGGGCGCCGGCAATTCTTCGCTTGCGAACCAGGCGGCGAAAGACGAATCCATAGAGAAATCCGACGAGCGTTGCGATCACGGCGAGCAGCAGGAGCAGCGTTCCACAGCGCGGCGGCGTTGGAAAGAAATGAAGTCACATCAAATCCCAAGGGCGTCTTGATGGCGCCAGCTATGCTGTGGGTCAGAGACCGCATTTTCTCTTCGGACTCGGCCTCGACCATGACCCGGGCCAGCGCCTCGGTGCCTGAGTAGCGCACAACGACTCGTCCATTGCCGTTGAGTTCGCTTTGCGCCGCATCGATGGCGCGTTGGATTTCCGGTACCTTAGCGAATGGAGTCTTCTCCCGGACGCGCACGTTCTGAATCGTCTGCGGGAAGACTTTAAGGTCGCCTACGAGTTCCGCCAGGGGCTTTCCGGTGCGGGCTAGGATTTCCATCACTCGCAAGGCGGTGAGCAAACCATCCCCGGTGGTGGCTTCGCCATCGCGGAAAATGATGTGGCCGGACTGCTCACCGCCCAGAATCGCGCCGGTCGTCCGCATTTCTTCGAGCACGTATTTGTCGCCAACGTTGGCACGCAACATGCGGATGCCGGATTTGCGCAGGGCAATTTCAAGCCCCATATTCGACATCGTGGTGGCCACCACGGTCGAACCTGTCAAAGCCCCGCGAGATTGCAAATCACGCGCAGCCAACAGCAGGATGGCATCGCCATTCACCACGTGGCCGTTTGCATCGCTGAAGAGGGCACGATCCGCGTCTCCGTCGAAGGTAATACCGAGGTCGAACTGCCCCGGCCTTTCAGCGACCGCCTTGGCCACCACTTCAGGATGAAGGGCGCCGCAGTTTTCGTTGATGTTGCGGCCGTCAGGCGATGCGCTGATGAATGTTGCCTGAACCCCGAGAGCCCGAAAGAGTTCCGGAGCTTCGGCCGTGGCGGCGCCGTTGGCGCAATCCGCGACTACTCTCAAGCCGTTAAGGCTTGTTTTCACGCCGCCATGAAGCCATTCAATATAGGCGTGTCTTAGGCTGGATTCGCCGGGGATGACTGGCGGGGAACTTGCTCGCAGCAGGCATCACGGGCTCGGGGCTTTGCAGCAAGGCGAATATTTCCTGCTCGATGGCCAGCTCGCGTGCATCCGGAAGCTTATAGCCGTCTCCGGAAAAAACTTTGATTCCATTGTCGGTCCAGGGATTGTGCGAGGCGGAGATTACGACTCCGGCTGCGCATTTGCGGGAGCGCGCAAGATAAGCAACTCCCGGCGTCGTGATGACGCCGGCGCTGTGGATCTGGCAGCCGCAGGAAACAAGCCCGAGAGCAACTTGGTCGGCGATCCAGGCGCTTGACTCCCGAGTATCCTGACCGATCACCACGCTGGCTTGAGGATTAGTGCCGAATCAGGTTATGGCCGAGGGCACGGCCTATCAAGAATGTGCTTTCTTCGGTCAACGGAAATTCGCCGGCTACGCCACGAATGCCATCCGTGCCGAAAAGTTGTCGTGTCTGCGAGGTCATTCGGAATTAATCAACGGGCACCGTTGCCGGGTGCCTGCTCCATGATAACCGTAATGCGCACGGGAGCGGCTTGTGCAACCTGGACGAGCGGATCGGAAACGTATGCATGACGAACGAATGTCACACGATTTATGGCCCCGCTAACATCGATAGGGTCGGTGGTGGCCGATTCCACGGCTTCAACCCGCCCTTTTGGCCCGGTTATCGTCACGACGGAAGGATCCGTCAGGATTTGGGCAATGTGGTATCCCTGCGCAAACGTGCCCATCACCCGAGGTTGGACTGGAACCTGCCGGGTCAGGCGCACGTCGAAGGTGAGATGGAACTGACTGGGTACGATCTGGACCACTTCCAATCCGGTCGGCTGATGAATCTGCTGGGCGGTGAGGTCGAAAGTGCGCTCTCCAGATCTGATGCCGCTGAACTCGATGGCGGCATAAACGTCCGAAGAGTGCACTTGCCGGATGATCCTTTCCGGACCCCGCAACCGGATTTCAGCCTTGGGAATAATCTCGGAGCTGATCTCCATACCCTGTGGAATGTTGCGAACTTCTACCGGGACCTCAACCGCGACTTCGGCCACGGGATCGCGGGCGACGGCCAGCCACAGTCCCACAGCCAGAGCGAGAGCTGTCAGCTTGAGGCCCAGGTTGTGAAGCACAGCGCGTTGAAAAAAACTGCTCATACTCTAACCATCGGTTCCCTGGTTCACCTGTGAGCCTGCGGTGCGGGCCCGCAGGTTCTCCTCTTGCGGATCATGCGGAATTCCATGGCTGATCGGAGTTGGAAGCGTAGCCGGACGCACGTGATGACGCAGCAACTCACCCAGCCGGTTGCGCAACTGTTCGACCGTGAGGTCACGTTCAATTTTTCCGCCCACGGCCAGGCTGACGCCGCCGGTTTCTTCCGAAACAATCACGGCGATGGCATCGGTTTCTTCGGTGACGCCGATGCCGGCCCGATGCCGCGTGCCGAGTTGCGTAGACAGCACAGGGTTCATGGACAGGGGCAGGAAACAGGCTGCGGCGGCGATGCGATCCTTCTGAATGATGACAGCCCCATCGTGCAACGGCGCACTGGGACGAAAGATGGTGGCCAGCAGGTCATAGGAAAGCCGGGCGTCCAGGGGTACTCCGCTCTCGATGTGAGTGCGCAGTCCGATCTCACGCTCAATGACCATCAACGCCCCGGTCTGGTTCTGGCAAAACAGGTTGGCGGCGAGCACGATGTCATCGTAAACGTCCTCCTCCGAAGCCCCGGAGTAACTGAAAGTGAGTTTGCGTCCGAGCCTGGTCAAAGCCTGGCGAATCTCGGCAGCGAAGACCACAATTAAGGCAAATACCGTATAAGGGAGCAGCGTGCTAATCAGCCAGTTAACGGTGGTAAGCCGGCCAAAGCGCGACAAGTAGAATGCCAGCGCCAGCGCCGACACACCCACCAGCATGAGAGAAGCTCGGGTTCCCTTGATCAGCGCCAGCAACTCGTAAATGATCACAGCGACGAGCAGAATGTCGACGACCGAAGTCACCGTGAGTCGCGGCAACGCTGCCGTAAGCTGTGTCAATCAAACCTCTTTTCGATGCGAATCGCCGCTCGAAAAACTACCCTCATTGTAATCCAGGACTCCAAAATCGCAGGGAATTAGCATGCAGGGGCGAGGCTATTGCTTTACGGCCGAGCGGGCGTTCAATACTTCCACTTGCATGCCTTCGGCTGCAGCCTGCACTCGCGGATAGTAGTTGCGGGCTTCCTTGACCACTTTGTCGATGCAGGCATCGTCGTGGTCAGGATCATGGTGAAAGAGGACGAGTTCTTTGGCCCCGCTTTCCATCACCACATTGATCCCTTCACGCCAGTGGCTATGTCCCCAGCCGCGCCGTCGGGCCTCGTATTCTTCGGGAAGATATTGAGCGTCATAGATCAGAACGTCAGCGCCAGCGGCTAGTTTGCGCACGTTCTTGTCGAAGAGGGCATGACCGGGTTCATTATCAGTGGCATAGACCATGATGCCCTCCGGGGTCTCCAGGCGAAACCCCATGCAGCCCTGGGGATGGTTGAGCCATGTGGCCTGCAGAGTGGCAGCTTCCAATTCGATACGGCCTTCCTCCAGATCGTGGAAGTGCTGGCGGGCATGCATCTGTTTGAGTCCCACTGGAAAGTAGGGCGAGGCCATTTGTTCCTCAAACACCTGCTTGAGACTGCGGGTTCGGCCGGAGCAGTGAAACTCAAAGCGGTTTTCGGAATTGTCATATAGCGGCCCAAAAAAAGGCAGACCCTGGATGTGGTCCCAGTGAAAATGTGACACGAATATGTGCGCGGAAACCGGGCGGCTGCCGAACTCGCGACGCAGCGCCTGTCCCAGAACACGGAAGCCAGTACCGCAATCGAAGACGTACAGATGGTCCCCGACGCGCACCTCCACACAAGAGGTGTTGCCTCCATAGCGCATATTTTCGGGCTGAGGAGCCGGCGTGGAACCGCGCACTCCCCAGAACTTAATCTGCATGCTGTTTCACCAATTGCGGACGGGTGCCTAAATAGTGCCTAAATAGTCATCTTGCGGCCTGTCAGGCAATCCGTCAATTCATTCGGTGGTTACCGGCGAACATGTACCAGAACGCACGGCGAAATAGGCTCGGGTGGCGCGGAAGGTGACGCGAGCGGAGTCAAAGGGTCGCCTATGGAGTCATAGGGTCGCCTATAATGAGTCGCTCGATAATCGTCGGAGGTAGCAGAGCCAGGAAAGCATGGTTCGTCCTGATTATCCCGAGTTCTCGCGGCTCGCCCGCACGGCGACGCTGATCCCAGTAGTGAAGCCGGTTGCGGCTGACCTGCTGACGCCGGTTTCGGCGTTTCTGGCCATTGCGGCTGGGGAACCGGAGGCGTTTCTCTTTGAATCCGTGGAACGGGGCCAGCAGGTCGGAAGATATACGTTCCTGGGAGCAAGCCCCTACATGCGGGTGCAGGCACGGGGCCGGGACGTCGAGGTGCGGCGTGGCAGGCGCGTGGAACGGCGGCAGGGGAACGTTCTGGAAGTTTTGAAAGAGCTATTGCGGCATCGTCAGCTTGCAAGTGTTGACGATTTGCCGCCGTTTACCGCCGGGGCCGTCGGCTATTTTGCTTATGACAGTGTGCGGCAACTGGAGGATATTGGCGAACACGCAAAGGACGATCTTGCCCTGCCTGATTGCGTGCTGATGTTCTTCGACCGGGTGCTGGCGTTCGACCACCTGCGCCACCAGATTCAGATCATCGCGACGGCCGACGTATCCCGGGAAAGTCCGCGCAAGGCCTACGAGCGGGCACTGGCCGACATCGCAGCTTTGGAAAAGAAACTCGCTGCCGGCTTGCGTCCGGCGCTGTGGCGGACATCGGCGGCTTCCAGCAAAGTGCAGTCCGAAAGTCCACGCCCGCACCACTCGCAGCCATTTTTTGCAATCCGTGGAACGAAGCAAGGAATACATCCGGGCGGGCGACATTTTTCAGGCGGTGCTTTCACAGCGCCTGGATTTCACTCCCGGAGTTACGCCCTTCGACATCTACCGCGCCCTGCGCACCGTGAATCCTTCGCCCTACATGTATTTTTTGCGAATGGGGGACATACATGTGCTGGGCTCTTCTCCGGAGATGCTGGTTCGCGTAACGGGGCGCAAGCTGGAGTATCGACCGATTGCCGGAACCCGTCCCCGCGGGCGGGATGAAGCGGAAGACAGCCGATTCGAGAACGAAATGCTCGCCGATGAGAAAGAACGCGCCGAACATGTGATGCTGGTCGATCTTGGGCGTAATGATCTGGGGCGGGTGAGCGAGTATGGATCGGTAAAAGTTCGCGACCTGATGTTCGTGGAACGATATTCGCATGTGATGCACATCGTTTCCGCGCTCGAAGGAATACTGCGCCCAAATCTTGATGCGCTCGATGCTTTCGCGGCCTGCTTCCCGGCTGGAACCTTGACCGGAGCGCCGAAAGTACGTGCTATGCAAATCATCGAGGAACTCGAACCGGTGCGGCGCGGAGTATATGGAGGGTCGGTATTGTATGCGGACTATGCAGGCAATCTCGATTCGTGCATCGCCATCCGGACGCTGCTGATGAAAGGCAAGAAGGCTTATCTGCAAGCCGGGGCAGGGATCGTGGCGGATTCCGATGCACAGCGGGAGTTTGAGGAGTGCATGAACAAGGCCAAGGCGGTATTAAGGGCGGTGGAGCGGGCCAGAGGCCATGAGTAGTGCGGCAAGCTAAGCGAAGCCTTTCTTCTCCGTAAGCCTTCCTCGGGGCTATCTGCTCTAGAGATCGGTAGAAAATCTGTGTTACCTTTTTTGGTCAAGTCCCAGGAGTGTCCATGATCGTGACCAAGAGATTCCGGCCTGTTCCGATTCATCTTCTGGCTGGTCTCATGTCGATCCTCTCGGCGGGAGTGGCTTACGGAGGGCAGGATCCCGAGCCTCCGGCGGTCCCGACAGTAGTGTCCATTACTCAACTGGGCGCCGTCCAACAGAACAAAGTCATTTACGGTCGGGACGGTACTTTCAGCGCGCTGATCGATGGCAAATCAGTCTGGACATTTGGCGATACGCCGATGTCTGTACCCGGAGTGCTGGGAAATTACTGGGACGACAATTCCCTCTCCTGGGCTAGCGATCTGGACGCTTCCAAAGGCATCGCTCTGAATCATGACCTGTTGGACAGTACCGGCGCGCCAGCGGAGTACCTGCCCTACCTTTCTTGGGAACGGAAGTACGACTACGAGCATGACAATAACCACTGCACCGTGAAGCCGTGTGGCGCGGAGTTCGCCATGTGGGACGGCCCGGTGATTAACGACTCGGCCCGAAATCGGGTGCTGTTTTACTACTACGAACTGTACCGGGGCGTTCCTGGCATGCAAGGATGGGACACCGTGGGTGCAGGGATCGCAGTTTACACTCCAGAAACCGGCATGACCCGGCCAACTGAAAATCCTGGGAGCAGGACGCCGACCCTGATGTGGGGCCAGAAAGATCAGCAGTACAACTCAGGAGCATTGGTGGTGGATGACACCCTCTACTCTTACGGCTGCGTGGGCGGGTTCCTGGTTGACAATTGCATGGTTGCGAGGGTGCCGTTGGCGGATGCCCTCGATATCACCCAATGGACGTATTACGCCGGAAATAACATCTGGAGTACAAGCCCAGCGGATGCGGCGATAATTTTTCAGGGCGGCGCAGCGGCCAATCAAGTCTTCTACAACGCGTACCTCGGCGTGTACATGAACATCTACAACCCAGCGTTGAACAATGACATGTACATCATGGTTTCGCGGACGCCTTGGGGACCATGGTCGAAGCCCGTGTTGTTGTTCAAGGGTGAGACGCCCTATCAAGGCAGCGTCAACTACACCGGACAGGCTCATCCCGAGTTTGCGAAAGGCGATGGCCAGACGGAGTACGTAACCTACGCCCATCCCACGGGATTCTTGCGGGAGGATCTGCCACTGGTTCAGGTCGTGTTCAGCAAATAAGGCCGACGTAACTGATCGGCTGAAGCCCCAAAAGTTTGCTACTCTCTCCCGTTATGCGAGTGGCGGCGATTTTCGGGCTGAACTGCACCGAGAAAGACCTGCGGCCATTCCAAGAAGCCTCCGACGCGACTTGGCAGATGGGCGTGCCCGCTAACTCGATCGAAGTCGACGCGATTCTCGTGTTCGGCGGCGATGGCACGGTTCATCGTCATCTATCCGATTTCGTCCGGTTGCAATTGCCCGTCCTCGTGGTGCCATGTGGCAGCGGCAACGATTTTGCCCGTGCCCTCGGAGTGCGAAGTATAAAACATGCGCTGGCCGCATGGAGGACGTTTGCATGCGGCAGCGGGAATGTGCGTGCGATCGACCTCGGAGTGATCACTGCCCTGGCAGATCCTGCGCCACACGAACATTTCTTCTGCTGCGTCGGCGGCGTTGGCCTCGATGCTGACGTTGCCCGTCGCGCCAATCGGCTGCCAGCCTGGCTGCGGGCAAGCGGCGGATATGTCATCAGCCTGATTCCTGCGCTGTTTCACCTCGCGCCTTTCCCTATGAAGATTAGCGTCCCTTCCCGCGGCGATGGCGAAGTTTTTGTCTCAAACGGCAACCGGACAACCGTCCTTGCCGCCTTCGCCAACGCTCCCACCTACGGCGGCGGCATGAAAATCGCTCCTCGGGCCCGGCTCAACGACGGGAAACTCGATCTCTGCATCATTCGCGATATCGACCCGTTCAAGCTCTTTTGCCTCTTCCCGACCATCTATTTCGGTAAACATCTGCGGATGCGGGAGGTGGAATATCTTCAAACCAGCTCGAGTGCGGGTCGAAACCGACCAGCCTACGGATGTCTACGCCGACGGCGAGTACGTGTGTAGAACACCGATTGAAGTCAGCGTAGAGCGCGAGGCACTGCCGGTTATCACGCCCTAACTGGACACTAGAAACCAGAAAACTGGAAACGGTTCTCCAGTGCTACACTACTTCTCACCGTATGCCTGAGAATGGCCGTTCCCGCACATGGCTCTGGGTCCTCATCGGCGGTGGAGCTTTCTTTCTGTTCACTCTGGCGGTGTTCACGCTGGTATATCTCACATTGCACGCCAGCGGTGAGGCATCGCTCACCGGCTTTGGGGAAAAGATCGGGGTGGTCGATCTCGAAGGTGTCATCCTCGACCCCAAGACCGTGGTTAGCCAGCTCAAGAAATTCGGCGATGATGATTCCATCAAAGCCATCATTCTGCATGTGAATTCTCCCGGCGGCGGCGTGGCTGCCTCGGAAGAGATTTATCGCGAAGTCAAGCGCATCCGCGACCAAAAGAAAAAGCGTATTGTAGCTTCCATTGAAACGGTGGGAGCCAGCGGGGCCTATTATGTCTCCTCTGCCGCCAACAAGATTTATGCCGACAATGGCAGCGTCGTTGGGTCGATCGGCGTAATCGCCGAATGGGTGAACTATGGCGATCTCATGCGCTGGATGAAACTCAAGCCGGAAACGCTCAAAGTTGGCGAATTCAAAGACACGGGCGACCCCACGCGCGAGATGACGCCGGCTGAGCGCGCCTACATGCAATCGCTGATTGACAACATGTACGGCCAGTTTGTGAAGGCGGTAGCTGAAGGACGCCACGCCAAAGAAGCTGACATCAAGGCCATCGCCGATGGCCGGGTTTGGACTGGGCAGGAAGCACTGTCAATGCACTTGATCGATCAGATTGCCGATTTTCAGGCCGCCGTGGATGACACCGCCAAAGCCGTCAACATCAAGGGCGAGCCGGTGCTGGTGCGTCCCGAACGCCGCCGGGAAACCGCCTTCGACCTGCTGTTTGGCGATGTTTCCCAGTGGCTGCCTACGCGGGAAAAGCTGATGGAAAACCAGATGGGCTTCTATTATCTGTGGAAATAGGGAAGACCGGTGCCAAAGCGGAGAACTACAAGCCACTTGCGTCCAACCCCTGAAATTTGAGAAGGTTATGGGTGTTGCGATGTGGCACGATGGCCCTTGGCTCGGCAAGAAAGCCGTGGGGCGCGAAATTATTGACACGGAGCGAATAAGCGTATGACAAAAGCGGATTTGATCGACGAAGTTTCCCGCCTGGCGGAGTTGACTCGCAAGGACAGCGAAGTTATCGTCGAAACCATTTTTGACAGCATCGTGCGCTCGCTCCGCGTGGGCGATAAGATCGAGATTCGCGGCTTTGGCAGCTTCCGAACCCGCCAACGCAAGCCGCGCGTGGGACGCAATCCCAAGACCGGTGATCGCGTCGAAGTCCCGGCCAAGAAGATTCCTTTCTTCAAGCCAAGCAAGGAATTGAAGGACCTGGTCAATACCGGAGGCGGCGAAAACCCGGCGCCGGCGCCAGCGGCTTCGGTGCCGTAGATTTTCCGTGTTCCGGAGCCTGCCCTGAGCGTAGTCGAGGGGCGCTTTCTAGTGGTTAGATTTTCCCGATGTTCGCCCGTAAAATCCGTGTAGAGTACGACAATAACGGCCGCCGCCTGCCCTGCCCCATGAAGTGGCTGGACAGCTTCTCCATGCGCAACTTCACCAACGCCAGCCTCTTTGACGACACTCTGCCGGTTGGCGACGGGCTGATGGAGATCGGTAAGAATGTGCCGCTGGAGGAGCTGAAGACAGCGATGGAAGATTGGTTTCAGCGAAAAGGATATTTGTCCAAAGGCGCGCGATTAAAAGTCAGCGAAGGCTGAGGCCTCCTACTTATCGTAGTGCAGCAGCGAAAACACATCGTACTGCTCAAGCTTCTCGCGACCCTTTAGAAAGTCGAGTTCCACCACGAATCCAAGCCCGGCGATCTTCGCGCCCAACGAAGCAGCCAGCTTGGTAGTCGCCTCGGCAGTTCCACCAGTTGCGAGCAAGTCATCCACGATCAGCACATTCTGGCCGGACTGGATCGCGTCTTTGTGAATCTCCAGGGTATTGGTGCCATATTCAAGCGCGTAATCGTATTTGCTGGTGGCCGCAGGCAACTTGCCGGGTTTGCGGACCGGAACGAACCCGGCATTGAGCCGGTAGGCCAGCGCCGGCGCGAAGATGAAGCCGCGCGCTTCCATCCCGAGAATCAGATCGATGTCTTTGCCAATGTAATGTTCGGCGAGCGCATCGATGAGCATGGCAAAGCCGTGCTTGTCCTTGAGCAGGGTGGTGATGTCGTAAAACAGAATCCCCGGCTTGGGGAAATCGGGTACCTCGCGGATCAGCTTCTTCAGCGGCTCGCAATTCATTTCCGGCTTGATGGACGCGACCTTGGTCGACATTACCAGGCTCCTTCAATGCGAAATGTGGTCAGGCCGGCGACCGGCTTGGCTTCGTGCTCTTCCACGTCATCCACTCGCGCAGCGCGTGGACCCTGCTGCAAACGCGATTTAGTCCGGCAAGCTGATCACGGGTTCCGACGGCCAGCACTTCCACGCTGCTGTCGGCGTTGTTGCGCACCCAGCCGGCGATTCCAAGGATGTGCGCTTCGCGCTCCACGAACCAGCGAAATCCTACACCCTGGACGCGACCGCGCACCAGAAAACGGCGGGCTTGGGTTGCGGATTGTTGCGAAGCCTCCACGGTTAATTGCCGCTGCGCTCCGACAAATAAACTCCTTCGGCCGTATCCACCTTGATCTTCTCGCCTTCGTTGATGAACGGCGGCACTTGCACTACCAGCCCAGTTTCGGTCTTGGCAGCTTTGGTGACGCTCGAAGCCGTCGCGCTCTTGAGGCCAGGCTCAGTCTCCACCACCGTGAGAACAACGGTCTGTGGCAGTTCGATTCCCACCGCCTTGCCATCGAAAAACTCCACCTTGATCTGGAGATTCGCGGTCAAGTAATCCACCGCATCGCCCAGAATTTCTTTGGTCAGATGAGTCTGCTCGAAATTAGTCGTATCCATGAAATAGTAGCTGTCGCCATCGGCGTATAGGAATTCCATTTCCTGCTCGTCGACGTTGATCTTCTCGATGGGATCGGGAGAGCGAAAACGGTGCTCGAACATGGCGCCGGTGCGCAGGTTGCGGAGCTTAGCTTGAATGAAAGCGCGCAGGTTGCCGGGAGTGCGGTGCTCGACGCTGAAAACAGAGTGCAGATCATTGTTGTGTTTGATGATCATGCCGGGGCGAAGCTGGGTCGCAGGAATAGCCATTGCGAAAACAATCTCCTTTTTGATGGCGGCTGGCTGGCGGACGCGGGCAGGCCACATTTTCCACCAGACACGAGGCTCGAAAGCTTTATTTTACACACACTTGGGGCAATAGGGAAAATCCGGCACTCTAGTTATCTAACCTGCCGACCACTCGAGGACTAGAATAGTTCCAGATCCAAGCGGATGGAAGCTTTCATCGGAAGGAGTGTTTTTATGCGTGTAGGAAAATACGAAGTCTCTGAGGGCGGCCGCAGCAACACCGCCATTACATTTTTATTAATTGGGCTCGGCGCAGGTGCGTTGCTCGGCTTGCTGTTTGCTCCCAAAGCCGGCAGGCAGATACGAAGGGATTTGCGGCGTAAGTACGACGATGCCCGCGAAACCGTAGAGGACTGGACCGAGGACGCCCGCGACGCCGCCGAGGAGGTCCTGGAACGTGGCGCCGAGTTTGCCGAAGAAGTTCGTGACCGGGTGAGTCCGTTGGCCAAGAATCTGCGGCGGAGATAAGCGGTCCTGCCCGACGCTTCTAACCGAACACTGCCGAGAAGAAACCCTTGAGCTCTGCCAAAGAAGCCGTGATGTGTGGGCTTCGGAGGCGCCACCACAGCTTCGGAAGGCGGCACCGGCATGTCGCGAAGCGGAAGCAAACTGGCTTCGTCTGCTGGCGCCGGTCGAACCGGCGCTAGATCGGCGGCGCGAAATACCATCGGCGCATCTACTTGCACGTGAATGTCGTTGGGCTTCGATGCCGGAAGGGGGGCGGTTTCCCGGCGCCGGACGGGCAGGTCTGACGTTGTGGTTGCCGAAGCCCGCATCAGTGGCGGTGCGGTCGGCGGGCAACCGCAATTTACGGGCGTTGCGCTGTCCACTTCGCTCAGCTTTCCGGAGTGAAACATCACTTGCTGGTTGGACTTCACTTGATAGGTGCCGTCACCCAGGAGCTCCGAGACAATTACGGACGCGGTGTTCCCCGGCAACGCCTGAATGCAGGTGTTCCCGCGTGAATCCGCGCTCACCCCGTAATCGAACTCTCCCGGGCCGGCCAGCAGGATGCGGAAATCTGGCGTGAGAATCGAATCGGCTGCTGCCTCCAAGGAATAGTGAGTCTCCATGGCCCCGGTGCTCATGCCCAGCATCAGCGTATGCCCGTTTTGTGAACTGGTCACCGATACCGTGGTCCTTGGGCAGACCAATATTTTGCCCCCGCGTCCTAGCTGCAACACCGCCGTATCCGCGCCTGCCGTCACCGCAGATCCCGTGGCCACCCGGCTTCCAGCCAGCGTCACCCCACCGGAGACCCCCGAGGCCGGCAGTAAAGCATGTGAAATGACGGGGGCTGCCGGATGAGTTGCTTCCTCCAGGGCTCGGATGCGAACCAGCAAGCGATTTCCTGCAGCATCCCAGGTATAGGTAACGGGTTCGGCCAGGTCCACTACGATCCGTGCCACCGGTGGATTCTGTTGGAACTGGCTGATCCGTACTCCGTTGATTTCGCTTCCCCGCAGGTCAAGGTGCTTTTCGCGCCCAGCCAAACGCGCGCTGGGAAAGTCAATGATGAGACGTGGCGGATTCTCCAGCTTGCTGATTGCTGGAACCAGCGGCCGGCTGGAAATGATTTCGATGGCTGGCCCATTGGGTTCAGCCAGGGGTCGGATCGAATGAATAACCGAGGGATTCTCCGAGGTAGCTAACAGCCTTGGGCTAGACTGTGCCGCCGCTGCTGATACGAATAGCAGGGCGCCAATGAGCTGCAAGAGCTTCATGTCGGGGATTGAGTCCTAATTGCAACGATACCACCAGGTTACGGCAGGGAGAAATACGGCACGATGCACGAAGGTGGTATCTACTACGGTCTGCCTAGGGCTCCGACAGAAATTCGTATTCGTCAATCACCGCGGCCACGGCCACTTTGCCATCAGGGCCACTTTCGTCTACTCGCACGACCTTGCCCTTGCAGCGGACCCGAATACTCTCGGTGAGCGTGATTTCCGGTGGCAGGGTGAGGGTAAATTCGATGGCTGAGCCCGCGCTGATCGCGGAATCCACGTAGAAACAGATCCCCCGCGCGCTTACATCGCGGGTCTGGGCAGCTTTCTCCTGGGCTCCATCGTTGGCATACGACACCGATACGGGCAGTCGCAGCGCAAACCGACGCGTGGCCCGCTTATTGTCCTGCGTGGTCTCGGCCATGACCCCTCCGGAAGTCTGTAGCATGGCGTTTTGCTGAGGCGGTGTCAAGCTGTACTTGAGGGCACTCCCCCTGGTCGAATTCAGCCTGATGTAAGCTGTTTTCAGGGCGCCATGGTCTTTGTCCTCGACAATTACGATTCCTTCACTTACAACCTGGTGCAGTACCTGGGCGAACTGGGTGCGGAAGTTGAGGTTCGCCGCAACGATCAAGTAACCGTTACCGATGTAGAGGCCATGCGTCCCGAACATATCTTGATTTCCCCCGGTCCATGCACTCCGAACGAAGCCGGAATCAGCGTCGAACTGATCCGGCATTTCGCGAGGAAGGTGCCGATCCTGGGAGTCTGTTTGGGGCACCAAGCCATTGGGGCGGCATTTGGCGGGGAAGGTCGTTCGTGCTGCCTAAGCTGATGCATGGCAAGACTAGCGAAGTGCAGCACGACGGGAAGACCATCTTTCGCGGTCTGCCTTCGCCGCTGACCGCAACTCGCTATCATTCGCTCATTGTGGCGGAGGAGAATTTGCCGGAGGAGTTAGAAGTTAGTGCATGGACTAGCGAGAGCACCGGCGTAAGGACGATTATGGGCCTGCGGCACCGAAAGTTCCCGGTCGAGGGAGTGCAATTTCATCCTGAGAGCGTGCTGACGTGCGAGGGGAAGAAGCTGATTGGTAATTTTCTGAGCCTAGAATGATTTACTTAACCTCAGTCATCTTGAGCGGAGCAATGGCTTTCGTTTGCGAAAACCATTGAGAAGTCGAAAGATCCCTTTAGCGCTTATGATGACGGCAGCTTTGCAGGGATTTCTGTTGATGCGACCGGGAAGAGAATGCCTTTCAGGGTTCTTGCTGAAGTGAAGCGGCTAGGGATCCTTCGACTCCGCGAAACGATTCGCAAGCGAATCGTTCTGTTGCGCTCAGGATGACAGAGTGGGGGCGTCGGGTAGGATTTGTACTTTCTTGACCTGGCGGCCGACGCGGATGGGGAGTTCAGCCGGTAGCGATTCTACGAAGATCAGAAAGCTGGTCTCGACATTGTCACCTATCCGCACCGCGCCCTCTTTGATTTTCCGTTGTCCCTCGGACGCCGATTGTACAAAACCGGCGCGTGCGATCAGGTGGTCCAATCTAATGCCCGGATAGCTCTTGCCGAGTGAGGTTCCGAATTCGTGGGCGACGTCCCGATAACTCAGCCTGGTTCCGTCACTCCGGAAAATAGCGGCGTTCTCCCGGCCCTCCAGTGGGATCTCCTCGAGGTTTTTGCCCTTGGCGTCACTCCGGGCAACAGTTGCACGGTCGACGATCTCGGGGACTTCCTTCTTTTGAAATATCTGGACCCACTGCTCGTCAGTAGAATCCGCAAGCTTCGTACCATGAAAGTCCCTTACGATACGCGTCGCTAGGTCGCGTTTGACTCGCATCGGGTGCAGTTGGCCGCTTGCGACGTCCGCCTTCATCTTCTCGATTTCCGGCATCTGAACATCGGTCAGCAGTTCGTAATACCTCCACATCATTTCGTCGGAAATCGACATGATCTTGCCATACATTTCGAGCGGCGGCTCGTGAATGCCGACGGCGTTGCCCAATGACTTCGACATCTTCTGCACACCGTCGAGTCCTTCGAGAATCGGCGTCGTCAGCACGACCTGGGCCTCTTGTCCGTAGGCGCGTTGCAGTTCGCGGCCTACGAGCAAATTGAATTTCTGGTCGGTGCCGCCGAGCTCGACGTCGGCTTCGAGCGCGACCGAATCGTATCCCTGCGCCAGAGGATAGAGTAGTTCGTGCACAGCGATGGGCTTTTCTTCCAAAAAGCGCTTATGAAAGTCCTCGCGCTCGAGCATCTGCGAAACCGTATATTTGGCCGCCAGACGAATGAAATCGTCGGCGGTGAATTTGGCGAACCAGCGGCGGTTGAAGTCGATGACCGTCTTCTCGGGATCGAGGATCTTGAACACCTGGGCCTTGTAGGTTTCGGCGTTCTGTTCGATCTGCTCGCGAGAGAGCGGCGGACGAGTTACTGAGCGGCCAGTAGGGTCGCCAATCATGCCGGTGAAGTCGCCGATGAGAAAAATGACGGTGTGGCCGAGGTCCTGAAAGTGTTTAAGCTTGCGCAAAACGACCGTATGGCCGAGGTGAAGATCGGGAGCGGTCGGGTCCATGCCAAGCTTGACACGCAGCGGCTTGCCGGAAGCGCGCGACTTTTCCAGTTTGGCGCGCAGATCGGCCTCGCGAATGATTTCCGCGGCGCCTTTCTTGATGTAGGCTAACTGCTCGTCAACTGGTGGGAACGTTGGCATGAGAACCATCATTATATGATGGCGCTCGGCTAAAGCACTTAACCGCAAAGTGCGCCAAGGTTTCGCAAAGGTCGCAAGAAAAGCTGCTGGCAGCTTATGAAGCTTCTTCCAGGTCCCGGTAGTTATTGACCATCCTCTTGATTCCATCTTTGAGGAGCACCACGTGAAAGTTGATCAGCAGACCAACCGAGATGTTGAGCAGGCGAAGATGGGAGAGTAACTGTGCCTCGTCCACCGGATGTAACGCTTCTCTGCATTTTGTTTCGATGACAACTCGCCCTTCAACGACCAAGTCAGCTCGAAAACCGCAATCCAGCTTCACCGAATCGTAAATCAGGGGTACTGGCTTCTGGCGCTCCACGCACAGACCCAATTTTGTGAGTTCATAAGCGAGGCAAGACTCGTACGCGGATTCCAGCAGCCCCGGTCCGAGCCGGCGATGGATCTTTATGGCGCATCCGATGATCTCGGGCGTGAGGTCGGTATTTCGCACATCAAAATCTTAAAGCGCAAAGCTCGCAAAGAACCCGCAAAGTTCGCAAAAATTGTGCTGCAGGTCCCGTTTTGGAATGTCTTTGCGTGCTTAGCGGATCTTTAATCTTTGCGTTCTTTGCGGTAGGCATTTACTTGCGAGAAATCAGCCTGCGGCCAACAATCTCGAAATTACCCTCGAACACTAGATTGATCGCCTCGCTATAGGCAATGTGTTCCTGTTCCAGAATTCGCGCAGCCAGGGAGGGCTCGTCGTCAGTGTCAAGCACAGGAACGGTCTTCTGCACGAGGATAGGGCCATGATCCAGTTCTTCGTCCACGAAGTGGACCGTGCAGCCTGTCACTTTCACGCCGTAGGCGAGCGCTTGCTCTTGGCCTTCAAGGCCGGGAAAGGCTGGCAAGAGTGACGGATGGATATTGAGAATGCGATGCGGAAATTGCCGCACAAACCAGGGCGAGAGCAGGCGCATGTATCCGGCAAGGCAGACGAGGTCAACGCTGTGTCGTTGTAGTGCCGTGACGACTTCGCGATCATGCGCTTCACGGTCTTTGCCCTTGGAAGGGATGACCAGAGAGCTAAGTCCCAAATGCTGGGCGGTAGCGATGCCTGCAGCGTCGGCGCGATTGGAAATCACGACTGAGATTCTCGCGTTCGGGATCCGGCCTTCCGCGACATTTCCGGCGATGGCCTCAAAGTTAGAGCCACGTCCGGAGAGCAGGATACCCAGGTTTTTCATGAGCGCTTTCCGCCATCAGCCTTCGGCCCGACCATGATAATTCACCTCCCTTTGGTTTGCTCCTCAGAGGGCCGCTCCGCTATAGTTTTCTCATGTATCAGGATTTCCATGCTGTGGACCGCTGGTCAAAAAAAGAGGCCCACTGCATTTATCAGGCCCTGATCGTGGCCATCGCCACGCGCCACGCCGATGCCGTCGACATCAAATTTTTGGTCGATGGCAGGCCTGTATGGATCGCCCTGCCGCACCCGGCATGGGGAGAGTACGCGAATCGTACGGGTAAACAAATCACGGACCCGCTGGCCATCGAGATCGCGGGCCACTATCTCAAGACTGCGCTGGAATCAGGCGAAGGAGACGGGCGCGAGATGTATTCATTGACCGTGGCCCAGACTCTCGATCATCTTGAGGCAGTCGTGGGCCAGGAGGTCGCGGTTCCCTGATCCTTGCCGTGGAGAAGGTTCAGGCCTTCTTGATGGCCCGCACAATGGCCACCAGGATGACCGCGCCGACGATCGCTACGAGAATGTTCGGCACCAGTCCACCACTTGAGTAGATTCCCACAAGCCCAAGAATCCGGCTCCCAATGATGGCGCCCACGATACCCAGCAAGATGTCGGCTAGCAGACCATAGCCTGAGCCTTTCATAATCTTGCCCGTCGCCCATCCAGCGATCAGGCCCACGATGATGATGTAAAGCCAACCCATACCCACAAGCATAAGGACCTCCTTAGATGCGGTTCGGCGTCAAGACTCTATCACGAGAGCCGGAGATTTATTCCGGCCGAATTCCGGCCACACCCATCATTCTTCCCGTTACTCCTCGTTCGGCGCGGTGGGAAAAGAGCAGATCGGCGCGGCACGAAGTGCAGAGCGGCGATGCGTGGATATTCCTGCCCGGTACTCCCGCGTCGATCAATTGGCGGCGATTGGCCTCGACCAAATCCAAAAAGATGGTGGCCGGCAATTCGCCGTGACCCGGAGCACGGGCCGTGAGGAATAGCAGAGGGTACTTTTCGCGGACGGGATCCGACTCTTTGACCTCGCGGAACAGGTCGGCAGCGTAGGCGAACTGGGATTCGAAGTTCTGACGTACCTCCTCACCGACCTGATAGCAGCAGCCGTGGATTCCCGGGCCGATGGCAGCTTTGATGTCCCGCGGCCGGGTGCCAAAGCAGCCGCGCATCTCGCCCACGCCCTTTTCGGCGATTCGCAGGACAGTGCCACGCCAACCGGCATGAAAGACTCCTATAGCGCGCCGCTTGGTGTCGACGAGAATAACGGGCAGGCAGTCGGCAGTCTGAATCGCCAGCAGGATTCCGGGCGTGTCGGTGATCAAGCCATCACCGAAAAGTTGATCGGCCGGAGGTCTCGAAACAGAATGAATGAGATCGGAGTGGATCTGGCGCATGGTGATGAGTGGCCAGAGTTTCTTACCGTGACTTGCACCCACCTGGAACTGAAATGCTGCCCGATTGCGTTCAACTGTGGCCCGCGAATCGTGCGCAGTGAACCCGAGGTTCAGCGAATGCCCGCCATAGACCTTGGAGAACCCTCCCTTGCGCGTGGAAAAACCGTAGACGAGCCACGGGATTTTGGAAAAGGCAGCCACGGTGAGGATGGAGGGCGGTTGCTTGCGGGCCGGAGGCACGATACATCTTAGCCTAGGACAAAAGCTTTAAACGCAAAGTGCGCGGAGAAAGCACGCGGAGTTCGCAGAGAAAACCTAGGGCCTATATGTGAGCTTTGGTTCCTGCTTATGCCATTCAGTCGCTTGCTCGTAGGCGTATGCCAGCCGCAAGATAGCTGCCTCCGACCACGGCGGGCCGGCGATCTGTAATCCAACTGGCAGGCCAGCGCGCGTGAATCCGCAGGGAACTGAAATCGCAGGCAGCCCCCAAACGTTAAACGGCCGGGTGTTGCGCAGCAGAACCAGTTCGCGAGGGCGCAGGAGTTCAGGGTTCTGCTTCAGCTCTGCGATGACGGGCGCGGGAATCGGCACGGCTGGCGTGACGATGAAATCCAAATTCGCGAAGACTCTCTCGATATCAGAGCGCACTTTCGCCAAATCTCGCCGCGCAGCTTCGACCCGGGCGGCCGGGATGTTTTCGCCGCTGCGGATGCGGCGCAGCGTCTCCGGCTGGTACAGTTCGGGACTCTTCGCAACAGAGTCCCGGTGAACGGCGTAGGACTCGGCGAGTTGCAATGCGCGGTCGATGGGAACGTCGAGACTCATTTCTCGAATCTCGCCACCTAGGTTTTTCAGCACATCAAGAGCGACCTCGACCGCAGAAGCCACTTCGGGATCCAGGTCCTCGAAAAAGAATTTTCGCGGTACGCCGATACGCGCGGGTCTTGTTTCAACTCTAAGATCTACGACATAGTCAGGTACTGGTACATCAACGCTGTTCTCATCCTCTGCGTCGTATCCAGCGATGGCTTGCAAAAGCACCGCGACATCAGAAACGCTTCTGGCAATCGGGCCAATGTGATCGAGTGACGGCGAAAGAGGAATCACACCGCGGGCGCTGGCTCGCCCAAAGGTGGGCTTGATTCCCACTACTCCGCATTGTGCCGCCGGCTCTCGGATGGAACCGGCCGTGTCCGTGCCGATGGCTCCGTAGCCGAGGCCAGCTGCCACGGCAGCGGCCGATCCTCCGGACGATCCCCCGGCAATGTGCGCAGGATTCCAGGGATTGTGGACCGCACCAAAATAGCTGATCATTGAGCTGCCGCCGTAAGCGAACTCATGCAGGTTTTGTTTCCCTAAGAACACCGCGCCGGCGTCTCTCAGACGCCGCACAACCTCGGCATCACGGTTTGGACTTCTGTCCTTGAATAACTCGCTGGCAGCAGTGGTGCGGACGCCGGCGGTATCCAGGAGATCTTTTAATCCGATGGGAATACCGTGCAGCGGTCCGCGCCATTCTCCCTGTCGAATTTCAGCCTCAGCCTGCTGTGCCTGCTCCATCGCCAAGTCGGCAGTCACGGTGATGAAGGCATTCAGCACCGGATTCAGCTTTTCAATCTTCGTCAGGCAGTCTTGAGTTAGCTCAACGGGAGAAAACTCCCGCGCACGCAATCGTTGGCTGATTTCCAAAATTGAGGTCGACATCGTCTTTCCAAAATTGCGCGTACCGGCGCGTGTTCCCACCGGCGTACGAAGGCCTATAATCTTATAGTCTGCCCGTTGCGGAGGTGAGGAAAATCCATGGCCCAGATGACAGCGACTCCCGTGACCACACAAGGGTTTCTGGTGGACGGCAAGTGGATTGAGGAAGGCGACCCGGTTGAGATTCGCGCGCCCTATGATCGCAGTGTGATTGGACGAGTGTTTCAGGGCCGGGCAGAACATGCGGAAGCGGCCATTGCCGCGGCGGTGAAGGCTTTTGGCACTACCCGCCGCTTGCCGGCTTTCGAGCGGCAACGCATGTTGCGGCGCGTGGCCCAGGGCATTGCCGACCGCAAAGGGGAATTTGCCCACACCATGGCGCAGGAAGCGGGCAAGCCGATCAAAGCTGCGCGCACCGAGGTGGAACGCAGCATCTTTACTTTCACAGTGGCGGCGGAAGAGAGCACGCGCATTTACGGCGAGTATCTTCCGCTGGATTGGCAGGAATTCACCGTAGGGCGATGGGGGATCGTAAAGCGCTTTCCTCTGGGGCCAATTGCCGGCATCACTCCGTTTAATTTTCCGCTCAATTTAGTGGCGCATAAAGTGGCGCCCGCGATTGCCGCCGGTTGCACCTTGGTGATCAAGCCGGCGCCCCAAACTCCCCTCACTGCGCTGCTGCTGGCCGAGGTAGTGCAGCAGGCGGGCTGGCCTGACGGCGCGCTAAACGTGCTTCCGCTCTCCAATGAAGATGCTGGCTTGCTGGTTACCGACGAGCGCCTCAAGATGATCAGCTTTACCGGCAGCGCGGCGGTGGGCTGGGACATCAAGCGACGCGCTGGGAAGAAGAAAGTCTTGCTGGAACTGGGCGGAAACGCGGGCGTCATCGTGCATAGCGACGCCGACATTGCCTTCGCCGCAGAGCGTTGCGTGGCCGGAGGCTTTGTATATGCCGGGCAGACTTGCATCTCTGTACAGCGCATCCTGGTGGAGCGTTCGGTCTGCGGCAAGTTTACCGATGCGCTGGTGGCCGGTGTTAAGAAGCTCAAGAGCGGAGACCCATTGCAGGATTCCACCGACGTGGGGCCGCTGATCCGGGAAAGTGACGCGATTCGCTCCAGTGAATGGATCCAGGAAGCGGTGGGTGGCGGCGCCCGCTTACTCATCGGCGGTCAGCGCCGGGGGTCGATGCTGGAACCAGCGGTGCTGACCGGGACCCGGCCCGACATGAAGGTCAACTGCCAGGAAATTTTTGCTCCCGTAGTAACCGTGGAGCCTTACGACGACTTTTACGATGCCATCCGCCAGATCAACCGCTCGCCCTATGGCCTGCAAACCGGCATATTCACGCGGGACGCTAAACTGTTGTTCAACGCCTACGACGAATTGGAAGTGGGCGGCGTCATTGCCGGCGACGTACCTACATTCCGTATCGACCACATGCCCTACGGTGGCATTAAGGATTCCGGATTGGGCCGCGAAGGTTTGCGTTATGCCATTGAAGAGATGACTGAGCCGCGCCTGTTGGTAATGAACTTGCGATAGATTTTCAGCTGTCGCTGGTTTTTGTAATTTCGGGAACGCGTCTTAAGAATTCCCAATAAAAAGTTTCCCATGCTGCGCCAACCGCGATTTGAAACTGCTATAATCCGTAGTTTCTAAAACTAAGCTCACTACAGTCTGAGGCTGCAAACCCTCATGCAGTTCCACAAAAGCATCGGGACGATGAACTCGTCTTCGACGCACTGAAAGCTCTGACTGATGCAGATTTTTCATCGCAGCACGAACACGATTTCCCGGGCTACGATTTACGGAGCCGTCTTCCTGATCGCTGTGCTCTTGTGGGCCGTGCTGGAATTGCAGCGTTCGCCGTATATTACCTACGCCAAAGTGGCGCGTCCGCAGCCGGTCCCTTTCAGCCATCAGCATCACGTGGCCGGGTTGGGGATCGACTGCCGCTACTGCCACACATCGGTTGAGACTTCTAGTTTCGCCGGAATCCCGCCCACCAAGACCTGCATGAACTGCCATTCTCAAATTTGGACGGGAGCGGCCCTGCTCGAGCCGGTGCGGGAGAGTTTCCGCAGCGGCAAATCTCTGGTGTGGACGCGGGCGAACGATCTCCCCGACTTCGTATATTTCAATCACAGCATTCACATCAACAAAGGCGTCGGTTGCAATACTTGCCACGGGCCGGTTGACCGCATGCCGCTGATGTTCAATGCATATTCATTGCAGATGGAGTGGTGCCTGAACTGTCATCGCGATCCGGCAAAGAACCTGCGACCGCGTGACCAGGTTTTCAACATGCGCTACGAACAACCATCGAGTCTGAAGCCGGTTACGATGGACGGCGAAGAATATACCGACCAGCTATCGCTGGGAACGTACTTGGTGAAGAAGTACAAGCTAAGGACGGTGACGGACATTACTAGCTGTTCGACGTGTCACCGGTAGAGCATTTGATGATGAAGATAGAAGACAACGACGGCAAGCAGCATCGCGAAGAGGTTTGTCCGGGCAAGAAGGGCACGCTCGACTTGAGCGCGGCCCAGGCCCGGATCGCCGAGACTAAAGGGCCGGAATTCTGGCGAAGTCTGGAAGAGCTGGCGGGCAGCCCGGAGTGGCAGGAAATGATGCACCGCGAGTTTCCCAAGGGCGCGTCGGAATGGCTGGATTCGGTTTCGCGGCGCGGCTTCCTGAAGCTGATGGGCGCATCGCTGGCAATGGCGGGTATGACGGCTTGCACCAAGCAACCCATGGAGCCCATCGTTCCCTATGTCCGTCAGCCCGAGGAACTGGTGCCCGGTCTGCCGATGTTCTATGCCACGGCTTTCACTCTGGGCGGATATGCGGAGCCTCTGCTGGTCGAAAGCCACATGTACCGGCCCACAAAGATCGAAGGGAACGACAAGCATCCCGCGAGTTTGAGCGGGACCGATATATTCGCACAAGCGTCGATACTTGAAATGTACGACCCTGACCGGTCCCAGACCATTGCTAATCTGGGCGAGGTACGGACCTGGGGTAATTTCCTGGAGGCGATTCGCGGGCCACTGACCGCGCAGAAAGCTGTACAGGGCGCAGGAATTCGCATTCTGGCGCGGACGATTTCGTCGCCGACACTCGCGGATCAGATGCGGGAGTTGCTGAAAGTTTATCCGCAGGCTAAGTGGCATGTGTACGAGCCGATTAATCGCGACAATGTGATGGAAGGTGCGAAGGTCGCCTTTGGCGAGGCAGTGGAGACGCAATACAAGCTGGAAAACGCCGATGTGATCGTTTCGCTCGATGCCGACTTTCTCTCGGCGGGATTCCCGGGGAATGTGCGGTACATCCGCGATTTCGCCAAGCGGCGCGACCCGGATTCCGGCAAGATGAGCCGCCTGTATGTAGTAGAGAGCACGACCAGCGCAACCGGGGCGAAGGCGGACCATCGGCTGCCGATGAGGGCTTCGAAGGTAGAGAGTTTTGCTCGGGGACTCGCATCTGCAAACGGTCTCGATGGTTCCGGATCGACTTGGCCGGATGGTCCCGCGAAGTTTTTCGATGCGTTGGTGAAAGACCTGCAGGCCCACCACGGCACGAGCGTCGTGATCGCCGGTGATCATCAGCCGGCAGCGGTTCACGCGATGGTCCATGCCATCAATCGGGCTTTGGACAACGTCGGCAAGACCGTTTTCTACACCGATCCCGTGGATGCGAATCCGGTGAATCAGACTGAGTCCCTCAAGGACCTAGTCGCGGACATGCGTGCGAACAAAGTGGATCTATTGGTCGTCATTGATGGCAATCCCGCATACGATGCACCGGCCGATCTGAACTTTGCTGACGCACTCAAGAACACCAACATTCCGCTGCGCGTGCATCTGGGTCTCTATCAGGACGAGACTGCGGAACTCTGCCAATGGCACATCAACGAGGCACATTATCTCGAAGCCTGGGGAGACACGCGTGCCTACGACGGGACCGTCAGCATTGTGCAGCCCCTGATTGCGCCGCTTTACGGTGGCAAGAGTGCGCACGAACTTTTGGCTACTCTGGCCGGACAACCCGAAGCCAGCGGTTATGAAGTGGTTCAAGGCTATTGGAAGAAGCAGCATCCCGGCGTGGACTTCGAAATGTTTTGGCGGAAATCATTAAATGATGGATGGATTGAAGGCACTACGTTTGCGCCGAAGCAGATTGAGGTCAAGCCGGACTTGATATTCAATCTGAATCGTCCGACGGCAGGTCGTGACTTCAGCAGCATACTCGGCAAGGACGCAGTCGAAATCAATTTCCGCCGCGATCCTTCAATCTATGACGGCCGCTTCTCCAACAACGGCTGGCTTCAGGAACTGCCCAAGCCGATGTCGAAGATGACCTGGGACAATCCCGTGCTCGTCGGCCCGGCGATGGCGGAGCGGTTGGGGCTGAAGACTGAAGACATGATTGAGATCGAACTCAATGGGAATAAAGTCGCGGCTCCGGTCTGGGTTCAGGCCGGTCATCCTGACAATTCGATCACGGTGTTTCTGGGCTACGGGCGGCGGCGAGCGGGACGCGTGGGCACCGGCGCAGGCTTCGACTTTTATCCCCTGCGCGATAGTGCAACGCCCTGGTTTGTGGCGGGCGTGAAAATCGCGAAGACGGGTGCAACCTACAAGCTGGCGACGACTCAAGGCTATCAGACCATGGACACTGCGGTCGGCGCCGCGTCCGCAAGTGCGAACCACGAACCTTGAGGAGTACCACAAAGAACCAGCGTTCGCCAGAGACGACGAACCGCCAAAGGATTTGACCCTCTATAAACCTTATCCCTACGAGAAGGAGCCGTACGCGTGGGGAATGGCGA
Organism: uncultured Acidobacteriota bacterium; assembly: GCA_963845725.1. Taxonomy (GTDB): domain Bacteria; phylum Acidobacteriota; class Terriglobia; order Terriglobales; family Acidobacteriaceae; genus JABCZH01. The sequence continues at coordinate 480,687 of CAWJTC010000001.1, forward strand.
TTGACCTCAATGCCTGCGTGGGATGCAACAACTGCATTCTAGCCTGCCAGTCGGAGAACAATATTGCGGTCGTCGGCAAAGAACAGTGCGTGATTGGCCGTCATATGCACTGGATCCGCGTGGACGCCTACTATCAGGGCGATCGCGATAATCCGAAGGCCTACTTCCAGCCCGTGCCGTGCATGCAGTGCGAGAACGCGCCCTGCGAACTCGTGTGTCCAGTGGGCGCGACCGTGCATAGCAGCGAAGGCTTGAATGACATGGTCTACAACCGCTGCGTGGGGACGCGCTATTGCTCGAACAACTGTCCTTACAAAGTACGGCGATTCAATTTCCTGCTGTTCCAGGATTGGGAGACGCCACAGTACAAGATGATGCGCAATCCCGACGTCACCGTACGCAGCCGCGGCGTGATGGAGAAATGTACCTACTGTGTGCAGCGCATCAGCGAGCACAGGATCGATGCTGAGCGTGAGGACCGGAAAATACAGGACGGAGAATTGCAGACTGCGTGCCAGCAATCGTGCCCCGCGAACGCCATCATTTTCGGAAACATCAACGACCCTGAAAGCCGGGTCTCAAAGCTTAAGAGCAATCCGCGGAATTACAGTTTATTGGCGGATCTGAACACGCGGCCGCGGACAACCTATTTGGCAGAGATTCGAAACCCGAACGAGGAGTTGTAACAGATCGTTGAAGGGACGCGGCATCGCGCCTCTCTTCGGATAGACCAAACATGGCCGAGCAGAACGAATCAGACGATCAGGCAGACCGGACTCCGGTCATCGAGCCGGGGCACACCTTTGCTTCGGTTACGGACAAGATCAGCTCCATTGTGCTGACGCGGCCGACTTCAAGCGGATGGTTCATTGGATTCGGTGTGGCCTTCTTGCTGACCATGATGTTGCTCTACGCGATTGCATATCTGTTTGTGAAAGGCGTAGGCATTTGGGGCATCACCATTCCCATCGGTTGGGGCTTCGCCATCGTCAATTTCGTGTGGTGGATCGGAATCGGGCACGCAGGCACGCTGATTTCCGCCATTTTGTTGCTTTTACGCCAGTCGTGGCGAAATTCCATCAACCGCTTTGCCGAGGCCATGACGCTGTTCGCCGTGGCTTGCGCCGGAATCGTTCCCGCTGCTGCACTTGGGCCGCCCGTGGTTGTTCTATTGGCTTTTTCCCTATCCCAATACCATGAACTACTGGCCGCAATTCCGCAGCCCGCTGGTGTGGGATGTGTTTGCAGTGTCTACGTATGCCACGATCTCGGCTTTTCTGGTTCATCGGCCTGATTCCCGACCTGGCGACGCTGCGCGACCGCTCGACGAACCGTGCCGCCAAAATTATCTACGGCATGTCTCGCCATGGGCTGGCGCGGTTCGGCGCGGCACTGGGACCGTTATGAAACCGCTTACCTGTTGCTCGCGGGTTTGGCCACGCCGCTGGTGCTTTCTGTGCATACGGTAGTGAGTTTCGATTTTGCCATCGGCATTGTGCCGGGCTGGCACACTACCATTTTTCCGCCGTACTTTGTGGCTGGGGCGATCTATTCCGGCTTCGCCATGGTGCTGATGCTGGCGATTCCCATCCGCAAGGTTTATGGGTTGGAAGACTTCATTACGGAGCGGCACTTGCAAAATTCCGCGAAGGTGATGCTGGCGACCGGCTTGATCGTTGCCTATGGCTATGGCATCGAAGCTTTCATGGGGTGGTATAGCGGCAATCGCTATGACGCGTTCACTCTGTGGAACCGGCTGCACGGGCCATACGCGTTCTGGTATTACTGTCTGCTCCGCTGTGCAACATCTTCATTCCGCAGGTGCTTTGGATCCGAAGCTGCGCACCAGTCCCTTGGCGCTGTTTCTTCATTTCTCTCGACGTCCTGGTCGGCATGTGGCTGGAGCGATTCATCATCGTTGTGGTCAGCCTGCATCGCGATTTCCTGACTTCGTCATGGGGAATGTATTATCCCACACGCTGGGATTGGATGACCTTACATCGGCACTATCGGCCTGTTCCTGGCGGCGATGTTCCTTTTCGTGCGTATTCTGCCCATGATTTCGATTTTCGAAATGCGCACTTTGCTGCCCTGAAGCGGAGGTGAAGGAATGAAGCGCAGCGCCGATTTACGGGACCATGGCAGAGTTCGATTCTCCGACCGCCCTGGTCGCGGCGGCGCGGCAGCACGCACGAAGCCGGATATCAGCAAGATCGATGCCTATAGCCCGTTCCCGATCGAAGAACTGGCGGAGGCCATCGGTTTTCACAATAACAGTGTGCCGCTGGTGACGCTGATCGGCGGCCTGGCCGGCGGCATTTCGGGATATCTCGTTGCAGTGGTGGATCGCGACCAGTCAGCTATCCGATCAACGTGGGTGGCAAGGCCTTATCACTCGTGGCCGGCGTTCATTGTGGTGACTTTCGAGATGACGATTCTTGTTTGCGGGGATTTCCGCGGTGTTTCGGGATGCTGGCGCTGAACGGGCTGCCCATGCCTTATCACCCGGTGTTCAATGTGCCCCGCTTTGCCTTTGCCACTAAGGACCGGTTCTTTTTGATTGTGTTTTCTTCCGACCCAAAGTACAGCGCGGCTGAGACGCGGCGCTTTCTGGAGAGTTTGGGAGGGCATGCCATCTCGGAGGTTCCCGACTAGGCATGCGGACTTTGCAGAGAATTTCGCCGCTGGCATTGCTGGCCGTGCTGGCGCTTGCGGGATGCCGCCAGGACATGCAAGACCAGCCGCGATTCAAGCCACTGGCGAAGAGCGATTTCTATGCCGACTTGCGTTCCGCGCGGCCGCCCGTCGAAGGTACGGTGGCGCGCGGTCAATTGCACGAGGACACATATTTCTACACCGGGAAAATGGGGAACAATCCCGGCGACTATATGCCGTTTCCCGTCAGATGAAGAAGTGCTGGCGCGGGGGCGGGAACGATTCAACATTTATTGCTCCCCCTGTCACTCGCAGTCTGGGCGATGGCAACGGAGTGATTGTGCAGCGCGGGTTCCGCCGGCCGCCCTCGTACCACACCGAGCGACTGCGCAAGGCCCCGCTGGGATATTTTTTCGACGTTATGACCAACGGTTTTGGCGCCATGCCGGATTATGCTGCGCAGATTCCGGCGCGTGATCGCTGGGACATTGTGGCTTACATCCGGGCGTTGCAGTTGAGCCAGAACTGCTACTGCGGCCGATATTCCGGCGGGACAGAAAGTACCGTCGCCGGCGCCGGCGTTCCGTGGTGAACCGGGATCGGGAGCTACGTTGCCGGAGATGCAAGCCGCTTCCATGCGGGAAAGGGAGAAGATCCGAAATGAGCGCGGCCCGGCCAAACCATCCGACAACCATGGCGCCACCCGTGGCCAGAGTCATCCAGGCGCGTTCGCTGGTGATTGGCCTGATTTTTTCAGCGATTGCCGTTGGCGTTGCGCGTTTCTTCGTCCGGACGAATTCTTCCGCGGCTATTTGCTCGCCTACATGGATTGGCTGGGCGTGACTCTCGGATCGATGGCGATCCTGATGATCCGCCATTTGACCGGCGGCGGCTGGGGCACGGTGATCCGCCGGATTATGGGTGCGGCCATGCGCTGTGTGCCACTGATGACCATTTTGTTTGTGCCCATCCTGTTCGGGCTTCCCCGGCTTTATGTGTGGGCGCGGCCGCTGGAGTCGATTGCCGACAAACACCTCCAGGAGCATCTGCAGGACATCACAAAATCTTATCTTTCGGTGAACGGATTTATCATTCGCGCCGCCATCTATTTCGCCATCTGGAACCTACTGTCATTTTTCCTGACCAAGTGGTCACGAGCAACAGAACCAGCCGCCGATGCGTGACAACAACCGTTTCAAGGCGCTGAGCGGACCGGGACTGATCCTGTACGCCTTCACAGTATCGTTTGCCGCCATCGACTGGGTCATGTCCATCGACCCAAGCTGGATTTCAACCATCTATGGCCTGGTGATTTTGATCGGGCAACTGCTTTCGGCGATGTGTTTGGCGGTGGTGGTGGAACGAATTCTGGTGGAGTACAAGCCGATGTCGGACTGGCTAAAGCCTGATTTCGTGCAGGACCACGGGAAGTGGATGTTGACGTTCATCATGGTCTGGGCATATTTCTCGTTCTCGCAATGGCTGATCATCTGGGCAGGCAATCTGCCGGACGAGATCACATGGTACATGCGGCGGTTGAACGGCGGCTGGGGCTTCGTGGGATTGTGGCTGGTGCTGTTCCATTTCGCAGTACCTTTCGCGATCCTCCTCTCGCGATCATTCAAGCGTGATATCCGGCGGATGGTGTGGCTGGCAACCTGGTTGTTGCTGATGCATTATGTGGATTTGTTTTGGACCATCGAGCCGAATTTCTCGGTACATTTCAGCGTGACCTGGGCGGATGTGGTTCTGCCCGTCGCCATAGGCGGTTTATGGTTGTGGTTTTTCTTCCGCAACTTGAACGCCATGCCGCTCTTGCCGGTTTATGACGTTGATGCCAAGGAGGTCTTGAGCCCGCCCATGGCTGATGAACTGAAACACGAGAGTCCCGAGACTGGGTTCGAACGCCAGGACTTGAGTCCGCGTGGCGTCTATGCCTTTCTCATGGGCCTGGGCGTGGGAGTGGCGTTAGTAGCGATTGTGCTTTGGGGCCTCTACCATGCGATGGATGCATACATCAGAACGCATCAGCCGCGACAGAGCCCGTTAGTGACGCAATCCCGGAGCCGACACCCGTGAGGTGTCCCCGAACGAGATCAACGCTTTCCTCAGCCGCGCTTGGAGCAAAACGAACGGTTGGAAATCAACGCATTTCCTTCTGCACGAAGAACAGGTTCTCGACAGTTACGGTTGGGTGGATCAAACCGGCGGGGGTAGTGCGAATTCCGATTGAGCGCGCCATGCAGTTGATCGCCCAGCGCGGACTGCCGACTACGCCAAAAGCCGGAACTATTCCGCCTTCGGAGGTGAATGTAGTGAATCAGGCGGCGCAGCGCTCTGATACCAGCAATTTGAACGGCGAAAGGCAAGAAGCAGTAATGAGCACAAAAGGACACAGCAGCGCGAGAGTGGTCGCCATTTCTTTACTCGGCATGTTGATGCTGGCAGCGACCGCTTTTGGCCAGGCAATGACGCAAGGCACGATGTACGCCGCCGGTCAAACATGCGGCCGCCGGGATTAAAGAACGTCGGCATTGAGCAACACTTGAACGATCAGATTCCGCCTGATCTCGCCTTCCGTGACGAGACCGGAAAGCGGTCCGACTTGCGCGATTACTTCGGCAAGAAGCCGGTGATCTTGAATCTGGTTTATTACCAATGTCCGATGCTGTGCGGAGAAGTTCTCAGTGGCCTCGAAAGCGCTCTCCGGGTGTTGAAGTTTGACGTCGGCAAGGAGTTCGACGTTCTTACGGTAAGCTTCGATCCCAAAGAAACCCCGGCCATGGCGGCGGCGAAGAAGGCGGAGTTCTTGAAGCGCTACGGCCGGGCTGGAGCTGCGGATGGTTGGCACTTTCTGACCGGCCCGCAGGATTCCATCACCGCGCTTACCAAGGCCGCGGGCTTTGACTACGAATACGATCCCAAGACGGGCCAGTTCGCCCATGCCACTGCCATCATGGTGCTCACGCCCGAAGGCAAGATCGCCCAGTACTACTACGGGGTGGAGTACGCGCCAGAGGATTTGCGTCTGGGCCTGATTCAGGCCTCGCAGAACAAAATTGGCAGCAGTGGTGGATGAGGTCTTGCTGTATTGCTACCACTACAACCCGGACACGGGAAAATACGGCGCGATCATCAGCCGGATATTGAAGATTGCCGGCGGGTGCGACCATCTTTGTTCTGGGAACTTTTTTGTTTGTGCTGTTTCCGGCTGGGGTCCACCTCGGAGCGACAGCGCGGCAAACGAGCGATTTGATTTATGTTCGATAATCTTCCACTTTGGCCAGCACGCGCCTCTGCCGGGGCGGCGAATGTAGACGCGCTCTACATTTTCCTGCTGCTGTTGGCCGGGTTCATGAGCCTGGCCATTTTCACCATGATCGTGGTGTTCGCGGTTCGCTACCGGCGTCAGCCTGGCCGCGAAGCCGAACAGATCGAAGGCTCCAATGCGTTGGAGATTACCTGGTCGGTAGTTCCGCTGGGAATCTTTATGGTGATCTTCGTCTGGGGTGCACTGATTTACTTTCAGGAGCGGACGCCACCCCGGGATGCGACTCAAGTTTACGTCGTTGCCAAGCAGTGGATGTGGAAGCTCGAACATGTGGAGGGCCAGCGCGAGATCAACGAGCTTCACGTTCCCGTTGGCCGCGACATCGAGCTCATCATGACCTCACAAGACGTGATTCACAGCTTCTACGTCCCGGCTTTTCGCATCAAGCAGGACGTGTTGCCGGGCCGTTATACAACGGCGTGGTTTCGCGCCATCAGGCCCGGGGTGTATCACCTGTTCTGCGCGGAATATTGCGGCACCATGCACTCCGGGATGATCGGCCAAATAGTGGTGATGGAACCGGCACAATATCAGGCATGGTTGTCGGGAGGAAACACGTCAGGATCGCTGGCTTCGAACGGCCAAACTATTTTTCAGCAGCTTGGCTGTTCGACCTGTCACCGCTCGGACGTTCAGGGCCGGGGGCCCAATCTCGTGGGAATTTTCGGCAAACCGGTGCAGCTCGAAGATGGGCGGACGGTGATTGCCGACGAGAACTACATTCGTGAATCAATTTTGAGTCCGAGCGCCAAAATCGTGAGCGGATTTAAGCCCATCATGCCGGTTTTTCAGGGACTGGTTAATGAAGAACAAGTGACCGAACTCGTGGCGTACGTCAAGTCATTGAGCCCGGCGCCATCAGGGGCGGCTGGCGCAACTGCGCCCGCTGCCGGGGCCACAACCCAGGGACCGAAGGAATAGCCATGGCTACCGCAGTCATTACGCCCGAACGCGAGAACTATCTCAACCAGGAATATGGCATCAAGTCCTGGCTGCTCACCACGGACCACAAGCGGATTGCGCTGCTTTATCTGGTGTCGATCACGTTCTTTTTCTTCATCGGAGGATTCTTCGCGCTGCTGATCCGGCTCGAACTGCTGACTCCGGCCGGTGATCTGGTACAGGCGGACACTTACAACAAGCTTTTCACCATGCACGGCATGGTCATGATTTTCTTTTTCCTGATTCCATCTATTCCGGCGGTGCTGGGAAATTTCCTGGTGCCGCTGATGATCGGCGCCAAAGATCTGGCGTTCCCTCGCATCAACCTGTTGAGCTGGTATCTCTACATCATTGCCGGGATCATGATGCTGCACTGCATCGTGACCGGTGGAGTTGACACAGGGTGGACTTTCTACACGCCCTTCAGCACCGCGTTCAGCAATACAAAAGTGATCGAGGCGGGCCTTTCGATCTTCATTGCCGGATTTTCCTCGATTCTTACCGGGTTAAACTTCGTGGTCACCATCCATCGCATGCGTGCACCGGGGATGACCTGGTCGCGATTGCCGCTGTTCATCTGGGCCCACTATGCGACCAGCATCATCCAGCTTCTGGGGACGCCAGTGCTGGCAATCACGCTGGTACTGGTGGTATTCGAGCGGCTCTTCCATTTGGGGATTTTCGATCCCACACGCGGCGGCGATCCTCTGCTTTTCCAGCACTTGTTCTGGTTCTATTCCCATCCCGCCGTGTACATCATGATTCTCCCGGCGATGGGAGTTGTGGCGGAAATTGTGCCGTGCTTTTCCCGCAAACGGATCTTCGGCTACAAGGCGATTGCGCTTTCCAGCATTGCCATCGCTGTATTTGGCTTTCTGGTCTGGGCGCACCACATGTTTGTGGCTGGGATTTCGCTCTATTCGGCTCTGATTTTCTCAGCCTTGAGCTATTTGGTCGCAGTGCCCTCGGCGATCAAAGTGTTTAACTGGACCGCGACCATGTACAAGGGCTCGATCACATTTTCCACTCCCATGCTGTATGCCTTCGGCTTTATCGGGCTGTTTACCATGGGAGGGTTGACCGGGCTGTTCCTGGCAGCGTTGGGAATTGATGTTCATGTCACCGATACCTATTTCGTGATCGCACATTTCCACTACATCATGGTGGGCGGCGCGGTCATGGGCTACCTGGGTGGAATGCACTATTGGTGGCCAAAGATTTCCGGCCGTTTGTACCCGGAGTGGCTGGGCAAGTTTGCTGCGCTCATCGTATTTCTGGGATTCAATCTGACATTTTTCCCGCAATTCATTCTGGGCTACATGGGAATGCCGCGGCGCTACTGGCAATATCCGCCGGAGTTTCAGGTGCTGAATGTCCTGTCCACCGCCGGTTCCACGATCCTCGCCGTCGGTTACGTTTTGCCCATGGTGTATTTCCTGTGGTCGATGCGGTACGGCAAAATTGCCGACGACAATCCCTGGGGCGCGGCTGGTCTGGAATGGCAAACCACGTCGCCGCCACCAACCTTCAACTTTGATCATGAACCGGAAGTGACCTGGGAGGCCTACAACTACGATCAGATTCCCGCGCCCGCGATGGAGGTTTCCGTTGAGCGATAGCCCAGTCGTGGTTGAACAGCACGGCCCGGAGTTGCGCCATCACTTCACCACTGTGCAACAGCAACGTGATGCGGCGTCGCTCGGCATGTGGCTGTTCCTCGGCACCGAGATCATGTTCTTTGGCGGGATGTTTCTGGCCTATCTGGTTTACCGCAACTGGTACTTCAACGAGTTCGCAGCGGGCAGCCGGAGCTTGGATATTTGGCTTGGTACCATCAACACCATCGTTCTCATCTGCAGCAGCTTAACGGTCGCGCTGGGCGTTCGTGCAGCGCAGATGGGGAAACGCAAACTTCTGATTGTTCTGCTGGTGCTTACGCTGATTCTCGGCTTGGCGTTTCTTGGGATTAAGGGTGTCGAGTGGTATGCAAAGTACAAAGAGCACCATATTCCAGGAGCTTCATTCGACGCGAGCGATCTGATCCGTGATTATCCTCAAATTCACATCGACCCTGCACACGAGCAGATTTATTTTTCCCTTTACTTTGCGATGACCGGGCTGCACGCGTTGCACATGATCATTGGGATTGGAATCTTCTCGTTCCTGCTCTATCACGCCGTAAAGGGACGCTACACGCCAGAATATTACACGCCAGTGGAGATCGGCGGGCTGTACTGGCACTTTGTGGACGTTGTCTGGATTTATCTTTTTCCATTGCTGTATCTGATCGACCGGAAGCCCTTGAGGTGAGCCGCCATGTCTGAACACGTTCTCTCCAGCAAAATGTATTACGGCATTTGGCTCACGCTGATGATTCTGACGGTTCTCACAGCGAGCGTGGCCTTTATCGACCTCGGCCCGTTCAATACCGTAGTCGCGCTCGTGATTGCGACCTGTAAAGCTCTGCTAGTGGTGCTGTTCTTCATGCACGTGAAGTACGCCAGCGAGAAACTGACCAAGATGGTGATTGTCGCCTCGATCTTCTGGCTGCTACTTCTGCTGCTGTTGAGCTTAGCCGACTACGGGACAAGGTATACGAGACATGGGTGATTGGCGCTGCGCCTCGAGAAAGCTGCCAGAAAAAACACCGGCCCGCCCGGTGTCCCTGCCGTTTGGCTTCGGACCCAGGGCGGCTTTGGTGTTTCCAGCGGTCCTCGGCAAGGCTCCTCCGCCTCCCGGGCCGCGAGGTCACTTATGAAAGAAAGAACTCCTTCGCCAGCGGCAGCCAGTCCTGGTCCGGCATCTGAGCAGCAACGTCGTTCACCGCCACGCCTCCGTCCTGGGCAAGCGCTCCCAGCGCCATCGGCATGCGGTGCTGTAAGCGGCTGGCCGCCTCTTCCGTCCACCAGCGGGCAAGCGCACCACCCAACAGGTTGCGGAAGCTGGTCCTGGCGTCGGGAGCCTGCACCGTCAGCAGCCAGCCTTCGCCGTAGGGATCGCGGAGAGCGAGTTTCGGATCTTGCATCACCGCTGCATTGATGTCAGACACCGTGCCCTCGATGGGCGAAACCATGTCAGCCGCGCAGCCGTCACGATGAATGGTGCACATCTTCTGGCCTTGACGAATCCACTGGCCGCGCTGTGGCAGCGTGATGCCCTCGACTTTCCCTGTCAGCTTGGAGGCAAAGTCATCCATGCCGACCCGCACCAGGCTGGGGCTCTCGCTTAATGCCCAGGTGTGTCCCGGGTGATAGCGCAGGTGTTCCGGGACCTCGAAGCCACCAACCAGTGCCGGCCTTAACCGGGCTACCGCATCTCGCGCGGGTGCAGCCATTTCCAACTCAGGCTTTGCAACGGCGCGACCGGTGCGGAAATGGTCAATCAGTAGGAAAGCTGCGAATGTGAAGAGAACCAGTAGGACTGTCATAAGTCACCTCGTTTGAGGGCCGTCTTGCGAGCCGCTCAACGCTTTCCTAAAGGCAATCGCCATGCCAAGTTCAAGCGATTCCGGGCTAAGCACGATGAAGGCAGCAATCACCCGTGAAATCAAGCGAGTAGACGGAAGACGATTCTGCGGGGATTGGCAACTCGATGAGATTCTGAACGAACACTTTGATGCGAATCGCAACAAGATAAAACTCGCGTTTGTGGTCTTGACGGAAGTCGACGCAAATTGGCTTCTGCAATCAGCAGCTTGCAGACAGGGATTCGCGATGAATTTCGCAATAGCAGAAGCTGAAGAATGCAACAGTAAAAGCTACTCCGGCGGGTGCTGTAGCTGAAGGGCAGCGTCGGAAGGATTGGCGCTCGCGGTTAATGCCGCAGTTCCCTGGTTGAATCCTTTTTCGAAGGCCAGCAAGTTCAAATCTCGGAAACTTGCTGGAACGGAATCCTCGACTGCTTTACGAACCGCATTGGCGTCCAGCAGATGGGTGACAGCGGTGAAGAATCCCACCATCACCGAATTCAATACCATGCGTTTTCCGAGTTCTTCAGCGATGCGGGTGGCGGGGATGCTGTAGACCTGGATTTCCTTGTTGAGTTCGGAAGCGCCGATATCGGAAACTCGCACCAGATCCTGCTCGACGATCAAGATGCCACCATCCGTCAACTCGGGGACGAAACGGGTGTAGGCCTCCTGCGACATGACGACCAGGATGCCCGGCCGAGTGACGTACGGGTACAACACTGGCGAATCGGAAAGCACCAGTTGCGCGCTGCAAGCGCCGCCACGCGCTTCCGGTCCGAAGTTTTGTGTCATGGTGGCGAAAGCGCCCTGGTAAATCGAGGCGGCCTTGCCCAGAACGATGGCCGAGAGAATCACTCCTTGGCCGCCGAAACCTGCGAGGCGAATTTCCGTTAGCTGCATACCGTCTCCGTCGGTTCCACGAAACTGTCACCCAGCGTTTGAATGAATTGCGAGCGCATCAAGGTTTGATAATCGGGGCGGTCGCGGTCCACGAATTTGCCAACGACGATTTCCCCGCTCATGGTCAGGCCGACTTCACCGGTGGGCGCCCCATGCCGGACTTTGCTCTTCTCTTTGTAGTACTTCATGGTGTCGAGGCCATCGCCCAGCTTGTTGCGGCGTTGGTAAAGCGTAGGACAAGGCGAAATCACTTCAATGAAGGAAAAACCTTTTTTCTGAAATGCCTCGCCGATGGAGCGTGCCAATTGGCGCACGTGGAACGTGGTCCAGCGCGCCACATAAACCGCGCCCGCGGCTTCGACCAGGTGGGGCAAGTTAAACGATGGCTCGAACACACCGTAGGGATTGGTTGACGTAATCGCGTCATCCGGGGTGGTGGGCGCGGTCTGGCCGCCCGTCATGGCGTAAATCAGATTGTTCACGCAAATGACTTTCAGATCGATGTTCCGGCGGGCTGCGTGGATCAAATGATTGCCTCCAATGGCTGAAAGATCACCATCGCCGGAATAAACCACGACGTTGAGTTTCGGATTTGCCAGTTTCAAACCCGTGGCGAACGGGATGGCGCGGCCGTGCGTGGTGTGGAACGAGTCCAGTTTCACGTAGCCGGCCACGCGCCCGGTGCAGCCGATACCTGAGACCAGGGCCAGAGATTGCAAATCGATTTTCGATTCGATGAGCGCGCGGGCAAAAGAGTTGACCGTTGTGCCGATGCCGCATCCCGGGCACCAGATATGAGGTATTCGGTCAGCGCGCAAGAAAGGCTCGACTGGGTTAACCACGTCATTATTCGGAAGGCTCGGGATCAAGCTGGCTGGCATCGACTGGCCTCCACAATTGCGTTGAGAATGTCTTCGGGGTTGTGAACTCCGCCGCCGGCGTGCGACACCGCGAACGTTTTTGCCTGGCCCGCGGACGCTCGCTCGACTTCCCGCACCATCTGGCCGAGATTGAGTTCGGGGACGACGAACGCTTTTACCTTGGCTGCGAGTTCGCGGATCTTCTTTTCGGGGAATGGCCAGGCGGTGATCAGGCGCAACTTACCCACACGCAGGCGTTGTTCACGCGCCGCTTCGATGGCTCGCTGCGCCACACGGGAAGTGATACCGTAGGAAACGACCACGACCTCGGCTCCCTCGAGCTGCTCTTCCTCGAACATGGCGATGCGGTCGGCGGCATCGCTGACCTTGTTCTGCAAGCGGCGGACCAGCGTGTCCTGAACCTGCGGAGTCATGTTCGGGTAGCCGCGCTGGTCGTGGGTCAGGCCGGTAACGTGAAAGTTGTAGCCTTCGCCGGCATGCGCCATTTCCGGGACCAGGTCGCCGTCGGTTGCATAGGGAAGATACTCATCCACCGACTTGCGAGTATGGCGGCGAGGTACCACTTCGATCTGGTCGGCAGGGGGAATCACTACCTTCTCCGTCATGTGGCCCACGACCTCGTCCATCATGAACATCACCGGCACGCGGAATTCCTCGGCCAGGTTGAAAGCTTTGATGGTGAGGTCAAAGCATTCCTGCGGAGAATTGGGGCATAGGGCGATGATCTCGTAGTCGCCGTGCGAACCCCAACGCGCCTGCATCATATCGGCTTGCGCGGGAAGGGTGGGCAGGCCGGTAGACGGGCCTCCGCGTTGCACATCCACAAAAACGCACGGAGTTTCCGTCATGGCTGCGTAGCCGATGTGTTCCATCATCAAAGAAAATCCGGGACCCGAAGTAACGGTAAACGCTTTGGCTCCTCCCCATACCGCTCCCTGCAACGTAATCGAAGCCGCGAGTTCATCTTCCATCTGAATGAAAGTTCCGCCGACCGTGGGCACACGGGAAGCAAAGCGCTCCACGACTTCGGTGGAAGGGGTAATAGGGTATCCGGCGGCAAACCGGGCGCCGGCCGCAAGAGCTCCCTCACAGCAGGCGTGGTCGCCGTCCATGAAGTGAACACCGGTAAGCACGCCGCGAGGGTCAGCCTTCATTTGTCACCTCCTGGAGTGGAAGGTGTCTTGGTGGCGAAAATGGCGAAATCGGGGCAGTACATCCCGCACAAGTCACACCCACTGCATTTATCTGGATGGACGACATGTGGCGGGTGGTAGCCCTTGGAATTGATTGCAGAAGAAAGCGCAAGTACGTGGGAGGGACAAAACTCCACACAGAAACCGCAGGCTTTGCAGCGCTCGACAACGATCGAAACACGTCCTTTGGCCACGGAATCTCCGCCTTCATGGGGCTTAGGCAATCCCCGAATCTCACGTGATTATGCATTGCGCAATCTCGGACTGGGTGTGACAAGGGTCACAGATGTGTGTGAAGGGGCGCACGCATTCCGCGATGGGGAGTGACGCGGGCGTTTGAGAGGTTGCCGCGTTGCTTAGCTCCGGCCTGAGTGCTGGCCCGATCGTGACCAAGGCCACAATCGATTGTGCCCCTAGTCACAGCAATCTGCACGAGACTGACAAAGAATGAGTGTTGGCTTACAAATTCTCGATGGTTCAGGAGATCTGTCATGTTTGAAGCCGAAATTGAGATGGAAAAACGCTCATCGTTCCTGCCCCTGCTGCTGATGGTGACCCTGATAGCGGGGATCGTTGGTATAGCCAGCTATCTGGTGGTTCAAGTTCGGTCAAAAACGCCGCTGAGTGCGCAACAGGCAAGCGAAATCGCGGCCATGGCCCTCCAAGGGCCCGGTCCGGCCGTTCTCCACTTGCGCACCGGCTTAGTGAAGCCCACCGCAGAGGAAACACCCGGAGATTCTCATTATCGATTGCTGGAAAAAGCCGGGATCATTCGATTCGGGAAGGCCGCGCATGGGGGCGAAATCGTTTCCCTCACACCCGTTGGAGAGCAACTCATGACCGCGCTCCCTGGTGTCAAGAAATGGAAGGAGGCCGATGGTACCTTTTCGTATCAGGTCCCACTGGCCCAAAGGCAACTGCTGAACATTGAAAGTATCACCATGAACGGGGTTAATGCTGCCACCGTCGAATTCACCTGGAAGTGGATTCCCAATCAACTCGGGGACGTGTTCGACGTGGGCGGTCCGCTGGTAAAGAGCTTCAATCTTTGGGACCGGCAAACCTTGATCGACAAGTATCAGGCCGCTTTCTATAGTGGAAATCCAACGAGATCCACACTTGCACTGGTGCGCACTGATCAAGGATGGAAATTGCCAGCACAATAGATGCTGGAAGGCAGCGGCAGTAATTCTATTTTCGGGTTCTTAAGCACGCTTAGGCTTCGGAAAGAGGCCGGGATGTAAAGGAGAAACCGCAATGTTCACCAACAAACTGATTCTAATATTCATAGCAATTAGCGTATTTGCCTGGACGGCCGCAGTGCCGGTGCAGGCTCAAGACCAAACCCAGCCCGCCATCCGTCATGTCCCGGTTAAGGCCACGTCACCGGCATCCGGCAAGGAAATGTACACGGCCTACTGCGCGGTTTGTCACGGAACGGACGGCAAAGGCGAAGGACCTGCTGCCAGCGCGCTGAAGACTCCCCCCACCGACCTCACCATGCTGAGCAAGGACAATGGAGGAAAGTATCCGGCGATGAAAGTGGCGGCGACCATCCGAGGTGAGGCTAATCTTCCCGCGCACGGTTCGAAAGAGATGCCGGTATGGGGCTCTTTGTTCTGGGGCATGAGCCACGGGCACGAGAGTGAAGTGCAGCAGCGGCTGGCAAACCTTACTCACTACATCGAATCTTTGCAGGCGAAATAGACCGAACATGTTTAGGTGCAAGGCCACAGGTTGGTCAGGGCACAAGCGCTAGCTTGTGCCCACATGTCTGTCGTAGCAGTTAACAACAGTAAAAAGCGCCCCTTCGCTTCGGATGGGCCTGTTATTTCTACTCTGCGCTCAAGATTCTCCAGGCTTCGCGGCCGGTGACCATGACATGCTGCACGCTCTTCACTGCTTTCATGTATTGTGCCCGCTCGAAAGCGGAAGGATTGGGACAGCGGATCTGGCTCATGCTGCCCTTCATCTGCTGAACCGACTCGTATTCGTGCTTTTCCATCCACTCCAACAGTCCGGCTTCGATGTACCCTAAATGGCTGATACCGTTCCGTAATAGAGTTGAGCAGAGCATGGTAACGTCAGCACCGACCATGAGTAGCTTAATAACGTCTTCGGGGCCATGCACGCCGCTCGTGGCGGCCAGGCTGGCGCGAGTACGACCATAAAGAATCCCGATCCAGGTCAGCGGAAGGCGTAATGCCTGGGGAGTGCTCAGGAGCACGTTTGGCTGGATTTCCAACTCGTCGAGGTTCACGTCCGGCTGATAAAAGCGGTTGAATAGCACCAGCCCGTTGGCCCCGGCTTCATCCAGCCGTTTCGCCATATTGGCCATGTTGCTGAAATAGGGACTTAGCTTTACGGCGACAGGAATGGTTACCGCCGATCTGACGGCCGTGAGAATATCCAGATACTCTTGCTCGACCGCGCCGGAGGTGACATTTGGATCCGTCGGGATCGAGTAAATGTTACATTCGAGAGCGTCCGCGCCAGCTTGCTCAATCAGTTGGGCGTACTGGGTCCAGCCGCCGACCGTGGTGCCATTGAGACTCGCGATAATCGGCACCGACACCGCTTTTTTGGCACGGTGAATGTGCTTCAAATATCCCTCCGGCCCCAAATGGAACTCATTGGCCTGCGGGAAAAACGAAGCGGCCTCCGCGAAACTGTTCGTCCCGGCTGATAAGTGGTGCTCTAGCTCAAAACTTTCTTGCCGCAGTTGCTCTTCGAAAAGCGAATACAGGACCACGGCCGAGGCGCCTGCATCCTCGAGATGGCGAATGCCGTCCAGCTCTTGCGATAGGGGCGATGCCGAGGCTACTAACGGCGTACGAAGCCGCAAACCAAGATAGGTGGTGCTGAGGTCAATCATGATTCCTCCTTGCGGGAAACAGGCAAGCAACCCGTCTACCGCAGTCGTATATTTCACTCGGCCTTGGCCGGCTCTTTCTCAATCTTCCTCTGCGCCAGATATTCATAGAGCCGGAAACGAGCCCCGGCGTCGTGCTGCGCCTCACGCCAGAGCTGCCTGGCTTCCTCCGGTTTGCTTTTGGTGAGCATCTTGAAGCGCGCTTCCATCTGCATGTAATCGTCAA
This sequence comes from uncultured Acidobacteriota bacterium, assembly GCA_963845725.1. Lineage (GTDB taxonomy): Bacteria > Acidobacteriota > Terriglobia > Terriglobales > Acidobacteriaceae > JABCZH01. The sequence continues at coordinate 497,156 of CAWJTC010000001.1, forward strand.
CTTTGCGGGTGGGAGTCCTGGAATCGAGGATCAGCGGGTTTTCGCCTTGGGCCATGCGTTCGGGGTTGTAGCGATATAGCAGCCACTGTCCGCAATCGACCGCCGCCTTCTGATTCGACATCGCAGTGGTCATGTTGATGCCGTGAGCGATGCAATGCGAATAGGCAATGATGAGGCTGGGCCCGTTGTAAGCCTCAGCTTCCAGGAATGCCTTCAGGGTATGCTCGTCCTTGGCACCCATGGCTACGCTGGCCACATAGACATTGCCGTAGCTCATGGCGATGAGTCCAAGATCCTTCTTGGCGCCGGGTTTGCCGCTGGCGGCAAACTTGGCCACCGCGGCACGCGGCGTGGCCTTGGAGGCCTGCCCTCCAGTGTTCGAGTAGACCTCGGTGTCCAACACCAGCACGTTGACGTTGCGACCGCTGGCCAGAACATGATCGAGGCCGCCGTAGCCAATGTCATAGGCCCAACCATCTCCGCCCACAAGCCAGATGCTTTTCTTGACCAGTAGGTCGGCAACCGCGAGCAGTTGCCTGGCATCCGTGGAACCCAGTCCGTGTAGTTTTTCCTTTAGCAGGTCAACGCGCTCGCGCTGTTCATAGATGTCTGCTTCGCCCTTCTGTGGAGCGGCGAGAATCGCAGTTGCCAATTCTTCTCCGATCGTCCCCGCCATCCGTCGAACCAGTTCCTGCGCGAACTCAGTCTGCTTATCGATGGAGAGCCGGAAGCCCAAACCGAATTCCGCGTTGTCTTCGAAAAGAGAGTTTGCCCACGCGGGACCGCGGCCAGCTGCGTTTTTTGTCCAGGGCGTGGTGGGCAGATTGCCGCCATAAATCGATGAGCATCCGGTGGCGTTAGCAATAATCGCCCGGTCACCAAACAATTGCGACATCAGCTTGAGATAGGGAGTTTCCCCGCAACCCGCGCAGGCCCCGGAGAACTCGAATAGGGGTTCCTGGATTTGCTGTTGGCGGATGTTGGTGACTTTAATGCTGCGGCGGTCCATTTCCGGGATTTTGAGGAAGAAATCCCAGTTTTCGCGCTCAGGTATCCGCAGCGCGGGCTGGGCTGCCATGTTGATTGCCTTGAGCCGGGTTTCAGCCTTGTTCTTTACCGGGCAGACTTCAACGCAGATGCCGCAACCGGTACAGTCTTCGGGAGCCACCTGAATCGTGTAGTTGAGCCCTTGCCATTCTTTATCGCGGGTTTCAGTGGATTTAAAGGTTGCGGGAGCACCCTGCAATTCTTTCGAGTCGTAAACTTTGATGCGAATGACGGAATGTGGACAAACCATCGCGCATTTTCCGCACTGGATACAAATCTTCGAATCCCAGACCGGAATTTCTAGCGCCAGGTTGCGCTTTTCCCATTTCGCAGTGCCGGTGGGAAAAGTGCCATCCACCGGGAACGCACTGACCGGCAGTTCGTCACCTCGTCCAGCATAGATCATGCCCAGCACATCACGCTCAAATTCGGGCGCCGAAGAAGAAAATGGCGGCGGCATCTCAATCGTGCTGGTGATTTCGCCAGGGACCTTCACTTCGAATAAATGCGCCAGAGTTTCGTCCACGGCATTCATGTTTTTTTGCACGATCTCTTCGCCCTTTCGGCCGTAGGTATCACGGATCGACTTGCGAATCGCCTCGATGGCTTGATCCGCCGGCAAGACGGCCGAAATCGCGAAGAAGCAGACCTGCAAAATAGTGTTCATGCGGCTGCCCATGCCGGTATCACGCGCCACCTGATAGGCGTCAATCACATAAAACTTTGCGCGTTTGGTGATGATCTGCTCTTGCACCCGGCGGGGAAGATGGCTCCAGACTTCGTCCGCGCTGAAGGGGCTGTTGAGCAGGAAAGTGCCGCCGGGAACCAGAGCGCTCAGCATGTCGTAGCGCTCCAGGAATATCCACTGGTGACAAGCGACAAAATTGGCCTTTGAAACCAGGTAACTGGAGCGAATCGGCTGGGGCCCGAAACGCAAGTGCGAAATGGTCACCGCTCCTGACTTCTTCGAATCGTAAACAAAGTAGCCTTGCGCGTAGTTATCGGTGTTTTCACCAATAATCTTGATCGAATTCTTGTTGGCGCCCACTGTGCCGTCCGAGCCCAAACCATAAAACATTGCCCTGACCACATTTTCAGGTTCGGTGGAGAACTCAGCCTCGTACGCCAAACTGGTGTGGCTGAGGTCATCCTGGATGCCGATGGTAAAGTGGTCCTTGGGCTGCTCGGCTTTCAAATTGTCGTAGACTGCTTTGACCATTGACGGGGTGAATTCTTTGGACGAAAGTCCATATCGTCCACCTACCACCACCGGCGAAACTTTCAAAGGGCTAATTCCTGCTTTTGCTCCTTCGTGAAGCGCGTTGACGACATCGAGATAAAGCGGCTCACCAATCGCTCCCGACTCCTTGGTGCGGTCGAGGACCGCGATTCTCCGCACGCTGTCAGGGAGCGCTTTGAGAAATGCCTGCACCGGGAAGGGACGATAGAGGCGAACCTTGAGCAGTCCAAGCTTCTCACCCTGCGCGTTGAGATAATCCACGGTTTCGTGAGCTGCCTCGGCGCCGGAGCCCATCATGACGATCACGCGATCCGCATCTGGAGCGCCCACATAATCGAACAGGTGATAGGAGCGGCCCGCCAGCCTCCGAAAACTTGTTCATCACCGACTGAAGAGTATCGGGACAGGCTTGATAGTAGGAGTTTGCCCGTTCGCGCATTTGGAAGAAGACATCCGGGTTCTGTGCGGTGCCGCGCAAAACGGGATGATCGGGTGAGAGCGCCCGCTGGCGGTGCTCGAAGATGCGGTCCATGCTGATGAGAGCCCGCATTTGGTCTTCCGTGAGCATTTCGATCTTGTTGACCTCATGGGAGGTGCGGAAGCCGTCAAAGAAGTGCAAGAAAGGGATGCGTGATTCGAGCGCAGCGGCGTGCGCGATGAGCGCAAGATCCATGGCCTCTTGCACGGAATTCGAGCACAGCATGGCGAAGCCGGTGCTGCGGCAGGACATGACATCCGAGTGGTCGCCAAAAATCGAGAGTGCGTGAGTGGCCAGCGTGCGTGCTGAAACATGGAAGGCTGTGGGGGTAAGCTCTCCCGCAATCTTATTCATGTTCGGAATCATCAAGAGCAGCCCTTGGGAAGCGGTAAAGGTAGTGGCAAGCGAACCGGTTTGCAGCGCTCCGTGGACGGCGCCGGCCGCGCCGCCCTCGCTCTGCATTTCGATTACGTGGGGCACCGTGCCCCAAATGTTCTGGATTCCCTGGGACGACCACTCGTCCGCCCACTCCCCCATATTCGACGAAGGTGTGATTGGATAAATCGCAATGACCTCGTTGACCCGATAGGCGACGTAGGCGACCGCCTCGTTTGCATCCATCGTCTTAAACTTACCCTTCATGATGAACCGCCCGCCTTTATATATGGATATGCTTTGCAATCCTTATTCCGCTTTGACTGCATAAGCATGGACGATGCCAGACGTGAACGCTGCAAGCCAAGTCACACGCCCATGTGATCTGCATCACAAACACAGATTGTGAGCCGGGTCACACTAGCCTGTGCCTGGAAGCACAGCCAAGCATTCCGAGCAGACGGACACTGACGCTTAGACGACGACCGGCGAGGTGTTAAAAGGAGGCTGGTTCATGCTCTCACCATACGGAATGGAAATCGTAGAAAGCTGTCTAACCTGCAAGCTGCGCGCGGACCGAATTTTCTGCGATCTGCCGGCTACCGCACTGCAGAACTTTGAGAACATTAAGTACACCACCTATTATCCGCAGGGAGCCGTACTGTTTGTCGAAGGACAGACGCCACGCGGTATCTTTGTACTCTGCAAAGGCAGTGTGAAGCTCTCCATCAACTCCCCGAGTGGCCGGACGATGATTGTAAAGCTAGCCGAGCCGGGAGAGGTGTTGGGGTTGAGCGCCACGATCTCCGGCAAGCCTTACGAGGTAACGGCGGAAACGATTGATCCGTGTCAGGTCAATTTCGTTAAACGCGACGACTTTCTTCGCTTCCTGAAAGACGATGTCGAAGCCTGCTTCAAAGTGGCCGAGCAGTTGAGCGAGAAGTATCATAATGCGTGCAAGGAAGTGCGTTCGCTGGGATTGTCTCATTCCGCCGCGGAGAAACTGGCCACGTTGCTGTTGGAATGGAGTTGCAAGAACGGAGAGGCAGCCAAGCCCGAGCCGCGGGTAAAGGTGAGGCTCACTCATGAGGAAATCGCCCAGATGATCGGCACTTCACGAGAGACGGTTACGCGACTCTTTGCGGAAATGAAGAAGCGTCAGATCGTGCAGTCGAAAGGCTCGACTCTGGTAATCCATAACGCCGCTGCCTTGCGGGAGATGGCAAACCACAACTAAGACGCGCTTCCCTTTTCATCGTATGACCGGAAAGGGCCGGGGAATACCTGCTTAATCGCAATCACCCTCATTCACAAGAACTTAGATCGCGTGACCGAGATCACAATTTCGCGTGATGAGAGTCACCGCTCAGGAATGCCCTCTCTTCTATCCTCGCGTCTGGCTAGAGAGGGAGGTTGCACATGGCTTCGACAAACGGCAACGGGCATCCAAATCCGCTAAACCAGAACAAGCCCCGTTTGATCTTCTGGGAGCTGACCAAAGGTTGCAATCTTCGTTGTATCCATTGCCGGGCCAGCGCTACGGAGTTGAGTTCTCCCTCTGATCTTTCTACCCAAACGGCAAAAAACATCATCGACCAAATTGCCGCCGTCTCCACTCCCATCCTGGTGTTGAGCGGTGGCGAGCCGCTTTTTCGTGCGGATATTTTCGAGTTGGCGCGTTACGGCGCCGACAAGGGTCTGCGCGTAGCTTTGGCGACGAACGGCACCATGGTTACCAAACAAGTGGCCCGACTGATCGTAGAGAGCGGCGTACGCCGGGTTGCCATTAGTCTCGACGGTGCTGACGCGCCCACACATGATAGTTTCAGGGGAATTCCCGGCGCATTCGATGCGGCCATTGCCGGCTTCCGTAATCTCAAGAACCTCGGCATGTCAGTGCAAATCAATACCACGATTGCCCGTCACAATGCGCATCAGCTTCCGCAGGTCCTCGAGCTCGCGAAATCGCTGGGCGCCGATGCTTTACACACATTCCTGTTGGTACCGGTGGGATGCGGCGTTGACATCGCGGCCGAACAGATGGTTCCGCCCGAAGAGTATGAGCGGATGCTGAACTGGTTTTACGAGCGCTCGCTCGAAGGCGGCATTGAGTTGAAGGCAACCTGTGCGCCGCATTATTTTCGGGTGGTTCGGCAACGTCGCGCTGCCGAACACCGCTCTGCCGCGGCGGCCCAGGCTGCGCATGCTACAACGGACGCCGCAGACGCGTTGCAGAGCGCCGCAAGCATCGGCCCTACCGAAATGGCAATGCCCGGTTCTACCGGGATCGAACTGAAACCCCACGGAATTGGACATGCTGTTGGACATCCCGGAGCCCATCCCTCCGAGATGAACGCCATGACCAAGGGCTGTCTGGCCGGGACCGCGGTGTGCTTCATCTCTCATCAAGGAGAGGTTTATCCCTGTGGATACTTGCCGGCCCTGGCCGGGGATCTCAGAAAACAGCCGTTCGTTGAGATCTGGGAGAACTCGGTAGTGTTCAACGAACTGCGCGACACCAATAATCTGAAGGGAAAGTGCGGCTGCTGTGAGTTCCGCAACGTTTGCATGGGCTGCCGCGCGCGAGCCTACGCGGTTACCGGCAACTACCTCGATGAAGAACCGTTCTGTGTCTACCAGCCGCGGGCTGCGAGTTTGAAAGAAAAACAAACTGTGGAAGCCGGTCTTTGACTCGAACACCCCCTGCCGAAGACTCTTCAATTGCCCTAGCGAAAAGACGCGGCCCAGCGTCATATTCCTCAACCTGCCTTCCCAAAGCCGCCTCTCCCTCCGGCCACATCACGCTATCTACCTGAAACTGCACGTGATGGCGGTGCAATGGTGAATTCCCTCTTTGGCACCGCGGGTGCTTTTGATAGGCAGTGGTGCAGGAGATGAAAACGTGGAACCCACTTTGATGGTGGTCGGTTTGAACTACCGCAACTCCCCGGTGGCAGTTCGGGAGCATTTCTGGATCAGCGAGAACCGGCGTTACGAGGCCCTGGTGCAGTTGTCCCGGGCGGAAGGCATTGAAGAAGTGATTGTAATTGCCACCTGTAACCGCACCGAGTTTTGGCTATGGGCGAACGATGTCACGCTGGCGGTGAACTCAATGATGCGGTTGCTCGGCGCCGAATACGGGCTGAAGCTGTGCGAGTGGAACCAATTCTACCGTTTGCTCGACGAAGCCGCGCTGCTGCACATCTTCCGGGTCGCGTCGAGCCTTGACTCGATGGTGGTGGGAGAACCGCAAGTTGTTTCTCAGGTAAAAGAAGCGTGGAAGCAGGCACAGAAAGTTGGGGCCACCGGTCGATTCCTGGATGCCGTGTTGCAAAAGGCACTTACGGTCTCAAAGCGCGTGCGAAACGAAACGGCCATCGGTAATGCGGCGGTTTCGATCCCTTATGCCGCTGTGGAACTCACACGACAAATCTTCGGCACGCTGGGAGGCAAGAAGGTGCTGTTGCTAGGCGCGGGCAAGATGAGCGAACTGTCGGCCCGGGGTCTGCTCAACCACGGCGCCAGCTCCGTTCGCGTGATCAATCGCACCCTCGAGCATGCGGCTGAGCTGGCGGCGAAGCTGGGCGGAATTGCGATTCCCTTCGAAGAGCGCTGGCAGCACATGGCAGAAGCCGACATCATTATCAGTTCGACTTCCTGTCCCCACACCATTCTCAACCGCGAGGAGGCCGAGCAACTGGTGGCTGGACGCAGCGGCCAACCACTGGTGATCGTGGATATCGCCATGCCCCGCGACATCGATTCTGCCGTACGCGACGTCAAAGGCGTTTTCCTGTATGACCTGGACGACCTGGAAAACGTCGTGGACCACAACGCGGGCGAGCGTAAGGCCGCCGCGGATGACGGACAAAAAATTGTAGAGGCCGAGGCGCAAGGTTTTCGCCGCAAGTTGGCGGCGGAACGAGTGGTGCCGACTGTGGTAGCACTGCGCCTTCGGCTGGATGATATTTGCCGGCAAGAGCTGGATTCCTTTCGACAAGAGAACGGGCCGTTCTCCAAGGACCAGGATGAAATGCTGAACGCAATCATGTCCCGGATGACGCAAAGGATCGCAGGGTCCCTGGCCCGTGAACTCAAGGAACTTCCAGAAAGGGTGGAACAGGAACAGATGACTACTGCCTTACAGCGGCTGTTCCACCTGCAAACGCCTGAACCGGCGCTTGCCGGCACCAGATCATAAAAGGAGAAGCGAAAGGCCATGTCCAAGAGAGAACAAACCGCAATCGGCGTCCAGGCTAGCTGGACGGGCACTCAGGCGTACGTACTGGCGGTCTTCTGTTTGGTATTGGGAGTCGCTCTCGGGTACTTGTTCCGGGGTTCGGCTTCACCAGGCACCGAAACCTCAGAGACAGTTGCTTCAGCAGATAGCGCTTCCCCTCACGGCCAACCTGCGCAACCGCAGTTGACCCCGGAGCAGCAGAAAGCAATGCTCGATCAGGCTCTTGCACCGTTGCTCACTACCCTGAAAAGCAATCCAAATGATTTTGAAACCATTGTCAAAGTGGCGAACGTGTACTACGACGGGCACCAGTTCCCCGAAGCGGTCAAGTATTACCGGATCTCAGTCAAGGCTCAGCCCAAGAACGCTGACCTGCTGACCGATTTAGGGACATCGCTCTGGTACACCGGAGACGCCGACGGAGCTATCACCGAATTTCAGAAGGCATTGAAGTATCGGCCCGACCACCCTGGAACGCTGTTCAATTTGGGCGTGGTCCGGTGGCAAGGCAAGATGGATCCGAAAGGCGCGGTGGAGGCCTGGGAAGAGCTGCTGCAGCGGAACCCGAATTACCCGCAGCGGCAGCAGATCGAGGAGTACATCGCTCGTGCCAAGCAGCACGCGCAAGGGTAAGTAGCGAATCCGCACCGTCACAAGGGGCTGTGCGTGAGGTCACATACAGCGAAGTGAAGTTGGTCGCAATCTAACTCAAATTGATTCCGAGTCCAGCAAACTGTGGACTCTCAGGAGAAAGCAATGGCGAAGACAATGAAGGCGGCATTCGTCGATAAATTCGGCGAACCATTAAAGGTTCGGGAAGTCCCAGTTCCAGATCCGGGACCGGGAGAGGCGTTAATCCAGGTGATGGCCAGTGGGGTCTGCCACACCGACCTGCACGCAGCGGATGGCGATTGGCCAGTGAAACCTACTTTGCCGTTTATCCCCGGCCACGAAGGCGCGGGATTCGTAGCCAAGCTAGGCCCGGGCGTCACCCACTTGAAGGAAGGCGACCGCGTGGGAATCGCATGGTTGCACAGCGCTTGCGGACACTGTGAATTCTGCCTTACGGGATGGGAAACACTATGCCCGGAGCAGCAGATGTCGGGCTATACCGTGAACGGCAGTTTCGCTGAGTATGCCTTGGGTCAGGCAGATTATCTGGGCCGGATTCCGGACAAACTGTCTTTTACGGATGCCGCGCCCATCCTCTGCGCGGGCGTCACAACCTATAAGGGACTGAAACAGACGCAAGCTCACCCCGGCGAGTGGGTCGTCATTTCAGGGGTGGGCGGACTCGGCCACGTCGCGGTGCAATACGCGAAGGCCATGGGCCTGCACGTAGCCGCCATCGACATCGGGCCGGAAAAACTGGAATTAGCGCGCGGTCTTGGCGCCGAAGTGACCGTGGACGCGAAAGAAGAAGATGCAGTCCAGGTCATCCAAAAGAAGATCGGCGGGGCTCACGGAGTATTGGTCACGGCGGTCTCGCTTCCAGCGTTCAAGCAGGCGCTGGGAATGCTACGCCGTGGCGGGACCTGTGTGTTGAACGGTCTGCCTCCTGGCGAATTCCCCGTCTCTATTTTCGATCTAGTGCTGAATGGCCAGACCGTGCGGGGATCGATTGTGGGCACCCGGAAGGATCTCGAGGAAGCGCTGCAATTTGCCGCTGAAGGCAAAGTGAAAGCAACCATCGAAGAGCAAGCGCTGGGTTCCATCAATGAAATTTTCGACCGGCTCAAGAAGGGGAAGGTCAATGGCCGGATCGTTCTCGACATTGCTCAAGAGGCTGGTGCGAAGAAGTCGACGAGTGCCAAGGCGGCGAAGAGCCACTCGGCCGCATGAGCCTTTGAGTTTGCTGATCCCCTGAAACATCGGGATCGTTGTGTTCAAACCATCGCACAAAGGAGACATCGTCATGGCAGTTGCAGATCTTGTAAAACAGACATCCGTGCAGGAAGCGCTCGACACACTACGCAAGGGCGGCGTGAAATCGAAATATGAGAACTTCATCGGCGGCAGATGGGTGACGCCGCTGAAGGGCCGCTATTTTACCGATTACAGCCCAATCAACGGAGAGCCGATTTGCGAGATTGCCCGTTCCTCGGCGGAAGACGTTGAGAAAGCTCTGGACGCGGCCCATGCGGTCAAGGATCTCTGGGGCCGGGCGGCGCCCGCTCTCCGCTCCTCCATCCTGCTGAAGATCGCCGACAAGATGGAAGAAAATCTTGAGCTTCTCGCTCTAGCCGAAACTCTAGACAACGGCAAGCCGATTCGCGAGACTCGTGCCGCCGATGTTCCGCTCTCCATCGATCACTTCCGTTACTTTGCCGGCTGCATTCGGGCCGAAGAAGGCACGGTCGGCGAAATCGACAACGACACCATTGCTTATCACTTCAAAGAGCCGCTGGGCGTTGTCGGCCAGATCATTCCCTGGAATTTCCCGCTGCTGATGGCTGCCTGGAAACTGGCCCCTGCCGTCGTGGCCGGAAACTGCGTGGTCATCAAACCGGCCTCGAACACTCCTCTCAGCTTGCTAGTGTTGATGGGGCTGATTGGGGACCTGCTGCCCCCTGGCGTCGTGAACGTCGTCACCGGCCCTGGCGGCGAAATCGGGAAAGCCCTGGCCAGCAACCCCCGCATCGCCAAAATCGGGTTTACCGGTGAAACCACAACCGGACGCCTAATCATGCAGTACGCCTCTGAACCCATCATTCCGCAGACGCTGGAGTTGGGCGGCAAGTCTCCCAACATCTTCTTCGCTGACGTAATGGATGCGGACGACGATTACTTTGACAAGGCGCTGGAGGGCTTTGCTCTATTTGCCTTCAACAAGGGCGAAGTTTGCACCTGCCCGTCCCGAGCCCTGATTCAGGAGTCGATCTTCGACAAGTTCCTGGAGCGTGCAGTTGCCCGCGTGGGCAAGATCAAGGTTGGCAACCCACTCGACCCGGCCACGATGATGGGCGCGCAGGCGTCCCGCGATCAACTGGATAAGATCTTGGACTACATCACCATCGGCAAACATGAAGGAGCGCGCTGTGCCATCGGCGGCGAACAAGCCCACCTCGGCGGCGATCTGGAGAACGGCTACTACCTCAAACCGACCGTGTTCGTCGGGCACAACAAGATGCGCATCTTCCAGGAGGAGATATTTGGTCCGGTACTCTCCGTGACCAAGTTCAAGAACCTCGAAGACGCCATCGCGATTGGCAACGATACAGTCTACGGCTTAGGTGCAGGCGTCTGGTCACGCAATGCCACCAACGCTTACCGCGTGGGCCGCGAAATCAAGGCGGGCCGGGTGTGGACAAATTGCTATCACCTGTATCCGGCGCACGCTGCGTTCGGCGGATACAAGCAGTCGGGTTTCGGCCGTGAAACTCACAAGATGATTCTCGACCATTATCAGCAGACCAAGAATCTGCTGGTGAGCTACAGCCCGAAGGCATTGGGATTCTTTTAGACGACCTGGAGTCGGGCGCCGCGGGGCGGGTAAACTACTCGCCCCGCTTTTCTTTGCGGGGCTATTCCTGTCTTTGATATTACTGCCCTTTGCTAGTCCCTTCGTACGCCGGAACTACTCACCAGCCTTGGCGGCCAATGTTTCTACCACTGCGATGTTCTGCAAGAGCTCTTGCGGCAGGCTGTGGCGCTCCTGCAAATACGCCGGGCTGTTGTAGGAAACCCAGACCTTCCCGTTGCTATCTTGCCAGACCAGAATCTTGAGAGGAAGATCGATGGCGATGCTGGGTGCAGCCAGCATCAGTGGCGTGCCAGCCTTCGGGCTACCAAAGATCAGCAGTTTGGTGGGAGGCATTTTCATTCCCACTTTTTCTGCCTCTCCGCTGTGGTCGATCAGAGCAAAAAGAGTGACTCCCTTGGCGGCAAGAATTCCCTTGAGTTTTTCCACTGTCTGGTCTACCGAGTGATTACTGGGTGTGTCAACGATGCCCTTACTTTTATTGAGCGACATAGATATCTCCTCGCTGTTTCCAGATTGCAAATGCGCGGAACTTCTGACCGAAAACCAGATAGATCGCCATTGCGAGCCCGACCAAAGCCAGAAAGAAGGCAATCGCGACCGCCTGGGTCGAAGGACGGGAATGTTGCGTTCGACCGTGATCCAAGTCGCGGATGAATCGGAGGTGGTGCCACCCCGCAAAAACATTCACGCCGTGAGTCCATCCATCTTTTACTCCGTGAGTCAGGCGTAGCCTTGCCGGAAGGCTCCATTTTGGCAGTCGAGTGCAGTCATTGGCACAATTCGGGTGCTTCCGATTTCCTCTCACTCCTCTTCTGCGGTGCTGGCCTGAGAAGTTTCTTCGTCTCCACCAATCAACCCGAATTTTTTTAGCTTATAGCGCAATGCATCACGGCTGATGTCCAACAACTTGGCGGCATGGGTCTGGTTCCCGCTGGCTTGGCGCATGGCCAACTCGACCATGGCGTGCTCAACTTCCTCCAGCGAGGTTCCGCCTTCCGGGATATAAAGTCGCGGAAGAGTGCGGCCGTTAGGCAGCGTCTGTCCTCCGTCCGCGGGGGAAGTGCGCTCAAATACTGTTCTTCCACCGGATTCCCCCACAGAAAACGGCAGATAAACCGGGCGCAGGAAAGGCTCATCTTCCAGAATCATGCCGCGCTCGATGGTATTTTTCAATTCGCGAACATTGCCAGGCCAATTGTGATTGAGTAGCAGCCTGCGGGTCTCATCGGTAATGCCACGCACCGACTTCTTAAATCTCCGGTTGTAGCGTTCAATGAAAAAGTCCACCAAGGGAAGAATGTCTTCTTTTCGTTCGCGGATAGGCGGGATAAAGATCGCGATAATGGCCAATCGGTAATAGAGGTCCTGACGAAATTGATTTTCGCGCACAGCCTTCTCGAGATCGCGGTTGGAAGCAGCGATCACCCGTACATCCACCTGCATATCGCGGATGCCCCCGACCCGGCGGATGACCTGGTCTTCGAGAACGCGCAACAGTTTGGCCTGCAACAGGGGAGAGAGTTCGCCGATTTCATCGAGAACAAGCTGCCGCCATCGGCGGCTTCAAATAGGCCCTTCTTCATCTGCTTGGCGTCAGTGAACGCGCCTTTTTCGTGGCCAAAAAGCTCTGCCTCCATCAGTGTCTCTGGAATGGCTGAGCAATTAATGGCAACAAAGGGTTTTTCCTGGCGGGAACTTTCATAGTGGATGGCCTTGGCAATCAGGTCTTTTCCCGTCCCACTCTCACCTTGAATCAAAATGGTCGTGGCCTCGCTAGCCGCCACCTTCCTGACGAAGTTCATCAGTTCGATCATCTTGGAGGAGACGCTGACCACGTTGTGATAGCCGGCTTCCCGTCGTACTTCTCCTCTCAAGGCCTGGACTTCAGCGCGTAAGCTCGTGGCTTCGAGCGCGTTCTTGATGGTCACGTGGAGCTCGTCAAAGTCGATCGGTTTGCCCACAAAGTCATAGGCCCCAAGCTTCAAGGCAGCTTTGACGTCATCCAGTTGAGGATCAGCCGTAATCATGATGACAGCGCGCGCATCCCCTCTTTCTTGAGTTGATCAAGCACCTCAATACCGGTGAGATCGGGCATACGCACGTCGAGAAGGACTAGATCAGGCGATTCATGCTGCGCAAGTTTAAGTGCAGGTTCTCCGGCGTCGGCTTCGATCACATGGTAGCCCCACTCTTCGCACTTCTGGCGCAGGGACCAGCGCACCAGGCGCTCGTCGTCCACCACCATGATTTTCTCCGCGGGCATAGGTGTTTAATTTACTACGAAAGGGAAGCAAAATGCTCTGTAGACATGCTGGGGCCTCTCAAGAAGAGAAGGCTACGTCTTGTTAGATCGATAAAAGTTTTAGGAAGCAACGACCTGAGTTGCGGGCGCGTGAAAGGGCAACAGGACGGTGAATTTGCTTCCCTTGCCTAGGACACTGCTGACTTCGATCCTGCCCTGATGTTCTTCTACGATGCGGCGGGCAAGTGAGAGGCCGAGCCCGGTGCCATTCCCCTTAGTGGTGTAGAAAGGCCGGAATATGTTTGCCAAGTGCTGAGCCGGAATGCCCAGTCCGGTGTCGCTGACGGCGATGCTGGCATAGCCGCCTTGTCGAGAAGATCTCGACTTGCACGGTGCCGGCCCTCTCCACGGCCTGAACCGCGTTGAGGAGCAAATTCAGAAGCACCTGGTGAATTTGATCGCTGTCGTGCTCGACTTCCGGCAAATCGACTGCCTTCCGCAATTCGATCGTAATTGGTCTCGAGAGCACTTGCTGACGGGCCAGCATGACTGCGTGTTCGACGGTGGTGTTGAGATTGCCGCGACAAATCTGTGGCGGATGAGGACGTGCAGTTTCCAAAAGATCGCTCAGCGTGCGGTTGATGCGTGCGATTTCGATGCGCACATCTTTTACCACCGCCAGCGCCGGACTGGTGGAGGCAGATCACGACCGACGATCTCGATGACTCCGGCGATTCCGGCAAGCGGGTTACGAATTTCATGTGCCAGGCCCGTGGCCAACTCGCCCAGCGTCGCCAGGTGCTCCGCGCGAGACATTTGTGTGCGATGCAAACGCTCAATCTCCTCGCGGCTTTCACGCAGTTGCTGCATCATGTGGTTGAAATTGCGGCCGAGGTCCCCGATTTCGTCATTGCGCTGGGAAAAGCTGACAGCGACGTTCATGTTGCCTTCACTCACCAGTCCGATTTTTTCCTGCAATTCGATCAGCGGCTGACGAATCAAGTAGGCGAGTACGACGATTGAGACAGCACAGATCGCCACTGCGCCGGCCCCCGCAACCATCAGCACTGCATGGCGCTGCGGATCCTGCAAAGATACGGTCGCTAAAATGAAGAGCAACAGCCCAGCCAACAGTACGAGCGCCACCGGCACGATCGCCTTGACTTGCCAATTCACCCGCACCGAACTTAATCGGAATTCCCCGTGCTGCGTCGATCGCGCCGAGGTTGGATGCTCGGTGCCACCCACTTCGTTGGGAGAATGGCCGGGCGGAGCAGCCGTGTAAGCCGTCACTGCCGGTTCACTTCCGTCAGCCGCAGACCGGGAATGGTTAAGCATAGGCATGCAGTCCGGGCAGCAAGTAAGTTACCCCGAAGAACGTGAACATGACGACGGCAAACCCAAGAATGGCGAAATAAGCGGCGCGACGGCCACGCCATCCTCGGGTGACCCGCATATGCAAATATCCGGCGTACACCAGCCAGGTAATCGCCGCCCAGGTCTCCTTCGGATCCCAACTCCAGTACGAACCCCAAGTACGATTGGCCCAATAGGCTCCTGCTGCAATCATCAGGGTGAGTAACGGAAATGCGATGGTGATGGTCTTATAGGTGATGCGGTCGAGTTCCTCGGCGCTGGGCAGCATGCGCTCCAAGTCTTCCCGCCTCCATAGCAGCAATAGGTACAGCAGCGAGAAAAGATCCCTCCCACCAGGCCCGAAACGAGGAACGGGCTGGCAGCCAGGCTGGTGGGAAAACAACCCATCGGCATCGAGCGAACCATAGCGCCCATCCCGGGCGCGTAACAGGAAAAATACCAACGCCAAGACCTGCAGCAAAATGCTGACGAATACAGCGCGGTTCGCGAGGTCGAGGAAGTTTTCATTTCCGGTCTTGCGCCAGACCAGATACAGAGCAAATGGCGCAGCCACCGCCACAAATACCAGCAGCACCAACCACCCAAGATCGGGGATGACCACAAAGAGGCGCATTCCTTTAGCCAGAAACACTTCCGATTTCTCCTCTGGATTCCAAGCCACCACGGCCAGGCCACCCCATTTCTCGAAGCGAGTAAGCACGCCCGCGTAGGTGGCGATGCTGAACAGGCTGGTCGCAGCCAGGAAGGTCTCGGTCCTTACTCTGTCCTGGATAAGGAACATCAGAGCCAGCGCGAAGCTGAGCGCGCACGCCGCGTAGGCCAGCATGGCCAATGTGACGTGAACATGCAGCCACGTCGATTGCAGCGCCGGCACCAGTGGATGCACATCGGTGCGGAGCAACTGCATCAGGACGACCCCTACGATGGCTACCGGCATGGTCACAGTACCGATGACCCTTACACCGAATTTTCTTTCGGCAATCAATGTGAGCAGGGCAAGCGCCCACACAAAGCTGAGCAGCATTTCGTAGACACTCGCAAACGGCGGATGTCCCGCTTCATACCAGCGATGCGCGATGGCGCCCGTATTGGCGAGCAAGCCAGCCCAGGTAGACAGTGAAGCGAAACGCACGTAAGCGGGAATGCCGGTTACTCCGAATCCAAGATAAAGAGTTCCCGCACCTGCGTAGAAAATGAGCGCTGCATACAGCAGGTTAGATTCGTTCAGCAGGTTGCCGCTTTTGACTACGTTTAGAAACGCCATGAACAGCAGGAAGGCGACTGCCAAGCCGACCATGACCACCAAGGTCATGCCAGCGGCTGCCGGTTGCTGTTCAGCTTTTGCTCGCGCCATAAAACCCTCCGTTACCGGACTTTTTCGCCGGCCAGTGAAGTAACCTGCGCCCGGCCGTACGCATCCTTACGAGCTTTGATTTCCGACTCGATCTCTAGCACCAGTTTTCGGAAACGTTGCTCGAATACATCTTTATTCTTGTTCGCCGTGCCGCCCACCCAAAGCATCCAGCGACCATGAGCATCCCGCACCGGCAGCGCCCAAAACCGCACATGGACCAGGTAAAACACCAGGCCCAGCCCGAAACCCATGACGATCACGCCCAGCCAAACCGCCCACTGGCCGGGCTCGTGAGAGACCTGTAAACCGGTGAAATGAACCATCTCTAAGGCCGTAGCTCTGAAGTTGTATGGGGATGAAGAGTTCTGTTCGAAGCCCGGGATCGGAGGAAGCCAAAAATTTACTGCCTTTCCGGACTTTCTCGGACTCGACTACCAGGTGGACCGCCGGGTTATCTACCGCTGTGGAACGCGTATAAACCTGGCCATCACTCACCACATAGTCGGGAATGAATTCAGCCATGCGGACCGTAGTGTCAGCATCCAGCGACAAGGTTTCGTCCGGCGACAACGCGATTGGTTTGCTTTCACCGGGTGATGTCGTCGGACTAACCGCGAACCTGATCTTGTCCACCTTGCCGGTATTTCCAAAGCTGGCTTGGTAGAAACGAATGCCGCGATACACCAGAGGATCGTTAACTACGATTTCTTTGTGCATGACCTCCCGACCATCCTCTAGAACAGCCAGTTTCGACCACCATTCCTTGGGAGTTCCGTCTGCATAATTCTCCTGGCCGGCGGCATCACAGCGAACCGTAAAAGGCAGCCTGCGAACGGTTCCATTGTGCAACTCGATCTGGCTTGACTGGCCACCGCCGGGAATCGCGACAAAACCACGCCATCCATAGAGGGCATCGACGATCCCGCCAAGAAAAATGAGCAGCAGGCTGGCGTGCACGACGTAAACCGCCATCTCTGAAATGCGGTTTCGTTCGCCGAATACTGCGAAGCTGCTTTCGCGCACCATGCGCTCTGGCTTCAGTCCTGCTCGTTGAAAAATATGTTCCGCAGCAGCCAGTCCGTTTTCTTCATCAGGGATGGCAATGTGCGCCTGGGTCGCCAGCGCCTTGCGAAAAGTTTCGTCCGGGCTCTTATAAGGTCGCGAGTAGTAGCGCCACGAGTTCGGGAAGCGTTGAATGGACGCGGCTACAATGCTCAGACTTACCATCACTAGCAACGTCACGAACCACCAGGCGTGAAAAATGTCGGTGAGACCGAGTGCATCAAGTGCGTGCAGCACCTGAGGGGAATACGCGCGCTGCATTTCATCTGCCTCGGTCACTGGGCGCTGCAGGATGACAGTTCCCGCCGCCGAAATGATTACCACCGCGATTAGCAGGATGACGCCGGTTTTGATCGAACTGAGCGTCTGCCAAGTCTTACGAGTTGCGGAGGTCAGGTTTCCGGCCATGTGTCTTCCCCTTCTTCGAGCACAAGAGAAAGCACGTTCCGCGCCACGACAGCGAAATTAACGAATGGCATTCAGATTCATATAGATGCGGGTTTCGCGGCTTGCCAGCTTCGCTGCCGCTGGGTGATATCCCGCATGTTCACAGTGCGATGCGGCGATTTAGCGCTACTTCATGGCTGTTTTGCGACGCCTTGGGGGCACTCTGCGGAGCCTCACCGGTTGGAATCCGCCGTGAGAAAGGTCACCCATGGCGGTGAGCTCAGTCATGGAGGCCTCAATAACGGGGGTGTGTGATGTTCTGAGGCGGGAAATGCTAGGTCAAATTGCCATTTCGGAACCGCTGAAGACCCCTGCGGCACTGTGCGGAATCCATGCGTCATTTCACCAGTTCCAATGTGGAAGAAGGCCCAATTACGGATGCTCCTCAGACCCGGCCAGACCGGGTCACGCTGTGCTGGAACTGTCGCAAGTGATTATTATTAAAGCACTTAAACCATCTGCTTCCAAATACAGCCTCTCCTCCCGATTTGGGCGTTTGCCGTGCACCAATCACCACCGGAGGCTGGTGTGAAGCAAGCACACAAGGCGATTTTCGGGGTTCTTTTCCTGGCGCTGACCTACGGCCTTCGTTTGGCGGCTGAAGAACATCCCGTCCCCCTCACCAAGGATACCGACTGTGCCTCCTGCCACGATGACAAAACCAAGGGTAAGGCCGTGCACTCAGCCATCGCAATGGGCTGCACTACTTGCCACGAGATCAAGACCGAGGGTGACAGTACGACTGTCAACCTGACGGCTCCGAAAGATCAGCTTTGCCTTACCTGCCACGAGAAATCAAAAGAAGAGACTTTGCATGGGCCCTATGACAAAGGCCAGTGCGTCACCTGCCACGACCCACACACCAGCGATTATCCCGATCAGCTCCGGGCAGAGGTTAATCCGCTGTGCATGGCATGCCATGCCGATCGCAAGAACCTGGCTGACCCGGTCAGCTTATTCGGCGACCAAACCATGGCCAAAGCCCAATTCGATGACATCCCCAAGATTGCGCCGAACCCGACGGACACAGTAGGCCATCCGTTCTTTCGCCATCCGATGGGGGGAATTCCCGACCCGTTGAACACCGGGCAGAAGATGTCATGCCTGAGCTGCCATGAACCGCACTCCTCGAAGCAGGATGAACTGATCAAGATCGCGAAAACCAACAATGGCGACATTTGCGGGGCATGTCACGAGGCGGTTGAAGCCAAGCAGCAGGATGCGAACAAGAAGAAGTACGGGGAAATAGAAGACAAGAACCGGAAAGAAGTCCAGGACATGCAGAAAAAAGTGGTCAATGAACAGCCGGCAGCACCCTCTCCGAAAGGGCCGAACTAGCTATGATTAAGAGATCCTACAAATCGCTGACATTTACGATCCTCCTCCTGGCCGTGGGGTCGGTGGTCCCGCCGCTGTCGTCCGCGAAGGACAAACCACAGCCCCCTTCACCCATCAATTTGATATGGCCTCTGCCTCCTGACAAGCCGCGAGTCAAGTTCCTGGAGACGTACTCCAACAACTTCGATATCGAGCCGCGAAAGAAGCAGGGCTGGGTCGACCGGCTGGTGGGCAACGGCGATCCCAACAAAGTAGAGATGTTCGAAAAGCCTGCGGGCGTGGCCGCGGATTCGAAAGGGCGCATTTTCATCGCTTCGACGCAGAAGCACACCGTCTACATCCTGGATAAAGCGAAACACGAAGTCATCCGTTTCCGCGGGGACCAGGGAATGGTGTTTCAGACGCCGCTCGGGATTGTGATTGATTCCCAAGACAACTTCTTTGTATCCGATCCCGCCCTGCATATGGTGATGAAGTTCGACTCCAACGGCCATATTCAAGCCAGCCTCGGGAACGACACCGGGATGAAGAACCCAACCTTCATGGCTCTGGATGAACAACGCCGGCGCCTCTACGTCGTGGATTCCCATCTCCACCAAGTGCTGGTCTACAACCTGGACACTTTGCAGTTGGAGACCAAGATCGGGCGGCGGGGAACCAAGAATGGCGAATTCAACTTCCCCGTGGGCATAGCCGTCGGACCCGATGGCAGCATCGCTGTCACCGACACAGGCAACTGTTCAGTTGAGATCTTCTCTGCGGACTACAAGTTCGTGCGGCGCTTTGGCAAGCAGGGGTATTGGCCGGGGGCGTTCGTCCGGCCCAAAGGAATTGCCTATGACAGTGAAGGACACCTCTGGGTGGTGGATGCGGCCTTTAACAACTTTCAGATTTTTGATGCCCAGGGTCATTTCTTGATGTTTGTTGGGACCAAGGGGTCTGAGCCCGGCCAATTCGAGGTGCCGCTGGCAATCAGCATTGACCGCAAGGATCGCGTTTATGTCAGCGACAACCTCAACGCGCGAATCCAGATTTTCCAGTTCATGGGAGGGAACTGATATGACCAGGGCTGACATGATTTCTGTTGTGCACGATCGTGCTCCGCAGAAAAGCAGTGCTGCTGAAGTAGAAGTAATTCATAGACGTAAGAGTTGTGCAACTCATATCTCAGGAGGTTTTATGAAAACCGCAAGAACAATAGGCCTGATCGTGCTGCTGCTGGCCATCGTAACCACGATGGGCTTTGCTCAGAGGCCGTCCAAGGCTAATATCATCAACTCGCTTCATGATCTGCGCGCCGGGGAAGCTGGCGGCACAGTTCTTGGCAACACATCCGCCAGTTACACCTTGTGCAACTTTTGCCACATCGCGCACAAACGCGGCAGCGACGTTTTCCAAAAGTGGAATGGTCCACTGCTCTGGAACCACTCGCTA
Organism: uncultured Acidobacteriota bacterium; assembly: GCA_963845725.1. Lineage (GTDB taxonomy): Bacteria > Acidobacteriota > Terriglobia > Terriglobales > Acidobacteriaceae > JABCZH01. Next base: position 517,274 of record CAWJTC010000001.1, read on the forward strand.
TCCGCTGTGACCACTTACGGAGTCTATTCCAGCAACTCTTTTAACGGTTACGGAACCGATATCGCCGATCTGGGCGGTACGAACGGGCCGGGCTACACAACCAGCAACCTGTGCCTGAGCTGCCATGACGGCACCGTCGCCATCGACTCGTTCTACGTGTCGGTGCAAGGCGCCACCAACCCGGCCACGATGGCCAGCTTGAACAACAGCTTCGTGATCTCTGACCTGACCAACACGCACCCCGTGAACTTCACTTACTACGGCGCGTCTTGGATTCCACAGGCCGGAGTCCTGGCTCCTGCCAGTGCGAGTTCCGTCGATGCAGCCGGCTCCGTCCCCTTGGAGAACGGCAAGATGCAATGCTGGACCTGCCACGATGCACACAATGGCGCGTCGGGCATCTTCGAGCAGAATTTCCCGGCCAGCGGCATTCCCACCGGCGGGGTTTTCTGCCAGTACTGCCACATTTGACAGGAAAGAGAGAGGCGTCCTACGCCTCTCTCTGATTTTTCGCCGTGGGAACCGGAAAGAGCAGAGATATGAAGTGGGCAAACAAAATCCGGACCCTAACGGTGCTCGCGCTATTCTCCATCCTCCCGTGCACGGCTCAAGAGACAGTGGAAGACCTGCATGCTCGCGGGGTAGTTGGCTTCGACTTTTCGAGTAACACCTTCGCTCCCGTCAGCAATGCTTCGAGTGGACCCTCGCCCACGACTCCCAGCACCTTTTTCGGTGGAGAAATTGGAATGGACGTCAGCGGCATCGTGAAGGATCCGAGGTTCATCACCTTCGACTCAAACTTCGATTTTCAGCGTGGGGCCAGTTCGGTGAGCGAACTGGGCTACAGCAGCGACCTTCTCAGCGGCGGAGTGAGCGCCCATCTCCTGCCGGCCAGCAAGTATCCCTTCGATGTTTTCTATCAGCACACGGGGGCGGATACTTCAGGCAGTATTTTCGGGTCCAACACGACGATTACGCAATTCAGGGCACAATGGACCATCAATTCTCCGAATCTCCCACACCTGGTGCTTGGATATAGCGACAACAGCAACACGGTCAACTGGGCGGATTCGTTCTCGAACGCCGGATACAAACAATCCGACTGGTCGGCGACGGCAAACGACCACACTCTCGGGTGGTACTGGAACGCGGGCTTTGACCTCGGCAAACTTGACGAAACCAGCTTGGGCACGTTGAATTTCGGAAGCGGCGGCGCCAAAGAAGATTACCGCACATTCGATGCGCGAGCTTACCGCCGATTCTGGAACGACAAAGCAATTTTCGACACAGATGTACGCGATCAGCACTATTCCTATGACTTTCCGGGAACCGGCACGTCCTCCAGTGACAACCTGCTGCTGTCCTCCAGTCTTCAGATTCAACACACCAGGAAGCTCTCCTCGCACTACACCTATTACCTGTCCCACCTGAACGAGCAGAACAACTTCGCCACAAACGCCGATGAAGTCACACTTCTCAGCATTCCCACCCTGGATACCCAAGGGGTGGACGCAGGAGTGAGCTATCAGGTAGCACAGCCATTACGCATCTTCCAAGACGTGGAATATGACCACCTGACTCCGCTATCGGCGACCGCTGAGTCCGAGACATCGTTATTCCAGTCTTCTTCAGGCGTCGCAGTAACCAAAAGGTGGCGTGGGCTCGATCTATCCGGCACCTATACCGGCATCGCCCAAAGCATGGCGACGAACTTCAGCAATAAGGAAAACACCTGGTCGAATAATGTGGATAGCCGGGTAGGATGGGGCAATGTGCAGAAAGTTCACCTGACCGGCACCTACCGCTATGAACACTTGAATCTGGTGCAGGAAATCGGCGGCTTTAGCCAGTTCAATACTTACGGGGCACAAGCGGAAACCACCAGATTCTGGGGAGTGCGTTTAAGCGGCGGTATGGACCATGGCAAGGTGGATCTTTTAAATATTTCCGGCGAAACCAAGCGAATATACAATAACTATTTCGCCCAGTTGGAACATCGCAGATTTCATTTGAGCGCCAGCCGGGGATTGAACGACGGATCAGGATTGATATTCCCCACCACCCTTATCAACCAGTCCAGTTTTTTTGTGCCTCTGCCGATTGCACAATTGATTTCCACGCCACTGTTGAACTTGACCAGCCGGACCACGAGTATAAATTTGCTTGGCCGGGTGAAGAGAAATCTTGAGATCGACGCCGATTTCCGCAAAGAGAGCGACCTGTTGATCAGTTCGACGCAGAATTACCGGCTGTGGGAAGTACGCGCTCAGTACCGGATTGGCAAGGTCAGCATCGACGCAGGGCTGGGCAATCTACACAGCGCGATCAACCAAAGTGATAGTCTGAGCGGACTAGGAATCAATCGCTACTGGTTCCGCATACGGAGGAGCTTCAACCTTTTCTGAAGGTGAGTGTTTTGGGCGCATCGAGAATCTCGAATAAGCAGTTTGTATGGGCAGCAGGCATTCTGTTGGTGTTCGTTGCCCTCTGGTCGTGGCCAGCGAGCGACGCAGAATCCAAACCCCCGCAAGTGATTTTGCCTCCCCAAGTGGAATGGGTGGGCGCCTTGCACAGCGCGGCGGATGTGGCGGCCAAGCCGGGATTCTTCAAGAAATGGGTCAAGAGAATTGTCGGCCTCGACGATCGCAGCCGGTCCATGATGATGCCCTATGGAATTGCAGTTGATGGCCGGGGCCGGATCCTGGTCGCAGATACGCGGCAGCGGCTGATCCACGTTTTTGATCCCGTCCGCCACAAGTACAAAACCTTCCATGCCCCGGATCGGGATCCGTTCGCGGCCCCCATCGCAATCGATATCGACGCCGATGGCAAGATTTACGTTTCCGATTCGGTTCGAGCCCGCATTTTTGTGTTCACTTCTGAGGGCAAGTTCATCCGTACCCTGGGGGCGATCGACAAAGAGGAGAGCATCTTCAAGCGCTGTACTGGGTTGGCCATTGACAAGCAAAAGGGCCGGCTCTACGTCGTGGATACGATCGCGATGAATGTGGTCGTCATGACGCTGGATGGCAAAGTCCTCAATCGCCTGGGAAAACCTGGAAATGGCCCGCTTGAGTTCAACTATCCCACCCAAATCACGGTGGGCGTAGATGGAACGCTCTGGGTGATGGATTCCTTGAATTTCCGGGTCCAGCATATCGATCCGAGCGGGACGGTGATTTCCGCCTTCGGACGGCTGGGAGATGCGATTGGAGAGTTCGATAAGCCAAAGGGAATCTCGCTCGACCGCCAGGGACGAGTGTACGTGGTCGAAGGACGCAACGATCGGGTGCAAGTATATAGCCCAGAGGGAAGGCTGCTGTTTTTCTTTGGGCATACCGGCAGTGCGGAGGGCGAGTTCTTTCTGCCTACCGGTATTACGGTCGACCACGACAATCAAATCTATGTCGCCGACGGGTACAACCGGCGTGTAGAGATTTTCCGAGCCCGGCCCGAAGCCGGCGCCGGGCTGGCCCCACCCCCAGGGGGAGGTGGATTCTGATGCGCTGGCGGACCGCCTTCGTGCTGGTGCTGGCGATAGCGGCTGCCCAGAGCGTTGAGGTGCGAGCCGCCAAGAGCAAGAGCCTCATCCTTAACAGCAAGCACGACTTCCGGGCGGCCTCAACCGCTACCATCCGCTCGATTTCCAAGCAAGATGTTTGCATGTTTTGCCACACTCCTCATAATGCCGCTTCCGGCCCCATGATCTGGAACCAGAAGCTTTCGGAAAGGAGTTTCCCAACCTACAGCAGCAGCACTCTGCAAGCGACCATCTCTCCCATCGGACCGCAGGACTCATCCAAGCTGTGCCTGAGCTGTCACGACGGGACTATTGCGCTGGGCGACACGGAAAACGACGGATTGATCCAATTCGTTCAAGGCAGCAGCTATACCCTGCCGCCGAGTTCACCTTCCAATCTTGCGGGAGCAGGAGGAGGCTTCACCGACGACCACCCCTTCGGATTTGTGCCCAGGCTGACGGCCGAGATTCACAACCCGCTGTCCGGGGACGCCGTCCGTTTGGATGCAAACGGAAAAATTCAATGTACGAGTTGCCACGACCCTCATCAGGAATCCATCGACCCCATCGTCAACAAGTTCCTGGTGAAATCGAACGAGTCATCGGCGATCTGCCAAAGTTGCCACCAGACCACCGGATGGATGACCTCCGCACATGCCCGGCCTCCGGATTTAGCGGAGGATATGCGCTATACCAGCACTCAGGGCGCACATACCGGTTATGTTGGCGTGAGCAAAAATGGTTGCGAGAGCTGCCACCGTCCACACTCGGCTGAAGTAGCACAACGCCTGTTGAAATTTCCCGAAGAGAACACTTGCTACCAGTGCCACGACGGGGAGGTGGCAACCCTCAATGTGAAAACTGAATTCGTGAAACTGTACCGGCACCCGGTTCAGACGGTGTCTGGCGTCCACGATGCCTCCGAGAGCCCGACCTCTGCCTTGTATACCATGCCCGAGACAAGTCCAGGGGCCATCCGGCACTCGGAGTGTGTGGATTGTCACAATGCGCATTATTCCAACAACACGGCTGGTCAACCGCCGCTGGTCACCGGAGCATTGCTCGGTGTCAAGGGTCAATCGCAAGCGAATTCCTTCATGCCGGTGGCAAACAATGAATACGAGATATGCTTCAAGTGCCACGGGGACAGCGCCAACAAGCCGCAAGCCATGGACGATGGAACCGGGGGCGTCGGCTTCGGACGAGATCCGCAACGGCAATTCAACGTGGGGAATCCCAACCGAAACAATACTCGTATCGAATTTGCGTTCGGCGCTTCCTACCATCCGGTGGTGCGGTCTGGCAATCTTTCGAGCGGCCCCGGCGGAGAAGTGCCCAGCCTGCGGCCAGCACCTGTTTCGCCGGCCGGAACTCCCTTGCCCAATCGAACGCTGTCGCCATCGAGCTACATATACTGTACGGACTGCCACAACAACGACACCGGCCGTAATCTGGGAATCGGCACCAACGAGCCTTCAGGACCGCACGCTTCCAATATCCCGCATCTCCTGGAGCGCCAGAGCACGCTCGAACCTCCCCCGGCCCTGCCTGGCAAGTCAACCTCAGGGGTCGCGTATACACCCGTTAATTACGCACTGTGCGACAAGTGTCACGACCTGCAGGGCAGTATCATGCAGGACCGCAGCTTCAAACATAGGGAACATGTACAACAGGCGGGCGCGGCCTGTTCCACTTGCCATGATCCGCACGCATCTTCGTCGCCCATGCTCGTCAACTTTGATTTGAGCATCGTTGCACCCAACAGCATCGGACAATTGTCGTATGTGCAAACTGGCGTCGGACACGGGACTTGTAACCTGATGTGCCACGGCAATGACCATAAGAACCTCAGGTTCTGAGGTGTTAATCCACGCGGCTGGCGCGCCATATACCCCAAAATGCCCTCGGGAACCGATGCCTGGGTCGAGTTAATACATTGAAAACACGGCCAGTAGAAGCGCATTCTGGGCTGATAATTTGGCATGCTAAATGCCCTAATTATCAGCTACATGTGACCAGCTCCATTCGACGACAGGAGACTTATGAAGAAGAAGATTGCCCTCATCACGATGGTGGCCAGCCTAATACTTGTGACTGGGTGCGGCACCAAGGAATCGGCTTTCCCGAATGCCTCTTTCGACGTTGGTGTGGGTCCACGGGCTTGGGCCTCGGTTCGGGCCGTGTTTGTATCCGGCAAGTCCGAGTTGCAGAATGCGGTGGCGGCCAAGAACGCAGCCAAGAGCTGGCGGATGAAGACGGAAATGCGCCTCCATCCCGGCGAACCGCTGGTTACTACTGCCGAGGTCTCCTGCCCCGACCATGAGCGCATGATCGGCCAGTTGGGAGAGAGTCAATACGAGGCCATCCGTGTCGGCGGAGAGGCGTTCGTGAGGGCTAACGAGGGAAGCTGGCAGAAATCGAGCGCGACCGCCGACTTTTATCCTTGTGGCGGCAGTCCGGGAATGCGCGCGCCGTGGGCCATCATGAATGAGGGGCGCGATTTGACCTCGGTGCTTTCTAAGTTGGTCGACGCAAGCAATGCCACTGCCGTGCGTGGCCCTTTGGTCAGGCTTGACGGCGCAGTCTGCCAGGAATGGACGGTTCAGTTTCGTCATCCGGACAAGAATGGGAATGACAGAAAAACTCCATCTGACAAAAAAATGAGCTATTCCATCTGCCTGGACACTGGCACGCATCTTCCGCGACAGATTGTCATGGGCACAGGCGGCGTGGTGACAAGCTATTACGACTGGAATGCACCGGTTGACGTACAGGTGCCCACAGAGAACATCGAAGTGGCCAAACAGTAGCCGGCGATTCAAACCCCCCGGAACGCTGCCCGGGGGGAGGTAGATTTTGCCATTCATGCCCTCAAGCAGCCAGAGTCTCTACGAAGTGCTCGCAGAGTGTGGTTTCAAGATTGTATTGGTTCACGGTGACCGGTGTGGTCAGGAACGGCTTCAGCAGATCGTTGATTTTGGGATAGTACTCCCTCTCGTAACGATCGGCATCCTGTTTGGTGGCCCAGAGGCTGATGGTAAACACCTTTTCTTCTCTCATCTTCTCCGGGAAGAACGGCAGAATCTCCAGGAAGCCGGTCTGCTTCTTGAGGATGGGCACAACCTGGTTCTTCATTGTCTTGACGAACTCCTCTTTCTTTTCCATTTTGATTTCGAAATCAAGAATACGAGCAAACATGGGAATGCTCCTCTCGTTGTGAGATTAGAAACACGTTCGAGGCGGGGGCCCTCGGCCTAAAGAGGCTTCACTGTTTCCCGGACGCCGGGAACTCCAACCGAGGGCAACCTACCACGTGCGGTTCCATCAATGCAGTGATGTATGACCGCCATCACAGTGCGCTAACCCACATCGTGACGTGACCCTTGGATCGCCGGGAAGAGGCTCGTCGTCAATCAGCTACGATACGAGGCAAAAACTGGCGGTAAGCAGTATCCCAAAGGCCACCGCGTGGACCAGTTCCGTCCAGCCCAGCCGGCGGATCACAATCGGCTGGGGCCTTTTCGCGAACCAAAGGAGTCCGCGAAACAAAACTGGGACAAATGCAAGCAGCGTCAATTTCGGCAGCCAGCCCAGCTCACAGGCAAGCGTCAGGATCACACCGAGAAGAACCTGTGCGGCCAAGAAACGCCAGCCAAGGGTGAACTTCTCACTGAACCCTGTAGCGCGTGCACCACGGATTGTGAGCCAGACGAATTGGATTTGGCCGGCGGCGAATAACCAGTTGACCAGCCACAGCGCCCACGCTCTCGCATCAAGACGCCCCGTAGAGACGTAGTAGGCGGCGGGTGCAGTCAAGGTCAGTGCGAGCGCGCCCACCACTTCCGCCGCCATCCTCGTGGTTCGCATTCTCTTCAGAAACATCTGCGTCGCAAACGCAACTCCGGAGATCAGCCCAAGCCAGATCAGTCCGCGGTTCTTGCCTTGCGAAAAGAGGACGGTCACATTCACTGCCATAATCGCGGCAAGCGGCAGCATCACGCTGAGCACCAACCTGTGCTCCTCGGTTGTCTGGACCCGCACTGGACTGGCGCCGAGCCAGCTTTCAAGCGGCGTTCTCATCCAGAACAGAGTGATCACTGCCGTAGTCAGCAGCAGAACTGGACCAACGCGTCCCCCGGCAAGGAGGCCAACCGCCGCGCCCGTCAGCAAGGGAACGACCAACATTCCCCATGCCCCGTGCTCGCGGGGCGCGATCAGTGCACGGCGGCGTTCTCGTTGCGGGATGGTGAGCTTGGTCACGCATTCGGCCGCCTCACGACCGACGCCTTGAGTGGAAGGTATTCTTTGCGGTACTGGGACCATTTGCATGGGCTTGGAAACTTCTCGACTAGATTCGCAGAGTGCATCCCTAGGGCTCCGTGAGCAGTGTCACCAGGCCTAGTGACCCGCATCACGCCCTGCCCGGAAGTGTTTCATTCCAGTATGTTCCTTTCCACGCCTTTACAGGCATGCGGGTTCCGACGTAGATTTAAGGCCCAGGTACGAACCGACCTTATGTCACAAACCTCAGCCGACTCGAAGCGCCCCTCTACGCTCTCAGCCAAGAGCATGGTTGAGGTCCTGGTTTCAACCGACTTGTTGGAGACTCTTCCGGATGCCATGGTCGCCGTCGATGGCGAGGGAACGATCGTTCAAGTCAACACGCAAACCCAGGAGCTATTTGGTTACGACCGCGACGAACTGATTGGCCAGAAGATCGAGATGCTCGTCCCCGAGCGCTATCGTCCCGACCACCACCGTCATCGCCAGAGCTTCGCGAAAACACCGAAGACCCGGCGCATGGGCGCGGATTTGGATCTTTACGGAAGACGGAGCGATGGCTCGGAATTTCCAGTGGAAGTCAGTCTCAGCCCGGTCAACACCGGCGGGGGCACGTTCGTTTTAAGTGCCATCCGCGACATCAGTGATCGCAAGAAAGTTGCAGAGGAACTGCGCCGAGCGAATGAGGAACTGCACCGCAGAACCGCTGAGCAACTGGGAGAATACCGGGCGAGGTTGGCGTCGATTATCGATTCCTCCGAAGACGCGATCCTCAGCAAGGACATGGATGGCACCATTGCCAGCTGGAACAAGGGAGCTGAGCGCATCTATGGGTATTCACCGGAAGAGGTAATCGGGAAGCATATCTCCATGCTGGCTCCCGGTGATCGTTCGGACGAAATCCCAAATATTCTTCAAAAGATTTCCGAAGGTGAAAGCGTCGAGCACTTCGAATCTGTGCGGGTCACCAAAGACGGACGCCGCTTGGACGTTTCGATTTCCGTGTCTCCTTTGCGTGATTCGACCGGTGACATTGTGGGGGCGTCGGTGATTGCCCGCGATATCACCGCTCAGAAACGTGCTGAGGGCCAGCTTCGTCAATCTCAGAAGATGGAGGCAATAGGACGATTGGCAGGAGGCGTCGCGCACGACTTTAACAATATTCTGGGCATCGTCAATGCCTGCACGGAATTTCTGCGCGACCGCATCGATCCTACCGCCGAACCGTCGCTCTACGTCGAGAACATCAAAAAGGCGACCGAACGGGGAAGGTCGTTGACCAAGCAACTGCTGACCTTTAGCCGGGCCTCGGCGATCCAACCTCGAATTCTCGACGTTAACGAACGGCTGAAGGACATCTCCAAGCTTTTACGCCCCCTGCTCGGCGACGATGTCGAAGTTGTCATTGTTCCCAGATCGCCCTCCGCAGTGGTCGAAGTGGATCCTGGCCAGCTCGACCAGGTCGTGATAAACCTAGCGGTAAACGCGCGCGATGCAATGCCCCGAGGCGGCAAGTTTATTCTCGAAACCGGCATGGTGAGGTTTGACGAGAGCTTCGCCGAACAACATCAGGCCGTGGCTCCAGGAAAATATGTCCTGCTTGCCGCGAGTGATACCGGCGCGGGCATGGATGACGCCACTATGGCTCGCATTTTCGAGCCTTTCTTCACCACCAAAGAGATTGGCAAGGGAACCGGCTTGGGCCTCGCCACGGTGTATGGAATTGTGAAGCAGAGTGCCGGACACATCCTGGTCTACAGCGAACCGGGGCAAGGGACCACGTTCAAGATATATCTCCCCAGCGCGGATCACAAAATTGGCCTGGCGTCCAAACCTGAAACCGAGACGATTGCTCCAAAACGTCCGCAAGGGACTACCATCCTGCTGGTGGAGGACGACGAAATCATGCGCAGTTTGACCCGGCAACTCCTGGTGGAACACGGCTATAAGGTAGTCGAGGCAGATGACGGCAAGTCTGCCCTCGATTGGGTTGAGTCGCATCCAGATCCGATTGATCTATTGTTGACCGATGTTGTCATGCGCCGCATGAGTGGCCCTGAATTGGTGGAGCGCCTAAGCGCCTCTCGCCCAGCCTTAAAAGTTATATATATGTCTGGCTACACCGGTGAACTGATAGCCGAGCGCGAAGTCCTGGGACGGGGCATAACCCTTCTGGAAAAGCCGTTTAGCCGGACCGCTTTGCTGAATACTATCCATGCGACGCTGGGTTGAAAAATGGCCCATAACCGGTTGCACGGTGATGGGGATCACACAATACTGAGAGAAAACACGCACTCCGGACCATTCTTTCGGGCTCAGCCAGATATCCTCGGTTCTTACCAAACCATCTCAAGTCGTTTGTTTTGCTGGAGTTGAACGGGTGCCCGTTTGATTTCCGTCCCCACAGGAAAGTGGTTGGGGACTTGCCAGTTGTAAGTGTGAGCGGAGGCACTTATGGCAACTCAGATATTAAATCACACTCAGAAATTGGTCCCAGTAGACAAGACCTTCTGCGATCTTCCAGCGGGCGTAGTCGATGCGCTGGAGCAAGAAGCCTTAACTACCACCTATCCAACAGGAGCGGTTTTATTCGCCGAGGGGCAGTCTCCGCGGGGTGTATTCATCGTACGTCGAGGCCGGGTGAAGCTTTCCATTTGCGGCAGTGACGGCCGCACGCTGATCCTCCGAATTATCGAGGCTGGGGATCCGCTGGGAGTGGCTGCGGTAGTTTCCGGACGGCAGTACGAAGCTACTGCCGAGACTCAGGAGCCGTGCGAGATCAGTTTCCTGCGGCAAAGTGACCTGCTGCGGCTGATGCGCCAGCACGGTGAGATTGCCCTGTGGGTGACCCGGCATATCAGTCAGGACTACGCTTCCACTTGCCGCGAAATCCGTGATTTGATGCTCTCCGACTCAGCCAGTGAAAAGCTTGCCCGACTGCTCGTGGGATGGCTCGATCAGAATACCGAGGCCAGAAACCCGACCCAGGTAAAGTTGGCTCTGACTCACGAAGAGATCGGCCAGATGATTGGCACTTCTCGTGAAACCGTCAGCCGGCTCTTCGCCGGGTTCAAGAAGCAACATCTCATTCAGCAAAACGGCTGCACGCTGGTGATCCCGAACCGTCTTGCTTTGGAATCCCTGATTACCGCGTAGAGGAATACCCTCCTTACGGGCCGGTCGCCACGACCGGCCCCCTGCCCTTTCAGCGCGTGCGCTTGCCCAGTAGATTCCGCTCGTCGAACCGCACTAGAATAAATAAATCAAGTTCACGGCCGAGGTGAGCTGCTGCTGCTTCGAAGGAATGCTGCCTTCCAGAAATACATCTTTGTTCGAGTGATCCTCTCGCAACTCGCCTCGCACTACGAATTTCCCATCTGCCTTTCTGAAGTGAGAGTTTAACCGGGAAAACTCGGCGTTCAGATCGTATTCAGGAGTGAGAGTGAACCCATTCAAGGTCTGGTCGGTACCGGTGCGGGTACCGCCGCCGTCGTAGAAGACCCCTCCGCGAAATGCCAATGAAAACTTGGAGGTGAGGCTGTATTTCGCATACCCGGCTAGTCCTTTCCAAAGCGCGTCATGGCCGATAGCCACACCATTTTCTTCATGGCCATAGAGCCCGTCGCCACCCAGAGTGAGCTTCAAGACCGGCTTCCAGGTCGCGACCAATTCATAGACGCTGCGCTGGTCGTGAGTATCTTGCCGGCGCTCGGGCCCATGGATGAAGTTGACAGAAATGCTGGTGGTTTTCGTCGGGGTCAGCGCCACTTGCGTCCCGACGGTGTAGGCGTGGTTGAGTCTCTGAACGTCGTCCCACCCATTCGTCACCGAAACCGTTGCCGTAATCTTGCGGCTGAAGGCATAGGACGCCCGCAACCCGGTCAGAGTAAACGGAACGCCATATCCGAAGCTGAAGCTGCGGCTGAAATTGTCGTTGTAGCCATCGTACCCGCCAATGACTTCGTATCCCATGAAGGAGGCGAATTTCCCCAGATCAAAGCGCAGGCCTTTCGCGACCGGTGCGATATAGCTGATAAAGAGTTGGGGAATATCGACATGGTGCGCGATGCCGGTACGCATGTCGCGAAAGAGCCCATAGGCAGCAGTGACCTCTGGAACTCCGGACCCAGCGATCAGATCGAAGCGGAAGCCGAATTGGTTGGGTTCACTGATCGCGCGTTGAACCACAAGTTCGGCGACATCCAGTTGGGGATCGTTATCATTGAAATCGAAGATCCGGAACTGGTCGATGCGAGGGCTGGGATCGTTGAAGTTATACGTGTAAGAGAGAGACACATACCCGTTGCTAGAGATCTGCTTCCACCAGGGTCCTTCCTGCCCGGTGACCGCTACCGGGACGGTAGGAGCGGGCGCGGAATCAGTGGCCTGGGCGGGCGCGTGCCGGGGTGACGTCACCATCACCCCTGCCACGGCCAGCTTCCACAAGGCCCGGCGGGTTGTTCGCCAAAGCCCGGTTCTGCTCATTTCCGGCCAGCTAACAACTCCTCCGCATGGGCTTGGTTTACCGCGTTTGCCAGGTCATCACCGTGGAAGACATCTTCGTAGGCATGCTCGCCGTGGATGGATTCGTCCAGGCCAATTTCCTCGTTCATCTCGGTGACTTTCACCTTGGTGAACCCATCGATAATCCTGAGCATGGCATAAGTGAAAATGAATGCCCAGACCGACGAGAAGACCACGGCCACGACTTGTTTCAACAGGAATGTCGGATCGCCGTAGAGCAAGCCATCGGCGCCCGCAGGGTTATAGGCCTTGCTGGCGAAGACTCCCAGCATCACGATGCCGAGAAAGCCACCGACGCCATGCACTCCCCAAACATCGAGGGCGTCGTCCCACTGCAGTTTGTTTTTCATCTCGACCGCGTAGTAGCAAACCACGCCAGAAACACAGCCGATGATGACTGCGGTAGTCGGAGAAACATAACCGGCTGCGGGAGTAACGGTGGCCAGTCCGGCGACAGCTCCCGTCAGCAAGCCGAGGAACTTAGGCTTTTTCTCATTGAACCACGCCACCAGCAACCAGGCGATGGCTGCAAAGGACGCGGCCACATCAGTATTCAGAAACGCCGTCGCTGTCACCGAGTCGACTCGCATTTCGCTGCCCGCGTTAAAGCCATACCATCCAAACCACAGCAGTCCAGTTCCCAGCGCAACCAGCGGGATGCTGTGCGGACCACGATCCAGGACACGGCGTTTGCCCACATACAAAACCGAGGCCAAAGCCGCGAAGCCAGCAATGTTGTGGACCACGATGCCGCCCGCAAAGTCCTTTACTCCCCATTGCTGTAGAAAGCCTCCGCCCCAGACCATGTGCACAAAGGGGAAGTAAACAAAGGTCAGCCAACCGGTCAGGAACAACATGTAGGCCTTGAACGTGACCCGATTGGTGAATGCGCCCGAGATAAGCGCGGGGGTGATGATGGCAAACATCATCTGATACGCGATGAAGACAAATGCCGGGATGGTGATATTGGGAGATGGCGTGTTGAGATCGATCCCACGCAGACATGCATTGTGGAAGTTGCCGATGACCCCGTGCCAGTCCCCGCTGAAGCAGAGAGAATATCCGTAGATGTACCAGATGACCGTCGTCCAGCCCATGGAGACGAAGCTTTGAATCATGATGGCGAGCACGTTTTTGCGCCCTACCAGGCCGCCGTAAAAGAATGCGAGCCCGGGCGTCATTAGCATGACCAGGCTGGTGCAGAGAATCATGAACCCAGTATTGCCAGTGTCGAGATGTAGCATCGAAAGTTCTCCTAGCGAGAGTGTTTGGAGCCGGCAACAAGCTGCGAATCTAAGAAATAAAGAAGGGAATCTCAGACTCGAAAGAAGGCCCCAGCTTCTCCAGATAAGAGCGTGTGCTGTAAGCGCTTCCGACGCTGTGAGCGGCGTCACAGGTGTTTGTGATGCACGCCCTGCTTCAAGCTGGGATGACAGTCGGATTGGCAGAGCGGGGATGGTTCCAGTGGAGCCTATGAATTCGCAATCCAATTGCGGCGCTCGATGAACGTCGGGGCTCGTAGGTGCATCCCGAAGCCAGCCGTTTCTCCTCTCGGCGAGCGGACCACAGCAAGATCGGCCCGAGCCATGCGGCGGTCAGGCGGGCGACGACTGGGAACTCCTTCTCGACTTCGCGGCGCAGCCGGTGAATCTGCTCACTCACGCTTCGATTGATCTTTCTTAAATTCTCTTTCCATCACCCAAAGTGCCGCGTTGTATGCGCTGCTCAGTTTCTTCACCTCTCGCTTAAACCGCTCCCGAACGCGGGGATCGGGATAGTCCTTGTAGCGTCGCCAGCCCTGGAGCATGGTCTGGCACATGCGATAAAGACTCGGCCCATTGCGCTCGAAATCGCGCCAGAATGCCCAATCCAGGAAACGTTTGGAATCATCGCGAGAGATTGCGCCGTGCTGGAAATTGAATTTGTACTGGCCGTGGATGTCGGCCAATTCAACATCGTCCAGCAGACGGCCCTGGTCAGCCATTTCCTGGTACAGCGGCGTGCCCGGAACCGGCGTGTAGAGCATGAACTGGTGGAAGTCGGTCTGGTAGTCTACTGCCGATTCAATTTCCTCAACGATGTTGTCCGGCGTATGGTGTTCCAGTCCGATGATGGTCGAGCCCTGTACGCGGATGCCGTGTTGCGCGAAGCTCCCGCGTGAGGTGCGCGATATCCGTACCCTGCAGCTTGCCGTAGCTGGACCGGGCAGATTCCAAACCCATCCATACCCAGGAAATGCCCAGCTCGACCAGCTCCAGCATGGTGTATTTGCGGATGGCATTGGCGGAGGCAAAGACCGAAAGCTCCCAACTCTTGCCGGCCTGCTTCATGCGCTCCAGCAGGCGCATGGCGCGCGCGCGGTGAAGCAGGAAGTTCTCGTCCATCACAAAGAAGGAATGCACTTTAAGCTCGGATTCGATCCGGCACATCACTTCGAACAGTTCATCGCCGGTCTCGTAGAAGTTGACGAACTTTCCTTTGCCGCCAAAGAAAGCGGAAGTGGTGCAGAAGTTGCATCCCATGGGGCAGCCTACCGACGGAATAATGGTCGCTGCCGTCCCGCCTTTGCGCTGCGGGCAGACGCACTCCCATGATGCGGGTCTCGCAGACCGGAAACAATGGCGGGATGGCGGATCGGCGCGTGCTCGTCTTCGCCGAGATAACGGCGCATCCAGGAAATGCCTTCTCCGCGCACGATGTGGTCGGCATCGATCATCGCTTCGAGGCCGGGAATGGCGGCCACGTGTCCGCCCACCACGATCACCGAATGCGGCGAAAGTTCCCGCACCATGCGGCACATCTCCCGAACCTTCAAAACATTCACGATGATGGAAGAGATGCCGACGATGTCGTAGTGATTGGTGGTCAGTTCACGGGCAAAGGCCTCACGGGTGGGAAAATCCAGCACGCTGCAGGGCGCCGAAATGTTCTCCTGGATCATCATGATGCCCCAGGAGCGATGGAACATGCGCAGCGAGAAGCTGCCTTGCGCGCGGGTGACCTGGTTGTGATAAAGCTCCATCGGATTGATGGACCGGCTGCCAAATTCGTCGTCTTGCGCATAAGGCCCGAAGACCGAACTGAGCAGAATGCGAGCGCAGCTTCCCTTGGGATGCGTTTCCATTGCTTCTCGTAGGAAGCGTACCCCTCACGCGATCTTTTTGGCGGTGATGTCAGACACAATTACAAAACTATTACACGCGACCAATCACTCTCAGAAGGCCTACTCTTTCGCGGGCGGGTCATCGGTTGGATCGTCGTCATTCCCCTGCTCCTCTGTGTAATCTGCGGGCTCGGTAGGCAAATCGACCAGATGGGCGCGTTCCAGGGCGCGCAAATACTCCGGGCGGGAATGGCGGTAATGATCGGCCGGGACTTTGCCATTGATCCAGGCCGTATCCATCGGATAGACGAGCGGGTCGAAGATCACCATGTAGAAGTGCCATAGCAGAATGGAAAAGGTCGCAAGCAGCGCCTCGTAATAATGAATCGCGGTGGCCGCATCCGACACCCACTTGGGGAAATGGCGCAGGGTGAAGTTGTTGAACCAGAGCAAGAAGCCCGACACCGACATCACCACCGTGCCCCACATGAACGCCCAGTATTCCACCTTCTCCGCGTAGTTGAATTTCGCGAAGTGCGGTTCGACTTTCGGTGAGTCCCAGATTGTAGGAGAAGACCTGCAGCAGATCGGTGACATCTTTAAAGTCAGGCAGCATCGCTTTCAGGAACAGGCGGTCGCGCCGGTTGATATGCGAGGTGGATCACGTGATAGATCGTGGACGCAATGAGTACGACCGCCGCGTCCGATGGACTGCTCCACGGAATGCGAAGTGGCCCTCCCAGAGCAATAACGGGCGTGCCCACCATGCCTCTGGATACTTCAGCGCAAAGCCTGTGAACACCAGTGTCGGGAAGCTCAGGATCATGCCCCAGTGCGCGATGCGGAAGTTGCGATTCATCCTCATCACTTGCGCGCCGGTTTCGTGCCGTGGGCTGCCGCCGTATGAGCTTCGCACAGGAAGTCCAGCAGGTTGTGCATGACCATGAAGCCGAGCGTCATCGGGATCAGCAACCAATACATCCAGCGGATCCATTTCACGACCGGAGACGCGGGGCCAGTTGTAGTTTGCACGTGTACTCGGGCCGATGACGAAATGTTCGCCCGCGCCAGCGTGACAGGCTCCGCAGGTCTTTGGGAAGGTTCGCCGGATTTACCGTCGAACGTGGGTCGGTCGAGCGAAAGATATTGTGTACGCCGTGGCAGGAAGCACAGTTGGCCACACTCTGCGATCCGCCGCGCGAGGCCAGACCATGGTAGCTGTCGGCGTACGAGGGAACGCGGTCGGCGGGCAGATTGTAGCGCAACGCCAGGCGTTCATCGCTGTGGCATCGTCCGCAAGTTGCCATCGAAACGCGGGATGCGTTCACCAGCGATCCCTGATTCTTTCGGCGCGAGGATCATGTGCTCGCCGTGGCAGTCCTGCACACCGGGAGCAGCGGCCACGCCGTCCTTCATGGCTTGCCCGTGCACACTTTCAAGGTAGGTCTTCGCAATGTCCATGTGGCACTGCCCGCAGGTTGCGGGAATATTCCAATGGTTGACCTTGGAACGGGCGTCTTTGGGCGGAAGATGCCATGGCTTCCGTGACAATCCGAGCAGGTCGCGGCCGCTCCATCGCCATCCGCAACCGCTCGTCCATGCACGCTTTGCCGATAGAGTTCCACGGGATGCGCGAATGGAATCTTGTGCCGCGAAAGAAATTGCTGGTTGCTGTGACAGGAGGCGCAAGTGTCCGGCAAATTTTTCTTGGCCACCGGTGACGCCGCATCGCTCGAAGAGCTGAATCTGATGCACGGGTCCGTGGCAGGACATGCAGTTCGGTGCATCCGGATCACCTGCCGCGGCCGCTTGTCCGTGTATGCTTTGCCGGAATTGCTTTCACTTCATCGGCATGGCACTGCGCGCATTTTTCCGGCGCGACCTGAGTCTGCCGCAGCCACTTCGTGCGGGTCCCCATGGCAGGATTGGCAGGCTCCGTCGCCGAGCGTGCCGTGAATGCTGCTGGACACATGGGAAGCTTCCTCGGCGTGGCAAGTCGAGCATAGAACCTTTACCACTTTTTCGGGGTGCGGAAAGTCCTTGATGGCGGTGTGGCAGTCAGTGCAGCCAGAACGCCGTGGACGCTGGCCAGCATGTTTCGACGGGATCAATCGAAATGCTTTTGCCGCTGGCCGACGTCATTCCCGCCTGGCCGTGGCAGGCCAGGCAGTTTTCATCTTGTTTCAGCGCATGGGGTGGTTTGGATTGCGCGCTGGCCTGTGGCGGTATCAACGCACAGACCCACAAAAGAAGAAGGGCGACTGGACCAGTAAAGCTCCAGCGCCCAAGGGCATGTCGTGAGTTGCGCAACCCCTTCAGCAAGATCGAGAATCGCATTTCGTTCCCAGGTTCACTCAAGCTCTCGGGGCCCTCCGAGCCCTAACGCGCCGCAGCCAACACCGGCACCCGCTTTTCAGTAGGAACAAAGTCGCGCGTTTCATGCCCCATATATACCTGACGAGGCCTGGCAATCTTCTGTTCTGGATCGGTGATCATCTCCTGCCATTGGGCAAGCCAGCCCGCCGTGCGCGGAATGGCAAAGAGCACGGTAAACATCTCCGGCTTGAAGCCCATGGCCTGGTAAATGATCCCCGAGTAAAAATCCACATTGGGATACAGTTTGCGGCTGACGAAGTACTCATCCTCCAGAGCGATTCGCTCCAGTTCCAACGCGATATTGAGGATAGGATTGGGGCCGGTCACCGCAAACACTTTTTCTGCTGTCCGCTTGATGATCTTGGCGCGCGGGTCATAATTCTTGTAGACGCGGTGGCCAAAGCCCATCAGCTTGTCGTGCCCATCCTTGATCTTCTTCACGAAGGCCGGCACGTTTTCCTTGCTCCCGATTTCGTGGAGCATTTGCAGAACCGCCTCATTGGCTCCGCCGTGAAGTGGTCCGGCCAGGGCGGCAGCCGCAGCCGCAGTCGTGAGATACGGATCGGTGTGAGCGCTGCCCACGGACCGCATGGCGTTGGTGCTGCAATTCTGTTCGTGGTCGGCATGCAGAATGAACAGAATGTCGAGAGCGCGAGCAATGACTGGATTTGCCACGTACTTCGGCTCAACCATTCTCCACAACATGTTCATGAAGTTCTCGCTATAGCTGAGGTCGTTGTCCGGGTAGACATAGGGAAAACCAACGCTATGGCGGTAGGACATCGCCGCAATGGAGGGCATCTTGCCAATCAGGCGCTTAATCTGCAGCAACCGGTTGGCGGGATCATGGATCTCCCTCGCCTCCGGGATATATCGTGGACAATGCTGCTACCGTGCTCACCAGCATGGCCATGGGATGGGCATTGTAGCGAAAGCCCTCCATAAAGTGTTTCGTGGTTTCATGCATCATGGTGTGATGAGTAATTTCGTTGGTCCAAGTTTTCAAATCGCCCGCGGTGGGCAGGTCGCCGAACAGCAGTAGGTAAGCGACTTCAAGGAAGGTGCAGTGTTCGGCCAGTACCTCGATGGGGTAGCCCCGATAGCGCAAAATGCCACGTTCGCCGTCGATAAAAGTGATGCTGCTGTGGCAGGACGCGGTATTCATAAAAGCGGGGTCGTAGGTCATGATTCCAAAGTCGTCGGCGCTCGTCTTTACCTTTCGCAAGTCCATCGCCCGGATGGTCCCATGCTCAATGGGCAATGTGTAGTTTTTAGCGGTGCGATTATCGACGATAGTGAGCGTGTCTGATGCCATGATGAATTCTCCTTTTGCCGGCTCCCGATGTGCAGGCAGCGAGATATTTGGCCGCATTTCTATTCTAGGTTTCCGCTCGAAAACTTGCAGGCCAACTTCTTCGTGCGCGCCAAAAGTCATTACCTTTTCCGATCCACGACCAATTCAGGATGCTCGTGCCGGAAGGTTTCGGCGATATGGCAGTTCCAACAGACTGGCTTGTGCGACGAGAAGATTTCGGGAAGGTGCTGTGGTTGGAGGCGGTTCCACTCGATCGACCTGCCGTCCGGTCCCATCAGAGCTGGGACATGATCCAAATGATGAAGAGGGCCAAAAGGTCGATGGCAATACACACAAACCTGGCCCTCGTACCACTTGGAAACGATGTTCCAAACCAGGCATTTTTCAGGATCGGCCTCGATTTGTTGCAAACACTCCTGCCCACAGTCCTGGCGCTCGGGCCAGCGTGAGCATTCGTCTAGATGCAGAGCAGCCTCGCCGAGGAGAGCCCCCGCAGCCGCCTTTCGAGCCGCTATATCTACGACTTCCGTTGGCAGTGTTTCCGGGCAGGTAACGAGCCGATTGCCGCGATACATGAAATAGGTATGGATCATGGGAAAGATGCGTACGACAACTGCACCCACAAGCACCGCCACGACACCGATAGCAACAAGGGTAAACGTTGTCATAAAGCACCTCGCCGGGACGCCCCGAGGAGCGCCCCAACACCTCTCCCGACTGTGATTAGTTTGCAGCTGTGGGAGCCGTACTGCGGTGCCCCTGATCACCGAGAGGTGTGATTGCAGTCACTTGGGCTTATAGCGGGCTGAATTGCTTTTCCGCTACTTCATTCCCAAATCGGTCAGAACCTTGGGATTTTCTTCGCCCGCCGCCAGAATTTCATGGCAAGCGGAACAATCGTTCGTGATGGTCCGGCCGTCGGCACTGGTGTGGCTGCCGTCGTGGCAACGGAAGCAGCCTGGAGAATCATTGTGCCCAAGATTGTTCGGGTGAACACCCCAGGTCACACGCATCTCTGGAAAGATGTTGCGCAGATAAATATTCGCCACTTCCTCGCCGGCCTGTTGCACCACGGTGCGCCGCGTCTGATAGATCGCAGGGTAATTGGTCCGGTAGAAGTTGTTGATTTCGTCCACAATCTGCTGCCTGGCCACATCGCGGGCGGAATAATTCACTTTGAGAACTTCAACGGCTTTCTTTTTGATATAGGGAAGCTCTGGACTGATGCGCCCGAGAGACATTTCCTTATCCACCGCGTTTTCGGGTAAGTCGAAGACATGCGTGGGCCGATTGTGGCAATCTACGCAATCCATCACCCGGTGCTCTCCGTTATCCAATTGCTGTCGCGTTGCCTTGACATCAGTGGAAATGAATTCGGTGGTCTTCCCGCTATCGTCGGTGTAATACACGACCGGAATGACCTGACGTTCGGGATCGATGGAAATGTACTGGACGCGCGCCGCTATTCGCAAGATGCCGCCCGTGGATGCCGACTGATCCTTGCCAGGTGCGTCCGCCCACTTTCAGCAGTAGAACGTCCGTTTGCGGCGTGTTTTTTTCGTCGTCCTTGTAACTGGTGTTTACCAGGAACTTATCACCGGTAAAGCGCTGCGGCCAATGGCACTGCTCACAGGTTTCCCGCGCCGGGCGCAGGTACTTTACCGGCGAGGGAATGGGGCGCGAATAGGTATGGAATGTTACCGCGAAGACCTGCCGCAAACCGGAAAGCTTCGATCGCACGAACCACCCCGCTCCTGGCCCGATATGGCAGGCGACGCACTCCACCCGCGCGTGCGGAGAATTCTGATAAGCCGTATATTCGGGCGCCATCACGGTGTGGCAAGTCGTGCCGCAAAAACTCGCGGAATCCATGTATTCCACGCCGCGATACGAGGCGGTTCCGACAAGGAGAAGATTGAGCAGGGTGGCGAATGCCACCCACTCGAAGGTGCGCCGCACCACCGGAAGGCGAAGGTCGATGGCGGGATAAACTCCCGGCAGCTGTCCCACTCGCGCGCAGCTTTCGTCGCCGGAGCCAAATGCCAAGTGGAATCAGCAGCAGACCCAGCACAAAAATTCCCGGCAAGATCAGAAAGACCAGAAGGCCTATATACGGGATGCGGCGGTCCCGGCAGGAAGAAGTCATAAAACCAGAAGGCAATGGTGGTGAGCGCCGTGCTCGTGGTGATCACGGCACCCGTTAGAGTAATGGAATTCTGCCCCAAGAAATAGACGGGCTGGGACCACTCTCGAATGCGTTCTCGCAGAGTCATTTGGGAAGGCTATTCCCCTTTTCTTCACGTACCGCTGGGAAGACACACCGTGCCTCGCCGCGGACCGTGCACCGCGCTGACCATCTTTAACCTTGATGGCGCAATCGCAGAACTATTTTTTCAGGGTGCGGATGAAAGCCACCAGCCCCTTGATGTCTTCCGGCTTCAGAGATTTTCCATACTGCGGGCATCTTATTCTTGCCGTTGGTGATGATGTCGGTGAGCTCGCATCCGACATTTTCTGTACCTCCGCAGTTTGGAAATCATGCGCGCCCATCCTCTTGCCAATCGGCGAACCGGTTCCATCAGCAGCATGGCAGCCAGCGCACTTCGCTTTGTAGAGAGTCTCCGCGCTTTGGGCGTGCGCGACTGCGGGAAGGGTGAGAACAACAGCCAATGCGACTGTAATGATATACGCTACACCAATTTTATTCATCTCCAAGCTCCATTCTGGGTTTTCGTTGGTCAACCTTACCACGAGGATGCACCCTCAGAAAATAAGATTGCCCTCCCGGGCAGACCGAGTGCTGTGATCCCGGCCACATATGCGTGTCCATTGTAGTGCTTTCCGGAAGCCAGACAGCAGGATGGGAATATAACTCGTCCAGTTTTCCGGAAACTAATCTCGATTTAGGAAAGCCCTGGATTTAGTATCCGTGATGGGTCTCACCTGGGCCTGTGATGCCCGTCACGGCGCTTCCTTGGGGAGTGAGTAAGAATACGTTGGGTGAGCTTATGTCAAAAGATACTCGCAACCTGTTGGACGTACTGAAGTTCGAACTGGAGTTTCTTGAGCAAGGCGGATACGGGCGATTGCCGCGCGAGTCCTGGAAGCCGCGGTTCATCTTCGAAGATTCCCCCACCTGCATGAACTTTAACTCCAAGGACCGTGAACCCTGCGACGAATGCCTGCTGATGCAATTTGTGCCGGAGAACGCACGCAAGGAGCAGGTCCCTTGTACTCATATTCCGCTGTTGCCGAACGGAGAGACTCTGGAATCCTTGTACCGAACCGGGACTCAGCAGGAAATTGAGGAAGCCCTGGGCACCTGGCTGCGGTCGACGATCCGCCGGTTTGAAGCAAAAAAGGTGGCGCGCACCGGCGCCGACGAATTCGTTGAGGTAGACGGGAGTCCCGGTTCCCCGATGCCTCGCGACCGAAGGCGTGCCGGTGCTCACAGGTCAAGAATAGCCGTAACCGAGGTCGGGTTCGGCGCGGAAGCATTGCGAAAACCAAGCTTGTTGGCAACGCTTCGCATGGCAAGATTATCTGCAAGGATCTCCGCCGAAACCCGAACAAGTTTTTCATCTCTTGCAATTCGGATGAGCCTGCGAAACAATTCCGTTCCCAAACCCTGGCCTTGATAGCGGTCGGAAACCAGGACTGCAACTTCCGCGTGATTTGTGCCACGCAACTTAATCAGTCTTCCGATTCCCACAAGCTCGTGGCGGCTGGACGGCGAATTTGTTCTGTCAGCCACCAAGGCGATCTCGCGGTCATAATCCACAAAGCAGAGACGGGATAGACGCTCATGCGCCACCCGCGTCCTCAGGCTGAACGAGCTGAAGTAGCGTGAATAGACGCTGCTGTCGGACAATGTCTCATGAAAGGCCACCATTAGCGGCTCATCTTCCGGACGGATGGGACGCAGGGTGACTCCGGTTCCATTCTTCATCCGCCATGGTGATACGTACTGCGCCGGATAGGGGCGGATAGCGGGTTTCGGCAACCGATCCGCCGGCATCGACGGATCGTGGAGGAGCACACGCGCGTCCAGCGCCAGGAATCGCTCTGGTGAAGCCAAAAGAGGATTGATGTCAATGGCCGCGATACCAGGCTGCTCGACGACCAATTGACTGAAACGCACTAGAAGACCTTCGAGCGCAGCCAGATCGACGGCCTTCCGCCCGCGCACGCCCTTGAGCGCAGTCAGAATGCGGGTTTGCTCCATCATGCGCTGGGCAAGGGTAGTGTTCAGTGGAGGCAGCGCCAGCGCACGGTCGCGATAAACCTCCACCAATTGGCCGCCGGAGCCGAACAGCAACACCGGCCCAAACTGGGGATCCACGCTACTTCCAAGGATCAACTCGTAGCCTTCCAGTCGCACCATGGGCTGTACGGTTACGCCGGAAAAGTGCACGGCACCCGCGTGCTTCTCAACTGAAGCTTGAATCGCGCGATAAGCTGCACGGACGGCTTCCTCATTTCGAAGATCGAGCTTTACACCGCCGACATCTGTTTTGTGAGTAATCGTCTCGGATAGAACCTTCAATACGACCGGATATCCGAGGGCAGAAGCGCAGCTCGCGGCTTCGTCTTCATCATGGGCCACTCGTGTATCGACTGTCGGAATACCGTAAAGCGACAGGACGCGTTTTGATTCAGGCTCGGTGAGCAGAGTTCGGCCCTGTTTGCGTGCTTCGTCAACAATGGCGCCTACTCTCTGGCAAGCTGTGGCATCGATCTCAGGTCCTTCTGACTGAGTAGGGGTCTCATAAAGTCCACGCAGGTTGTAGCTGTAGCGCCACATGTAGCTGAAGGCGCGGGCGGCTGTGTCGGGAAAAGGAAACACTGGGAACTCCCGAGGTTCGCAGGATAGCTTCCCCCTCGATGATGCTGGCTCCTCCCATCCAACTGGCAAGCAGAGGCTTTCCGGTCGACTTGGCGTAGAGTTTTAGTTTTTCGGCGGTCTGCGCCGGATCGGCGATACCCTGAGGCGCGAAAATCACCAGAAAACCGTCGCTGTCCGGCTCTTTCGTCAGCACCTCCAGAGTCTTGGCATAGCGTTCCGCATCCGCGTCACCCAGAACATCGATCGGGATTAGCGTGACTCCAGTGTGGCGGCAGGAACTGATCTAGAGTGAGTCAAGAACCTCCGGAGAGAGCGTAGCGAGTTGCCCAGCGCTCGCAATCAATGCATCCGTGGCCAACACACCCGGCCCGCCCGCATTCGTCAGAATGGTGAGCCGGGGCCCTTTCGGTCGTGGTTGCTTGCTCAAGACCTCCGCCATGTAGAACAGATCGGAAATGTTTTGCACACGCAGGACACCGCAGCGGCGGAAGGCTGCGTCCAGAACTTCATCACTTCCAGTTAACGCCCCCGTGTGGGACGCGGCGGCCCGCGAAGCTGCGCTCGGAACGTCCCGGCTTTGATCACGATGACCGGTTTACTAAGGGCCACTTCGCGCGCCGCAGACAGAAACGAACGCGCGTTTCCGATCGACTCCATGTACAGCAAAATGCTATGTGTATAGGGGTCGTTCCCGAAATAGTCGATCAAATCGCCCCAGCCCACATCCAGCATCGAACCGGTCGAGACGATTGCGCTAAAGCCAACTTGCTCGCGCTTGCTCCAGTCCAGGATTGCGGTCAATAGCGCTCCGCTCTGACTCAGGAAGGCGACATTGCCGGGGAGCGGAGGATCATTGGCGAAGGTCGCGTTCAAACCGGTAGTCGGGTTCATCACACCCAGGCAGTTGGGCCCGATCAGGCGCATGGTGCCGCGGCGCAACTGCTCCTGAATTCTATCTTCCAGCGCAGCACCCTCCTGACCTCGTTCACGAAAGCCGGCGGAAATCACGATCGCGGATTTCACACCCGCGTCTACACATTCGCCGATAACTTCAGGGACGGTCGAAGCCGGAGTAGCGACGATGGCCAAATCTATTTTTTGAGGAACCTCCCCAATCGCTTTGTAGGCCTTAAGACCCAGGACCTCAACGTGGTTGGGGTTAACAGGAAATGTCTTCGCCCGAAAAGCACTTTCCCTGAGATTGCTGAGAATAGCGTGGCCAACCGTCCCGGGCCGCTCGGTAGCGCCAATGACGGCCACCGACTCAGGAAGGAAGAAAGCATCCAGCCCATGCCGATGCGGAGAAACCGGAGGATTATCTGCCATTCTCCCGGCGGCATTCGTTTTGGTATGATCCGTCATTAGCTAGAACAAGACCGCGACCTAATCATAAATGCTCTCTTCGATTAGCCTGGTCCTTGCTAGCCGCGTACGGTCAGTACCGGGCACCGCGCTTCCGCAACCACCTGGGAAGCGACTGGCCACGGCAAGTGCTCGGTGATCGCTCCTTCTGATGATCTTCTTACCCCCATCACAACCAGATCTACGTCGCGTTCCTTGGCAAGCCGCAGGATTCCCTCTGCTGGAAAATCAAAACGCACCGCGAACTCGGGCTTGCACCAATCTTCGGCTTCTCGCGGGACTAGAGCACGAAGTGCTTCGAGTGCGCTGGTTTCATCAGTCCCTCGATATTCGGGAGCAACAAAAAGCAAGAGCTGAAGAACGATGAGCGTGGACTGGTTTTCCTCAGCCAGCGATAAAGCGTATGGCAGGGCTGCCAGAGAAACGTCCGAGCCATCGGTCGGAAAAAGAATCTGCTTAAGTTTCCAGTCTCTCTTCTCAAGTGGACGAACCTTAGGACCGATGGTCAAGACCGGACGATCCGTCCGCCGATAGATTTTCTCTGCATGCGATCCCAGCACCAATTTTCGGACTCCCTGCCGCCCTCGCGTACCGGCGACAACAAGATCGATTTCATGCTCGCGAATCATGCCGGAAATCACGTTCCAGAACTCGCCTCGCTTCAGCGCTTCCTGATGGGGCGTGCGTCCCAGCACTTCCGGACGGGCAAATTCGTCAAGCTTACGCTGAGCCTCTTGCCGGACCGCATCGGCGTCGTGCGGCAGTGGATCCAACGGCACAGCGAGATGGAGCTCGGGGCTGATAGCGTGCGCCAGGACGATTTTGGCGCCGATATTGCCGGGCCAACGCGACCGCGTAGGGGAGGGCAAGCGCCGAAACCGGCGAAAAGTCGGTTGTCATCAGGATATTGCTGACCGAAATGCGCGAACTGATTGGCGCGGCCTGCATAACTAGCCTCCACGGAACAATCCTTTGTATACGTTTCGACGAAATCAGACAGTGACACCGATCACTTTAACCAGTGATGGATGAGCAGCCACCGAATTTGGCTGGCTGCGCAGGTGGCGAGTAAACTTAAGCTTTCAGAATGCACCAGGGAGTGAACAAAATGGAACCCAAGCCCGGATCAGAAATGCCAGAGCCATCACCAGAAGGCGAGCTACGCCCGATTGAAGCGGCAAAGCATGTCGCGGGTGCGCGACATTTGCTGACCTCTCTGCGGCACAAGATCGGCGCCGACAGTCATCCTGAACTGGAAGAAGCTATCACCAAGCTCGAGGTAGCGTTAAGCATTCTGACCATCAAAACGGGCGGCATGCTGTGAAGAAGATGTGGAGATGAAAACCCGTGCTCACGTCGCCGACCGCTTAGAAAGGAGCCACACGCTGGCCCATCATTCCCTGTTATCAGCGAACCACCTCGACCGAGCAATGGGCATAAAGGGCCACGGATTCGGAGACGCTTCCCAGCAGGATGCGGTTCAATCCACGCCTGCCATGTGAGCCCAGAACGATTAAGTCCGCTCCCCAGCTTTCGGCGACATCAAGAATGACCGCTCTAGGCTCCCCCACCGGCGTAGCTCTGTGCTCACAGACTCTTAAACCCGCTGCACTGATGGTCTTTCGGGCATCAGCGACAGCTTCTTCTGCATGCACGCGGGCCTCCTTCCAAACCTCTTCAAGCAGGGTAGTGGGGTACTCCGACGCAAGCGGTGCTGCGGTGTTTGGCATTTCTGGGGTTAGCAGCTGGATCACGCTGAGAATGCGGACTTCGGTATCAGCCGGCCATGGACGATTCGCGACTGCTAAAACCGCTTTGGTTGAGCAACTGGAACCATCCGCAGCAAGCAGGATTTTCATCCCCGGAGAGACCTCACGGCCGGGAACCCGGCGAACGATCTCAACCGTGGACGGCGCATCGCGAAGAACGCCTTGGGCTACGCTGCCCAGGAGAAATCGGCTCAAGGCGTTCTGCCCGTGCGAACCCGCCATGATCAGATCGATGCCCCGCCGCTTGGCATAGTCTGGAATCAACTTCTTCGGAAAGCCCGATTGAACCTCTGTATAGGCTTCGTAGCCGCGCTGGATAAGTTTGTCCGCCGCATGGGTCACCAGCGACTGGATTTGGCTCTTCGCCTCTTCAACGAGTGCCGGATGCCGCTCCCAGTGGCCTACGTCAACAACGCTGATCACGCAGAACACCGTGCCCGAGGGCCATGGTCGGGCTACCGCCGCATCGACTACGTGCTGGGACGCGGCAGAAGAATCGAGCGCTAGTAAGACTTTCATATCATCCCCCTTGAGTCGTCTTTTAAGGCTTGGCGCTCCTTTAACACTTTCGCATGGGATCTGGGGAGCCACGGTGACAAGGATCACCCATACCGGTGACCAGCTTCTCAGATATAGGACCAGGTCGCCCGCAGGGGATCACCCAGATCTTCATCAATCCAAGCCAGTTCCTCGGAGATCGTCGCTTCCGGACTGACCAGCTCCAGAACTCAAAGGTAACGTCGGTAATCTTTACGGAAATTACCTACTCACTAGAATCAGATTAGTTAGCTCTCACCGTCAAAGCAGGCAACAGAAATCTTAACTCAGGGACGCTGGGGTGCCGACTAAGTGTTTGAGAATCAGGACCAAACAAGCCGGTTTTCAGACCAATCCGAAGCCTCAGGTGGAAAGCAGATGAAGTGTCGAGTCATCGCCGTTCTGGGCACACGCCCGGAGGCAATCAAGCTGGCATTGGTGATCCACCAATTGCGCCAACGCTCCGAAGAATTTGAGACCGCGGTCGTGCACACCGGACAGCATCGGACCATGCTCGACAACGCTCTCAAGCTTTTCAAAATCAAGCCCGACTTCCTTTTGGACGTTATGCGTCCCAACCAAACCCTGAGTTCGCTGACTGGACGCGTTTTGGATACGGTTGAAAACGCCTGTCATCAATTTGAGCCCAACATCGTACTCGTTCAAGGCGACACCACCACCGCGTTCGCTTCGGCGCTGGCGGCCTACTATTGCAAGGTTGCGGTCGGGCACATCGAAGCGGGTCTGCGCAGTGGAGACCTCTACAATCCTTTTCCGGAGGAGGGAAACCGCCGTCTGGCCTCGGTGATGACGGAGATTCATTTTGCTCCAACTGCTCTTTCACGCGACAACCTCCTGGCCGAGGGCGTTCCGGCCGAAAAAATCGTTGTCACCGGCAATACCGTTGTGGACACGTTACGCGAACTCAGCCAGTTACCTCATTCCTGGGAGAATACGCCGTTGGCCGGCATCCCGCGCGACGATGGACGCTTGGTGCTTGTGACCTCGCACCGCCGCGAATCCTGGGGATCCGACCAGGAAAACATGTGCCTGGCCTTGAAGGATCTAGTCAAGAAACATCCCGATATCCGGGTGATCTATCCCGTGCACATGAACCCGAACGTACGTAGCACGGTAAATGCCTTGCTTCAGGATACTGAGCGCATCCATCTGACCGAGCCGTTAGGTTACATCGATTTCGTGAGTCTGCTTCGCAGCTGTTTCATGGTGCTGACCGACTCCGGCGGCATTCAAGAAGAAGCCCCAACATTTCGCAAGCCCGTGCTTGTACTCCGCAAAGTTACAGAACGGCCGGAGGCATCCCAGTTCGGAATGGCGAAAATCATCGGAATGGGTCGGGAAGCGATTGTCAGCGAGGCTGACCGCCTGTTGACCGACACGGATGCCTATGACGAGATGTCAGAGGGTGAAAATCCCTATGGCGACGGCCACAGTTCGGAACGAATTGTGGAAGCAGTGTCCCGCTGGTATCAGAAAAAGACCCCATTGCTCGATGCCGATAAGCAATTCCATCTGCCGCCCCGACCGCAGCCACGGCGGCGGAAAAGCGATCTCGCGGGAGCCGCGGCCAGGGCCGCAACCGCAGGCAAGGAGTGACAGCCCCGGACCGCGGTTGTAATGGCGCGCCATGATCTATGCACTCTACGTTATTGTTTCCGTCATCTGCGTCTACACCGCGCGCCATTACTGGTTCACGCTGAACCGTCTGTTCGGGTTCCAGCGGCACCCCTATATTGATATCGACACCGCAGACTGGCCGCCGGTGACTGTGCTGGTCGCCGCTCACAACGAGGAGAAAGTCGTTGCCAACATTCTGAGCGCGCTGATGACGGTTAAGTATCCCGAGAACAAGATGCTGGTGATCCCGGTCAACGATCGATCAACCGACCGCACTCGCGAGATTATTGACGAATTTGTGGACTGCGGTTTCCCGGACGCATTCGCCCTTTTCATCGCAAAGAAGGAAAAGGCGGCAAGGCGGCCGCACTTAAAGACGCTATGGAACTGGTGGAGACCGAAGTCATCCTGATTTTCGACGCGGACTATATTCCCGGGGCGGGCTTGATCAAGCAGCTCACGGCGCCTTTCTTTGATCCCGAGGTGGGCGGCGTCATGGGGCGCGTGGTGCCGATGAACTGCGGCACCAATCTGCTCACTCGCCTGCTGGATCTGGAGCGGTCCGGCGGTTACCAGGTGGACCAGCAGGCCCGCATGAATCTGCGCTTGGTTCCCCAGCACGGTGGAACCGTGGCTGGAGTCCGGTTAAGCGCTTTGCGCGAAATCGGTGGATGGAACGACACTTCCCTGACCGAGGATACCGACCTTACATATCGGCTGCTGCTGCATGGCTGGAAGACCGTTTATCAGAACCGCTCGGAATGCTATGAGGAAGTACCAGAAACCTGGACAGTCCGGATCAAGCAGATCAAACGCTGGGCCAAGGGGCATAACCAGGCAATGGTCACCTACGGATTGCATCTGCTCCTGGGCAGACACCGCGCCAGCTTGCGTGAGCGGATTGATGGAACGCTCTTGCTCGGGGTCTACATCATGGCCCCGTTTACCCTCTTAGGCTGGGCCCTGGCTTTGGGCGTTTTCTACGAAGGCGTGGCTCCCCTGCATGGAATTGTGGCCATTCTTTCCGTAACCGCATATGCGGCCATTGGCAACTTGGCGGCGTTTTTCGAAATCGCAGCGGCGGTGCGATTGGATGGTTCCCGCAAACGAGTTTGCCTCGTCCCCTTTTTGATTTTAGGTTTTGCCGTCAGCATCTTCGCGGTCTCCTGGGCGGCCGTCTCTCAGGCGAAAGACGCTCTCACAGGGGCGGAATTTCATTGGGACAAGACTGAACGCTTTCGAAAGGCGGCGTCATGAACTCTGTTTTCGCCGTCGCCGGCTTCATCTTGCTGACTGGCGTGCTGATGGTCCTGCCGCTGCTACCAGCCCTGACTGAATTGCATAGCAAGTCGGACGCCCTGCCGCTCAATGTGATCCAGCAACATACTGGTGAGATCCGTTTTTTTGCCGATGGATTTCGCAGCTACATGAAAGGGCTGGAGCCGGCTCTGCGGGAATGTGCCAGCTCCGGCGAGCACGTCACCGGCACCATGCCGGATGGTTCCGAATATCTGGTTTTGGGCCGCGGGGAAGAAGCTTTGTTCCTGCCTCTCCGGGAACGTAACGAATTTCGTCCGGTTGTGATCGCCGCTGGCAGCGATCTGCTTCTGCCCTCCGGAACGGATTTTTCCAAGGACATCTATTCGGCAGGCAACGTAATCGGGGGTACGAAAAATCATTATCGCGCGATTCTGGCAGAAAAACAGATTCGGCTGGGCCGTGAGAGCAGCGTGACGCGTTGGGTTCACGCGGTGGGAGAGTTTAGCGCCGATCCCGCTTGCCGGCTCTACGGCCGGGTTTCCTCGGACACCGGAATCCGGCTGTCGGAGGAATGCAGTTTTCTCCGCTTGAATGCGCCCTACATCGCTATTGGCCCGGAAGCGAGCGCTGCGCAGGATGCCCAGAGGCATGTCGCAGTCGCGCCCACCCACCAGCGTCTGTTTCACGAAGGCGACTTCGAGATTCGAACCGGCGAAGTTTTTCTGGGCAACCTTGTAGTCAGAGGCCGGCTGCGTATTGGGGCAGGGGCCCTGATTCGCGGCAGCGTCAAAAGTGAGAAGGAACTG
The DNA here is from genome assembly GCA_963845725.1 of uncultured Acidobacteriota bacterium. Taxonomy (GTDB): domain Bacteria; phylum Acidobacteriota; class Terriglobia; order Terriglobales; family Acidobacteriaceae; genus JABCZH01. Next base: position 548,611 of record CAWJTC010000001.1, read on the forward strand.
ACGCTTGAACCGCGTGCTTCGGTTGAAGGAAGCCTGATCAGCGCGAGCGTCATGCAGATTGGCGCTGATTGCCGTATTAGCGGCCCGATCATCGCAGAGCGCAGCGTTTTGATTCGGAAAGGCACTCGTTGTGGAACGCTTGAGAACCCCACCACGGTCAGTGCTCCCGATATTCAGGTTGAACCCAGCGTCGTGGTCTTTGGGACCCTGTGGGCTCGCGACCAGGGACAGGTGGTGGCCAGCCTATGAAATATCTTTGGCTCACATTCGGAGCCGGCGTTCTTTTACTGGCCCTGATCCTTGGGGCCTGGTCCTCACGCGGACATTCCGGTGCTGATGCCGACCGGTTGCTGCTGCTGCTTCCCGATAACGCAAATTTTTCGGACTACAAGGTAACGGTTTGGCTGGATGCGGCCAGCGAAGAGGGACTGCACGTCGTCCCCATGCGCGACTCCGACTTTGTCCGCCCGTTCTTCGGACACCCCCGGTGCGCAGGAATAATTCTGCCAGACAGCGTGCACCAGGAGGCCAGCGATTTCTTTATCGCATCGCTCCGGCGCTTTGTTACCTCAGGAGGCAAGCTGCTCCTGGTTTATGACGCCGGCACCCTGTCGCCCGGGGGTAGGTACGCACGCGGCCGGTCGCGGTTGTCGGATATGGCAGGCGTCGATTATGCCCTCTATGACCAGTTGCATGACAACACCATCCGTTGGGGAAGCTTGACCGGAAAAATTTCGCTGGTACGTCAGTTGGAAATTCCGCCGGGGAAATACTATCCCTTCCTGCCTAAAGCTGGCGATGAGTCTGAGGTTACACCTGACTCTGACTTCGATGTTCAACTTCGCCGATACAAATTCGGCGATTTGGAATATCCCAGCTTCGTGACCTCCGGCAGGAACTCAGGTCACGAACTTTTTCACTCCAGCGCGGGAGTCGTCGCCAGCGAACATGCCTACGGGAATGGTTCGGTATTGTTCGTCAATTTACCCTTGGGGTATCTCAAGGCCAACACCGATGGCTTACTCTTGCACGCCTTTCTCAAGTATTTTGCCGAACATTTGCTCGCACTGCCATCGCTGATGGCCGTCCCGGACGGTGTGGGAGGCTTAGTGCTGAACTGGCACGTTGACTCGAACGCCGCTATCAAGCCCTTAGAGGAAATGAATTCATGGTCGCTGATGCAACAGGGGCCGTACTCGGTTCACATCACTGCCGGCCCGGACGCAATGAGAATTGGGGACGGAGAAGGCTTTAACGTCGAACACAATCCCATCAGCCGGCAGTTGGTGCAGCGCCTCTTCAACCGAGGCGACCGGATCGGAAGTCACGGTGGCTGGATCCATGACTATTTCGCAGCGCACGTGGATAAGGACAGCCCTGAAGATCTGGAAAAGTTCCTGGCATGGAATAAGGCAGCTTTGGAAAAAACTACCGGTGAGCCAGTGGTGGAATATTCCGCACCGGACGGCAACCAGCCTAAGTGGGTTACTGCCTGGCTGGTTGCGCACGGATTCCTGGCCTACTACTTCACGGGCAACACCGGCATGGGGCCGACGCAGGGGTATCGCGATGGAGTGCGCGAAGGCCGCGATATCTGGTCATTTCCCATTGTGCACTTGAACCAGGCTGCCGCCTTTGAAGAGATGGCGCGAGAGGGATATTCCAGCCAGGAGATCGAGCATTGGCTGGAAGCTGTCACTGAGTTTGCCGTTGACCACCAATCGGTAAGGCTGGTGTATTTCCATCCGCCTGGCATCCTCCAATACCGGAACGTTATCGATCAGTGGATGGTCCAGACCGCCAAGCTTCGGGCCGAAGGGAGATTCCGCTGGTACACCATGACCGACCTTGCCAGGTTCCTGAATTCCCGCAAGGAAGTCGCGTGGAGTACAACCCAGAACGGAGACCGGGTCACCATCACCGCCACTCATCCCGTGAGCTTGGAGCACTATACCTGGCGCCTTCCGGCCGCCAGTTTCTTCGAACCGGTGGTGGTGCGGGGCCTGGCGCAAGTGGCACGCGATGGCGATGCCTGGATCGTGATTGCCGGGGAAGGCAAGGATCTTCAATTCGAAACCACAAAGGTGAACAAGTAACGAGGGTGAACCAATGACGATTGCAAACCTCGGGCAGAATCGGCTCAAGACGCTACTCCTTCTCGCCAGCATAGGCTTTGCGCTTCACGCGAAAGCCCAGTCTCCACCGACATCGGTGGAGTCAGATCAAGCGCCCGTGCCTGCGGTGGTCACGGCGCAGCCGGAAGCGCAGACGAAGCCGCTGACCAACTACGTGGAAACGGGGGCAGACTACATGACCCTGACCAATGGCTTTGGTTCCTGGAGCGGTGGCTATACCCGGGGCGTCTATGAGCAGGGGAAGAGCATTTGGAACGCGGAGATAACCGGCCAGCGCGAGTTCGGAGACGCAGGGGTTTACTTCGATGCCGGAGACACCTACAACTTCAACCCCGACTGGTATGGAGCCCTCACTATAGGCTCCAGTGCTGGCGGCTTTTTCTGGCCTCGTTTTCGCACCGACGCATTCATGAACAAGAAGTGGCTGGGGCGCAAGCAGTGGATCACGACAGCCGGGATCAGCTACGACATGGCAAAGGACGTTCACCGGGACCACACTTTCTACCTAGGGACCACCTATTACTTTGAGAAGCCGTGGATCGTGGAGGAGGGACTTTACTTCAACATCAGCCATCCCGGGGCCGTATTCGCACCTGCCGGCTTTGTCGCGGTGACACAAGGTCACAACAAGCAACAATACATTACCGTCCGCGCCGGTTTCGGAGAAGAAGCGTATCAGTTGATTGGCCCGACCGCCACTCTGTCGCAGTTCAACAGCGAGACCCTGACTATCACGTGGCGCAAATGGATGGGGCCGGACTGGGGCTTCAATTTTGTGGGCGATTATTACCACAGCCCGTACTATCTGCGGGGCGGAAGCACGTTTGGCTTTTTCAAGGAGTTCTGAAATGCGCGCGCCGGTCACGCACAATCCGGGAAAACCGAGGCTGCCTGACCAAACGCAGTTCCGCGGTCATCGCGGCGGGGTCATTTCCATGCACCGCGCGCTGACCCACTTCCGCCTCGGACCCATGAACATCATCGCCTCGGTTTCTCTGTTCCTACTTTTTTCCTTCATCTGGGTGGCTTTACTGCCGCGGCTGTGCGGGATGTGGAAGAGTGCTTTGGCCGTGGGTATTCGCACGCTACCCCTAAATGCCAGGTTGGATGTGGCCCAACACCACCTCCGGTTGCTGCGCCTGTCGATTCCCTATCTGCGAATGGAACCGATTTTGCCAGATCTTCAAACCTGGTCTCTGGTCGGCGCGGTCACATTGCTGCTGTTTACGGGTACGTTCTTTCTATCGCCAAAATTTATTCCGCTGATCTATCTGGCCCGCGGCATTCTCCTGATCCAGGCAACGTCGCTAATCTACTTCGCGCTTTGGCCCACTAGCTTCCCGCATACTCCAGACAGCTATATGGAAGCCCTGGTCACTTCCGGCATCGGATTGATCTCGGTGGTGCCCTTGTTGTTTGGCTTCACCTACTATATTTTCGACTTCGGCCTCTTAAAAAAAGCGGCCCTAACCGGCCTGACCGTGGTGCATCTCAGCATTTTTCTACCTTTTCAAGTCGTGGCGCAGGCCCTGGTGCTGCAAAAGACCGTGCTCTTCATGCCGGTGCTCTACATAGTTTTCGGTATGCCTGTCGACGTACTGCTCATTATCGCCTTCTATTCCTGGGGCATGACATGGTCCTTCCGGCGAGCGCGTAAGAAAAAAGGAAAGCCCGCCTTTTCGGCTGTGACAGCCTGGGGCGGGCGTTGGATGCGGCGTCTAAGTAATTCGATTCTGCGATCTACAACTTCTGCCTAGCTGGTCCGGTTCTTCAAGACCTCAATCGCTTTCTGCATCTGCTGGTCTTGCTGCGGAGGCTGCGGCTTCGTGGTGTCGTCGGCTGGCACCGCATTGTCATCCTCGTCAGGTAGTGGCGCATCGTCATCTTCATCCGCAACCATAACGTTCGGCGTCACAGCGACGTCCTGAATGGCCTTTCCGCTTGGGGCATAATACTTGGCTACCGACAGAATCAGTGCCGATCCGTCGCCCAACTCGATTACCTTCTGCACCGAGCCCTCACCAAAGGTTTTGTCGCCGACGACGTCTCCGCGCGCGTTTTCCAGGATCGCAGCCGCCACAATCTCAGCTGGTCCTGCCGTGCCCTTGTTCACCAGTACCACCAACGGAAGGCTGGTGATGGTCTTGGACGGGTCGGCGTTAAAGGCTTCGCGCGCAAACTTCTGTCCTTGAAGGTAGGTGATGGTTCCATGATTCAGAAAGAGATTGGCAGTCGCGATGCCCTCAGATTCTTCTCCTTCCGCGCAGTTCCGCAGATCCAGGATAAGTTTCTTGGCTCCGTCCTTTTCCAGCGCCTTGACCTTGTTCGCAATTTCCTGTGTTTTCCCTTTGGTAAAAGCATCGACCTGGATTTCGCCGATGCCATCCCCCATCATTTTGTCCGACACCGGGGGAATGACGATCATCTCGCGGGTGATCACGATCTTTTCAGGCTCGGCGCGCCGGGCACGCACCACCGAAACGGTCACATTCGAACCCGGCTGCCCCGACAACAGGCTGTGGATTTCAGCCAACGACATTTCACGGGTACTCTTACCCTCTATCGCTTCGAGAATATCCCCATCTTGCAGACCCCCCTTATCCCCAGGGCCGCCAGGCATCACCGAGATGACAGCCGCATAGCCCAGGCGCTTGGAGACGGCCGCACCGATGTCTCCTTTTGGTTCATTCAAGTGGGCTTTGTATTCTTTGTATTCGGCTGGACTCAAATAGCTGGAATTCGCATCCAGCGATTCCAGCAAACCGTGCAGAGCACCGTTGGTAACCGCGGGCAGGTTGGGGTCTTCAACATACTCAGCGCGCACCCGTGAAAGCACTTCGCTGTACACCTGAAGCTGGCGGTAGGCGCCTTCGTTGTTGGAGGCTCGTACGCCATCCATGCCGCCCACAACGATGAACAGCAACACAGCGGCCGAAGGTACCAGAATTGCAGCCTTAACTTTATTTGACATCGTGATTTTTCTTCCCGGAAAGAGACATTACTTTCAGCAGAACTGCTGCCATTATAGCTTGTTTGATGCGCTTTTCCGCCAACTAGTTTGGCAAGATTCGCCAAGGGTAACCCCTTGTCGGACCATGTGGTATCCAGCGAAAACGGAAGTACATATGGGAAAAGCCCTTGCCCTCGTCACTCACGGCGCGACGCCTTCGGCGATAAATAGGCGGCTTTTGGTAGCGTTTTGCCGGATCGGCCTGATCGCCGCATAGGCCGGCGAATCGTACCACTCGCGAGCCTTCGCCACGCTATCGAACTCAATGACCACGAAGTAGCCCTTCGGCGGCTCGCCCTCCAGGGGCTGCACCGCGCCGCCACGCACGACGTAGCGGCCGTTGTAGGAGGCCGCAATGGCCGGCGCCTGCTCGCCATATTTCTTCAGGGCGACGGGGTCGGTGACTTCGACTTCTGCGACAACGAAACCAGGCGGCGTTTTGGCTTGTGGTGCACGAATCACCTTGGCTCCAGCCATGCCGATCGAGAGGCCAGCGAGCATAGCCACAGCCAGTTTGTAGTTGGTTGTCATAAGCGCATCCTCCACGAATCAGGCGGTGAATTCACCCGCGCTACCGCACTTCAGCCAGTTGCGTCCGCAGCTTGTGGGTGGCGCGGAACAGCGTGTTCTTGATGGTGCCTTCACTGGTGTTCAAAATTCCGGCTACGGTGCGCAGTCGCAGGCCGTGGTAATGCTTCAACTCAAACACCACACGCTCGCGCGGCGAAAGCCTCTCCATAGCGCGCACAATGCACCTTCGCAGTTCGCGACTGATCAGGCTGCGCTCCGGGCTGGTACCGGCCCGTTGGTCCGGCAGGCGATCCAGCACCTGTTCTTCCTCACCATCGGCAGAGATGGTAGTCGTCAGATCGCGGGCACGCGAGGATTTCTTGCGCAAGTGGTCGAGGCACAGGTTGGTCACGATGCGATAGATCCAGGTATAGAACGAGCACTCGAAACGGAACCTGGCCAGGTTAATGTAGGCGCGAAGAAAAGCCTCCTGGTAGATGTCCTGGCCATCTTCTTGGGATCCGGTCAGATGGACCGCCAGGCGCAACACCGGACGGTCATACTGGCGAACCAGTTCTTCGAACGCTGCGGCATTGCCCATTTGAGCCTCGCGGATGAGGAGCGTGTCATCAACGCGGGCCGGGCCTACCTTGGCTCGCTGTTGTCCCCGTAGTTGTAGGACTTTTTCCATCCTGATCTCCTGCCACCGAATCAACCGACAAATTTGTAGCCCGTCCCATGCACGGTCAATATGAAGCGCGGATCATCCGGCTTGGGTTCCACTTTCTGCCGCAATCGCACAATGTGCGCATCCACGGTGCGCGTCGTGGGAAAACGATCGTAGCCCCACACGTCCTCCAGCAACCGGTCACGGCTCAGCGTCTCTCCGGGATGGTTGAGGAAATACTTCAAGAGTTCGAACTCTTTCGAAGAGAACTCCAGCATCTTGCCCTTTCGGGAAACCTGGCAGTTACGCAGATTCACTTCGACTTCTCCGAAGGCAAACTTCTCGCCTTGTTTCGGAACTGTTCCAGCCCGACGCAGCACGGCTTTCACCCGCGCCAACAGCTCGCGAATGGAAAACGGCTTGGTGACATAATCATCCGCGCCCAACTCCAGTCCCACTACCTTGTCGACTTCCTGTCCGCGGGCCGTGAGCATAATGATCGGCATCGACGGCTTCTTGGCCTTGAGTTGCTTGCAGACGTCCAGGCCGCTCATGCGCGGCATCATCACGTCCAGAATCACGATGTCCGGCGATTCGCTGAGAGCCCGCTCCAGGCCTGCAACCCCATCGGGCGCGGTCAGCACCTGATATCCCTCGAATTCGAAGTTGTCCTTCAGGCCGGCCACCATATTGGGTTCGTCTTCGACAATCAGAATCTTGGCCATGCTCGCGTCTCCGAAACTCACGCCGTCGCCGTTCTGCGTCCGTTCACTTTCGGGTCCACCGGCAAAGTGATGGTGAACTTGCTGCCTCTTCCCGGACTGCTGTCCACAGCCACATCTCCGCCGTGCGCCTGCACGATGTGGCGCACCAAAGACAGCCCCAAGCCGCTCCCCTTGGTGTTGTGGACCAGCGGGTCGCCTACGCGATAGAATTTTTCAAAAATTTTGTGCTGCTCTTCCGCCGGAATGCCAATGCCATGGTCCACGACTTCCAATTTCACTGAACCGTTTTGGCGAAACAGGTTCACGCCGATGAACTTCTGGTCCTGCGAGTACTTGAGGGCATTGTTGACCAGATTGAGCAACGAGCGTGCCATGGCTTCGCGGTCCACCCGCAGCGGGGGCACATCCTCGGCAATTTTCTCTTCGAATGCGAACCCCTTTTGCTCGATCTGATAACGATAGGAATCGAGGGTGTTGTGCACCAGTTCCCGCATGTCAGTCTCACGGAATTCGTATTCCTTTCTTCCGGCTTCAATCCGCGAGAAATCGAGAATGTTGTTGATCAGCGCCGTCAGGCGTTCGCTCTCTTTACGAATAATGCAGTAGTACTCCTGATACTTCTCCTCCGACTTCAGCCTTCCCATCTCTAACGTTTCCGCATACAGGCGGATGAGGGAAAGCGGGGTTCGTAATTCGTGCGAAACGTTGGAAACAAAATCGGACTTCAGCTTCGCCAGCGCCATCTCCCGCGAAATATTGCGGTGGGTCAGAATCAGTCCGGCGGCGAGCAGCAGGGAAATTACTCCCAGGATCAAAAAGCTGGTGCGCACAAAGTGTTGCTCCATCGCCGCCAGAGTGGTGCCAGGCAGCTTGATGCCAAGAGTCAGGCCGGGGAATGCGCCGTCGAGATTCCGTTCCACCTCAGGAGTGCCGCCGTCCCATCCGGAAGAAGTCACCATAGGCGTGTAGTCGTACTTGGGGCGCAACATCATCGCTACATGGTTCTTCTCGCCTTTTTCCTCCTGATGGCTCAAGACCGCATTCAACATTTCGGGAAAGAACTGATCGTGTAGGTAATCGGCGTCAAACACCAATCCACCAATGGCTTTTTTCTCCCCGATACCGCTGGTCAGGAACAATTCCCCGGCGACGTAGACGTGCTTGTCACCTCGCGGGACCCAGTCGGCGAAGGGACGCCGCCTGCCTTGTTTGGCCAAGTCTTCCAGATCCTTTACCAAGTCCGTATAGTCCGCTTGAATCCAGCCCGCGAACATGGAAGAAAGATAATCGTGCTCGGAACGGTAAATGGGCGAATCGAGCTCGGCCAGGCTGAGAACGGAATATCAGGCCGGTCTCAGGATCGTAGACGAACAGATAAGACACGTAAGGATGGGTGGCTAGGATCCGGTCCATGGTCGGGGCGCAGGCCGCGCCGGACGCGGGGAATTGATCCCGCACGTCGTCCACCAGTTCATAAGCCCTCTGATTCATCTGCTTCTCAGAAATGGCCAGAACCTGGCTGAAATCGCGCTGGAATGCCGCTTGAACCCCGCGATCGCGCTCGATCGTCTTCAGGTGGAGAGCGCTTAAGATCACGAGCGCGGCGGCCGGCAAGACTACGGCGAGCTCGAGAGTGAGCATCAACCGGGTCCGCTCGTTTCTTGGCCGCTTCAGTTTCATTGGATCTTCTGGTTCCTTGTCGCTTGAAACACCATAGTCAAACCTCTTCGGACAGGTGTCAATTCAGGGTAAAAAGACGTAAAAAGTTGTGAACTGTGTTTGATTGTTGGATGCATGCTTTGGCGGCGATATCCTGATGAAAGCATTGCGCCATGCGCAGATCTGAAACAATAATTGCCATTGTCATCATTCGGCAGATAGAATCCTCTCTTATCGGACTCTCGCTTTTTGCCAGAGGATGCATTGAAAAAAATCGTCGCCATCTATCCGGGTTCGTTCGACCCTCCGACCAACGGACACCTCGACTTGATCGCGCGAGGCAGCAAGATCTTCGACCAGTTAATCGTGGCCATTCTGCGCAATGCCGATAAGGCTCCGCTGTTCGGACTCCCGGAACGAGTGTTGATGCTGGAAGCCATGACCACAGATTTCAAGAACGTCGAGGTCGCCACTTTTGACGGGCTCATGGTCGAGTATGCGGCCAAGGTCAAGGCGGACGCGGTTCTGCGCGGGATTCGCGCCATCAGTGACTACGAATACGAATTGCAGATGGCACTGATGAACCGCAAATTGCATCCTGAGCTGGAGACAGTGTTCATGATGCCGGCCGAGCAGTATTCTTATCTTAGTTCGCGGCTGGTGCGGGAGATTGCGCAATTGGGCGGATCCATACGCGACTTGGTTCCGGAGATGGTGGAACAACGCATCAAAGCAAAACTCGACCCGGCCATTAAGTTGCAGCAGGCAAGAAATCCCAGGACGAGGAGAAGGAAACGAGGATGACCCCAGTAAGCGAAATCGCCTCCGCCATAAAGTTGACCGACCGAATCAATCGTATCGAGCCTTCCGCCACTCTGGCAGTGGTGGCCGAAGCCGACAAGTTGCGCCAGCAGGGCATTGACGTGGTCGATTTTGGCGCCGGCGAGCCGCACTTCGCCACGCCACAGCACGTCAAGGATGCGGCAATTGCTGCCATTCAAGCCAATTTCACCAAGTACACGGCAGTGGGAGGTACCGCGGAACTGCGCGACGCCATCGTCATGCGTCATGCCCAGGACTTCGATTCTAGCTACCGGCGTGAAGAGGTGATCGCATCGGTGGGCGGAAAGCATGCTTTGTTCAACGCCATCCAAGTGCTGGTTGATCACGGCGATGAAGTCATTCTCCCTGTGCCTTACTGGGTTTCCTTTAAAGACATCGTCCGCTATGCGGGTGGGAATTGCGTGCTACTCGAGACCGATGAGAATCAGGGTTTCCGGGTGACCGCGGAGATGATCGAACGGTTGGTCACGCCCCGCACCAAGCTGATCATTCTGAATTCGCCTTCGAATCCTTCGGGAGCGGTAATGTCTCCGGAAGATATGGAGTCGGTGGTACGTCTGGCCCATGAACGCGGCATTTGGGTGATTTCCGACGAGTGCTACGTCTACCTTAATTACACGGGCAGGCTCTTTTCGGTCGGAGCGCTGCGCGACTTCAGAGAGCACATGGTAATCGTTGGTTCGCTTTCCAAGACCTATGCCATGACCGGATGGCGGCTGGGGTACGCACTTGCTCCCGCGCCGGTCGTAAGCGCCATGCAGAAGTTGCAGAGCCAATCCACGTCGAATCCGACTTCGATCGTCCAAAAAGCGGCCGTGGCCGCGCTGAACGGTTCGCAACAGTGCGTCGCCGACATGCGCGCCGAATACATTCAGTTACGGGATCACGTGGTCAACGGCTTGCGCTCGATTCCCGGTGTCCGCTGCAACCTGCCTGAAGGGGCGTTCTACGCCTATCCCAATATTTCGGCGTATTTCGGCCGCGGCGGAATGAAATCGGCTTCGGATCTCGCAGGCAAGCTTCTGCGAGAAGCGCATGTGGCCACGGTTCCCGGCGAAGGCTTTGGCACTCGCGATCACATCCGGGTTTCGTATGCGACTTCGGTGAAAGAATTGGATCGGGGCCTGGAGCGAATGCGCAAGTTTCTGGGGGCGTTGTAAGCGTAGCGCTGCCGTCGCCGCGGCCGTCGTGTGGGCGTTACGCCCCCACCTGTACAGGCAAGACGCCATTACGGGCCCGGATCTCCAAGCGCATCTCCGCCTGCTCGCTTCATGAACGATCTTTACCCATTGCTGATGTTGCCGGTTTTCGATCCCCGTCCCTGGGGGGCCCTCGACTTGTCCCCGGTTTATCCGGGTCACCGTTTCGACGAAAAGATCGGAGAATCATGGCTCACCGGGGAGCAGGGTAAGGTAGCGAACGGGCATTTGAAAGGAAAGTCGCTTGCTGACTTAACCACCCAGTACGGCCGGGAATTGGTGGGGGAGGCCGCCGCAGATTCCAGTCGTTTCCCGTTACTTACAAAATTTCTATTCCCGCATGAAAAGCTGTCGGTGCAAGTGCATCCTGATGATGTCGCCGCCCGCCGTGCCGGTGAGCCCTGCGGCAAGAATGAATGCTGGTATGTAGTCCAAGCAAAGCCCGGTGCGCAAGTCGCGCTAGGCCTCAAGCCCGGAACCACACGGCAGGAATTTGAGCGAGCCATTCAGCAGCAGCGCGCAGAGGAGTTGCTGAATTGGGTGAACATCTTTCCCGGTGAAATGATCTACGTCGCTGGAGGCACTGTGCACACGCTGGGCCCAGGCTCCATTCTGGTGGAAACCCAGCAGCAGTCAGACACCACCTATCGTCTATACGACTATGGTCGTCCGCGGGAATTGCATTTGCAACAAGGGCTCGACGCGATGAAAGAAAAGACCGGCGCCGGGAAGGTGATTCGTCCCGCACCCAAGGAAATTCGCGGCACCAGAAACCGCAGGGCGCCTCTCGTCGCGTCGTCCTATTTTGTGGTGGATATGCTTGAGCTTAGAGATTTCCAGGAGTTCCATACCACAGAAAATTCCGGCAAGAGCTCGGTGCAGATTCTGACCGCGGTTGAGGGCTGCGGCATCGTCGAGGCCCCCGGGGCCGAGGCTGTGACCCTGGCCAAAGGGGATGCGGTCGTAGTTCCGGCATCCACCGGGCGGTTCAGCGTTCGCCCACAATGGACGATCGAATTCTTGAAATCTTACTTGCCGGGCAAGGCAATGCCCGAACCAGCGGTTAGAATGTAACCCTGTACCGCGTGACAGGATCTCAACTCGAACTTGTGCCGAAATCCAATTCAAATTTCTATCCCCGTGATTCTCGCCGGGGGCCGTGGCACCCGCTTCTGGCCGCTGAGCCGAAAGCGGCGTGCCAAGCAGTTACTGGCGCTCGACGGGAAGCACACCATGATCCAGCAGACAGTCGCCCGCCTGCTGCCACTGGCTTCGCCGAATCGCTTGCTGGATCATCACCAACGAAGACCTGCGGCGTGAGATCGTTCGTCAAGTTCCCGCGTCTGCGCAAGCCGCAAATCATCGCAGAGCCGGTCGGCAGAAACACGGCGCCAGCCATCGGGCTCGCAGCCTTCATTCTTCTGCGCGACAACCCGGCCGCGGTGATCGGCATGTTTCCGTCCGATCAGGTCATCGGAAACGAAACGCTCTATCGTCGAGTTTTGCAAAAGGCTTTAGGTATCGCCGCCGCGGGTGAAAACATCGTCGTAATTGGCGTTCCTCCCACTCGCGCCGAAACCGGCTACGGCTACATCGAGGCCGGCGTGGCCAGGTCTGACGGCGCTTTGCAAGTGCGCCGTTTTACTGAGAAGCCCAGTGCCGAGCGGGCTGCCGAGTTTTTCCGAGCCGGCAATTATTACTGGAACAGCGGGATGTTCTTGTGGAGCGCGCGGACGCTGGCGAATGCTTTGCGGGAGTATCTTCCCGATACGGCCCATATCTTGGAAGAAATTGCGGCTGCGTTCGGAACCAGGAAGTTTGCCCAGGTTTTCCGGCGGCTTTATCCCGGTGCGAGAATATCAGCGTTGACTATGCCATTCTCGAGCCACGTTCGGCCAAAGGCGAGCAGAATTCAGGTATTTTATGTCTTCCCGCCAGCTTCGGCTGGAACGATCTGGGCTCATGGACGGCGCTGCATGAGCACCATGTCGCCAAACAGAAACCACAACATGACAACCTGATCTCTGGGCGCTGGCGCTTTCACCCTGAATTCTCAAGGCAACTATATTCATGCTCCGGGAAAGTTCGTGGCAGCCCTCGGCATAAACAACCTGGTGGTCGTCGAAACCGATGACGCGCTCCTGATTACTACTCTCGAGCATGCGCAGGATGTCGGCAAGGTGGTAAAGCACCTAGACGAGAAGAAAATGCACAGGTTGGTATAGGACCCTGTGAACCATGCCCGCCGCTCCCATCAAATTCGGCACCGACGGCTGGCGCGGCGTAATCGCCGATGACTTCACCTACGAGAATGTCCGCCGGGTTTCGGCTGCCATTGCCGCCTACACATTGAAACACGAAGACGCCGCCCGTGGCCTGGTTGTTGGCTACGATACCCGTTTCGGTTCGCAGCGTTTCGCTCGGATCGCGGCCGAAGCGCTCACTGCCGCTGGCATTCCAGTCAAGCTGGCCAGAGACTACTCCCCCACACCTGCGATGTCCCTCGCAGTCAAACAGCATGGCGCCGCAGGCGGCGTAGTTATCACCTCGAGCCACAATCCCTGGAATTGGAATGGAGTGAAGTTCAAGGGACGATTTGGCGGATCCGCCACTCCACAAATCGTCGAGAGCATCGAAGCCGAACTACACGCAGGTACGAGCCCCAACGGCGAGACGGCGGTGATCGAAGAAGTAGACTTCAAACCCGCATACGCTGAGACCATCTGCCAGTTCGCCAATCTCGATCTCATAGCCAAGACAGGATTCAAGTTTGCAATAGATTCGATGTACGGTTCAGGGCGCTTGGTCCTGGCTGGAGATCTTCGCCGACCGCGGAATCGCCCACATCGCGATTCGGCAGGAACTGAATCCCCTGTTTCCCGGCATCAACCCGGAGCCCATCGAGCCTCATGTAGCCATGCTGCAGCAGATGGTGCTGAATGAAGGCTGCCACGCCGGATTCGCCAGCGACGGAGACGCTGACCGCATTGGCGCGGTGGCCGAAGACGGCAGTTTTGTGGATTCTCACAAGATTTTTTCTGTTCTCTTGCAGTGGCTGCTGGTGCGGAAGAAATGGACCGGCGACGTGGTCCGGGCATTCAACACCACTCGTATGCTGGACCGCATCGCCGCCCGCCATGGCCGAAAACTGCATGAGTGCGCCATCGGGTTCAAGTACATCGCGGACCTGATGATGGAACGCGAGATTCTGATTGGCGGCGAGGAATCCGGCGGAATTGGTTATTCGAGGTTCTTGCCTGAGCGTGATGGCATCTTGAACGCACTGCTCCTAGCAAACGTCATGGCCGAGGAAGGCAAGCCGCTGGGGCAATTGGTAGCCGATCTGCAGCGCGAGTACGGTCCCCACTATTATGGCCGGCTCGATCTGCACATTCCAGAAGAGGTCAAACAGGCCGCCATCGAACTAGCGCGCTCCACTCAAACCACGCGCTTAGGTCACTACTCCATACTGAAGAAAGAGAGCCTAGACGGCATCAAGTTTTTTCTGGACGCCCCATCGCCAGATCAGGGAGCAGAAGCCTGGGTTTTGCTGCGGGCCTCTGGAACCGAGCCGTTGCTGCGAATCTATTGCGAAGCGGCTTCGAACGAACTGGTACGCGAAATCCTCGCTGCCGCAGAGTCGTTCGTGCGCTCCGGCGCTTAGGGATTCGCAATCTTTGGCATTGCTTTTTGCCTCAGGCTCACTTTTCAGGGCACGCCAGCCTTGCCGCTGAGTACAATATTCAGTAGATGAGTTCCCCCGCATCCATCCTCAGCCCTCCGGCTGATTCGCCGGAGGCGCGGCGCTATAACCGCATTCGGAGATGGCTAGGCATCGCGGACTTCGCTCCTCGGCCTGTTGTTTCTTGCTGGTGCTGCTTTTCACGGGATGGAATGGTAGCCTGCGAGACCTCGGCTATGCTCGGCGCCTTCAAGAATTACACGCTCGCGGTTTTTCTCTACGTCCTGATGCTCATGCTCATCGGAAAAATATTGGGGCTGGGCCTCGATTATTACGGTTTCCGGCTGGAGCACCGCTTCGATCTTTCAAACCAGAAATTGCGAGGCTTGGGCATGGGACGAAACCAAGGGATTTCTTGTAGGGCTGGTGCTGGGGACGATTGTGGTCGAACTGCTCTATTTCATCATCCGACAGGCTCCCCAATATTGGTGGCTCGATAGCCTGGGCAGTGTTCCTCGGGTTGTTCGTCCTGCTGGCGCAACTCGCTCCAGTCGTCTTGTTTCCTATTTTTTATAAGTTTGAACCATTGCAGAATGAAGAACTCAAGTTGCGCCTGGTGAAACTCGGGGAGGCGGCGGGAACGCGGGTACGGGGGGTTTACAAGTGGAATCTCTCGGAGAAGAGTAAGAAAGCGAATGCGGCGCTTACTGGGCTTGGCAACACCCGCCGCATCATCCTTGCCGACACGCTTCTCGAACACTATTCGCCCGACGAAATTGAGGCTGTGCTCGCCCATGAACTCGGGCATCACGTCCACAAACACATTCTAAAGAGCATCGCGGTGCAGGCTGGAGTCACGTTGCTAGGATTCTGGGCGGCCAACTGGGTGCTTAATTACGCGATTGAGCGGACCCACACTTTCGTTGCCCTGTACGACTTCGCCAACCTGCCGCTTTTGGTGCTGGTTTCGACGGTATTGTCCTTTCTTCTGCTGCCTGCGCTCAATGCTTTCTCCCGCTATAATGAGCGCCAGGCTGACCGTTACGCCTTCCAGTCGATCCCCAGCATACTGCCTTTCATTTCATCGATGAACAAGCTTGCCGATCAGAATCTCGCGGAGAGATCTCCCTCCAAATGGGTGGAGTGGTTTTTTCATTCCCACCCTGCGATTTCCCGGCGGGTAGAAGCTGCCCAAGACTGGGCCAAGCAGCCCAGGGCAGCGGGGGCTCACTAACGCCCGCACAACTTTGCCTGCACTCTTCGAAGATCTTCCTCAGTATCTACGCCGATGGTATCGAAAGGGGTTTCGGTTACATAAATGGGAATTCCATTTTCCAGAAAGCGTAACTGCTCCAACCGTTCACTGCGTTCCAACGAAGATTCCGGCAGGCCGCAGAAACGCTCGAGAGCTTCCTTGCGATAAGCGTAGAATCCAAGATGCTTGAAGTACCGCGGAGTTGATGCATCGCGATCATACGGGATTGTCGCGCGAGAAAAATAAAGTGCGCGACCGCTTATATCGGTCACCACTTTGACGACATTGGGATTGGCTGTATCTTCAGCCGCTGCTGGCGTCTTCAATGTTCCTACCTTTATGTTTGAATCTTTCATCAGATCAATTAGCACAGCGATATGCTCCGGACGTGTCATTGGCTCGTCACCCTGTACATTGATGTAGACGTCGGCGGTGACTGACTTCGAGACCTCATGAACGCGCTCAGTACCGCTGTGGTGAGCGGTCGAAGTCATCTGGGCATGCCAGCCGTTGTCGCGGCAGAGTTGCGCGATCTCCTCCGAGTCGGTCGCCACGATGACATCATCAAGCAGCGCACAGGCACGTACGCCCTTGTAGACGTGCGCGAGCAGCGGCTGTCCGGCGATTTCTCGCAGCATTTTGCGCGGCAGGCGTGTGGAAGCAAGCCGCGCGGGAATAACGGCGATCGCTTTCATGCTGTCCAGTGTCAATTTTCTCTGCCCGGGATGCAAGCCAGTTCGGTTTGATAGAATCGAACCTGCGGCACGCCTTGCGAAGCCGCCAATCCGCAAGTGGGGTCGTAACAGTGGCGGCGTAGCTCAGGTGGCTAGAGCGACGGTCTCATAATCCGTAGGTCGTTGGTTCGAGTCCAACCGCCGCCACCAGTCAAAATCGCCGGGGTAGGCGTACAATTCCGCTGGAGTGCCTTATCGGCGACAGCGGCCAGGGGCCGGATCAACTGAATCAAAATGAATAGCATCTACCGTTTTTTTGGACGATCGCCGAAGGCCCAGCTCGGGCCCCTTGAGCAGCGCCTGCTGGAAGAGTTGTGGAAGTGCAAGAGCGCAACTGTTCGCGAGCTCGTCGATCACGGCGATCTCAAGCTGGCATATACCACCGTAATGACCACCCTCGACCGGCTCTATAAGAAGCAATTGTTGGACAGGGCCGCTGAAGGACGAGCTTTCCGCTATCATCCGCGGCATACCCAGGATGAACTCAAGAGAGCCGCCGCCGGGGAGACTATCCGCCAATTGCTGAGTTCCAGTCCCGCAGCGTCTCTTCCGTTGTCATACCTGGTTGAGGCGGTCAGCGAACATGACGCAAGGTTGTTGGACGAACTGCAACAACTACTTGATCAGAAGCGGAAAGAACGCAACCGGGAGAAACGTTGATGTTTGTAGCCCGCGGTATCGGCATTTCGCTGGCCATGTTCCTTCTGGTGTATGTTGCCGTCTCGGTGGCTGTTTCGCGAATGTGGCACCTGCTTCGGCGAGCGCTCGCGCCACGCACGACTTGGGCCGCCGCTAATTTGCTGTTCGCTTTGCGCATTTTCCCGTTTGCGCTGGCTTCAATCTTCACCCTGGTTTTTACTCTGCCATCGTTCTTGTGGCTGGAGCCCCGTTCTACCGACGAGGCGGTTGGCACCGCTCCGTTTATGCTAGGTCTTTGTTGTCTGGCCTTGCTGGCTGCCGGACTCGTCCAGGCAGCCCGGGCCCAGATACGAACGTCCCGGGCCTTGATGCAGTGGCTGGATGGCGCCACAGTGCTGGACTCGGGGGCCCAAGTACCGGTTTTTCGGACGGGCCGGAATACTCCGTCTTTGACCGTAGCGGGTGTGCGCGAACCGAAAGTACTGGTGTCGGAGGCGGCCATTGCGGCGCTGACTCCAATGGAACTGCGGACTGCTCTGAAGCATGAAATCTCGCACGCCCGGTCCTACGATAACTTAAAGAAGTTGCTTTTTCGATTTTCTGCATTTCCCGGAATGGCTGGGTTGGAGCTTGCCTGGTCTGAACAGAGCGAACTGGCCGCAGACGATGCCGCCGTCTCCTCTGCCAGAGAGGCGCTGGATCTGGCAAGCGCTTTGATCAAGGTTTCCCGTCTGAGCGCACCGCGACCGCAGCCGGCGCTGACCACGGGGCTCCTCCACAGTTCGACTGCACTGCCGGAACGGGTCCAGCGACTCATCGCCTGGGAGAAGTCGCCGCCCACAACCAACGTCGAGTATTGGCGGTACGCGTTGCCGTATTTGAGCGGAACGTTATTCCTGTTGATTGCAACCTACAGCTCTGCGCTGATTCGTCTGCACCAGGTCACAGAATGGCTCGTGCGTTGATTTCCTAGCGATTCCCCAACAATCCGAACACGCTCAATTGCGTCGCCGTCGGAACATACACCTTGCCGTTGACAATCGTCGGGATGGTGAACTTTACCGCCGGACCGGGTTGGTCGCGTGACTCGTTTTGGTTGCTGTTATATAGCTCGGTCGCGATATTGTTTGCATCGTAGGCATGCAGGATCGCCTGGCCGCTACTTCCGTAGCTGTCCACCTGCAAGGTCCAGACAATCGCGTCGCTAGTTCCATTGGCGGAGATTGAAGGAGTGGGCCCAGGAAAGCCAGAGTAAGTCCCGGTCGCTTGTGCCGTGGTCGAGAGCAAGCCGGTCGTCGGGTCAAAGCTATATTGCCGCAGGTAGTCGTTGCTTCCTCCAAAGTAAACGTTGTTGTTCCACCAGCCGGGCGTCGACCACAAGCCGCCAATCGCGTTCTCCATATCCTGCACGATCTGGCTATTATTGTTACGGTTGTACCCCCCCATACGATCACGGTCAATCAGATAGATCGAGCCGCTCTTGCCCACCTGGACCAGCAGATGCTGATGCGGAGATCCCTGACCCTGGTCGGGCAACAGTAGTACGCCACCTGACCCGACATCAGCGTCTTCACCAGATAATTGCCCCTGGTCGTAGGGAGTGAAATAGTCGTAGGGGCGAGGTAACTTCGGCGCGGCCGGTCCTTTCAAAACGCTGTCTGCGAAATCGGTGCCCCCCTTCGGACCATCGTAGGTGCCGTTCCCCGTGGCAAAGAAGATGTAGCTGCCATCAGAAGCCACTCCACCGCCGGCCTGCCACACTCCTCCCAGCCCGCCATTGGGAGTGGAATTCCACACCAGCGTCTGCTTCAAAGTGGACTCGTCGTAACCCATGACCCAGCCGTGATATGGCTGGTTGTCACAATGCGAAGCCCAGGCAATGTAAAGTGTGCCATTCGCCAGCAACAATCCTGGACGCTGCGCCTCATGCAATGGGTCAAACTTGACGACGCCCTTCACCGACCCCTCCCCGGTGCCCTTCACCTGTGCACGAATGACCACTGGCGAGCCTGGTTGGTCCTGTCCGGTCGCAATATTGAGGGCATGCAATACGTGAAAATACTGTCCGTTATCTTTTATCTTGGTGACGAGGAACATGGTTCCCGCCGTGGTGTCAATCACCGGGGTGCTCGTGATTCCGATCTCCGGAACCAGATCGCCGCAGTTCACGTCGCCACTCGGCACCGTGGTAATGCCACGAGAGGGGTCGATCAAGGTCGCGTGCCACAGCGCAGAAGCATTCATCCCGGTGTTGTTGTCCGCATCGAAGGCGTAAACGCTGTCGTGCTCGGTGGCCACGTACACTACATTGTGAGTACCAAGACCGGGGATGTTCACATTGGGCACGTAGAGCGGCTGGGCGTAGACGTAGCCATCCACAGGCTGCGTGAAGAGCTTGCCAAACTGACTTACGTCGACGTTACCGGGAGTGAGGATCGTCTCGCTCAGGTTTTGGCCGTCGCGCATGTTGTCGTTGTGCGATGTGAGGACGCTCACCTGGGCACCAGCGGGCAGTAATGCCAGACCGAACACTAGAACTGCAAGGATGTGTGACTTCATAAGTCTCCCTCAAAATGTTTAGGCGGTGTGAAAGAATGCCGAATGGGCTTATCGACGCCACTTTCGGGACGGAGGACGCGGAAACAGTTTTCTACGCAGAGGTGACAGATGTCAAGAGCGTTTCGCGTGAGGAGACTTTCTACTCACACGCGGTCGTTGGCTGGCCGCTATCTCCGATGGCTCACACTGGGAACGATTCTTACGTGGCCAGTGATGTTTGGGCAGACGGCAGTTCAGCCTGGGCTTCACTATCGAGTGATCGCCTTGCCGCTGAAGCCCCGGCATTTGAGCAACTCGGGTGAAGTCACCGGCCAAACGAGTAATAGCCGGGCTGCAATATGGAGTCGAGGGCACGGACTCCGGTTGCTGACCATGCCTGAGGGATTTACGGAAAGCGCAGCGCGAGGCTCCAATACTTCGGGATACGTCGTCGGATTCGCCACCGGCAGCAACGGAGTTCTCGCATTGGCCTACGAAAACGGGAAATTGGTCCGCCTCTCAGGCAGGAATTCCAAGGCACTCGGCGTTAACGATTCTGGCGAGGTTGCCGGGCAGTCTGAGATTGATGGCAAGCCGCCGGTGGCGCCTACGCTCTGGAAGAGCGGGCGTGTCATTAGTCTGGGCGGATGCTGCGGCGGAGTGGCGAACGGGATCAACAACCGCGGTCAAATCATCGGTGATCTTTACGACCAAGCTGGACGCTATCGAGCGTTCTTGTGGGACAGCATCCGCGGGATGCAATACATCGGTCCGGAGAACGGCTACAGTTCCGCAATCGCAATTAACGACAGCGGTCATGTGCTGCTGCAAGAACCGGAACGAGGAATCTTGCTGTGGCGCGGGCTCGAATCACAGGCTCAGATCAGGATTCCCGACGAGCAACCCGCCGATGGTCGCGGCCTTAACAATTTCGATGAAGTCGTAGGTGCGTTTGGCCCGTACTTTGACGCCGACCACGCCTTCCTTTGGAGCGAGAAGAACGGGTTTCGCGACCTCAACGACTTCATTCCCGCTAACTCGGGATGGAAGCTGCAAGTCGCCACCGGAATCAACGACAGCGGGGAAATTGTGGGATTCGGCAGCCATAACGGAAACGACGCTGCCGGATTTCTTCTGGTGCCGCAGGAAAAAATCGCACAAAAATAATTCCCAGAGGCAATATGGCCGCGCTATCTTCGAGCCGCCGGCACCTTCGCCGGTTCCGGAGCCGGGCTGGGCATGGTGGTGACGCGCGCTCCCGCGGCGGCAGCTGAAGGCGCGGCAGCCGGTGCAGCCGGAATCAGCCCCAACTGTTTGCGGACTTCGGCTTCAAGTTTCACCATCGTGTCTTTGTTGTCTTTCAGGAACTGGCGGGCATTTTCGCGCCCCTGACCGATGCGTTCTCCCTTGTAGCTGAACCAGGAGCCGGACTTCTCCACGATTTCCTGCGCCGCCGCCAGATCGAGCAGGTCGCCTTCCCGTGAAATTCCCTCGCCATACATAATGTCGAATTCGGCCTCGCGGAATGGCGCGGCCACCTTGTTCTTCACCACTTTAATTTTGGTGCGCGATCCCGTGACCACATCGCCTTCCTTGATGGCGGCAATGCGGCGGATATCGATTCGCACCGAGGAATAGAACTTCAGCGCGCGGCCACCGGTCGTGGTCTCGGGATTGCCGAACATCACTCCGATTTTCTCGCGGATCTGGTTGATGAAAATCAGGCAGGTGCGCGATTTGGAAACCGTTCCTGTCAGCTTGCGCAGTGCCTGCGACATCAACCGCGCCTGCAGGCCCATGTGGCTGTCGCCCATCTCGCCGTCGAGCTCGGCTTTGGGCACCAGCGCCGCCACCGAATCCACCACCAGCACATCGATCGCGCCCGAGCGCACCAGCGCTTCTGTAATTTCCAGTGCCTGCTCGCCATAGTCAGGCTGCGAGACCAGCAGATTGTCCACGTCCACGCCCAACTTCTTGGCGTAGCCGGGATCGAGCGCGTGTTCCGCATCCACAAACGCGGCCATGCCGCCGGTTTTCTGTGCTTCGGCGATCACCTGCAATGCGATCGTAGTTTTGCCCGAGGACTCAGGCCCGAAGATTTCAACCACACGCCCGCGGGGAAATCCGCCCACGCCGAGCGCCGCGTCAAACGAGATCGCGCCGGTGGAAATCACGGCGATGGGGACAATGGCTTCCTTCGATCCCAGCCGCATGATCGAGCCCTTGCCAAACTGCTTTTCGATTTGCGCAAACGCCAGATCAATCGCTTTGGATCGTTCATCCGCCATGAGAACAGCTCCTTTTAGAAATTGCAGATGTGTCTATCGCTGAATTATATACTTGGAGTGCAGCGAAGAAAAGGCGAATCTTGCAAAGATCGGTGGAAAAGCTTCCCAAATTGGTTCGGGACAGCGGCACGAAAAAGATGAAAATGTGACGGCAAAATCCGGAAGATAAATGGTAGGCCCGAATGGACTCGAACCATCGACCTCTTCCGTGTCAAGGAAGCGCTCTAACCAGACTGAGCTACGGGCCTACAAGTCGAAATTCGCAGCCCTCATTGTACCGAGGGCGTACGGCCCCGGCAAACTCCTCAAGGCCGCTTGTTGACCTGCGCAAGTTGCAATGCCGTCCGCTTCCCGGCGACAATCCTTAGATCGTGCTGAACTTCGACCAATTCCGGCGCCGCGAGGCGGCGCCATGAAGCTCTCTCAGTTGCTCAGCTTTCCCAACCAGCTGACCTTGCTGCGCATGACGTTTCTTCCCTTCATTGTCATTAAGTTGGTGGATGGCCATTACGGCATAGCTCTGATTTTGTTTGTACTTGCCGGGATGAGTGATGGCCTGGATGGTCTGCTGGCCCGCGCCCTCAAGCAGCAGACCCTGCTGGGCCAATATCTCGACCCCATTGCCGACAAAATGCTCTTGAGCACGGTTTTTCTGGTGCTTTCCATTCTGCACAAGATTCCCTGGAGATATACAGTCGTGGTTTTCAGCCGTGACATTTCCATTTTGGCCGCGAGCACCGTATTGTTCGCGATCGCCGGGTTGCGCGATTTCCGGCCCAGCATTTTCGGCAAGGCCAACACCTTCGCCCAGGTCGCCGCCGTGTTTTTTGTGCTGTTACTGGCGATAAAACCCGAACGTTGGATAGCCATTGCCCGTCTCACTTCCCTGCACGCAACCTTCATCTTCACCATCATTTCGGCGATCCACTACGTTTTTCTAGTGGGGAAACGGTTAAGCGCCAACGGCGGTAGAGTGGGCGCGCCCTCATAGGCATAGCATCTATTTTGTCACCCACCCTGCCACTTTGACCGCTCCTGGTGCTCAATCGGAACGCAGAAGCGCCTGGCGCCTGCTTGCCGCTTACAATGAGGGTCGAAGCCCGTTTTCAACGCATTTGCCCGTTTTTCTTTCCTTCCCCTAGAATGAAGATTCTCTTCCGCATGCCACTTCACCTTTACAACACTATGTCCGGCAAGATTGAGGAGTTCCGGACACTTAGCAGTAACGAAGTCCGAATGTATGCCTGCGGACCGACGGTCTACGACTATGGGCACATCGGCAATTTCCGCACGTTTGTCGCCGTCGATATTCTTCGACGCTACCTTCGGCAGAGCGGATTTAACGTGCGCCACGTGATGAACATCACCGACGTGGATGACAAAATCATCCGTAACTCCGCCAAGGCGGGTTTAAGCGTCAAGGAATATACGACGAAATATGAAAAGGCGTTCCTAGAGGACGCAGCCACGTTGAACATCGAGCAGCCGATTCTGGTGCGGGCCACCGAGCATATTGAAGAGATGGCGCAATTCATTGCCAAGCTTGAGACAGGCGGGATACGCCTATCGTGCCGAAGATGGCTCTTACTATTTCCGCATCGCCAAGTTTCCTGGATACGGCAAACTCTCCAAGAGAGATTTCGCAGGAATGGAAGACGGCGCCCGTGTCGATGTGGACGAGTACGAAAAAGACAGCGCGCGTGACTTCGCGCTCTGGAAAGCGCCTAAACCGGGAGAAGCATTTTGGGAGACGTCCATCGGCCCGGGCCGCCCTGGCTGGCATATCGAATGCTCGGTCATGTCGATGGCGGAACTGGGCGAAAGCTTCGATCTGCATGCCGGCGGCGAAGACCTGATCTTTCCTCACCATGAAAACGAAATTGCCCAGTCCGAATCTTTAACTGGAAAGCCGTTTGCTCACTTCTGGTTTCATTCCCGCTTTCTGCTCGTGGAAGGCGAGAAGATGTCGAAAAGTCTCGGCAATTTCTTCACTTTGCGCGACCTTGTGCTCAAAGGGCACAAACCGTCGTCCATACGATTCCTGCTGGCCTCGGTTCCCTACCGTCATCAATTGAACTTTACCGTGGACGGATTGAAGCAGGCGGCGGTCTCAGTGGAACGGCTGCGCAACTTTCAGCAGCGTTTGATGGGCGGTCGATTTCCCGAGGGGGGCAGCCCAGCCATGTCAGAACTCGCAAGAGAAACTTCCGAGCGCATGAAAGCCGGCATGGATGACGATCTCAACACCGCCCAGGCCCAGGCAGCGATCTTCGACATGGTTCGCAAAGCCAACGTCGCGATTGATGCCGGGCAACTCGGCAAGGATGATGCAGTTGCATTGCTCGCAGTGCTCGATCAATTCGACGGGTGGTTCGCAGTTCTTAAAGATGATGACGCACCCAAGATCAAGTGCATCCTGGAATGGGCGCAGGCCGAAGGCCGCGCAGACGAAATCAGCAAGGATTTGCTCGAAGCGATTAGCTCGCAGCAGCTCTCCGACGCCGATATTGAAAAAAAGATCGCAGATATCGAAGCTGCCCGCCGCAGCCGGGACTTCAAAACCTCCGACTCCATCCGCGCTGAACTTACCTCCGCTGGTATTGCCGTGGAAATCACCAAAGATGGAGTTCGCTGGAAGCGGAAATAAGAATGCTCTGTCCGCCCCATTTTGAAGCGGACAGAGTGCGAATTATTCGCTATTTCAGCGGGCAAACTGAAAATGCGGAATCCAGGCTGGTTTTCCCGGTGGCTCCGCACACCGTCTGATTCCACTGCTTCTTGAGGTCCTGAGGCTGGGGAATCGTTGCTTTCTTCCCCGTTGCCGCGGACTTTCGGCCGGTCGGCATCCCCGAGGCCTGAGGAATCAGCGCCGCAAAGCTGGTTACGGTCGTCAGGATCAGGTTGACGGCCGAGGCCACACGGGCGGCCAGTACCGGGTCGGCAATGTGCGCCGCCTGGAGCAGTGCGGGCAAGTTTTGATTGATGTCCGCGATGGTGCCCTGGATTTTCTGCAGTGCGGATGCGGTCGGACTGGCCTGATATTGGTTGTAAAGCGTTTGCAGTAGATTCAGATCCTTGCTGGCCTCAGCCGAAATGCTCTGAATGGCTGCCGCTTCGGACGCGCTCAATTGCTGGCCAGATTGCAACGTAGTGACCAGCGACCCGATGTTGAGCGCCATTTGCAAGAGCACCGGCAGATCGGCCAGGGCAACACTGAGCCACCGTGCCGTACAGCCAGTGGCCAGCAGCGAAATTGCGAGCAGCACTGCGAGTGCGGCTTTCGGTCTAGAATTACACTTCATGGTTTTTCTCCTTGGTTAGGTTGTTGGTTGGGGGTTGACTGACGACGGTTTACGAATGAAATCTCTCGACGAATACTTGCGCGACGCCGAACAGGCCCACGGACACCTCTGCGCCGGTCAGGTCCTTGGCGTCCGCTTGGCCATGCTCGGCCTGACAAAGCTCGGCATTGACGATCCCCGCGGTAAGGACCGCAAACGTTTGGTAACTTTTGTGGAGATCGACCGCTGCGCCACCGATGCGGTCGCCGTCGTAACCGGCTGCCGTCTGGGCAAGCGCGCGCTAAAGTTCCGCGACTGGGGCAAAGTCGCAGCTACGTTTGTCGACGTCAGCAGCGGCAAGGCGGTGCGCATCGCGGCCAAGGAGTCGTCCAAGGCACTCGCGCGGCAGATGCATCCCGAAATTGAAGACAAAAATAGCCAGCAGATGCTGGCTTACCGGGAAATCTCCGACGGCGACCTGTTCACCACGCAGTGGGTGAAGGTCGAGTTACCGCCGGAAGAATTTCCCGGTTACAAAGGTGATCGAGTTGTGTGTGAAGCTTGCGGCGAAGGTATTAACTTCCGCCGCGAAGTGCGTCGGGAGGGCAGGGTACTGTGCCGGAGTTGCGCCGGGGAGCAGTACTACCGGCCAATTTAGCGGCAGTCAATTCTGCTCGAGCCCATGCGCCACGCGCAGAATGGTGGCTTCAGCGAAGTGTTTCCCCAGAATTTGCAAGCCAATCGGCAGCTTCTCTTTGGTCCGCCGCAAGGAACGGAAATTCCGCAAATGCCCACCAGATTCGCCGTCACGGTGAAAATGTCCGCCAAATACATGGCCAGCGGATCATCGACTTTTTCGCCCAGCTTGAAAGCCGCAGTCGGGCTCGTCGGAGTCACGATCGCATCCACTTTCTCAAAAGCCTCCGCGAAGTCCTGGGCCAGCAGCGTGCGTACTTTTTGAGCTTTGAGATAGTAGGCGTCGTAATATCCGGCGCTCAGCGCGTAGGTTCCCAACATGATTCGGCGTTTCACCTCCGCGCCGAACCCCTGATCGCGGGTGCGCCGGTACATCTCAGAAAGATTGCGGGCATCGCTGGCCCGGTACCCGTAGCGAACCCCATCAAAGCGCGCCAGATTCGAGGAAGCTTCCGCGGTCGCAACGATGTAATAAGTCGGAATCGCATATTTTGTATGCGGCAGCGATATAGGAACAATCTCGCAGCCCGCCTTGGCCAGCTTCTGAATCGCCGTTTCCACCGCTTTTCGAACTTCAGCATCCAGTCCTTCCCCAAAATATTCTTTCGGCACTCCCAGCCTCAAACCGTTTATCGGCTTCTCCAGTTCTGCAACATAGTCGGGGACCGGCACATCGGCTGAGGTCGAATCCATCGGGTCGCGGCCGGCAATGGTGCGCAGCACCAGTGCGGCGTCTTTGACTGTCTTCGTCAGCGGTCCAATGCGGTCGAGCGACGATGCGAACGCAATCAATCCATAGCGCGACACACGGCCATAAGTCGGCATCAGACCCACCACGCCGCAGAATGACGCAGGCTGCCGAATCGAGCCTCCCGTGTCCGATCCGAGTGTCGCGACGGCCATGTCGGCCGCCACCGCCGCCGCCGACCCTCCTGAAGAGCCGCCTGGAACGCGGCTTAAGTCGCGCGGATTGCGCACCGGACGCCACACCGAATTTTCGTTCGAGGACCCCATCGCAAACTCATCGCAATTCAGTTTGCCCAGAACCATCGCGCCCGCCGACTCCATGCGGGCCACGGCCGTGCAGTCGTACGGTGGAACATAGTTGCCCAGGACCTTCGAGCCTGCCGTGGTGCGCAGCCCACGGGTCGCCATCACGTCCTTGATGGCGACTGGCACGCCGCCGAGTGGCGGCAACTTCTCGCCTTTCGCGGCGAGCGCATCGATTTCTAACGCTCTTGCGAGGGCGCGGTCCTTCGAGAGTGTCAGGTAAGCGCCAATCTCCGCGTCCTGCTTTTCGATTCGTTGATAGAACCCTTCCGCCAATGCAAACGCAGTCGTGCGCCGCTCCTGAATCGCAGTGCGAACAGCGTCGATGGTGGCCGATTGCAGGTCCATGGCAAACGCCGCGTTTATCTTTCGATCACTTTTGGCACTCGAAAGAATGTGCCGTCCGAATCGGGCGCATTGGCGAGTGCAACCTCGTGCGGCAACGACTTTCGCAAGCCTTCAAGAATGTCCTCGCGAAGCGTCACCGAACCCACAGCCACATTCGACATTTCCGCCATCGGTTGCACATTTGAAGTATCCAACTCATTGAGCCTATCAACATATTCGAGGATCGAATTCAAGTCGCGTAGAAAGCGGCCACGCTCCTCTGGTGTCAGCTCCAGGTGAGCGAGATCCGCCACGTAGGCAACATCTTTTTCGCTGATCTTCATCGCCGCGTCCCGGAAACCACAAATTCGATTCGCCGAACGCCGCTTCCGGCATAGCGGTTGATGACCGCCAAATATTGCGGCGCCAAAGACCGCAGTTCCGCCCGCCAGCCCGCGTCGGGCACCTCAACGGTCAGAATGCCGCTTTCGAAATCGAGCGCAGATGTCCGCGCCGCCACCGCCTGTCCACAGGCAACGGGCCAGGCCAGCACCGGGCCGAGTCCAGCGGGCGCGCGCCGCAAACTCGCGGCAACGATTTTCTCAATTCCTAAGCCTGCTTGTTCCATGGTAAGTACAGAGCGAAGATTGGTACCTGATTCTCTGCCGGCTGGTTTTCTGACCCTCTTAATTTCAGAATAGCAGTTTTCGAAGGTAAGTGAGACACGGTTTTCAAGTTTATATTTCCCGTTGATTCAGCATGATGCCAGAATTTTCGCGGAAAAGGGGGCTTGACAAGAATTTGCACGGCGGTGGAAATTTCAGCAATTTTCTCCAGTTTTCCCGTTTCGGAATTAATTCTTCCTATTCCGGAATCGGAAACTCATGAGCCACAAACCGCAAAGCCTCCTCACGATCGTGCAAGTGTCCTTCGAGTTGTCGATCCTCTACCGCGGAGAGAATCTCTTTGAAGCGCGGTCCGGGCGCATGCCCTGCTGCGATTAAGTCGTCGCCGGTCACCAGGGGCGAAGGACGGACCGACTCCGGCGTCAGCGACGCCAGCTTCGTGCGGACGAAGTCGTACGTAGTCAAATCGCGGCAGCTCGCTTGGCAGTCCAGCCGGTGCAACTCCAGGTGCTCGTCAAAGTGCGGCATGCGGACAAACTTCTTAAAGGTCGATTCGCTCATGCGCATGGCATGGGCAAAGCGCATGTGATTGCCCACGAGCGCCAGAATTTGTTTCGTGTCGTCATTAGAAAAGCGCAGACGGTGCGCAGATTTCTTCAGCCATTTTGACGCCAACATCCGCGTGGCCATCGAAGCGGATGCGGTCCGGCGCCACCCGAAAGGTCGGCGGCTTGCCCACATCGTGCAGTAGCGCTCCCCACGCGAGAGTTGCCGAACAGGGATGTGGCAGGTTTTCGAGCAATAGCAGCGTATGTATGAAAACATCGCCCTCGGGATGGAACTGCGGCGGCTGCTCGACTCCCTTCATAGCCTCGATTTCCGGCAGCACCTCGTGCAGCAGGCGGGTGGCGTCGAGCAACAGAAAGGCTGAGCGGGCGTGGCCTTCGGTCAGCATCCTGGTGAGTTCATCGCGCACCCGCTCGCGCGATACCTGGCGAATCTGTGGTGCGAGCTTCCGGATGGCGGCAAATGTTGCGGGCTCGATCTCGAAACCGAAGCGTGCCGCAAATCGCACCGCACGCAACATGCGCAGCTTGTCTTCTCCGAAGCGACGGTCGGGCTCGCCAATCGCAGCGGATGATCTTGGCTTTCAGGTCCTTCTGGCCGCCAACGAAGTCGAGAACCTCGCCGTTGACCGGGTCAAGCATCATGCCGTTGATGGTGAAGTCGCGGCGCTGTACATCCTCGCGCGGATCTTTGCTGAAGCGGACTTCGTCGGGATGGCGGCCATCGGAGTAGCCGATGTCGCTGCGGAATGTCGCGACCTCGACGGTATTGCTCTGGCAGTAGAGACATTGCTTGCGCCGTCTCCTGCCGGCAACGGCACCAGCACCACCCCAAACTGCGCCCCTACGCCATAGCGCGTCTGGGAAGAGGCGCATGACTTCGTTCTGGCGTGGCGTCGGTGGCAACGTCGTAATCGGCAGGCTCCCGGCCAAGCAGAATATCGCGCACACAACCGCCCACCAGATAGGCTTGTGGCCTTTCTCGCGGAGTCTACGGATGATCGAGATGGCGAAAGCCTTCAGCATTCAGCGGCTGCAAACTCTACTAATATAAGCCTATGTCCGATGCATACATTCTCGGCATTGAGAGTTCGTGTGACGAAACTGCCGCGGCCGTAGTGCGCTCGGGGGAGCAGATTGTTTCCAATGTGGTGTTCTCGCAAATTGCCACGCATCAGCCCTACGGCGGAGTCGTGCCTGAACTGGCCTCGCGTGAGCATCTGCGGGCCATCGTGCCGGTGGTTCGCAAAGCTTTGGCAGATGCTGGCCGAACTTTTCACTCGATTGACGCTCTGGCCGTCACTCAGGGCCCGGTCTCGCCGGAGCCTTGCTGGTTGGCATCAGCTACGCCAAAGCGTTGGCATTTGCGCTGGACAAACCGCTGATCGCGGTGAATCACCTGGAAGGCCACATCCACGCCGTGCTGCTGGAGGAGCGCCAGAAGGGAAACCACGAGCTGCAGTTTCCCGGTGCTGGCGTTGGTGGTCTCGGGCGGCCACACACATCTTTATCTGGCGAAGCAAGGGGAACAGGCGATGGTCGTATCTAGAACATCGGCCACACCCGCGACGATGCCGCCGGCGAGGCTTTCGACAAAGTCGCCAAGCTCCTGGCTCTGGGATATCCCGGTGGTCCCGATGATCGAAAAGCTATCCGCTCACGGGGACCCGAACGCCGTCAGTTTTCCGCCTGCGCAGCTCAAGCATCGTGACCGCAACGACCGCAGTGACGCGCCGGGATCCTGATCTGCCGCGCTTTGACTTCTCCTACAGCGGGATCAAGACCGCGGTTCTGCGTTACGTAGAAACGCATGATCTGAAGAGTTCGATCGACGCCAGACGCCAGGCCATGCAAGCCATCGCCCAGCCAACAGCAGCCGACTACCTGTCACACTGCGATCAGCAGACACTTGATCTCGTGGCTTCGTTTCAGCGGGCCATCGTGGACGATCTGGTGGGAAAAACTTTGGCTGCGGCGCGCGCATGCAACGTTGCCAGCCTTTTTGTAACCGGAGGAGTTGCGGCCAACAATGAATTGCGCCAGCGCTTCGAGAAGGATGCGGCTATGGAAGGTCTGCGCGTGTACTTCCCCTCCCGTCCATTATCAACCGACAACGCCGCCATGATTGCCGCTGCGGCTTATCCTAAGTTTGTGGCGCAGGATTTCGCACCTATGGATTTCTCGGCGCGAGGCGGGATTGGCGCTGAGGTAACTTACAACGCCAGCGCTCGGACAGCATTCTTAGCGGCCGGCCGTTTTGCTCTTTGCCGTTTTCGCGCCCAGCAACGCCTCCAGGGCTTTGGCCAACTGAGCTTCGATGTCGATGTCTTTGAAGATGGCAAAGTCGGCTCGCTTTTCCGTGTTCTCAAAGCCGCTCTGGCGACCGGCTACGATGACCACGGGGATGTTCTTGGTGGAAGCCTGGCTCTTGAGAGCCGTAATCAGCTCACTGCCGTCCATTTTCGGCATTTGCATGTCGGTGACGACAATGTCGGGAGTAGTTCGATTTAGCACTTCCAGTGCTTCCTGCCCGTTGGTGGCGGACTCCACGGCGAACCCGCGCTCTTCAAGAAATCGGCACACGGTGTGCCGAATGAGCATGGAATCGTCTACGACCAAAGCCACTAATGACATGAGATTTTCCGGCAGGCGGACGCCTTCCCAGACTGAACATTACCCGTCTGTAAATATGCCCGAAAACCAGCTGTGGGAAAGTTACCCTCGTCACTGCTGATTGAGCTGTTTGAGACTCAGAAGTCGTCGGTCAGCTTGGTTCTCTTCGATGTTCATGTCCTTGAATTCGCTGGACTCGAAGACTTCCGCGCATTCCAGGCATTCGACGAATTCTGAGTCTTCATCGCGGGAGACGATCCGCACACGCGGATGCTTGCATTGGCTCATGCCACTTCTCGGTTCGGGGAGGCGACGGCGGGATTGAAGTCATAAACCCAATCTGTCTGGGTCGGCGTAGCCCTTTGGGGGCCAAACGCCATGAATTGGCCGTATTTTTAGGACTTTCCTGACTGGTCTTGTCAAGTCCCTTTCGAAGAATTCGTCGATCCCTCGATGACCAGTCGATTGCTTGCGTGATAAGGCGCGGTTCGCCTCGCACGACCAAACTAAAAGACGACCAAAAAGATCGTATTCTGCTAACCCACTTAATCCCATGTAGTTACCATTAGATGCTCGCATTTAACCGTTGCCTGCTTCGACTTGCAATCCGGCCCGACAATGCCTACAATAGTGGATGTCCGACTGAAAAGGTCGTATTTAGACGTCCACATGCTGAAGCTGACGAAGAAGGCGGATTACGGCTTGATGGCGATGAAGCATCTGGCTGAGCACGCCGACGAAGGCGCGTGCAGCGCCAAGGATGTCGCCGACGCTTACGGTATACCGCCCGAGGCGCTGGCAAAGATTCTCCAGAAGTTGGTTAAGGCTGGACTTTTGCACTCGCAGCACGGAATGAACGGCGGTTACACGCTGGCGCGCGATGCGTCGAAGATCAGCGCCTTTGAAGTGATCCGCGCCATTGACGGTCCGCTGTTTATCACTTCCTGCGTTACCGTGCGCGGCGAGTGTGATCAGACCGACCGTTGTACTATCCGCGAGCCCTTGCGCCGTGTGAACCAAAGTCTCGAAGATGTGCTGCGGCGAATCACGATTTCGCACATGAAAGAAGAAGAATCTGCCGGAAGAGAAAGTCGGAATCGAAGAGACCGGTTGACTTGGTGAGCATCACATAGATGAACGCTGCGCCTTTGCGGGCGCGGCCGGTAGGAGAGCAATCATGAGCACGGATGTAAAGACCATCCCCCAGATGGAGCAGACTGCGCCGCACGGCATCAAGCTGCCTATCTATATGGACAACCACGCCACCACCCCGATGGATCCACGGGTGTTGGAAGAGATGCTGCCCTATTTCATGGAGAAGTTCGGCAACGCCGCCAGCCGTAACCACTCTTTCGGGTGGGCCGGTGAGGAAGGTGTGGAGACTGCGCGCGAGCGCATTGCTAAGCTGATCGGCGCGACACCAAAAGAAATCATCTTCACGTCGGGCGCCACCGAAAGCGACAACCTCGCCATCAAGGGCGTAGCCGAGATGTACAAAGAGAAAGGCAACCACATCATCACCGCCGTCACCGAGCACAAGGCTGTGCTCGACACCTGCAAGCGGCTGGAGAAGTACGGATTACCGCGTCACCTATCTGCCGGTGCAGAAGGACGGGCAGATTGACCTCGAAGATTTGAAGCGCGCCATGGATGACAAAACCATCCTGGTGACGATCATGTTCGCCAACAACGAAATTGGCGTGCTGCAACCGGTGGCCGAAATCGGCAAGCTCTGCCACGAGCGCGGCGTGATCTTCCATACCGATGCCACGCAAGCCGTGGGTAAGGTTCCCATCGACGTGAACAAGCATGAACATCGACCTCATGTCGATCTCGGCTCACAAGATGTACGGGCCCAAGGGAGTGGGCGCGTTATACGTTCGCCGCAAGAACCCTCGCGTGCAGATTTCCGCAATCATCGATGGCGGCGGCCACGAGCGCGGCATGCGTTCGGGCACGTTGAATGTTGCGGGCATCGTCGGCCTGGGCAAAGCTTGCGCCATTGCCTCCGAGGAAATGGCGAAAGAGGCTTGCCATCTAGCCGGACTGCGCAACCGGCTGCGTGATCGCATTATGAGCCGGCTCGACGAGTGCTACATCAACGGCTCCATGGGAGCACCGGCTGCCGGGAAATCTCAACATCAGCTTCGCCTATGTCGAGGGCGAATCGCTGCTGATGGGAATCAACGATATCGCGGTTTCGAGCGGTTCGGCCTGCACCTCGGCAACGCTGGAGCCATCTTATGTATTGAAGGCGCTGGGCGCCGGCGATGACCTGGCGCACAGTTCCATTCGCTTCGGCATCGGCCGCTTCAACACCGAAGCCGAGATCGACTATGTCGCCGACCGCGTGGTGGAAACGGTAACCCGCCTGCGCGAACTTTCGCCGCTGTACGAGATGGCGAAAGAAGGGGATGGATTTGAAATCGGTAAAGTGGGCGGCAGAATAATCGCAAGACTAAGGAGAAAATAAATCATGTCATACAGCGACAAGGTAATTGATCACTACAACAACCCGCGCAACGTCGGTTCCATGGACAAGAACAGCTCCGAGGTTGGCACCGGTCTGGTGGGCGCTCCCGAATGCGGCGACGTCATGAAGCTGCAGATCAAGGTCAACCCGCAGAGCGGCATTATCGAAGACGCCAAGTTCAAGACCTTCGGCTGCGGCTCGGCCATCGCTTCTTCTTCACTCGCCACGGAGTGGGTAAAGGGCAAGACCGTGGACGAAGCGCTGGCGATCAAGAACACCGAGATCGTCAAAGAGCTCTCGCTGCCGCCGGTAAAGATTCACTGCTCGGTGCTGGCGGAAGACGCTATTCGCGCCGCCATCCACGACTGGAAGAAGAAGCAGGAAACAGCGAAGCCAGTCGCGGCTTGCAGCCCAGTAGGCGGCTGAGCGTCGGGAAGACGACATGAGTGCAACCACTACCACCAGCGCGCCTGCCAAGGGCGTTCTCGTGACCGACAAGGCCCTCGCCAAAATCCGCTCGGCGATTGTCAAAGAAGGCATTTCGCCGGAGCAAGGCGGGCTACGACTGGGCGTGCAGGGCGGCGGATGCTCCGGCTCTGAGCTACAACATTCGCTTTGATACGCAGCCCCGGGAACGCGACCGCATCTTCCAATTCGACGATGTCCGAGTGTTTGTCGACCCGAAGTCGTTCATCTACCTGCATGGCATGACCCTGGACTATCAGGAAACGCTCATGCAGCAAGGCTTCGTGTTCGTGAATCCGAATTCGACGAAGTCATGCGGGTGCGGCACGTCCTTTTCGGGATGACCGATGTCGGGCGGACACTCCTTTCCGCCAGGATTTTTCTATTTCCTTGCGGAAGCGTTTTGCGCGGGCCAATGTGTTTTGTGACTGACCGATCCAATACCGAGATGGCCGTTCTCACCGGCGGCGAGAACGCCAGCACCTGTTGGTCATGCGGCGAGATGCGTGCCGCGCACTTCTGCACCTCCTGCGGAAAAGTGCAGCCTCCTGCGCCGGCGGATCACTTTGCTTTTTTTGGCTTGCCGCGAAAGCTGGATCTCGACGTTTCCCAGCTGGAACGTGACTTCTACCTGCTGAGCCGCAAGCTGCACCCTGATCTTTACGGCACCGCCGAATACTCGCGAGCAGGAATGGAGTCTGGAGCAAACTTCAAAGTTGAACGACGCCTACCGGACCTTGAAAGACCCAATCGCGCGCACCCAGTATTTGCTGCGACTGGAAGGCGTTGAACTGGAGGAGCAATCGAAGGCGGCGACCGAAAAGGCCCGTTCGACAGGCGCAATGAAAAAGCAGGTCGTGCCGCCGGATCTATTAGAAGACGTTTTCGAGCTGAACATGCAGCTTGATGAGTTGCGCATGCAGAAGAAGATGGGTGAGGATGATCCCGCTCTGGTGGAGGAGATCGGGAAGCAAAAGCTGTCGCTGGAAGCCAAGCAGGACGCTCTGCTCCACGAATTGAGAGGATATTGGAAAGAGTGGGACGACGTCGCCGAAAGCAGCGATGCCGCCCGCGCTAAAGTGCGCGACAAAATGGTCGACCTTCTGAACCGCCGCAACTACATCAGGAATCTGGTACGAGATGTGAACGAAGTTTTAGAGAATTGAGAAATCGAGAAATTGAGTAAATGTTTAATTGAGGCCCGTCATCGACGTGGCCGATTTTCAATTTGCCCAATTTCTCAATTACAAAATTACCAAATGGCCTCTGACCGCATTGTCGGCATTGATCTTGGGCACCACCAACTCTCTGGTGGCGTTTATGCAAGGGGAGAGCCCTGTGGTTATTCCAGGCGACGACGGGTTGAACTTGGTACCGTCCGTAGTCGCGCTTGGACGAACACGAGCGGATCATAGTCGGCAATTCCGCTCGCAAGTATTTGATCGAAACTCCGGAACGTTCAGTTTATTCCATCAAACGACTGATGGGTCGCGGCGTAGAAGACATCCGCGAAGAACTGAAGCTATTCCCCTTCCACCTCGCCGACGATATGCAGTCCGGGGAAGTTCTGCGCATTAAGCTCGGGCAAAAGACCTTCACTCCGCCTGAAATCTCGGCATTCATTCTCCGCCAGCTTAAACGGAATGCCGAACGGTTCTTCAGTGCCCCGGTCAGCAAAGCGGTAATCACCGTTCCAGCCTATTTCAACGATGCCCAGCGCCAGGCCACCAAAGACGCCGGCCGCATCGCAGGGCTCGAAGTTCTTCGCTTGGTCAACGAACCGACCGCGGCATCTCTCGCCTACGGACTGGACAAGAAGCAAAACGGCATTGTTGCAGTCTACGACCTGGGCGGCGGTACCTTCGATGTCTCCATTCTTAAGCTGCACGATGGAATTTTCGAAGTCATTTCCACCAACGGCGACACCCACCTCGGAGGCGATGACATCGACAACATTCTGATCCACATTGCGCTCGACGACATTCGCGGCGACGTCGGTATAGATGTATCGCGGGACGGCGAGACTGTGGCCCGAATTCGAAAGGCGGTCATCGAAACCAAGATTGCGTTGTCTTCGCAATCGGTGGCCCATTCTGGATGTTGAGCTGCCCGAAGGCAAACGTTATCAGCGTAAAATCACGCGCCCCCAGTTCGAAGAGCTGATACAGCCAATCATTGATCGCACAATCGTCACCTTGCAAGCAAGCCTTGAAGGACGCACGCCTGCAACCGGAAGAGATCGACGAAGTCGTGCTGGTCGGCGGTTCGACGCGCATTCCCAGAGTTCGCGCTCTGGTCGAAGAAATGTTCAAGCGCACGCCTCATACCGGCCTGAATCCTGACGAAGTGGTCGCTCTCGGCGCGGCAGTACAAGCCAATATTCTGGCAGGAGGCTCGGAAGCCACGCAAGATATGTTGCTGCTCGACGTGACTCCGCTTTCTTTGGGCATCGAAGTCGCCGGCGGCGTCACCGACAAAATTATTCTTCGTAATTCGACCATTCCTGCGTCTGCCACGCAGCACTACACGACACAAGTCGATGGCCAGGCGAATGTCGCCATCCACGTGCTGCAGGGCGAGCGGGAATTGGCCAAGGATTGCCGCTCACTGGCACGCTTCGATCTGAAAGGCATTCCACCCATGACCGCCGGTATGCCGCGCATCGAGGTGAAGTTCCTAATCGACGCCAACGGCATCCTGCATGTCTCTGCGCGCGAGCAGCGCAGTGGCAAAGAAGCCGAGATCGAAGTCCAGCCTAGCTACGGGCTTACGGACGAGCAGGTCGAGAGTATGATTCTCGATTCTTTCGACTATGCCGAGGAAGACTTCCGCCAGCGCCAGGTGATCGAGGCACGAAACGAGGCAGACACAATTCTCGCCGCGCTGGAAAAAGGCAAGCGAGAGTCCGGCGTGGGGGCAACTCACTAGCGCGGAGAAGAAACAGATCGCGAAGCTGGAGAACACGCTCATTCAAGTAAAAAGCGAAGACGACTATGCTGCCATCCGCAAAGGCCATTGACGCACTGAACCAGGCCACCATGCGCCTAGCGGAACTGATGATGGACAGTGCAGTCAGCAGCGCTTTGACCGGCAAGACAATGGACGAAGCCGACCTGGGCGAGGGCCCCACCGCGCCCCACCCAGTCGGGAAGGCAGAATTTAGGTAGTAGAAGCCTCCGTGATCCCTGTGTCCTCTGGGGTTGAAAATGAGAACCACAGAGCACACGGAGGTCACCGGAACGGAGCCAATATGGCACAGAGAGAAGAATCGGAAGCAGGGACGGTCGCAGTCGCGCCGCCAGGAGAAAACACGGTTCAGGTTACGTTCCTGCCCGAGGGCAAGACCGTCGAGTTCGACTATGACAAGCTTCCCTATAAAGATCACGGTAAGGAAAAGTCGATCCTGGACGTTGCGCTCAATTACGGCGTCCGATTGGACCACGCCTGCGGCGGCAACTGCGCCTGCACTACTTGCCATGTCTGGGTGAAAGAGGGTGGCGAAAACCTTACCGAGATGGAAGACGACGAAGCCGACCGTCTTGACATGGCGGCAGATCTGCAACTAAACTCACGCCTCGGTTGCCAAGCGGTGATCAAGAAGCCCGGCAAGGTCGTGGTAGAAATACCAGCCTGGAATCGGAATTACATTTCAGAGGAACACTAAACGGTAGCTGGACGAAGGATCGCTATGCCAAAGCAACTTACCTGGGACGACGCAGCAAATATCGGAATTGAGCTTTCAGAAAACCATCCCGAACTGGACCCTTTGTCGGTTCGCTTCACTGACTTGCATCGTTATGTGACCGAACTCCCTGATTTCAAGGACGATCCCAAAAATCCAACGAGGGCAAGCTGGAAGCCATTCAGATGGCTTGGCACGACGAGTTTATGGACCGCACTCAGGGCTGACGGGACTCTACCCCACCATCGCGGGTACACCGTCTTCTACACTGGCTTCCCGCAGGAACTTCGCGGCTTCTTCCGGCGGAGTCGGATTGATGTAGAACCCCGTGCCCCATTCGAATCCCGCCGTCTTGGTCAGCTTCGGCATGAACTCGATGTGCCAATGATAATGATCATTGGTCGGGTCCTGCACCGGGGATGAGTGAATCACCAGGTTATAAGGTGGGTTGTCGAGTACTCGGTCGGCCTTCATCAAAAGCAACTTCAGTGCCTTCGCCAGGTTCTCGAACATGTGGGAGGAAGAATTTTCGAACGCCGATTCATGCTGCTTGGGCAGGATCCACGTCTCGAACGGGAAGCGGGGCGCGTATGGCGCCAACGTAAGGAAATCTTCGTTCTCCGCCACCACTCGGGTTGCTGCCTCGGTTTCCTGGCGGATGATGTCGCAGAACACACAGCGCTCCTTATAGATGTAATACTGTTTCGCACCCTCAATTTCTTCCGTCACATAAATGGGAAGAATCGGCAGTGCAATCAACTGAGAATGTGCGTGCTCAAGCGACGCCCCCGCAGCCTCTCCGTGATTTTTGAAAATTAGAATGTACTTGAAGCGGCGGTCCTTCTTCAGGTCAAGGATGCGGTCGCGGAATGTCCAAAGCACGTCTTCGATGCGCTTGGAAGGCAGCGTCGCCAGGGTGGCGTTGTGATCGGGAGTCTCAACGATCACCTCATGTGCCCCCACGCCGTTCATGCGGTCAAACATGCCCTCGGCCTGGCGGTTCATACCACCTTCGATGCCGAGCGCGGGAAATTTGTTGGGGACTACCCGCACTGTCCAACCCGGCGAATCGCGTTGCGGCGGAGGTCCACCGTTGGTATTGGGCCGATACGCCTGAATTTCCGGCGGGGTCTTGCTCTCATTGCCGTAACAGAATGGGCAAAAGCCGCCTTTCAGTTTCACTCCATCACGGGCAAAGTCAGTGGGACGCTTGGCGCGGTCGGTCGAAATAATGACCCACCGGCCTACGATTGGGTCTTTTCTAAGCTCAGGCAAGAATAAATCCTTTCAATATAAGGGCAGAAGCCGAACCCATATTTTACGCCACGGGGAAGGCACTCTTAAACACTTCAAGCTGCGGCTGGCGGGACTGTCCTTCATAATACACACTCACCACATCAAAGCGCCATTGGCACAAAGGTGCCAGATGACGAAGGTACTCCCGGGCCACCGCAATCAGGTTCCGCTGTTTCTCCCGGTCCACGGCGGCTTCGGCAGGCTTCATGTCGCGAGTGGTGCGGGTCTTGACCTCGATAAAACACAGCACATCTTTGTCCCAGGCGATAAGGTCGATTTCTCCGCGACGATTGGGAGAGCGAAAATTACGTGCGACCATGACGTATCCGCGGCGCCGTAAATAAAAGTAAACTTCTTCCTCACCCCGTCGTCCGATGCGTTGATGTGCGGGGGAGTTGTCCGAGGGCAAAGTGTGGGTGATAAGCCAGTCCAGAACGCGGATGGCACCGTGGGTGAGGCGGCCGGAAGACATGGGTAGCAAGCTCCGCCCACAAAAATAGACCATCCGCCCGCCGCACGGCTGTGACGGATGTCACAGTTTCACAAACACCCGCCATCTGGGACCGAGACGAGAGCCGGGCTCTCACCAGGTATCGCTTCCGCGTCGTGGCGGCCAGTTATTAAGAGCGCGCCGCAGCATGGCCACTTGGCCGATATGATAGCTGTTGTGCACCAGTGTTTGCCAGAGCACGCCCTCCAGTGAGCAAGAACGTTTTTCATGAGAAGGATGGGTTGGCGCGACACGCTGTCGCATCGTCTCCGGTCCGGACTTCGATAACGCGCTCAGTTTGTCGATCAAAGACGCGAACCGCCGCACCTCCTCTTTCCATTCCGCGTCACTCGGTGGGGCGTCCGCGGATGGCCAGCTTTCGGCAGCGTGTTGCGGGTAGGGTAATGGCTCGCCCGCGATCCGGCGCAAATCGTGCTCGCACCAGTAATTCAAGTGCCAGATAATCTGCCAGATCGAGTGGGGATAACCTGCAAGCTTCTGGCCGGCAAGCGCAGCCGGGACATCTTCCACGCAAGCAATCGGATCCAGATGCGCGCCTTCTCCGTGAAAAAGCTCCGTCAGGCACCGGTCAGCCACGATAACTTCCTCGTTTATGCGGTCTGCAGCCAAGTCCTGGAAAAACGGGGACGGGGGAGGAACTGCCCGTCCCCAGGTCGCGGCTCAGTTGCTCTTGGCCACTACGGAAATGGATTCCTCAAGCGCGTCCATGGCGACGTCAGCTTCCTCTTTGCTGACGATCAGGGGCGGAGCGATGCGGATGGTGCTGGGGCCACACCCCAAAAAGAGAATGCCCCGTTCAAAAGCAAGTTGGACGATACGGTCGCGTTCCGCCGCGCCATATTCTTTCGTCTTCTTGTCTTTAACGATTTCAACTCCAATCATCAGACCGCGGCCGCGAACGTCGCCCACGAGCTTGTGCTTGCTGGGCCAGTCCGCCATGCGCTTCAGCATGTGATTGCCGACCTCGCTCGCGTTCCCGAGCAAGTCCTCACGTTCGATCACGTCCAGCGTGGCTAAAGCGGCGGCAATGCAGACCGGATTCCCCCCGAAGGTGGAGGCATGGGAACCGGGAGCCCAGTCCATGATTTCCGCCTTGCTCAGGGTGATGCCCAGGGGCATGCCGGAAGCAATTCCCTTGGCCATGCAGACGATGTCCGGCTGCACCCCGGTGTGCTCGATGGCCCACCACTTGCCCGTCCGGCCTACTCCACTCTGGACTTCATCCGCCACCAGCAGAATGCCGTGCTGGTCGCAGATTCGGCGCAATTCCTTCATGAACACAGTGGGAGCGACTACATATCCGCCTTCACCCTGGATCGGTTCGACGAAGATAGCTGCCACTTCCTCCGGCGGAAGCGTGGTACTTGAAAGAGCTTGTCTTCAATGAACCGCGCACAGCCCAGTGCGAACGCCTCTGCGTCCTGTGGTCCGCCTTCGCATCCGCGATAAATATCGGGATAACGAATGTGCGTGACGCCCGGAACCAGCGGGGCGAAACGCCGCTGCTGTTGCGGTTTGGAAGCAGTCAGCGACAGAGCGCCCATGGTGCGCCCGTGAAACGCGCCGTAGAATGCAATGATGTTTTGCCGTTTGGTGTGGTAGCGCGCCAGCTTCAGAGCAGCACTCAATTGCTTCCGTGCCCGAATTGCCGTAGTAGATCTTGTGTGGTCCGGGCATGGGGGCAATATTCGAGAGCCGTTCCGCCAGGGTCACCATGCTTTCGTAATAGAAGTCGGTGCCGGACATGTGGATCAACTCGCCTGCCTGCTTCTGGATGGCGGCGACCACGTGAGGATGGCAATGGCCGGTTGATACGACTGCGATGCCGGCAGAAAAATCGAAAAACTCGTTTCCGTCGACGTCGGTAACCACCACGCCGCGGCCGTGCTTGGCCACCAGCGGATAGGAACGGGTATAAGACGGTGAAATGTACTTGCGGTCACCTTCGAGCACCTGCCTGGCGTTAGGGCCTGGCAGAGCGGTCTTGACCTTGGGAACAGCCAGACTTTGTGTTGGCATGGAATCCTCCAAAATTCATCTGTTGGTGGTGTGTGGACAGGGCCGATCTCGGCAAATAGGCGAATTTCGACGCCTACCGAGAACCGCAACAGGAGGATGGATAACTAATCGCTACCGAAGAGGCTGGGACGAGAACGCGAAGGCAGCACTGCCAGATGACGCCGCGGGCAAACTAAACAGTGGAGCCAGCACGCCGGCAGGTGCGAATTGGGATTCTGATGGTGCATGGGAACTCATTCGATGTTTTGATTATATCCCTTTGTCAGCCTGCGCGTAACCCCCAATCGGTGATGACCTTTTGGTTATCTCGTCCACACAAATCGAATCCCCGATCCGTCTTGCCGCGTCTTATAGCTTTTGGCAACCCATCACCATGACTGAAAGCCAACACCCAGCGTCGGTTCGCGGTTTTTCTGGCCTTCGGCCTGGTCTATTTCTTCTGGGGATCGACCTATCTCGCCATCGATATCGCAGTGGAA
This sequence comes from uncultured Acidobacteriota bacterium, assembly GCA_963845725.1. Classification (GTDB taxonomy): domain Bacteria; phylum Acidobacteriota; class Terriglobia; order Terriglobales; family Acidobacteriaceae; genus JABCZH01. Next base: position 590,579 of record CAWJTC010000001.1, read on the forward strand.
GAGATCCCCCCTGCTCTCATGTGCGCCATCCGCTTCCTAATAGCCGGCGTCTTTATGCTGGTGTTTTGTGCCCTGCGGAAGCGAAGAATTCGCTACAGCCCTCGCCAGTTGGGACAGATGGCCCTTATCGGGGTCCTCCTGCTGGTGGGCGGCAATCTCACACTCTCCTACGCGGAGACTCACATTCCCTCCGGCTTGGCGGCGTTGATTATAGCCGTCGTGCCTCTGTGGTTCTTGATTCTCGATACCCTTATTCTGGGCGATCACCACGTTTCAGCCCGCGGTAAAACAGGGTTAGGCGTGGGACTCGTGGGCTTGGCGGTTCTGTTGTGGCCGCAGTTGATGGCCACCACCCACCTGGGACATCGGCAACTGTGGGCGTCGCTCAGCCTATTGGGTGGTTCGTTCAGTTGGGCGCTGGGTTCAGTCCTAGCCAAGAAATGGAAATCTCCAGATGTGGATCCATTCTCAGCTACGGCTTGGGAAATAATCGCTGCGGGTCTGGCCAATTTGTGCATCGCCGGCGTATTGGGCGACACGGCGCGAGTAGTTTGGACTGCCCGCGGCTTGGGCGCGATCGTATATCTGGTGATATGCGGATCGTGGATCGGCTACACCGCCTACATCTGGCTGCTGGGCCACGTGCCCACATCGAAGGTCTCCACCTATGCCTACGTCAATCCCGTGGTTGCAGTTTTTCTGGGATGGCTGGTCCTGCATGAGCCGATCGATGCTTACATCCTCGCCGGAAGCGCTATTGTCGTCGCTTCGGTTGTGCTTGTCACCAGCGCCCAGGTGACCCGCAGATCCAACGCAGAAGAGTTGCCCTTGGTAGAAGCCGCCGGAGACTGATGCCGCGCGGACAACCTCGCTGACTGTGTCCTGAATCAATTACAATAGCCAGTAGATCAGGTAGCTTTGCTGTGAGTCCTCCCACGACGTCCCGCGCCAGTCTTTCCGCCCTTACTCATGCTGCGCCCATTACTAGTCAGGCCGCCAGTCTCCGCCACGTTCCGCGAGTGCTGGTGGTGGATGACAATCCCGACACCATGAACCTGATGCAGGAACTGCTGGAAACCCAGGGCTACGAGGTCATAACCATGCCGGACGCTGCCCAGGCAGAGGCAGAAATCCGCCGCCAGCTTCCGGATTTGATTCTTTCCGACGTCATCATGCCGGGCAAGTCCGGTTATGAACTTTGCCGCGAGCTGAAAGCAGACCCCGCCGACCCGTTTGATTCCTTTCGTTCTCATCACTGGACTGGCGGACCGCGAGGACAAGCTGCGCGGGATCGAAGCCGGGGCAGATGATTTTCTCAACAAGCCGATTTTCTCCGAGGAGCTGTTCGCCCGGGTGAACTCCCTGATCCGGCTGAAAGAATTTACCGACGAACTGGAGAACGCCGAGTCGGTGCTCTGTACCTTGGGTCTGAGCGTGGAGAGCCGTGATCCTTACACCGAAGGCCATTGCGAGCGCCTGGCGGAAAGTGCGGCCAATCTCGGACGGCACCTGGGGCTCGATGAAGCTTCGATCGTGGCACTGCGCCGGGGCGGATATTTGCATGACCTCGGAAAGATCGCCGTGCCTGACGAAATCCTGAAAAAAGGCACCAACCTCACCCCCGAAGAGTGGGCGGTCATGAAGCTGCACCCGATCACCGGAGAGAATATCTGCCGTCCCTTGAAGTCACTGCGCCTCGTCCTCCCGATCATTCGCCATCATCACGAACATTCCGACGGCAGCGGATATCCCGATGGCCTGCGAAAGGATCAGATTCCGCTGCTTCCCCGCATTCTGCAGGTGGTGGATGTCTACGACGCCCTGCGTACCGCCCGGCCCTACAAGCCTGCTCTCAGCCACGAGCATGCCGCCCTCACCATGCAGAGAGAAGCCAAATCCGGGCTCTGGGACGAAGGGTTAGTAAGGGAGTTCTTTATCATGCTTTTGGCGCGAGCGGCATAGCACGGTTTTTTCTGTCCATTGCCGCCTCGGTTGTCTACACTTCCCTATGCTGAAAACTCTCGACTGAGATTCTTCTCTTGTCCTCTCCCACCTACAGCATCGTATTGCCGGCTTACAACGAGAGCGAACGCATCGCTGCGACCATCGAGAGTATCTCTGCTTTTGCGGCGCGGCGCGGCTGGCAGGCGGAAATCATCATAGTCAATGATGGTTCCACGGATAATATGGCGGAAGTTGTCCGCGGTTCCGCCGCGACGCGTCCCGGAGTACGACTGCTCCAGAATCCAGGGAATCGCGGCAAGGGTTACAGCGTCCGCCACGGAATGCTGGAGGCGCAGGGTGACATGCTACTGTTCAGCGACGCCGACCTGTCTTCCCCCATCGAAGAAGCCGAAAAACTGTTTGCCGCCATCGCGGCCGGCGCCGATGTTGCCATAGGTTCACGATGGCTCAAGACTGAACTTCAGGTGCGCCGGCAACCCCTGCACCGCCAGTTTCTGGGACGAGTCTTCAATATGGCCCTTCGCCTGATTCTGGGCCTGCAATTCAGTGACACCCAGTGTGGATTTAAGGCCTTTACCGGAAGCGCGGCACACGCCCTTTTCCCGCTGCAAAAAATCGAACGTTGGGGATTTGACCCGGAATTCCTTTACCTGGCCAGTCGGCTTCATTTGCGTGTGGAGGAAGTGCCCGTGGCGTGGGCGCATCGCGAAGGCACTCGCATTAACCCGCTACGCGACGGGCTACGCATGTTTGCGGAGATGATACAGATTCGCTGGAACGCCATGACCGGCAAATATCACGCGAACCAACCCATGTCCGCTCTACAGAGCAAGTGACGGCACCTCCGGGCGTTGCCGGTCGAGCCAGGCATCCTATCCGTTAGGTCTGCATCCAAAAGATCGAAATTTTGTTGAGTAGCGCTGAGGAGATTTTCTGTGCATCGAATCGCCGCCGTTTCCCTAGCCTTTTTTCTGCTTGGTAGTCTCGGTTTTGCTCAAGTCCCCACTGCTGGGAACGTATTTTTGGGATATTCCTACATGAGCGCTGATCTGCCCGGCAGCCGCGCCAATCTTAACGGATGGAACGCATCCCTGGAGGGCAAGGTCTTACCGCTGCTCGGAATCGTTGCCGACTTCAGCGGCAATTACGGATCACAGAATCTTCCGTTATTTACCGCTTGCCCGGGCGGGGCGCTGGGAGCATCGTGCAGCGTCCACGAGGAGAACTTTCTGTTCGGGCCGCGACTGTCGATCTCGGTCGGAAAATTCAGACCTTTTATCCATGGACTCATTGGAGCCAGCCATATCAACGAGGGAGTTGCCGGGTTCTTTGATTCCGATACGTCATTTGCCGATGCCCTCGGCGGGGGACTGGATTACCATCTGATTCCGCGGATCAGTTGGCGCGTGCAGGTGGATGCCTTGCAGACCAGATTCTTCGCTGCGACTCAGGAAAATGTGCGCGTTTCCACCGGAGTCGCCTTTCGGTTTTAAGGCGCGGGGCTTCGACTACGCGGTTGCGGGCGATAACTTCCCCAAGTGCAAATCCTCAGGCATGGAACCTCTCGACCGCTTAAGACATTCCTCGAGAATGAGGGGAACTTCGGACAACGCATTGTTGGAATACGTGCGTGTGCGGCGGCGGAAATCTTCAAACGTCGAAGGTTCGAGCAACCTCTCGACGCTGGATGCAATTTCTTTGAAGCTTTTTACCACCATGCCATAGCCCATTTCCGTAACCCACTGCGCATTAAACCGTTCTTGCGGCAACGTTCTCGCGTTGCACTCCACGATTACCGGCAAGTGAAATTGAAGCGCTTCGCTGATCGATCCCGGGCCCGGCTTCCCGATGAAAAAGTCGGCTAAAGCCATATAGTGCTCCACATTCGAAGTGAATCCTTCCACGAGCATCGGCTTCCGAGTCTTCAGGTTCTTAAGCTGAGCCGCAAGCTTATGATTGTGTCCACAAATCAGGATCAGCTGGACATCGGCTTTGCTTCGCTCGATTCTCGTGGCGATGTCCACCATGACTCGAGATCCATGTCCCCCGAACAAGACGATACCCGTCGGGCGCTCGGGGTCGAGGCCCAGCCGCTTTCTTTCGGACGCCCGATCCATAGTCTTCTTATCATAAAAGCGTGGTTTCAAAACCATTCCCGAGGTTTTAAAAATGCGGTCAGTTGCGTGTCCCATTGCCAGGGCTTGCTGCTTTGCTCTCTCGCTTCCCGCAATAATAAATTTAGATTCCGGTTCGATCCAGAAGCGTGGCGGGTAGTCCGCCAGGTCGGTCAACAGGGTGACGAATGGCGTCTTGCTTAGATTTCCTCGCAGGCTCTCGGCTAGGGCCCGATTGAAGTGGGGAATTACAGAGAGAACCACATTGGCCGGATGTCGGTCCCAATGAGATCGCAACAGCTTCACAACCCGCGAATGATAGACGCGAATTGTGCTTTGCAGAAGCACCAGCAACTGCGGCGAGAACCGCGTCCATCCTTTGCGTAGAATTAGGTTATAGGCATCCTCGATGTGCAGGCCGGTGGCGCGGCGGGCCACGTCGAGCGGGGCCAACAACTCCTGGATGTTAAGAAGATCCACCTCCCACGGGTGCTCCTGCGAGGCCAGCGCATCTTTCAGCGCATCGGCTGTACTGCGATGCCCTCCGCCGGCGTGATGAAAAACGATGGTCAGTCTGCGCAAGCGCTTTGTCCTACTCCGCCAGCTTTATTGGGTCCCATGCCCAAATGGGCAAACCCATTGGATCACGCATCAGCTGCCAATATTTTCGTATTCGGCATCTTCAGATAGCCCGGATTCGTCGGCTAATCCGTCCGTTGCGTCAGGGTCGTCTGGTTCCCTACCGGAATTGCCGTCGTGGGGCCGCTCTTGGTACTCATGAATCTGCACCCCTGCGGGTCCAACCGTGATGTAGGTTTGCCGGGAATCGATCCAGCCGCCCGCGTTGTAATACTCGATGCCATCCTGCTGCTGCTGCATGGCTTCGTGGGTGTGTCCGCAGAAGATGCGCTCCGCTCCTCGCGACCTGGCATGCAGCAGCGCACCAGACGCCACGTTCGAAGACATACGCAGCCATCGCGTATTCAAGCGGTCAATGAAGCGCGCCACCGGCTTGCCTTTGAAATCGAACTTCTGCAACTTGAGGTAGATCACTGTCCAGAAATGATTGAGCCGTAGATTGTTCACGACGAAACGGTCGAATTGATGCCCATGAATGGCCAGGTGCTGCACGCCTCCGTACTCCCACGCGTATTCCTGGTACACCTGCACCCCCACTAGGGCGGACATAATCTCCGTCAGTCCCTCGTCATGGTTGCCTTCCACCCAGACCACTTCAATTTTGCGCTTGGGATTGGAGAGCTTGCGGATCTGGCCGAGAAACTTCCACTGCTCTTTGGTGAGCCGGCGGAAGTCCAGGTTGGCGAAAATATCGCCCAGCAGAATAAGCCGCCGGAAGCGGCTTTCTTTCAGGAGCCGCGTGGCTTCCCGGGCACGGCTGCATTCCGACCCCAGGTGCAGGTCGGAGAGGATCAGCGTGTCATGGACGGACCCTTCATCCATGCACCATTTCTAGTGCAAGAATGTTACAGGGTGATGAACGTGCAGGTAACAATCCGGTTAACCGGGTGCACCGAAGGTAACCGATGCTCCGCTAATGTTGGGAGGGCGGAACATACTCCTTTGGCAGCGCTGCTCCTTCGCCAAAGAAGAACTGCTCCATTTGCTTCACGATGGCTTCCTGGTCCTCGCGTCGGGCGGGATTCAGGCGATATTCATTCAGCAGCATCTTGCAGAACTCCGTCCACTGGTTCCAGGCCTGCTGCGACACGTTCTCGTACACGCGCTTCCCCAGTTCGGTGTCGAACGGAGGCTCGTCCAAACCGGGCAAATCTTTTTTCAATTTGGCGCAGAAAACTCTGTGTTCAGGCATGGTTTTCCTCAGAAGACGAGTGCAGAAAAATTATCTCACATTGCCTGGGACGCGGATTCTCTCCGGAAGCGAGAACCATGGCGACTGCTATGCCAACTCCAATTCGATCTTCTTTGCCAGCCGGATCCAGCTTCGCGATCCGAAAGCTGCGAATCTGCCCGGCGCGGACGGCTTCCGGCTTGGATTCCCGCTCACCCGCCCCGCCCTTCCAGCGCGCTTCAACATGGAGCTAAGCGATGCAACATCTGTTTTCGATTCGACAGGCGTCTTTTCCGTCGCAGGGGCCGCGGCGGCAATTCGGCAGATGGCCATGAATGCCTTCTCCCAGCTCCACTCGCGCTTGCTCGCCGGAAACTTCCATCACGCGGCCCGAGACCACATTGCCTTCCTGGCGTTCCGCGATGTATTCCTCGATACTGGTCGGCACCAGTTGCTTGATTCCCAGCTTCAGCCGTCGTTTCTCGGAATCGACTTCGAGCACTTGTGCTTTCACCGATTGCCCAATCTTCAGCATGTCCTGCGGGTGATTGATGCGCTTCTCGGCGCTCATATCGCTGATGTGAATCATGCCCTCGATGCCTTCGGAAAGCTGCACGAAGGCGCCAAAGTTGGTGAGGCTGGTGACCGGACCTTCGACTGCCGAACCCACCGCGAATTTCTTCGCCACGTCGGCCCAGGGGTCACCCAGCGCCTGCTTCAGGCCCAAAGAGATGCGGCGCTCGCCCGGGCTCACGCCCAGAATCACGGCTTCCACGCGTGTCGCCCGGCTTAACCACGTCACTGGGCGTCCTTATCTTCCTTGCCCCACGACATCTCGGAGATGTGAATCAACCCCTCAATCCCCGGCTCCAGTTCCACAAACGCGCCGAAATCGAGTACGCGCGTCACCGTGCCGCGGGCCCGCTCGCCCGGCTTGTATTTCGCCGCCACCGAATCCCATGGATCCGGCTCAAGCTGCTTCATGCCGACAGAAATGCGCCGCTTTTCGGGATCAATCTTCAGAATCTTGACTTCAACCTCTTGTCCAACCGAAAGCACGTCCGCTGGTTTGCTGACCCGGCTTCTGGAGATGTCACTGACATGCAGCAGCGCGTCCACACCTCCGATATCAATGAAAGCCCCATAATCGGTCAGGCTGCGAACCGTGCCATTCACCGTTGCGCCTGCCTGCGACCTCGGAGTAGCGGCGATCTTTCACCGCGCGCTCTTCCTCTTCGGCAATCACGCGACGGTCCACGACCAGGTCTTCCTCTGCCTCATCGAGCTTGGTAATCCGGCAGCGGATTTCCTGTTCCACGAACTTCGTCCATCTCCGCCGCGTCGCGCGCCCCGCTGCGCGAGGCTGGCATGAACGCGCGCACTCCCACGTCCACGCTCAGGCCACCTTTGACCACGCCCGTCACTGTGCCCACGATCGTTGTCTTCTCGTCAAACGCCTTCTTCAGCGACGCCCAATCCGTCGGCCGCTCGATTTTGCCGAGCGTCAGTTCGTAATAGCCTTCCGGATCACGGCCCTTGATCGAGACCAGCAGCTTGTCGCCGGGCTTCACCGGTTCTTTGGCGGTTTGGAACGCCGTCAGCGGCAAGGATTCCCTCGGTCTTGAAACCGATGTCGACAAGGACCGAATCGACGGTGACGGCAATCACCGTGCCTTCGCGGCCTTTTCCTGCTTCCGCAGGCTTGCGCGATTTGCTCTGCTCGAACTGGGAAAGAAGGTCTTTGAACGACTCGTCAGTTTCGTTGATAGTTTGGGATTCAGCACCGTCGGGATTGGACATGAAGGGTTAACGGCCTCATCTGTAGGATTCGTCCAACTAGCATAACACCCTGCGATGTGCCATCGAAAAATCGCAGAAAGCGCCGGGGACCAAAGAGGAATTCGCTGAAAACAGAAAAGCTGCGTGGTGGGCCCTCTAGGATTTGAACCTGGGACCAATGGATTATGAGTCCACTGCTCTAACCGCTGAGCTAAGGGCCCGCTGGGCCTAATCTAGCACAGACCAGCCACTCGCCCGAACCGCCGCTACCAGTACCCAACCCGCAATTACCGAAGTTTCCCCGAAAACGCTGTAAATCATTGTTCCTGCTCGAATTAGATGCTAATTCTAAGAGTTCCCCGGCGTGTGCGCAGCGGAAGCCGGGCCAATCATTATGGGAAGCGAACTGGCTGGCCAACCACAGTCGTGGAGGGACCTAACCTCCAGCGCCAAAGCCTTCATCGGCCTGGTGATCGTCCTGGGCACGGCTGTGCTGCTCTACGGCGCCATTCACCAAAGCAGCAAGAACATAGCGGAGTTCATCTGCTACCTGGGCATCGCGATCCTGGCCTCGCGGCTCAAGGTCAATTTGCCCGGCATCACAGGAACGATGTCGGTCAATTTCCTGTTCATTCTGCTGGGCATCCTGCAACTCAGCTTCTCTGAAACCCTTGTCTTGGGTTGCGCTTCCATCCTGGTGCAGTGCCTGTACCCCGACCGTCCAAGCGCCATTCAAGTCACGTTCAACATCTGCGCCAGCGCAGTTTCCACGGCTCTGGCGTATGGTGCGTACGACGCTCGTGTTGTCCCGCGGTCTGGTCACCAGCCAAGCCCTGGCACTCGGCATCGCCGCCTCCATTTATTTCGCAGCCAATACCGGGTCGATTGCCACCGTCATTTCGTTCACCGAGGGTAAGTCGCTGCGGAAGATCCTGGTGGAATGCTATTTCTGGTCATTCCCCTACTACTTGGTGGGCGCCGGAATTGCCGGTGCGATTGGCTGGTTCGACGGCGCCTTCAACTGGGAAACCTCGCTGCTCATTGTGCCTGTCATCTACCTGATCTATCGCTCCTACGGACTTTATCTGGGCAAGCTCGACGATGAAAAACGGCACGTAGAGGAGATGGCCAACCTTCACTTGCGGACAATCGAGGCGTTGGCGCTGGCTATCGAGGCCAAGGACCACACCACGCACGATCACCTACAGCGCGTGCGGATTTACGCCATCGAAGTGGCAAAGGAGTTGGGCATCACCGGCGGCGACATGGAAGCCTTGCACGCGGCCGCTCTTCTGCATGACATTGGCAAGCTCGCCATCCCGGAACACATCATCTCGAAACCTGGGCGTTTGACTCCGGAAGAATTCGAGAAGATGAAGATCCATCCCGTGGTCGGCGCTGAAATCCTGCAACGCGTACGTTTTCCGTACCCGGTGGTACCCATCGTGCGGGCGCATCATGAGAAGTGGGATGGTTCGGGCTACCCATTCGGTCTGCGCGGCTCTGAGATTCCGATTGGCGCCCGCATCCTCTCCGCAGTGGACTATCTGGACGCCTTGGCATCAGACCGCCAGTATCGCCGCGCTTTGCCGCTGGAAGAAGCCATGGGCCGGCTGGCCGCCGAATCGGGAAAATCGTTCGATCCCAAGGTTGTGGATGTGCTGCAGAAACGGTACCGGCAGCTGGAAAAACGTGTCCACGCCCAATTTGCCAAGGAAAGGGAAGAGGACACGCCACTCTCAACCGAAATGAAGATTCAGCGGGGCCTGGCGCCGGCCGCGGGCTTCGAAAATGCGACGGTCAAAGATGCTCCTGGGCGGGAAACCACGTTTCTTTCCTCGATTGCTGCTGCCCGGCAAGAGGCGCAGGCCCTGTTCGAGCTCAGCCAGGACTTGGGTGCCTCGCTCAGTTTGAAAGAGACGCTCTCGGTCTTTTCCGTGAAGTTGCGCCTGCTGGTGCCCTACGATGCCATCGCTATCTATCTGCGCCGCGGTGACGAACTGATTCCTGAATATGTAAACGGCGACAACTTCCGGCTGTTTTCCTCGTTGCGAATTCCGGTCGGACAAGGGCTTTCCGGATGGGTGGCCCAGAACAAGAAGCCGATTATCAACGGCAATCCCTCGGTTGAGCCCGGCTACTTAAATGACCCCAGCAAGTTCAGTACTCTGCGATCTGCGTTGGCGGTTCCTCTGGAGGGCGTTTCCGGGGTCATTGGAGTTCTCGCGCTTTACCGCGGAGAACGCGATGCCTTCACCTCGGACCACCTGCGCATCCTGCTGGCGATCAGTTCCAAGATGGCGCTGGCGATCGAGAACGCGGTGAAATATCAGCAGGCGGAAAGCTCCGCCACCACCGACTATCTCACCGGACTTCCCAACGCCCGCTCGTTGTTCCTGCAACTCGACCGCGAACTGGCGCGTTGCAAGCGCGACTCTACCACCCTGGTTGTTATGGTCGGCGATATGGATGGCTTTAAGCAGATCAACGACCGCTTCGGACACCTGGAGGGCAACCGGGTACTACGCCTGTTTGCGCAAGCGCTCAAAGAGAGCTGCCGGGAATACGATTATGTGGCGCGCATGGGCGGAGACGAATTTGTAGTGGTCGCGCCCGGCCTGCCTACCGAGGCCGCCGCCAAGAAAGCGGACCAACTCCGCGACCTGGCCAAGCAGGCTGGCGTGGAGGTTTGTGCCGAAGATATCCTGTCGTTAAGCGTGGGACAGGCCATGTACCCAGGCGACGGCAAGGACGCGGAAGAACTTCTGGCCGAGGCCGACCGCCGCATGTACATGGAGAAACAGCGGCACCCTTCGCACAAGAACCGCCGCCTGCATGCCCGGTTGAAATGCCGCGTCACCATCGAAGTCCATCCCGATACCGCTGCACGGTCCGCTTTTCGCCAACCTCACCGACATCAGCCTGGGCGGCTGCTACATTGAGACCAGCGCCATCGTCTCCGCCGGCACCGAACTCAAACTGATTTTTTCCGTCGATGACGGCCAACTCCACGCTGTGGGCTCGGTCGCTCGAATTGATCCGGGAATGGGACTGGCCGTGCAGTTCAAGGAATTGAACCGCGAGGATAAAGACAAGATGCATCGCATCCTGGAGTTCGTGCAGAACAGCACCGTGCTCTATGACAACCGCTATCTCAAGATGTTGAACGCCGAGCGCGCTGCCAAGGTGTAGTTCTCGCAGGCGGGAATCCGGATTACTCTTTCAGAAAGGTCTTACTTACGACCGGGATGCGCTTCGCCCTTGCCCGAGAAGAACGAATACGGCCACTCGCCCTTTTTTGACGGAGCGGGGAAACCTACCGGGGATGGAGCGGGTCCACTCGCCCAATCCGCGGGGGCTGGCCGAATCGACCAGATATTGCCCCGCTGCTCCAACTCGAGTCCTACCAGCCAATTCGTGCCTCCACCACCCAGGGCGACGCAGCTTGTGACTCGCGCGCCAGCGCTCAGCCCTCCGGGCAGGTCTTCAATCGACACCCGCAACCCCACTTCGAGGGGCCGGGTGAGGCGCACGCCGCAACCTTCACAGTTCACGACCACCGTCTGGCAGTGCTCACTGAGGCTGACTCCGGGATCGTGGCTGACAATAAGTACTGGAACCTCCGCGCGGACCCGCGTGGTTCGTCGCAGCGTTTCGTAGCTGGATGCTGCTGGTTCCATGTTCCTCTCTGGGATTCTACGGCTTGTGCGGTTCGTCACTGTGGGTTGGAGGGGCAGAATGAATGACGGAAGTAACCGCCACAAATCGAGGTTTGAATCACCGGCTCGCGAGTCCGCCGGCGGTCTCGCCCCCGTCAGCGGTATAAACCTGCCCCGTCATGTAGGCTGCGTCATCGGAAGCCAGGAACGCGAACAGCGCTGCAATCTCCCCCGGCTTCGCATGCCGGCGCAGAGGAATTTTGGCGTTCACTTCGTCGAGCATGGCATCGGTGTACTCCGCGCGTTGCATGGGCGTCAGCACGTATCCCGGAGCCACAGCGCACACCCGTACCTTGGGCGCCAGTTCCAGCGCCATCGATCGAGTTAGCTCAATCACCCCGGCTTTCGTCGCGTTGTAGTCCGCGTAGAAGGGATAGCCCATGACTCCATTGGTGGAAGCTGTTTGCAGAATCACTCCGTTACCCGCGCTCCCACATGTGCCGTGCCGCCGTCTGTGCGACGTAGAACATACCAGTCAGATTGACGGCAATGACCTTGTCCCATTCCGCGGGCATGATATCGAGGAACTTATGGCGAATGCTGACTCCGGCATTGTTAATCAGCACATCCACTCCGCCCATGGTTCGCACCGCCTCGGCGAAAGCGGATTGCACCTGGTCCAGATCCGACACGTCCGCGGCCAAGGCTCCCGCGAGTCCTGGCAGCTGCTTCTGAATCTGCGCGCGCGCTTTGGGGTCGCGGTCGAGCACGCAAACCGCCGAGCCTTCCTCCAGAAAACGAGTGGCTGTGGCGGCGCCGATGCCGCTGGCGCCCCCCGTGATCAGCACACGCTTGCTCTTGAGTCCTCGCATTTCATTCAGGATACAACAGTGCAATAGCCAGGTAGGCAACTGAGAGATCGAGAACAATCTAGATTGGTTTACCGCGGAAGAAGTAAATCAGCTCAATCACCAGGATAATGACCACAGTCAATTCCAGGAAAAACGCCCGGCTCTGATTGAACTGGTCCACCATAAAACGGTAGAGTTCTTCCGCCGTCCGCACTTTCTGGGTGACCAGGTCCTTATAGTCGGGTACGCCAACTTTCAGCGCGGCCAGCTTGTAGAGGCGAGCCGAGAACATGTCGCTGAGGAACTTGATGGCGTTATCAGCATGCTCAGTGAGTTCATCAACATCAAGCAGGACGGTGTGCAGTTTGGTCGCGGCCCGCGCCAAACGCCAGCGTGCCAAGATTCCGGTGCCTTCGTCGAGCGACGCGTAGACGCTCGCCAGCTCACGGGTGAGCAACTCATCGTAGTGGCGGAACTCCAACAGTTGCGAGTTGGCATATTCCAAGAGTTGAATGGCGGTTTCAGCCCCGGCATCAGTGTCGTAGAGAAACGCAGCGTTCCAGCCGATCACCGCCAAGTCGTTGGGGTAATACGAAATCCGCGACTGCAGAATCTCGTTGCGTTCACCATCGGAAAGCTGCGCAGTTTCGCCGCGTACGATCTGGGCAATGTGCGCGCCCTGCGCCTGGCAAAGCTCGGCAGCCGATGGCGATCCCGCCATCTCGCGCACGTGAAAAATGAAGTAATCCTCGCTGAGCCATTCCTTGTAGGGCTTGACGAGCGCCGGGGCCGCGCGCTCCAGCTTCAGGCGTGCGATCCGCGAAGCATGCGCCGAAAAATCCACGTCCCAAACCCAGCGGCTGCCCAGACGAACCAAGGTGTCCCAATCGCCGGAAAATGGCAGCTCCAGCACCACGCTCACCACGCCGTAGTCGTAGTACTTGATCTGGCCTTCCAGCCGCTCCCCGCTTTCGAGCACCAGAGGCTCAATGGGCTCGACCACCGGCGGCCGCTCATACCGCACGTAACCTGGGGCCTGATGTTTGAGCGTGGGATGCTGCAGCGTGCGGGCGCCGAAGATTTGCTGGAGTTGATCCAAACGGATTTCTTCGCAGACATCGAACTGAATAAGCACCAGCACCGAGCCATGCAGGGCAGAATCAGCCGCAGTCGCTTGGTTAGACAGGGACACGGGTACGTCCCTAACCTGGCGGTCGGTAACAGCGACGGCGGTTTCGTTATCCCGGATCATGTGACTGGCTTCGCCGGGCGAGGCCTACCCCGGTCTGTCTATTCTCCCAGAATCCGGGCAGCCTTGGCGATAGGATCGTTTAGTCATTTACTATCAATGTGTTAACGCTGGCGCAAGGCCATCTGGATCACCTGCGCCAGATGCACCGCGCGCCTGCTGGCACCCTGGGCGATCTGCTCCCGGCAACTGAACCCGTCGGCAATGATCAGCGAGTCGGGGACTGCCTGCCGCACCGCAGGAAGTAGTTCCAGTTCGCCGACCGCCATCGAGATTGCATATTTGTCCTTTTCGAAGCCAAACGATCCCGCCATCCCGCAGCAGCCCGGTGCCGGGGCATAGAAGTCGATTCCCATCTCCCGTAACACCGTCTTCTTCGTCGGTCATCTTCATGATCACTTGTGGTGGCAGTGTCCGTGGAGCAGTGCCCGCCGCTGCAGCTTGGGAAGCCGGAAATTTTTTGCCTTTTGCGATGAGAAATTCGCTAAGCAGAAATGTTTGCTGCGAAAGTGCTTGCGCCCACGCATCGTTAGGAAACAAGTTCGTTAGCTCATCTCTGAAAACCGCCGCACAACTCGGTTCCAGAACTACCACGGAAGTGCCCTTTTCAATTTCGGGGGCGAGCGTATCCAGAATTTCCAGTAACAAACGTTTCGCGCGATCCAGCATCCCCCAGTCGTAGAGTGGACGTCCGCAGCACAAGCCAGTTCGAGGCAAGAGTACATGAAAGCCCGCTGCTTCCAGGACTTCCACCGCAGCTTTGCCGGTTTCAGGCAGGAAGTAGTTGTTGAACGTATCGGGCCAGAGCAGCACCGGGGGTCCATCAAGATTTTGCGGTTCCCGCCGGCGAAACCACGCCCGGAGGGTTTCCCGGGCGAAAGCTGGGATGCTTCTCTCTCGTGGCATACCAGCCGCAAACTTCGCCATGTCCCGCAGCAACGGCGTCTGTGTCAACAGATTTGCCAAACCCGGGGTGACCGATGCCAGCCGCGCCCACGTGGCAATGTTCCCGAAAGCATACGCGCTGCGCGGACGCCGACGCCCATCGTAGTAGTGCGAAAGAAATTCGGCCTTGTATGTGGCCACATCCACCCCGACCGGGCAATCGCTCTTGCAACCTTTGCAGGCAAGGCACAAATCCAGCGACTCTTTCACATGTTCATCCCGCCAGCCATCGCGAATCACCTCGCCTTTCGTCATCTCCCATAGCAAGTGCGCGCGCCCCCGCGTGGAGTGTTGCTCCTCTCCGGTCACTCGGAAACTCGGGCACATCACACCGCCCTGGTAGCGCCGGCATTTTCCTACTCCTACGCAGCGCAAAGTCGAACTTGCCAGGCTGCCGTGATCTTCGGGGAACTGAAAATGAGTCTCCGGCTCCCACGGATGGTATTTGGCCCCCAAACGCAAGTGCTCATCCAATTTGTAGGGTTCCACCACCTTCCCCGGATTCATCTTCCATCCCGGGTCCCATAGCGCCTTGAACTCGCGAAAGGCCTGCACCAGTTCCGGCCCAAACATGCGTGGCAAGAGCTCCGCCCGCGAATGCCCGTCGCCGTGCTCACCGGAAAGCGAGCCGCCGTAGCCGACGACCAGGTCCGCGGCTTCTTCAACGAACCTGCGGTAGTCAGCGATGCCCGCGACCGACTGCAAATCGAAGTTGATTCGCATGTGAACACAGGCATGCCCAAAGTGGCCATACATGGCGCTGTGGTAGCCATAGCCGGTCATTAACTTCGTCAGGTCGCGGAGGTAGCTTCCAAGTTTCTCCGGCGTCACTGCCGCATCTTCCCAGCCTTCCCATTCGAGCGGCTCACCCGGAACGTGAGAAGTAGCGCCCAGTGCCGATTCCCGCACTTCCCACACTCGCTTAATCTGCTGCTTTTCGGTGAACAAACGCATCTGCGGAGGGTTGGGGCTTTGCGATAGTACCCGAATTAATTTCTGCGCTTGCGATTCTGCCTCTGCCTGCGTGGACCCGCCGAATTCTGCCAGCAACCATCCTCCGCCCTGCGGAAGCAAAGCAAGCCCTTCGGGGTTGATCCCCTTGCGCCGCGTGTATTCGACCAGCAGACGATCTACACCCTCGAGTCCGATGGGTCCGTGTGCCATGATTTCCGGCACGCGATCGGCACAGTGAAAAATATCGGCATAGGCGAGGACCAGCAGCACTCGCTCGGGCGGGCTTTCGACCAGGCGGCAAGATGCTTCGAGCACGGTGACGCACGTGCCTTCAGTTCCCACCAACGCCCGGGCAATGTTGAATCCGTTCTCTGGCAAGAGGTAGTTGAGGTTGTAGCCTGAGACCCGGCGCGGAATATTCGGGTAGCGCTGGCGAACCAGATCGGAGTAACGATCACGCAGCTTCTTTAGGCCCACGTAAATTTCGCCGCGACGCCCACCTTCGCGAATGACTCGTTCTAACTCTTCTGGAGATGTCTGGCCGACCTTCATCCGCAAGCCATCGTAAGTCAGGATTTCAAGTTCTTCGATATTGTCGTCGGTCTTGCCCGCCATCACGGAATGCACGCCGCAGGAATTGTTGCCAATCATCCCGCCGAGGGTGCAGCGGTCGTGGGTCGCGGGATCGGGCCCGAAGGTCAGATGATGCTTCTCGGCCGCGTTGCGCAAATGGTCAAGGATCACGCCGGGCTGAACCCGCGCCATACGGCGGGAGGCATCGACTTCAAGAATCTTCCCCATGTACTTCGAAAAATCGAGCACGACGGCGACATTGCAGCACTGCCCGGCCAGCGATGTTCCTCCGCCACGGCACAGGATGGGTGCACCGAATTCCCGCGCCAACGCGACGGCGGCAACAGCGTCATCCACATCGCGAGGAACCACTACTCCAATCGGCACCTGCCGGTAGTTCGATCCGTCGGTTGCGTAGAGTGCACGGCTGCCGTCATCGAAACGCACCTCGCCCTGCAGCCCGCGCTTGAGCGCAGCGGCCAAGGCGGTGGCGTCGATTTGTGCAGACTTCGAGGCGCTCGCGAGTTCGATAAAGTTGTCCGGCATGGAGCGAATTCAGACTAGAAGATTTTGGGGGTTCTCGTAAATGGCTCGGCAGGGTCCCGTCACAAACAACCATGACACCGGCGGCGTTCTCTTTTAGGACCTTCCGGGTAGAGACACGCTGTCCGCACGCTCGGCTATCAAGAAAGGCCTGGGCTCTCTCCTGATGATGGTACCTTCACCGAACCAATTCTCGTAAAGCCGCGTATATACTCCTGTCGTGGGAGGAAACCATTGAACAATGCGAGTGAAGGTAAAAACGAGGAATGGCTTTCCGGTCAGCAACCAGCAACGCCGACGCCCGTTTCACAACCCCAGCCTTCGATGCTCCGCAAGGTCTTCATTGGCCGGGACGGCCTCCGAGCCGGCTGGAGCCTGCTCATCTTCATTGCCATGGTAGCAGCCCTCGCTTTCTGTGCAAACCGTATCGGGCACAAGTTGCATACCCCGGATCCAAATAGCATGAAGCCCGGGTTTGAAATGGCCCCGTTGTTCGGGATCATCGGCGAGGCCGTTCCCTTTGTCATCGTCCTCTTCGCCACCTGGGTCATGTCGAAGATCGAGCGCCGCCCCGTTTCCGTCTACGGCTTTGGCGACAGCCGAATGCTCCCGCACTTCTTTGCCGGCCTGGCATGGGGAGTTACCTGTCTCTCGCTCCTAATATTGATTCTCTGGAAGGCGGGACTCCTCGTTTTCGAGCGTCGCCTGCTCTTCGGCGCCGACATTCTCCGCTATGGAGCACTGTGGGTGCTCGGCTTCCTCCTGGTCGGATTGCTTGAGGAGTATCTTACCCGCGGCTATATCCAATACACTCTCACCCGTGGTCTCGCCGGCCTCTACCAGTGGGCATTCAAAACCCGCCATAGTGCAACCCTTGGCTTCTGGACTTCAGCCCTCATCTTTTCGCTCCTTTTTGGCCTCGGCCACAAGTCGAACCCGGGCGAATCTCCCATCGGGCTACTTTCCGCCGGCCTGGCCGCCATGGTCTTCTGTTTCAGCCTCTGGCGCACCGGCTCTCTCTGGTGGGCCATCGGCCTTCACACTTCATGGGACTGGGGCCAATCTTTTCTCTACGGCGTGGCCGATAGCGGGCTCATGGTTCAGCACCATCTTTTTGCGACCCACCCTGTGGGCAAGCCCATCCTCAGCGGAGGAACCACCGGGCCCGAAGGCAGCGTCTTCATCCTCGTCGTTCTGGCTCTCATTACCCTCATCATTGTTCTTACCCTGCCGCGCGGTCACTACGGGCGCGGAGCCAAGGCATTCGAATAGCTCACGAACGAAACCGAGGGATGGCTCGTGCAGAAAGCCATTCTGGGCTTCAGTCGCTCCGCACAGCCTGGACCTGCGCCTTCGGCATCACTGCGGCCAAACCGATTACTACTTCTGCAAGCTACGAATGTAGGTCACAATCATTTTCACCTGGTCGGGCGCCAGACTCTTGACCATCCCCGGGTGTCTCGGTTTTTCCGCAACCGCCTTTGCCAGGTCGTCATCCGATGCCTTCTTGGCGTCGTCCGAAACCAGGCTGGGAATTTTAGCGGCGGGCTTGCCCGCAGCGTCCACTCCGTGGCATGCCGCGCATTTTGCTTTGTAAAGGCTGGCTCCGTCATCGCCGGCCCAGGACAGACCGGGAATTAGGATGAATAGGGCCATCGCGAGCGTCATCACCAGTATCAACAGCTTTGTCGTCTTCATGGATTTCGTTTCCTCTCCTTATAAAGTTTGGAACCTGATAAAGCAGCGGTCGCTCGCGCCTGTGTTGCGAAAGTAACCACTGATGCAACCCCCTTCAAGAATGTACGTAAGAAAACTCAGCAGTTTTCACTGCCTAGTTGAGAGTTTCAACGTGGTGGGCCAGAGCCGCAGTGATCCGGATCACCCAGAATTGTGACTCCGCCCAGGAGCGAAGCTGAAGAAAAAATTCTTTCTGATAAGCCTCAGGTCCCACAAAGACCGGGGTTTGCCCGGATCGGCCCGGGAAATGGCTCAATCGCTTCTACACTCCGACCGTCAGTTCCGGCAGGAACGTCGCAGCTGTCAGATGGCTTTCCACGGCCGCAGCCAACCGGCGGATGCCCTCCCGTATTTGCTCCGGAGTGGCGTTGGAAAAGTTCAATCGCATGTGTCGCGAGCCTTCGCGAACATCATTGGCATAAAAGGAATCACCCGGCACAAATGCCACATTCTGCTCGATGGCGGACTTGAACATCGCCTGGATGTCCAGTCCTTCCGGCAAAGTTACCCAGAGGAATAGCCCGCCCTGAGGATGAGTCCAGGTAACTCCGGCTGGGAAGAACTCTTTCAGACCTTGCAGCATGACGTCGCGGCGTTCGCGGTAGATTTGCCGAATCAGCTTGACATGCTGGTCGAGGAATCCATCGCGCGCAACTTCATAGGCCACAAACTGAGTGAAGGTCGAAGTATGCAGATCGGCGCCCTGCTTGAGTTGTGCCAGCTTGCTGATGATCTCGGGCGGAGCCACAATCCATCCCAGCCTAAGCCCAGGAGACAGGGTTTTTGAGAATGTGCTCAGATAGAGGACGTTGCCAATCGAATAGCCGTTGTCGCGGCGCAAGTTTTCCCGGTCGAGCACGACCAGAGGAGGAAGGTGCTCGCCTTCGTAACGCAGCTGGCCGTAAGGATCGTCTTCGACAATTGGAATTCCGTACTTATCCGCCAACAGCACCAGTTCGTGGCGGCGTCCCTCTGACAAAGTAGTTCCCGCCGGGTTCTGGAAGTTGGGCAGCACATACATGAACTTGGGTCCGGAACGCAGAGGTTTTTCCAACATGTCGGTGCGCAGGCCGTCTTCGTCGATCGGAACCGGCAGATATTCCGCGCCGTACACGTTAAACGCCTGCAACGCGCCCAAATAAGTCGGCGCCTCTACCAACACACGGTCCCCACGATTGATAAACAGCTTAGCGATCAGGTCGAGCGCCTGCTGCGAGCCTGAGGTGATCAGGACATTTTCCACCTTCGCCTTAATGCCGTAGCGAGCTATGTTGTTGGCAATCAGGTCGCGTAGGGGCTCGTAGCCCTCTGTGGCCCCGTACTGTAAAGCTAAGGCTCCCTGCTGCGTAAGCACCTTATGGCACGCCTCGTCGAAGCGTTGGATAGGGAATACATCGGGTGCGGGGAGCCCTCCAGCAAAGGAAATCATTCCGGGTTTCTGCGTGATCTTCAATAATTCGCGGATCGCAGAACTGGTAATGCCCTTGGTGCGCAGAGCGTAACGAGCGGTCCAGGCAGTCGACATTGTGAAACCCTCCCCAAGCCAATCTAGGCCACAGGCAGGAGTTTTCGCTGTGACGTATCAGACAGGCCGGTGTGACTTAAATCACTCGTGTCGTAGGCCGAGGACATGTACCATGGGATAACAGCATGGGTATAATCCTGGTCCGGAGGTTGTCGTGATCAAGAACTTGGTCATCGTCTCCGCATTCCTTACTTTGCAGTTTGTTGCGTATAATCTGCAGGGCCAAACGTCTCCCAAAACGCAGCCCGCCGCCGAGTACAAGATCCCGCCCGAAGCATCGAATCGAAGCAATCCTGTCAAGCCCAGTCCGGAGTCACTTGCCGCTGGCAAGAAGATTTATGCTTACGATTGCGCCATGTGTCACGGTAAAAGCGGGGATGGCAAGGGTGAGATTAAAGACACAAAGGGAATTTCCAACTTTACAGATCCAGCCGCTCTGAAGAGCTACACGGACGGGGACCTGTTCTACATTATCCAGAAGGGAAAGGGTGATATGCCCCCGGAGGGTGATCGGGCCAAGGAAGAAGACCTCTGGAACCTCGTGAACTACGTCCGCTCGTTCGCGAATAAAAAGTAACGGGACGCTCTACGCGAAGCCATCCGGCTGGCTCACCGCGCCAATATGCGCTTGGTCATCGATAAACAGTCGTCCGGCAGTCAGCGCCCTGCGGTCGATTTCCAGCAGATCGAGCTTTCTTCACCTTATCCTCAAGCACGCTCAGGGCGGTTCCAGGAGCCAGACATTCGGTTTCCTCCAGCAACGCGCCCATCATCACAATGTTGGTTGCCTTGGTCGAGCCCAGTTTGTCGGCAATCTCGGCGGCCGGAATGGCCACCACCTGTAGTTCCGGCACCGCAAAATCTGCGGGGAGGCTGGCGCCGTTGTAGAGAATGAGCCCACCGTTCACGACCTCAGGTGCAAACTTGCGCAGCGAGAACTCATTCATGGCGACCAGCACATCGGGACGCGAGACCAGCGGCGATCCGATTCGTTCTTTCGACAGGCATACATGGCAGTGTGCGCTGCCGGAACGCATCTCCGGACCGTAGGACGGCAGCCAGCTTACCTCCAAACCTTCTCGCATGCCCATTTCGATCAGCAGTTGGCCCAGCAGCAACACTCCCTGTCCGCCGAATCCCGCGATTTTGATCTTTACGTTTTTGAAGTGATGGGCGTGCTTGGCGGTCTAGTGCCATCGCTCATCCGCGGCTTTCGCTGTGATTCCAAGCACATCCGCAACGGCGCGCTGTGGCGGCGCGTTCCCCACAGGAATTTCCGGCCTGCGGTCGCGGAACACATTGAGCGGAAAGGTCGGCATCATCTTTTCGGCAACCCAGCGACGCGCTTCTACCGGATCTTTTCCCCAGATGGTCGGGCACGGCGACAAAATTTCAACAAACGAGAAGCCCGCGCCATCGCGCTGGATTCAAGCGCCTTGCGGATCGCCCGCCGCGCTTTCATGATGTTCTTATTGTCGGAGAGCGCCACGCGTTCGACGTATGCCGGCGCTTCGAGCTGGCCGAGCAGTTCGGCCATATGCAGCGGGAAGCCTTCATTCGACGGCCGTCGTCCCCAGGGAGAAGTCGTGCTTTTTTGCCCGACCAGCGTGGTGGGCGCCATCTGTCCGCCCGTCATGCCGTAGATTCCGTTATTCACGAAAAAGACCGTGATCTTCTCTCCGCGATTGGCGGCATGAACGATCTCAGCGGTGCCGATCGCCGCCAGGTCGCCGTCTCCCTGATAAGAGATGACGATCTTGTCTGGGCAAGAGCGCGTTTGAGCGCCGTCGCCGAGGCGGGCGCGCGGCCATGCGCAACCTGCACATTGCCCACATCAAAATAGTAGTAGGCAAACACCGAGCAGCCCACCGGACTCACGAAGATCGTCTTATCCTGCAACCCCAGTTCCTGCAAGCGCTTCGGCGATGAGCTTGTGCGCCACGCCGTGTCCGCAACCGGGGCAGTAATGCGTCTGGTGCTTCAGTTCGGATTTGCGTTCGTAGAGGTCGTAGAACAGCGGTGACTTGGAGTGGATCACTTCGTATCGCGTCGCTATGTTCGGGATCGGCTTGAGTGGCTTCGACATCACTTTCGGACTTGGCCTGCTTCGGCTTCAGCTTCAATTCTGGTTAATCACGAATCTGACAACGCTGATCCGCTTCCTTTGCCATTTTCGTTGTCCTCTCAGCCGGTTCGCTCCGTCTCAGACTAGCTTCGGCCATCCGTGCTAACACTTGCTGTTGCAGCTCTGCGACCGAGGGCACGTTGCCTCCGACCCGACCGTAGAATTCCACCGGCACCTTGCCGTTCACGCCAGGCGCACATCTTCGAGCATCTGTCCGTTACTCAATTCGACCACCAGCACCTTTTCCACTCGGCGGCCGCTTTCGCCAGCGCCTTCGAGGGATAGGGCCACAGCGTGATAGGCCGGAACAGACCCGCCTTCACGCCTTGTTGCGCAGCGCTTCGACGGCAGAAAGCAGCACGCGAGACACAATGCCGTACCCAACCAGCAGCACTTCAGCATCCTCGGTGTGGCAGAGCTCCCAACGCGGCTCGGCTCTCCTGCGCGCGGATGTACTTGGCTTCCATCCGGCGCTGGTGTTCTTCCAATTCGTCGGTGTCGAGATAGATGGAACTCACCAGATTGGCGCGCGTCTCAGGCGTTCCTTTCACTGCCCACGGCTTTTCCGGCGGCTTGAATCTCGCGATCTTCCAAGCTCGAGCGGTTCCATCATTTGCCCGACAAATCCGTCCGCCAGCACGACTGCCGGATTGCGGTATTTGTCGGCGAGATCGAACGCCAGCATGGTCAGGTCGGCCATCTCCTGCACCGACGCGGGAGCCAGACACGATGTTGCGGTAGTTGCCATGGCCGCCGCCCTTGACCATGGCGAAGTAGTCGCTCTGTTCGGGCGCGATGTTGCCCAGCCCCGGTCCGCCGCGCATGACATCGACGATCACGCAGGGCAGTTCCGCGCCGGCCAGGTATGACATGCCTT
Organism: uncultured Acidobacteriota bacterium; assembly: GCA_963845725.1. GTDB lineage: Bacteria > Acidobacteriota > Terriglobia > Terriglobales > Acidobacteriaceae > JABCZH01. Next base: position 613,285 of record CAWJTC010000001.1, read on the forward strand.
CCTGCATCAGGCTGAGGCCGGGTCCCGAGGAACCACTCATCGACGCGGACGCCAGCCGCTGCTGCGCCATAGACCATGTTGATGGCGGCGATTTCGCTCTCCGCTTGCAGAAACGTTCCCCCGACCTGCGGGAAATACAGCGCGGCCGCCTCGGCGATTTCACTGGCTGGAGTGATGGGGTATCCGTAATACGCGCGGCACCCGGCAAGAATTGCGCCCTTCACCACCGCGACGTTTCCTTTACAGAGTTGCCGCATGTTCGCCTCCTTGCGCCACCGCAAATGCCTTTCGCTTTGGCCTTGATGCGGTAAACGGTGATCGCGCCCGGTTCTGGGCAGCAATAAAAACAGATTCCACAGCCGGTGCAGTCTTGCGCCGGTGTAGCGCGCCGGGTGAACTCCATAGGCGCTCAACTCGCGGCGCAAGTTCCAGGCATTTGGGCGGACAGGACTCCACGCATAACCCGCATCCCTTGCATTCTTCGACATCTACCGTGACCTTACCGCGCGCCTGGCCTGCCATGTTTCACCTCATCGCCGCTGGCTCTAACGTCCGCGGCAGCCATTTGGTTTTCTCGCAAAATTCATAGAGCTCTTGCCGGAACCTGGGGTGTGCAATGTCGATCAACGCCTGCGCCCGTTGCCGGATGGTCTTGCCGTGCAGGTTCGCTACTCCATATTCCGTTACCACGTAGCGGACCAAACCCCGTGATGTCACCACCCCGGCTCCTGGGCTCAGCATGGGCGCAATCCGCGAAACCGTGCCGTCCTTCGCGGTCGATGAAATGGCAATTATTGGCTTCCCGCCCTTGGACCGTCCCGCACCCAGCAGAAAATCCACCTGTCCACCGATGCCGCTGTAGAAGCGCGTGCCAATGGAATCGGAACAGACCTGTCCGGTAAGATCAATTTGCAGCGCGGAGTTGATCGCCACCATATTGTCATTGCGGGCGATGAGTGCGGGGTCATTGGTATAGGCCGTGGGATGGAACTCGAAAATCGGATTGTTGTCCACGAAATCGAACATCTGTTTCGTGCCAATCGCGAATCCCAAGATGATCTTGCGTGGCTTAAAGTTCTTTTTCGCCCCTGTGATCACCCCGGCTTCGACCAGGGGAATAACGCCGTCTGAGGCCAATTCGCTGTGCACCGCCAGATCCTTTCGGTCCATGAGAAACGGCAGCACCGCATCGGGGATTCCGCCGATGCCGGTCTGCAATACCGCTCCGTCCTCAATCAAGCCTGCGACATTGCGGGCGATCGCCTTATGCATGTCGGAGATTTGCGGGGGCTTCATGGCACACAACGGCCGGGAGGAATCGACGGCGGCATCCAACTCCGTCACATGGATGAAACTGTCCCCGTACGTGCGCGGCATTTGATCATTGATCTGTGCAACCACATAGCGCGCACATTTCGCGGCCGTCAGCGACGTATCCACGCCTACGCCGAAACTGCAGAAGCCGTGCGAATCGGGCGGCGAAAGTTCCAGCAGAGCCACATCGATGGGCATAGCGCCGCTCTCAAAGAGTTCTTCGATCTCACTCAGGTAGATGGGCGTGTAATCCGCCCGGCCTTCGTTGATGGCCTCGCGCACATTGCCACCGATGAACATGGCGTTATGCCGGAAATGCCCCGCCATTTCTGGCGCCACATAGGGGGCCGCTCCCATGGTCATCATGTGAACGATTTCGACGTCGTGCACAAAAGGAGCACGGCGCATCAGCGCCTCGACCAGAGTCTCCGGCTCAGCGCACCCCGGCTGAATGTAGACTCGCATTCCCGACTGCACACAGCCAAGCGCCTCGTCCGCCGTGCGAAATTTTCTCTTGTACTCAAGTTCCCAGGACATTCCTTATCTCCTAGCGGACGGAGCTTACTTTCCCTATTGGTTCATAGACTTCAGACGCGAACCAACGCTCGTACCCAACCGCCGCATAATAAATGGCGCGGTCAAAAAATTGATCTAATAGTTCCTCGACTTCCAGTTCGCCACAGATTTCCGCGGGACGATCCAGCACTGCTTCCCGTTTGAGGAAATCCCATAGATTCCTTTTGGTCAGAATGATCGCCCAGATAAGTTCACTCAGTACCACGCCTTGCTGGGCTCTCCTCAAGCCAATTTCCACATAGCGCTTCTCGACTTCCAATTCACTTTTGCCCATCAGCCAGTCGGCCAGATGCCGATAGATTTCATTGACTCGTTGTTTGAGTTCGTCGCGTGGAACGCTAACCCGGTAACCGGGAAGCAAGGCTGAGTTTTGAGTCTTTTCGAGGAGCCCGGCCGCCAGGGCGTCAGAATGGGTTTCAACCAACCGGAGAAGCCTATACGCAAGCATCATCGCCGCCCCTCCTTCACCACCACAATCTTCGAGCATGGGCGTTCGGTCCGGCTAGGGCAGAGCGCACAGCTCGATTGTGATTTCGGTCACACCACCAAATCTCAGTGGTCTTCTAACTGATTCATTCCTTTGGGCTTCTGTTCCAAACCGAGCGCTGCGGATTCCAGCTGTGCGCTTCCTTGCTGAAATCTCCCGGCTGTCTTTGAGCAGCACAAATTGTTTGCTCGGAATTCGCAGCATTGATGTGTTCGGCCAGGCACTTCTCGAGCTTTTCGCGGACGCTGCTGTTATTCAGCAGACCCATAAGTTCGGCGCGATGCATCGGATCAAGCCCCTGAAGCAACGGACACTTTAAAAGATCCTGGTCGTTCATTGAGCTACCCCCCAGCGCAAAAATTCGTATCGTTCTGGCCGCCGCGCATCCGGTCAATTGTGATTAAAGAGCGTTCCCATTATTAGGGCGGTGACCTCGAGCACCAGTCATCGTGCGACGCGTCACAGCCAAGCCCTTTACCACTGGCCCGAGGACAAATATTCATGAATCGACTTGGCTGCCCTCCGTCCCGCACCCATGGCAAGAATCACGGTCGCACTTCCGGTGACGATGTCACCGCCGGCAAACACTCCTCTTCGCGAAGTACGCTGAGTGGTCGCGTCCGCTTCAATATAGTTCCGCTTATTTGTGTTCAAACCCGGTGTGGTGCTCTGAATCAGGGGATTCGCGCTCGTGCCAATCGCGATGACCGCAACCGATAGCGGCAGGTCGAACTCCGAACCCTCAACCGGCACGGGGCGCCTGCGGCCAGAAGCGTCCGCCTCGCCCAATTCCATACGCATGCAGCGCACCCCGTTCAGCCATCCTTTTCCGTCGTCAAGGAATTCGACGGGATTGGTCAACACTCGAAAGTCGATGCCTTCCTGCTGTGCGTGCTTCACTTCCTCCTTGCGCGCCGGCATCTCAGCTTCACTGCGGCGATAGAGCACGTAAGCCTTGCTTGCGCCCAGGCGCAACGCTGAGCGAATGGCATCCAGCGCTGTATTGCCTCCGCCGATAACGGCTACATTCTTGCGATGTAAATCGAGCATCGGCTCGTCATACTTGGGGAATTCGTAAGCGTGCATGAGGTTAATGCGAGTCAAGAATTCATTTGCCGAGTAGACGCCATTCAAGTGTTCTCCGGGGATATTCATGAACTGAGGCAATCCCGCGCCGGTTCCAATAAACACAGCGTCGTAACCTTCTTCTGCCATCAATTCGTCGAGCGTAACCGTCTTTCCCACTACCACGTCGGTTTCAAACTCCACGCCCATGGCGCGCATGTAGTCGATCTGTTCACGGATGATCTGCTTGGGCAGTCGGAATTCGGGAATGCCATACACCAGCACGCCGCCCGGTGTGTGCAGAGCCTCGAATACGTGGACCTGGTGTCCTTTCTGCACTAGATCGCCCGCGGCAGTCAGGCCCGAAGGCCCACTGCCCACAATCGCGACTTTTTTTCCTGTGGGCGGCGCTTTGGCCACGCTGCGAACATCCAAATGACGCTGTTCGTAGTCGGCAACGAAGCGCTCCAGATATCCGATACCCAGCGGCTGAACCTTCTTGCCCATCAAGCAGCCGCCTTCGCAGTGATCCTCCTGTGGGCACACTCGCCCGGTGATGGCGGGCAGCACATTGTCCTCGCGGATTTTGGCGGCCGCGCCCATGAAGTCGCCGGCCACGATCAACTGCACAAAATCCTTTACCTTCACCCCCACCGGACAATCGTTGGTGCAAGCCGGCTTGGCGCACTCCAGACAGCGCTTCGCTTCCTGCCGCGCCAGTTCCTCGGAGTAGCCCAGGTTCACTTCGGTGAAATTCGTGGCACGCAGTATGGGAAGCTGTTCCGGCATGTGCTGCCGCGGCAATTTCATCCGCTCTTTCAGGGGCAGGGGATTCAATGAAGTCTGTTTCGTAGTCTGTGTCACCGGCTGCCTCCTTGCTCTGCGCATGCGCCGTGCAGCATGGCAGTAACTACTTCGTGCTGCGAGTCAATCTCTCGCTCGAATTCCTCCATTGATCGCTTCTCGGCCGCCCGGTACATCGAATTGCGCTGCACCAGCACAGAAAAATCCACCCGGTGGGCATCGAATTCGGGGCCATCCACGCAGGCGAACTCGCTCTTGCCATCCACCAGAACGCGGCAGCCGCCGCACATCCCAGTGCCGTCGATCATGATCGGATTCAGGCTGACGACGGTGTGGATGTTCTCTTTTCTCGTCATCTCCGCCACCGCTCTCATCATGGGTATGGGGCCGACCGCGAGCACCAGATCGATACGCGTTCCGTTCTCGATCAACTGTCGCAGCTTGTCGGTCACAAAACCCTTGTCAGCATAGCTTCCGTCGTCGGTCGTAATCATCAGCGCATCGCTGACCTCGCGCAGTTCCCGCTCCAGAATGACCAGTTCCTTACTACGCGCGCCGACGATGGAAATCACCCGATTACCCGCACGCTTCAAGGCCACCGCCGTTGGGTATGCCATCGCCGTTCCCACGCCGCCGCCCATCACCACGACAGTGCCGAACTTCCTAATTTCTGACGGTTTCCCCAGCGGACCCACCACATTCAGAATTTGATCACCGGCATTCAGCGAATTCAGCAGGTTGGTGGTCTTGCCCGCCGACTGCACCACGATGCAAATCGTGCCGCGCTCGGGATCGGAGTCTTCGATGGTAATCGGGATGCGTTCGCCCCGCTCGTAAAGCCTCAAAATCACGAACTGCCCAGGTTTTTGTTTGCGTGCGATGCGTGGCGCGTCGATCACAAACCGCTTGATGCCGGGCGCCAGAAACTCAGCTTTCAGGATGTTGAACATGTGCCCCCATGGCTTGCCTTACAGGAACCCATTGTCTGGAATAAGACGTGGGGTCGCTGTGACATAAGTCACGGGCGAGAGCGAGCCAGATCACGTCATCTTTCGTCACCAGGCCTGGTGATTCTCGTCACAGCGCGGGCAAGCGCTGGAACGCGATACTCGAGATGGTCGAGTTCGTCGATGTTCGACGTGAGGTGGCACATGAAAACCTGGCGCGTCATCATTCTGACTCTTACGGCTGTTGCCCTGATTCTGATCATTGCCCCGACTGTTGCGGGACAGAAGTCCGGAACGAGTGTTACGGTCCCAAAGTATGACCCGGCGACCGAGGCCACCTTCAAAGGAACGGTACAAGAAATAAGAGATCGGGAGTGCCCAATGAGCGGCGGTATGGGCTCACATCTGATCTTGAAATTGCCTGCCGGTAATACGATTGAGGTCCATCTCGCCTCTACGAAATTTGTGAAAGCCTACGATCTGATCTTCAACAGGGGCGATGTCGTGTCCGTGGTTGGCGTGAAAGTGCAATTTGAAGGCGTGGACACCATTTTTGCCCGCGAAGTCACCCGCGGGACCGACACGTTCGTTTTCCGCGACAAAGACGGCACCCCGGTTTGGTAGGGCCACCCAAGCCTTTGCAATCGCCGATCCTCAGGAGACCCCGCGTCTTCAGCCCGAGCTCTGCATTACGCCAGTAACTTGGCCATACCTCATCCCTGAAGAATAATGCGGAGGGAAGGATCAATCTGCTTCTCGGAGGCGCCTGTGGTTTGGCCATTTCAAAGAAAATATCCTCGTGTGAACCTTGTGGTTCAGGCGGAGATGCGTAGTTCATCGAAAAACTACCCTTACCGCGGACGCACTGTCACGGTTGGGGAGGGAGGTTGTTACATTGAGGTTCTTGAAACCTTCGAGCCCTCGACCACGGTGGACGTTGTGCTTTGGTTGAACGGGGAAAAAGTGCTAGTCAAGGCGGAAGTGGCGAGCACTGATCGTCACATCGGCAACGGGCTTAAGTTCGTGCACATGTCGCGGGAGGATGCCCAGAAGCTGAGAACATTCTTGAAGTCTGTCTCTCTGGCGCCGGCTCCAGCGGTCCAGGTCGACAACGGCCCTCAGGTATTTGAGGTGACAAGGTTTACCCCGGCGTCCGCGTAGCTTGCCCTTACCGGACGCAGCGCGCAACCACCAGCGTGATGTCGTCCTGCTGTTCGCTGCCCCCGCTGAATTTCTGCACCGCCTCAACCACTGCTTGAAGAAGAGATCCTACCTTGGATTGAGAATGCTTTCTAAGGACGGCCAGCAGGCGGAGTTCTCCAAATTCTTCCCCGTCCGCGTCCATAGCCTCGGTGACTCCATCGGTGTAAAGCACAAGCGTGTCGCCGGACGTGAGCTGCACTTCCGCAATCTCGCAATCCCAGGCTTCAAACAATCCCATCACCGTGCAGGTGGAGTCCAGCCGCTTTACGTTCTGTTGTTCTCCCCGCGCACGCAGCAGAAGGGGTGGGAGATGACCACAATTCGCGTAGCGAAGCTTGCGGGTGGAATCGTCGTAATCCGCAAAGAATAGGGTGGCGTAACTGGAATCGTCGGTGCTTTCATAAAACAGGCGGTTGACCGAAGCCAGAAGTCGTGGGAGGTCGTCGACCGCCATCGCGTATTGGCTACGCAAGTTGGCTTGCAGGTTCGCCATCAACAGGGCTCCCGACACTCCTTTGCCCGCAATGTCGGCCATCACCAGCGCCAAGCGGCCGGGCCCAAGCTCCAGAAAATCGTAATAGTCGCCACCCACCTGACGAGCCTGAATGCAACCACCTGTGTAATCCAGTGTCTTCATCGCCGGCAGCTTCTGCGGAAAAAGTCTCGCTTGCACCTGCCGGGCAATGTCCATTTCCTGGGCGATGCGGCGATCTGCCTCCATTCGCTCCGCCATCTTTTCCGCGAGACGGATGTTTTCCAGAGCGATACCCGCCTGGGCCGCCACAGAATCGAGCAAACGCTTGTCTTCGCCCGAATAAGGCTCCTCGGAAAGACGCTGCCCGAGAACCAACATGCCGATCAGATTGTTCTCACGCCCGAGGATGGGCACCAGGCATTCCGGCGCAAGCGGGGCCAGTAGGATTAACTCTTCGGCCCCGAAAGAATTAGATGGAAGGACTTCCCAGGTTTTCCCGCGGTGCGCCAGTTCGACGAAAAGAGGTCCGCTTGCGGCGAGAGTCACGGGTGTCGCCGTGAGTGTTCCCGAGACTACAGCAAGTTCTCCATCGCCGGCTTCGAAATAACACGCAGAGGCCTTCGGGTGCAGCGCCTCGCTCACATGGCCCTCAAGCAGCATAGCCAGTTGACGACGGTCGCCCACCGTTCGCGTCTTCTCCGCGAGATCGTGCAGGATGATACGAGAGTCATATGCGCTGCGGAAGAAGGCGCGGTCGATGCGGACGGTTCCGCGCCTCACCAGAGGCGCTGATGTCCACACCAAGACGACCCCAAATACCGCACTCAGAGCCATTCCAAGATTAGTATCCGCCCGGAGGAACCGCGAAAAAACATGGGTGAAAAGGCCGATGGCAAACGCTGCAACGATGAACATCAAAACGACGAAGCCCCTCTGCACCAAAACGTAGCGTGCACTGCGTCGCAGCAATACCGGAAGATCCATTACCCGGTGTTTCACTACTGCGTAGGCGAACGAAAGCGGAAACAGGAACAACACCAGCACCAGCGAAGTATCGAGCCAGAAGGACGGGCGGTATCCGAGGAAATCCACCGCCGCACGCTCCAGCACAATCGGCAGGACGCCGACGATGGTACCCCACAGAATCACTCGCGATTTGCGTTGCGCCTCAGCCGGGACAGCAGCCCTGAATGAATTCTGCGCCAGAGAAACCATGCCCAGGATGAAATAAGTCGTAGTTCAATGCAGCGTCGAGGAGACTAGCGTTACGGCTGCCTATCAGTTGGGCTACCAGTTGCGGAAGGTGCGGAACTCCAGTCCGTAAACCTGGAAAGAATGATAGAGACTCCAAACAAAAGACCGACCCACTTCAGCCACGGAAGGCGTCTATCCAGGGGCGATTGCCGCGGAAACACGGCGAAAAAAAGATAGAAGAGTGGCCCTAGCATGCCTGCGAATACGGCGCGGAAGGCGAAAGCAAACATAAGGAGCCTGGGAGAGATTGACGACGCATTGACGAACGTTGGGGCCGCGGCAAACGCGCAGAACAGGAACGTCAGCAGCCATGCATTTGGCTCCTCCAGCCTCAAGAACAGAACGGCAAATGCCACCAGAAGAAAAGGAATAGGGAACGATCCCGTGATCTGCTGAGCGGAGGACTTGGCAATGCTGTCGGATCCTTGTGCTGAGGAAACAGCTCGAAACACACCGTGTAGAATCAGCGTGCTTCGAGAACCCCCGGACGCTCTACCGCGAACTCCACCGCATCGCCTGGCCTGCCGTGGCGATAGGCTTCAGTGGAAGCGACGTCAGTGTCGAGCGCTCGCCCATTTACGGCAACAATGCGGTCGCCAACACGCAGGCCGGCCCGCTCGGCCGGGCTTCCTGCCGCTACATCTTCGACCGACTGCGAGTGCGTTCTCTCGTCATACTGCGGATTGTGGAGGATATTGAACCCGAGCTCTACCGCCGGGCGCGACTGACGGACTGAGTACATCCAGATTGAGCCGTAGGTGATCGCCACCGTGGCAAACAGGGCCGCCAAGGTTGCCAGAAACGGTCTTCGGAACGACAAGTGCCCGCGCATGAGTCGAATCAGCCTGCTTTCCGACGTCATCGGACGCACAGAGCTGACGGCCTCCTCAAGGTGCCGAGGCAAGCATTATAAAGTGACGGGCGCGGCAATTTCTGAATCGGCTCACATTCCCAGCAGGTTAGGACGCAGTTTAACGTAACCGTGTTCCTGGGCCCAGAGGTCAAGCGGTATTGAGGCGAGTTCGTCGACCAAAGGATCTGCCAATCCGTTCTTGGCAAGATCAACCGACTTGATGTAGGTATGGCAGGCGTCACAGCACTCGACGCGGATATGGGGAAACTGGTCCGCGGTGTAAACCGGGAGTTTGGTTTGATCTTCCTGGCCGCATCCGGCGCAGACGATGCGGCGGAATTCCCATTCGCAGAGACAGAAACCGCAGACCAAGTTGCGCCGCGCGCCATCGCCCAGTGGACGCAGGACGCCGAGCGCCGGCTTGCGATTGCAGAACGGACATAGCGAGTAGGTATAGCCTTCGAGTTGCAATTGCGACCGGGAGCGAACGAATTCGGCATAGGGTTGAAGAAGGGCAATCGCCAGAAATTCGTCGGACACTTCTGGCGGTTCGACGGTGGTCCAGCAGTGGTTCAGCAACTCAGACCACGAACTGGATGGAGAGTCGCGTACGGCATGGGCGAGTTGAGCGAACTGATGCGGCGCCTTTTCTTCGACCAGAGAGAGAAATGCCGGGAAACTCTTGAGGAGTTCCGGAGATTCCGGCGGTGCCGCCGGCGAGACGGGAGTCTTCTTGTCTGAAGCCCGGTCGAGTCGCTGATGGAGGCTCTCCTGAAAACGCGCTACATGGACGTAGAAGTCGAGGATTTCCGCCGCGAACGGGTGCTGGGCGGCGAGCTGTTCAGCACGCCGGATACGCTGTTGCCAGGGAGTTTTCGCCACCGGGCGATTATCGGGCTTCTACTCGCGGCAAGCAACTGCGAGGCCGGAATCCCGTGCCGGATTTCACCGATTGACTCCCACTGCCCCTTGGGTCTATAGTTTCCTGCAAATCATTGCCCCGTCTCGGATTTCTGACGTAGGTTTGCAATCAAAGCGGTCGGAGGATGCTCAATGGAACTCTCCCGCAGAACCTTCCTCAAGAGCGCGTTCATCGGTGGCGCTGGCATCTCTGTTCTGGGATTCGATCTGACTCCCGCGTTCGCGCAGCTCAAAGAGCTCAAGATCGCGCGTGCAACCGAGACCCGATCCACGTGTCCTTATTGTTCGGTCAGCTGTGGCGTCCTTATTTACACGATTGGCGATAAAGCTAAGAACGTCACGCCGCAGGTGATCCACGTCGAAGGCGACCCGGATCATCCCATCAATCGCGGCACGCTGTGTCCCAAGGGGGCTTCGCTGGAACAGGACATCCTCAACCCACGGCGGCTGCTGAAGCCGCAGGTCCGCCGGCCCGGGTCCGACCACTGGGAAGACATTGCCTGGCCGCAGGCGATCGATGAGATCGCTCGCTGGATGAAGAAGACGCGCGACAACACCTTCGTTGAGAAGGACGCACTCGGACGCACCGTGAACCGTTGCGAGGGCCTGGCTTTTACCGGCGGCTGCACCGACACCAACGAATTCAATTACCTGGTCGTCAAGACCATGCGCGGCATGGGTCTTACTTATGTAGAAAACCAGGCCAGGGTTTGACACGGCCCCACGGTCTCAAGTTTGGGACCAACTTTTGGAAGAGGGGCCATGACCAATGGCTGGATCGACATCAAAAACACCGACATGATGTTGATCATGGGCGGGAATCCCGCCGAGAACCACCCCTGCGGTTTCAAGTGGGCCATCGAAGCCAAGAAGACTCGCAACGCCAAGATGATCGTAGTGGACCCGCGATTCACGCGAACCGCCGCCACCTCCGATCAGTTCCTTCAGATTCGTGCAGGGTCGGATATTGCATTCTTGGGGGGAATGCTCCGTTACGCGATCGAAAATAATCGTGTAGCCAAAGAATATCTTGCCAACTACACCAACGCGGCTTTTATCGTAAAGGAAGGCTTTAAGCTTCCTGAGGACGGGCTTTATTCCGGTTTCGACGCCGCGTCCCAAACTTATGACCGGTCATCGTGGAACTATGAGGAAGGAAACGACGCCGGCGGCGCCTCCCCGCATGCCACGGCGAAACCCGTTGCGTCAGCGCCGGGAACGCCACCGCCATTGCCCGGAATGCCTCCGAAGGTTGCCTATGACTTCACCCTGCAGCATCCTCGATGTGTCTTTCAGTTGCTGAGGCAACAGTACTCCCGCTATACGCCGGAAATGGTCGAGCGCATCACCGGCATTCCGAAAGAGCAGTTCCTGAAGGCGGCCGATCTCTACACTTCCATTCGCAAAGACGGTGACATGAAGAAGGTAGCCACCATTTTGTATGCAGTCGGGTGGACGCAGCATACCTTTGGCACCCAAGTCATCCGCACGGCGGCGATTCTCCAGTTGCTGCTGGGCAACGTGGGACGCGCCGGCGGCGGCGTCAACGCTCTGCGCGGCCACTCGAATATCCAGGGCGCTACTGACATGGGTGGGGTTTTCGACATTTGGCCCGGCTACCTGAAAGTGCCCAATCCGAATGACGTTGACTTGGCAGCTTATTTGAAACGCACTACTCCAACCGCTTCCAAACCCGAGCCGTGGGAATCGTTTAATTACTGGTCCAACACTCCAAAGTTTACGGTTTCGTTCCTGAAGTCGATGTATGGTGAGGCGGCGAAGAAAGAGAACGACTTCGCCTTCCATTACATGCCCAAAGTAGACCGTAACTACTCCTGGACCCAGATATGGGACAACATGTATCGCGGATCGGTAAAGGGCTTGCTCGCGTTCGGCATGAACGGGGTGGCCATTGGCCCCGACTCTCAGAAAAACATTGATGCACTGAAAAAGGCCGATTTCCTTGTTGTAGGAGAGATTTATCCCGATGAGACCAGTGAATTCTGGAGGTCCCCTGGAATTACCGCGGAAGAAATGAAGACCATCAATACCACGGTCTATCGCCTGCCCTGTGCCGGCTTCGCCGAGAAAGACGGCTCCATGACCAACTCGGCGCGCTGGCTGCAGTGGAAAAACGCGGCGGTTCCTCCTCCCGGCGACGCTCGACTGGATCAGGACATCCTGGCGCAAATCTTTTTGCAGGTGCGGGAACTTTATCAAAAGGAGGGGGGAAAGTTCCCAGATCCAATTCTGAACCTGTCCTGGAGCTACACACTTCCCCTGCACCCCTCCCTGGGTGAGGTGGCCAAGGAACTGAACGGCAAGGCGCTGGCGGACCTGACCGACCCCAAGACCCAGGTGACCATCAAGAAGGGCCAACAATTGCCCGGATTCGCCTGGCTCAAAGACGACGGGACCACTTCCTGCGGAAACTGGCTTTATTCCGGATGCTGGACCGAAGCCGGGAACCAACTCATACGCCGCGGAACGGAAGACCCCTCCGGTCAGGGTATTTACCAGAACTGGGCGTGGTCGTGGCCGGCGAACCGCCGTGTTCTGTATAACCGTGCCTCCTGCGATCTTTCGGGTAAACCCTAGGATCCTTCCCGCAAACAGGTCTGGTGGAACGAATCCGCGCAACTCTGGGTGGGCAATGACGTTCCCGATTTTAAGGCCGACTCGAACCCCAAGGACCACATGGGTCCTTTCATCATGACCGCGGAAGGAGTCGGCCGGATCTTTGCGCCCTTGGGTGCCTTCGCCGATGGCCCTTTGCCTGAGCACTATGAGCCGATCGAGAGTCCGGTGGAAAACGCGCTGCACCCGAAGCAGTCGAACAACCCTGTAGTCAAGAAGTTCAAGACGCCGGCAGACAAGTACGCGACTCCAGGAGACGGCTTCAACATCGTCTGCACCACCTATCGGCTTACCGAGCAGTATCACTACTGGACTAAGAACAACCAGATGAACGTGCAGCTCATTCCCGAGCCGTTCGTCGAAATTCCAGTCGAATTGGCGGCGGAGTTGGGGATCAAGGGCAACGATAAAGTAAAAGTCACCAGTGCGCGCAGTTATTTATGTGGCCAAGGCGTTCGTCACTAAGCGCATCAAGCCGATGATGATCGACGGCAAGAAGGTCTATCAAATCGGCCTTCCCATCCACCAGGGTTATCGCGGCATTCAAGAAGACGCCGACCGGGACGCGAGAACCATCGCCAATCGGTTGACGCCGACCGTGGTTGACCCCAACGCGTACACGCCGGAATTCAAGGGCTTTTTGGTCAAACTGGAGAAGGCATAGGGTTATGAGCCAGGCGACATTGGCAATCCGCAGAATTTCCGGCCACGCCGGACCCGCGCCAGGAGAGGGCGTGGAGCGCGACTATCAGGTCTGCAAGCTGGTAGACACCACCACCTGCATCGGCTGCAAGGCTTGCGAAGTCGCGTGTCTCGAGTGGAATGGCTACGAGTTTACCGACACCGTCTTTGACAACAGCTACCAGACCATGCCGGAGACGACGTGGAAGTACTGGAACCTGATCAAGTTCAACGAACACGAGCGCGAAGACGGCACCGTGACCCTGCTCATGCGCAAAGATCAGTGCATGCACTGTGCCGATCCCGGCTGCCTCGCGGCCTGCCCCGCCGACGGCGCCATCGTGCAATACACCAACGGCATCGTCGATTTTCAGCAGGCGAATTGCATCGGTTGCGGATATTGCGTGAGCGGCTGTCCATTTGATATTCCTAAGTTCAATCCCACAACCAAGAAGATGTTCAAGTGCACTCTTTGCTCCGACCGTGTGAGCGTCGGACTGGAGCCAGCGTGCATCAAGTCCTGTCCCACCGGGTGTCTGCACTTTGGCACCAAGGACGATATGAAGGACTTCGCGGAAAAGCGCGCCACTCAGCTTCGCGAGAATTTTGGTTTCGAGAAGGCCGGCGTCTACGATCCTGCAGGCGTGGGCGGAACAGGCGTCATCTATGTTCTACATGACGCGACCAATCCCGAGGCCTATGGCGGGTTGCCCAAAGATCCGCACGTTCCATGGGTGGTTCGGTTTTGGAAGGGGCCTGCGAAGTGGATCGGGAATCTCGCCATGATCGGCGGCGTCATCGGTGTGACCCTGCACTATTTGCGCTTCGGTCCGAAAGAAGTACATCACCGAGAACGGGAACGGAGGGCAGCCGTGAGCACCTCGAACGTCATTTCTACGAGAGCCGCCGGCGAAACTGGGGGCCGTCATTTGTCGCTATACGCTCGCCGAGCGCGTTCATCACTGGGTTGGCTGCTTTTTCTATATGTATTGCCTGATCACCGGCCTTGCCTTCTGGTCTCCTTATATGTATTGGCTGGCTGCACTCGGTCGGCGGCGGCCCGACGGCGCGCTTCTGGCATCCCTGGCTTGGCCTAGGCTTCGCGCTTTCGATGTTCTGGATGTACAAAATGTGGCGCGGCGATATGCAAACCACCGACGCGGACCGGCGCTGGTCGAAAGCCGTGAAGCATTACATAGAAAATGAGGATCGAAAAGCTGCCCCCCGAGGGCCGCTTCAACTACGGCCAGAAAGTGTTCTTCTGGCTCATGTTTTACGGCGTCATCCTGCTGGTGATTTCCGGCTTGGGACTGTGGTTCGTGGAATCCATTCCGTGGAGTCTTCACTGGTTGCGTTATTCTAGCGGTCACCGTGCATGTGGTGGCCGCGATGGCGACCATCGGCGGTTTCATCATCCACGTATACATGGGAACGGCCATGGTCCGCGGCGGTTTCACTTCCATCATCCGCGGAGAAGTAAGTACGGATTGGGCGAAGACCCACCACCGCCTGTGGTACGAGCAGGTCACCAAGGGAACGTCCGCTAAGAGATAAGCCTTTCTGCCAAGAACGCTAATTTTGGTCGCCGAGATTGCTCAGGCTGGGTCCATGATCCCTTCAAAAGCCGCATTGGACGTTGCATTCCAAGGCTTTCGGTTGTACCTTATCGGTTGGCTTGGCGCGATAAATTCAGTCTCCCAAAAAGGACTATTTTGATGAAGAAAATAGCAGGTCTCAACTTTTCGCGACAGTTGGCAATGTTATGCCTCATCGGGCTCCTGACGGCGGGCACCTCCCGTGCGGAATCGCATCTGACCATGACGCGTCATGTGCCGGAGGCGGTTGCAAGTGGAAGAGCAGAACTGGTTGGCCACCTTCCCGCGACGAAACGACTCAGCCTCGCGATTTCGCTGCCCCTGCGAAATGAGAATGGCCTCGACGACCTTCTGGATCAGATTTATGACCCCCAAAGCTCCAGTTATCACCGCTATTTGAGTGTGCAGGAGTTCACGGAGAGATTCGGCCCGGCTCCCGAAGATTATGCCGCGGTTCGCCAATTTGCCGAAGCCAACGGCCTGTCCGTGGTAGACCTTGCAGCCAATCACATGGTGTTGGATGTTGAAGGAACGGTTGCAAATATAGAAAAGGCCTTCCAGGTGAAGATGGGTATCTATCAGCATCCCACAGAAAGTCGTACCTTCTATTCGCCGGATCGCGAGCCATCGCTCGATCTGGGAGTTCCAGTGCTGCACATCTCGGGCCTGGATAATTTCACATTGCCCCAGGCCAAGAACACCCGCGCTTCTGCCAAGATGAAAGCGAGCCGGCCAACTGGCTCCGGCCCAGGTGGCCAATACGTGGGGAGTGACATGCGAGCGGCTTATTATGGGTCCGGGCCTCTGACCGGCACTGGCCAAACGGTTGGCCTTTTTGAGTTCGCAGGATACAACATCAGCGACGTTCAGCTTTACTTTAGCAACCTGCACCAGCCGTTCAATGTCCCTGTCAACGGGGTATCCCTGAATGGCGTTCCTTTGAACTGCCAATACCCACAATGCGATGACGGCGAGCAGGCTATCGATATCGAGATGGCGGTCTCCATGGCGCCCAGCCTGAGCCAGGTCTTGGTGTACGTGGGAAGCAGTGACATTTCCATCTTCAACCAAATGGCCGTCGATAACATTGCCAAGACCCTCAGTTGTTCCTGGGGATGGAGCGACGATGAGAAGAGTCTTGATCCCATCTTCAAAGAAATGGCGGTGCAAGGTCAGACCGTATTTGTGGCCTCCGGAGACGACGGTTCAGGTACTCCTGGCGATGTCGTGTGGCCGGCCGACGATCCCTACATCGTTTCGGTAGGCGGCACCGACCTCAACACAAATGGCCCCGGCGGCCCTTGGCAATCGGAAACCGGATGGAACGGCAGCGCCGGCAGTCCTTCCAAAAACGGTATCCCAATTCCCAGTTATCAAAAACTGCCGGGGGTTATCAACTCCTCGAATAAAGGATCCACCACTCTACGAAATTATCCGGATGTAGCCGCGGAATCGAACACCAACCAGTACAGTTGCTATGACGGAGGCTGCGGCGGAGGAAACGGAGGCACCAGCTTTGCCGCCCCCCAATGGGCAAGCCTCATTGCACTAGCCAATGAACAAGAGGTTTCCCAGGGGAAGCGCACTCTCGGGTTTCTGAACCCCGCTCTCTATCACATTGGGATCGGAAAGGACTATAAGGGTGTCTTTCACGACATAATCAGCGGTAACAACGGCGGGTACAACGCCGTGCCCGGCTATGACCTGGTGACCGGTTGGGGCAGCCCCAAGGGCGAGGTGATCAACTCACTCCTGGAGATCCATCCAGAGTAGCTTTTGGTCAGGCCCATAAAGGTGCAGCCGCCAGGAGACGATTTCCTCGGCGGCTGCGGTTTTTTGGCTGCGTTGGGGAACATCCCCGACGTCCTCAGCTACTTTTCGGAAATGACGAAGTTGACCACTGCGCTTTCGTCCCCGCCGACGCTGACATGCTTCTCCCAGCTTCTAGGCTCCGAAAAAATCGGCCGTTGAACCCTGTGCTCGGTCAGAACATCGAAGGCCGCTTCCTCTCGCAATAGCTTCCAGCCCTCGTGCCAGGCAACAATCTCGTAATCTCCCGGTGGGACGTTTGTGAGTTCGAAGTTTCCGCTCTCGTCGGTCACGGTGTAATAAGGATGTGTGACCACAAGAATCTCCGCATTCATCCAGGAGTGGCCACCATTGCATCTTACGTTCACCAGACCCGGAGTTGGCATGGTGCGGGTAACGATCTGGTTGGTGAAGGGAAACGGCAAATTGTAAGTGGCAGCACCATCCATGTGAACCGTATGGAGCGTGGCATCAGAACTTTCAAGTTCAAGTGGACCGTTGACGGGTACCAATAAGATGTGGGGTTCGTAGCGGCATTGCTTCTGGTTCAGGAAGCGCCGCGGTTCGGGAATGTCCATTGGCTTGCCACTGGAAATATCCTTCAAAAAGACTACCGTATTAGCGACTCCGCCCTCGGGGCCGATTACCAGACGTTCCAAATCGCGCGTCTTGTGGTTCTGGGGATCGCAAATCTCTGGGTCTTTGTTGATAGGAAGACTGGGGATATGAGGCATTGCACCAGACCACTTGACTGTGCCTTTGATGGTCCCTGGATCATGGATTGAAACCACTTGATAGCTGGACTGTGCCGCAGCCATCTCAGCCACCGCCAATATGCATGCGCCGAACACTGACCATTTGATTGCTTGGAGCATCCTTCACCTCTTTTGCATGAATCGTAGAGCGGGTTGCGGGGCGGCATAAAGTAACGAAAGACCTATTACTTCCATCTTGAGAACTGGAGATCGGGTGTCGTATTCGGTAGTACTCAGGCCTCGGTCGTCAGCGGACGACGGGATGGAAAACCTTTTCTTTTCACCAGTTCCATGCACTCATGGTGAGTCCGCGTCCACCCACAATTGCTAGGACTCCCGCACAATTCCTCATTCCCGATTTGGTCTAGTCGGTGACCTTCGTCACCCGACAATGTGATGTTGCTCACTGCTTTTTCCTCGTCACCGGGCCGAAAGTCATCGTGAAGGTACACATAAAGTCATGGGTGAGAGGATTGCGCCTCTGCTATCATTCGCGCGAACGCTCATCTTTTTGCTGGTTCTTTAACTGCTGAGGGTGACAGAATGCTCCGTCATCGCGTGGCAAATTGGCGCTATTGCCGGCCCTTTAGGGAGCGGTGCATTCCAACCGGATCGCAACTTCTCTTTACCACTGCTTTTGCTCACCGCTTTAGACTGCTGCTTCCATCGGGCGGCGTGTGAGCTGTTCTGCCACCGGGCATGAGTTGCGACTGGTGTGAGGGTTCGTGGCAGCGCCTCTTATGAGGAGTATGGAAAGGATCATCCGGTTGACCGGGCCCGGCATAGAGAAACTTATGAACGCTAGCAAGCGAGTCCCCCTACTTTCTCTTTCGAGTCTGTGCGTGATGCTTGCTGTCTGTTGCACTGCCAGCTGGAGTGCATCTCAGGCAGCGTCCCACGCAGCGCCCACTCCTAAAACCGCTTCCACCGGAACCGCCGCCAGCGAGCAGGCTGTCTCCGGCTACGTTGGAGCCGAGACCTGCAAGACCTGTCATGAGGAAATCTACAATGCCTGGGAGAAAACCCCGCATTGGAAGACCATGCTTAATAAGGAGGGCGGCGCCTCGCACCAAGGTTGTGAGGGCTGCCACGGGCCCGGCGCGGAACACGTGGCCGGAGGCGGCGACGTCACTAAGATTTTTACTTTCAAAGATGCCTCTACCAAAGTCATCAACGCTCGCTGCATGAACTGCCACGCTGGCGGCACCGAGCACATGAATGCTATCAACTCGGTGCACACACAGAATGACGTGAGTTGCATCTCCTGTCATTCGCCGCACCATGCCCAAACGAAAGAGTTTCTGCTGGTGAAGGCACAGCCTGAGCTCTGTTACTCGTGCCATTTGCAGCAGAAGGCGCAGTTCGCAATGCCCTTTCACCATCGGGTGAATGAAGGCCTGGTGCAGTGCACCGATTGCCATAATCCACACGGCACGGTTGGACCGAAGCAGGTGCGGGCTTCGGCGACGCAAAATGCCATTTGCTTCACTTGCCACACTGACAAACAAGGACCGTTCGTATTCGAGCATGAGCCGGTAAAAATAGAAGGCTGCTCGTCCTGCCATATTCCTCACGGCGGGGCGAATCCTCACATGCTCCGGGTAAGCAACGTCAATCTCCTATGTCTGCAATGCCATACCAACGTCACCGCCGGGTCGAAGGCCGGGAACGCACCAGGGACCCCTTCCTTTCACAGCCAGGAGACCTTCTTTAAATCGTGCACGCTGTGCCATAGCCAGATCCACGGATCCAATTTCGACCAAACCTTTTTCAAATAGAGACCGCCATGAACCCTATGCGAGAGCGTAGTCTTCCGAAGACCTATAGACAGTTCCCAGGATATCGTCCTCCGGCTTGGGGGCTTGCCCACGCGACGCTGGTGGTGGCCCTATTAGCAGCTTGGCCATTGTCTCGCGCCCAGGACAGCTCGGGCGAGAGTAAAGGCATCGACGCCGGGAACTACAACGTCCAGCAGTCGGTCGAGGCCGGCTACCGCAGCACCTGGATCAATGGGAATACCAATACCTACGACACCTTTGTGAATCTTGGGGATGGCCTTCGCCTCTTCGATTACACCTTGGACATGCGTTCGCTCGGCCACAACGGTCTTTTATTCGACAATCTTGACTTCAGCAACTTCGGCTATGGTGGCGATCCCAATGACGTGACCCGCCTGCGCATCGACAAGAACAAGTGGTACAACTTCTCATTCCTGTTCCGCCGGGACAAGAATTTCTGGGATTACAACCTGCTGGCGAATCCACTGAATCCTTCGACTTCGACTCCAGCGGTGGGCATTGCCACGTCGCCGCATTCGCTGGATTTGGTCCGGCGCATGCAGGATTACAACCTGACTTTATTTCCGCAGTCGCGCGTGCGCTTCCGCCTGGGCTATTCCCATGACCGGGACCAGGGCCCCGGTTTCTTCACGACGGATGGGGGAACTATATCCGCGTTCAATGAGACTTACAGCTATACCACCAATGCTTATCACATGGGTGCGGATTTCCGGCTGCTGCCGAAAACTACCATTTCTTACGACCAGTTTCTCAGCTACTTCAAGCAGGATAATATCGTCACTGACAATCCCCAGAATTCGGGCTTCCAACTGGCAAACGGAACCCCGGTTGACCCCGGCATTATCTGGAGCACTGCCGGGCCAGTCGAGATTCTGCCCTGTGCCGCGCCCATTGTGACCGCACCCAATGTGTTCAATCCCAACTGCAACGGTTATCTGTCTTACAGTCAGGCCGGGCGCCCGCGCAACTTCATGCCTACCGAACGTTTGCGTTTCCAATCCAATTACTTCAAGAACTTTGAGACTTCGGCATCGTTTGGCTACAGTTCCGCCAACAATTCGGTCCCGGACTTCAGTGAGATTGTCAACGACTATGTCAGCCGAAGCGGCTCGCGGGGAAGCACCACTGGCGGCCCTGCCGACGCCAAACGGGTTTCCGTGAATGCAGACTGGTCGGGTACGTATGCGGTCACCGACAAGTTTCGCATCCTCGACGCGTTCCGCTACGACAACTGGCGTACTCCCGGCCTTTGGGACACGGCGGAGACCAATATATTCGGCCAAATGCAGCCCGGTTTGGTTGGTCTGGCAGCGCCGCAGGCGGTATTTACGGCAGCCACCTTCCTCGCCTTGTGTCCCGCTCCCTACACTGCGGCCACTTGCCCTAACCATACTGCGAGTTCCTCGGCCGACATCGTCAACGGTCCGACATCGAGTTTCCTCGGCCAGAACTTGCGATCGAATACCTTTCAGCTGCAATACGATTTCACTAAACGCCTCACCGGGCGGATCGGTTATGTGTACACGGCTCGCACCATCGCCGATTTCAGCGCTACTTTTTATTCAGGGGAAACCTACTTCCCGGGAGGGACCGGAGGTAACCCGGGCAACGACTTTTTGGCTGCTCGTGGAGACTGCGGTACCCCCGCTGCCTGCACCGAGAACGTGGACCCCCTGACTGGCCAACTGATCTCGCTGACTTTCACCGGTCCTGCGGCGGACAATGACACCTCCCGCAACATCACCGAAATCCACGAAAAGACCTTGTTGGCGGGTTTCACTGCTCGCCCCTTGGATACCCTGCGCATCACCGGCGATTTCCAGTTCGGCTACAACGATTATTCCTTCACTCGGATCAGCCCGCGGCAAGTGCAGAGCTATAAGGTCAATGCGAACTACAAGGCGCGTTCCTGGATCACTCTCGACGCGGCCATCGACATCCATGAAAATCGCGACAACGTCTCAACCGTGAACGATCTGGAGCACGGTCGCACCTATGGCTTCGTAACCACTCTCATGCCGGATTCGAAGCTGTTCTTCGATTTGGGATACACCTACACCGATATCTACACTCAGGCGCAGATCTGTTATTACGACAACGCCTTCGGTCCTCCCCCGGTCACACAATGTCCCAGCAGCCTTGGCTATGCCCCGCCGGCCATCCCCGGCTTGGGGACGTACTCGAGCAAACAGCACTTCTTCTACGGCGACATCATGTGGAAACCCGTGAAGCGCCTGACCACCGACATCGGGTATTCAGGGACATTCGTTGCCGGCAACACACTCAACATCGATCCCCTTCAGGTGCCTGGGACCTTGGCCTTCAATTATCAGAAGCCCTATATCCGGACGGTTTTCGATGTGTACAAAGGTCTCAGCTACCGGATGACCTGGAACTACTATGGATACAATGGCAAGGGCTTGGGATCGAACGTAATCCCGGGATTGGCGGCAATTCCTATACAGGATTTCAACGGCAGTACCCTCGAATTCGCATTCCGCTACGCCTTCTAGAATGACACGAAGAGCTAAAAATTCGTTTCACGCAGAAGAGAAACGTAGTGATGTCGATGAGATTTAAGATTTGAAAGCAACCACAACTGCGGCCAAAACTACGGGGAGATAAATTACCGAGGCGTGTACCACCCGGCTGGCTAACGCGATGGACGCGGAGCGGGTGAGCTTGGCCACATAGTATAGGAAGAATCCTCCCGCCAGAACCATAGCCACGCCGTATAGGGGTCCCACGCGTTCAACCGGCAGCAAAGTCGTAAGAACCAGAACCACGGTCAATCCCAGAATCTCTGCGCGCGTGAATCGGGCCTCCCGGTCGAAAGCAGGGAGCATCTTGTAGCCGGCCCGCGCATAGTCTTCGCGGTACATCAAGGCGATTGCCAGAAAATGGGGGAATTGCCAGAGAAACAAGATGGCGAACAAAAACCACGCCAGTGGGTCAATCCTTCCCGTTGCGCCGGCCCAGCCGATCAGCGTCGGCATCGCGCCAGGAAAAGCCCCCAGCAGCGTGCATAAGGGCGTCTTGCGCTTCAGTGGCGTATAGATCAGCAGATACGAGAGCAGAGTCGCCATCGCCAGTGCTGCCGCCACTAGGTTGACGGTTGCTCGCCAGGTACAGGCCTCCCGCCACGCTCAATAGCAATCCGAAACCGAGAGCCTCGCCGGCAGCCATGCGGCCCGAGGGCAGCGGCCGCGAAGCCGTGCGCCGCATCCGGCCATCCCAGGCACGCTCCATCCATTGGTTCAACGTGGCGGTGCCACTGGCCACCAGCAGCGTGCCCACCAGAGTGTTGACCAAACCGAGACATGGAATGGTGGATGCGACGCCAGCGCATAGCCAGCTGAAGTGGTCATCAGAATGAGCAGGTTCACTTCCGGCTTGGTGAGGGTGTAATAATCCGACAGCCGGGATTTCCAAGCGGAAGCAGAGGTTCAGATTTGTCATGGCCTGAGTGGCTGCCATTTTACCAGTCTTGCCCCGGTTCTGCGGCATCATCGTCCCGCTTGAACTGGTTGCTCCTGCGATGAACGAGGAAAATCATCCCGATGGATCCGAGAGTGGGGGAATGACGAGAACCAGAATCCCGCTGCGCAATGCCTGGATCATGCGCGCGCCGGCGGAAGCCGCCTGGGTATAGCAGAGGGCACAGTTCTGGGCAAAAGCCGGAAGCGGCAATGGCCAGGAACAGCACCGACTGCAAACATTCTCACCAGCTCGCATCCAAGACTTAATATTCATTCTTCTCCTTGCGGCACTCTTCGCCATCGTCATTTGCGCCCAAGGCGCGCCAACCAGTCAGCGGAAGCTATCGGTCCAACCATATTGCATAGCCGAGTATAACGGACACGGTGAAGATCACAACAAACCACATGAGTCCGCGATTTTCGGACAAATGCATGAAGAACAGAAGCGCCAGTGCGGCCTCAATAACCGCCAGAAATAGCATGCGCGTGAACATCTGTTCCGCCGTGATGTGGGAATAGGCGATCACGAACTGTAGCGCTGCGATGGCAAGAATGCAAAGAGTAAACCACCACATACTTCCCGGCGTTACTCTTGTGTTCTTCGGCCATAGCCATAGATTTTTGCTCCTGATTTCTTAGTGCGAAAGATTCAGCAGATAGACGAGCGGCACCACAAACATCCACACCAGATCCACGAAGTGCCAGTACAAGCCGGTGATTTCGAGGTCATCCGCATTGTAACGGCCACCTTTGATAGCGCAGCCACCGCCATCAGCGCGATCACCCCGCCGGTGACGTGCAGCAAGTGCAACCCCGTAATACTGAAAAAGGAGGCGCCAAAGATCCCCGTGCCCCACGGGTTCTTGAAGAGGGTCATGCCCTCACCGATCAAGCCCAGCCACTCGCGGATGTGCAAAAGGCGAACAGCGCCCCGCGGCGGCAGTGATGAGCATCCATCGCAGAGCTCCCGCCTTGTCTCCCGATTTGGCCGCGTCCATCCAAGCAGCATGGTCAGGCTGCTGGTAACCAGAATGAAGGTCATCAGGGCCACGTTGGTGATGCTGTGGAAAGGTCTTGGCCAGCTTGGCGTGCCGTTGCGCAAAAATCCATACGCCACCAGGCAGGCCGCAAACGTAGCGGAGTCGGCGATGATAAACAGCCACATCGCCATCTTCTTCGCTGGAACCGAAAACGCCGGCTTCTCCATCATGCTGCGAATGTCCTGCCATAGCATCAGCGTGGCTCACAGCTCCTCCTCTTGCACAGTTATCGGCTACAGCTTCATCCACAGCAACACCAGCAGATACACCCACAGAGCACCCATGAAATGCCAGTAGAGCGAAGTCGCGTCCATCGTACTCTTCCGCAATACCGACTTGATTCAATCTGCGAATCACCCGCGCCAGCCCGCCCAGACCGCCAGCACGTGGATGGCGTGGATTGCGGTCAGCACATAGAAAAATGAGCTGTTGGGATTGGTCGCCAGATAAAGACCCTGCGCGCGCAATTGCAGCCACGCGAGATATTGACCGGCAACAAAAAGCATTCCCAGACCCAACGTAGCGTACAGCCAGCGGGACGGCGACCGTTTGTCGCTAGAACCCGCCACGTCGGCGGCGAACCGGCGGCGCGCCATCTCGAGAGTAATACTGCTGGCCAACAGCACCAGCGTGTTGAGATAAAGAATATGGGGAAGGGTCAGGTGTTGCCAGTCCATGGCCGCGCCCTGACGGACAACCATCGCACTGGTAAAGGCAGCGAAGATCATTGAAATCGAGGCGAGCACCACCCAGATGCCAGTGGAGGATGGCGGGGGAGATTCATCTTTAAGGGCGAAGATCGCCGATCGCCGGAAACGGGGTTCTTCCGTCCGCCGCCAGAATCGACCCAGCAGGCGAACGGGAGCCCGGGGTGGTTCAGTACTTAGTGCGATAATGCTCAATTCGTGGTGGCCATCCTAAGACTCGCTAGACTGCGTGGCTAACTATGTCTACGCCTCGTCGTGAGCGGTCTTCGCCTCCTCGGGAGAATCCTGCATAACATAGTCGTCCCGTCGAACTCTGCACGCCGTACTGGTATGGATCGTGATAACCGACCGGCAGTTTGTCGCCGAAGTTGTTCCACGGCGGAGGGGTGTAGGGTGCACCATTCGAGCGACGTTCCCTCCCAGGGATTCTCGCGGCGCCTGTTTCCCCCAGAAACGGCTATGGATCAAGTTGTAGAGGAAGATGAGTTGAACCGCCCCAGTGAAAAGCGCGGCCACTGTGATAAAGCGGTGAACGGGGATCAGGTGCATGAAGTGTAGTCGTCGACAAAAGCCTGATAGCGGCGAACGTTGCCCGCGATTCCCAGATAGTGGAATGGCATGAAGATACAGTAGACACCAACGAACGTAAGCCAGAAATGAAGTTTTCCCAGTCTCTCGTCCATCATTCTGCCAAACATCTTTGGGAACCAGAAGTATGTGCCGGCAAAGATACCGAAAATCGCAGCCACCGCCATAACAAAATGGAAATGACCGACCACAAAGTAGGTGGCATGGAGCATGATGTCAATCGATGGCTGCGCCAGGAAGAAACCACTTACACCACCCGTCACGAACATCGAGATAAAGCCAAGGGCAAACAGCGATGCCGTTGTAATTCGCAGCCTCGACCCATAGAGGCTTCCTATCCAAATCAACACGATGATCGTCGCCGGAATGGTGATGATCAGGGTCGGAAACGAGAAAACCAACGACGAGAAGGGATTCATCCCGCTGACAAACATATGATGCCCGTAAACCATGTAACTGAGGAAAGCGATCGACGACATGCTCCCGATGATCACTTTATGGCTAAGCAATGGCTTTCTCATGTTGGTGATCAGAATGTGAGAGACAATCCCCATCCCGGGAACGATCGCGATGTAAACCTCCGGATGTCCAAAGAACCAGAACAGATGTTGCCAAAGAAGGGTTGAGCCACCAGCGTGTGGCTGTAACTGATCATTAATCACGAGACCCGAAGGTATGAAGAAACTGGTGCCTGCCACATGATCGAGAATCAGAAGAATACACGCTGGCAACAACACCGCGAACGCCGTCAGGCCCATGCAGGAGGTAATAAACCAAGCCCACGCCGTCAGCGGCAAACGCACAGGCTCATCCCTTTCGCGCGCATATCGAGCGTTGTAGTGATGAAGTTCAATGAGCCCAATAACTGACCGATGCAAAAAACGCCGATCGATGCGGCCCAGAGTATCTGGCCAAGACCTTGTCCGGGGCCCGCCACCGAGCCGACAGCGCTGAGCGGAGCATACTGGCAGTCCAGCCCGATAGCGGCGGACCGTCGCTCAGGAAGAAGGACGAGATCAGAAACAGAAAGCCACAAACGTGACCCAGAAGGACATCATATTGAACGTCGGAAACGGCATGTCCTCGGCGCCAACCTGGATGGGTAGAAAGAAGTTCCCGAACGCGGCGAACGGCGCAACCGTGAGCACAAAAAAGACCATGATGGTGGCGTGCATGGTCATCAATTGCAGATAGTACTCGGGGGTCATTACGCCGCCCGGGGCTCCGTGTGGGACAATAATTGCAGACCAGGTATGGGTAGATTCGTCCACCCCAAGTGCAGGCGCATCAACCAGGAAAGCACCATCCCGACGAAGACGGCGACCAAACCGAGCCCGAAGTACTGCTTGCCAA
>CAWJTC010000002.1:0-360000 GCA_963845725.1 uncultured Acidobacteriota bacterium
TAGCTGACCAGCGCGCCAATTCCCTTCTTCTTGAGCAACCCGTTGATGTAGGGCATGCCCTCCGGAAGATGATCGTTCAGAATGGCGCGTCCCACCGTGGTGTTCAGGAAAGCACGGTCGTACGACACCGGATCGGTGTGCGTGATGTCCTGATCGTCGTAGGCCTGCGTCAAATCAATCGCTTCCCCGGTATAGCGCAGGCGGATGGGCGTCAGCGTTTCGATCGCGCCCGCCTCGAGCGCCAGCAGAACTTCTTCAATATTGGCAAAGGCCCGGCCTTCACCCTTCGCGCCCGGCTTGCCTTTGGTCAGGTAGTAAAGCCCCAGCACCATGTCCTGCGTGGGAACGGTAATGGGATGTCCTGAAGCCGGCGACAGAATGTTATGCGACGACAGCATCAGCACGCTGGCTTCAACCTGCGCTTCCGGCGACAGCGGAATGTGTACCGCCATCTGATCGCCGTCGAAGTCGGCGTTGAACGCGGTGCAGACCAGCGGGTGGATCTTGATGGCCTTGCCTTCCACCAGCACCGGCTCAAATGCCTGAATACCCAGGCGATGCAGCGTGGGCGCGCGGTTCAGCAGCACCGGATGGTCCTTAATGACCTCTTCCAGAATGTCCCAAACGATGGGCTCCTGCTGCTCCACCATTTCTTTGGCTTGCTTGATGGTGGTGCAATGCCCGGTCTGCTCCAGCCGGTGATAGATGAACGGCTTGAACAGTTCCAGCGCCATCTTCTTGGGCAGTCCGCACTGGTGCAGCTTGAGTTCGGGGCCGACCACGATGACCGAACGGCCGGAGTAGTCCACGCGCTTGCCCAGCAGGTTCTGGCGGAAACGGCCTTGCTTGCCTTTCAAGGTGTCAGACAGCGACTTGAGTGGCCGATTGTTGGCGCCACGCAGCACGCGGCCGCGGCGTCCATTGTCGAACAGCGCATCCACAGCTTCCTGCAACATGCGCTTTTCGTTGCGCACGATCACTTCCGGCGCATGCAGGTCCATCAGCTTCTTCAGCCGGTTGTTGCGGTTGATGACGCGCCGGTAAAGATCATTAAGGTCGGAAGTTGCAAAACGGCCGCCGTCGAGTGGAACCAGCGGGCGCAACTCCGGCGGGATCACCGGAATCACATCCAGAATCATCCAGTTCGGTTTGTTGCCGCTCTTGCGGAAAGCTTCCACCACTTTCAGCCGCTTGGTGTGCTTCAGCCGCTTTTGCAGCGAGTTCTCGTGCTTCATTTTCTCGCGCAACTCGCTCGGAGAGGGCTTCCACATCCACGCGCTTCAGCAGTTCTTTGATCGCCTCGGCGCCCATCATGGCTTTGAAACCAGCCGGGCGATACTGCTGGTCGAGCTCCCGGAACTTGGTCTCATCCTTGATGACTTCGTGGTCTTTCACCGGCGCATCGCCCGGTTCCACGACGACGTAGGCTTCGAAGTAGAGCACCGACTCCAGATCGCGCAGCGAAATATCCAGCAGGTGGCCAATGCGGCTGGGCAGGCCCTTGAAGAACCATACGTGCGAGCAGGGCGAAGCCAGCTCAATGTGGCCCAGGCGTTCGCGGCGCACCTTCGACAGTGTGACTTCCACGCCGCACTTGTCGCAGATCACTCCGCGATGCTTCATCCGCTTGTACTTGCCGCAGAGACACTCCCAATCCGTCACCGGACCGAAGATGCGGGCGCAGAACAGCCCGTCCCGCTCCGGCTTGAAGGTGCGGTAGTTAATGGTTTCCGGTTTCGTTACCTCGCCATGCGACCAGCTCCGGATTTTTTCCGGAGAGGCCAGGGAGATGCGGATCGCATCGAAATCTGCAATCGGATTTGCCAGGTCAAAGGGGCTCGAACGAAACAAGGTGGTCCTCCGCTTCCTGCGGCTTTTCGCTGCCGCCGGCGGCTCTCAGATTCGCGCCGTCGTTGGCCGACGTCCTTGGCCAAACTAGCGAATTCCTTATGCCCGCTGCTTAAGAGCTCAACTGCGGGCCAGTTCTGCCTAAATCTCTCTAATTTAGAACCGCCGGTTTTGCCAACGACTGTCGGCCAACGACCGGCGACGAAACTAATCTGCCGCTGCCATCGCCGGCTTCTTTTCTCCGGCCTTGATCAGTTCCACATCCAGGCACAGCGACTGCAATTCACGAATCAGCACGTTGAACGATTCCGGCACGCCCGGCTCCATGGCGGCTTCGCCCTTGACGATGGCCTCGTAAATCTTGGTGCGGCCATATACGTCGTCGGACTTCGCCGTCAACAGTTCCTGAAGAATGAACGCCGCTCCATACGCTTCCAGCGCCCAAACTTCCATTTCTCCGAAGCGCTGGCCGCCGAACTGCGCCTTGCCGCCCAGCGGCTGCTGGGTGATCAGCGAGTACGGCCCGATGGAACGCGCGTGGATCTTGTCATCCACCAGGTGCGACAGTTTCAGCATGTAGATGTAGCCCACCGTGACCGGCTGTTCGAACTTGTCTCCGGTCATGCCGTCGTACAGATACGTCTTGCCTGACTCCGGCAATCCGGACTGCTTCAACAGCGCCTTGATCTCGCTCTCGCGCGAGCCGTCAAACACCGGCGAACCGGTGAATACGCCACGCTTTAGCGTGGGAGCCACCGCCATCAACTCTTCGTCACTGAGGTCGGCAACGGTGTCGGCGAGAATCGTGTCCTTGAACAAGGCCTTCAGTTCGCGCCGGATGGCTTCCTCTTTCGTATTTTCCGCCAGCATCTGCGTGATCTTCTTGCCCAGTTCGTGCCCCGCCCAGCCCAGGTGGGTTTCCAGAATCTGGCCCACATTCATACGGGAAGGCACGCCCAGCGGGTTCAGCACGATCTCCACGGGCGTGCCGTTATCCAGATACGGCATGTCCTCGTCCGGCAAAATGCGCGCGATCACGCCCTTGTTGCCGTGGCGTCCCGCCATCTTGTCGCCCACGCTGAGTTTGCGCTTCATGGCGATGTACGACCTTCACCAGCTTGATGACGCCCGGTGGCAGTTCATCGCCCTTCGTCAGCTTGTCTTTCTTTTCGTTGACGATCTTCTTCAGCACATCGATTTGCCGCGAGGTCATTTCTTCGATCTCGTCGATCTGCTCATTCACCCGCGGATCTTTGTCGGCATACTTGATGCGCTTCAGGTTGCGGGTCGAGATGCGCTCAATGGTGTCGCGATCAAGGATCGTGTCCTTGGTCAACAGGCGCTTATTGGTGCGCTCGTCGTGCAGGTCAGCCTGCACTTCCTTGCCGCCCAGAATGTTCTCCAGACGCTTCAGGCGCTCGTCGGTCAGAATCCGGATTTCATCCGAAAGGTTCTTCTCCAGCTTCGCGATTTGCGTCGCCTCAATCGATTTCGCCCGCTCGTCCTTATCCTGGCCCTTGCGGGAGAAGATTTTGACATCCACGATCACGCCCTCGATGCCCGGCGGGCAGTAGAGGGAAGCGTCGCGCACATCTCCGGCTTTTTCTCCGAAAATCGCGCGCAGCAGTTTTTCTTCCGGCGTAAGCTGGGTTTCGCCCTTCGGCGTCACCTTGCCCACCAGAATGTCGCCCTGCTTTACGGTTGCGCCGATGCGAATCACGCCCGCTTCATCCAGATTGCGCAGCATGGATTCGCTCACGTTGGGAATGTCGCGAGTGACTTCCTCCGGCCCCAGCTTGGTGTCGCGCGACTCGAGTTCAAACTCCTCGATGTGTACCGAGGTGTAGTAGTCTTCCTTCACTAGCTTTTCTGAAACCAGGATCGCGTCCTCGAAGTTGTAGCCGCGCCAGGGCATGAAAGCCACCAGCACGTTGCGTCCCAGCGCCAGCTCGCCGTGATCGGTGCACGGACCGTCGGCAATCACCTGGCCCTTTTCCACCCGCTGGCCGCGGGTGACGGTCGGCTTCTGGTTGATGCAGGTGTTCTGGTTGGAACGTTTGAACTTGGTGAGCTGGTAAATGTCGCTGCCTACCTCGCGGGAAAGCTGTCCCGGATGGTGTTCGCCCTCGACGCGCACAATGATGCGTTCCGAGTCGACCGAATCGATCGACTCCATTGCGCCGCGCCAGAATGACCGCGCCGGAATCGCGCGCCGTCACGCCTTCCATCCCGGTTCCCACAATCGGCGCCTCAGCCCGCAGCAGAGGCACCGACTGCCGTTGCATGTTCGCGCCCATCAGCGCGCGGTTCGCGTCGTCATGCTCCAGGAACGGAACCAGCGAGGCCGCCACCGAGACCAACTGCTTCGGGCTGACGTCGATGTAGTCGACGTCATCGCGGCTGACCAGCACAAAGTTTCCCGCCTTACGCGCGTTGACCAGATCGCCCACGATCCGCAGTTTGTCATCGAGTTCCACGTTCGCCTGCGCGATCACGTGCCGGTCTTCTTCCCAGGCCGAGAGATAGAACGAGAACGGTTCGACTTCCGCCGGCTTTTTCTTGCCGCTCTTTCAACTCGGCGTTGACCTTCTCAGCTTCATGCTTCTCGATGTGGTCGCCGACCTTATAGTCACTATCGCCAGCATTGACCACGCTGACATAGTCGACCACCCGGCCGTTCTTCACCCGCCGGTACGGGGACTCGATAAATCCGTAGTCATTGATCCGCGCGTAGCAGCTCAACGAAGAGATCAGTCCGATGTTCGGACCTTCCGGCGTTTCAATCGGGCAAATGCGCCCGTAGTGCGTGGGATGAACGTCGCGGACTTCGAATCCCGCGCGTTCCCGCGACAAACCGCCCGGCCCAAGCGCCGACAAGCGCCGCTTGTGCGTGATCTCCGACAGCGGGTTCGTCTGGTCCATGAACTGCGAAAGTTGCGATGACCCGAAGAACTCGCGGATCGCCGCCATCACCGGCTTGGCATTCACCAGGTCATGCGGCATGGCCGTTGACATTTCCTGATACACGCTCATCTTTTCCTTGATCGCCCGTTCCATGCGGACCAGACCCGATGCGGAACTGGTTTTCCAGCAACTCGCCAACCGCGCGCACGCGGCGGTTGCCCAGGTGATCGATGTCATCCACCGTGCCGATGTTCTTGCGCAGCTTCAGCAGATAGCGGATCGTCCCATAGAAATCGTCGGGCTCGAGCGTGCGGTGCTCGAGACTGGTGGCATCGTTCTTCTCGAACAGCTTGATGTTGAACTTCAACCGTCCAACTCGCGAAAAGTCGTATTTGCGGGCATCGAAGAACATGCCGTGGAACAGCGCCGTCGCCGTATCCAGCGTCGGCGGATCTCCCGGACGCAGCTTGCGGTAGATTTCGATCAGCGCTTCCTGCGGGGTCTTCACCGCGTCGCCGCTTCAGCGTCTGGCTGATCACCGTACCCACGTCGTCGCGCTCGGGGAAGAAAAGGTTCATTTCCAGGACGCCGGAGTCGAGAATCTTCGCCACTTGTCGGGCGTGAGTTCCGAGTTGGCTTCGAGCAGTACTTCGCCCGTCGTGGTGTCCACCACATCGCCGGCGACCCACGCGCCTTCCAGGTCCGAAACGTCGACCTCGATTTCGCTGACCCTTGCCTTCTGGATCTCCTTGAGAGTGGCGGCATTGATCTTCCGTCCCGAGTGGGCAATCTCTTCGCCCGACCGGCTCTTGATGCTGCGCGCCAGCTTCATGCCCACCAGGTTGGTGGGCTTGTCGCTGGTGGGATCAAGCGTCCAGAAGAGCTTCTTGTCCTTGATCGCCAGCCGGTCAACGGTATAGAACGTGCGCAGAATGTCTTCTCCGGAACGCAGCCCGAGGGCGCGCAGGAAGATCGTTCCCAGGAACTTGCGCTTGCGGTCGATGCGAACGTAGAGCACGTTTTTCTGGTCGTATTCAAACTCCACCCATGACCCGCGGTAAGGAATGATCTTGCCCAGGAAATAGGTGCGGTTGTTCGCGGTCTCGAAGAAAACGCCGGGCGAACGGTGCAACTGGCTGACGATCACGCGCTCGGTCCCGTTCATAATGAAGGTCCCGTTCTGCGTCATCAGCGGCACGTCGCCGAAGAATACTTCCTGCTCTTTGATGTCGCGAATGGAGCGGTTGCCGGTCTCCGCGTCCTTGTCGAAGATGGTCAGACGCATGGTGACTTTGAGCGGCGCCGAATAGGTCATGCCGCGCTCTTCGCACTCGGCCACGTCGTACTTCAACTGCAGTCCCACCGGGTCGCCGCACTTGTTGCAGAAGTCGGGCGTATTGGCGTTGTAGGTGCCGCACTTGTTGCACAGCACGTCGCCGGGATGAAACGGGTCGGTGATCACCGTCGATCCGCAGTTCTTGCAAGTGGTGCGCAAGTGATGCAGCCCTTTCAAGTGGCCGCACTTGCACTCCCAGTTGCCGATGGCGTAATCCACAAATTCCAGCTGCGATACGTTGCGGAAGTCGCTGATCGGAAACACCGACTGAAATACCGCCTGCAAACCCGCGTCATCGCGCTCACTGGGCAAGCGGTCCATTTGCAGGAAGCGGTCGTAGGAACGCCTCTGCACCTCAATCAGGTTCGGGATCTGGATGGTGGCCGGAATTTTGGAAAAATCAAAGCGGGTGCGGAATCCATTCGTCTTAGACATTCAGCGACTCCCAATGTTGCCTGCGCGGCCGCCGTGGTGACGTGCCGCGGATAAGGGCGCAGTTGCGCGCCGCAGTCTCAAACCCAACAAAACTCTGAACAAATACGCGTGCGCCCGCAGGGACAAGATTTCCCTGGGGCGCCATGCACGGCGCTCAGCCTGTGTTGAAATGTGTCGTTTCCGCGCCAGTCTCTAAGGCCTGTTCCCGTTCCGCCCTGCCCGCGGAACAGTCTGCCAACCCGTGTCAGCGACCATTCTCCGCTTCCCTGGGTTCCTGAAAGGAGTGGATGGCCGCAGTCACCTCGATGAAGCCGGAAGCAGTAGTTGTTAATATAGATGCTAACACCACCGCAAAAGCTTCACCAGGTGTTCGCATGCGGAGTGCCGGGCCTCGGACCCGGCCAAGCGGCCCAACCCGCGCTCCACACCAGTCCGTACTACTTGATCTCCACTGCCGCTCCTGCCTCGGCAAACTTCTTCTTGATGTTCTCCGCTTCGTCCTTGGAAACGCCCTCTTTGACCGTCTTTGGCGCGCCATCCACCAGGTCCTTGGCTTCCTTCAAGCCCAGGCTGGTGACTTCGCGTACTGCTTTGATTACATTGATCTTATTGGCGCCCACTTCCTTCAAGACCACGGTGAACTCGGTCTTCTCTTCGGCCGGAGCCGCCGCTGCCGCCCCTCCGCCGCCGGCCACCATCACCGGAGCCGCCGCCGCCGCCGAGACGCCCAAGCCTCTCTTCCAGCTTCTTCACCAGTGCCGCCGCATCCAACAGCGACAACCCTACGATCGACTCTTCCAACTGCTGTAAATCCGCCATGTCCGTTTCTCCGATTGTTTTAATTATTCTTGACCGTAGAGACGCAGCTTGCTGCGTCTCTCTATTTCGTCATCCGCGGCCAAAGTTTCCAGTGCGACCAGGTTTCCCGAACCACCGCGCCAGACACGCCAGTGGCACCGAAACCGCGCAACCCTCGACCTCGACAACTAAATCCCTATGCTTCTTTAAACTTCTTCTGCTGCACGCCCTGGTCCACGACCACCGCCAGGTTGCGGCCCACCGCGTTCATCACCGTCACCAGCCGCTGCGCCGGGGCATTGATCAGGAACAGCAGCTTGGCGTAGATCTCTTCCTTCGATGGCATGGTGGCCAGCGCTTTGATCTCGTTGATCGAGACCACGCGCCCTTCGACCACTCCCGCCTTGAAGGTGAACTCCGGATTGTCCTTGGCGTACTTCGCCAGCGCTTTCGCCAAGGCCACCGGATCGCCCGCGGTATAGGCAATCGAGGTCACGCCGGAGAGGTTCTTCAAAACCTCTTCCGCCTTGGTGCCTTTGGACGCCAGCTCCGCCAGTGTGTTTTTCACCACCGCGTATTTCGCGCCTGAGACTCGCAGCGTCTTGCGCAGCTCATAATCCTGGGCCACCGTCAGCTTGTTGTAGGTGGTGACAATCAGGCTGGAAACGTTCTTTCAGATCTTTCCCCAGCTTCTCCACCTGCTCGGTTTTCTTCGCTCTGGTAACCGCCATGTTCTTGATCCTCGGCATTTCGTAATCCTGCAGGCGACAAGCGGCTTTCGTCGCCGAAGGACCGTATGCGCGTCGCGCGTCGGACGCGTTTTCCGTCGCTAAGCCTTTGCCGCCGCTTCGATCGCGCTGGTATCGATCGGAATCCCCGGGCCCATGCTTGAACTCAGATAGCAGCCCTTGACATATTTGCCCTTCGCCACTGTGGGCTTTGCCTTGATCACGCTGCTGATCAGCGCATTCGCGTTCTCCACCAGCTTTTCGGCCGGAAACGATATCTTGCCCACAGGCACATGCACCAGCGCCGTCTTGTCGGTGCGAAATTCCACCTTGCCGGCTTTAATCTCCTGTACGGCCTTGGCAATGTCGAAGGTGACGGTCCCCGTTTTCGGGTTCGGCATCAGCCCCTTGGGGCCAAGCACCTTGCCCAGACGGCCCACCGACTTCATCACGTCCGGAGTGGCGATCAGGGCGTCGAAATCCGTCCAGTTCTCTTTGTTGATCTTCTCCACCATCTCTTCGCCGCCCACGAAGTCGGCGCCCGCCTGTTCGGCTTCCTTTACTTTGTCTCCGGTGGCGATGACCAGAACCTTTTTCGATTTTCCCAGGCCATGCGGCAAAACCACCGTTCCCCGCACCATCTGGTCGGCATGCTTGGGATCGACTCCCAGCCGCATGGTGATTTCTACCGTCTCGTCGAACTTGGCGTACTTCACTTTCTGCAGGAGCGGAACTGCATCCTGCATTGTGTAAGGACGCTTCTCCACCGCCGCCCGCGCCTTGGCGATGTTCTTTCCCGATTTCTTCATCAGCTTCTCCGTCTCCCACCGCTCATCGCTGGACCTGATGAGCCGTAGTTAGTCGACTTCATTTGTCATCCTGAGGCGACATTCCTTTCGTCGCCGAAGGATCTGTGTGCGCCGCGCGAAGTGCCTGAGCGCTCTTTGCGAAGGCACAAAATCGCGCGTTCGGCGCGCTTCCTTACTACCCAACTACTTCAATTCCCATCGACCGCGCCGTTCCGCGAATGCTCTGGATCGCAGTCTCCACCGACGCCGCATTCAAGTCCGGCATCTTCTGTTTCGCGATGTCTTCGACCTGCTTGAGCTGTAACCTTGCCGACTTTGTCCTTGTTCGGCGCGCCCGATCCCTTGGCGATCCCCGCCGCCCGTTTCAGCAGGATGGAAGCCGGCGGCGTCTTGGTGATGAAGGTGAACGAGCGGTCGCTGTAGACCGAGATCACCACCGGAATGATCAAGCCTTCCAGTTCTTTTGCGCCCGGTGCGCGCGTTGAACTGCTTGCAGAACTCCATGATGTTGATCTGCGCCTGGCCGAGCGCCGGCCCCACCGGCGGCGCCGGAGTCGCCTTGCCCGCCGCAATCTGCAGCTTTACCGAACCTGTGATCTTCTTTGCCATTCCTCAGTCCTTTGTCATCCTGAGGCGACATGGCTTTCGTCGCCGAAGGATCTGGGCGAGCCGCGCGGAATGATCGCGCGTTCGGACTCACATTCGCTCGTTATTACGCCTTATTACGCCACTTTCTCCACCTGGTTGAACTCCAACTCCACCGGCGTCGACCGCCCGAAGATCGTTACCATCACTTTCACCGTCTCCCGGTCTTCATTCACTTCATCCACAATGCCGGTAAAGCTGGCAAACGGTCCCTCGGTGATCCGCACCGACTCGTTCTTCTCAAACTTGACCTTGAGCTTGGGCTTGTCTTTCGCTTCGCCCACGCGGTACACAATGTGCTGCACTTCTTCTTCTGAGAGCGGCGTGGGCTGCTGGCCCGTGCCCACAAATCCAGTCACCCGCGGCGTGGACTTCACCACATGCCAGACGTGGTCGTCCATGTCCATCTCCACCAGCACGTAGCCGGGATAAAACATCCGCTCGGTGGTGTACTTCTTGCCGCCTCGCACTTCGGTGACGGCTTCCGTCGGAATCAGCACTTTGCCGATTTTTTCTTGCAGCCCGAATGCCTGCACTCGCGACTCCAACGACTCCTTCACTTTGCGCTCAAATCCCGAATAGGAGTGGATAATGTACCACTTCATATTGGGATTGCTGGGCGTCTCGTGCGACAGCACCGGCTTCGGCCCCGCTGGTTCACGCCCGCTTCCAGGGTTTCGTGTTTTTCTTCGTCCTGCATAGCTGTCGCCAAAATCGCAGCTTCCTTCCCAACCTAGCGATGAGTCAAATACTTAAACAGGTAATTGATGCCGCTGCCGATGGTGTTATCCACCACCCAGAAATACAACTCCAAACAAAAAGACCGTAATGATGACCACGATGGTGGTGGCTTGCACATCTTTGAACGACGGCGTCGTGACCTTCTTCATTTCCGGTGCGCACATCGTTGTAGAAGGTCTTGACCCGCTCCGGCCACGATTTGAGCCTCCCGCCAAAACCCTCGTCTCCCGTCAGACGCCGTGATTGCCTTTGCCATTCTCTTCGTCTCGATTCCCATCACTGACCCTTTATCGCTGCCACTTCCTTCGGTCTCGCCTCCCAAATTCTGGCAGGGGCGGAGGGATTCGAACCCCCAAGTTCGGTTTTGGAGACCGACAGTTTAACCGTTGAGCTTACGCCCCTGTCTTGATTGAGCAATTTTGTAATCGGGTAATTGAAAACCTCTTGCTGCGTCGCTTTTTCAATTGCTCAATTACCCGATTTCTCAATTACTCAATTACTTCACTTCTTTATGCGGCGTATGCTTCCGGCACCGCTTGCAAAACTTCTTCATCTCCAGCCGGTCCGGAGTCGTCTTCCGGTTCTTGGTGGTCGAATAGTTCCGCTCTTTGCAATCACCGCACTGCATCGTAATGATTTCTCGGGGCATTTGAAAACCGCTCCTGGCTCTTAGCTTCTAGCTCAAACCCGCTTGTCATCCTGAGGCGACATGCCTTTCGTCGCCGAAGGATCTGGCGCGCCGCGCGACGTGTCCGAACGTCTCTTTGTCAGGGCACTACAATCGCGCGTTCGGCGCGCTTCCCTTATCTACTGCACAATCTCGGCAATCGTTCCGGCGCCGACCGTATGCCCGCCTTCACGAATCGCGAACCTTAATCCCTTTTCCATCGCCACCGGCGTGATCAACTCAATCACCAGGCTCACGTTGTCTCCCGGCATCACCATCTCCGTCGCCGCCGGCAATTCCGCCACTCCCGTCACGTCCGTTGTCCGCAGATAAAACTGCGGCCGGTAGCCCTTGAAGAATGGCGTATGCCGTCCGCCTTCTTCTTTGGTCAGGATGTAAACTTCCGCCTTGAACTTGGTGTGCGGCGTGATCGATCCCGGCTTCGCCAGCACCATCCCGCGCTCCACATCGTCTTTGCCGATGCCGCGCAGCAAGCAGTCCAGCATTGTCGCCCGCCAGCCCTTCGTCCAGTTGCTTCTTGAACATTTCGACGCCGGTCACCACCGTCTTGCGCGTGTCGCGGAAGCCGACAATCTCCACTTCCTCGCCCACTTTCACCTTGCCGCGCTCGATACGGCCCGTCACCACCGTGCCGCGGCCCGAGATCGAGAAAATATCTTCAATCGGCATCAGGAACGGCTTGTCCAGTTCGCGCGCCGGCTGCGGCATGCTCTTGTCCACCGCTTCCATCAACTCGTCAATCTGCTTCTCCCACTTCGCTTCCCCGTTCAACGCTCCCAGCGCCGACAGCCGCACCACCGGAACCTTGTCTCCAGGAAACTGATAGGTCTTCAACAGTTCGCGGCACTTCGAGTTCCACCAGATCCAGCAACTCGGGATCATCCACCGCATCGCACTTGTTCAACGCCACCACGATGTAAGGCACGCCCACCTGACGCGCCAACAGCACGTGCTCGCGCGTCTGCGGCATGGGGCCATCGGTCGCCGCCACAACCAGAATCGCGCCATCCATCTGCGCCGCGCCCGTGATCATGTTCTTGATGTAGTCGGCGTGGCCCGGGCAATCGACGTGCGCGTAGTGCCGGTTCGCCGTCTCATACTCCACGTGCGCCGTGGCAATCGTGATGCCGCGCGCCTTTTCTTCCGGCGCGTTATCGATCGAATCAAACGACCGGAACAGAATCTTCGGGATTGTGCTTCTGACAACACCTTGGTGATGGCCGCCGTCAACGTGGTCTTGCCATGATCAATGTGACCAATCGTCCCTACGTTGCAGTGCGGCTTATTCCGTTCAAATTTTTCTTTCGCCATGTTCTGTGTTCTCTCCGTAGAGATCGCAGCTTGCCACGTCTCAACTCTCTACGTCTCTAGTAATACCGAAACAACTTCTGAAACTTGGTCCGCAGCTCCTGGGTCCACTTCCTCCACCCGCGACAGATAAAACTCGCGAATCTGCGCCTGGTCAGAAACCGGAAGCGCCTCATACAATTCCTGCGCCGCTACCCGCCTTCCCCTCGGCTACCTGCTCCAGAATGCCTCGCGCCAGCACCGAATCCCAGTCCCTCACCCGCACGCCTTCGCGATTCACCCGCTTCAAGAACTTCTCAATCCGCTCGGGACTGAAGGCATGACTGATAGCGCCCTTCAGCTCCTCGTATTCCTTTTCTTTCTCAACCTTGATCGTCGCCTGCTCAAATACCCATCTCAGGACCAACCTCGAATCTCTGGAGCGGGAGACGGGAATCGAACCCGCGACCAACAGCTTGGAAGGCTGTGACTCTACCACTGAGTTACTCCCGCCCTTCCTGACTCCCAGATCCCTCGACTCCGCTCGGGATTTCGGCTGCGGGCTCCCGCTTCGCTCACGCCCGCAAAACGCCTCAAGTTACTCCCGCCCTTCCCACTCCCAAACCATGGAGCCGATGATCAGGATTGAACTGATGACCTCTCCCTTACCAAGGGAGTGCTCTACCAACTGAGCTACATCGGCGAATTCTTCTGAACTGCCACTTCTAGCTCCCTCGCTCCGCTCGGGATTTCGCCAGCGGGCTCCCAGCTTCGCTGCGCGCAGCTTCACGCCCGCTAAACGGCTCAACCTTGCCGGGATGCATCAAGTCCCTGCGCCGCACCCACGTTTTCACTGCAAACATCACCAGGATCGCCAGCGTCGCTAGCCGAATTCGCGGGTCGCTGAGCGTCGTCCACGCCAACACTCCTAAAGCTACAAACGCCGCCAGACCTGCGTATAAGCGATTCACATCATTCCTGGTGCACAGGGAAGGATTCGAACCTTCGTACCTCGCTAGGAGGGACAGATTTACAGTCTGTTGGCTTTAACCACTCACCCA
Organism: uncultured Acidobacteriota bacterium; assembly: GCA_963845725.1. GTDB lineage: Bacteria > Acidobacteriota > Terriglobia > Terriglobales > Acidobacteriaceae > JABCZH01. The sequence goes on from CAWJTC010000002.1 coordinate 13,281, forward strand.
CCTGTGCAGAAACAATCGCATCACTCCCTGCGCGCGAAGACAATACTGCGGCGGAAAAAAGAATAGAAAACCGGGTGCGCACATAACTTCTGACGCACGCACACACACTTGGAACTGCTTCCTTATGGAGTGCCGTTGGGAAAATCTCTACGCGCCGCGCCGCGCAAACCGCCTGCCTTCCGCAAAACCGAATCCTGGAGCTGGCGAAGGGATTTGAACCCCTGACCCTCTGATTACAAATCAGATGCTCTACCAGCTGAGCTACGCCAGCAGTCAGGGACACACACCCTGGTTCGGGCATGTTAATCCCCTTGATCCCTTCCGCTTGTCCGGGACAACTGTAAAAGTTATCACAACGGCACTTTGCGTGCAAGGACAACCCTGGCCCGCGGCTTCGATCTCGCCCTAACCCACCTACGTCCCATCTGGATGCTATGATGATTTTCTGCGGCGAGCTGTCGCAGTTTTCCAAGTTGGTGCCATCACCGCCCGCCGTTCTGACATGCGAATTCGACGCAGCCTCCCCGTCATTCTAGCGGTTGCCTTGATAGCTGCGGTCGTCGCCCTGATGGTCGTACTCCGCAAGCATGCACCGCCCGAGCCAGCCCGACTTCTGCCTGCCGCCGATGGGTTTGCCTACGTCGATCTGCGATGGATGCGCCGCGCCAATATCACTGGCGAACTGCCCCCCGTCACCCACGATCCCGATTACCAACGGTTCATCAACGCCACCGGTTTTCAGTTCGAACGCGATCTGGAGGAAGCCGCCATCGCCATCCATTATCCCGAATCGATCTCCGCTGCCGTGCCCGGTCAACCGAACGAGCCCGCTTCTCCGAAGTGTTCGTGGGCAAGATCCAGGGTGATCGTCTGCGCGCTTATCTCAAGAATCTCTCCCGCTCTGTCGAGACCTATGGCGCCATGGATATTTACAGCATCCCGGTTGAAGATCGCACGGTGCGGGTCGCGATTCTCGGCGTGGATACGGTGGCCGCTTCCAATTACCCCGACCCTGCCGTAATACGCGGCATCGTCGATCGCTCGCGCAAGCTGGCATCGCCCTTCGGTCGGTCCCGCGTTGCTCCGGCAATACTATTCGCAGGTGCCTTTCGCGAGCCTGGCATGGGCGATCTTCAGGATTCAGCCCCGGGCAGACATCGGCCACTCACATCCCGGACAACTTGTCATTTCTTTTTGACCATCCCGCAGTCGTGGTTGCGTCCGTCCGTTTATTCGCGCCCTTCACCTGCGGGCTGTGGCTTTCACCGGAAGTGACGAGGAGGCCCAGCATCTGACCGAGCCAGCTGAGCGCATTTCTCAACCTGTTTCACGCCTTGGATCACACCGCCGCACCTTCCGCAACCGATGCCGACGTCAAAGCCATCTTTGACAGTCTGCAAGTCGAGCAGCAAAAGAACCGTGCGCTGCTGACCGCAACCGTGCCCATAGGACTTTATCCGCAAAGCCTCTGTCTGAAGCTCCGTTTCGCCCCCCGAAGCGTGTATCGCCGCCTGCCCCGCCGGCTGTCGCCAGCCCCAAGCCGAAAGCGAAGAAGCTCATCACGAGGGCTGAACCAGCCCAGTTTGCGACTTTTCTGCTCCGCCAACGTCGAATCAGTTATGGGCTCCGGCTTGTTATTCGCTCTCACCAAGGCGCGAGGCAGGTAGAATAACCCTCAATGGCAACTCTTCCGCTTCCCATTGCCGCGTTTGTTGCGGGATTGATCTCGTTTCTCTCGCCGTGCGTGCTGCCCCTGGTTCCCGGCTATATGTCCTTGATTTCCGGCGCCGGGGTCGAAGAACTAAAGCGCAGGAATCGCGATTGCTCCGCAAGATGATGCTGAACTCGGTCAGCTTCATCCTGGGATTCAGCGTCGTGTTCATCACCCTGGGCGCAATTTCGACCGAAGTCGGCCAGTTGCTCGCGCGCTACAAATCCAGCTTGGCGCAGGTCGCTGGTGTCGTCATTATTTTGTTCGGCCTGCATCTCACCGGAATCTTTCGCATAAATGCTCTCTACGCTGACAAGCGTCTTCATAACGTAAAAGGCGGAAGCACTCCCGGGCGGAGCATTCCTCATCGGCTTTGCTTTCGCTTTCGGCTGGACTCCCTGCGTGGGGCCGATTCTGGCTGTGATCCTGGGGTTTGCCGCCGCTCAGGACTCCGTCGCCAAGGGAATCTTTTGTTGTCCATTTATTCCATGGGCCTGGCCGTTCCATTCCTTCTGACTTCATTTGCCATCGAGCGCTTCTTAAAGTTTTACGGCCGATTTAAGACTTTCATGCATGGGCTCGAGGTCGCCAGCGGCGCGTTTGCTGATCGCATTAGGCGTTCTGCTGGTGGTCGGACGCTTTACCATCATCTCGAATTATCTTTCTTTCTTAAATCGCTTTGCCCTGTAGTTGGGAGTAGACCCTTGAAACGTGACCCGGTTGTCATCATCGTTGTGGCCATGGTGGTTTCTCTGATGTTGGTGTTCGGATTCAACATGGCCCGCAAGTCCAAAAACAATTCCGTTCCCGGCCCGCAAGCCAAAGGCGATACCGCCCCGGATTTCACCTTGCAATCACTCGATGGCAAGAACACGCGGCTTTCCGATTTCCGCGGCCAAGGCCGTGTTGCTTAACTTCTGGGCCACTTGGTGCGCGCCCTGTAAGATCGAGATGCCATGGTTCGTGGAACTGCAAAAGCAATATGGCCCGCAGGGCCTGCAGATCGTCGGTGTCGCCATGGACGACGCCAGCCCCAAAGACATCGCCGATTTCGCCAAAGAAATGGGCGTCAATTACCCCGTGCTGGTGGGAAAAGAATCGGTGGGCGATGCCTATGGCGGGGTGCAGTTCTTGCCCGAGAACTTTTATATCGATCGCAATGGCAAGTTGGTCGCGAGAGCTTTCGGCCTCAAGAGCCGGAGCGAGATTGAGGATGACATCAAAGCCATCATTGCCTCCAAAATAACAACCGAAATAAACATAAGAAAGTTGGAAGGAGACCAACCGAATGCTGGGCACTTTCATCAAGATGACTCTCTGCGTCAGTCTCCTTTGCGCTTTGCTGTCCGCCCAGGAAATCCCGGGCAGGAGGATTCCGTCGATAACCATGTTGCCGGTGCCACTCGCCAAAGTCACTCGCGGTAAGGCCAATACGGTGGAACTGCAATTCCGTGTGTCGGCCGGATTTCATGTGAACTCTAACAAGCCTACTGAGGCGTATCTGATTCCCACTGTGCTCAAGCTCGACGCTCCCACAGACATCGTATTGGGCGGCATTACTTACCCTGAGGGCAGGGTGATGAGCTTCGCCTTCGCTCCCGACGAAAAACTCAGCGTCTACAGCGAAGAGTTCGACCTGGCTGTGATGGTCAGGCCGCTGTCCAGCGTGCTTCCCGGCGACTACGAGTTCCGCGGGCAACTGAGATACCAGGCCTGCGACAATGCTGCCTGTTATCCCCCCAAAACGCTTCCCGTTCGCTTCGCAGTAAAGGTGGTAAAGGCGCCGCCCTGCGCCTCGCAAGAATCCGGCCCAGAGTCCCCACATCCACAACTAGAATGCCGGTGGAGCACCATGCCACGTCCCCAGCTGGCACGCGAAAAGGAAAATGCCTGCGTCCGAGCTTCCGAACGCAGGCAGGAAAACGCATCAAACTTGCAGAAAGCTACTGTACTGTCCCCAACACCGCGTAGCCGGGCAGAAGACCATCACTCGCTGACCAGAATCCGTTGGTGGAGGAATACGAGGCAAAAGGATAGGCTCGCATGTCAGTGCTGTTGAAGGCCCAGGCATCGAACGTGGTCTCTGTGGAAGCGTCCGTGCTCACCACCACCCAGTACTGCGTGCCTTGGTTGACCGTCGCTCCCGACCCGCCCCCAGCAACTACCAACTGGCAGCAGTCGCCGTAATCTGACAGGCCGGTTTTGTCGATGCTTGCAATCACCGACCCGGGAAGGCCGTTGGAATCTGCGTTCAGACTCACGGTTACACCGTTGACGCCCTCGCCTCCCCAACCCACGGCCACTTCAATCCTCGAGGCTTTGTAGTTGGCTGTAGGAGTGAACGGTATCGCAACCCAGTAGGCTGCGCCCAGAAACGAGTCCGGGCCGGAGATCGTGTATCCGTAACAGCAAAAGAAAGTTCCATACGGATATTTGCTTAGGTTACCGGCAATGGTGGCAAGCTCGGTAGCAGGTTGATTGAAGGGTGTAACGTGCGACGGGCCGTGCTGAGCAATACTCATGCGTCCGTCCTGGCTTGTAACAATTCCATGATGGCCAGCCGCAGCCAAAGCGGCAATACCAGCCAGCGTCAACACGGACAAAACGATCACGATGCGAACAGCGGGTTTCCTAACCATTTTTGTTTCTCCCTGTTTCGATTCGTAGTTTCGCCTCCGCTCAGCTGAAATCCGTCAGGGGACAACCCTCCGCCAGGAATGCAGCAGAGCAGGTTGGACGAAGTTGGCCGGATTCTAACTCACTTCCAGCGCCTGTCAAGTACAATCGATGCCCAGATTCGGCACTGGACGGGCATTTTACTGGGTCAGACTGCCCCCCCATGCTACCGAGTCGAAAGCCGATAGGCAATCCATTGAGACATGGAGGTCCTATGTCTCACAACCGTTACTTTCCTTTTTTCTCAATCTTCGCCCACGTATCTTTCAGCGCCACCGTCCGATTAAATACCGGTTTGTCACGCGATGAGTCGCGATCGACGCAGAAATAACCCAGGCGCTCGAATTGGTAGCGGCTGCCCGGCGCAGCCCCGGTCAATGACGGCTCAACTTTGCACCGGGAAAGCACTTCCAGCGACTGCGGATTCAGGTTCGCGGTAAAATCCTGGCCCTCTGCCGTCCGGTTCGGATCTTCACAGGTGAAAAGATTTTCATACAGCCGCACCTCTGCATCCACCGCGTGCGCCGCCGACACCCAATGAATGGTGGCTTTCACCTTTCGGCCGTCTGGAGGGGAATTGCCGCCGCGGGTCGCCGGATCGTAGGTGCAATGCACCTCGGCCACTTCGCCCCGGTCATTCTTCACCACGCCGGTGCAGGTCACAAAGTAGCCGTATCGCAACCGCACTTCTTTCCCCGGCGACAGCCGAAAATACTGTTTCGGCGGATCTTCGCGGAAATCGTCCTGTTCGATGTACAAAATCCTTGAGAACGGCACCTTGCGTGTGCCTGCGGCGGCATCTTCCGGATTGTTGACCGCTTCCATCTCCTCGACTTGATTCTCCGGATAATTATCGATCACCACCCGCAAGGGCCGCAGCACCGCCATCACCCGCAGCGCCCGCTTGTTCAAGTCTTCGCGCACGAAGTGCTCGAGCATCGCCAGCTCAATCGAGCCATTTGTCTTTGATACCCCGATCGCGCCGCAAAAATTGCGGATCGCCTCCGGCGTATACCCGCGCCGCCGAATCCCGCTGATTGTCGGCATGCGCGGATCGTCCCAGCCGCTCACCCGCTTCTCCTGGACCAATTGCAGCAGCTTGCGTTTGCTCAACAGCGTGTAGGTAAGATTCAGCCGGTCGAATTCGATCTGCCGCGAGGGAAAAATTCCCAACTGCTGAATAAACCAGTTGTACAGCGGGCGGTGGTCCTCAAATTCCAGCGTGCACATCGAGTGCGTCACCCGCTCCAGCGAATCCGACTGCCCGTGCGCGTAGTCGTACATGGGATAAATGCACCACTTGGCCCCCGTGCGGTGATGCTCCGTACGCAAAATGCGGTACATGACCGGGTCGCGCATGTTCAAGTTCGGCGACGCCATGTCAATCTTCGCCCGTAATACTTTCGAACCGTCCGGAAATTCGCCCGCCCGCATGCGCTCGAAAAGATTCAGGTTTTCTTCCGCCGAGCGATCGCGGAACGGACTGTCTTTACCCGGCTCGGTCAGGGTGCCGCGATACTTGCGGATCTCGTCCGCCGACAAGTCGTCCACATAAGCCTTGTCCGTCTTAATTAGCTGCACCGCCCATGCATATAACTGGTCAAAATAGTCCGAAGCATAAAACAGCCCGTCCCAGTGGAAGCCGAGCCACTTCACGTCCTCCTTAATCGATTCGACGTATTCCGTCTCTTCCTTTGACGGATTCGTATCGTCAAAGCGCAGGTTGGTGTGCCCACCAAATTCGTCCGCCAACCCGAAATCCAGGCAAATCGCCTTGGCATGGCCAATGTGCAAATAGCCGTTCGGCTCCGGAGGAAAGCGCGTCTGCACTCGGCCTTGATACTTGTCGGTCTTCAGATCTTCCAGAATAATGTCGCGTACAAAGTTCGAAGGCGCAGTCGCGGACTCAGGTGAGTCGGGGCCTTTGATCGAAATGTCAGATGGGTTCATACTCATTTTTCATTCTATAACCACCGCCGAAAAGGCGTGGGGTTCTCCGAATTCTGCAGGTGTTCTCTACGACGTCCGCGATTTAAGGTGTTTCCGCTTACCGCTGTCTTCTTTGACCCAGCCCACCTCGCAGCATAGAATTCGCCTGCACCCGCTACCGGAGGCTTCATGACCAGGTCCAAACTTCCGTGCTTCGCCATCGCCAGTATCCTGCTGTGCTCCGGTTGCACTAAGCCCGCACCCGAGGATTTCCAGAAAAGTCTGCAGGAGAAGCTGATCAATGCCAAAGCCGGCGACGTCATCGAAGTCCCCCAAGGCAAGTTTCATCTCGATCGCACCCTTTCGCTCACCGTCAACGGCGTAACCATCCGCGGCAAGGGCATGGACAAGACCATCCTCTCTTTCGCCGGGCAGAAGACCGGCGCGCAGGGCATGCTCATCAAGGCCAACGATTTCGTCATCGAAGATATTGGCATCGAAGACACCGCGGGCGACGCGCTCACCATCCAGGACGGCTCCAACATCACCGTCCGCCGCGTCCGCACCGAGTGGACCCGTGGTCCCAACCAGACGAATGGACCCTACGGCATTTATCCCGTGGACTGCAAGAACCTATTGGTCGAAGACTCCATCGCCAAAGGTGCTGCCGATGCTGGAATCTACGTCGGCCAATCTGAGAACGTCGTCCTTCGCCGCAATCGCGTGGAGGGCAACGTGGACGGCTTCGAAATCGAGAACACCGAGAATGTAGACGCCTACGATAACGTTGCCACTCACAACGCCGGAGGCATGGGAGTTTTCGACCTGCCCAATCTACCGCGCCAGGGCGGACGCCACGTGCGCGTCTACAATAACCAGCTCATCGACAACAACACCCCCAACTTCGCGCCCAAAAGCCTCGGACCCATTTATTACTTGCCCACTGGAACCGGCATGTACATCATGGCTATCCGCGATGTCGAAGTCTTCAACAATAGAATTCAGAACAACAACACCGTCAATATCTACATCATCAACTACCACACTGGCGTGGATGAAGCATCGCTGCGCGATACCGCGGCTTCACCCATCACGCAGCAGGTTTTCGCTCCCGGCGATAAGCGTTACGATCCTTTCGTCCGCGACGTGTACCTTCATAACAACGACATTACCGGTGGAGGACAGTCGCCCGACAACCGTGTGGACGGCGTGAAAATGCTGGCCGCTGCTCTCGGCGGCAAGCTGCCCGACATTCTTTATGACGGAGTCGTTGACCCGAGTTGGGGCAAAGGACCAAACCCGGGTCAGGTCTGCCTATCCAAGAATGGCGGCGCCAGTTTCTTGAACTTCGACGCCGCTGGAGAAATGAGACATCCCGTTCGTGACCTCAAGCGCTACGATTGTTCGCTGCCCGCGTTGACCGCAGTCGCCATTCCTCAGGTTCCGGCCGGAGGCAAGTGATGCATCGTCGCTGGACGCGAAGTTTCTGCGTCATGTTTCTTGCCTGCGGCCTCGCCTCCTGTGGGCGGCTTCTAAACCGCGCCGTGCAGCCGCATACTGAAAGACCATTTCCCCACCGGCTCTCCGAGTGGCGCCTGTTCACACTTCGAGAGGGCGTCCTTAGGCCCAACCAAGGCGTTGTGCCCTACGACCTGAACACGCCATTATTTTCCGACTACGCCAGCAAATATCGCTTGGTCTGGATGCCCCCCGGCACTTCCGCGCAATACCGCGATGACGGCCCTTTCGAGTTTCCTGTCGGAACCGTACTGGCTAAGACTTTTGCATTCCCCGTCGATGGCTCATCGATCGAAAGGCTTATCGAGACCCGCCTGCTGGTCCACGGCAGCGCCGGCTGGACGCCGCTGATCTACATCTGGGACGACCAACAACGTGACGCGACTCTACAACTCGTGCCTGATCCTGTGCCCGTAAAGTGGACCGACACCTCCGGCCGCCGGCACGCATTCACCTATATCATTCCAAACGTGAACGAGTGCCACGAGTGTCACGACCACCAGAAGGTGTTTCTTCCCATCGGCCCCAAAGCCCGCAATCTCAATAAAGATTATGCCTACGCCGAAGGCAGTGAGAATCAACTAGCGCACTGGGCCCGCGTTGGCTATCTCCAAGCCTTGCCCCCACCCGAAGCGCGCCCCAGAGCCGCCAAGTGGGACGACCCTAGCACCGGCTCGCTCGCCGATCGGGCTGCTGCTTACCTCGACAACAACTGCGCCCACTGCCACCAGGCTGGCGGGCAGGCCGGCTACGCCGGTGTCGATTTCCGCCTCACCCAAGCCCAACTAAAAACTCCTGGACTCTGCAAATCTCCTATTTCCGCAGGCGATGTCGGCGCTCTGCGTTACGACCTGGTTCCCGGCCGTCCGGATCAATCGATCTTGATTTACCGCCTGCAATCCACCGCTCCGAAAACTTCCATGCCCGCGCTCAGCCGCGATGTCGTCCACGTAGAAGGCGTGAAGTTGCTGCGGGAATGGATCGCTTCGCTGCCCGGATCATGCGGAAACGCGGCCGGAGGGCAATCACACGGTTTTTAGGCCTTGATGTAGAATTATCCCGTAACCCCACCGCCGCATCCCACTTGATGTCGGCGGTTTCCTACCGTCGGGACGTGGCTCAGCCTGGTAGAGCACTCGCTTGGGGTGCGAGGGGTCGGCAGTTCAAATCTGCCCGTCCCGACCATTTACTCCTTCCACATCGACAATGCCCGTACCTTCTCTCCGCTGGAGAACTGCCGACCGCGAGCGCCCCAAAGTCAACGCATCGCAAAGCGATGCGCCAAAAAAATTCTGCGAGGGGTCGCTTGTGTTGTGGTTCAAATCTGCCCGTCCCGACCATTTACTCCTTCCACATCGACAATGCCCGTACCTTCTCTCCGCTGGAGAACTACCGACCGCGAGCGCCCCAAAATCAACGCATCGCAAAGCGATGCGCCAAAAAAAATTCGGCGAGGGGTCGGTTGGGAGAGATCCCTCGCTACGCTCGGGATTTCGGCAGCAGGCTCCCGCTTCGCTCACGCCTGCTGAACGCCTCAATCTGCCCGTCCCGACCATCTACTCCTTCCACATCGACGATGCCCGCGCCTTCTCTGCGCTGGAGAACTGCCGACCGCGAGCGCCCCAAAGTCAACGCATCGCAAAGCGATGCGCCAGAAAAATTCGGCGAGGGGTCGGTTGGGAGAGATCCCTCGCTGCGCTCGGGATTTCGGCAGCAGGCTTCCGCTTAGCTCACGGTTGCGGAAAACCTCAATCTGCTTTTCCCGATTATTTATTCTTGCTCACAAAACCGGAACCTCCGTCGGCATCCTTATAACCGGCCGCGGATCCCCGCTGGCAGCGGCGCTCCCAGCACCTGCACCAGGCTGCCAGGACCGCAGCACGCCCGATTTAGCCTGTGGAAGTCGCGCTGCATTTGTTTGTCCTGCCGCAGCGCCTCCACCGTGGTTTTCAGAATGGCAGCGGCGTGTGAGTCTTTGGGCACCGCCAGTCGGTAGTGCATCCACTTGCCTTCCCGCCGCGCTGCGACGATTCCGGCGCGCCGGAGGTACGCCAAATGCCGCGAGATTTTGGGCTGCGGAGCGTCGATCACCTGCACGAAATAGCAGACACACATTTCCTGCCGCGCAATCAGGTTCATCAGCCGCAGGCGCGTAGGGTCGGCCAGGGCCCGGAAAAAGTGGTCCAGGCTCGATTTAGTTTGCCTGTCTGTGGGCATGCCCCGAGCATATCAAATACATATTCGCCTTGACAAATGTGTTATCAAGGGAGATCATATTCGCATACACGTATCTATTAGGAGCATGGCATGAATAAGGAACAGGTACTGGAAATCGTGCAGGACAAGTATGGCGCCATCGCGCGTGGCGAACGCTCGGGTTGCGGATGCGGATCGGAGGCAACCGCCGCAGTTGCTCTCGGTTATAGCAAAGAAGATTTGGCCTTTGCGGGAGAAGGAAATTTGGGGCTAGGCTGCGGCAATCCCCTTGCTCTAGCCGAAGTAAAACCCGGAATGACCGTGCTCGACCTGGGTAGCGGCGCCGGATTCGATGCCTTTCTCGCCTGGCGCCAGGTTGGGCCCTCGGGGCGAGTCATCGGCGTCGATATGACCGCCGACATGTTGGCTCGCGCCCGCGAGAATGCGGCCAACTTGGGAGCTCACAACGTGGAGTTCCGCCAGGGCCAGATCGAAAGCCTGCCCGTCGAAAATAATTCCGTCGATTTCATCATCAGCAACTGCGTCATCAATCTCAGCCCCGACAAGCCGGCCGTGTTCCGCGAGATGTATCGGGTTCTGAAGCCCGGTGGAAGGTTTGCGGTCAGTGACATCGTGCTGCTGGCTGAACTGCCGGAGGCAATCAAGAACGACGTGAACGCCTACGTTGGCTGCGTTTCCGGCGCTAGCTTGATTAACGACTATATTCGTCTTCCGCTGGGCGCAGGCCTGGGAGAGCTATCTATTCCGGCAATCACCTGTGGATCCGATCTGGCTGACGCGCTTCTTCCAGAGGACAAGACGCCTGAGAGGATGGCTTTGCAATGCGCAGCTACGGCTGCGGTGGCTTCCATCAAGCTGCACGGCCGGAAACCTAAATAGCTGACAATCAGCACAAGGAGCACTCGTATGAGGAAGCCGAAAGTCCTTTTTCTTTGTACCGGCAATTCCGCGCGCAGTCAGATGGCGGAAGGCCTGCTTCGCGAACTGGCTGGCGATCGGTTTGAGGTGCTCAGCGCCGGAACCAATCCTGTCGGCATTAATCCTTTGGCCATCGAGGTCATGCAGGAGATCGGCATCGATATCTCCGGGCAGCGCTCAAAGCATGTGAAGGAATTTCTTGGCCAGCCCATCGAGTACGTAATCACCGTCTGCGACCGGGCGAAACAGGCCTGCCCGGTCTTCCCCGGGACCTACAAATTCTTCAGTTGGAGTTTGGACGATCCGGCCGCCGTCACTGGCGACAAAGATGTGAAGCTGGAAGCCTTCCGCCGTATCCGCGACGAGATCAGCCGGAATATCGAAGCTCAATTTGCCCCGGTGGCGCACTCCGAGGCAGGATGACTACGGCCACCGAATCCACACGTCCCGCAACCGCTCGGCTCAACCTATTCGAGCGTTACCTGACTCTTTGGGTTGGGCTTTGCATGATTGCCGGAGTCGCAATTGGAAGGTTGACGCCCGCCGTCGTTTCCCGCTTGCGAGATCTGGAATTCGGACGGGGCAGTCAGGTGAATCTTCCCATTGCCATCCTGATTTGGGTGATGATCGTTCCCATGATGATGAAGGTGGATTTCGCCTCCATCCGCAGAGTTGGAGAGCGCCCGCATGGATTATTGGTGACCTTGTTCGTGAACTGGCTGGTCAAGCCCTTTTCCATGGCTCTTTTTTCCTGGTTCTTCTTCCGGCACGTCTTCGCACTCTGGATCACTCCGGCTCAAGCCGACCAGTACATCGCGGGAACTATCATCCTCGCCGCTGCTCCCTGCACAGCTATGGTGTTCGTCTGGAGCCACCTGACCGAAGGCGACCCGGCTTATACGCTGATCCAGGTGTCCATTAATGACCTGATCATGCTTTTTCTGTTTGCGCCCATCGTCCGCTTTCTGGTGGCAGGCACCTCCAACTTACATGTTCCGACCAGAGTTCTTCTGTATTCGGTGCTGGCGTTCATTGTGATCCCGCTCGTCCTCGGATCATCCCTGCGCCGCTGGTTGATTTATCGACATGGCAAAGCATGGTTCGAGCAGCGGCTCCTGCCGCGGTTTGCGCCCGTCACCATCGGCGCGTTGCTGGCCACCTTAGTGTTCATCTTCGCCTTTCAGGCAGATAACATCACGACGCGGTATTTTCACGTGCTGCTCATCGCTATCCCTATCCTGATCCAGGTTTATTTCAACTCCAGCCTGGCTTACGGCCTCATGCGGCTCTGGAAAGTGCCTTACAACGTGGCGGCGCCGGGGGCTTTGATTGGCGCGAGTAACTTCTTTGAATTGGCCGTAGCCACTTCGATTGCCCTGTTTGGCCCGGGATCGGGAGCGGCCCTGGCCACGGTGGTTGGGGTGCTGGTCGAAGTTCCGGTGATGCTTTCGGTCTGTGGGGTGTGTAACCGCACGCGGGGATGGTTCTCGGAGCAGCCGGCGTAAATCCGCTTCACTTGCTCCGCTGCAACTCCCGGTAGGCCTCGCTCTTTGACACTCCCAGTTCCTTCGCGATTTTCTTAAGCGCAGCTTTTTCATCCAGCTGTTCTTCCGCCATCACCTGCTGCACCGCTGCCGCACGCTCACTTGCGAAGTCGTGTGCTTCTGCTCCGCCTCCGAGGCCTTCCCGATCAACAACGTAATCTCGCCCTTTACCTCTCCGCGCGACTTAAGCGTCTCCAGCACATCGGCCGCGTGCCCCCGCAGAAACTCTTCATGGAGTTTGGTCACTTCACGTGCCACCACGATGTGCCGGCCTCCGCCCATCACCTCGATCACAGTCCTCCAGCGTCTCTTTCACCCGATGCGGTGCTTCATAAAAAACCTGGGTTCGCGGCGAATCCCGCACGCTTTCAAGCAGCGCCCGCCGTTGGCCCTGCTTCGCAGGAAGAAATCCACTGAAGCGGAAGGAATCCGTCGGCAGTCCGCTGGCCACCAATGCCGCCAGAAACGCTGAGGCTCCCGGAACCGGCACTACTGCCACGTGATGCCGGATCGCCAGCCCAATCAGCCGGAAACCTGGATCGGAAATTCCCGGCATGCCTGCATCCGTAACCAGTGCAATGCGCGCACCCTGCTCCAGCTCGAGCACCAGTTCCGGTGCTCGTGTCAGTTCGTTGTGTTCGTGATAGCTGGTGGTGCGGGTCGCAATACCGTAATGGTTGAGCAGCTTCTGCGTCTGACGGGTGTCTTCACAGGCAATCACGTCGGCTTCTTTCAGAACCCGTACTGCCCGCAGGGTGATGTCTTCGAGGTTCCCAATCGGCGTCGCCACCAGGTAGAGCCCCGGAGCCAATGGATTGTCGCCTGCATCAGCAGCCGTTCTCATGGAGCCGAGTCTAACATCCGGCGGGTGCCGAACACGTCGCGTTGAAACCGCGACTCGACCCGCGACTCACACAAAATTGACGGCGGAGAAGCGTAGACCCTAGAATCGAAATCGACAGTCGGGTTGTCTCCTCAGGAGTCCATGCCACTTTACGAATACGAGTGCAAGAAGTGCCACCATCGCTTCGAGCGTATCCAAAAGTTTTCCGATCGCCACGTAAAGAAGTGCCCCGAATGCGGTGGTCCGGTCGAACAAACAATCTCCGCCCCAGCGGTACAGTTCAAAGGCTCGGGATGGTATGTGACGGACTATGCCAAGAAATCGTCAGGCGCGTCAGCATCATCCGACTCCAAGCTCGAAATCAGAATCTAAGACGGACGCCAAGTCCGAATCGAAATCTGAGTCCAAGAAAGACGAAAAGCCGAAGTCGGAATCATCCGGCAAGAAAAGCGAAAAAAAGTAGCCTTCCCGGACTCGGTATTCCGCTTCAATGCTCATCCGTGTTGATCTGTGCAAATCCGTGGCTTAGGTTTTCTTGTTGGTGTCTGCCAATCTCCGCTAGAACTTCACACCTCCAATGTCCGTGAACTCCGCTTCCTGCCAGCGATCCGACGGGAAATACCAGTTGCTGGCTCCGGCTTCATGATTGTTGCCGCCGGCGCCATAGCCCGACGGTCGGGTTCCGCCAGTAATCCATCCCCATCTGCAACAGTGCCCCAGGAGAAATCTTCACTCGCGCTTTCACCGTGCAACCTTCCAAATGTCCCGCCGGCAAAGACCGCCGTGGTGAGGCGGCCAGAAATGCCAAACTTTATCCGGTCTTTGGCCCACTCTTAGAACCACCGCGTGATTGGCATGATCGAAGGCCATGGGCAATGGCTCATGATCATTGATTCCGAACCAAGGAATCCGTCGATAAAACCACCACGCACCGCGCCCTGATCATCATTCAGTACTACCTCGCGCCCGTCCGCCCGGCATGAAAGCTGCGTCCACGCGACTTCAATCGTCGCCCCTGCATACCGTTTGACCCGCGTGTCGGCAATCGCGATTCCCCATAACAGCACTGACGAAAACCCCTCCGGCGCCGGTGTCGAATTCACATACTCCGGCCTTGTAGCTGGCTTCATCCGGCACGCGCGGATCATCCGATACCACAAAAGCGAACGGACTCGCCACCCGCGCCTGCGGCGTGATCACAGTGATCACCGAGGTCGCCGTCCGGTGCGGCACAATCGCGATCAGTTCTCTCCGCGGAGATGAGCTTGAAATCCGCCACAGCTCGCGCCAAAAACTACGCGGTTCACTTCCTGCAGATTCCTCCCCGTGATTTCAACCCGCGTACCCTCCGGCCCGCTGGTTGGTGAAATCCGCGCGATCTCGGGCGCGTCACCAACTCCGGCCACGCACAACCGGCAGGCCAGCAAACAAAACATCCAAGTATGTCTCGTCATCCCGAAAGCCTCGTTGTCGCTACCTCTGTGTTTCTCTGTGCCCCCGTTCCCCTGCCCAGCATGTCTCTGCGATCTTTGCGCGATTTTTCTCCGCGTCCTTTGCGTTTGGCTTTTGCTTTGCACCTCACCTCCGCCATTATTCTCCCGATCCCGCTCACCGCCGCTCTTTCCTGCACAAAATATCCGAACCAATTCCCAAAACAAGAATCTCCGCAGCCAGTTGCCACACTGCCCCGCGCCCCGTATATTGTTTCTTTCCGGAGGCCGCCATGAATCACGCCGAATTCTTCCAGCAGCTTGAGACCCGCATCGCCAAGTACGATCTGCTTTGCCATCCTTTCTACAAGGCCTGGACCGCAGGCAAACTCACTCGCGACGATCTGCGTGAATATGCCCAGGACTATTACCACCACGTCGAAGCCTTCCCCAGTTATCTGGCGGAACTGGGGGTGCGCCTGGATGACGGTGAATTCCGCCGCGCCATCCTGGCCAACCTGGCCGATGAAAAAGGCGGCGAGGACGCCTTCGGCGAGCCCGCACGCGCCCATTCCGAGCTGTGGCTGGATTTCGCCGAGGGCATGGGCTCAGGCCGCAATCTGCGCCGCCATTCGCCATTGCCGGAAATCAAGCGGCTGACTGCCTTTTTCCATCGCGTGGCCAGCGAAGGCACGCCGGAAGAAGCTCTCGCAGCTTTCTACGCCTATGAATCGCAGGTACCACGTGTAGCCAAGGAAAAAGCCCGCGGCTTGCGCGAAATGTACGGCACCGATCAGCGCGGCACCGCCTATTTCACCCTGCACACAACCGCTGACGTTCATCACTCCAATGTCTGGCGCGAGCAGTTGGCCCGGCAACTGGATGCGCATCCGGAAAACGCCGAAAAGTCCCTGGCCTCCGCCGAGAACGCGGCCCAAGCCCTGTGGCGGGCCCTGGATGGAATCGAGGCCCGGCGAGTAGCTAAGGCAGCGGCGTAGGTCAAACAATAATGACATCGAGATGAGAGCCGGTGATTCGATCGAATGACTGGCTCTTCGCTTTCTCAGGAACTCCTACGGCATGCCTAAACCCATTCCCATCGGTGCCCGCGGCACCGCGGAGGAAACCGTTGCCTTCGAGCACACTCTTACCGCGCACCATCCCAACCTGCCGCCGGTCTATTCCACCCCTGACATGATTCGCCTGATGGAAACGGCCGCGTTCCACGCGCTTCAGCCTTACTGCGAAGGTGATGAGATTACTGTAGGCACGGCCATCAACATCGAGCACCGCGCCGCCAGCGGAATCGGATCCAAAGTCTCTGCCGAGGCCACACTCGAATCCTTCGATGGCCGCTTCTATACCGTCCGCGTCATCGCACACGACGATACTCAGGAGATTGGCCGTGGTACGGTGGGCCGCGCCGTGGTAAGCATTGGTCAGTTCCTGGAGAAGATTAAAAGCAAGAGGGCTTAGCAATAGATATATCTGTCATCCCGAGCGGAGGGTCATTGTTGTTGAAACGATGACGCGCAGTCGAGGGACCTGCTGTTCACGCCGTGTGGAACCGCTCTACAATCGCCCTATGTCCGAAATCCTCCTCCAAAAAGCCAACGCCCTTCCGCGCCCTCCATCACGCCGCCAAAACCTTGCTTCTCCCCAACGTCTGGGACGTGGCCAGCGCCCGCATCATGGAAGACGCTGGGTTCCCAGCCGTTGCCACCACCAGCGCCGGGATTGCGTTCTCTCTCGGCTATCCCGATGGACAGAAGATTTCGCGCCAGGAAATGCTGGCCCGGGTGGCCCGCATTGCTCGCGCTGTCGAACTCCCGGTCACCGCCGACGCCGAGGCCGGGTATGGAGATCGCCCGGAAGACGCCGCCCAAACCGCTCGCGAGGTGATCGAGGCTGGCGCCGTCGGCATGAACTTTGAAGACAGCACCGAGGACCCGCAGCACCCCCTAATCGACCTGCCTTTGCAGTTGGAGAGAATTCAAGCCATTCGTGAAGCCGCGCTGAGGTCTCGCGTGCCCCTGGTGTTGAATGCTCGCACTGACGTTTACTTAGCTCAGGTCGGACCGCTCGAAACCCGATATGACCATACTCTGCAGCGGGCTCGAGCCTACCGCGACGCCGGAGCCGATTGTGTTTTTGTCCCTGGATTGCGCGATGCAGAGACTATTGCCCGGCTGGTCAACGACGTTCAATGCCCTGTGAACATTCTCGCCGGACCGGGTTCTCCCTCCGTCGCCGAATTGGAAAAGCTGCGTGTGGCGCGGGTCAGTCTGGGCTCGGCTCCCATGCGGGCCACGCTTGGCCTGCTACAACGAATGGCGGATGAATTGAAAACTTCAGGGACTTACCGCGCCCTCGAAGGCGCACCGGCCCACGGCGATGTCAACAAGATGCTGGAGAAATATTAAGACCACACCTCCCCAGAATGACCTGGGAAGGGCACGGCTTCCAGCCGTGCCGCTACAGGCCAATAAAAATGCGGCTTCAGCCGCCGAGGGACAGCGATGTACCATGTCTCCGTGCCCCTCGCCGCCAGCGTCCTCACTTTCATCCGCAAGCACTCGCTGCTGAAAGCTGGAGACCGCGTTGGCGTGGCGGTTTCCGGTGGGGCCGACTCGGTCGCCCTGCTCCGTTTGCTGCTCGACCTCCACTCGGAAATTGGGATCATCCTGTCTGTCGTTCACTTCAACCACCAACTGCGCGGATCTGCATCGGACGCCGATGCAGCAATTCGTCGCCGATCTTGCCCAATCCCATAAGTTGGACCTGCACTGCGAAAGCGGCGACACCGCTGCCTACGCGACCGAGAAGCGCTTCAGCATCGAAACCGCTGCCCGCGAGCTGCGCTACCAGTACTTCCAGTGCTTATTCACCGAGACCCGCCTGAACCGGATCGCTACTGCCCACACCCTTGATGACCAGGCCGAAACTGTTCTGCTCGAATCGTGCCCGCGGCGCCGGAAGCCGCGGCTTGGCAGGGATCTATCCCCAACTATCAGATTGCCGGTTCAGAAGACAAGACCATCGTCCGCCCATTGCTCGCGACCCGGCGCAAGGATGTGGAAGCATACCTGAAGAGCATCGGCCAGACCTGGCGGGAAGATGCCAGCAACCGCGATCTGCGTCACGCGCGCAACCGGGTGCGCCATGGCATTCTTCCTCGCCTGGAACGTTTTCTGAATCCGGCGGTTCGCGAAGCGCTGGCTGAAACCGCTGAAATCTCCCGCGCCGAGGAAGATTACTGGCGTTGCGAGGTCGCGCGGCTGCTGCCCCAACTCTGGACCGAGCAACCCGCAGCCCTGAACATCGCGGCTCTGACCACTTTGCCTCTCGCCTTGCAACGCCGCGTGGTCCGCGCTGCCTGCGAATCCCTGGGTCTTCGGCTCGAGTTCCATCACGTAGAGGAAATCCTCGCTCTCGCTTCTTCTCCCGCCGCCAAATCATATGAGTTGCCCTCCGGCTGGGTCGTGTCGCGAAACAAGCAGGACCTCCGTCTGGAGCGTCCGTCTTCCGCGGTTTTACTTGACTACGAATATCGCCTCCCGGTCCCAGGCTCCGTGCAGGTTCCAGAGATTCATTCGCGATTCGAGGCCCTTCTGGTTCCAAGAAGCCGCCTTGAGGAATATAATTCCGGGCATTTACTGAATCGTGCGCGCTTGAGCAAAGAACTGTCTGTTCGCAATTGGCGTCCAGGAGATCGTTTTTGGCCGGCTCATACCAGGGCTCCCAAGAAGATCAAGGAATTGCTGCCGGGTCACAACCCGGAGCGCAGGCTTTGGCCCGTGGTCGTAGACGGCAACGAAGTAGTATGGGTGCGTGGATTTCCCCACCCCCATTAACTTGCAGCCGCAGGATGGGGACGAGGTAGCGCTGATCCAGGAGGCGCCACTGGATAACCCGGCCACATCATCCCAAAATCTGAGAAGATAGTGATCACGACATGAATCCCGTTGCAAAATCCGAGCAGCTTCGAACCGTGATCTCCGCCGAGCAGATCCAAAAGCGCGTGCGTGAGATCGCGCGGCAGATTTCCGATGACTATCAGGGCGAAACCATCCATGCTCTGGCGCTGCTGGAAAATGGTTTCATGTTTATGGCCGACCTGGTGCGCGCCCTCGAGACGCCAGTGATCTGCCAATTCATAAAGCCAAGATATCGCCGCGAAAATGAGGGCAGACCCGAGGGCTTTCTCGAGATCTTCTTCAGCCACGATGCCGATATTCGCGATCAGCACATTCTGCTGGTGGAGGGCCTGATCCATTCCGGTGTCACCACGGAGTTCCTGATGACCGATCTCCGCGGGCGCGGCGCCGCTTCGGTAAAGGTAGCCACCCTGCTCGACCGCCAGGCCGCCCGACGTGTCCAGTTGCAACCCGATTATTTCGGTTTCCTGGTGGACGAGGCCTTTCTCGTCGGTTATGGTCTGGGCTCTGCCGGACAGACCCACCGCAACTTGCCTTACCTTGCGTCTGCAAGCTGAGGCCAGTCCGTGACTTAAGTCACGGCCAGAACGTCCTCCTTTTTTCCTCGATACGGGGTAAAATGTGACTGGTGTCGGAATTTGCTAATCGAAACGCGGTGGCGGGCATCTAAGACTACAGCACAGAAGTTTGTGGTTCGCTTCGGTACGACACGTGGTTTCTCAGGAGTTGTTTAGGTGAACTCGACAGTCAAAACGGTGGTTTTCTGGTTGGTGATCGTCGTCTCGGCGTTCCTGCTGTGGACGGTTGTGAAGCAGGGTAGCACCGGGCAAAAAGATAAAGAGGTCAACTTCTCGCAATTCATGTCGTACGTGGACCAGGGCGATGTCGAAGAGGTAACGGTCATCGGCATGGAGGTTCGCGGCAAGTTAAAGAGCGATGGTGGTTCGCTGTTCCACACCACCGTGCCCGCCAACTACCCCGACATGATCAAGACGCTTCGCGACAAGGGCGTCACCATCACCATCAAAGATATCAGCAATGGAAGCTGGCCCAGTTGGCTGCTGAATCTCGCCCCGCTAGTCTTGCTCGCAGCCTTGTGGTTCTTCATGATCCGCCAAATGCAAACTGGTGGAAACAAAGCACTTTCCTTCGGCAAGAGCCGCGCCCGCCTGCTTTCCATGCAGCAGAAGAAAGTCACTTTCAAAGACGTCGCCGGGGTCGAGGAAGCCAAGGAAGAACTGAAAGAGATTATCGAGTTCTTGCGTGAAGCGCAGAAGTTCCAAAAGCTTGGCGGACGCATTCCCAAGGGGGTTCTGCTGGTCGGCCCTCCGGGAACCGGTAAGACATTGCTGGCACGAGCAGTCGCCGGCGAAGCCAACGTTCCGTTCTTCTCCATCTCCGGCTCAGACTTCGTCGAGATGTTTGTAGGCGTCGGCGCCAGCCGCGTACGTGATCTTTTCGAGCAAGGGAAGAAGAACGCACCTTGCATCATTTTCATCGATGAGATCGACGCCGTCGGTCGTCACCGCGGTGCTGGCCTCGGCGGTGGCCACGACGAGCGCGAACAAACGCTGAATCAGTTGCTGGTCGAAATGGACGGCTTCGAATCGAACGAAGGCGTCATCCTGATGGCCGCGACCAACCGCCCTGACGTGCTTGATCCCGCCCTGCTGCGGCCCGGACGCTTTGACCGTCGCGTGGTAGTGAGCCGTCCCGACGTACGCGGCCGCGAAGAGATTCTCCGCGTCCACACTCGCAAGATTCCGTTGGCAGACGATGTCGATCTTTCTGTCCTGGCCCGCGGCACACCCGGCTTCTCCGGCGCCGACTTGGCTAATATGGTCAATGAAGCCGCGTTAGCCGCGGCCCGCCAGAACCGCAAAGCGGTTCTCATGTACGACTTTGAGCTGGCCAAAGATAAGGTCCTGATGGGCGTGGAGCGCAAGTCGCTTCTGCTCTCGGAAGATGAAAAGAAAGTCACCGCCTATCACGAAGCCGGACATGCCTTGGTAGCCGCCAAGCTTCCGAATTCCGATCCGCTGCACAAAGTCACCATCATTCCGCGCGGCATGGCGCTGGGCGTGACCATGCAGCTCCCCATCGACGACAAGCACAACTACACCAAGGAATATCTCGAGACTGAAATCGCCATCATGATGGGCGGCCGCATTGCCGAAGAAATGTTCCTCAATCAGATGAGCACCGGCGCCGGTAACGACATTGAGCGCGCCACTGAAATGGCCCGCAAGATGGTCTGCGAGTTCGGCATGAGCGAACTGGGTCCGCTTACTTTCGGGAAAAAGGAAGAGCAGATTTTCTTGGGCCGCGAGATTGCCCAGCACCGTGATTACAGCGAAGCCACTGCGATCAAGATTGACGACGAGGTGCGCCGCATCATAGGCCGGGGCTACGACACCGCGAAGAGTATTTTGGGTGGCAATCACGACACCCTGGTCCGAATCGCGCTGGCATTGCTGGAACGCGAAGTGCTCGATGCCAATGAAATCAAGATGATCATCGAAGGCAAGGAATTGCCCAAGATCACCCCGCCACCCCGCCCCGACGATGGAGTACAGCAGGTGTTGAAACCCGAGCCGGGACGCCCCGGAATCGCCAAAGGCGGCGAAAGCCCGGCGCGGGCATAATATCCGGCTTCGTACGCCAATGCACAAGGTGCCGCCCGGAGGGCATCTTTTGCCCTCGGATTAGCAGATGCGTCTAATTCAAAGTAAGGACCACGAGAATCGATGACCCAGATTCCGGCCTGGTTCGAGCGCAAATTCGAATTTACCTTCCCCGTCGAACAGTATCCCAACCTGTGCATCCGTCTGCGGGGGACGCCGGCGCGGCTGGAAGAAATGCTGCACGGCTGTTCACATGAGCGGCTGATCCGAAAGCCGGATAATAAATGGTCAGCCCAGGAGCACGCCGGGCATCTCCTCGATCTCGAATCCCTATGGTTGGCCCGTGTGGACGATTTCCTGGCGGGAGGAGACACACTCACCGCCGCCGACCTCAGCAATCGCAAGACCGACGAAGCTAATCACAATGCCCGGCCGCTGGCCGAGATTCTGGCGGAGTTTCGTCAAGCGCGGCTACGCCTTGTGGATCGCGTGGCAGAATTTGAGCCTGGGCTATTTTCCCGCTCCATGCTGCATCCACGATTGAAACAGCCTATGCGGCTGGTGGACCATCTTTACTTTGTCGCCGAGCACGATGACCACCACCTGGCAAGGATCTGGGAACTGACCCAAGATGTAGGCGCGGGCGTCCTCGCCCATGCCCGGTGAAGTCAGGCTGCAACCGTGATTAACGGCTTTCCTTCCGCAAGAACTTCTCCAATTTCAACGGCCGGAACTCCAGCCATGTTCAAGCGCGCGTGTCAGTTCCAAACTATCTTCGGCCGCCACGGATATGAGCAATCCCCCGGCAGTCTGCGGATCAAACAGCATCGTCTTCATCTCCTCGCTGATGCCATTCTCGTAACTGACCCTGCACTCGGCGAACTCCCGATTGGCTTTCAACCCGCCCGGAATATGCCCGGCCCGAACGCAGTCCAGAGCGCCTTCAATCAATGTAATCCTGTCTACGTGTAACCGTAGCGAAACCTTCGATGCCAATGCCAACTCCCTCGCATGTCCGATCAAGCCGAAGCCAGTCACGTCTGTCAATCCATGCACGGGAAATCCCGTAACCACCTCCGCCGCCCTCTTATTCAGCGTGGTCATCGACTCCACCGCCGCATCAATCCACGCCTGCTTCGCCACACCCTTCTTGATCGCCGTCGAGATCACTCCCGTGCCGAGTGACTTAGTGAACAACAAACGATCGCCTGCCTGCGCCCCGCCGTTGGTCAACACCTTCCGCGGATCGACTATGCCCGTGACCGCATAGCCAAACTTAGTTTCGTCATCCCGAATGCTGTGTCCGCCGATCACCGTGCATCCCGCTTCCATCATTTTGGAAAGCCCGCCAGCCAGGATGCGCTCAAGAATCGCCAAGTCGCCTTTTTCGGGGAAACATACCATCGCCAGTGAAGTCAGCGGTTTCCCACCCATGGCATACACGTCACTCAGCGCGTTGGTCGCGGCAATCTGGCCAAATGTGTAAGGGTCGTCCACAATCGGCGTGAAAAAATCGACGGTCTGGACAAGCGCCGTCACCGGCCCGAGTTGATACACTCCGGCGTCGTCGGCGTGGTCGAAGCCGACCAGTACATTGGGGTCATGTTGCCGGGCTAATTTCCCAAGCACCGTGTCCAGCGCCGCCGGACTCAGCTTGGAAGCTCAACCCGCAGCTTTCACCGACTCCGTGAGCCGAAATGGTTTTGTAATAGGCATAGGTGCATTGTAAATACAAAACCACCTCGCCGCGGATTTACGCAGATACACGCGCATCGGCCTAGAGAAAGGGACTTACCTGCGTTGCTCCGCGAAGATCTGCGGCGCATTGTTTTGAACTTGATGTGTGAAAATCTGCGGCGTTTTCTCCTCTGTCTGGGTAATATTGAAGTCGGAGCAGTTCGCTCATGAGTAACCCCAGCGATAATGCCAAGGATCATCGGACGCTGATTTGGGTAAATGACACCACATTCCTTGGGTGGGTATGTTCGCGGTGTGACTGGAACTCCCCCCTCCCCACTCTCCTCAGCGACCCGGCCGCCAAGACTGCTTACGATCGGCTGGCCTCGGGAAAATTCAACCAGCACGCCTGCGAGAGCTACCCGACACGCCCCCAATCGCACGGAAGCACAGGCTTCTCCGCCCGCATGAAGAAACTCGTTGAGCAGGGTTTCAAGCCAAAAGATGCGGTCGAAATCCTTTTGCAGGAAGTTGCTTTCGAGAGCCGGGGCGATCCAAAACTTCTGGAGCAGGCCCGCGCCGACGGAGAAGATTTTCTACGCCGCCTCCGCGAAGGACTGCATTAAACAGCGCCCCGAATCGTCGCGGATATTCGGGGATCAGCAAGACGATTACGAGGTTTATCCGTGCGAATCCGCGTGAATCGGTGGCGCTTATATTTCAGGCTGACGTCGGTGACTTGCAGCTCGGGATACGCCTGGTTCCAATCCGCGCTGATATGCTCAAATGTCAGGCGAAACGGCTTGCTCTGGCCGGGCGCCAAGGGCGAGGCGCTGAGATCGACCGCATCCGGATATGGCCCGCTGGTCTGCAATACCTGAAGGGGAACGTCCTCGGCCTGTGCGATCTGATCGAGAGAGTTCTTGAAATTCACATGCACCACTGCGTGGGTCACAGTCTTGTCGCCGGCGTTGGTCACCGTTCCATCGATGTAGGTGACCTTGGCGCCAACAAAATTCTCCGCCGTGCTCATTTTAAGGTCGGACAATTTGAGATTGGAAGCGTAAGGATGGAGTCGAGCGGCACTTCTTGGACTGGTGCGGGTCAACAGGGCGATGACGCCCACTACGACCACCACCGCGGCGACTCCGATAACGATGGCGCGAACGTTGGAGTCAGGCGTTTCTTCGCTCAGCGGAGATGGCTCAATCAGCCCGCCCATAATGAGATTGTAATCGCGATTTGCCTTTTGGAACGGGTTCCCGAGGTATCTTTGCGGTCATACCAGCAACCTTGCAAGGCAATGAGGGCTAGGCGTTATTGAGGATCGCGGTTGAGGAGGTCATCGACCGCTGCCTGAACTTTCTCGAAAGCCTGGTCGGGGCCCGGCGCAGGTTGCAATCGTCCCTGCCGATCAATTAGAAAGATCGCCGGGTAACGCACGATGTCCCGATAAAGATTCGGGACTTTCCCTTGCAGTGTGAGGAGCGGGTAGCTTACCGGGACCTGTTCCATAAATTTCCGCTGCACATCGACGGTTTCGTCCGACAGTCCGAATACCACGAACCCTTGGTTTTTCCGCTCTCGGTACAATCGCTCGAGCTTCGGCATCTCGCTCCGGCATGGCCCGCACCAGGTCGCCCAAATATTGACCAGCACGACCTCGCCCTTCTGATCCGCCAGCCGCTGAGTCTTCCCCTGAAGGTCCGGAGTATCGAAGAGTGGCGCCTGCACCTCCCGCATCGCCATATTTCGCTCCTGCTTCGAGCGCGTGATGCCGTCGTCCACAGGTTTCCAAACGAGACCCAGCGAAAGAATCGCGATGGCAAGGCCCACCCTCCCGGACCTCAAAAGCGTGTGCTGCCGATGGTCCCTTATGGCCAGCGCGAGGGTGATCAGAAATGGCACGGTCATCGCAACCGTAGACAGGGACAGACGAAAAAGCCAGTCCTTTTCGTGATCGGCACTAGCCCAAGTTAGCGTCGCATAAACGAGCGCATACAAAAAAAGCGCGGCCAACGGCGCAATGATCCCGGAGATGAGCACACGGTAATCTGACAGTTTGCTCATGAATGCAGACGTTGAACTTTTATCGTCGACTTCTCTTAGTCGAGACGAAAAAGACCAGTGCTGACCTGCACAGATCCGCAGCTCTACTCGCCCCCGACCGTCAACCCTTCAATCCTGATCGTCGGACACGCCATCGCCCCACGGAATTCCAGATCATTGCCAATCTCCACGATGTTGAAAAACATTTCCTTCAGATTTCCCGCCACCGTGATCTCTTCGACGGGATAGGCCAGCTCGCCACCTGAAATCCACATGCCCGAAGCGCCCCGCGAGTAATCTCCCGTCACCAGATTCGCTCCGTGGCCCAAGAACTCGGTCACATACAGTCCTTCTTTAATCTCACCGATAATCTGCTGCGGCGTCTTCGTCCCGGGCTGAAGGAAATAATTCCCCGGCCCAATTCCGGGTGTTCCTGCGAGCCCGCGCGAGGCATTGGCGGTGGTCTGCAAGCCCAGCTTTTTCGCCGTGTACGTGTTCAATAAATAAGAGTTCAACACTCCATTTTCGATCACGACCGTTCGCCGCGTGGGAATGCCTTCGCCATCAAACGGACTAGTTCCGAAACCGCCCACGATGGTCCCATCGTCAATCACGGTCACGCGGTCGCCGGCTATCCTCCCGCCCAATTTGCCGGCAAGAAACGAAGCCCCGCGATACACCGAGTCTCCGTTCACGCCCTCGAAAATATGGTCGAGCATCGAAACCGCCACCAGGGGATCGAGCACCACCGGCACCTGCGCCGTTTTCCCCTTGCGCGCCCCCAACCGCCGCAAGGTACGCTGGGCGGCTACTGTTCCCACATGTTCAGGCGATTCCAACCGTCCGAGATTCCGCGCCACAGAGAACCAATAGTCGCGCTGCATGGAACCGTTTTCATTCTGCGCAATCGGCACCGCCGCCACCGAACAATACGACCGCCGGTACTCGCCGACAAATCCGTGCGAGTTGGCCAGCACTTTGTGGCCGGTGGCTGCGTCGAACGATCCCCCATCCGAATTCTTGATGCGGGGATCGTAATCGAGCGCCGCCTTTTCGGCGCGCCGTGCGTAACTGATGCGGTCTTCTCCGGGTAACGAGTAAACATCGGCAGAATAAAGGTCGAGATCCCAGACAGAGATCCCAGCTGCGACGCCTCGGGGATTCCGCCGAATGGATCCTCTGATGTGATCTTCGAAAGTTCGAGCGCTGATTTCACCATGCGGTCGAGCCCCTCGCGGGAAAAATCGCTCGAATAGGTGCTGGCGGCGCGCTGGCCGTTGAACACACGCACACCGATGGCTTTCGAGCCCGACTCTTTCAGCGTCTCGACTTGCCCCAAGCGCACCAGCGTCGAAAATTCGTCGCCTTCGCGCACGACGCACTCCGCCGCCGTCGCGCCCCCCGCCATTGCGCGGTGGACGATCTCCTGTGCAAGCTCTCTAAGATCGGTTTCCAGTTTCTGGTTTCCAGTTTCTAATTGGGTAGAAAACATAAGAGATTTGTCATTCCGAGCCGTTCATAGCTCCGCTTGCGGAGCGAGAACGTGTCGAGGAATCTGCTTTTCTGCTGTCCGCGTGCTCTGCGCAATCTGCGGCGCAAACTACTGCATAAACCCGCCGGTCTCTTTCTTCGCCGTACCGCCCACCGTCAGCCGATCAACTTTAATCGTTGGAATACCCACGCCCACCGGAACCGCCTGGCCGTCTTTACCGCAGGTGCCGATACCCTCATCCAGTTTCAGGTCGTTGCCGACCATCGAAACTCGCGTCAGCACATCCGGACCATTTCCGATCAGCGTTGCCCCTTTGATCGGCGCCGTGATCTGGCCGTCCTCAATCAAGTACGCTTCCGACGCCGAGAACACGAACTTTCCGTTGGTGATGTCTACCTGCCCGCCGCCAAAGTTCACCGCATACACCCCGCGCTTCACCGAGCGCACAATGTCATGCGGATCATCCTGCCCCGCCAACATGTAAGTGTTGGTCATGCGCGGCATGGGAATATGCTCATAGCTTTCGCGCCGTCCGTTGCCGGTGTTGGCCATGCCCATGAGCTTGGCCGACAGCTTGTCGCTCAGATAGCCCTTTAATATTCCTTTTTCAATCAGCACTGTGTCCTGCGTGGCGTTGCCTTCATCATCCACATTCAGCGAGCCCCGCCGCCACGGCATAGTGCCGTTGTCGACCACGGTGCACTTTTCGCTGGCCACGCGTTTGCCGATCAACCCCGCAAACGCCGAAGTCTGCTTGCGATTGAAATCTGCTTCCAGCCCATGCCCGACCGCCTCATGCAGCAACACCCCCGGCCAGCCCGGACCAAGCACCACTTCCATCTCGCCCGCCGGAGCTTCGCGCGCATCCAGTTGCAAAATCGCCTGTCGGGACGCTTCTTTAGCAAAATATTCCGGCGTTTTCTCTCCAAAGAAGAAGTCGAGCGCAACCCGCCCCCCACCACCCGCGCTTCCCCGCGCCGAGTTGCCTTCAGTCTTGGCGATACAGGCCACATTCAAGCGCGCCAGCGGTTGCGAATCTTCAGCGAAGGTTCCATCCGACCCGACTACCAGTATGTTCCGCAATTCATCGGCATAACTTGTCCGCACTTCCTTGATCCGCGGATCGTACGTTCTCGCCGCCTGGTCCGCCCGCATCACCAGCTCAACTTTGGCGGTGATCTCGGCGTCAACCGACGGCAACGTCACCGGATACAAACTCCGCGCCGCCTTTTCCTGAAATCCAACGCTGGGAGTCTTAGCCGGCCCGCTGGCAATCAGCGCAGCCGTTCGCGCGGCGTGCAGAATGCGCTCCGCCGAAAGATCGTCGGTGTAGGCGTATCCCGTGCGCTCCCCGGCAATCACTCGTACTCCACATCCGGCGGAAATGCCTTGGGAAGCCGACTTCACCATAGACTCATCCACCATCAGCGAAGTCGAGGAAAGATACTCAAAATAAAGGTCGGCATAGTCTCCGCCTGCCGATAGCGCTGCCGCCAGATAGCGCTCCAGATCGCGCTCCGTCAGCCCGTAATGCTCGAAGAAGAAACGATTCTTATCCATTTGAGTCGATTAGATGTCCCTAAGCCGGCATCGACTCCACGTGGGAATGTATTCATTATCCCATAGCCCACCGCGAAACTGCCGTCGGGACACGAATCGATGGTCACTCGTCACAGACGCCAGTTCGCTCCCCTGAAACAATCGGCTACCATGACCCCCGAACAACTCACCCGAACTCTGGAAGACTTCCTGGCCAGCGCTCAAAATGCCGTCATCCTCGAAGACGGTGCCGTGCTCTTCGATTTGTCCTGTCCAAATATTCCATCTCGGGAGAACACAACAAATGCCTGCTGCATATCTGGTCTGCGGAGCGCAATGTTGTGCGCCGCGTCCTCGAAGCCGAAGTGAAGAATGAAACTCTCCGCCTCGCCGTGCAACGCCTCGGACAATCTCGCGCTGGCAAGCTGGAAATCTTTCGCGAACGCGACCACCGTACCCCCAGCGCCAAGCGTCTGGCTCGCCTCACCTATCAGCGCAGCCTGCAACGGACACTGCAACAATGGTTTCCCTCGTTCCAGGCAGCTCCGCTCCGCACCTCGATGGATTTAGAGCGTTCCTTCGGCCCAATTTATTCCCGCGGGTTGCTCCATCGAGGCCAGTCAGCCTTCGCCGTTCTGGGCGTCAATGCTCAGGAAGCGCAAGCCTCCATCGACGCCGCGCTGACCTTTGCAATCTTATGGCTCGATGTTTGCCGGCAAAGTCAGGCAGGGAAGTTCGTGGTCGAGGGAGTGAAGCTGTTTCTGCCCGCGGGTACCGTCCATTTGACACGAGAACGCATGGCCCATCTGAATTCACACGTTGCCAAATGGCACTTGTATGAACTCGAGGAATGCGATGGGAGTTTGAGAGAGTTGGATATTTCCGACTGCGGCAACGTTGCGACTCGTCTTGTGCATTCCACCGACGAAGCCGGCACCCGTAGCCGCTTCGCCGCTCCCATCGCACAAATACAAAATCTGATGCCCGAGGCAGAAATTGCCATTCTGTCGCCCACCGAGATCGCGTTTCGCGCCACGGCCTCGAGTTTGCCCGCGCCCGGCTCACCCATGAACCCGAATCCTTTCGCAGCACTACTGAAATCGTATTTGGGACCGGACCCCAGGAAACCATTCTTTCCGAGGACAATCTCGCGCGCTTCACCCAACTGGTGCACAGCATTGGCGAGGTTCGACATCCCGAGGGCCCCCGCGATCACCCGCTGTGGCGGCTGCATCCCGAACGTTGGCTGGAATCGCTCGTGATCCAAAATGTCGCGGCCGTGGACGAACAACTCGATCCCGCATCTTTCTATTCCCAGGTGCCCGCTTTCTCTGCCGCCGACCGCGCCATGATTGACGTTCTGGCCGTCACCCGCGCAGGCCGGCTCACCGTGGTAGAACTAAAGGCCGATGAAGATATTCACCTGCCCTTGCAAGGTCTCGATTACTGGTCGCGCGTGACGTGGCACCATGCCCGCGGCGAGTTCCAGCGCTTCGGATACTTTCCACTCCGCGAACTCAGTCCGGCTGAGCCGCTGCTGATTCTGGTCGCCCCCGCCTTGCACGTACATCCCGCGGCCGACACTGTATTGCATTATTTTTCGCCGCAGATTCATTGGGAGTTGCTGGGAATTGACGAAAGATGGCGGCAAGGCGTCAAAATCGTTTTCCGCAAACGGCCATGCAAGAATCCTGAGCCGCACCGGCACGCCGCTTGAGCGGAGTCAAGAACGCTACTTCTCCACGAACTCTGTAAACGCCCCAACTTTGTCGTAGTACAGGCGAATATTGCACTGTTTCGGACCGACGTGCGCAAACGATACTTGCAATTGACCCGGAGGGGAATCCACTTCGCCCAGTTCCATCGGTCCGCGTGCCACATCCTGAGCCTGGTCGTACGCTGCGCCGGGAGTGACATTCTTGTTCACGATGAGCGTCCAGTCCTTTCGGTTGGGGATCACGTAAACGCTGTAGGCGCCTGCTGGAATTGGCACGTTGTTCAAGCTAACGGGAGCTCCCACAAACAGCGTCATCGGAGTGCCTCCGGGCAACCACACTTTGCCGTTATGGGGTTCGTCCCTGGATGCAACCGTATTGTTGTAGCGCACGCTGATCTCTTGATTGTCATCAAAATCGCAGTAAGCGGTCGCGGATTGTGCATCCGGAGTCTGCTTCTGAGCAAAAGCTACATGGGCAATAAGCACTTGTCCAAGCACGACAATACAGATTGCCGGCGCACGCATGTAGAAACCTCCCGAAAATATGTTCCCATTTACAACCGATTATTGTACGTCGGAGTCTTGGGCGCGCGGGGAAAAAGCTGATAACGGCTTTTCCGGATGCCACAACTGCGGTTTCAGCCCCTAGCACTAGGTGACGGTAGTCCCCTATTGCTCTTGGTCCTTCAGTTACGTTCTCTAACCGTTCCGTCGTTGGTAGCGTGATACGACCAGTTGAAACGACACGAAGAAGGGCTGGATCTCATCACATGGCGAACATTGCGAAGTCTGGTTCCAAACTCAAGCTGCTTTATAGCGAAGGGGATGTGGAAGCATTAGCCTCACAAGCCGCTTCAATTCAAAAGGCGGGCCACCACGTGGAAACCGCTCCCGACCGTAAGTCCGTCTTGGCAGCACTGCGCCAGGGGACGTTCGATCTGGTAATTCTCGGGCCAACGCTCAGCAAGAACGATCGCCACCATCTCGCTTACATGGTAAAGAAAGCGAACAAGGCCACCCGCGTACTGGTGATGCACACCGATGGCGAGCGTCACCCGGCCGTTGACGCCAATCTGGACACCGGTTGCAGCATCGATGCCGTCGTGGCAAAGATCGCCGCAATGTCGTCAACCTCTGAACCTGCGCTTGCCCGCGCAGCCTCAGCCGGAAAATAGAGACGACGGCGACAGTCCGTCGGTATCTCCTCAGGCACGAATCCAAAGTCTAAACTGTGGGACAAAACCCGCTTTTTCCGCCGCTCGCAGCCCATCGCCCTGCTATTTTCCGGTAGAATAGCCGCCGAAATCATTCATGACCGAGCACAAGACCATCTACGTGACCCTCGCCGGTCTGCCTCTCTCTTTTCAACTGGAGTGGCCATTCCGCAAGTCCACGGCGGGCGCCGACTTCTACTTTTTGCACGCTGATATTCTTCTCGAAAACTCATCCGGACTGCATGCACCCGTGGCCGTGAACCTGTCCGCCACCGTGCGCGAAGTCATGCCGTCGCTCGAACCGCCAGACGCGGAAGGCCCAGTAATCAATTCTCTGCGCAAAGAGGTGGATCATAAACAGATCGAGTTCGTGAAGTCGGGCAAACTGGTGCCGGTGAATTTCTCCAGCCGTCATTGGGATTTCAAGCGCAACAAATGGGTTTTCGGCCGGGCCGGTGACGAAGAAATATTGCGCATGCTCGGGTGGAAAGTTTTCTGGCAGGCCCGCTTGCTCGGCGGTACCGTCTGGCTCGGCGATCCGACCGAGGCTCTCTACGTCGAATCCACCCCTGCTCATCTCTTGGAACTCGCCCGCAAGCTCGAGGACCAGAGCTTAATCAAGCTGGAAAATGAATCCGCCGTGGCCGAACCCTCCCTGATGGACCGCGCCCAGCAGTTCGAATCCGACATGCGCACCGCGCTTGCGGAATTAGAGAAGAAACACGCCTTCGAAAGAGGCTGACAGGTTGCTGTTGTCCGGCGTGGCCTTCGCAAATCTCCGCCGGCCCTCTACAATCTCTCCATCAACATGGAGACCTCCCGCATCGCCGAACTGCTGCAGCCCTTTCTGGCCGGGTCTGATCCTATCGCCGGCTCAGCTCGATAGTATATCGACGTACATCGATCTACTGCACCGCTGGAACGCTCGCATCAATCTCACCTCGGTCCGCCAGCCGGAAGCCATCGTCACCCGCCACTTCGGCGAGTCCTTGTTCGCCGCCCGGCATCTCTTTCCCGAACTCGGCTTGCCCGCGTCCCTAATCGACGTTGGCTCTGGCGCCGGCTTCCCCGGAGTCCCCATCAAGCTCTGGGCTCCTCAAGTTCATCTCACCCTGATCGAATCGAACCATAAGAAGGTCGCCTTTTTGCGCCAGCTTGCGCGCACCCTCGCATTGACGTGCGTCGATATGTTTCCCGGCCGCGCCGAAGCCTACGACGGCCCTTCAGCCGATGTGGTGACGCTCCGCGCCGTGGAGCGCTTTCCTCTGATCGCTCCAACTGCGGCGCGCTTGGTCGCGCCCGGAGGCCGGCTTGCTCTTCTGGTCGGCCAAGCCCAGGTCACCCAAGCAAAGGAACTCCTTCCGTCCACAACTTGGGAAGCTCCGGCTTCCCTGCCACTTTCATCCAGCCGAGTTCTCCTCGTTGGCCGTTTTGGACGATAGTGCCCAAGTGTGCCACGTATTCGTATTGCTAACGAGTGGGAAGCGGATCAACCGTTTATGAAGTTTCTATCGTTGTGGAGCATTAATTATCGGTGGAACAACGGCTCAGGTGGGAGAGGTGCCCTATGATGCGGCGTCAGTGCTTTCCCCTCAGCTGTCGCCAACGACGGCCAGCCTTGAAGATAAGTGTTCCACGTGGAACATTCTCAATCTGTGGAAAATGCTCACAATTCTGACCCCACAAAGCCGTGGCGCGGCACGCTAGTCTTTCGCCTCCACTTTTGCACCGAAATCCGTCATTGCAATTTCAGGCCGCCTCGAACTATTCTGCGTTAGCTCTCGCTCTCCGAAAAAACTGAATGGGACGCGTCCTCGCTGTAGCCAATCAGAAGGGCGGCGTAGGTAAGACTACGACCGCTATCAATCTTGCTGCGTCCATTGCCGCCGCCGAGGTCAACACTCTCCTCGTCGATTCGGATCCACAGGCGAACGCCACCAGCGGCCTTGGCTTTTCCAAAGATCCCGAGCGGATCAGCACTTACGACTTATTGATGGGTTCTGCGCGGGCCGAAGACGCACTGCAGAAAACCGAACTCGAACAGCTCTGGCTTATTCCGTCGCACAAGAACCTGATCGGAGCGAACCTGGAACTGGTGCAGGCTGAGCGGCGTGAGTTTCGCCTGCGTGACGCGTTGGCCCCAATCCGGGATCGTTTTCATTACGTGGTGATGGATTGTCCGCCGGCGCTGGATTTGCTGACGCTGAACGCGCTGGTCGCGGCTGACGCGGTGCTGATTCCCATGCAAGCAGAGTATTTCGCCTTGGAAGGAATTTCCGAGCTTCTCGATACGATCGAGCGCATCCGCTCGGGATTGAACCCCGGACTTTCGGTCGAGGGCGTGGTGCTTACGATGTTCGACGACCGAACCAACCTGGCGCAGCAGGTCACGGCGGAGCTGAGCCGGTATTTTGGGAATACGTTGTGCAAGACGACGATTCCGCAGGAACGTCCGGCTGGCGGAGGCGCCGAGCCACGGGAAGCCGGTTCTTATTTACGATGTGCGTTCGCGGGGCGCGGAGAGCTATATCCAGCTGGCGAAGGAAATTCTGGGACACACGATGAAGGTACAGGAGATGCCGGCGAGCGAAGCTGGAGAGGAGAGAGAAGTGGTGAATGCTCCACGCTGGAAGCGGTGGATGAAAGAGCGGAACAAATTGATCACCATCGATCTTAAAGATTGATTAGCGTCGATGTATGAATAGGGAAGCGGGCCAATCGCGCGATTACCCTTTCGCAAAA
The DNA here is from genome assembly GCA_963845725.1 of uncultured Acidobacteriota bacterium. GTDB lineage: Bacteria > Acidobacteriota > Terriglobia > Terriglobales > Acidobacteriaceae > JABCZH01. The sequence continues at coordinate 47,060 of CAWJTC010000002.1, forward strand.
AGCGCGAAAGGATCGGGCGGCTCGCCCAGATCCTTGCGGCGACGAAGAGCGTCCCGGCAGCATTGTTCAGGATACTAGACAAAGAAGCCTAATTGCAAGTGACGAGGGTGAAAAATGACGACGTCAGCGGAAAAGATCGCGGAAACTACGATAGAGAAGCCAGCGGAAAAACGCCGGGCGCTGGGGCGAGGGTTGGATTCGTTGCTTCCGGTCGGGCCACGCGTGGTAGCGGGACGACGGTTGCGGCGGGTGCCGGAGCCGGCGATGATCTGGCGGACCTGCACGCGCATGGCGGGTGATGCGGGAACCAGGAAATGAGGTGGTCCGCATCAATCTCGACCAGATCGATGAGAACCCTTACCAGACGCGGCGGGCGTTTGATCCGGCGGCGTTACAGGAGTTGGCGGATTCAATCCGGGTGAATGGCGTGGTACAGCCGATCGTGGTGCGGCTGTCTTCGACTGGGCGCTTCACCCTGGTGCTGGGCGAACGGCGATGCCGGGCGGCCAAGCTGGCGGGTGAACTGAGTATCCCGGCGATCGTGCGCCAGATTTCGAATCAGCAGGCGGCGGAAATGACCGTGGTCGAGAACCTGCAACGCCAGGACCTGAACTGCCTGGAGCAGGCGAATGCGTTTGCCCGGCTGAGCCGTGATTTCGGCCTGACGCAGGAGCAGATTGGGCAGCGCACCGGATGCGCACGGGCATCGGTGGCAAATTATATGCGGCTGCTGCGCTTGCCGGGCGAAGTGCAAAGCTATTTGGCCGACGGAAGACTGGGTTTCAGCGAGGCACGAGTGCTGTTGCAGCTGACCGATGCGCACGCGATCCCGTTTATCGCCAAGGAAGCGGTGGACGGCAAAATGTCGGTGGCGCAGTTGATCCAGCGGGTGGACCGGGCGAACCTGCCGCAAGAAGCGTTTCCGCCGGCGCAGGTTTACAAGGAAATGGATCCGAACGTGCGCGCGATACAAACTGAAATGGAGCGGGTGCTGGGTTGCAAAGTGCGGATCAACGACCATAAGGGAAGAGGGAAGATCGTGATTGATTATGCGACCCTCGAGGATTTCGACCGGGTGGTGGAAATGTTGAAGGGGAGCGAGTAATGAGTGTCTGGCGCTGAGTGCGGGAACCAGAAAAGACAGGAATCACGGAAGTAACAAGTGGGCCGTGGACAAAGCCAACCCCGGCTACTAACGCCGGAGACGAGCGCTGAACACCATGAAGTGGGACCAACTCACTTCAGCCGGATGCCGCCGACGTAGTCCTGGCTGCTGATGCCGTCGCTGGTGTCCATCCACGCCGCGACGAAATAGTTGGGGCCGACCCAGGTGTTGCCGGAATAATCGCCCAGGGAGAGTCGTAGCCGTTATTGTCAGGGTTCGAAAATGCCTTGGTTAACTGCACGTTCGGCTGAAAGCTCTCACCGCCATCTGAGGAAATCGCAGCGTAGGCTTGGTAGTCGACATTTGCGGGGTCGTTGCGCCGGTCGAGCCAGCTCACGCCAACCAGCCCCGTCGGGCTCACCGAAAGCCAAGGGAAAAACTGATCGTGGGTCTCGCTGCGTGCGGCAACCGGAAAGGGCTTGGACCAGGTAATGCCGCCGTCCGTTGAGTGAATTACGACGACCCGCATTTGTGTGCCCGTCCACTCATACAGCGAGGCATAGAGCCGTCCTGCGTACGGTCCGCTGCTGTTGTCCACGCCAAGTCCTGGCGTATTCGGCGCAGCCGCGTCCACGTTGGGAATCGTGCCGAAAGGAAAGCATCCGCACTGGAGGGGAACCTCGTGAACAGCCATCACCAGCGATGGCTTCGACCAGGTGACGCCGCCATCGCTCGACTTCGAGAACAGCATGTAGTCCGTGTTGTTGGTGCAGAGCGTATTGCCCTACGGTATCGCAGTGCATCCAGGCAGCGTAGACGGTGCCGTCTTTACCGACGGTAAGGCTGGGGTAATATTCCCACGTATTTTGATTTTGCCGGTCGGCCGCTACCTGCGACACGGTCCAGGTGTTTCCGCCATCGCGCGAACGCGAGACCAAAATTTGCACCGGCCCGGCGATGTTCATGCCGAGAACATAGACGCTGTTGACGCTAGGGGCTGGAGGCACTCTGATCGACGGCAAGCGAAGCGTAGAAGATCATTGAGGAACCGGTCCCCAAGGCGGAGATCGGTTCACTCCAAGTGACGCCGTCGGTTGATTTTTCCAGCCCGACGACCGAATTGTAAATATCGTTATAGTTCCACTGGTAGTAGCCCGCAATGTATGCCGTACCGTGCAAGTCGTAGCCTACGAGGGGGTCGGCCCCGGGCTGCCACGTCTTGCCAAACTCGTTCAGGTAGCCCATGCAGGTGGTGCTCCAGGTTGACCGCCGTCGTTCGATACGTGGAAGCCCAGCGTGGTAAACTCGCCGCAGTTATCGTCTTCACTTCCCAGAATCAGCTGGTTCGGTTTAACGGGGTTGGCCTGGATGGGAGCGTCCACGACAGCGCCAAACCCCTCCGAGGCGAGCGTAGGCGGCAGCACGCACGGGGCGGGCGAGCAGGCTAGGGAGGGTTCATAATAGGAGGACGCGCGCTCAGTGGAGGCCCGCCCATCCGAAACGCGGGACTGGCCGGCTGCCTCTAAAGCTAGAAAACAGATGAGCGCCAACGTTGCTAAACAAAACCAGATTCTCATAGCAAAATACCTCCACAGGCACGGCTAGAGAGAGAGAAGCGGGACATGCTAGGCGCCTCCGGCGAAGAAGTGAACTGCCCCCGGGGTCAACAGCTACTGCGGCAACGCAATTTATCTCACAAATTCCTATGTGTCAATAAAGAAATCTCTGGTTCATAGTGCTCATCCCCCCCCGCGTAACGCAGCGCTGAAGCGCCGCTCCACCTAAAGCCAGAGTCGGTTTGAGACTCCGCGTGTCCTCTGGCAACGGTCTTGACACTCCGGCATTTTGCTATATAGTTCCTGCGCTTGACTTTCCGAGTGCTCGTCCGATGGCTGCAAAGCCCTGGCTGGAGCCGGGTTTGGCGAGGGGAAAGAACTTTTTCTGGAGAGAACCCATGAAAAATCTGTGCTCGGGTGTTGGACGGTTGTTTTTGCTGATGGGGCTGTTGTCGGTGGCTGCGGTGGCGGCTGGACCGGCGGTGACTTTCAAGTTCCACACGGAGGGTATTCCGGGAGCAACGGAGACGGATATTTTTGGAGTGAACAATTCGCTGGTGGCAGTCGGGAGTTACGTGGACGGCCAAGGCGGTCATCATGGTTTCATGGCCGGCACGAAGAAGGTCACCACGCTTGACGATCCGAATGGGGTCGAGCACCTATTGTTTCGGGATCAACAATCTGGGTGCGGTGGTGGGTTATTACGCGACTTCGAGCTTTGCGGCGCAGGCGTTTCTCTACGAGAACGGAAGTTCACCGACATTGGGCCGGCGGGCGCGACCGGGATCGCAGGCGATAGGGATCAACGACAGCGGAGAGATCAACGGGAACTATCAGCGATCGAACGGCGGCGGGCACGGATTTCTCCTCAGCGGCGGCACATACACCACGATCGATGTGCCGGGCGCGTTGTACACGCTGGGTGGCGGGATCAATAACGCGGGCATCCTCGACCGAGGTGTGGATCGATGCGGAAGGGAATGCGGAATCGTCGGTTTACAACGGGACGAAGTTCGTGACCATCAACGTTCCAGGTGCGGAAAGCACATCGGCGGGCGCGATCAGCAACGGGAACGACATTGTGCTTTCCTGGGAGGATGCGGGCGACAATTATTATGGTGCGTTGCTGCACGCAGGCAAGTTTTACAACTTGGAGGAGCCCAAGGGGGATCAGAACGTGGGGCTATGGGATCAACGATCATCATGTGATCGTGGGATCGTATCGGCCGACGGGCTGCCAGAACAATACTGGATTTGCGGCGACATACTGAGAAGAGCTCAACCACAGAGGACACAGGGGCACACAGAGGAACACCGAGGTCAACGGTCTGGCGTGAAGCGCACGATCAGGCCTTTGGGGCCAACGGCAAAGACTTCTCCGGATGGGCTGACGCTAACCGCGTTGAGGTTGAGGTCCCAGATTTTCTGCCACTTTGTGGCGTTCGTGTCGGCGCAGGCGGCATGGGCGGTGCCGAGGGCAAAGACCGAGCTGCGGCATGACGGGCTGAGGGCGCCCGTCGCTCCACGGGTCTGATGAGAAGGCGACGGCGGAGAAATACCACTGCGTGGAAATGGGCGCGAGCGTCCAGGTGCGGCCGGCGTCGTTGGTGAAGGCGAGGTTGGGGCCGTTTTTTTCTGGATGCTGGTAGTCGCCGCCGGCGATGACGCCGTGCTTCGAGTCGCGGAAGGCGATGGAGAAGATGCCGGCGGAGTCGGCTCCGTGGACGATGGGAGTTTCGGCGACGGTCCAGTGTTTTGCCGGCGTCGGTGGAACGAAATACGCGGGCGGACTTTGCCTCCGGTAGCAAACCAGACGTTCTTCTTTCCCTGAACCGCGATGCAGGTACCGCTGGCGGCGAAGGCGCCTTCGCCAGCGATGGCGGGCGGAAGATTCTCGGGCGGGATGGGCTTCCAGTGCTTGCCGCCGTCTGCGGTTGTGATCAGTTCGAATTTGCCGTTAACGGGATCGCCGACGGCGATACCGTGGGCCGGAGTCCAGAAGGCCATGCAATCGAAAAAGCCTTTGGGGTCTCGTGATTGGTGAATTGCAGAGACCAGGTTTTGCCGGCGTCGGTGGTTTTGTAGATGCGCGATTGGTCTCCGGGGCCGGCGGCGAGGAGATAGGCGAGATTGGCGTTGAAGGCTTCGACGTCGCGGAAGTCGAGAGATGCGGCGCCGGGGACTTGGGCGGGGAGCCAGGTATTGCCGGCGTCAGTGGTGCGGAGATAGGTGCCGTGAGTGCCGCTGGCCCAGGCGATGCTGGGCGCGGGCGTGCTGAGGCCGCGGAGATTTTCGAGTGGTGTGGGAATTCTGGATGGTTTGGGCGCAGAGGGAGGTGGCGAAGAAAGATGAATGATGCAGAGGCGCATGGTGTTGGCTGACATGATAGCGTGTTGCGTGGTGATCGCTGGATAGTTAAAAGTCGATCCGACCGCAAAGGGCGCAAAGTTTCACGAAGGCCGATCTACGGAAAGCTGGGACTCAATGGCGAACATTCTGCTGGAGATTTGTTGTGGATCGATTGATGACGCGATCCAGGCTGAAAAGGGCGGGGCGGACCGGGTGGAGTTGTGCTCGGCGCTGTTTCTGGGCGGGCTGACGCCGTCGATCGGCACGATTCAGGAAGCAAAGGCAGGTTGAGGATTCCGGTGATGGTGATGGTGCGTCCGCGGGGCGGAGGATTTTGCTACACCGAGGCCGAGTTCGCGACCATGGAGCGCGATGCGGAAGCGGCGATCGACAGTGGGTGCTGATGGCGTGGTGTTCGGGGTCTTGGAGAGCGACGGCAAGATTGATGTGAAGCGGACGAAACGGATGCGGCAGCTGATCGGCAAGCGGCAGGCGGTTTTTCATCGGGCGTTCGACGTTACTCCGGATCCGTTTAAGGCGCTGGAGCAGTTGGTGGATATTGGAGATCACGCGGGTTCTTACCAGCGGGCAAAAGGATACGGTGCCGGAAGGGAGTGGAATTGATTGCGGAGTTGATCGAGCGAGCGGGCAGGCGGATTGAGATTCTGCCGGGAGGAGGTGGGCTGCGGCCATTCAATATGCGCGAGATTGTGGAGCGAGACTGGTTGCCGGCAGGTGCATATGACGGCGTGGGGCGCGGTGAGGGATTCGTCGACGCATGCGCGTCCGGAGGTGACGTTTGGCGGGGCGCTGCATCCACCAGAAGATTCGTACGATGTGACGGATGCGAAGCTGGTGCGGGAGATTGCCGCAAGGTTGCGCGGGAGCAATGGTCGCGGGATCCCTGCGAGGCCGTTGCCGGGCTCGCGGCAGGATCCGACTCGTCGGGATGAAGTTCTTCCATTGGCCAGGCGCCGAGCAGGCGGCGGACATCGAGCATTTGGCCTAGGTGATGCGAATTGTGATCGGCGATAGAGCAGGCTTCGCGCAGGATGGTCTGGCCGTCTCCCCAGGGAATTTTGGCGAAGAGATCGGTGCGTCGGATTCTTACCAGAGCCTGCATGGCTTTCAAGTCGGCGCGGAATTTCTTGATGCTGGCGTTCCATGCGGCTGGCGTTGGTGGGGCTGCGGTCTTCGGCCAGTAGTCGTCCGGCCATTGGGCGGAGAGATATCTTCGGGTTGCGGCTGAATTCGAGAATGTCCCATTGCGCCAGGCGCAGGTGTTCGAGAAGCATCCAGAGGGAGTGGGGATAGCCAGCGGGTTTTTTGCCGCGGAGCTTGCGGGAACATTGGCGATGATGGCATCGAAAGTGGCGTGGGCGTGGCCGCCTTCGAGAAGTGAAATGAGATGCTGGCGCAGGGGTTTGTCGTGATTGGGCATAGTAGCCTCGAGTGAATTGTAGCTGGTACGGGCCCCTCGCCGGTATGCACTGGGAACAATTGCCGGGAATGACGGCGTACGGTTTGCACTTCTGATATTTTGCGGGACGTAGAGCGTTCGAATGAATGCGCAACCAAGCACCGGCTCACGCCTGACGTCCATCGATGCGCTGCGCGGCGCGATAATGATTATCATGGCGCTAGACCATGTCCGCGATTTCTTCCACGTTGCGGCAGGGTCGTTCTCGCCGACTGATCTGACCCAAACCTGGCCAGCCCTCTTCTTCACGCGTTGGATCACGCATTATTGCATGCCGGTGTTTATGTTCACCGCTGGCATGGGGGCATTTTTGTTTGGGCAGCGCAACCGCACGAAGCGCCAGCTGTCGTGGTTCCTGTTTACGCGCGGAGTGTGGTTTATCGTGTTAGAGCTGACGGTGATGCAACTGGCTTACGACTTTAATTTTCCCTTGCATTTCACGATTCTTCTTTTGATTCTCTGGATTTTTGGCATTTGCATGATCCTAATGGCAGGGCTGATTCATCTGCCGATGCGCTGGCTGGCCGGGGTGAGTGCAGCCGTGATCGTATTTCACAACTGCCTGGATGGAATCGACGCGTCGCGGTTCGGTTCCTGGGGATGGGCTTGGAATTTGCTGCATGAGCCGGGGACAATCTCGCTCGCGGGCCGGCAGGTGCTGGCGCCTTACACGGTTTTGCCGTGGATCGGTGTGCTGGGGGCTGGGTACTGTTTTGGTCAGATATTCCGGCTGGAACCGGCGCGGCGAAGGCGGATTATGCTAAGCGCCGGCCTGGCTTTGACGGTCGCCTTCGTCGTAGTGCGGGCAGTGAATCGTTACGGTGATCCGGCACCGTGGTCACAACAGAAGTCGGCCGTATTTACAGTGCTGTCGTTTCTCAATTGCGCGAAATACCCGGCATCGCTCGACTTCCTGCTTATGACGCTCGGCCCATCATTGCTGGTTCTGGCGTACCTCGATGGGCGGAGTTTCAAGGCCGATAATCCGCTGGTCGTCTTTGGCCGGGTGCCGATGTTTTACTTTGTGATGCATTTCTACTTGATCCACACTCTGCGGGTGCTGGCAGCCTTGCATCATTATGGTGGTTGGGCAGTTAAATTTATATTCAATCTTCTACCCTCGATGGATGGGCCTCAGCAGCTGTTTCCGCAGAACTTTGGTTACGGGTTGGGGGTGGTATACGGGGTGTGGTTGCTGACGGTAGTGGCTCTCTATCCAATTTGCCGGTGGTTTGCCAGAGTGAAGGCCACGCGGAGCAACTGGTGGTTGAGTTATTTGTAGCAGTGGCACACGGCGCTGCTGGGAGGCCGCTTGCGATTGTGCTCAGACTCTTCCGCGAAGTTGGATGATTCTACGGCGGTCGCGTTTTGAGGGTCGGCCTGCGGGCAACTGTTCGAACTGTTTCATCGCCTTGCGCTCGGCTGCGACTTTCATGCGCAGCTCCCGGCTGGCGTCGGTTTCCCGGTAAAGGGTTTGCGCCACCGCGGCCGGACCGCGCACCTCGCTGAGAAGCAGGACTTCCACCTCGAAAATCACCGCCGGCGTTAGTTACTCGCAACATGTCTCCGATACGAACGTCGCGCGCGGCCTTGGCGGGCTGGCCGTTGGACTGGATTCTGCCGAGTTCACAAGCTTTCGCGGCCAGGATCGCGTCTTGAAAAATCTGGCGGCCCAGAGCCATTTGTCCATGCGCACAGAGGTCATGAGTTGCTTTGCTCCGTTTTGATCGTGGTGGTCGGAATGGGTTCGGGTTCCGGCTTCTCGCCGCGATAGACGCGGGAGATGCCGCGCACGATGCGGCGGAACGGGAGTACGCCTTTTTCGTCGGCGAAAAAGATTTCGCCGACGCGATGGCTGCGGTAGTACCAGCGTTTCAGCAAGGCGAGGTGCTCCATGGTTTCGAGAGCGGTCTTCGCGGTCACTGGTTGGGAAGCGGCGAGCGTTTCCTGCACACGTGATTCGATGGACTGGGACTTGGTATGTTCAGCGGACTGAATGGGAAAGACAAAGGGGCCGTCAATGCAGGCAGACTGGATGCGAAAGAAGTTTACGGATTGCGCACTGGCGCTGGGTTGCACCATTAGCGCAGAAAGCCGATCGATGCGGCGGATGATTTCCGGAAGCTGGCTCAGCGTGGGCTGAAGTTTTTCGAGACGGGAGTGGAGAGCGGCAGCGGCTTCAAAATCCAGACTGGTTGAGGCGACGTCGCGCTGGGTAGAGATTTCGTGCAGAAGAGAGTTTCCGCCGGAGTCGAAGTAAGACTGCACGCGGGAGACTTCGGCGCGATACTCGTCGTCGGTGCAGCCTTTGAAGCAGGGCGCGAGGCACATTTTCATTTCGGAGTAGATGCAGCCGGGGAATTTGGGGTCGGGGTTGAGATCGTCAACACAGCGGCGCATTTTGAAAAAGTCGAGTGAATCGTTGGCGTATTTCTCGGCGGCAGCGCGGGAGGGAAATGGTCCGTAATAGAGAGAGCGGCCGTTCACGCGCCCGAGCCGGGTGGTGACCGAAGCGCGGGGATATTGGTTGTCCAGATGAAGCTTGATCAGCGGGGCGAAACGCAGGCGCAGTCGATCGCCATAAGTCTTGGGGAGCGATACGCGGAGGAGTTGGTAGAGCAGGAAGCCGGATTCGAAGTCCGAACCGGTTGGCGTGAATTCGATATGATGGACGCGGTCGCGCAGGTTGAGCCGTTTGCTGTGTTCGCTGGGCGGGCCGAGGAGACGTTGCAGGCGGCGTCGGAGGTTGCTGGTCTTGGTGATGTAAGGCTCGGAGCGGGGATCATCGCCGCGGAGAAGAAAGACCGCGGGGGCGGCTGGGACAGAGGCGAAGACCTCGGCGTCGCGGGCGGGAACGAAGTCGAGGTGGGTGAGCACGAGGTCATTCTAGTGAAAACCCTTTTTCGCCGCTGATTTACGCGGATGAACACGAAACTGCGAGAAAGCTTTGAACCGCAAGAGAACGCGACAGAAATAAAACCACAAAGGCACAAAGGTGCACAAGAAGAAGCTTACCGGAAGCTGGCGCTTCGGAATTTCTGGCGGAAGTCTTCGCCATCCATTTTTACGATGCGGCACATTTCATGGAGGCGGGAGCGCATGCGTTCGGTGATGCGGTCGCCGAGGGTCTCGGCGCGGGCGGCGGCTCTGGCGGGGGAGATGGAGCGGACGACTCCGGCGGCAGGCTCATCGTCAAAGTTGGTGGTAATCACGGTGGTGCGATTGTCGTTGAAGCGCGAGTTGAGGATCAGGCTGACCGTGTCCCAAACCCACTCGGTAGGTTTCATGACTCCGAGTTCATCGAGCACCAGAACATCGGTTTCAAACACCGGGCGCAAGACTTCCAATTCCGTGACCTGCACGGAATCGTTGTAAGAATTCTGAATTTGCTTCAGCAGTTCGCGATAGTCGACGAAAAGACACGGGATGCCTTTCTTCAGAATCAGAGCTTTGGCGACGCCAACAGCTAGGTGAGTCTTTCCCACGCCAAGGCTGCCAACGAACATCAGGCCAGTCTTTTCTAATGGGATATTCTTCTACAAACTTGGTCGGCAGCCAGCAGGGCAGGCCCGAGCGAGGGATGAAAGTGGGTGTCGAATTCGGAAAGCTCGCAGTGCTCATAGCGTTTGGGGATGCGGGCGGCGGCGAGCAGGGCTTGGGCGCGCTCTTGCAGACGGCAATCGCAGCGGGTGACACGACGGTCGGCGCCGTTGGTGATTGGGCGCCAGCCGGTGCCTTCGCATTTGGGACAGATTTCCGCTGCGACTTTCATGTATTGACTTTGCATCTTCGGCGGGCGTTGCGCAAGTGCAAAAGGCTGTGCGGCGTGTGTGGAGGGTGGAGGAAAAGCGGCCACGGATTTTCACGGATTGGCACGGGATCTGAAAATCTTAACCACAGAGGACACGGGAGGTGCACAGAGGAAATCGACAACGATCATGATTTGGTTTTGCGGGTGGCGTCGGGGCCGAAGGGTTCCTGGGCTGCGGCGTCTTTGACCATTTGCAGGAAGACGCGGGCTTCGGGGCGCAGGGGGCGGCGGCGGGGGTGGATCACATCGAGGCTGCGCTGCAGGGGTTCGGCGTCGAGAAGTTTTACGGTGGTGAGCTTGCGTAGGCGGATTTCGCGTCCCACGGCAAGCTGCGGGAGGAAGGACAGACCGAGGCCCCGTTCGACCATGCGTTTGGCGGTCTCGATGGAGTCGACTTCGAGGGCGACGTTGGGCATCAGGCCGGCGCGGCGGAACAGGCTGTGGGTAAGGGTCCAGTCGCTGGAGCCGTGGTCGTAGAAGATCAGCGGCCAACTGGCGACTTTTTCTAGAGTGGCGCGCCGAGTGTGAGCGGGGCCGCGGCGGGGATGGGCGATCAGCAGCAGCGGGTCTTCGCGCAGGCTGATGGTTTCAACCTCGGGATGCTGCAAGGAGCGGGCGAGGCCGATTTCGGCTTCTTCGTTGAGCACCATTTCCAGAACTTCTTTGGAATGGCCGGGGCGGATGCTGATGATGACGGTGGGGTGGGCTTGCTGGAAGCGCTTGCAGAACGTCGGGCAGGAAGTAGACGGAGATTGAGAGTGCGGCGGCGATCTGGAGCGGGGTGCCGCTGGCGGGCTGGGCCTGGTGTACGGCCTGGCGGGCGACGGCGGCGTAGCGCAGGAGTTCCTCGGCGTGAGGGCGAAAGGTGCGGCCGGCATCGGAGACCACCAGGCCGCCGCGGGACCGAGAAAAAAGACTCACTCCTAAAGACTCCTCCAGGGCCTTGATGCGGGCGCTGACGGCGGGCTGGCTGATGTGCAGAGCTTCGGCGGCGCGATGGAAGCCGCCGAAGGTGGCTACGGCCATAAAGGTTTCAACTTGAGAGAGTTCCATAGAGTTCTTCCCTGTAGGAGCAAGCTGCGCCAGTCCTGTAACCCGACTACTAACAACATCGTATTATCACACGAAGCCATAACTGATAATAAATAATTATCAGTACGATAGAAAGGTTCCGTTTGACCAGCCCTATGTGGCAGCAAAATCGTGACTGCTGGAGGCGCCCCCGGACTGACAAGTCAGGCCAGCGAGAGGATGACAAAAAATGGCAAGCAACGGAAAAGCCGGGCACACGCAGAACGATTGGAATACCAATCCCCGCTGGTCAGGGAATTAGCCGGCCTTACTCGTCACAGGATGTAGAGCGGCTGCGCGGATCCGTACACATTGAGCACACCCTGGCGCGGCTGGGCGCGGAGCGGCTGTGGGAGCTGCTGCAGGGCGAATCATACGTGGCGGCGCTGGGAGCCATGACCGGCAATCAGGCAGTGCAGCAGGTGAAAGCGGGATTGCAAGCGATTTATGTAAGTGGCTGGCAGGTGGCGGCGGATGCCAATGACGCTGGCCAGATGTATCCTGATCAGAGTTTGTATCCGGCCGATAGCGTGCCCAACCTTTGCCGGCGCATTAATCAGGCGCTGACTCGAGCCGACCAGATTCACCATTCCGAAGGCAAGAACGGCGTTTGTTGGTTTGCCCCGCTCATCGCCGATGCGGAGGCCGGTTTCGGCGGCAACCTGAACGCGTTTGAGTTGATGAAGGCGATGATTGAGGCGGGCGCGGCCTGCGTGCACTTTGAAGATCAGCTTTCTTCCGCCAAGAAGTGCGGACACCTTGGGGGCAAAGTGCTAGTGCCGACGGTGGAAGCGATTCAGAAACTGGTGGCGGCGCGGCTGGCGGCGGATGTGATGGGGGTGCCGACGCTGATCATGGCGCGCACCGACGCCGACAGCGCTCATTTGCTGACCAGCGACGTGGACCCGCGGGATCGCGAATTTCTGACCGGGGAACGGACGGCGGAAGGTTTCTTCGGAATTCGGGCCGGGCTGGAATCAGCCATCGCCCGCGCGGTCGCATACGCACCCTATGCGGATCTGATCTGGTGCGAGACTTCGCATCCGGACCTGGAGGAAGCGCGACTTTTCGCTGAGGGCGTACATGCAAAGTATCCGGGCAAAATGCTGGCATATAACTGCTCGCCATCGTTTAACTGGAAAAAGAACCTCGACGACGCGACCATTGCCAAGTTCCAGCGGGAACTGGCAGCCATGGGATACAAATTCCAGTTCATTACGCTGGCGGGTTTCCATGCCCTGAACTTGAGCATGTTTGAATTGGCACGGGGCTACAAAGTGGCTGGTATGACGGCGTACTGCCGATTACAGGAGAAAGAGTTCGCGCGTGAAGCATCGCATGGCTATGAAGCGGCGAAGCATCAGCGCTTTGTGGGAACCGGGTATTTCGATGCGGTCACGCAGGTGGTAGCCGGGGGAACCTCCTCAGTGACGGCACTCACCGGCTCAACCGAGTCCGAACAGTTTGCCGGGATTAAGCTGCAACTCCATCCGAAGAGCGGCCCGGATGCAGCGTGCCAACCGATTTTGGGTGAGTGTCCCTCACTGGTTACGGCGCCTGAATCCCGCGAGGATGTGCTGCAACCCTCTGGGGATTAGAGCGGGGGAGCCAGGTTTTTGGTGTAAGACGCCCAGAAAAGCCATTTTCCGACGCTAACCGGCGCGGAAAATGGCTTATTTCTGTACCGGCTCACGGCTGAGCGGCCGGCAGTGTCCTTAAACCGCGCATCCGGCGCGGATTTCCAAGATTTCCACAGTTGACTTTCTTCTCTATGCGGAGCTAAATAATGCCGCCGGGTTTCTAAACTCAGCCAGCGCATCCCTCCCCCGCGCTTTCGGAGGACAAAGAGACCCGCCAGGAGAGACGATGAACAAAGCCGATCTCATTGACCGTATCGCAGCCGGCGCGGGTATCAGTAAGGCGCAAGCCGGAACCGCAATTGACACCGCTGTGGATAGCATTACAGGTGCTTTGAAGAAAGGTGATCGGGTAGCGTTGATTGGATTTGGCACCTTCTCGGTATCCCAGAGAAAGGCCCGCAATGGACGTAATCCTCAGACGGGCGCCACCATCAAAATTGCTGCCAGGAGAGTCGCGAAGTTTACCCCGGGGGCTGAACTGAGAAAGACTGTAAACCGAACGAAGTAGGGGACCAGATTCTACATCGAATACGGCAGGGGGTCGGCCCTGCCGTTTTTCTTTTGGGCCTTCGTCGCCGCGGATTCACGCGGATCAACGCTGATTTAACAATCAGTGAAACTTTGGCACGAGAAAGCCGGCGCGTTTGCGATATTCTGCGTAGCGATCGCCGAACTCTGAAAGCATAAATCCCTCCTCTTTAAGAGCCTTGCGAGAGATTTCCACCAGGAAAATGACAATGGCAAGCAGGCAGCGCCAACGGCCAATGAAGAGCGCAGCGCCAACGTTCGCCAGCAGTAAACCGGTATAGATCGGATGACGCACAAAAGCGTAGGGGCCGGACTGGACGAGTTGATGGTCAACCTTGAGAGTTACGCGCCCGCTCCAGTTCGCGCCGATAGCATAACGGGCCCAGATGGCGAACCCGACTCCGAGCCAAGTGAGCACGATGCCGAGATAGCGAATGGTGAGCGAGTCAGGAATGAAACGACGGTCAAGAATCTCGATGCCGAAGCTGGTACGAAACAGAAGATAGAAAGCGACCACGATCACGGCGATGTGGAAGAGCCGCCCGGATTGGGCTTCTTCCCGCTTGATCTGTTTGAGGCGGGCGGCACTGACGACCCAATAAATCAGAAACGCATACCACGGAATCATTTCCAACTGCCATATGCTCAGTTCCATAGAAAGCTCCTTCTAGTGGGGTCTCGCGTTGGGATTCAGCCGGCGCAGGCGGCGAATCCAGGCGAGCTCCGACCGGCTTAGGGCGGACACGTGGCGTACCACTTCGGCGCCAAAAAGTCCGAGGTCGACGTTCTCGCTCATAACCTTGAGCCGCTGCAAGCGCGCACTCAAAAATGCTTGTCTCTTGTTGAGGATGTCGGCACGGCTTTCTGCCGGGAGTAGTTCGAACATTCCGACGCGGGCGATGAACGCACGTGCGTTGGCGGCATCCACTTCGTTGTAAGTGCTGAGGCGGCCGATGAGTTCTTGTCTCCCGCTGGAGGTGAGGGCGTAGGTTTGGCGGGTCTGGCCGCGTTCACCGGGACCGGTCTTTCTGGTCACCCAACCCGAGGTGGTGAAACGCCGCAGCAGGGGATAGACGAGGTTGTTGTGCATATCTGCCTGGCCGGTGATGAATCCGGCTTGCCGCTTGAGCTGATAACCATGTTTGGGGCCATCGGCCAGCATGGCCAAGAGTATTAGATCATTCATGACAGTGTCAATTATGACATAATGAGGGAATTGGTCAACACCAAGCGTCAAGCATTAGCTTGTGACGACAGCCATCGAGAGCTAGAATTCCGCGAAGATGACCTTCTTGATCGATCTCGGCGTTCTCTTGGGCGTGACAGTGGTGGTTGTTGTCATCTGGGGTGCCTTGGTTTTTGCGATCTTGAGAATGCTCAGGATACCGGTGGCATTTGGGGTCGGTAAGGAACGGCGCGAAGCAAACTTCGCTGTGATTCGAGGGCTTGGCAGAAGAAAATACGTCTTCATTGTGGGTGTTTTGCTTTGGGGCTGGCCAGTTTTCCTCCCAATACAGGTTTCCGGCGCTATGTTACTAACGGCCACCTAGGAACCGGTGGCTTTTGGCCAAGCGCCATGCACAGGGTTATAGGTCTGCTAATTTGGTCGGCCGGCGGCGCTTGGTTCGGCTTGTGGATGTGGAAGAAACGAGACACGCTTAATCCGACCGACTGAACGTCCCGGTCCTTGCTGAATCCGGAGTGCATCCTTTAGAATCAAATGGCTTCGGTAGAGGTCAGGAAACCATGAAAACAGCCATACATCCCGCTTACAACGAAATCCGCGTCATGTGCGCGTGCGGCAACAGTTTTTCCACACGCTCGACTCATCGCGGCGACATCCACGTAGAAATTTGCTCAAGCTGCCATCCTTTCTTTACCGGTAAGCAGAAGTTGCTGGATACCGCCGGCCGGGTGGAGCGCTTCCGGCGCAAGTATGCCAAGGTGGAAACGGCCAAGAAGTAGGCCACCCAGTATTCGGAGCCGAGAAAACCTCCCTTCGGGGAGGTTTTCTTATTGGCAGTGCGAAGGCGGTAAAATGAGATGAGTTGAACCTTGCCCTAGGCTTCAGTGAAAAACGTCAATCCAATCGCAACACAACAGTTCGTCGACAAGGCGGATCATTTTCTGCAGGGTATGAAGCTACTCAATGATGACGTTAAGAGCTACCGGTCAGGTGTGGGATTGCTAGCGATTCATAGCGCCATATCTCTGAGCGACGCGATTATGGTGGGTCTAACCCCCAAACGCGGAAAACACCAAGATCACGCGCAAGCGGCGCGTGAACTGGAAAGAGTTTGCTCTAAGAACAAGGTTGACACAAGAGGCATAGACCACTTGAGGTGGCTACTGGCGCGAAAGAACGAAGTGGCCTATCAGGAAAGACGATTTGACGATGCTTCAGTGAAGATCGCAGTAGATAAGGCTCAGAGATTCAATGTCTGGGCCTACGACCAGTTCCGGGAGGTTTTACGTGCACAAGCCGATGCTTAGCGCCCAACAACGCGAATCCCGTGCAAAGTCGGCTGTTGCTGAATTGCTTTTTCGCGAGCTCATCGTGCCAAAGGTATTCGTCGAGGCACGCTGGCCTGATGCGCGACACAAGGTGGACGTGATGGCTGTCGACCGTTCTGGGAGTGGCGAAGTGCATGTGGTCGAGGTCAAGGTGGGGGCGCAACCGCTTGCAGTCATTGACAAGGTTGTCGCTACTCTCATGCGAGTCCCTGCTCATTTCAAATATTTGGCTATCTTCGACAATAGGAACTACCTCCCCAATGAGCGCTGGTTGTACGCCCCCGACGGGATGGGGCGTGTGGGGGTAATCCAGGTGAAAGAGAACCCAGCGGGAGATCTCTCCGCCGAGTTTCGAATTCGCCCTGAGCGTTTCCGATTCGATGCTTCGTTCAAGCTAGTGGACCGGTTCACGGCGGCGCATCCAGCCTACATCGAGATCAGACCGTAGCATTCCTGTGCGCAAGTTCTGGGACAATTCGAGTGAAGCCGCGGGCGAGGGCGCCCGCGCCACACGGGCGGTTGCTGTCCCCGGCAGCTTGCTGATTGGATCGGTGAGGATTTCTCCGGCCACGGTGCTGGCCCCGATGGCTGGCGTCACCGATACCGTGTTCCGACGATTCATTCGCAATCTGGGCGGATGCGGGCTGATCATGACGGAATTCACTTCAGCCGACGGCGTGCTCCGCGCCAAGGATCAGAAGGCCAAACGCTATCTCCACTTCTACGAAGACGAGCACCCTATTTCGGCGCAGCTTTTCGGCAGCGATCCTAAAGTCATGGCGGAAGCGGCGCGGATCGTCGAAGGTCTGGGTTTCGATCTGGTGGATTTGAACCTGGGGTGTCCTGCGAAGAAGGTGGTGAAGTGCAATGGCGGGTCGGGATTGCTGCGGGATTTGCCGGCGATTGGGCGAATCTTTGAAGCGGTGCGCTCGGCGGTGACGATTCCCTTCACTGTGAAGTTCCGTGCCGGATGGAATGACGAAGAAATCGTCTGCGTTGAGCTGGCCAAGCTGGCTCAAGAGTGCGGGCTGTGTGCGGTGGCGCTTCATGCGCGGACCCGGGAACAGGGTTACAGCGGACAGGCGCGCTGGGATTGGATTGCTGCGGTGAAGGCCGCGGCAAAGATTCCGGTGATTGGGAACGGGGACATCCGGACGCCAGAGGATGCGTGCGCCATGGTAGGGCAGACGGGATGCGATGCGGTGATGATTGGTCGGACGGCGCCGTCGAATCCGTGGATATTCCGGCAGATTGAGCAGTATTGTGAGCGGCTGGGCGGGGTTCGGGAAGGGCACGGCTTCAGCCGTGCCGAAAGGGCCACGATACCGACGGCTTTAGCCGCTGAGGGTGGTTTGTCTCGCCATCAGTCCGGGCCCCCAGGGGCTAAAGCCCCGGACTCTCTTGCTGCTAACGGCACGGCTGAAGCCGTGCCCTTCCCGTTCGCGGATGAATCCGAAGTCGCATCGCGCGGCAAACTCTATGACGAACCGACTGAATTCGATCGCTATCAGATGATCCGAACCTACTTCAGCATGTTGATTGAAGAGGAGCTGCCGGATGCGGTCGGCAAGATGAAGCAGTTTGCCTCGTGGTTTACGCATGGGGTGCCTGGTGGAGCGGGGTTGCGTAAGGCGATTTATGAGTCGAAGAGTGCGGTGGAGATTCTGGGGAGGGTGGAGGAGTTTTTTGAGGCGAGGTTGCAGGGGGTTGGCAACGCTAACGCTTTTGTGTCCTCGTGAGGTCTCTTAGTGACTCAACTGGGAAGACGGTTGATTGTTATTGCTGCTGTTGTTGTCTCCGTTCCGGTAGCTTTGTGGGTAGCTGTAATAGTGTTTTTTGCGGCCACTGCGGTGCCTTCTAACATCGTCGACTTTAGTCCTACATCTTTTCAAGCCAAAGCGGATACCAAGTTTTTCTACTCAATCGGCGACGTGCTCAAGTACTCCGACCAGATTGACACCCAAGCGCCGACATTGCTGCGCGGGAAGATTTGGAACTTTCTTGTTTCGCCTGACAATAAGAAGATCGCTGTTGTTACGAATGGCCAAATGGTCGTTGTGATGGAGTCGATGGTCCGAAAAGTAGTCCCCGTAGACTCGATCTATACGGAGCCTAAACCAATCGGGCGGCAGTTCTTCCGAGACGACGATTTCCAATGGTCGAAAGACTCAAGGATTCTGTATCTCGTTCGAGATGAGTACTACGAGTCCAAGGGATTGCAGTTGTTTTCGAGTAAGGGAGAGCTCTGGAAGTATGACATTGAGTCCGGCAGCCTCCAGCTGGTATTAAAGCCCTTTCGAGCCTTTAGCTACTTCGTCGGGCTTAGGTCTGGGGTCTATTTTTCGACGCCCACTGATCGCGGGGACTTGCAGCTCCAATACTTCGACGGAAATAGCGTAATGGACGTTGGTGTGCCCAACGCCAAGGATATTCGCCCCCAAGACCTCGCACGAGATTTCGCGGAATCGCCTTTCTACTCGTTTTCCCTAGTTGATTACGAGAAGGCAATGAACTCGGTTAGGCTGGTTGCTGATGGAAGTGGCGGCCCGCAGAAACTGGTCATCGGAGGTAGGTCGTACCTTGCTCTAACACAAGGGGAAGGTTTTAAAGGACCTCACTACTGCTCTGACATGGTGAGAAGCGTATTCCTTCCGGGCAATAGGTACTACTTGTTTAACGTGCCATATTGCGGCAACTATAGTGGACAACTCCTGATAGACACAGTCACCGGGATGTACCAGCGGCTTCCTGCCGACTCCGTCGTTTACATCACGTTAAATACCGACACATTACCGTCCTACCGGATCACCGGGGGCGGAATCGTCGTCCGCTAGAACTACTTCGCATTTCATCACCGCGCCGGCCCTTCCGGCACGGCAGCCCCATCGGCGCGGGGGTCGGAGGCTCCGTAGTTTACTTTGGTTTTCGAGTCGTGCAGGACGGCTTGGCCGCGGCCCATGGCGGTCGAGTACGCGCCTCGCACATCGAATTGATGGCCCATCTGCGAAAGTTTCTGCCGCACTTCAGGCGGCACTCGTGACTCAATCACGATGTTGCACCCGCGTTCCTCGCTGACGGTGAAGCGGGCGTTTTCCAGAGCCTCCTGGACGTTCATGCCATAGTCGACTACGTTGGAGACGAATTGCGCATGGGCGAGCGGCTGGTTCGCGCCTCCCATAATGCCGAAGCCGATGTGCTGATCGCCATTTTCCATGAACGCGGGAATGATGGTGTGGAACGGGCGCTTGCGCGGGGCTAGGGCGTTGGGAGATGCGGGGTCGAGCGAGAACAGCGCGCCTCGGTCTTGCAGAACGAACCCCATGCCGCGGACTACGACGCCTGATCCGAAAGCTTCGTAATTGCTTTGAATCAGCGAGACGATGTTGCCCTCGCGATCGACGACGGAGAGGTAAGTTGTGTCGCTGGTGGGCGGCGCGCCGGGGGCGACATTGCAATTGGCTTTGTTTGAATCGATGAGATGAGCGCGCCGGCGGGCGTAGTCTTTCGACAAAATTCCTTTGACTGGGACTTTCGCAAAGCGCGGATCACCGTTGTAGCGCTCCAGATCGGCGTAGGCCAGTTTCATGGCTTCGATCTTCTTGTGCAGCTCGGCGACGCTGAGCGGGCCGTCGGGCGACGGCGCAGAAGTTTCCATAATGTTCAGCATTTCGAGCGCGGCCATGCCTTGTCCGTTGGGAGGAAGTTCGTAGATGGTCCAGTTGCGATAGGTGGTGGAAATGGGCTCGACCCATTCAGGCGAGAAGTCGGCGAGGTCGGCGGCGGCCATGGTTCCACCTAAACTTTGCGAGGTGCTCACGATGACGCGCGCAATCTCGCCTTTGTAAAACTCGGCTGGACCATTCTGCGCTACCAGGCGCAAAGCTTTCGCGAGGTCTGGATTTCGGAAGACTTGGCCGAGCGCCGGAGGCTTGCCATTGGGCAGGAAGACGCGGCGGCCTTCGGGGTCTTTGGCGATCCAATCTGCGGCGTCGGCCCAATAGGATTGAATGATTTCGGGAACGGGATAGCCATCTTCGGCATAGAAGATCGCGGATTGGAAAAGATCCTTCCACGCGAGTCGCCCGAAGCGCTGGTGGAGCGCGTCCCAACCTGCCACTGCGCCGGGGACAGTGACGGAGTCGATGCCGCCGAGCGGCATGGCGGTCGCGTCTTTAGCTTTGATGTGAGCGATGGTCAGGCCGCGTGGGGCCCATCCGCTGGCATTGAGGCCGTAGAGCTTGCCGGTCTTGGCCTCCCAGTAAATGGCGAACAGGTCGCCCCCCATGCCGTTCATCATGGGTTCGGTGACGCCGAGGACGGCGTTCGCGGCAATAGCCGCATCGACGGCAGAGCCGCCATGGGCGAGGATTTCGGAACCTGCAATTGAGGCTTGTACGTGGCTAGTCGCAACAATGCCATAGCGCGTGATGACCATGGAGCGGGCGTAAGAGCGGTCTTGGGCGGACAGATCAGCTGACATGGAAGATGCAAGCAGAAAAGCGAGGGCGATGCCAGTCGAAAGGTTCATGCTACACCTAGTGAGGTATTGTAGTTCCGTTTGAATGATCAGTTTTCGGATTGGACTGAAAAACACAACCACAGAGGACACAGAGCGTTATCGTGGACTGAAGGGCAGTTCTCAAACAGCTTTGATTGCCACCAACTTTTCCTTCCCGTCTTTCTCTATGTAGGACCATGGAACGTTCGGGTCGTGGGTAAAGAGCGTTAGCCATTTCTTGGGAATCGCTTGGGCGTAGTAGCGCTTTTTGCTGGCGATGGTTTCAAGCGGAAACAGATCGAACGACATGCCCCAGGTGAGGTCGAGATGCCAGGTGGTGGGGATGAGGTCGGAAATATAGCAGGCGGTTTTTCCCTCGCTGTGGAGCAGTACGGTCTGCATGTGGCGAGTGTGGCCGGGAAAGACTGCGACCGAGACGCCGGGTACGATTTCCTGATCGCCTTTCAGAAGCCGCATTTGGCCGCTTGAGACAAGCGGATCGTAGTTGGCGCTGATGTAGCTGATGGCGTCGCGCTCGCTGGGCTTTTGCGCGTACTGCCACTCGCCTTCGGGAGCGTAGTACTTCGCCCGGGGAAATGTGGGCACAACGGTTGCGCCACGTAGGACGGTGTTCCAGCCGCAATGGTCGAAGTGGAGATGCGTGTTGATGACGATGTCAATGTCGTCGGGTGAAATTTTGGCGGCGGCGAGATTGTCGAGCAGCTTGGCGGGCTGGCCGTAGATTTTCACCATCCTTTCGGGCAGCTTATTGCCGATCCCGGTTTCGATCAGGATGGTTTTGTCGCCGGTGCGGACGACAATGGAGTTCAGACCAGAAAGAATGAGGTTGCGATCGTCGGCAGTGACCTTTTTTTGCCACAGGGATTTGGGGACGACGCCGAAGAAAGCGCCGCCATCGAGGTGATAGGTGCCGTCAGAGATGGCGGTTAGTTCGAAGTTGCCGAGGGTGATGCGGTGCATGAGGTTAGTGTGACATATTCGCGGGCGGTTGATAGGGAAAGGAGCCTAAGACCGCGACTCTGGTGGAATCCCACCCTTTCGCAAAAAAAACGCGAAAGGATGGGGCACCCAACGTTTTCTTCGGGGCTATTTCAGTTCCCGCAAGAAGTGGTCTTCGATCCGATGAAATAAATAGATTTGATCGGTGGGGCCGGCGATGCTATGGGTTTTGTTGGGGTAAACCATGAGTTGGAATGGCTTGCCGGCCTCGATCAACGCTTCGACCATCTGGATGCTGTTTTGGAAGTGCACATTGTCGTCACTGGTGCCATGTTGCAGCAGCAATGATCCGTGGAGCTTGCCAGCGACTTTTGCGAGATCAAGATCGCTGTAGCTGGTGGTGGTTTTGTCGGTAGGCAGGCCGTTGTAGCGCTCGGTGTAAATGGAATCGTAGTCGCGCCAACTGGTGACCGGCGAAACTGCCGCGCCGGCCTTGAACACTTCGGAATGAGTCATGGCATAAAGGGTCATGGAACCGCCGTTGCTCCATCCCCACATGCCGACGCGAGTGCGGTCTAGCTGTGGATATTGCGCGAAGAGCTGGTCGAGGGCGGCGAGTTGGTCTTCGAGTTCGATCCCGCCATATTGATGGCGAATGGCGGTCTGGAATTTGCGATTGCGGGCTGGGGTGCCGCGATTGTCGACGGTGAAAATAGCGAAGCCGTCGCCGGCGAGGATTTGATGGAAGAGGCCGGATGAACCGGACCAGTCTTCGATCCATTGATTTCGGACGAGTTGTGCGGCGGGGCCGCCATAAATATTGACGATCAGGGGGATCTTGCCGGTTGCGGAGTTCTCGGGAGGAAGCAGGAGCTCACCGTAGAGCGTGGTGCCATCGGTAGCCTTGAACTCAAGGAACTTCGGCGGAATGAGGCCGTAAGCATCGACGTTTCGTGAACTCCAGACCTGATCGCATGCGCCGGCCGAGGTGCAGGCGAAAATTCGTGGCGTTGTCGTAAGGGCGGAGAATTCATCGAAGTAGTGCCTGCCGTCGGCGGCAAAAGTGGCATCGTGGGTGCCATCCTCACGGGAAATGCGCTGCAATCCTGAGCCATCGAGTTTCACCGAGTAGAGCTGGCGCTGGCGGGGATCATCCTTATTGCAATTGAAATAGATGATGCCGGATTTTTCGTCGACGCCCTCGACGCCGAGCATTTCGAAATCTCCATGGGTGAGCTGACGTTCAAGGCGGGCGTCAGAAGCGAGCGGCTTCTCTTTGTCGAAGCGGTAGAGGTAGAGCTGCGTGGTGCCGTCGCGCCAACTCGACCACAGGAATTGATCCCCAGATTTCAGGACCGTGAAATCGTCGTTTACATTGACCCAGGCGCCGGGAGAGGCCTCGGTCAGGACCTTGCGCGCATGGCCCGATTCTGTATCGGCGAAGTAAAGGTCGAGGGTATCCTGGGCACGGTTGAGCACCTCGGCCCAGAGCAATCCATTGCGCACCCAGCCGAAACGCGGAATATAGATGTCGGAATCCTTGGTCAGCGAAATCCATTTTGTCCGGCCGCCGGTGGAACTGACGACCCCCAGCCTCACAGCTGGATTGGGATCGCCTGCCTGGGGATATTTCTCCATGTCAACGGTTGGATGGGTGGGGATCCAGTCAACGATGGGATAGGTGGGCACTTGCGTTTCGTCCATTTGGAGGAAAACGATGTCGCGGCTGTCGGGAGACCAGAAGTAGTTGCTGCGAACCGAAAGCTCTTCCGCGTACACCCAGTCCACCTCTCCGTTGAGCAGGTTGCCGTCTTTTTCCTCTTTCTCGCTGCTGTGGGTCAGTTGGATTTCGGTGTCGGTCGAGAAATCTTTGGGAAGAGAACGCACATAGAGGTTGTGATTTCGGACGTAGGCGAGTTTGTTGCCGTTGGGCGAGAACTTGGGGTCGCGGGCCGGGTCGGGAGAAGAACTGAGCAGGACTCCGGTACCGTTGGCGATGGTATAGAGCCACAGTTGTCCCAGCGCATTGAAGAGCAAGTGCTTCGAATCAGGCGCCCACAGGTACGGTTCGACGTGGTAGCGGGTGATCTGCTCGCGCTCGCGATCATCTTTCAGGCGGCTGAGCGGAGGCGACAATTGGGCAAGGCGGGCCTGATTGACCAGCAGATTCTTTTGACCCGTATCGGCATTCACCGCCCAGAGTTCGCCGTTTTCACCGGAATCGTCGCGCTGAATGAAGGAGAGTGTCAGATTGTCGGGGCTCCATTGAATGGATTCCGGAGCGCGGCCGGTGATGCTGCCGGGCGCGAACGCGGCTTCAATGGTCAGAGGCTTCTGTGGCGCCGTAGTGGACTGGGCGAACGCGAGAGGAGCTAGTAGCGAGGCGGCAAGTATCCAGGTGGACAAGCGTTTCACGAAGACTCTCCCATTTGAGGATTGGGACTCGGTGAGAAGTGTATAACGACGGGGCGGGTCGGCGTTGCCTGGGAAAATGTTCGCTACATGAGGCACAGGGGGTCACAGAGAAAAGGCTGGGCAGCAGAACCACAGCGAGCCTCTCTTCGGCATCGGCTGGGCGGACGGGCCAAGCGTGATAAAATCAGCCTAAGAGAGATGGTTCCCGACATCCAAAATCTTATCGAATTGCAGCACGCTGACCGCGAGATCCTGCGCTTAAAAGAGGAGATTGCCGCCCTCCCCAAGCGGGTGGCCACGATCGAGGAAAGGCTGGCCGGAACCAGGGCCAGGCTGGAGAAAGCCAAGGCCTCCGTAAAGGCGGATGAGGCAGCCAGGCGGAAGTACGAAACCGCAATTTCAGATTCGCAGCAGAAGATCTCCAAGTATCGCGATCAGTCGCTCGAGGTCAAAACCAACGAACAATACAAGGCGTTGATGCACGAGATCCAGTTCGCAGAGCAGGAAATCCGGGCGAACGAGGACAAGATTCTGGAACTGATGATGAACTCCGAGGCCCGGGAGAAGGACGTTAAGGCGGCCGAGGCGGAATTGAAGGCGGCGACGGCTGAGGTCGAAAAAGAGAAGATTCAGGCTCGCGAACGCACCGCGGAAGATGAAAAGCAGACGGTGGAATGGAATGCCAAGCGGGAAGTCTGGCGGAGCGGAGTAAATCCCGATGTGCTACGCCAGTATGACCGGGTCGCGAAATATCGCGGCAGCGGAATTTCCGAGGTCAGAGACCAGAAGTGCATGGCTTGTCAGGTCATGTTGCGGCCGCAAACTTATAACGAAGTACGGTCGGACCAACTGGTCAGCTGTGAATCCTGCCAGCGAATTCTCTACTATGATCCCAGTCACGATCACCCTGCGATCTCGACCAGGAAGCGCCGGGCACATCCGAAAATGGAGGCCAGCCAGGCTTGGTATTACCGGGCAAGCCACGGGGAAGAGGGCGAGGTGTTCCTGGTATTCGTCAACCAGGGTGCGGAATCGAGCCGCCGAATTTACGACGCGGCCAGCGGACGTAAGATTGGCGAAACCCTACTTCGAGAAGGCGCTTACCGGCTGGCATTTCCTGAGGAGTTGACCGACACCCTCCGCCTGAACGGACACTGGCCGGAACCGGAAATCGACGAATGGGGCGGCGAGTTGCCAACCGCGACTCTCGATGCGCTACACCGGGACCTGAATCTGGCGCGCGTGGAAGCGGCGAGTCCTACAAAGCACGCGAAAGAAGAAGCGGTTACAGCCGAACATCCAGTATCGAGCTAGGCCCACCAGCAAGGCATTCCCTTAGAGTCAGTTAGTATCGTTCCATGCCATTTCCCGTCCCCAAGCCCCCCGCGTCGCTGGAATTCCCTCGAATCAAGGTCTCAAGGCGTGGCGCCAAGCGAATCCAAGATGGTCACGTGTGGGTTTACCGGTCGGATGTGATTGCGGCGGATGAGGTCGCGCCTGGAGCGGTGGTGCAAGTTTGTGATGAGCGTGGAAAGTTTCTGGGAACGGCTTTCTACAGTAGCGCGTCGCAGATCGCCATTCGGCTGATCTCCCGCGAGATGGTTAAGGACTTGAATGCGTTGTTGCGCGATCGTCTGCGGGCGGCGATCGCGTATCGGGAGCGCGTCGTGCGCGATACGGATGCGTACCGTGTGGTGTTCAGCGAAGCGGATTTTCTACCGGGGTTGATCGTGGATCGCTACAACGATTTGCTGTCGTTCCAGGTGCTGACGCAGGCAACCGACACAGAGCCGGTCCGGGAAACGCTTGTGGCAGAACTGACGGAGCAACTGCATCCTGCGGCGCTTGGTGAAAGAGTGGAACCGAAGATCAGGGAACTCGAGCAGTTGCCGGCGCGATCCTCCGGATTGGTGGAGGGAGACAAAGGCAGTACGGTCTTTTGCATGAACAGCGTTCGCTTTCACTATGACGTGAAGGAGGGGCAGAAGACCGGGGCGTTTTTGGATCAGCGGGAGAACTATGCAGCGGCAGCGCAATATGCCCGGGGTCAGGCGCTGGACGTTTTCTGTTACCAGGGTGGATTTGCTTTGCACCTGGCGCAGGCCGGGTGCAAAGTCACAGGTGTGGACAGTTCGCGGCCAGCGCTCGAGGTTGCCGACCGCAACGCGGCGCTCAACAGCCGGGAGATCGAGTGGATCGAGGGCAATTCGTTTGATGTGCTGCGCGACTACGCGAAGAGCGGGCAGCGCTACGACACGATAGTGCTTGATCCTCCAGCTTTCGCGAAGAGCAAACGAGATCTGGATACGGCGCTGCGCGGATACAAGGAGTTGAATCTGCGGGCGCTGAAAATGCTGCGTTCGGGAGGGATTCTGGTGACTTGCTCGTGTTCGTACCACGTAAGTGCGGCTGAGTTCCTGGCAACCGTGGCAGAAGCTGCCCGCGACGCTCACCGTGAATTGCGGATTCTAGATAGCCGGACGCAGGCCAAAGATCATCCAATATTGGCTAGCGTGCCAGAAACTAGCTATCTGAAGTGCCTGCTTGTGTGCGTAAGTAATTGAAAAATATATAGTTTCATTGATTGACAATATTACGCTCATGTTTTATGATACATATACACTAATAACGGCATCCAAGCTACTGGAGTGAGCCGTTTCACATAATTTCTATAGGAGGAGTCAGTCATGACGGTAATTACCCGTTGGGATCCGTTCCGTGAATTCAGCACTTTGCAGGACCGGTTGAACCGGCTGTTTCAGCAGTCGGTCGGCGACGGCCGCGAGGACGCGCTGACCACCAGCAACTTCGCGCCGGCGGTCGATGTGTACGAAGACGACCAGAATGTGACGTTGAAGATCGAAGTTCCGGGAATCGATGAGAAGGACATCGATATCCGCCTTGAGAACAACGTGCTCACTGTGCATGGCGAGCGCAAGTTCGAAAAGGAAGAGAAAGAGGAGAACTATCGTCGCGTGGAGCGGCAGTATGGCAGCTTCACCCGGTCGTTCACTCTGCCGAACACGGTGGATGCGGAAAGTGTGTCTGCCCAGTACGACAAGGGCGTGTTGAAGATCAAGCTGGCCAAGAAAGCCGAAGCCAAGCCGAAGCAGATCAAGATCAGCGTCGGCAGCGAGAAGAAGACCCTGGAAAGCAAGGGTCAGGCAGCGTAACAGTACACGTGTGGGGACGGCCGCCCTCGGCTGTCCGGTCGAGCGCAAGCGCGACGGGTTAGGATGGGAGGCGGCGGAGGCCGTCTCCCATATTTTTTGAGCACTTGGCCTGGCGCGGGCATTGGTTCACAATGATTGGGTGAATGGGCACAAAAAGGAGATGCGCAGAAAACTTGCGGCGCTCAGCTTTTCGGAGAAAGTGAAGATTCTCGGAAAACTCCGCGACCGCAGCATGGCCCTGGCCGCGAGTCGCCTGAGGTCGCAGGCAGTGGAAGGCGCTCACAGGAAAACGGACAAAGGGAAATAGGTAGGAAGGCGAATATGGCGATTCGTTTGGACAAATTTACGGTAAAGGCGCAGGAAGCGGTGCAGCGGGCGAACGAACTCGCCTCCGAGCACGGCAATGCGGAAGCTGTTGCCGTTGCACCTGCTGGCGGCCCTGATCGAAGACAAAGAAGGCATTGTGCCGCCGGTGCTGGAGAAGATCGGCATTGGTCCGCAGGCGGTGCTGAATGATCTCTATAAGGAGATCGACCGCTTGCCAAAGGTTTCAGGCGAGAGCGCGCAGCCGGCCATGTCGCCGGCGGTCAACCAGCTGCTGGAGCGGGCTTTCAAAGAAGCCGCCAATTTCAAAGACGAATATGTTTCGACCGAGCATTTGCTGCTGGCCGCTACCCAGACCAAACGCAGCGCGGCACAAGAAATTCTTGGCCCGCCACGGCGCGACTTACGAAGCGATTTTGAAAGCGCTGACCGCGGTGCGTGGTTCGCAGAAAGTTACGGATCAGAATCCGGAAGCGAAGTATCAGGCCCTGGAGCGCTATGCGCGAGATCTGACGGAGCAGGCGCGGCGGGGAAAGCTCGATCCGGTAATTGGGCGGGATGAGGAAATTCGCCGGGTGGTGCAGGTGCTGTCGCGGCGGACCAAGAATAACCCGGTGCTGATTGGTGAACCCGGCGTGGGCAAGACTGCGATTGTCGAAGGGCCTGGCGCAGCGGATTATTTCCGGCGATGTGCCTGAGGCGCTGAAGAACAAGCGCGTCGTCGCTCTCGATCTGGGAGCGATGCTGGCGGGAGCAAAATATCGTGGTGAATTTGAAGACCGGCTGAAGGCAGTTTTGAAAGAGATTGAAGATTCGGCGGGGCGGGTGATTCTGTTTATCGACGAATTGCACACGCTGGTGGGCGCGGGCGCGGCCGAGGGGGCGATCGATGCTTCGAATATGCTGAAGCCCGCGCTGGCACGCGGTGAGTTGCGCGCCATCGGCGCGACAACACTGAATGAATATCGCAAGTACATTGAAAAAGATGCCGCGCTGGAGCGCCGCTTCCAGATCGTGTTCGTGGGTGAGCCGAACGTTGAGGATACGATTGCGATCCTGCGTGGTCTAAAAGAGCGTTACGAAGTGCACCACGGGGTGAGGATTAAGGATTCTGCAATCGTTGCCGCGGCAGACTCTTTCGCATCGCTATATTTCGGACCGCTTTCTGCCGGACAAAGCCATCGACCTGGTGGATGAGGCGGCGGCATCGTTGCGGATTCAGATTGACTCCCTGCCGACTGACATTGACCAACTGGAGCGCAGGGCCACGCAGCTTGAGATCGAAAAGCAGGCGCTAAAGAAGGAAGATGACACGAACTCAAGAGACCGGCTAAAAGTGATCGACAAAGAACTGGCGGAGATTCGCGAGAAATCGACGGCGCTGAAGGCAAACTGGAAGAAGGAAAAAGACCTGATCGCCCAGTCGCGGGCCGCTGAAGGAAAAGATTGAGCAGTTAAAAATCGAGGAGCAGGCAGAAGAGCGCAAAGGAAATCTGCAGCGGGTGGCGGAAATTCGCTATGGGCTGTTACGGCAGGCAGAAGAAGAGTTGGTGAAGCTCAGCGCGCAAATGGATGGCAAGGGCAAGCCACGAATGCTCAAGGAAGAAGTCGACGAAGAGGACATTGCGCGCATTGTTTCGAAGTGGACGGGGATTCCGGTGTCGAAGATGCTGGAGGGCGAAGTCAAAAAACTGGTCAGCATGGAAGACCGGCTGCGGCAGCGCGTGGTGGGGCAGGATGCGGCGCTGGAGCGGGTGGCGAACGCAATCCGGCGGTCACGCGCGGGGTTGAGCGATCCTAAGCGGCCGATTGGGTCCTTCATATTCTCTAGGCCCGACGGGCGTGGGCAAGACCGAATTGGCGCGGGCGTTGGCGGAATTTCTGTTTGATGATGAGCATGCATTGATTCGCATCGACATGTCCGAATACATGGAAAAGCACGCGGTGTCGCGGTTGATCGGTGCGCCTCCGGGATATGTGGGCTACGAGGAAGGCGGGCAACTGACCGAGCAGATTCGGCGCCGGCCTTACGCGGTGGTGCTGTTCGACGAGATCGAGAAGGCGCATCCCGATGTGTTCAACGTGCTGTTGCAGATGATGGATGACGGCCGGCTGACGGATGGCAAAGGCCGCACCGTGGATTTCAAGAACACGGTCATCATTATGACGTCGAACCTGGGGTCTTCTTTCTTGCAAGCTGAGGGCTTGCGCTCGGAAAAGGAGTTTGAAGAGGCTTCGAAGCATGTGATGGACGCGCTGCATGGGCATTTCAAGCCGGAGTTCCTGAACCGGGTGGACGACATCATCATCTTCAGGCCGCTGGGGAAAGAGCAGTTGGTGAAGATCATCGAGCTGCGGCTCGAAGACGTGCGGCGGTTGCTGGCGGATCGGAAGATTTCGCTGGAGCTGACGGATGCGGCGCGTGAGTTGTTGTTCACCGAGGGATTCGATCCGAACTTTGGGGCGCGGCCGCTGAAGCGGGCGATTCAGAAGTTGGTGCAGGATCCGCTGGCGCTGAAGATTCTGGACGGCGAGGTGCTGCATGGGGACCATGTGCTTGTGGACGCCGACAAGCGCGCCGGGAAGATGGTGATCCAGGTCAGCCGGCGCACGGCGGCAGCCAAAGAATCGGCAAAGGCAAAAGCGTAAATCGGCCACGGATTTTCACTGGTCAGCACGGATACACAGATCCGCTGGCCTTTTTGCCGCCGATTCACGCGGATCGACGCTGATTTAGAATAAGTCTGTGGTGCAATTCACTGAAAACTTCGATGTGGTCGTAGTCGGGCGCGGGCCATGCCGGCTGCGAAGCCGCCATGGCTGCGGCGCGTATGGGGCTGAAGACTGCGCTTTACACACTTAACGTCGATTTGATTGCGCAGATGTCATGCAATCCGGCAATCGGTGGAATCGCCAAGGGACATCTGGTGCGTGAAGTCGATGCCCTCGGCGGCATCATGGGCGAGATCACCGACGCTGTCGGCATCCAATTTCGGCTCCTGAATACTTCGCGCGGCCCGGCGGTGTGGTCGCCGAGAGCGCAGTGCGATAAACAGGCTTATCGGCTGAAAATGCGGGAAGTGTTAGAGTCGCAGCCGAATTTGAAAATCAAGCAAGCGGAAGTCGCGGAGTTGATTATAGAGTCGTCGGTCGTTGGTCGTTCGTCGTTGGCTGAGAGCGATTTTGCCAACAACCAACAACTGACGACTAACGGCCGCACCTGCCGCGGCATCAAGCTCCGCGATGGCCGTACCGTGGGCGCTGCTGTGGTGATCGTCACTACGGGAACATTTCTCAACGGGTTGATCCATTGCGGGGAGCAGCAGTATCCGGCGGGACGTTCGGGTGAGCCGGCGGCGGTTTTGCTGGGAGAATCTTTGAAGCAGCTCGGACTGCGCGGTTGCCGGTTGAAGACGGGCACGCCGCCGCGGCTGGATGGGCGGACGATTGACTGGTCGCAGTTTCAGGTTCAGCCGGGCGATGTGGACCCGACGCCGTTCAGTTTTCGCACCCGACGCGTGGCCCACCACGATTCACAAGTTGTCTGCTACATCGCCTGGACTACGCCGGAGACGCAGCGTATTATCCGCGAAAATGTGCATCGCTCGCCGATGTACAGCGGGCAGATTCAGTCGATTGGGCCGCGATATTGTCCGTCGATCGAAGATAAGATCGTCAAGTTTCCCGACAAGACTACACACCAGCTTTTTCTCGAGCCCGAGGGGCTGAACACGCACGAAATTTATGTGAACGGCATGAGCACGTCGCTGCCGGTTGAAGTGCAATTGGATATTTTGAAGTCGATTCCGGGATTGGAGAACGCGGAAATGCTGCGCCCAGGGTATGCGATTGAGTATGACTCGATTGATCCGACGGAGTTGGAGCGGACGCTTGAGACCAAGAAGATTGCAGGGTTGTTTCTCGCGGGGCAGATTAACGGAACCAGCGGATACGAAGAAGCAGCCTGCCAGGGGCTGATGGCGGGAATCAATGCGGCGCTGAAAGTGAAGCAGGAGCGGGCGCTGGTGCTGGATCGAACGGAAGCTTATACGGCGATCCTGATTGACGACTTGATTTCGAAGGGGACGAACGAGCCGTATCGCATGTTTACTTCGCGGGCTGAGTTCCGGCTGCATCTGCGGATTGACAACGCCGACCGGCGGCTGACGCCGCATGGCCGGCGGGTGGGATTGATCTCGGACGCGGCGTGGGCGGATTTTGAGGCTAAGCAGGCACGGCTGGAAGCAGATGAAGCGGTTGCTGGAGAAAACAAAGCTGACGAGCGGGATGGCAGGAATGATCCCGCTGGACGGCCAAGGTAAGCGTTGGCCAGACTTTGGCGCAGTTACTTAAGCGGCCGGAGATTACGATTGAGCAACTTGGCGCCGGGCCTTCGCGAACTGGATGCGGCGTTCTTTCGCCGAGAGAACCACGCCAATCCGTGGCCGGACTTTCTTCGGAAGTAAGAAACGAATTGAAGTCGGTCGAAACTGAAATCAAATACGAAGGCTACCTGCAACAGCAGCAGCGCGCCATCGACCGCTTGAAGAAGGCCGAGCAGCGTACGCATCCCCGACTGGTTCGATTACGACTCGATCAGCGGCCTTTCGCGTGAGATGCAGGAAAAGCTGTTGAAGATCCGGCCCCGCACCATCGGCCATGCCTCGCGCATTCCGGGAGTGACTCCGGCGGCGGTGTCGTTGGTGAACGTCTACATTGAGATTCAAGGGCGGCGGCGCGAGCAGGCAGCGGTGTTGTAACTCCCCTTCCATTTCACAAATAAGTTGGATGTGCGGAGGTTTTGTGCTTAAATGCCCGCATTATGCGCGCCCCACGGGCTCTGTTATTGGTTTGCGCCCTGTGTCTAAGTGTCGAACTTTTCGGCCAGCAAAACTGCCCTTTGCCGCCGTCGCTTACGCCCATTCCCGCGGGCGAAAATATCTTTACCGAGCAACAGGAAGTCTACCTGGGAGATGTGATGGCGGAGCATATCTCGCAGAACGTCACCGTCCTTCACGATGATGCGCTAACCGCGCACCTACAGCAGTTAGGCGACCGTCTACTGCGTTACCTGCCTGAAAGCAAGCTTCGATTTCAGTTCATGCTGGTGGATTTGCCTGAACCCAACGCCTTCAGTCTGCCTGGAGGCAGAGTGTATGTCTCACGAAAGATTGTGGCCCTAACCCGCAATGACGACGAGTTAGCCGGAATTCTTGCACACGAACTCGGCCACATTGTGACTCACCAGGGTGCCATTACTTTCACGCGTTTGTTTCGCGAAACCATCAACGTAACCCAGGTGGGTGATCAAGCTGACATCGCCAACAAATATCACCAATATCTGGAAAGCTACCGCCGCGCTGGAAAACAGCCTGGAGGCGAAGAAGAGGGGCATCAGGAAATTGCCGATCAGGTCGCAGTCTTTGCGGTAGCGCGAGCCGGTTATTCGCCGCAGGCATTTATCGATATCTGGGACCGCTTCAACGAAACCCACGGAAAAACCGGGAGCTGGTTCTCCGACCTCGTGGGTACGACCAAGCCCTCGGAGCGCCGCTTGCGTGAAATGCAGAAAAATCTGGCGGTGCTGCCGCCCGGTTGCGCAGACATCAGGCCGTCCACAGCCCTGGCCGCATTCAAGGAGTGGCAATCCAAAGTCATCGCGGCCAAAGACACTCATGAGGAATCGTTGCCGGGACTTTTATCCAAGCAGGCGCTTCCCCAACCTCTGCGGCCAGATATATACGCTTTGCAGTTCAGCCCGGATGGCAAATATGTGCTGGCGCAGGATGACGGCGGAATTCACATCCTGACCCGCAACCCCTTCGCGATCCTTTTTTTCATTGATGCCCCCAGCGCCTATCCCGCATCCTTCAGCCCCGACTCTCATTCTGTGAGTTTCTACAGCTCTTCATTCCGCGTTGAAACCTGGGACATTCAGAGTCACGAACGGAGCGCGGTGCGGGAAGTACTGTTGAATGAGCCATGTCTGCAAACACTACTGGCGCCCGATGGAAAGAGTTTGGGATGCCTAAAAGACGACTATTCCTTGACCCTGTTGGACGTGGCCAACGGCGAAACCCTGATTACCAAGCCGCATTTCCTTGAAATCGAGATCGGGTTCACCATGTACGTGTATATGGTGAACTCGGAGATCAATCAGCGATTGATTCACATGGCTTTTTCTCCGGATGGCCGGTATTTTCTGGCCGGCTCTCACACACAGATTTTGACTTACGACCTCCAGCAGAAAAGGGAGGCCAGCTTGCCTGGTTCGATTCGCGACGTATTGAAAGGCAGCTTTGCCTTCGTGGGGCCGGATCGAATTGCAGGAGTCAATATGTTTTACGGAGAAAGATCTCCCTTGCTGCAATTTCCCCAGGGCAAGCGGATCGCGGAATTGCCGCTGGGTCCGATGAGCAATGTGCAGGCCGCCAGCCACGGCAATTACCTGCTGATCTCGCCCGTCAAAGATCATCCGCTCGGAATCATGAGTTTGGACCGACGGGTTTTGATTGCCGAATTCAAACATGCGGCAGGAGACATTTACGATAACTGGATCCTGAGCGAGCGCAATGATGGAGAAGTGGCACTTTTCGATCTCGCCAGCAAACAAAGTCTGGGCGCGGTGCAGCTGAGCCAATCGCATCTCGGCAGGCTGGAAGCGGTCAGCGTGAGTTCTGACTTCGATCGATTGGCGGTTTCTACCTTCAGCCGCGGGGCCGTCTGGGACTTGAAACGCAACACACGGGTGCAGTTAACGCGCAACTTTGCGGGCGGCTGGTTCGCGGCTGACGATTCCTTTTACGTCGATTTTCCAAAGTTCGAAAATGATGAGCGGGCAATCTGGAACCTCAAGGCCACTGGCATCGCGGGCAAGCTTTACGAGATCGGGCAAAGGCACTGCCATCAAACCGGGGCCTATCTATCGTGTTACGAGTCCAAACATCCGAATAGTTACGAGCGTACAGATTTGACGGTTGAAGTCAGTGACGTTCTTACGCAGCAATCGGTGTGGAGAAGATACTTTCCCAAGGAAGCGCCGATTGTTACGTTGCAACCGCACCAGACTGCCTTGCTGGCATGGCCTCTGACGGAAGGCAGCGCACGCGATGAGATCGATAAGTTCCCCGATCTGAAAGGCAAGGCAGAGCGTGAAGATTTTCTGGTGGAAATCTTCGACTTAACGAAGGACACCATGCTCAGCAAAATGCTGCTCAAGACGGGAAAGCGCTCGTTCGCGGTACGGGACGCAGATACTGATGGAGATTGGATGGTGATAAGCACGAGCGGCGATCAGGCGCTTGTCTATTCGCTGGCGACGGGCGAGGAGAAAGCTCATGTTTTCGGTCACGATGCCAGGCTCTCGGCGGCCGCGGGTAAATTCACCGTGCTTAATCCGGCGGACCAGATCAACTTTTACGAGCTTGGCACCGGCAGCCTGCAAAAGCGGCTGAGATTTCAAAGCCAGGTGGCGTTCGAGAACTTTTCGTCGGATGGCAAACGGCTATTCGTGCTGACGCGCGACCAGACAGTCTACGTTCTTGATGTGAGCACTCCGTAGCCCTTCTGCACTGAACCTGTTCTCTGTGTTTAAATCGACAGGTGCTCAACGCTCGGCATCATTTTCCTGGACTCGCTGACAAAGTCTTTCTGGATGCGGCTTGCGTCTCTTTGGCGCCCAAACCTGCGACCGAGGCCATCGAGAAGTTTCTGGAGCTGGCGCTGCTTTGTCCGCTGCAATCCTCCACCCATCATCACATTTTCATGGACGAGATGCGGGCGGCGGCGCGGCCGGCAGCAGCGAAGCTGATCCATGCTGATCCGGATGAAATTGCACTGGTGGAGAGCACGACTCAGGGTCTTTCGCTGACGGCGAATGCCATTCCTCTCGAACGCGGCGACCGGGTGCTGCTTTCCGACATGGAATTTCTGGAAGTGGCGGTACCCTGGGTGCAGAAGAGGACAGACGGCATTGAGATCGATGTCGTTCCAAATCATAACGGCGAAGTTCGCGCTGAGGACATTGCGGGCCGAATTACGGCACGAACGAAGGTTCTCGCCATCAGCGCGGTGCAATGGACCAACGGTTATCGTTGTGACTTGGCAGCGATCGGAAAACTCTGCCGCGAGCGTGGCATTTGGCTGGTGGTGGACGCCATCCAGCAACTTGGAGCCGTGCCCATCGATGTGCGTCAAACGCCGGTGGATATTCTGGCTTGCGGAGGGCACAAGTGGCTGAATTCGCCCTTCGGCTGCGGATTTTTGTATGTGAGCCGCGGCGCCCTGGCCCGCATGCGGCCTCCTCTGGCGGGATATCTCTCGGTCGAAGACCCGCCGGGAGGGTGGGGTGAGTATTTTCAAACGCCGGCCACAACTCCGGTCATGGACTACAAGTTTGTATCGAGTGCCCGGCGCTATGAAGGCGGAGGGACGGCAAACTATCCGGGGGCAGTGGGGCTGGCCGCTTCATTGAGCTTGATTCATGAACTGGGGCAAGAAAATATCGCCGCTCATATTTCGGCTCTGACTGATCAGCTGCTGGTTGGCTTGGACGAGCTTCCCGTGGAGATAATCACGCCACGCGCTCCGGAAAATCGCGCGGGAATCGTGACCTTTTCAGCCGGATCGGCGGAAGAAAACGTAAAGTTGATGAACCGATTGCAGGAGAAGAGGATCCTGGTATCGGTGCGTTATACGTCGCAGATCGGTGGGATCCGAGTGTCGTGCCACTTTTACAATTCGGCGGACGATGTGGGAAAGCTGCTGGAAGCAGTAAAGCATCTAAATTAGAAACAGAGAAAAGCTGCGGAAAGAGCTTTCATCGCAAAGGTTGCTGAGAAATCCCGCGGAGGACGCAGAGAAAAGTTTGGGCTATGGGTCAAGTCATGATGAGATACACACAGATCGACAGTCCCATGGGGCCGTTGTTGTTGGTGGCGGATGACGCCGGCCTGCGGCAAATTTTGTTTGTGAACGGCAGGCGTCATGCGCATCCAGTGGCGGCGTGGAAAGAAGACGCCTCGCCGCTAAAAAATACGATCAGCCAGTTGCGTTCCTACTTCGCAGGCGAGCGCGAAGCGTTCGACCTGCCGCTGGCGCCGGAGGGGACGCCATTTCAGCAGGAGGTCTGGCGGTGGTTGTGCGAGATCCCTTACGGAGAGACGATTTCTTACGGGGAGCTGGCGCGGCGCATCGGGAATCCGCAAGCCTCGCGGGCAGTGGGTCTGGCCAACGGTTCGAACCCCATCCCGATTGTGATCCCCTGCCATCGCGTGATCGGCAGTAATGGCAGGCTAACGGGCTACGGCGGCGGATTGCCGATCAAAGAAAAGCTGCTGGCGCTGGAGAAGAAGCAACTGAGATTGCTGTAAAATATCAGCGAGGATCTTCTGACCTGATGCGTTTTTTTCTTGCTTTCATTGCACTTCTCGGATTCATCGCGGCCGGTCTTGCGCTGCGTGAGCACTACCGAACCGACGCGTCACCGTGCAGTATCAACGAGCGCTGGGACTGCGGGATCGTCAACCACAGCCCGTTTGCGGTGATGGCAGGTATTCCAGTTGCCGTCGATCGGCATGGCTGGATATCTCCTGATGGGGACGCTCGCGTTAAAGCGCGCCTATCGATTGCTGCTAGGCGTAGCCCTCATTGGGCTGGCATTTTCTCTATATCTTGCGCATGTGGAAAAGGACATTCTGGGAGTGTGGTGCGTGTATTGCGCCGCATCGCTGGCGGCGATTTCCTTGCTAACCTTGACGACCTTTGGAACAATTATAATTTCGCGCCCTAAGCGCTCGGTAACGAGTTCACTATGATCAAGACTTTTTCTCGAATTGCATTCGCCGTGCTTCTGCTCGCTTTACTGGTCTCAGCGCAGGAGGTCAATCCTGCGCTTCGTCCGCCCAAGGGCGCCTCGCTCGCCATCGTGGTTTTTGAAGACCTGCAATGTCCGCAATGCCGGCGGGAGGCGCCGGTGGTGGAGCAGGCTGCCAAGACGTATAAGATTCCCGTGGTTCGGCACGACTTCCCCTTGCCCATGCACAACTGGTCCTACCAGGCCGCAATTATCGCGCATTATTTCGACAGCCGCTCCAAGGAATTAGGGGTTGAGTTCCGCGACTATATTTTCGAGCATCAGCCCGAGATTTTCCCTTCGAACTTACAGCAGTTCGCCGAGAAGTTTGCGGCCGACCACAAAGTTGATCTCCCGTTTGTGATCGATCCCCAGGGCAAGTTCGCCGCCGAGGTGAACGCCGAGCGTCAACTGGGAGCAGCCTTACACCTTGAACACACTCCCACCATCTACATCGTCAGCAGCAATCCCAAAAACCGGCCCTTCGTCGAAGTGAAGGAGCCAAGCAGCGAGCTGTACCAGATGATCGACGCCATGAAGCGGGGAGAATGACGGGGCGGAGTTTGCCTGGCCACGAACGAGTCTCCCCCTCTCGCCGAATTCGCTGTCCTTTCTCGCCCAGGCTTAGAGTCCAATCTCTCTATTGACAGGGCTGTTGCCTGCGTTATAGTTACTGGCTTCGTCCGGCCAGGCCCATCCCCCAAACGCCGAGTCTCCTGTGCCGGACGCAGAGTGTGATCCAAGGGAGTAGCACCTCGATACCCCTTTAGGAGAGTTAGAGATGAATTCCAACAGAGCATTTTCCATGGTGTGCCTGCTGTTGTCTGCGAGCTTGGCGAGCGCAGCGGTTCCAACCAGTCCGCAGTTTCATTTCGTTGAGTATCCCGGTTCGGCTACCACCTCGCTTTACGGTGTGAGCAGCAATGAGATCGGCGTTGGCATATACCTCGATAGCGGTAATGTTCAACATGGGTTTGTGGTGACGAACGGCAAGTTCAAAACGGTTGACGACCCCAACGCTATTGGCAGCACCGTTCTATCGGGTGTCAACGCAAGCGGTACGGCGGTGGGTTATTACATCGATGGCTCCGGGTTCTTTCACGGAATTAGCTACTCTAAGGGAGTCTTTACCGACGTCGGTCCCGCGGGATCGTCCGACACGCTAGCGGCTGGGATCAATGATGCGGGAGTGATTGTGGGAGCTTTTCTGGATACAGACAATATCGAGAAGGGCTTTGTGTTTGATGGAACCAGCTACGAAACCGTATATGTGCCGGGAAGCGAATACACCTTGTCGTACGCCATCAATACGAGCGGCGCTTCCACGGCCGACTGGCAAACTCCCCCGGCCAATCCCGAGGCTTCAATCTACGACGGCTCGACGTTCACCACCATCAACGTGCCGGGCGCGGTCAGTACCTACGCCCATGGCATCGATTCGTCCGGAAACGTGGCGTTCTCCTGGAGCGATAATTCGGGCGCTTACCACGGCGCTGCGCGGGTAAACCGGAAATATACGAAGTTTAATGCCCCTGGATGCATCGGCACTTACGCGAACGGGATCAACGACCAACACGTGGTTGTGGGAGTCTGCCAGAAGGCGAGCGGTTCTTCCGGATTCTACGTGATTTATTGAAAAGGGCGTAGTCGATCTCTCGCCCGAATTTTGGGGTGGACCAAGAGCGTCCGCCCCACACACTCCGCGCAATATATACCAGCGAAATCAGACAATTGGAGAAGGTAACCGGGTAACCTCCGTGCTGCGCATGGCTGAAAAGGCAGTGATCGGGTTGGCCTTCGGGCATCTGAGCGGGCCTCGCGGCGGCTGCTAGACTGCCGTTCATGCCCCTCCTCAGCGAAGAAGCTCGTGAGAACGAGACAATACAGGCATTAGTGCAATTACTGCGGACGCGGTCCTACGAAGAGATCCGGCAGCGGATGTACGACAATCCTCCGGGAAGTGCATGGTGGTCGGCGTGCAAGACCGAGCTGGACATTCGCAATGGGGAGCAGATGGCGGCGGCACTGTCTGCGACCTCGCGGGTGCTGGAGCGGCTGCGGGCCTCGACTGAACATTTCGAGCAGTTGGCGGATACGCTTTACCACACCACAACCGAGATCGCCGGGCAGATGCGGAGCGCGAAAGAGGCTTCGCGACGGCTGGAAATTGCAGTATATGTGGCGATCGGGATTACGCTGGTGCAGTTGTTTAATTTGGTGTTTGAGGTGTTGCGGAAAAGATAAGAACCGGCCACGGATTGGCACGGATCTGAAAACCTTTAACCGCAAAGATCGCAAAGAACAGCCGCAAAGAGCGCGGAGGACGGCCCGCGGGCGAGGGCGCCGCCCGCGCCACACCGATTACATGGTTTTTTCGATGGCGGCGCGGAGATCGTCGTAGGACATTACGCCCGGATGATAGAGGGCGACGTGCCCTTTGCGATCGATCAGAACTAGGGTGGGCGTGGTACTGGCGCCGTAGCGGTCGAAGTTAGCTTTGCTGACGGGCACCGGGACATGCTGTAGTCCGGGATAAAAGTGCTGCCAAACCTTCTCGGCATACGCCAACTCATCTTTCGGTTTCGCGTCTTGCCCCTGAGCGGCGTACCCATAGAGCTGAGTGGGAGCGAGTACCGTCAATCCTCGGGAAGCAAATTCGGAGCTCAGTTGGGCAATGATGGGACCTTCGTGTTTGCAGTCGATGCACCAGTGCGCCCAGAAAAACAAAAGCACGGGAGAACCTTTCAGGCTGGTAAGCGGCTTTGGCTTAGGGCCAAAGTATTCGGCGGCGCTTAGGGGCGGAGCCGGCTGGCCGGCAAGATCGAGCATGTTCAGGTTCTTTTGCAGGCGAGAGCGCAAAGAAGTGTCGCGATAAATCGTGAGATTATGGCGAAGCAAGGCGACGGCCTGGGCCTGCTGACCTCGGGCCGCCAGCACCTGGGCCTGGACCTCGATGGCAGCGCCCAGGGCAAGAGGCAGATGCGGTTCGGCGTCGAGCGCGCGATGCTGAAGTTGCGCATGGGCCAAAGTTTCAATCTGGAGGGCGTAGGTGGCGGCCTGGTCGAGCTGGTCGGCCGAGAGCGAGGCCCGGGCCATCCAGGAGAGAGCTTCCAGATAATCGGGATCAACGCCATGGGCAATGCGGTATTTTTCCAGTTCGGCGGTAGCAGCGGTGAAGTTTCCCTGTGAGAGAGCGGTGCGAACGTCGATGGTAAGGTCGGCGAAGGAAAGAGAAGATAGAAACAGAAGGATGGCAAGGTAGCGAATCGTCATCTTGTAATGGACGTCCGAGGGCAGGTTAAAGTTTCGCGGCTTTTGCAAAGATAAGCGCATAGCAAACCGGCGACAAGGCTGGCAACCTATTGCGGGCCAGATACTTACGATGCAGTTACCGAAATAATGATGGCATTATGTGCATTCATTGGATAGAATATTTCTGCGTTTGAGCTTGTAAGGCACTATGCAGTTTCCAGTACTTCCCGCTAACCGGCGTGACCTGCCTGCAACAGTCCAGCGAGTAAATCAGCGCACAATTTAACAGAAAAAGGAAACAAGCAACACCATGGAAACAGGAACAGTAAAGTGGTTTAACGACGCCAAGGGGTATGGATTCATCAGCCGCCAGAATGGCGAGGACGTGTTCGTGCACTTCTCGGCAATCCAGGCCAACGGATTCCGCAGCCTTCAGGAAGGCCAGCAAGTGCAGTTTGATGTAGTCAAGGGGCCCAAGGGGTGGCAAGCCGAGAATGTAAAGCCGGCGTAAACCACAAGACCAAGTTCGCAGAGAGGGCGGCTCGAATGAGCCGCCCTTTATGTTTGTCGTAGAATGCCAAAACGGAGGATTGCGATGGCTTTGAAGGTAGGAGATATGGCGCCTGATTTTGAACTGCCAGCGGTGCAAGACGGGCAGCAGGTTAAGATCCGCTTAAGCAATTTTCGCGGGAAGAACAACGTGGTGGTGACGTTTCATCCCTTGGACTGGACCCCGACTTGCGGGGAACAATTGCCGGCGCTGAACAGCGATCGCGACAAGTTCGCGGCGCTCGGTGCCCAGCTTTTGGACATCAGCGTGGATTCGGTTTATAGCCACAAAGCGTGGCAGAAATATGAGATTGGGAATATACAAGTGCCCATGTGCTCGGACTTCTTTCCGCACGGGGAAGTTGCGAAGGCATTCGGCATCATGCGCCAGGACCCACCGCTCAACGGAATTAGCGAGCGGGCAGTGTTTATTGTGGACAAAGGCGGAAAGATTGCGTTCGCCAAGGTGTATCCGCTGGACCAGGCGCCGAAGAGTGAGGAGTTGCTGGCGGAGTTGAAAAAGGTTAAGGGATAGAACTGACCCTTACCGGATTGCCGCCATAACCCGACGAAGCAGGTCGGGTGACTTCATTCGCTGAGCGTGTTTCTCGAAACCAGCGCGGGGGCCGTTCCAGCGAAGAGCCTCGATGGTGTCGAAGACCGGCACATCCAGGCGCAGGGTTGCAAGGGTGCGGAAAAGCAGGGCATCGTCCCAGGCGCTGAAGAGCGATTCGGCCAGCGGCCGGGCGCGGCGGATGGATGGATGCCAGTTTCGCCAGTCTTTTGGGATGGATTCGAGGTGGGGGTATTGAGATAAGGTGAGCGCCGCGGCCTTCTCGCCCCATCCTTTTACACCCGGGAAGCCGTCTGCACTGTCGCCGACCACGGCGAGGTAGTCGGGGATCGAAGAGGGTTTCACCCCGAACTTGGCGACGACGCCAGCTTCATCGCGGATGATATCGCGCCTGCGGTCCAGCTGCACGACTCGGGTTCCTACTACGCACTGGCCAAGATCCTTGTCCGGCGTACAAATGAGGACCTGATTCACGCTGGCGTCTTGCGATGCCCTATTGGCGGCAGAAGCAAGGGCATCATCCGCCTCGAAGTAGACCATGGGCCAGACTACGACTCCCATTGCGTCCAGCGCTTCCTCGAGAATGGGGAATTGCGAGAGCAACTCGGGAACTACACCTTCACTGGTCTTGTATCCGGGATAGAGATCGTTGCGGAATGACTCTACTACGTGATCGGTTGCGACGCCGAGGTGAGTCGCACCGCGCTCGATCATGGACAAAACGGAAGTTACGACACCACGCACAGCTCCGATTTCCTGGCCATTTGCATCTGCCGTAGCAGGGACGGCGAAAAAGTGGCGGAATAATTCATAGGTCCCGTCGATTAAGTGCACATCCATGCGGATCCGACCGGCGTGGCTTCACGAACCAGATTGATTATGAGTGCTCGGCAGGCAAAAAGCGAAAAATTCGTGGCAGGGTTCGCGCGTTAGTCCGCCCGCAGAGCCTTCATCGGGTCGATCGAAGCGGCACGTTGCGCAGGCAGTAACGAAGCCACCAGTGCCAGCACCAGCACGAAGAGTGCAGCCAGCGTGAGGACCAGCGGATCAAAAGGGCTCACGCCAAACAGGAAAGATTGCAGGAGATGCGAAGCTGCCACGGCGCCCAGCAACCCCACGGCGCAGCCTGCGATTGCGAGTTTCGCGGCGGAGGAAAATACCAGCCGCAGAATCCCCGACCGCTGCGAACCTAAAGCAATGCGAATTGCCATCTCCTGCGCGCGGAGAGCGGCCGAGAACGCTATCACACTGTAGATGCCCAATGCGGCCAACAGCACAGCTGCGATGGCGAAAGCGGAAATGAGTGCGGTGTTGAAACGGCGCGGGGCTTCACTATCGGATACCGCATGCTGCATGCTTTGGACCTGGTCAAGCGGCAGTTGAAGATCGATGGAGCGAACCGTAGCACGGAGTGCGTTCGCCATGTCTTCCGGCGGTATTGCGGTGCGAACTGCAATATAACCTCCGTTGCCGAATAAGTCGGCTGGCGACGCCAGAGAGCCCAGAGTCTTTTCAAGCTGGGCAATGGGCATATAGAACTGTTCCTTGTCGGCTACGTCAGGTGAGTCTTCCTTCACATCGGCCACTTCTCCCACCACGGTGAGCCAGGGGGTCTGTGTCTCCGGTGTGCCTACGCGCAGGCGCTTTCCGATCGGATCTGAGTCTCGCCAGTAATGTTCAGCGAGTTTGCGGTTTATGATTGCTACCAATTGTGTGCTTGCCGTGTCTGCCGGTGTAAAGAAACGACCGGCCAGCAACGGGATTCCCATCGCTTGCAAATAGTCGCCCTTTACCACCACGGTGGTGGCGAGATTCAGGTTGGCGCCCCGAGGCGGAATGTAGCCTTCGGCAACGAACGTACTGCTGCTGTTGCTGCCGGACGCGGGCAGAAATGATGTGAGTCCCACGAACTTGACTCCGGGAAGCTGCTGCATCCGTCGAACCAGTTCGTCATTGAACTCATCGACCTTGGCTTGGGTCGCATACTGCTGCTGCGGAAGTGAATACGAGGCCGCGAGGATGTGATCAGGGCGAAAGCCGAGATCGACCGCCCGCATCTTCTCGAAACTCCGCAGCAGCAAGCCGGAAGCGACCAGGAGCACGAGAGCAATGGCGATTTCGCCAATGACCAGAGCCGACCGCAGCCGCGCATGGCCACCGCCGGCTGTGCCCGTACGGCCACCCTCCTTAAGAGCATCATTCACGCTGGTTCGCAGTGCGGCAAAAGCCGGAGCCATTCCACAAACCACGCCGGTGATCACCGCCAGGGCGATGGCGAACAGCACTACTCGCCAATCGAGGCCGATCTCATTCATGCGGGGCAGGTTCTCGGGCAACCAACTCACGCCGACTCGCAATGCGGCCGCAGCCAGGGTCAAACCGAGCATGCCTCCAGTGACACTTAGTACCAGACTCTCCAGAATAGCCTGACGCAGCAATACTGCTGCGGGCGCTCCCAGTGCCAGGCGCACGGCGATTTCGCGGCGGCGGCGGATGGCCCGAACCAGCATCAGCCCCGCAAGGTTGGCGCAAACGATCAGCAGTACGACAGCGATGGCCAGAAATAGAGTTCGCACCAGCCGGCGGGCCTGCTCAATTGTCTCCTCATGCAGTGAGCGCACAACCGCGCGAATATGCAAACTGGCCAGGAACGGGGGATAGGCGCGCATCGTCGCCTGGGCCACACGCTCAGCATCGCTCTGGGCCTGCGCCGGCGTAATTCCGGGCTTGAGCCTTCCCACCATGCTGAAGCTCCAGCTGCCCGCTCCAGTTGTGCCTGTTTCTTGCCGCGTGAAGCTCATCGGGACCCACAGTTCGCTGTTATTCAGCCGTCCCGGCACCAGCGGAAACTCGAAGT
The DNA here is from genome assembly GCA_963845725.1 of uncultured Acidobacteriota bacterium. Classification (GTDB taxonomy): domain Bacteria; phylum Acidobacteriota; class Terriglobia; order Terriglobales; family Acidobacteriaceae; genus JABCZH01. The sequence goes on from CAWJTC010000002.1 coordinate 91,569, forward strand.
TGCGCGGCATAACCCCAATGACCACGTAGGGCTTGCGGTCCAGCAGAATCTTGGTTCCCAACACATTTGGCTTGCCGTGCAAGCGGCTTTGCCAGAGTGAGTAGCTGACGACCACTACCAGTTCCTTTTGGTCATCTTCCTGCTGGGTGAAGAACCGGCCCATGAGGGGCGTGACCTCCAGCGCCGGAAATACCCCGCCTGTCAGCCGGGCGCCATTCACTTCCGCTGGCTCGCCTGTACCAGATAGTTCATAACCGGTTTGCCGATAACCACCAAGGCTCTCGAAGCTGCGAGTATCGCGCGTGTAGGCCTGGATGTCGGGAGCCGTGACTCCAGCTTCGCCATTGCCTCCCACCTCCGCACCCTGAATGATGTCTGAAAGGGCCACCAGCTTTTCGGGATGGGGAAACGGCAGCGGGCGCAAGAGTACTCCTTCGACGATAGAGAAGATCGCCGTTGTGGCTCCGATTCCGAGTGCCAGCATCAGTACAGCCGTCGCCGTAAACCCAGGCGATTTCAGTAAGTGGCGGACAGCGATCCGGAGGTCATGGAAAGGCATCGACTACGGCTCCCGCTTGGTGAGTTTCAGCCAATGGAATTGCACCTACATACCCAAGTACGGCTTGGCCTAACTGATTGTTCCCTCGGGACGTGAGTTTCGCGGCACAGGTCAGGGCGTTCGATTTCGAAACTCAGTGTCCGCAATCGGCCAGTTCACCTTCTACTTTTGCATGTCGCGGATGAGGACGACGTCGGACTCAGTGTGCCCACGGATGAGGCCAAGTTGTTTGCCATCGAACGACCAATGAAAATCCATGATGTGCTCGGCGGGGAAGTCGGTGATTTGTTTACCTGCGGAACCATCAATGGGTTGCGACCAGAGATTGTCCACTCCGTTCACGCGTACCGGGTAGACGATGGCTTTGCCGTCCGGTGAAAAGCGGATGTGGCCGCTGCGGGGACGCTGGAATTCGAGGGTCTTTACGCCCTGGCTGGACTGGATGTCCACAAGCGCGAGCTGTTCGATGTGCTCGCCGAGATGGCCGAAGGTGGCGATCGCGGTGGTCTTACCATCGGGAGAAACATCGAAGTCGGCCGACAGTTTGTCGGAAACTTTGGTGGCTGGGCCTCCTTCAATTGGCACCTTCATCACCTTGGTGCCATTGGCGCTATCTTGATAGACCACCCATCCACTCGATGAACAAATCGGGTACTGATCCACCTTGCCGTCGGAAAGCTGCTTGAGATTGCTGCCGTCTGCATCCATTCTCCAGGTATTTAGCACCCGGGCCCCCTTACTGAAAATGCTGGTGAAAACGATGTAGCGACCGTCGGGGCAGACGGAAGGACTACTCGGAAGCGTGCTTTCAGGCAGGGTTAGCGACGTAGTATTGCCGGAAGCAGGATCGACGATACCCAATCCTGAGCGAGAATTCCGGAGCAGGCGCCCGTCATGCATCCAAGCGAACTGATAAACCGGAGCCCCGGAGGTCACTTGATGAAGCTGTGCGGCAGGGGCGCCGGCGGGCAGAGTAAACAGGTTCGAGTGCCCCTCGCTCATGACGCTTGCCATGTTGCGCCCGGCGGCGGAAACGCTGGGGTCGGAGTAATTGTTGGTGTCGCGAGTAACCGGAAAGGACTTGCCGTCGGGATAAGAAATGTAAATGATCTGGCTGCCATTGAACTGGGCCAATGCGATCAGGCCGCGACCGTCCGGCATCCAGACGGGACGCTGCACGATGCTGTCGTTGGAGGTGAAGAACAGCTGTTGTTTCCCGGTGGCAACGTCAAACGCGACCAATCCGCTAAAAGCCGTGCCGGGCTGAAGCACCATGCAGACAATGGTCTTCCCATCTGGCGACCAAGCGGGGTCACGCAAACCATTGGCGACAGCGCCGCTCTGCAAAACCTTCTCCTCGCCGCCCTCCACCGGCAAAACTATGAGGCGATACTTGCCGGCCTCAGGGTTGTTATAGCGGAAGAAAGCAAATTTCTTTCCATCCGGCGAAAAAGTGATGTTGGAATCAATGTCGGTGACCAGTTTTTCCGGCGTGCCGCCAAGCAATGGAGCGCGATAGAGGTACTCCAGCTCTTCGCTGCCTGGCTCGGTGCGAATAAAATAGAGATAGTTTCCATCCGGCGAGAAGGTCAAGTGCCGGTAATACACCTCCGCTGGAACGACCACCTGGGTATTGCTGTTGGTGGGAAGATTGCGGAGCCAGAGGCTTTGCTTGCCGCCTTCATCCATGGCATCGAGAACGTACTTACCATCGGGAGAGATCGCGACCAGCGCCGCTCTGCCGCTGTCCGTCACCTTGGTAATGGAAATATTCTGAAATGGGGCGGGACGGGTACGGTTCAGAAAAGCATACACGCCGTAGCCAGCGGCGGCGAGAACCACGATGGCAATCAGTGCGGCTGCGCCTGCTCCGAATTTGTGCTGCCGGGCGGCGGCGACCGCGGCCGAGCCGGAGGACACAGCGGCAGGCACAGTTGCCGAGCTCGTAGGACGGACGATGACACCGGAGGCCGCCTCGGTGCGCGATGTCGTGCGACCTGATTCGCTATCGCGCTTCAGGCGCCTGAGATCGCCGCGGAGATCGGCAGCGGACTGGTAGCGCAGCTCACGATCCTTCTCCAAGAGCTTGTCAATGATTTCCTGGAGCTTAGGTGGAAGCGCAGGGTTGAGTTGGATGGCTGGAGCTGGATCGCGCTCGAGGATGGCGTGGAAGATCACCGCCGAAGTGTTGCCGGTAAACGGCAACGAACCGGTGGCCATCTGGTAAATGACTGCGCCGAGAGAAAACAGATCGGTGCGGGCATCGAGTTCTTCTCCTCGGGCCTGCTCCGGCGACATATATGAGACCGTCCCCACAGTTGAACCGGGACTGGTGAGTTGCGCGGTCGCGGTTGCCCCAGGATTAACACTGATTGTTTCATCGGCGGAGGCGTTGGCACGAGTGAGTTTGGCGAGGCCGAAGTCAAGAATCTTTACCGGGCCGCGTTGCGTGACAAAGATGTTCGCGGGCTTGATGTCACGGTGGACGATGCCTTTGGCGTGAGCGGCGTCGAGCGCGTCTGCGAGTTGGATGCCGATGTCGAGCAGGCGATCGAGCGGCAGCGGTACCGCCAGCCAGTTTCTCACTGAGGCTCTGGCCCTCCAGCAATTCCATGGAAATGAACGATTGGCCGGCGTCGTTTTCAACCGCATAAATAGTGCAGATGTTGGGATGATTCAGTGCCGAAGCGGCGCGGGCCTCGATCATGAAACGCTCGAGCGCGGTGGTGTCGCGGGCAAGGTCAGCGGGAAGAAACTTGAGGGCCACGCGGCGGCCGAGAGTGAGGTCCTGGGCTTCGTAAACGACGCCCATGCCACCGCTGCCGAGTTGGCCGGTGATGCGGTAATGCGAGATGGTTTGGCCGATGGCGATTGGGGTAGTCATGGTTTGACCGATCTTTTCTTGGGCCGATCAGGAGGCTTCAAATGATGTTAGGCGGGAGAGCGAGCAGGAGTCAAACGGATACGGGCACTCTGCGTCCATCGCGACAACACAACTCGAAAATGTTGACAGACTTTTTACATCTCCATGACATACCTCCGCACCGTTGGCCTATCGTTCTCCCGATGAGTTTCTCAACCAACACATCAGCGTTCCGTCACGTAGCTAGACCAGGGAGATCAGTTATGCTTGGAAAAGAATTTGCCCACAACATTAGTGCCGTTGCTCTACTTTCGGTTTTTTTGGTGCCCGCCTTTATTACCCAGCCGACACATGCACAGACTTATACCGTCCTGCATGCGTTCACCTCTGGGACGGACGGTGCGGTTCCTAATCCCATTATTCGGGACACGCAAGGCAATCTTTATGGCACTACCAAGTTCGGTGGCGACCCCTCTTGCGGCGAAGACACGTGCGGCACCGTGTACAAGATCGATAGCGCCGGCAATGAAACCATCCTTTACAGCTTTCAGGGCGGAACCAATGGAGCAGATCCCATGGCGGGCTTGGTCCGGGATGCAGCGGGCAATCTGTATGGCACGACGCAGGGCAACGGATTCATCGACGGCTCAGCCGTAGTGTTCAAGGTTGATCCTGACGGCCAAGAGACCAGCTTCGCAGTCGCCGGCCCAAACGCCTGCTGCTTTGATTCGCCTCTTGCTCTGGATAAGCAGGGCAACCTTTACGGTATGTCGCCCTATGGGGGAACGCCTAATTGCGGTTTGAATTCTTTTGGGTTAGGGTGCGGAACGCTGTTCAGGGTCAGCCCCGCCGGGAAGCTGACCGTACTGCATATTTTTAACGGAAATGATGGAATGCAGCCCGAGGGAGGTGTGGTGCTCGACGGCAAGGGCAACCTCTACGGCACGGCTAATTTCGGCGGCGAGCTCTCGTGCGAGTCTGACGGTTACGGCTACGCTGAACCCGGCTGCGGAACTGTATACAAGCTGGATAGCAGCGGCAATTTCACCGTTCTCCACACCTTCACTGGACCTGGTGACGGGTCATTTCCTCTGGGCCTGATCATCGATTCTGCCGGCAATCTCTATGGCATCGCGCAAAATGGCGGCGATGAAATCCCACATACAAATTATGAGTATGGCGTCGGAACCATTTTCAAAGTGGATACGAGCGGCCGGTTCAGTGTGCTTTTCACTTTCGTCCCGTGTACCGCGCCCCCGTGCAGGGAGGGGCAGGTGCGGAATGCTGTGTTCGCCAGCCATCTGGTGAGAGATTCGAAAGACAACCTGTACGGCCTCGAACAATCAAACGACTGCGCCAAGGGTGGTGGATGTTTGATCCGACTAGACACGAAAGGGAAGCTAACCGACCTTTACGACTTTGAAGGCGAGGATGGAGGCCCGGATGGGTATGACCCAATGGGCGTGGTCTTGGGCTCGAACGACGATGTCTATGGCAGCATGTACCTGGGAGGAGGTCTTGACCCGGAATGCGCCGACAACGGCTTCACCGACGGCTGCGGGACGGTATTTCACCTTGCTGCTAAGTAAGCTGAGCGCGAACGCCTTCCCGTTGCGAAAAAGGGATTCAGGCGAGGAAGTTCGTCCGCAGTCCCGTGGGATCGTCTAGATTTCTTTTTCCTCTTCCCGCGCGGGAAGCTAAGTGCTCTCACCCGCGCCCTGCGATCATCATGCCGGCGCCCGCGACGATGAGTACGACGCTGACGGCCAGAGGCGCACGTTCGTTATGCTCGGTCTTGACTCCCACATGTACGTCACCCGCGCTGATTCCATGATGTTCGCTGTGAGGAAACGAAATGAAAAAGGAAAGAACGCCCAGCAGCATTATCGCGAGTCCGATGCCAAAAAGAGCTTTCACCGTATAGCCTCCAATTCGCGAATGGAGAAAAAAGGTCCCGACCTTTGCAGGCCGGAACCCAAAATGAAGACTTAGGAAGCGCGGCGCTGTCCGCCCTGTTCCTGCTGCTTCTGCTTGTCGTCGGTCCGCTCCTGAGACGGGTTCTTCTTGGAGGGATCGTCATATTTCTGTTGTCCCTGTTGCGGCTGCCCGGGGTGTTCCGCTCCTTCTCCTTGGCCTTTCTTCATTTCATCTTTCATGTGATCAGTCATGTAACCTCCTGGAGTATCAGTTCTTAGTGCCATGGTAAGAATCAGGCGGTATTGGTGTGCAGAATTACTATGCCACCGGCGCGACAGCGGTCCCATCCAGTGGACACTCTAAAGAGGGAGATTTCCTGCGGTATCAAGGGCGGGGAAAAAAGGGACCTCGGGCCGGAGAGAGTTTGGCTGAGGTCCCTGGTGGATAAAAACTAAAAGCCTGGTTGCACTTCCTCGGACTGATCATTACCCGCGGCTCCTGGGTTCGAATTGCCGGCTTGACGAGTTGCCGTCCAGGAATGATTTCGTTGCCCGCCACCGTGGTGACTGCCGCCGCCCATGCCGCCCTCCCCGCCTTGGGGCTGAGCACTGCCGGTCATTTTGTCGCCATCAATAGTGCCTGTGTATACCATGGAGAAATTTTGGCGTCCTTGGCCCTGAGTGCTGAAAGAAATGTTGTTTCCATCGACACTACCGGTTACCGGCATCGAACCGCGTTCGCCGTCCAGTGTACCGGTTAGCTTGGCGCCGTCCTGCTGGAGTTGGAGCGTGGCTTCTCTCGTCCCGTGGCGGCCCTGCCAGGACATCTGCCATTTGCCGGCAACATTCGCCGGCTGGCTGTTACCCTGAGCCGAATCTTGCGCCAACAGGCAGCTAGCCATCCCGAACGCCAAGACCGCGATCAAAGCAAAGTGTTTTCGCATCGGATGCCTCCTCAGTTGCGGAGAATTCTCACTTGCGATGCTAAACGCCGGGAGGCGCGGCGGAGAGTAAAGAGATTGTAAAAGAAAGTAAAGTCTTGTTACACAATCACCGCACACGCACCAGCAGCAGCCTTCAGCTGCTCGCGTGGGCGGCGTCGGTCGCATCTTTGACCAGATCCGAAGCCTGCCAGCGAGCGCCGTGATACCAGGAAAAGATGCGGCCATCGGTACCGATCACGGCAGTGCTGAGCGAGTGGTTGAGAACGCCGCCATCGTTCGTGTAAGTCACGCCGAAAAAGTTCGCCATCTTTACGAGTTGTGCCACGGGCGGCACAGCAAACTCCCAGTGCTGAAAGACCGACGGCTGGTTGCTTCCGATCCATCGGAAGCCGTATTCCCGCAAAACTTCCGGGGTGTCATGCTCAGGATCGAAACTGACGCTGAGCAAGTGAGTCTTGGCGCTCAACGCCGGATCAGCCTCGAGCCGCCGATTCACTTCCGCAAATTGCCCAGTCACGCGTGGACAGTAGTCCGCGAAGGGACAGCGGGTGTAGATGAAGGTCAAGAGCAGTACCTTTCCCCGATATTGGTCCAGGAAAATGTGCTTGTCGCTTTGGTCGACCAGTTCGAAATTGGGTACCATCTCGCCGGATGAGGGCAGATGCAGGCCCGAGGACGGCGCAGGCGGCGTGCTCGCATGCTGAGTGACATGGATATTTTCCAGCCAGTAATCGTTGTTCTGAAGAACGATGACGGCGGTAATGGCGTCACCGGGAATCAGCGAGTTCAGCTCGGAGCCGTTCTTGACCTTGTAAGGCATAGCCATAGCCCCCATAAATCCGGGTATGGCGTCTGCGTTCACGACCAGCGACAGACCGGGCCGGTCAATGGTCACAATTTTGCCCGTAAGCTGATAGCGTTTGAGCGCCTGCGGGGATGGCCCGCAAGCAGCGCACAGCAGCGGCAGAATGACAACAGTTACGTTTCGCAGGAACTGCATGGTTGAACATCCCCTTCCCTAATAATTGAAGCGGTAGCGGAACTCCCCGTAAATCTCCCGAGGATCGTTCCAGTGAAATCCGCCGAACGTGGTGCTGTTATCCAACTGTACGCGACGGTTGGCCACATTTAGCGCAGTCACGGAAAAAGTGTATTTCTCGGCGAAGGTTTTCCCAAGCGCAAGATCAAATGTGGTGTGGATCGGCAGGTAATTCCCCGGATATTGCACGCCGGGCAGACCGTTGGTGAATCCCGAGCCGTAGTAGACGTTGGTTGAGGCATAGCTCTGCCAAGGAAGGCTGGTAGTGAAGCCCAGGTTCAATGTGTCTCTCTGATCGTGGTCTACCGGAGAAAATCCCGGTGGTATATCCAGTCCGCAGGCCGCGGTAACAGGAGTGGGGCAGATCAGGCCGCCGGTGATGGGTGAAGTTGCCTGCGCGATTTGATTGGCGTAGGCAAGGTGAAACTGGCCACGATGCCAGATCTGGGGAGAACGCAGTGTGAGTTCCCAACCTTGAATTAAGGCTCTGTCCCATGTGATTGGCCAGAAGAGATTCGATTCGCCGATATTGTTGTGATCCAGCCAATTCTTGGCTCGGGTTTGATAGGTATCGGCATCCAGCGTCCAGCCGCGATAGGGAATGGTGACGCCAAACTGTGATTCGATATCCTGCTCGCCGTGCAGAGGGGAAAAAGTAAAATCCTGGCTGTTGGCCAAGTCGAGAAGCGCACCGGTGGCCGTCGCCAAAGGCGGGGCCTGGTAGTAGTAACCGTAGAAGGCGCGAAAGACCCAATTGAGGCGTGGAACGCGCAAGGCAACGCCAAAGCGGGGGTCGGTTGCATTCTCGGCGATAGAAGCCCGGAACTCAGTTTGGCGAAGCCCCGCGATCAGCGTTAACCAGGGAGTCACCTTGAACTTGTCGTTGATGAAAACGGCGGCCACTCCGCCGTTTACGGCATTAGACGAGGCCGGAAAGTTTTGACTGCCGTCGGTGAATTGGTTGTCAAAGTAGTTGTACTGATGCTGGCCGAATCCGTAGACGCCGCCGTCGATGTTGTTTTTCCAGAAGCTGGTGTTCAGAGTAGCCTGGAGTCCCCCGTAATTCGAAGTCTGAGTGACGGTCGAGATGACGGGAAAATCGTTCTCGCCGCCCGTATAGTTCGCGCTGTTGTAGTGATAAAAGGGAGAAACGGTGAGCAGGGTATTGGGATTGAAGGTGTGAACCCACGAAAAGGTGACATAGCCATCGGGCTCACGCTCGCCGTCGCGCAGGCCGTAACTGGGGAAATTCTGATTTCCGATTGAGTTGGGATCAGGGTCAATGGGGATCTGGTAATAATCCTGCCGCAAAGAGGTGACCACGCGAAATTGGTTTTTCGCATTGAGATTGTAGATGAATGAACCAAACCCTCCGTAGCCGTTCTCCGCATCGTGATCAACTTGCGCGATCGGGGTCTGAAGCCCGTAATTGCTCCGATTTCCGTTCAAGCTGACGTAGTAAGCAAATTTTTCGGTGTGTCCTCCGCAACTGATTTGGTCGTTGGTTTGGAAGAAATTTCCCAGGCTGATAACGAGATCACATTCCCGGTCGCGTTCAAAACCAGTTCGCGGCACGATGTTGAAGATCCCGTAGGTGCGGTCTCCATAGTCGGCGTCATAACTGCCTCGCTGAATTTCGAGATAATCGATGTCCTTGGGATCAATTTGCGGGCCCAGATTACTGGCGATGTTGGTGTTGGGGACGGGGACGCCATCAATCAGCCACTCCACCTGGTGACCTCCTCGCATATGCAGCATATCGTGCGTGACATAGGCTGCCGGGGTGTAATCGGTGATCATGGCAAGGCTGTTGGTGCGGTCAGCGCCAGGCGTGCGTTCGATGTCGATACGATCAACCAAGCTGGTCGGAGTCACGGTATCGGTTGGCACCACCTCGGGGGTCCCGGAAACGGTGACTTTCTCGTTGAGGGACGCGAGCGCGAGTTGATAGTGGAGAATCGGCTCAGTGCCGGACTCAACGGTCACGGCCCGCGAAGTTTGGGCGAAGCCCGAACTGGCCACGCTGACCGTGTATTCGCCCAGGGGGACGGCGATAAATTGGAATTCTCCGTTCGAGTCGGTGGTGGCAGTCTTGCTCCAATCTGACGTCTTGGCGTGCAGCATCACCATCGCGCCTTGCACCGGACGATGCTGGGGATCGTGGACGATGCCACGGACCGAACCGAAAATGGTGGCAAAAGCCGAAACCGCCAACAACACCAGACTGCTCAAAATCAACAGACGTTTGAATTTCATAGATTCTCCATCGTTCGCCGGACGCTGAATCCCGGAGGCATGAGGTAAGACCCGACATCATGGAAGCTCGCTTTGCTATGAGCGTGCGATTTCACGCGGAAGCAGGCACAGATACAGGCACGCTAGGGCGACCTTCGGCTTTTATCTCAGGCGATGGAGAGCTGCGGCGGGGCACGGCCGGAATGCGATGGCTGGATAAGGAGGCTGCGGCTTACTACGGTCCGTTCGACTGGCAGCGGGATCGAGGAAGATGCAATCTGCGTACCCACCGACGGCAGCAGGCACGGGGACTGCGAAACTGTTACGGCGTGGCAGCAATCGTGATTGCAACACGGGGGAACATCGTTCAGCTGAGCCCCGTGCGAGCCTGTCGTGGTGCATCGCCCGGCGCATGCAGCAGGCATGAGGGGCGGGAGCAGAGATCGCCAGAGCCACGGGGGCAAACGTGCCCACGAGCATGAGAACCAAAACCAGCCTGGCAGTCAGACGATACATAAGAACTGGGTAAGACACCGCACGATTACTCAGACGATGGGAAACAGCATAAGGTAGCACCCCGTGGAACGCAAGAGCCGGCGGAGAGAATGCCACGACAAGGAGGAGATTTCCCGCTTCTTACCTAATGAGCGTCCAGTGGCCGCCATTCGAAAAGAGGATGACGAGGGTCATCACGATCACTAGGTCGTAACGCCGGACGTTGCAAGCCGGAGCTTTTCAGGCTTTGCCGTGAACCTTGGCCCACCACCAGCGCACGCCAACAAACAGGAAACGCCAGTCGTGGAAGAACTCGGGCTCTTTGCGCTCGAAGGCATGGCCGATGAATTGGAACACCCATCCCAGGAGGAAGACCGCAAGCGCGTAGGGCCATAGGCGGTGAATAAAGATGCTGGCGAGAAAAATCGGTAGTGAAACCAGAATCAGCGGTATTCCGAGGGTATGGCACGCGCGGTTAACCGGGTGCTGATGGCTGGTGGAGTATTGCGCCACCCATTGCTCGTTCGTGCGACCGCCCAGCATGGCGTCGATGATACATGGAGCTACGGTAGCTTGCAGGCCCGGGATATGTGATAGCGGTTGCGCGCAAACCAGCGGTAGCCGGAATGAATCAGCCAGTTGAATCCCGGAAGACTGAACACTGCGTAGAACGGCCAAGCCCACCAGATCTTCCTGGTCACTTGAAGGTAGACGTCCGCTCCTGAGGCGGTTTGTCCGTCACGCGCCAGCAGGCGAAGGTCGTGGACCAACTCTTCCATTGGAAGTTCGAAACGTGCCACCACCCAAGGTTCCTGGAGGGGAGCGATGGCGAATCCTCGCCTGGCCAACGTGGGCTGCCAGAATTTAAGCCAGCGTGAACAAAAGCCGCATTGGCCGTCATAAAAAACCCAGCCCCGGCTTGGTTGCTCAAGGTCTGACATCTGTCTTCAACCTCATGCCGCGGTGGACGGAGACAGCCGATCCCTCGGCAAGAAACGCGGACTGGGGAGGGTTCTTCAACACCGCGTCAAATTCTCTTCCGTAAAGTTCTTTCACGTCGCCTTCAAACCTGGCATTCGTTACTGTCCACACCTTCCACGGGGGATGCTGGACCTGGTATTCCATACATCCGCCATCTTTCTGAGCGGCATAGCCCCAATAGTGCTCCGTAATGAATTGCTCCTGTGAGCCATTTTCAGGGAGCAGCGGGGTTCCGTTGGCGGTGGCGCTTATTGTGTTCTTCGAGGCCCGATATTGCCAGGCGTACTCAACTGCGAGTCCGGAGCCGTCCGACCTTATCTTGTGAGACAGGGGAAGGGCGACATAGCGTTCGTTATAGAAAATACGTGCCACCGCGGCGATCAATCGGCGGGGAACAATCTCTCGAACGAACACCACACCGCGCCTAACCGCGGCACCTTCCAACCGCCGCACATAGAAGCGGAGATTGACTTCGTCGAAATTGCGATGAAACGGCAGGGAGACTCCCCACACTCTTGTCTTCAGAAAGCGAAATCCCACCAGGCTGAGAAAGGTCGTCCCGTTCCACGAGTCCAGTTCCGTTCCAAAGGGAACAAGTTTGCGCAGCAGGTCTGGGTCGACCTCGTAATTCAACATTGCCAAATCGCGCCATTCCGCGGTGAGGAATGTGCCCGACGGCTGCAAGCGCTCCAGGTCCATGTTCGCCAACCAAGCCTCAATATAGCTCTTTCCCCAGTTGTTCCCCGAATTTCCAGTGTGTTAGCATCCATAGTTTTGGCAAGGGTTTCGACGTTGGCCTATAGACTGTCCTCTTCTTTAAGGTTCTTATGGGCCCGCCGTTGTGAAGATCCTAAAATGTGGAGCCGCCGGGCGTTGCCCGGCCGGGCAGCCGACGGCGGCTGTCCCCACACGACCCGGTTAGAAGGAGCCATCCGTGAAGGTTTACGAAGGCGCAAACATCAGGAATGTCGCTGTGGTTGGGCACGGCCATGCAGGTAAAACCTCGCTGGTTTCTGCCATGTTGTATACGGCCGGGGCAACGCAGCGGCCGGGCCGGGTGGATGACGGCTCAGCCACGACCGATTATGACGAAGAAGAAATCGCGCGCAAGATGTCGATCTCGGCCGGGATGGCGTATGTGGAGTGGGGAAAAACAAAGATCAACCTGATTGATACGCCTGGGTTCAGCATGTTCGTCCACGAAGCCAAGATGGTGCTGCCGGTGGTGGACGCGGCGATTGTGGTGGTGGATGGCGTGGCCGGAGTGGAAGTGGTCACCCAGCGGGTGTGGAATTACTGCGAAGAGTACAAGACGCCGCGGTTGATCATTGCCAGCCGCATGGACCGCGAGCGCGCCGACGCCGGGCGTGTGCTGGAGTCGCTGATGAATGCATTTGGCCGCACGGTGATTCCTCTGGAACTACCCATTGGCAGCGAGAAGAACTTCACCGGCGTGGTGGATCTGGTCAACATGAAGGCTTACACCTACGAGTTGGGGGGAAACGGCAAGGGCAAAGAAGGCGAGATTCCGGCGAATTTGAAAGAGCAGGCGCAGGCGGCCCACGAGAAGCTGGTGGAGATGGTGGCCGAAGGCAACGACGCCCTGATGGAAGAGTTTTTCGAAAAGGGAACGATTCCGGTGGAACATCTGGTGCCGGCGCTGCACGAAGCCATTCGCGAGGACAAGATTTTTCCGGTAATTTTCGGTTCCGGCCTGGGCAACATCGGCGCCGACCACGCCATGGATTTCATCGTCGATTACACGCCGGCGCCGTCCGAGCATGAGTGGGTGCAAGGCGAGGCGGCTGCGTCGGGCAATGGAGATGCGCCCAAACGCGCATGAGACGGACGCCGAGCCGGTTTCGCTTTATGTATTCAAGACGATTTCGGATGCGTTTGCCGGGAGAATCTCATATTTCAAGGTTTTTTCGGGGGTGTTGAAAAACGACGCCACGCTGCAAAACTTCACCAAGAATACGGCGGAGAAGCTGGCGCACATTTCGATCATCCAGGGTAAAACCGCGGTACCGGTGAACGAGTTGCACGCGGGAGATATCGGCGCCGTGGCCAAGCTGAAAGACACTTTGACCGGCGATACGCTGGGTGACAAGAACGCGCCCATTCAGTATCCCAAGGTGCATCTGCCGGAGCCGGCAATTACGTTTGCCATTGAGCCGAAGAGCCGCGCCGATGAGGACAAGCTGGGGCCGAGCATTCACAAGCTAATGGAAGAGGATGCCATGCTGCGTTTTTTCCGCGATGAGCAGACCAAAGAATTCCTGATCGCCGGCACGGGGCAGCAGCATATTGAAGTGGTGGTGGCGAAGATGAAGAAGCGCTACCACGCGGAAGTAATCCTGAAAGCACCCAAAGTGCCGTATCGCGAGACCATTCGCGGAAAAGCCGACGTGCAGGGACGCCACAAGAAGCAGACCGGCGGCCACGGCCAGTATGGCGATTGCAAGATCAAGATGGAACCGCTGCCACGCGGCGGCGATTTCGAGTTTGTAAATGACATTTTCGGCGGTTCGATTCCGAGGAATTTTATTCCGGCGGTGGAGAAGGGGATCAGAACGGCGGCGGCGCGCGGTTATCTGGCAGGATTTCCAGTGGTGGATTTCAGGGTGATCCTGTACGACGGGTCTTATCATGATGTGGATTCGAACGACCTGTCATTCCAGATGGCGGGACGCATTGCGTTCAAAAAGGCCATGGAAGTCGCCAAGCCAACGCTGCTGGAGCCGATCATGAACGCAGAAATCACGGTGCCGGATGAGTTCGCCGGCTCGATCATGGGCGACCTGAACAGCCGGCGCGGGCGCATTCAAGGCATGGATAACAAGGGCGGCAACACCATTGTGAAGGCCGAAGTGCCCATGTCGGAAATGCTGACCTACGGCGTTGATCTCACCGCCATGACCCAGGGCCGCGGCAGCTTCAACATGGAAATGCATCACTACGATATGGTGCCGGGGCAGTTGCAGGAGAAGATCATAGAGAAGGCCAAGACAGCGCGGGGCGATGTGAAGGAAGAAGAAGAGTAAGCCTGTGCCAGGAATTTCTGACAATCTGGTGAGGCAGGCTTTGCAGGCGCGGAGAGAGCATCGATTTGCCGATGCCAAGCGGGATCTGGTGGTGGCGGTTGACCACTGCCGCAACGGCGGCGCGCCTCTGGAATTGGCGCAGGCGCTCACGGGCCTGGGCCAGATTGAAAGGGACCTGCACGAGAAAGACACTCCGCGCAAGCACTACGAGGAGGCCGTCGCCATCTACCGCATCGCGGGTGACGTTCTCAAACTGGCTCATACGATCCGGCATCTGGGGGATATTCACCGGAACGAAGGCCACCGCGAGCTGGCCGAGCCTTGTTATCGCGAAGCTCTGAATCTCTATCGCAGCCATCAGCAAACGCCGCCATTGGGCTTAGCGAATGCCATCCGGGGCCTGGCGATTCTGCAAAGCGAAGCGGGTGAAGTCGGGGAAGCCAGATTGCTTTGGGAGGAAGCCAGAGATTTATACGCCGCGGTCAAGGTAGACGCGGGCGTGGTTGAAGGTTCCCGGCGGCTGGCGCTCTTGGAGCAGCGGAAGAACGGGAAGTAACTACGACGGCTGCCATCCCTAATGTTGCTGATCAAAGCCTACGATGTTTTCAAGCCCTCGGCTTTCGCCAGCTTGGCCTGGCGCTCATCGAAAGTCCAGAAGCGATCGGCTTTGAGTTCCAATGCGCAGGCAACGTGCAGGCTGTCGAGAGTGCGGATGCCGAGCTTCGGCCCGTGGCGGCGGCCGAGTTCAGCGCAGAGTTCGAATGCGCGTTCCGGCATGTCGCAAGCAAGCCACAATCCGCGCTTGAGATCCCCCTCCAACGCGAGGGTGATCCTCTGCGCGTCGGATGCCGACATTTGTCCGCGAAAGACCTGGCCCGCGAGCGCATGTGCCCATTCGGCAAGAATGAGAGGGGTCAGATAGACCTGAGGGCGGGCGCGTAGCAGCGCATCGGCATCGGGCGAATGCTGGCCGGCAACATACACCGATACAACGAAGCTGGAGTCAGCATAAACAATCAATAGCGATTCCTGTCGTTGATCAGGTCATCCACAATTGGCAGAGTACGGTCACCAAAAATCTGCTTGCGACGCGCGGCAAAGTCCGGCCATTCCAACGACCCCTTCTGTATTACTTTTTCCGGAACAATGCGTGCAATCAGGCGATCCCGTTCCCTTAGCTCGACCGTCTTTCCTGCGCGCAGCCAGGATTTGAGGCGCTTGGTGTCTCGCAGCTGGCGGATATTGACGGATGGCATAGTAACAATGTGACACATTATGTGTCACATTGTCAATCGCTTCCTTCCTTGGTAGTCATGCAGTTTAACGGGGCTGACAATCAGCGACAGACTGTAGGAAACTGTAGGCATGGCGATCAAGCAGTATCTGATGGTTCCGTGCCCCAAATGTCAGGCGAAGCCGGGGGAACCCTGCAAGCTCATTGGCAACTGCATCAAGACGGCGCCGGGAGCGTGGGTTTCGACGAAGACTTGCCACGAGGAGCGGGTAGCTCTATCCAAGGGGATGTCAGCCAAGCCGCAAGAAGCCACTGAGAACCACTAAGCTGGCGGTGGTTTTAGCGAATGCTGTTGCGGAATCCGCGCGTCCGCAGATCATCGGAAAGGGGGTATGTTTGTCGCCAAAAACTGGATTTCATCAAACTGCGCTACACCTTCTTTCCCTTGACAAGGGCTCGGGTGTGATTGCGTTGCCGGGGTTTTCGCTTTACTATCGCCGTAAGTGGCTACACTCAGAAACATCCCCAAGCTTCCGCAGGATCGCGAGCGTATCGTCTCGGCGGCACCGGTGGAAGACGATTCTTCGTTTGAGCTGAAGCTGCGTCCGCAACGGTTGGCGGAATTCATTGGACAATCCAAAGTCAAAGAAAATCTCGCGGTGGCGATTGAGGCCACGCGCTCGCGTGGCGAAGCGTTGGACCACGTGTTGCTTTACGGGCCGCCGGGGCTCGGAAAAACCACGCTGGCCACCATCATCGCTAACGAACTGGGCGTGGCGTTTCAGCAAACTTCCGGGCCGACGCTGCAGATCAAAGGCGATCTGACAGCGATTCTGACTAATGTCCGCGATAAACAGGTTTTGTTCATCGACGAAGTTCATCGCCTGCAACCGGCGCTGGAAGAAATTCTTTATTCGGCGCTGGAAGATTACAAGCTGGACATCATGATCGGCCAGGGGCCGGCAGCGCGCACCCACACCATGGATGTGAAGCCGTTCACTTTCATTGGCGCCACCACGCGCGCCGGATTGTTGTCATCGCCGCTGCGGTCGCGGTTTGGCATCGTGTTGCGGCTGGAGTTTTACAGTCACGACGACCTGCGTATTATTGTGGAGCGTTCGGCCGACATTCTCAGCGTGGAGATCGACAAAGCCGGAGCGCAGGAGATTGCCAGCCGCTCGCGCGGCACGCCGCGAATCGCCAACCGATTGCTGCGGCGGGTGCGGGATTATGCGCAGGTGAGGGGTGGTGGCAAGATTGATTTGCCGACGGCGCAAGCGGCCTTGCAGATGCTGGAAGTGGATCGCTACGGGTTCGACGAAGTGGACCGCAAGTTGCTCCTGACGATCATTGAGAAGTATCAAGGCGGCCCGGTGGGCGTGAATACCCTGGCCGCGGCGCTGGCAGAAGAACCCGACGCCATCGAAGAAATCTATGAGCCGTTCCTGATCCAGATCGGGTTCTTGAATCGCACGCCGCGCGGACGGGTGGCCACCCAGTTGGCGTACGAGCATTTTGGGATCACGCCGAATCGGCGGCAGAGTTCATTGTTCTAGAATCCCCGTCAACCACTACAATGACGGCAACATGATTGCCCACCTCCGCGGACGCCTCCTGGCCAAGCATCCTAATCAAGCCATTGTTGAAACCGGCGGCGTCGGTTATGACGTGACTATCAGCATCCCCACCTTTTCTGACTTGCCGGTTGTGGGCGGCGAGGTTGCGCTCTACGTCCATACTCACGTTCGAGAAGACGTGATCGCGCTTTATGGATTTCTACAAGCGGGGGAGAAGCAACTTTTCGAAAAGCTAATCACCGTCAGCGGGATTGGGCCGAAACTGGCGATCACGATTCTTAGCGGGATGGCGGCCGACGAAATGATCGGCGCGATTCGCGGGAATGATGTGGCGCGGCTGACGCGCATTCCAGGAATCGGAAAGAAAACCGCGGAACGCATGGTGCTGGAGTTGCGTGATAAACTGCCGCCTCAGGGCGCCGACGCTGTCAAGGCAATCCCGTCTCTTACTGCGATAGAGGAAGATGTTTTGTCGGCTTTGACAAACCTAGGGTACCAGCGTGCGGTGGCGGAAAAGGCGGTTTCAGTGGTCTCAAAACGTGCCGGTGGCGGGACATTTGAATCGACGTTTCGGGAAGCGCTGGGAGTGCTGTCGAAGTAGATTTTTATTTTCGCACCCCCGTTTTGCCAAAAAGCATCTAAGCCTCTTGTTTCTGGCTTTAGCTCTAAGACTCTGACTATAATTTCGTCCCATGATTGTCACTGCTCGGCCGGACAATCCTTCGAATCGCGATACCCGGCGTCATTGCGACGAACTGTGGTCGTGCTGTATTCCGAGGTTTAGTCGCGCGTTCCTGGCCGCCGCAGTTCTCTGCGCGGCAGCTGTGACGGCGGTGGCGCAAACCGCATCGATTCCCAATGCTCCTGGGCAAGGAGCACCCGCACAAGGTCAGTTCGCGGGCAGCGTGGCCTCCAAACCAGTTTCGGGCGTTTTGCGCCTTTCCTTGCAGGACGCGATTGACCGCGGGCTGAAGCAGAATCTCGGAGTTCTGCTTTCCAACGCCGACATAAGTTCATCTCGCGGGCAGCGTTGGCAGCAATTGAGCGTGCTCCTGCCACACGTGACCGCCGGGCCCGCCATCGACGTTTCGAAAATTAACCTGCCCGAGGAAGGCATTAGCCTTCATCTTCCGGGCTTCAGTTTTCCCACATCGGTGGGTCCTTTCTCCTACTTTGATGCTCGAGCCGATCTCACCCAGACATTATTTGACTGGAAGGCAATCAATAATACGCGTGCTGCCGGGCAGAGTTTGAAAGCCACCGAGTACACGTATAAAGACGCACGCGACCTGGTAGTGCAAGCCGTAGGCTACACCTACCTGCAGGCGGTTGCCGACGAAGCCCGCGTCGAGACGGCGAAAGCGCAAGTGGAGACGGCGACGGCGGTTTACAACCAGGCAGCCGACCAGGTAAAAGCCGGCACCTCGGCGGAAATTGATGGTCTGCGGGCGAAGGTTGAGATGCAGACGCGGCAGCAGCAGTTGATCCAGTCGAAAAATGACCTTGCCATTCAGAAATTGACTGTGGCCCGCGTCATTGGACTGGCCGCTGGGCAGGAATTCGACTTGACCGACAAGTCGCTTTACCAGCCCCTCGAAGCCCTGACCGTCGACGAGGCGTTGCGACGCGCCTATGCTTCACGTTCCGATTATCAGGCGGCCTTGGCCGATGTGCGCGCGGTGGAATTCTCGCGAAAGGCCGCCGTGGCCGGTTACTTTCCTTCGCTTTCCTTCCACGGGGATTATGGAACCGGAGGATCTCATCCCTCCACGTCGACAGAGGTATATGACGTCAAGGGCATATTGTCGATTCCGATCTTCCAAGGTGGCAGCGTTCACGGCGATATTTTGCAGGCCGACGCAAAATTGCTTCAGAGCCAGGAGCGGCTGGCCAATCTGCGCGGGCAGATCGACTCTGACGTTCGCACCGCTCTGCTAAATCTGCAATCGTCGGCCGAGCAAGTAGAAGTGGCGCGCAGCAACATCGACCTGGCGGAAGCAACCCTAGCCCAGTCACGCGATCGTTTCCGTGCGGGAGTGACGGATACAGTGGAAGTGGTGCAATCGCAGGAGTCCGTGGCCAGCGCTCACGAACAGTACATATCAAGCCTCTACAACTATAATTACGCGAAAATTTCACTGGCTCGTGCCCTGGGCACGGCCGAAGAGGGCGTCAAAGAATATTTCAAAGGAAAGTAACCATGGCAGAAGAGAACCCATCCGGCGTGCCGCGGGTTGACAAAGACTCTGTGAGCGCCCAGCCGACCCCACGAGACACTGAGACCCCACCGCGAGTGCCGCGTTATGCGCGGAGCAAGAATCGCAGAAATACGTTGGTCGTCATCATCGTCTTAGTTCTGATTGTGGGCGGCGTGTTCTTGTGGCGCTATCTGAGCAGCTATGAATCCACGGATGACGCTCAGGTGGATGTTCATCTTTATCCGGTCAGTGCGCGCATTTCCGGTTACGTCATCAAAGTCAACGTGGGAGACAACCAGTGGGTACAGAAAGGCGATGTGCTGGTGGAGATCGACCCAAAGGACTACGAAGTTGCGGTCGCGCAGGCGCAGGCGAACCTCGCGAGTGCTGAAGCAACTGCGGAATCTCTGAATATCACGGTTCCGATTACCTCCGTGAGCACAGCGAGTCAGCTGAGTTTCAGCACTTCGGACGTGCAAAACGCGAGCGCCGGAATTGCAGCGGCGGAAGCGCAGTTCACGGCTGCTCATGCCCAACTGGAACAGGCGGAGGCGAACGATGTAAAGGCGCAAGACGATTTGGTCCGCTACAAAGCGCTGGTGGATAAGCGGGAGGTTTCCGAGCAGATCTACGACCAGGCATTGGCGGCAGCCAAGGCCAGCACCGCGTCGGTAGTAGCCGGACATGCGAATGAGGCGGCTGCCCAACAAGCCGTGAAGCAGTCCCACGACCGATTAGCGCAAGCGGAGGCGAACCAACGATCGGCGGCAACCGCGCCGCAACAGGTGTCGTCAAGCCAGGCGCGGGCCCGCGCCGCGGTCGCGGATGTGCAACAAAAGCGCGCGGCCCTGGAGCAGGCGCAACTCAACCTCAGCTACACCAAGATTGTGGCGCCGGTCACTGGCGAGGTGAACAAGACTGTCGTGGTCGGATTGAATGTTCAAGCGGGCCAACAGTTGCTCACGGTAGTCCCGCTTGAGGACGTCTGGATCACCGCCAATTTTAAGGAAACACAACTCAAGCACATGCGAGTCGGACAAAAGGCCGACATTGATGTGGATTCGAACGGCCGGACCTACAAAGGCCACGTAGACAGCATTGCCGGAGCCACGGGACCACTGTTCAGCTTGTTGCCGCCGGAAAACGCCACGGGGAACTACGTGAAGATTGTGCAGCGAATCCCGGTCAAGATCGTGCTTGAGCCGGGGGAAAACCGAGACCACCAGCTTCGCCCCGGAATGAACGTTGATCCGGATGTTTACCTGCGATGAGTTCCGCCGCTGCCATCCCGTTGGACCAGGACGTATGGCACCCCAAGTACAACCCCTGGCTGATTGCGGTCGTGGTCGCCATGGCGGCGTTCATGGAGGTGCTCGATACCAGCATCGCCAACGTCGCCCTGCCGTACATAGCCGGCAATCTGGGAGCCAGCAACGATCAAAGCACCTGGGTCCTGACCTCGTATCTGGTTTCAAACGCCATCATCCTGCCGATCAGCGGCTGGCTTGCAGGGGCGATTGGGCGGAAGCGCTTTTTCATGATCTGTTTGAGCGTTTTTACTATCAGTTCTTTGCTCTGCGCGGTGGCGCCGAGTTTGGGTCTCCTGCTTTTTTTTCGGGTCCTGCAAGGCGCCGGCGGCGGCGGGCTTCAGCCCATGGCGCAGGCCATTCTGGCGGACACGTTTCCTCCACAGCAGCGAGGCCTGGCGTTTGCCTTGTATGGCATCACGGCGATTATGGCGCCCACGATTGGTCCAACCTTGGGTGGGTGGATCACTTTCAACTATTCCTGGCGCTGGATTTTCTTTATTAATCTGCCGGTCGGCATCCTGACCTGGCTTCTGGTGCGGCGCTTTGTCGAGGATCCTCCTTACTTAGCCAAACTCAAGGCTGCCGGCGTGAAGCTGGATTACATCGGCATCGCACTCCTGGCGCTGGGTATCGGGGCGTTGCAGGTGCTGCTGGACAAAGGCCAGGAAGATGATTGGTTCGGGTCGCACTTCATTACAACGTTAATCGTCATCGCGACTGTATGCCTGATTTCGCTGGTGATCTGGGAGTGGTATCAAAAGGCGCCGATCATCGATGTCCGCATGTTTAGGAACTTCAATTTTGCGAGTTCGAGCCTGATGATGTTTATGCTGGGAATCATGCTGTTCAGCAGCCTGGTCCTGATGCCGCAGTTCCTCCAAACTCTGCTGGGCTATACCTCAGAACTGGCTGGGCTTGCGCTATCGGCTGGAGGACTGGTTTTGCTGATCGAGATGCCGATCATGGGCCAATTGACAACCAAGATCCAGGCGCGGCGGCTGATCGCCTTTGGCTGGCTGTCCTTGTCTATCGCGATGTATTATTCGACCCAGCGGATTGACTTGCAGATCAGCTTCGCCGCGGCTACGTGGTTGCGTATCGCCCAGGTGATCGGTCTGGGGTTCCTGTTCGTGCCGATTACGCTGGTGGCTTACATCGGAATTGCGCCGGAGAAGAACAACGCGGTAGCCGGGATCATCAATTTCATGCGCAACATGGGCAGTAGCGTCGGAACTTCGATAGTCACAACCTTGATTGCACGGCGCTCGCAGTTCCATCAGTCGAGACTGATTGAATACACCCGGGCGGGAAATCCAAACTTCCAAAACTCGGTCAACGGTTTCGCCCAGCGCCTGGCTCACTCTGGGATGAGCGCTCCCGATGCGCAGATGGGCGCCTATGCCAGGATTTATCAGTCCATCCAAGGGCAAGCCGGTACGCTCGCCTACATCGATACCTTCATGGTGCTTTGTGTGGGATCGGCGATCATGTTCTTTCTGGCTTTTATCTTGAAGAAGAATGACCCGGGCGGAGGGGGCGAACTGGCGGCGGGTTGAGCGAAGTAGAATGATAAATGATATATGTCGGGGAATCCGAAATGATCAAAATCGTGACTGTTGAACGGGAGTACGGATGCGGGGGCGGTGAAATAGCCCAGCAACTTGCCCAACAACTGGGATGGAAGCTTTGGGACCACTTGCTGACGGAAGAGATCGCACGCCTGGCAAATTGTCCCAAGGCGGAGGTGGAGTGCCGCGAGGAGCGAAACGATCCGCTCTACTACCGGCTATTCAAGTCGTTTATGCGAGGAAGCTATGAAGGAAGCATCAACGCGCACAAGTTGAATCTGGTGGACAGCGAATGCATTGTGAAGTACACAGAACGTGTGGTTTTGGAGGCGGCGGAAAAAGGAAATTGCGTGATTGTCGGAAGAGGATCGCAACATTTTCTCAGAGACCGTCAGGACACACTACGCGTCTTCCTTTATGCCCCGAGAGAAGAAAAGGTGCGGCGGCTGCTGGCTCGCGGCAAGAATGAGGACGAGGCCCAGGAACTGGTCGACACGGTTGACCGCGAACGCGCGGACTTCATCGCAAAGTATTTTGGCGTGGAGTGGCCGAACATTCCGCTGTATCACACTATGATCAATACCTCGATCGGCGATGAGACGGTGGTGCAAATGATTGTGAGTTTTATGAAAGCGTTCGATTCAAAATTGACTGCCGTCGGGTAACGGACAAGCAAGACATCCCGCTTTCCTTGAACCACATGGTTCCGGGCACTTTCCGTGTTCAATACAGGAATCGCCCTTCCTAAAAACCTCTATTTCCCGATACAGAATGTGCTGAAGATCAGGTTGAGGATGTCGTCGGTGGTGGTGGCGCCGGTTATTTCGTCAAGCGGGCGGAGAGCATTGTAGAGATCGAGCAGCAGCATTTCGTGGGGAATGCGGTTGTTTACCGCGGTTGTCGCGGCGGCGAGTCCGGCCAGCGACTCGTGGACGAGATTTTGATGACGGAGGTTGGTAAGGAACCCGGCCTCTTGCTGAGTACCTCCATCTCCGCCGACGTGACGCAGTATGGCGTCGCGCAGTTCGGGGATGCCGGAGCCGCTCACAGCAGAAGTGCGAACGCGGTTTGCCGAGCCCTGCCCGGGTGCGCGGGTGAGGGCACCTGCCGCTACATGATCGTGGACAAGGTCGCACTTATTCTCAACCACGATTGCGGGGCGTCCAGCGACTTGCTCAAGCAGGTCCGCATCCTCCTGAGAGCTGGGTTGCGATGCGTCCACCACCACCAGCGCCAAATCGGCGTCGGCTAAAGCTTCCTGGGATTTGCGAATACCGATGCTTTCGGCTTCATCCAGGGCATGGCGAATGCCGGCCGTGTCCATCAGTCTCACAGGAATTCCGCCGATAGCGACGGTTTCACTTACCAAGTCACGAGTGGTGCCAGGGGTTGCGGTCACGATGGCGCGCTCACGTTCGACCAGACGATTAAAGAGGCTGGACTTGCCGACGTTGGGGCGGCCGACGATAGCCAGAGTCAGGCCTTCGTGCACAAGTTTGCCGTAAGCGAAGGTCGAGGCCAGTTGCTCCAACGGAGCGCAAACGGCGGCGATGCGCGGAAGAATCTGGTCAGCACGCAGGACGGAAACATCGTCTTCGGCAAAATCAATCCCCGCCTCAAGAGTAGCGATCAGCTTGACCAAGTCTTGCTTCACGGGTTGCAGCCGGCGCGAGAGCGCGCCTTCCAACTGCTGGGCGGCAACTTTGGCCTGGTAAAGAGTTTGTGAGTCGATGAGGTCGCGGACCGCTTCAGCCTGGGTGAGGTCGATGCGGCCATTGAGGAAGGCGCGCATGGTGAACTCTCCAGGCTCGGCGAGGCGGGCGCCGCCGGCAAGGGCGAGCTCAACAATGTGGCGGAGAACCACAGGCGAGCCGTGAGCGGAGATTTCGATGACGTCGTCGGTGGTGTAGGAGTGGGGCTTGGCGAAATAGGTGACGACGACTTCGTCGATTCTTGTCCCCATGGAATCGCTGGGGTCGATCAGTTCGCCAAAGATGGCGCGGCCAGGATCGAGATTGTGCTTCAGGCGCAGCAGGGGTAACGCGATGCGGCGAGCCTCAGGGCCGGCGAGGCGAACGACGCCAATGCCGCCGCGTCCGGGAGGGGTGGCGATGGCGACGATGGTGTCGTCAAGATTCACAGGGAGATTGTAACGGTTAGAAGATCAGAACGATTAACGCAGAGATCGCTGAGAACCCTCGCAGAGGGCGCAGAGAAATGCGAATCCCAAGAACTAAGGGATCATCTTCGCGCCGGTCTTCCTGCGGGCTTGTAGTTCTTGGGATAGACCACCAGGCAACGGCGGCCGCCTTCGCCTTGGCTTTCGGTGTGCAGGTCATCGTGGTCGCGCAGGGCCAAGTGAACGATGCGCCGTTCGCGTGAGGACATGGGCGCGAACTCGTAAGGAGTGCCAGTCTGGCGGACACGATCGGCGGCTGCACTCGGCGGCCATGCGAAGTTCCTCCAGCCGCAGCTGGCGCTGATTCATGCAGTCGAAAGCAGATCTTTCTCGTGCTCGTTGCCGGGAAGGCGAAGCATCTCGATCGCCAGCAACTCAACCGCGCGCAGCAGCTCGCCACCGCGCTCCAGCAGCAGGGTGGAATCGGGACCGGCGAATTCCACCAGGATCTCGGGACGTTCCCAATCGCGCTCTTCGGGTAGCGGCGGATCGACAGTGATGCGGTACTTGAGGTGAAGACCTCCGAGCGTGACCACTCCACGGAGGAATTCGTTGATCTTATTCGCGGCGGCGATTTTGTCGGGAATGGGCATCAGCTTCTGGCTCTTAGCTGTTGGCTTTTGGCCCCGAAATCTGATTAAGCTAGGAGCTAGAGGCTAGAAGCTGGCTTCACTTCTTCTCCTTCTTCCTCGCCCGTCTTCAGCGCGATCTCGCGCATTTCGCGGCCCAGGCTGGTGCGGTTCATGATGGCCTGTTGCACGATGGCGATCATGCTACCTTCGGACCAATAAAGGCACAAGCCCGACGCCAGGTTAAAGCTGATCACTCCGAACATCACCGGCATCATGATGTTCATCATTTTTTGTTGCGACGGATCCATGCCGGCTTGCGGCGTCATGCGCTGCGTGACCAATCCGGTGATGATGATCGACGATGGGAAGGATCGTAGTAAGGATCGCGGGACGAAAGATCGTGAATCCAAAGCCAATGGGCCTGGCGCAAGTCGAGCGCGGAACCGAGCATGGCGTAATAGGCAAACAGGAAAGGCATCTGGATCAGCATGGGCAAACAACCGCCCACGGGGCTGACTCCCTCGCTTTTCATCAGAGCGCCGATTTCGGTATTCATTTCCTGGCGCCGCGGATCGCGCATGCCGTACTTCTTGTATTTTTCTTTGATGGCATTCATCTGCGGCTGAATTTTTTGCATCTTCAGCGCCGATTTCATACTGGAGATGCGTAAGGGAAGCAACGCCAGATTAATGATCAGGGTCTGGATGACGATCGCCCAACCCCAGTTGCCGACGTACTTGTAGGTCCACTGGAGCCAGAGAAACAGAGGCCGCGCAATCAGCCGAAGAAACCGAAGTTGACCAGACCGCGCAGATCTTGCGGAGCGTCCACGATTGTGGTGACGGGAACGGTTTCGAGCGTGTGCAGTTGCTTGGGGCCGACATACAGCCGTTCTACGGTCGGGCCCTGCGGGTCGCCGACAGCCGCGCCCAGAACATCCGCTTTGGTTGTTTCGGCCTGGCCGGATCTGGTTTCTTTCGGAATATCAATGGAGTTACGCAGCGTGATGGTGACCGTGTTCGCCGGATCGTCGGGAATAAAAATCGCGGCGAAATATTGGTCCGACCACGCCGGCCCAGTCGAAAGGCCCGGGCAAAGTGTTGCCGCCGCTGACGGATTTAATGGCGAGACGCTTGATGTCGCGATTGAGCTGATACTCGATGCGGCTGGCGGCATACCCCGCGGGCGTAATCTCGTCACCGAAACCGGCGGGCCAGGCGGGAAAAGCTGGGATGGTAGCTGCCCTTGGAAGTCGCGGAGGTTTCGAGCTGAACTAGATAGGTGTGATCGAAACGGAAGATCTTGCGGACAACCAGATCTTGATCCGCGTATTCGAAAGTGAGTTCGGCAGGGGCCGTCAAGCGTGCCCGAACGCTGAGCTGACATAGAGCGCGGAGTTCAACTGGTTGCGCAGGGTCTCATCGTAAGTCCACAGGCTAAGCGGATAGCCGTATCGTTCGGCGGCGGCTCTGTTGACCAGTTCCAGCGGCGCGCCTTTGTCGTCTTTGAACTTTTTGAGGATCCAGGATTTGACCTGCGCCTCCCTTATTGGTGAAGGTAACGCGGTAAAGATCGTTCTCAATGGTGGTTTCTGATTCTGTGGAGGCTTGCTTGGCTGCTACCGGCGCAGCTGCCGCGGCCTTGGCCGTTCGATTTCTGCTGCCTTGGCCGACGGGCAGAGCCGGCGGCGGCGCTGGTGTTTGAGTCTGGGCTGGCCGGCGGCCGCAGTCGGCTGGGGATAATATTTCTTCAGCAGAGGTTGAAAAATGATGATCACCAGAAAAGTGAGCGCGAAGACCAGGAGCAGCCGGCGCTCCATGCCGGGTTCTTGCTGCGGATTCTGGAATTCTGCCAATGGCTTTTCTCAGTGACTGCAAGAACTCTTGACGACCGGATCAAGGCCGCCGTGAGTGAAGGGATGGCAGCGGAGCACGCGCCAGACCGCTATCGCCGAACCGCGCACCGCGCCGTAACGCTCCACCGCCTCCATCGCATACTCGGAGCAGGTGGGCACATAGCGGCACGCGGGCGGGAGCAAGAGGCGATATGGCCCAGCGATAGGCGCGGAGCAAGGCCAGCACGACATTTTGTGCGATGCTTATTCACTGGTGTCTTTGTGTATTTCCTTCTCCGCAAATTTTCGGACTACCTCAAACATCTGGCTCGATCTCCTTGCCCAATTCGCAAAACTCAACCCGTGCAGAAGAGATTTCTTCGGATTGATCACAATGTCGACCGGTGCCTGAAACTCCGGCCAGCTCAGACGGACCGCCTCTCGCAGCCGGCGCCGCATGCGATTGCGTTGCACCGCGCCGCCCAGCAGCTTGCTGACGGTGAAACCGATGCGAAGCGTCGCCCCTTGCTCCCGCCGCCGGTAAAAGGCGGTCAAGTGAGAAGCAAAATGGCGCTTTCCCTGCTTGTAAACCCGCTCGAAGTCGGCGTGCCGCAGCAAGCGGGCCTCGTGGGGAAACTTCCTGCGTTTGCCGGAACCCGACACGCTGGGGTGGCTCCTGGGAGCTGCCTGCTCACGCTTGGCGATCCAAACTCAAGTTGCAGAATTCCCGCCAATTCCGGAAAGGAGAAACGCTACTCACGGAAGCCGGGCTTTACCGACACCCGCTTGCGCCCCTTGGCGCGCCGGCGCGAAATCACCGCCTGGCCGCCCTTGGTCTTCATACGCGTGCGAAAGCCGTGCGTCTTCGAGCGGTGACGGCGGTTGGGTTGGAACGTGCGCTTAGGCATGAAACTTGGCTGCTCCTGACTGGATTCGTAGATGCTATGAACGTGAATGAAACTAAGAGTATAAATGACGCGCGGCAAAGCGGGCAAACTGCGCAGCCGGGGTGTGGCACTATAATTGCCGCTAGGGAGCCAAGAGAGGAACAGCAATCCTATATGAGCGAATATTGCGGCAAGCTGGACTATTTGTATCGGCTCCTTGGTCGGATGACCACGGAGCAGGGTAGGAACAGCGTGATTGATGGGATAAAGCAGCACTTCCGGGAAGGGCATGAAGGCAAGCGTTGCCCCGATCCCGAGAATCGCTACGCTTGACCAACTAGGAAGGGCCAGGGCTGCGCCCGGGCCCCTTCCGATTCAGGGGTCTTTGGTGATCCGTGCCAACAATGTGCAGCCAATAGCATTCCTGCTGGCGAGATGAGCAAGCAGATATTGGCAAGGAGATCAGAATGCGGAGTGCTTGTTTGCAGCTCCTGGTCTTGGCGGCCGCGGGCCTGGCAGCCGTCCCTGTAGCAGCCCAAAGAGATGAAATGCTGTACGACTCAGGGAACGCCTTTGTCCGAGCGTGCTCCTCGGTAAGTAAAGCAAGCAAAGAGACGACAGACGCTGAAGACACACTAAACGTGGGCTGTATAGCATACGTGAGGGGACTGTCGGACGGCATTAAGGCGGAGCGATATCGAGTGATCGTGCTTGATCGGACGAAGACTTCAGAACCATTTTTTTGTGAAAAGAAGGTCGACGAACTTGAGGGTGGCCAGGCGGTCAGAATACTTTTGAAGTACATACGAAACAATCCCGAGACAGCAAACAATCCCGTTGGTGCACTCTTCATGTTCGCGATGCGAGAGGCCTTTCCGCCGTGCCCAGAGAGCAGTAAGACCTCGTCGACTCCACGCCCTTCTGCACAACCTGCGCGGCAGTTATCAAGTGGGCACTTGACAGAAATTTCCTTTAGCGGTTGGAATGCTGCATCCGAGAAAAACTCCCACGAAGATTTCCGCAGAGCAGGGAAAAATTGTGCTAGTATGCCGCCTGTTCCTGCTCATGGATAATTTTTTCGGCTCCAGCGAAACCGCCGACCGTCCGGCGGTCTGAGCGGGGTGATTTCCAGCATTCATTTGAATAACGAGCGCTCGCGGCGGCAAAGCGCACCGGCAGAACTTGATATGTCAGTTCCGACTCCCAGTCTCGCTCCCAATCCGTGGTTGCGCATCCTTGAGGCGCTCGAAAAGAAGATCAACCGGCATTCCTACGACACCTGGTTGAAGCCGACCCGTTACAGCCACTCCAGCGGGGGGATTCTTTTTGTGCGCGTCCCCACGGTGGAATTCCGCCACGTCGGAGATAAGTACAACGATCTGATTCAGGAGGCGCTCGACAATCTTGGCCTCGAATACCAGGATGTGCAGTTCGTGACGCCGGAAGACGACCCCGCGTCAACCCCGGTGCGCCACGACGGTGGGCTGACGGCGCACGCTGCGCCATCGGTCACGCATCCTTCGCAGGCGCGATTCGACTGGGACGGGGCTGCGCAACTGAATCCCCGCTACACCTTCGACGCATTCGTGATCGGCAGCGGCAATCAGTTTGCCCACGCCGCTTGCCAGGCGGTGGCGGAACGGCCCTCCAAGGCATACAACCCGCTGTTCCTGTACGGCGGCGTCGGCATGGGAAAAACTCACCTGATGCAAGCGATCGGCCACGAGATCGCCAAGCGCATGCCGCAGTCGGCCATCTGCTATGTCTCCAGTGAGAAGTTCACCAATGAGATGATTAACTCGCTGCGTTACGACAAGATGACCAGTTTCCGCGATAAGTTCCGCAACGTGGATGTGTTGCTGGTGGATGACATCCAGTTCCTGGCGCAGAAGGAGCGGACGCAGGAGGAATTTTTCCACACCTTCAATGCGCTGCACGAATCGATGAAGCAGATCGTGATCGCCAGTGACCGTCCGCCGAAGGAGTTGGCCGAAGTGGAAGACCGATTACGCAGCCGCTTCGAGTGGGGCCTGATTGCCGACATCCAGCCGCCGGACCTTGAGACTAAAGTTGCCATTCTGCAAAAGAAATCGGAGCAGGAAAAAGTTACTTTGCCGACGGATGTGGCGCTGTACATCGCATCGAACATCCGGTCGAACGTTCGCGAACTCGAGGGGGCGCTGATCCGGCTGGTGGCGCACTCTTCCCTGATTGGCGCCGAAATTACCCTTCCCTACACCCAGCAGGTGCTGAAGAATTTTATCGATTCGCAGGCCCGCAAGGTCACGATTGAGTCGATTCAAAAGGCAGTGGCGGAGCAGTTCGGACTGCGCCTAGTGGAGATCAAGGCTAAGAACAACTCGCGGGCGATTGTGTATCCGCGCCAGATCGCCATGTATCTGGCCAAACATATGACTGAAGCGTCACTTCCGGAGATCGGCCGGCAATTTGGCGGCAAGCACCACACCACTGTGCTGCACTCGGTCGAAAAGATTGATGAAGTACGCAAGACGGACAAGGATTTGAACAGGCTGCTCAATAAGCTGACCGAGCAGTTAGGCGGGTAAATCACGGTTTCCGCGTCGATTTCCACTTCTCGCAGGAGTCTTCTCCAGCCAACCCTGTGAACTTGGTGTGGAAGCTGTGTATGGGTCGGGACGGGACCGATTTTGGGCCAGAATTTAGCCTTCCGTGCGGCCTATTAGGCCCTAAGGTTGGACATCAGTGGAGCGACCGGAAGGTGATAATGGGAAGGTAGTTGGATGGGATTTCCACTTTTCCCTAGCGCCTACTGTTACTGCTGTTTTATAGTTTTTTTACTTGATGTTAGAGAAGTATTCAAAGTAGCGCCACAACCGGGGGGCACAGGTTATGCCGGTAGAAGCGATTGCAACCGCCACGGGAACCACCACGATGGAGATTACGGTCAGCAAATTTGAACTTTTGCGTGAGCTGACCGCAACTCAGGGAGTGGTGGAGCGCAAGACCACAATTCCGATCCTCTCGAATTATCTTTTTGAAGCTGCGGACGACAAGTTGTCACTGACGGCAACGGATCTGGATTTAAGCCTGCGTACTTCCTGCGCCGTGAAGGTGAAAAAGGAAGGCTCCTGCACCATTCCGGCGCGCAAACTGCATGACTACGTGAAGCTGCTGCCTGACGCCGATATCACCATCAAGCTGCTGGAAAATCATTGGGTCAGCATTCGCTGCGGACGGTCCAACACGAAGATGGTGGGGATGGCAAAGTCAAACTTCCCAACCCTGCCGACGTTTCCAACCGCCGGCGTGGTAAAAATCCCAGCGCAGGTTTTGCGGAACATGATCGCGAAGACCGGTTTCGCCATTGCCAGCGAAGAATCGCGCTACACCCTGAACGGCGCGCTGATGGTGCTGAAGCCGGAATCGATCACCATGGTCGCTACCGATGGCCATCGCTTGTCGCACATCGAGCGACCGGCGACGAAGTTTGAAGGCGTCTCTGGCGAGATGAAAACACTGGTTCCGAAGAAAGCCATGGACGAACTCAAGTCGTTGCTCGATTCGACCGACGCTGAGGACATAGAGTTTGCCAAAGATGAATCGACGCTGTACTTCAGAATTGGCAATCGCCTGCTTACCTCGCGCCAACTCACCGGCCAATTCCCCAACTTCGAAGCGGTCTTGCCAAAAGACAACAGCAAGTCGATCGCGGTCCACGGAGACGAGCTTGGCCAGGCGATTTCCCGCGTGGCCCAGTTTGCCGACGAGCGCTCGCGCGCGGTGAAGATGCGTCTGGAGAAGGGCGAGCTGAAGCTTTCGGCCTCGTCCACAGAAATGGGCGAGTCCGAAGACACCATCGAAATCGACTACCAGGGCGAGCTACTGGCCATCGGCTTCAACGCACAATATCTGCTGGACTTCCTCAAGGCCACCGGCGGCGGCGAGATCAAGCTCGAGTTCAAGGACTCGCAGTCCGCGGGCCAGATGCGGCCGGCCGAGGGTGAGGAGTATAAGTACCGGTATATCGTGATGCCGATGAGGATTTGAGGGGATTGTCCTTGTCTGATATTAGGCGGTGAAGTTTTGAAAGGGCACGGCTTCCCAGCCGTGCCTTTAGTCTCGCAGAATGATGTACGGCGCGGCTCAAAGCCGCGCCCTTTCAAGGCTGTCGTCGCCCCTCCTTGACCTCCTAACCCTCCTCGCCGTACATTGGCCTGCAACTCAGGAGGGGCTCCCATGCTCAGCGGATTCAAGCAATTCGTGCTTCGCGGCAATGTGGTGGATTTGGCGGTGGGCGTCGTCATCGGCGCGGCGTTCGGATCGGTGGTGACCGCGCTTACGAAAGACCTGCTGACGCCGCTGATTGCGGCGCTGGTGGGCAAGCCGGATTTCTCCGCCATCAGCTTCACCCTCAACGGGACAGTTTTTCCGGTAGGCGACTTCATCAATGCCGTGGTTTCGTTCCTGCTGATTGCGGCGGCGGTGTATTTTTTTGTGGTGACGCCGATCAACGCCCTGGTGGCGCGTATGCGCAAAGCCCCGGCGCCGGCCGATCCAACGACCAGGAAGTGTCCGGAGTGCCTGAGCGAGATTCCGCTGGACGCGAAACGCTGCGCCTTTTGCGCCCAGCCGGTGATGGGCAAGGCGGCGTAGCTGTGCGCTCAAATCTCTTACGCCGTTCCGCGGCTGGCCTCATCCGCCAACCCGTCCCACGGCTTACGCCGTGGGCTTTATTCTTCCGCCGCTTCGCGGCTAATATGGGTGACATGATCAAGATTTCTGCTTTAGTGTGGGCGATCGCCTCTTGCGTGCTTTTTACGGGCAGTCGTCAAAGCCCTCGTCCGCGGCAGTGTTAACGCCTGAACTCGGCGAGATTTCCGCCGGCTTCTACCGCAACACTTCCTTCGAATTCATCTACAAACTCCCTTACGGCTGGGTAGACCGCACCTCCGAGATGCGCGAGGCTTCGACGAATCCGACGAAGGCAATGGTATTGCTGGGCGTTTTTGAGCGGCCGCCGGAGGTTAATGGCGAGGGGGTGAATTCGGGGGTGGTGATTGCAGCCGAGAGCGTAACTGCCTATCCCGGCCTGAAGAACGCGGCCCAGTATTTTGGCCCGCTGGGAGAAATCACGAACGCCAAGGGTCTGGCGGCAATCAACCAGCCCTACGAATTTCCGGTGGATGGCAAGCCCATTGTGCGCGCAGGATTTTTTCAAACAGCTTGGCCACGGAAGCATGCACCAGAGCACGCTGGCGTGGCTGGCAAAAGGCTACGTGGTGTCATTTACATTCATCGCCAGAAGCGACGACGAAGTGCTGGGACTGGTGGAAGGCTTAACCTTTGGCAAGAAAGCCGCGCAGCGAAAATAGGCTATTTACCGTCAGCTTTCAGCGGAAGCCGAGCAATTAGAGCAGTTCTTACTGGCCAGTTGACGCTCCCGGCTGCATGCTAAATTGGCCCTCCGCTGCATCCTCCCTAAATGGCACTAAAATCAGGGTTTACCCGTGCGGTTCAGGGCTGAAAAATCGCTCGAAACATGATAGAATTAAGATCAATATTCAGAGCCGTAAGTGCTAGTTATTTCAGTCATTTGCCTCAATCTTGAGGCACTGGAAAAACGCCCCCGGCCTGAGCTCAAGATCGGGCAATTCTCCAGGGAGCAAAATGGCAACCAAAGGCATCCCCGCAGCCCTTGAAGTAAAAGAAAAAGAAGTGAAAGAAAAAAAGGCCGCCAGCAATGGAAGCAACGGCGATTACACTGCCGACTCCATCAAGGTGTTGGGCGGCATGGAAGCGGTGCGCAAACGCCCCGCGATGTACATCGGCTCAACCGGTGAGATGGGGCTGCATCATCTCGTCTACGAAGTCGTCGATAACTCCGTCGACGAAGCACTCGCCAAGCACGCCGACAAAATCGAAGTCACCATCCATCTGGATAACTCGATCACCGTAATCGACAACGGCCGCGGCATTCCCGTCGACGCCATGGACATCGACGGCGAAAAAATTCCCGCCGCGCAAGTGGTCATGACCAAACTGCATGCCGGCGGAAAATTCGATGCTTCTTCCTACAAAGTTTCCGGCGGTTTGCACGGCGTCGGCGTTTCCGTGGTCAACGCCCTCAGCGAGGAACTGGAACTCGAAATCTGGCGCGACGGGTTCACCTGGGAGCAGACTTACTCCAAAGGCGAGCCCACCAGCAAACTGAAAAAAGCCGGCGCCACCAAGAAGCGCGGCACCAAGGTTCACTTTCTTCCGGACAAGGAAATCTTCACCGTCACCGAATTTAACTACGACACGCTGGCCCAGCGCCTGCGTGAACTGGCATTTCTGAACAAGGGACTGCTCATCACGCTCACCGACGAGCGCACCACCGATCCCAAGACCGGCGAGCCGAAGACCACCGAGTTCAAATACAACGGCGGCATCGCCGAATTCATCAAGCACCTGAATCGCGGCAAGCAGACGCTGCACGACAAGCCCATCTACATGGAAGCCGAGCGCGACGGCGTGGAGATGGAGATCGGCCTGCAATACAACGACGGCTATTCCGAAACCGTTTTCAGTTTTGCCAACAACATCAACACCGTCGATGGCGGCTCGCATCTCTCCGGCTTCCGCACCTCGCTGACCCGCACCATCAATTATGCCGGCCAGCAGATGGGTCTGTTCAAAGACGTAAAAGAAAATCTCACCGGCGACGATGTGCGTGAAGGCTTGGTCGCGGTCATCAGCGTGAAGCTGTCGCAGCCGCAGTTCGAAGGCCAGACCAAAGGCAAATTGAATTCCGATATCGCGGGCATCGTGCAGGCGTTCGTGAACGAGCGCCTGGGCGCATATCTGGAACAGAATCCGCCGGTCGGACGAAAGATCATCAACAAGGCCATCGAAGCCGCCCGCGCCCGCGAAGCCGCGCGCAAAGCCCGCGACCTCACACGCCGCAAAGGCGCGCTCGATGGCGGCGGCTTGCCGGGCAAACTGGCCGACTGCTCCGAACGCCAGCCGGAACGCTGTGAGCTGTTTCTGGTGGAGGGCGAATCCGCCGGCGGCACCGCCAAACAAGGCCGCGACCGCCGCTTCCAGGCCATCCTGCCGCTGAAGGGCAAGATCCTCAACGTCGAAAAAGCGCGCTACGACAAGATGCTGGCCCACGAAGAAATTCGCGCCATGATCACCGCGCTCGGCACCGGCATTTCCAAAGAAGACTTCGACGCCGGCAAACTGCGCTACGGCAAAATCATTCTCATGACCGACGCCGACGTCGACGGAAGCCACATCCGCACTCTGCTGCTGACATTTTTCTTCCGTCACATGCAGGAGCTGATCAAGCGCGGCAACGTCTACATCGCCCAGCCGCCGCTGTATTCGATCAAGAAGGGCAAGATCGCTCCAGTACATCAAAGACGACAAGGAATACGTCAAAGTCATGGTGAAGCGCGCCTCGGAAGGCCTGAGCGTCCGCTACGGCGAGGGCGCCGCGAAACTCGAAGGCGCAACTCTGGCCAAGTTCATCACCGTGCTCGATGAATATCTGAAGCTGTTTGAGAAAGTCGACAAGCGCCTGCGCGACGAGAAAGTCACCGAGCTGCTGCCGAAACTCGATCTTTCCAAACGCGCCGATTTCGAAGGCGACAAGAAGACGCCGCCCAAGAAAATCGAGCAGCTGGAAAAAGAATTGAAGAAGCTGCAAAAGGAACGCCAGTTCAAAGAAGTCGAGATGCGCTTCGACGAAGAGCACACGCTGTGGGAAGTCCGCTGCGTGAATTCGCAGGGCGCCGAACATCTCATCAACTGGGAACTGGCGTCAACCGCCGAGTTCCGCCAACTGCTCTCCAAATACAAACAGATTGCGCCATACATGGAGCCGCCGTTTGTGGTCGAAAGCATCGCCAAAGCCGCTCCGAAGAACGGCGACGCCGCCGAAGAACTCAGCGACGCCGAACGCGAGGACGCGGAGAAGACGCAGAAGAAGACCGGCAAAGAAGTGCCGGCAAAATCGGTAGCCAAGCGGAAAGACGTGGCAGATGTGGTCGAGAAAAATACCCCGCGCGAGCTCCGCGATCATGTGCTGGCCGAAGGCAAGAAGGATTTCGTGACCCAGCGCTACAAAGGCCTCGGCGAAATGAATTCATCGCAACTGTGGGAAACCACCATGGACCCGGAGCGCCGCACCCTGCTCTCGGTGAAGCTCGAAGACATCGCCGAAACCGACCACATCTTCACCACGCTGATGGGCGAAGACGTGGAAGCCCGGCGCAAGTTCATCGAAGACAACGCGCTGGATGTGAAGAATTTGGATATTTAGAACGTTTCGCTGCGGATTTGCACGGACGTACGCGGATCATTTTGCTGGCGGCCGTGAGGCCGTCCTTTATTTTGCAAACGCGATACCACAGAGGACACAGGGACCACAGAGGCTTTGGCTCATGAAGCTTGTTCTTCTTGCCACCTCCGAATCCCTCCCGACTCTGACCGCTGACGACCGCACGCTGCTCGCTCCGCTAGCCAAGCACAACATCGAAGCCCGCCCGGCAATATGGAGCGACCCGCGCGTGAAGTGGTCCGAAGCCGACGCCGTCCTCGTGCGCTCCTGCTGGGACTACCACCTGCGCCTGCAAGAATTTCTGGAATGGATTTCAGCCCTCGAACAAGCCAAGCTGCGAGTCTTCAACCCGCCGCCGATGCTGCGCTGGAACGCCAACAAGCTCTATCTCCGCGCGCTCGAAGAAAAAGGCATCCCCATCGTTCCTACGCTCTGGCCCGAGCCGGGATTTGATCTGAAGCAAGAACTCCAACGACGAGAATGGAAACAAGCCGTAGTGAAGCCGCGAGTCTCGGCGACCGCTCACCGCACGCTTTTAACCGGCCCCGACAATACCGCCACCGCGCACACGCACATCGACGACCTCAAGCGCGGGCCCGGCGCCATGGTGCAGGAGTTTCTCGAAGAAGTGCAGTCGCAAGGCGAGTGGTCGTTGATTTTCTTCTCCGGCCAGTTCAGCCACGCAGTCCTAAAGACTCCGAAGCCGGGCGATTTCCGATCCCAGGAAGAGTTCGGCGGCAACATCAGAAATATGACGCCGACCGTGAGCTTGCTGCGTGCCGCACGAAAGATCGTTTCGACCCTCGACAACGAGCCGCTCTACGCCCGCGTCGACGGCGTGGAGCGCGGTGGTCAATTCCTGCTCATGGAGCTTGAGCTGATCGAACCAGCGCTTTATTTGCAGCTTGCCGATGGCGCAGCCGATCGATTTGCCGCTGTCGTCGCGGCAACCATCGGTTAGGTTACTCCGTGTTACCTCCGTGCCCAGGCAAGTCCTCTCTGGTCAAGCCTTCCACTGCAAGTTCCATCGCAGCCCGCGTTCTCTTCGCAAGGCCGGAAACTCCTCCTTCCGTCCCGAACGAAATGAGGAGACCTGATGAGAAAACTGATTCTCGCTTTGTGCTGCCTATGTGGGTTCGCGCTAGCCCAGCAGAATGCTGAAAGCAACGCGCCTGCTCTCACCATCTACAACCAGAATTTCTTTGTGGCCCGTGAGCATCTTCCGCTCGACCTCAAATCCGGCGTCAACCACGTTGACTACACCGGCGTCGCCGCGCACCTCGAACCCGATTCCGTCATTCTGCGCGATCCCAACGGACGCACCCTACAGATTCTCGAGCAGAACTATCGCAACGACCCTATTTCGCAGGAACTGCTGCTCTCGTTTTATGAGGGCAAGAGCATCGACTTTCTGGTGCAGCGCGGCGATAAACAGGAGACGGTTCGCGGTAGGATCATCCGCAGCGGATACATTCCCAGCTCTGCGTTTGTCAACGGATACCAGCAGACCAGCTATGCGCAACCGCTGATTGAAGTCGACGGTGTCTTACGTTTCGGTCTTCCGGGCCAGCCGCTCTTTCCCGCGCTGACCGGCGATTCCATTCTGAAGCCGAGCTTGAGCTGGGAAATCCAGACTAACGATCCCGGCAAATTCGACGCCGAGATTTCCTACGTCAGCGGCGGCATGAGCTGGCAGGCGGACTACAACCTGGTGGTCTCCGACAAGCCGGGCGGCACGTTCGATCTGCTTGACATGGTGGGTTGGATCACCATGCGCAACCAGAGCGGCAAGACCTTCGAAAACGCGAACATCAAGCTGCTGGCCGGGGACGTCAACAAGATTCAGGAAGGCAGCAACGGCATGCGCGTATACGCCGCGGCTAAGATGGCCGACGAGGCGTCCAATATGGCTCCAGTCGTCCGCGAGAAATCGTTTGACGAGTTTCATCTTTACACTCTGCGACGGCCCACTACGCTGCGCGACCAGCAAACCAAGCAGGTCGAATTCGTGCGCGCCACCGGCATTCACGGGCAGAGGATCTATGTCTATGACGGGGCCAAGACCGACCAGTATGCCTATTACAATTCAGAGCAGATTCGCAACGAGCCCAACTACGGCACGCAGTCGAACCCCAAAGTCTGGGTGATGGAAGAATTCAAAAACGTCGATGCCAACCACCTCGGCATTCCTCTGCCGAAGGGCAAGCTGCGTTTCTACCGCCGCGATACTGACGGCCATCTCGAATTCGTCGGAGAAAATACCATTGACCACACTCCCAAAGACGAAACCATCCGCGTCTACACCGGCAACGCTTTCGACGTGGTGGGCGAACGCAAGCGCACCAATTTTCACGTGGATTCGAATCAGAGATGGATGGAAGAGTCGTTCGAAATTCGCGTCCGCAATCACAAGAAGGAGCCGGTGAATGTGCGCGTGGTCGAGCATCTATATCGCTGGACTAACTGGAACTTGATCGAGCAGTCGAGGCCGTCGCGAAAGGCCGACGCGCAGACAGCGGAGTTTCCCATCATGGTGGCTCCCGATGGGGAAGAGGTCGTGACATATGCCGTGCATTATTCGTGGTGAACACGAACTACACAGGGCGGGCGGTCCCGTCCGCCCTTGAGGCTGGGAACATCCGATCAAACGCCCACCACGAAGCGGCGATCACCACAAACACGAGCACGCTGCCTTCCGGGCCGACGGAGCCCCCGGTCAGCCAGCGGGAGCCGTGGAATGAGGAATTGAGCAGATGGCCGGTGGCCATGCCGCCGCTGTCAGGAACCGAATACAAGTAGCTTTCGCCCCAGTCCCAGGAGGCATGCATACCGACCGCAAACCAGAGGCTGCCGGTGCGGCGCAGAGTGAAGCAAAAAAAGAAGCCGATCAGTCCGGCGCAAAGAGCGCCCACCCAGGCCTCGCCAGGATTGCTCAGATGAATGGCCCCAAAGACAAATGACAGCAGCAAAGCCGCCGGCCAGAATCCCATGCCCCGCGCGAGCGTGAACTGACTGTAGCCGCGAAAAGTGAACTCCTCGAAAAAGCCCACCAGCAGGAAAAATGCTCCCCAATATATAGCGAACCCGAGCGCGCGTGTGCCGTGCAGGGCCATATTGCCGAAGGAAAACACTCCCATGCCGTGCATCAGAAGCATGAGCGCTGAAAGCGCGGCGATGCCCCAGATCAATCCCAGCCAGAACTGTCTGCTGAAGACACCTCGCCACGGAAGCCCATAAGCGCCAAACGGCCGCTTCTCAACTACGCCTAAAATCCGGGCGGGTAAGAGCGATGCAACGACGAGCACGATGTAAATGAAAAAGATCGCCAGAGCGTCCCGGCGCCGTGCGCGGGAATCAGGCGGACAAAACTCGAAAGCAGGAAGAATACCAGCAGACCCATACCCAGATAGAGAAACAAGCTCCAACCCGGACGCAAACCGCGAGGGCCGAGGAAGAGGTCATGGACGCCGTCGGCGGGCGCAGCGGTTAGAGACGGTAATGGCTGATTCGGTCGGCGCTCGAACGGTTCCCGCGAGGAACTCTCGCTGCCTTGTCCGGGTTCGTCCATGGTGGAAGTTTCCCTATTCGTCCCCGGACATGGTAAAACACTCGCCGTTGCTCATGAGCGAATTTTTCACCCACGAACGCTTTGGACGGCCACAAGTTCTCGCCGGATTCTTGCTGACAATGTTTATGGGGCAATGTCTCTGGCTGCTCATCGGCCATACCCGGCGGGAAGCGGTAGATTCCTCGCAGCTCTTTCGCGTTGAGGAAGGCTTGCAGCAATGGCGGGGAGAATCGATAGCCGGAACGCCTTCGATGGACCGAGTTGAGGCAGGAACGTTTCCTCCGCCAGAAGTGGATCAGAACGAAGGTTACGATCCCAATCACTCACCTCTCTGGTACCTGCTGGCTTCGGCGCCGCTTTTAGGCTGGCACCCTCCCGACGTCAATGCTCCCC
This sequence comes from uncultured Acidobacteriota bacterium, assembly GCA_963845725.1. Classification (GTDB taxonomy): domain Bacteria; phylum Acidobacteriota; class Terriglobia; order Terriglobales; family Acidobacteriaceae; genus JABCZH01. The sequence goes on from CAWJTC010000002.1 coordinate 131,273, forward strand.
TGTACTGGGGATGGCTGGAGCGGCTCCCCTACATCGTGTTTGGAGTTCTGCTCGGCGCCTCGCTGTGGTACGTGGCACGGCGGCTGTATGGAAATGCCGGCGGCTATATTGCGCTGGGCTTCTATTGCTTCTCTCCGGCGATTCTCCGCAGCAGCACGTTATGGTTTGCAGAGCCGGAGATGGCGGCGGCTTGGGGAACGTTTGGCGCGGTTTTTACGGCGATTGCCGTGGCCCACACGCTATATGCCCCGCGTGAGGTGGTGGTCTGGAACTGGCGGCGCATTCTGCTGCTGGGGTTGTCGCTGGCCCTGGCAGTGGGATGCCAGTTCTCGCTGATCGTGCTGGCGCCTCTGGCGCTCGGATTCATGCTTTACGTCGCCCCGACCCGGCGGAAGGCTGCCGCGGTCATCTGGCTGGCGGCATGCGCGGTAGCGCTGCTGCTGCTTTTCGCCGGGTATGGCTTCCGCTTGGAGTGGTTCGAGCGCGGGATTGGCCACGCCCACTTTTTCCAAATGAGCTGGCTGGCTTACACGACCAAGTGGTCGTATCAGCGGCTGCTGGGGCAAATCGGACAAGCGGGTCCGGCCCTGCTGGTTACGTTTCCGGCGGCGCTGATCGCGTACTTCGTGTGGCGCCGTACGCGGTATTTCGGAAATACTGCGCCCCTGCTGGTGGCTGTGCTATTTCTGCTTCTGGGACTGGGCATGCCGCACTATCCCGGGGCCGGGTTTCTGCTGATGGCCGTGCCGTTTCTGTTTGTATTTGTAGCCGGCATCGCGGCCGACCTGCTCGAAACCAGCCAGCGGGGTGCGGTCATGGCCTGCATTTGTGGGCTGCTCCTGGCCAATGCCTTGTGGAATCTGATGGAACTGGCACGTGCGGGGAGGGGCTGATCCCGGGCCGTTGGTATGGGGCCAAGCGACCCTGGCGAGCTGCAACATTTCCCCGCAACCTTTGCTATTAAGCGAGGTTCTAATCAGGCAGGGGGGGGTGCGCCATGCCGCTGCGACCGGAGTATGATGAAATTGTGAACCGCTGGAATCGAGCTACCGTGGCGGGATTCGGGTTGGCCTTGTTCGGGCTTCTTGCCGCGAGTGTGGCCTCAGCACAAATTCATGGGGCTCCGCCCTCGGTCACCTCGATGGGCTTCGGTGGGCGTACCTTTAACGGCGTCGCGCCCGGCGTCACTTCTCTCGGCCCGCGCGGATACACGCCGGGATTCAATCCGGCGTTTCCCAACAGCCAGCCGTTCTTTGGGACGAGTTCAAGCTTTAGCCACCCTCATCACCACCCGCACCATCCGCAGGGGGACGCGAGTTATTACGGTATCCCGTATTACGGCTACTACGGCGACAGTAATTACGATAACGGAACCGATGCGCAGAACTACGCTCCCGAAGACGAGAACAACGTGGGGCCGACCGTTTTTGACAGGCGAGGCGGATATATTGCACCCGCGCCCCCAGTTCCCGCAGAAGCGTTAAATGATGCAGCCCCCTCAGCCCCGCCCGCCCAAGCGGACTCGCAGCCAGCAACGCCGACGGTGCTGGTCTTCAAAGATGGGCACCAACTTGAAGTAGAGAATTACGCGATCGTAGGATCTACACTCTACGACCTCACCGAAGGGCATCGCCGCAAGGTTCCATTGGCGGACCTGGATTTAACCGCGACCGCGAAAGAGAACGATGATCGCGGAATCGATTTCAACCTTCCAACCGGCACGGTGGCTAACTAAAGATATGCAGAAGATTGTGATCATCGCTCTGCTGGCGGCGGTTGTCGCGCCAATATCAGCGGCGCAGATGCGGGGTAGGGGCGGTGCTGCAATCGGCGGAGCGCGATTTGGTCATTTCCGTGGCGGCGGTTTCGGCTACCCGTTGTTCTATTCCGATTACTTTCCGGAATCCGAAGTGGCACCTGCGGCCGCACCGGTGGTTGTCGAGAAGAAGGTTGTTCAACCGGAGAGACTTGCCGAACCATTGTTGATCGAGTGGAGTGGCGATCGCTTCGTGCGCTACGGGGGAACACAGCCGGCGGCGCAGTCCCCCGATTACGCTGAGACTGCGTCTGCGACCAAGGGCATGAGTTCCGATGTTGTCCACGAACCTCCGCCGGCGGTACTGGTTTACCGCGATGGCCATCGAGAAGAAGTTAGCGATTACGTGATCACTGGCGGAGTTATCTACGCCCGCGGGGATGGATACAGTCAACCATCGCGCAACATTCAGTTATCCGCACTCGATCTGAGGACAACATTCCGCGCCAATCAGGACAACGGCGTAAGATTTGTTCTCCCAGAAAGACCGAATGACGTTGTAACCCGACCTTAGTACAATCGTGGCAAATCTAGGGAGGGCTGTCATGTCCCCAGTGCGATTGGTTGTCGCGATGTTAGTCTTGTCGGCGATCTCGCTCGCCCAACAAGCTACCGATCGATCAGCGGGCGATGGTCTTCTGCAAGGTGCGCTGACTGCGCCCGGCAGTCCTTCCTTCCATTTGAAGGCGGCCATCACAGGCCGGGATGATGGGGACTCTGGCGATGTAGAGATATTTTGGGTAAATCCAAGTAAGTGGCGGCGAACAATCAATTCGCCCGCGTTTTCTCAGACCTTGGTGGTGAATGGAACCCAGGTTTCCGAGCAAAACTCCGACGACTACTTCCCTGTTACGTTGCAAGTGCTGCTTGCCGCAATGACAGATCCTCGACCCTTGATCGAATCCCTCGGCCCGGGAGATCGGCTTCTTACGAAGGCAAACGGCGGAACGAAACCGCCACCCATCTGTGAACATTTCAACCCTGAGGAGCTCCGTAGGTATGGAGATGATTTGCCACCAAGGGCCCTACAAGGATCTGGAAAGCATCGTGAGTCCAACCCAGGGTGTTTCGTTCGCCAATTACGAGGACTTCAAGGGAAAGAAGGTGGCTCGCATACTGATTCGAAGAACGCAAATGGTCAGGGTCACCGAGCTTTCGGAATTGAAAAAGCCAGATGACACGACGTTCGCCGTTGAGTCGCCGACACCAATCGAAAAACAACTACACATCGTCACTTTGCAAGAAGCCGAACTCCGCGGCCAAGCCATGCAGCCCCTTGAAATTATCTGGCCGCAAGCCTTGGACGGAGCGACCACGGGTCCCTCCAGCTATTATGTGTCCATCGATCGCACCGGCAGCATTCGTGAAACCGTGATCGTCAAGAGCGCAAACGAACGCGCCAACGAGTCTGCCCTCCGCCAAATCGAAAAATGGAAGTTCAAGCCGGTGGTGAAAGACGGCATACCGGTACAGGCTGGCGGCATCCTGACCTTCACCACCGATACCCGCGCCTGGGGTCCACCGAATCCCCTCACCGACGCCGAAGCCCGCAAGCTGGCATCCAACGTCAGCGATCCAATCTTTCCTCCAGGTACCGCCTCGGGTGCTTCATGCACTGTCCGAATCGCAATCGATGAGGAAGGCAATCTGATCGAAGCCATTGCCGGCGAGGGCACGCCGGGCCTGTTCGGGCCTTGCTACCAAGCCGTCAAGATGTGGCAATTCCATCCCATTCTTCAAGACGGCCAGCCGCGCCCGTATCGCGCCGAACTGGTTTTTCACGCTCCATAACGAACCTGCCAACCCCGGCCAAATGTGCCAAACTCAGCACTCACAACAACGCAATCGCAACCCCTGCCAGACCATTTTTCATGGTATAATTTAACTTCATCAAGCGAACTTAACATCCTGTGAATGCAACCAGTTACACGCATTGGCAAGAAGCCAGCAGCTAGAAGCTAGCAGCCAATAGCCAGGAGCCAAAAAGCCTTTATGGCCGACGATCAAAACCCCGAACTTCCCTTAACTCCTCCTCCCAACGGCGGAGATGGCACCGGCATTCCCGGCGCCGCCAACATTCAGCCCGTCAACATTGAAGACGAGATGCGGCGTTCGTATCTCGATTATTCGATGTCGGTGATTATTGGCCGAGCGCTGCCCGACGTTCGCGACGGATTGAAACCGGTGCATCGCCGAATTCTTTACGCCATGCACGACATGGGCATTCTTCACAATCGCAAGTATGTGAAGTGCGCCAAGGTAGTCGGCGAATGTCTTGGTAAGTATCATCCCCATGGCGACACTGCGCTCTACGACGCGTTGGTGCGCATGGCGCAAACTTTCTCGCTGCGCTACCCGCTGGTGGATGGCCAGGGAAATTTCGGATCGGTTGATGGCGATCCGCCCGCCGCCTACCGTTATACCGAATGCCGCATGACTCGCATCTCCGAAGAGATGCTCAGCGACATTGACAAAGACACCGCCGATTTCGTCACCAACTTCGATGAATCCACGCTCGAGCCTACAGTGTTGCCCGCGCGCGTCCCGAATTTGCTGGTAAATGGTTCCAACGGCATCGCGGTTGGCATGGCGACCAACATCCCGCCGCACAATTTGACGGAAATTGTCGATGCGACAATTACTCTGGTGAACAGCCCCCAGACTCCGCTGACCGATATCTTGAAGATCGTGAAGGGTCCGGACTTCCCCACTTACGGCATTATTCACGGCAAGGCAGGAATCCAAGCTGCCTACGAGCATGGCCGCGGCCGCTTCATAATGCGCGCCAAGGCCGCCATCGAGAACATCACCAAAGAGCGGCAGGCCATCGTCATCACTGAAATTCCGTATCAGGTCAACAAGGCGAAGCTAATCGAGCGCATCGCCGACCTCGTCAACAACAAAATCATCGACGACGTAGCCGACGTAAACGACTTCAGCGACCGCGACGGCATGAGAATCGTAGTCGAGCTAAAGCGCGGCGGCGAACCGCAGTTGGTGCTAAACCAGCTCTTCAAGCACACCTCCATGCAGGAAAGTTTCAGCATGATCCTGCTCGCCGTAGTCAACGGCGCGCCCAAAGAAATGGGCCTCATCCAGGCCATCAAACACTTCATCGACCATCGTGTCGACGTAGTCCGCCGCCGCACCGCCTTCCTGCTGGCCAAAGCCAAAGACCGCGAACACATCCTCGAAGGCTACCTAACCGCGCTCGACCATCTCGACAACGTAATCACCATCATCCGCGCCAGCGCCAACCGCGCCGATGCCCGCGAGAACCTGGTCGCCTACTTCGCTGGCAAGAAGATCGACATCAACGTAACCGGCCGCGCCCCCAAACTCGACCCCGAAAAGCCGTTTACGGCCACCCAGGCGGAAGCGATTCTCGAATTGCAATTGCACCGATTGACCAAACTTTCCATTGACGAAATCACCAAAGAGCTGAACCTGACCCGCGAAAACATTGCCGAATTCGAATCCATCCTGGGCTCAGAAAAGAAATTACGCGGCGTAATCATCGAAGAGCTGGAAGAAATCAGAAAGCTCTACGGCGACGAGCGCCGCACCCGCATCGAAGACGAAGCCGCCGAAATCATGCTCGAAGACCTGATTGCCGACGAGCAGGTCGCGGTCACCGTGAGCCACGGCGGCTATCTGAAACGCACGCCGATTTCCACCTATCGCATGCAGCGCCGCGGCGGCACCGGTCGCACCGGCATGAAGACGCGGGACGAGGATTTCGTCGAGCATCTGTTCATTGCCTCGACCCATGCTTACATCTTGATTTTCACCAACACTGGGCGGGTGTACTGGCTCAAGGTCTATGAGATACCCGACGTCAGCGCCGCCGGCAAAGGCAAACACGTAGGCAACCTGGTCGCGCTGCAACCCGGCGAAACCGTCCGCACCATGCTGGTAGTGCGCCATCTCGATGAAGAAGGCCGCTACATTTTCTTTGCCACGCGCAACGGCACGGTGAAAAAGACCGAACTGAAAGATTTTTCGCACGTGATGTCGCGCGGAATTATCGCCATCGGCATCGAGAAAGAAGACGAGTTGGTGGGCGTCACCCTGACCGACGGCAATCAGATCATCTTCCTCGCCTCGCACGACGGCCAAGCTATTCGTTTCGAGGAAGAAGACGTGCGCTCCATGGGCCGGCCCGCCTACGGCGTTCGCGGCATGAACCTCGACAAGGGCGATTACATCGTCGGCATGGCGGTCACGACCAGGCCGGGTGTCGCGCCGGTCAAGAAAGCCGGAGCAGCCGAAGGTGAAGACCTGATCCCGGAAAAAGGCTCGCTGATTCTCTCCGTCACCGAAGGCGGCTATGGCAAACGTACTCCCGCCGACGAATACCGTCTGCAAGGCCGCGGCGGTTCCGGCGTAATCAACGTAAAAACCACCGAGCGCAACGGCAAAGTGGTAGGCATAGCGCAGGTGACCGAAGACTCCGAAGTCATGCTAATCAGCCAATACGGCAAAATCATCCGCATGGACTCGAGCACGATTCGCGAATCCGGCCGCGCCGCGCAAGGCGTGCGGCTGTTGCAGCTCGAGCCGGGAGACCGGGTAGCGGCGGCAGTGGTGATTCCGCCGGATGAAGCGCCGGCGAATGGGGACGCTGATTCAGTAGCCGCGCATCTCCATGAGCTTCAGGCAGTCCATTTTCGGGGAAATTGCAACCGCTCCCGACCAGCAGCCAATGAGTATTGATGTCGGGTTGCTCGTAAGGCGGCTGCTTCTCTTTGATAAGGTCATAGTAAAGTCCATACGTCTCACCGAGGTACCGGCTCTTATCAGAGCTTTCGGGAGAGCAGGATTCGCGCAGTTGCTCGACGCCGGGCTGATTAGATTTTCCTGTGGGTTCACGAGCGTCATTACCGATATCAGCCGGAACGGCGTTCGCCACGTTCCTCAGTATCATTTCTCCTTTGGCCTGGCTCAGCTTGCGAATATCGATGCGGCCCTGCAGAAGAATTTCCTTTGTCTGCAAACCGTCGCCGGACTCAAGAATTCGGAACGAGCATCGATGGAACAGGCCATCCGGCAATCCCTAGTGCAGCCTGGGCCGACCTACGGTCAGGAACTCCTGGATCAAATCGACAACGATCTGCGCACTAATAGCCAAGCATTCCAGACCGCAGTCCGGCACCGATTAACAACAGAGTTGGGCCCGATACCCGTCGGCGGAGTCTCGATAGAAGTGGAAGAGACGACAAGTCGAGTGTTTTACGTCAAGACAGCTTGACCAGTTCCTTTGGGGTCTCTCAGGACAGGGCCCATCTATTACTGCACGGGGCGGTCACCGCGACCGCAAACCTCAACCAGCGGCTAGCGGACATGAAGGCCTACACGGCGATTTCTGGGTTCCTAGAAGGCGAGGCCGACTTGCTGTTTGGGAAACTCGCTGGCATTATTGCTCCGCTCAACCCGAGGCCGACAGAGGAGCAGTTCGAGCGAGTCATTGAGCTTCTCGAACATCCCCGATTTCCGACAGGGACAGAGGGTGAGTGTGGATTCGCTGCTGAAGGTCAGGGATAGTGCGGAATGTAAGGAATTTCGAGAGTGGCTCAGCACGCTGAGGGATGTCACTGACGATGAGATCAAGCACATGGTCGCGGGACTGCGAAGCAGGATGGCAGGCATGGCTACCAGCCCGCTCGGCAAGCTTGTGCGGTTCGCCACAACGACCGGAATCGGACTCATACCCGGAGCGGGCTTAATTGCCGGCCCGGCCGCCGGTGCTATTGACTCATTTCTTGTTGAGAAAGTGCTTCCGCGATCAGGGGTCGTCGCATTCTTGACGGAAACCTACCCTTCGCTATTCGTGTCAGCATAGTAACGCGGGCATCTAGGCAGTCATGTACCCAATCTGTATTCTATTCTTGGGTTAATGGTGCACTCTATGAGGGCAATCACCAACGGCATGATGGAAACTCCGATCTACGGAATCGCTGAGGCTGCACAATACCTCCGTGTGCCGCAGAATACTCTCGTCTACTGGGTCAAAGGCGGTGGGTCTTCGTTCCTCCGTTGATCAAGCTGGCCCGCAAGGAACCACCGCGTCTGTCATTCAGCAACCTGCTCGAATGCTACATGCTGAGCAGCATGAGGGCGATCTATGATGTGCGAATTCCGAAAGTGCGCAAGGCCCTATACCAACCTTGCCAAGTATGTCCAACACAAGCATCCGCTCATCGAGCAGGCTTTCCAGACCAACCGCCGCGATCTCTTCATTGAGCATCTTGGCCGCACCATCAATCTTTCGAAAGACGAACAAGCGCTCCTTCCCGGCGTTCTTGAACTTTACCTCGAACGCATCGTGCGCGATCCCAAGGGGCTGTTCAAGTTGTATCCGTTTGTCATGGAGCGAAAGCCGGGTGAGCCGAGGCTGATCCTGATCAATCCTGCCGTAGGGTTTGGCAAGCCGGTGATTGCCGGGACTGGCATCTCGACCGCAGTCGTCGCTTCCCGCTTCAATGCTCGCGAATCGATAGGCGATCTGGCTTCTGAATATGGCGTCGAGCCACGAAAGATCGAAGAAGCAATCCGCTGGGAGCAGACGACGGCCGCTAGCGCTGCCTGAAGACTTCGTTCTTTATCTCGACGAAAATCTTCACAACTGCAAACCCATCCTCGATGCGCTCGTCCAGCACGGCGTAAAACACGAGCGGCACGGGCAGCACTTCGCCGCCGGCACAGAAGACACGGAATGGCTCCCTTTCGTTGGTGAAGAAGGCTGGGTTCTCCTCACCAAAGACAAACGCATCCGGTATAACGAGTTGGAAAAGACGGCAGTTTTGCGACACGGGGTTCGCGAGTTCTACTTCAGTTCAGGCAACTACAGCGGCTCGGAAATGGCAGAGATGCTCAGCGAAGCCCTCCACGACATGGTCCGCATCTTTCGAAGACAGAAACCGCCATTCATCGCTAGCATAACTAAGTCTGGAAAGGCTAGATCCGGCTGAAATAGCGCCACTCATTGAGGGGGCGATATCGCGCCCTCCCCCCTCGTCCAGCCGTGCCTCTTGCTAGGACTTCTACTGCACAGGCTCAGACGTGTGATCGTGTACGATTAGCCATTTGCCGTCTTCTTTCTGCCAGATCACGGTCCAGCGGAAATTGCCCATCTCGTGCTTGCCTGATTTGTGCACCATGTCGTACTTGACGGTGGCGGTGCCCCAGACCACTTGGCCGGCGTTGTGAACTTCGGCGTCGTTGTTGACTGAGCAAGTAGCTGACTTTAGATCGCCAAGCACGCCGCCCACGCCATTCTGATAGTCGTCCCAACTGGCGTATTTGAGCGGAGCAATGTCATAAAAGGTGTGCGGGCCCTTGGCGTAGTACTGGTCGACGTTGGCGGGATCGAGCGTGCACCAGCCCGCCCAGATCTTGCGCATGAGAGCGACATCGGGCGTGGGGCTGGCGAAAGTAGAAAGAGTGAGAGCGAAAATGCACAGGGACAGCATAAGACTGCGTCGAATCATGGGAGCCTCCAAGCGGGAGGATTGTCGCACAAACCTGCCACGGATTTACACGGATCGTCACAGATACATGAAACTCGTTTGATTCGTGGGAAATCTGTGCGAATCCGTGGCCGTACCGTTTGACCCTTTTCCTCCTACACGCTAGAATAGTTGAGTTTGCCTGTACTTGCGGCTCCGTTCTGGGGCCGTCCGCTACGTTGCGCGAGAAGCGCCGACGCGGAAAGCAGCAAGCAAGGAAATCCAGTCAGATTCCACGCCTTGCACAAAGGTGCGAGGAGACGTTGTTGACGGAGGCATAAGTATGTACGCGGTCATCCGCGCCGGTGGGAAGCAGTACCGGGTGGCGCCCGGCGATGTGATTCGAGTGGAGAGCCAGGGAACCGGCACCGACGGCAAGATTGAGTTCGGCGACGTGCTGGCGGTCTCGGCCGAGCGATGGGCAGATCGGCGTGCCCAGGTCTGGAGCGCAGCGTGACTGGCGAAATCGTCGAGCAGGGCCGCGAAAAGAAAATCCTGGTCTTCCATTACAAGCGCAAGAAACAATATAAGAAGCTGCGCGGACATCGGCAGAACTACACCGCGGTGCGGATCATCGAGATCGCGTTCGACGGCCAGAAGTTCAAGCTCCCGAGCTGGAGAAGAAGAGCCCGAAGGTGAAGAAGGCGGCGCCGGTGGAAGACTGCTGAGGCTGAAGACGGCGAAACCAAGGCGGCGCATAAGAAAGCTGCCAAGAAGCCGGCGCGCCGAAGAAAAGCGGCTCCGCAAAAAAGAAAAAGTAGTCAAGGTTTCAGCTAGAAACTCAGAAACTGGAAACTAAGTTATGGCACACAAAAAAGGTCAGGGTACATCACGCAATGGGCGCGATTCGAATTCGCAGCGGCTGGGATTCAAGGCGTTCGGCGGACAACTGGTTCCCGGCGGGACCATCATCGTGCGGCAGCGGGGCACGCGGGTGAAGCCGGGCCTGAATGTCGGCCGCGGCAAAGACGACACTTTGTTCGCCAAGATCACCGGCCGCATCAAGTTTATGGACCGGGGTCAGATGGGCAAGTTCGTGATGGTCGAGCCGGTGGAAGCGAAATAGAGCGGGCGAGTGGCGCGCCGCGCTACACGAGCAGACATCAGCCTCGCGTTGCGAGGCTTTTTGTTTTTGCCAACGACCGAAACGTACGACCTGCGGCCATCGAGCCAACGACCAGACGACCAACAGACCAACGACCAACGATAGTGTTCATCGATGAAGCCACAATTCGGGTGAAAGCCGGCGATGGCGGCAACGGCTGCATGGCGTTCCGGCGGGAGAAGTTTGTCCCGCGCGGCGGGCCGTCGGGCGGCGATGGCGGCAACGGCGGCGATGTCATTATGGAATCGAGCGAGCGGCACAACACGCTGGTGCATTTTCGTTTCAATCCCGAGTACAAGGCGCAACGCGGGCGGCATGGGGAAGGTTCCAACAAGAGCGGGCGGCAAGGCGAAGATGTGCTGCTCAAAGTGCCGGTGGGCACAATTGTGTTATGACGCCGACACCGGAGAGAAAGTGCACGATTTCTCGGGCCCGGATGAGCGAGTCGTGATTGCCCGCGGCGGACGCGGCGGACGCGGGAATGCGCGCTTTGCGACTTCTACGCATCAGGCCCCGCGCGAGCACGAAGATGGACGCCCGGGCGAAGAGCGCGTTTTCCGGCTGGAGTTGAAGCTGCTGGCGGATGTGGGGCTGGTGGGCTATCCGAATGTCGGCAAATCGACCTTGATTTCCCGGATTTCAGCGGCGCGGCCCAAGATTGCCGACTATCCATTTACCACGCTGCAGCCGAACCTGGGAGTTGTCGACGTCGGCGAATCTCGGGAGAGCGCAGTTTCGTCGTCGCCGATATTCCCGGACTCATCGAAGGGCGCACACACTGGAGCGGGACTGGGCACGCAATTTCTGCGGCACATCGAGCGCACGCGGTTGCTGGTGCACCTGGTGGATGTGTCGGATTCCAGCGGCCGGCCTGATCCGGTGAAGGATGTGGAAGTGATTCATGGGTGAACTGACGAGCTTTGGCGCCGGGCTGGAAGAAAAGCCGATGATCATGGTGGCCTCGAAGATCGATGTCGCCAACAAAGACAAGCTGGCCAAGCTGAAGGCGTATTGCAAGAAGAAAAAGCTGGAATTGTTCCCGATTTCCGCGGTGACTGGCAAAGGAATTGAGGAATTGAAGTTCGCGATGGCGGACAAGGTGGAAGAGGCCCGATTGCAGGCGGCGGGTGACGGGCGTAAGAACAAAGTCTTGGCCGCGGACGACGCAGATAAAACGGAGTAAGCGCATTCCGCGCCCCCTTACGCTTGCGGCATCTGCCCGGCGTGGTGAAAGTGATATTGCAAGATCTTGGCCGCTAGCGCTGGATTCATGGACGGAGTTTCGCCTGCGACCGCGCGCACGACTTCGCCACGGCATACCACCTCGGCAGGCGCAAGTCCTGCAATCTCCGGCGGCAAGACCAGGTTGATCTCCACTTGCACACTGGGCGAAATCGATTCCTCCGCCCGGAACAACATTCCTGAACGGCTGATATTTTCCGTGGTTCCCGCCCGCCAATCAGGCTCTCCCAGCGGGCGGTACTTCAAAGGCAGATGAAGATTGAAACGTTGAGCGCGGAACGGCGACAACCTTCCGCGGGCAGCAGACAGAGCCGAACGAGCAGACATGGCAACCTCCGGAATTGGAGTATCCAGCGCCTCACGCACTTTTGCCTTGAGCGCGGGAAGCGTGAAGGGTTTTTGCAACAAGTTGACGTTGACGTCCAGCGTGCCATTGTGGCCGATGACGTTTTCGGTATAGCCCGACATGTACAGCACCCGGGTTTCAGGACGCGCAGCAGCGATAGCTTGCGCCAGTTGGCGGCCGTTCATTCCGGGCATGACCACGTCGGTCAGCAACAGGTGAATCGGCCCGGCTTGCGAATTTGAAATCTGGATGGCGGTAGCAGGATCGGCAGCCTCGAGCACGGTGTATCCCTGACCCTGCAAGTAGTGGCGGGTGAGCTGGCGCACGTTGGTTTCATCTTCCACCAGCAGAATGGTTTCGTGGCCGGGAGCGACGTCGGCGATCGGGACCGACGGCTGAGCAGCGATAAATTCTCCGCTGGCCGTTACTCGCGGCAGATAGATCTTGAACGAAGTCCCGCGATCGGGTTCGCTATACACCCAGACGTAACCGCCGCTCTGTTTGACGATGCCGTAAACGGTGGATAGGCCAAGGCCGGTGCCCTTGATTCCCTTGGTGGTAAAGAACGGTTCGAAGATGTGGCTTTGGGTTTCGTTGTCCATGCCCACGCCGGTGTCACTGATGACCAGCATCACGTACTCGCCCGGCTCGGCGGGAGCATGAAGGCGGGCATAAGTTTCGTCGAGCGAAACATTGGCGGTCTCAAGGGTGAGTTTGCCGCCCTGGGGCATGGCGTCGCGGGCGTTGACCGCCAGATTCATGATCACCTGTTCGATCTGGCTGGGATCGGCGCGCACCGCGCCCAGGTCCCCGCCCGGAATCATGACCAGCTCAATATCTTCGCCGATCAGCCGGGTTAGCAATTTGAGGTTTTCCGTGACCACGGCGTTCAAATCGATCACTTTGGGGGCGAGCATCTGCTTGCGGCTGAAGGCCAGATAGCTGCCGGGTCAGGGCGGTGGCGCGATTGGCGGCGTTGGCGATCTCCTGGGCCGGGGCACGCACGCTGGGGTCAGGCCCAATGCGATCCAGCAGAAACTCAGCGTAGCCGGAGATAACCATCAGCAGATTATTGAAATCATGGGCGATGCCGCCGGCGAGGCGGCCGACCGCTTCCATCTTCTGCGCCTGGCGCAGTTGCTGTTCGAGTGTGCGATGCTCGCTCACGTCCTCAGCAAAAAGTTCGAAGAACACGGCGTTATCTTCGTCGCGAATGGTGCGGCCGGAAAGGCGCACGGTCACGGTGCTGCGGTTCTTGCGGATCCAATCGGAAAGCAACCCTTGGAAGTTGCGGGCGGCGCGGAAGTAGTCGGCGATGATGAACCACTGTTGCGGGTCGGCATGCAGGGCCACCAGGTTCTGCCCCACCAGTTCGGATTCCGAAGCATATCCGAGAAGGCTGACCAGCGCGGGATTAGCGCTGAGCAGGACTCCAGCGGCATCGCAACGGCAAATGCCGTAGGGTGCGTTGGTGACCAGCGAGCGGAAATTGACTTCCGAGCGGCGCAGGCCTTCCTGCGCCGAGCGCAGCGCGGCGTTGAAGGAACAGATCAGCAGGGCCACGAAAACGAACAAAATGAGATGTATGATGGCCTTGCGATATTCGGATGGGGAGCGTCCGGCGGCCAGTGAGAAATAGGCGCTTACGGTGAGGGCGAAAGAGGTCGCGACCAAGCCGGGTTTCCAGCCGCCATACCAAGCGCTGACCATGATGGCGACGGCGAACACCACCAGCCGGCTTTCGACCACGTCGGAAAGCATCAAGGCCGGTATCAGGGCGAGGGTAATACTAAGGACGGCGACGCCGTATCGGAGGATGGGCGCCCGAGCCGGAGGGATGTAGCGCGCACGTAGAAGGGGGAGCTTCAATCGCATGCCACCCAAATCTAGTTCCAAAACGGGAACTGTGGAAGTTACGGGAGTACACGGTTTCGACGCTGCGACGCGGCGGAGACGTTGGCCAAGAGGACATAGTTAGCATATATGAACATCGGCCTCTTTAGCGGGACGTTTGACCCTATCCATCGTGGCCACTTGGCCCTGGCCCAGGCGTCGCAGGAACGTTTTTCGCTGGGCCGCGTTTATTTTGTGCCAACGGGGAATCCTCCGCATAAACAAAAGCAGCCATTGGCCGCGTTTGTTGATCGCTATGCCATGGTGGTGCTGGCGACCATGGCGGAGAAGACATTTGTCCCATCGTTGCTGGAGGCGCCGGGACTGCCGCAGGTGAGTGGGAAGAAAAACGCCGCGCTAGAAGTAAATTACAGCATTGATACCGTACAGCGCTTGAAGCGAACGCTGAAGAGGGCCGATCGCCTGTATTTTCTGATCGGTATCGACGCTTTTGACGAAATTGCCAAGTGGCATCAGGCGGAAGCCTTGTTTCGCGAATGTCCATTCATTGTGGCCAGCCGTCCGGGATATTCCCTGGCCGATGTAGCCAATGCTTTGCCGGAGAAATTGCGCCCGAAGGCGGCGGTGACCAAGCCGTTCGCCAAGCAGCCGGCCAAGGGAGATCTAGTGCTGCCGGGCGCCACCGTTCATATACTGGATGGAGTGCAGCAGAACGTTTCGGCCACGGCGATTCGGGAGGCGGTTACTGGCAAGAAATCGCCGGGTAAGTTCGTGGATCCGGCGGTGGGGGAGTACATCAGGAAGATGGGGCTGTACCAGTCACGTGGCTCCTGACCCGTTCGGAGGCGCGGCATATCAGCTAGAATAGAGCTACGGACGGGCTTGCCGCCGTTCCGCCCATGACTGCATGAAGAAATCCAGCCTTAAACAACAAGTCGCCGAAGCCATTTCCGCCTGCCAGGACAAGAAGGCGGATGAAATCACAATTTTGGAACTGGAAAAGGGGTCGGGAGCATTCACCGATTATTTCGTGGTCTGCAGCGGAACCAATCCGCGGCAGATTCAGGCCATCTCGGACGAAGTAGAAGACCGGCTGAAAAAAGATGGCATGCGGCCCGCGCACATCGAGGGCTACAAGCAGGCGGAATGGGTGCTGCTCGATTACGTCGATTTCGTGGTGCACGTTTTCTCGGAGAAGTCACGCCGGTTTTACGATCTGGAGCGGCTGTGGAAGTCGGCAAAGAAATTGGAGCCGGCGGAGTTGACTGGACGCAGCCAAGAACCAAACGCACGCCTGCGCGGAGCTTGGCTCGCAAGGGAGCTTAAGTCACACCTATGAGTGCATCGAACAAACCCGATTGGGGTTCTTCTTATCGGTTGATCGCCGCCGATAAATGGAAGGCAAAGTCGGCTGCCATGGGCCGGGATGTCACCCAGGCGATAGTGGACTACGCGCAAGCCCGTCCAGGCATGAAGATATTGGATCTCGCTAGCGGCACCGGCGAGCCAGCCATTAGCCTGGCGTCGCGGGTTGAGCCGGGCGGAGAGATCACAGCATTAGATCTCAGTGCTGAACTCCTGGAGATTGCCGCAGATCGAGCCCGCGAGCGGAAGCTGACGAATCTGGCGATCAAGCGAGCCGACGCCCACGAGCTTCCTTTTGCTGACAACACCTTTGATCTGATCACTTCACGATTCGGTGTCATGTTCTTCGAGAAGAAGGCACTTCAGGAAGCGGTGCGAGTGCTGAAACCCGGTGCGCGGGCTTGTTTTCTGGCTTGGGGACCGTTCGAGCAGCCGTTTTGGTTGAGCATGATGGGAGTTGTGCATAAGCACGTGGGCGGAGCCAGCGTACAGCGCCGGGACAGGACCCTTGCCGCTATGGGCAGTCCGGCAGCCTTTCGGCGGCGCTACGCGAAGCTGGATTTGGGAAGATTGAGGAGAGACCACGCAGACAGTACCCTGGACCTGGCCCGGTCCGGCAGAAGAAGTTTGGGAGCAAGCGCAGGCCATGTCGACGCCGTTTCTCCCCATGATTAAGCGTGTTCCTCCTGAGAAGTGGGACCAAGTCAACCGCGAAGTGGTGGAGACGGTCGGGCGGTATGCCGATGGCGGCGCAATAAAGTTTGGCGCGAGGATCGTGCTGGCTTCGGGGATCAAGAGCTAACTGGGAAGCGAGCCAAACGCGCGATTGTCGGGCCGCGAAGAACACGACCCTTCGCGCGGCTCGCCCAGATCCTTCGCTGCGCACCGAACGCTTGCTCAGGATGACGACCCTGAAAATTAAGATTGCATGGATCGGCAAGACTAAAGCTCCCGCAATTCAGACACTCACCGACGAATACTTAAAGCGGCTAAAGCACTACGCCGAGGTAGAAGGCGTTTCGCTAAAAGATGAAGCGGCCCTGCTGAAGTTATGCGAACCGGGAGCTCGTCCCGTCAGATTTGCTCTGGTGCTGCTCGACAGCCGCGGCAAGCAGCTTTCCTCAGAGGAATTCGCCAAGTGGTTGGGGGAGTTTCAGGGCCGCAATTCGTCGCCGCTTTTATTCGCAATCGGCGCGGCGGATGGTTTCAGCGAGGAAGCCCGGCGGTCTGCAACTCTTGTGTTATCACTGGGCAAAATGACCCTCGCACACGAGCTGGCAAGGGTGGTCCTGTTGGAGCAAATTTACCGGGCGTTCACCATTCAAAAGGGGCATCCCTACCACTTGGGGCATTGATCGTCCTCACGAACAGGTACAATCGAGATTCACCTACAATGACAGACGTTCGTCGTGGTTTGATCATCGTCAATACTGGTCCCGGCAAGGGCAAGACCACCGCCGCCATGGGTACCGCATTGAGGGCGGTGGGCCAGGGCATGAAGGTGCTGATGCTGCAGTTTCTGAAAGGCTCATGGCACTACGGCGAACTGGATGCCGTGCAGGCGTTCGGTGACAAGTTCGTGATCAAGCAGTTGGGCCGGGGATTTGTGAAAGTCGGCGCGGAGAAGCCTGATCCCGAAGACGTTCGCATGGTCGAAGAAGCCTGGGCTGAGAGCGACAAAGCAATACATTCAGGAGCGTGGGATCTGGTGGTGCTCGACGAAATCAACTACGCCATCAGCTATGGCATGCTTGACCCGTCGAAAGTGGTGGAAAGTCTCAAGAAAAAGCCAGAAATGGTGCACGTGATCTTGACGGGGCGGAACGCCCATCCGACAATTGTGGAACTGGCGGATACAGTGACCGAAATGCGCCAGATAAAGCATGCTTACGAGAATGGCGTGATGGCGCAGAGGGGAATTGAGTACTGAGTAGCGAGTACCCAGTACCGAGAAACGATACGCGATACTAGGTACTTGGAACTGATTTTATGGCTTGGTTTAAACGCGAATCCGGCGAGCTAGGCGCTTCGGGCGAGAAGAAAGTCCGCACCGAGGGACTGTGGGTGAAGTGTGAGGGGTGCCGGCAGATCATCTGGAAAAAAGACCTGGAAGATAATCTTCAGGTTTGCCCCAAGTGCAACAAGCATTTCCGAATTGACGCCCGCACCCGCCTGGCGCAGCTTCTGGATGACAATCAGTACGACACTTTCGCCGCCAACCTGAGCTCGACTGATCCTCTACAGTTTTCTGATCTGAAGTCTTACGCTTCGCGGCTGGAAGTGGCGCAGTCTGAGACTGGCCTGACCGACGCCGTCATCAATGCCCGCGGCAAGTTGAACAGGCGGCCGGTGATCATAAGCTCGATGGAGTATGCGTTCATCGGGGGCAGTATGGGTGCAGTGGTCGGGGAAGTGATCACCCGAGCCATCGAAGAAGCGCAGAAGGCCAGGACGCCGCTCATCATTGTTTCCGCTTCCGGCGGAGCGCGCATGATGGAGGGCGTGGTCAGCCTGATGCAATTAGCGAAGATTTCAGCGGCGCTGGCGCGGCTGGATGAAGCGCGGGTGCCGTATATCTCGGTGCTCACCGATCCGACAACCGGCGGTGTGACCGCGTCTTTCGCTATGCTGGGCGATTTGAACGTTGCCGAACCGGGGGCGCTGATCGGATTCGCCGGCCCGCGCGTGATCGAGCAAACCATTCGTACCAAGCTGCCCGCCGGCTTCCAGCGCAGCGAATTTCTGCTTGAGCATGGCATGCTCGACGCTGTGGTACCACGCAAGGAACTCAAGGCGTACATCGGACGGGCGCTGGATTTCATGGCAGCTTAAAGAGTTGTTGGCTCTTGGTTTTTAGCTTTTGGCCAACCTGGCTTTGGCCCCGTTCAAAGGCCGGTAATCCCCTTCTGGTTCAACCTTCTGGAAAACCCAGGGCTGGTGGCCGAAACTGATAAGCTGACAGCTAAGTCGCAATGACCAAGAGCCTAGCCAACGACCAGCAGCCCGCCCTGAGCCGAAGGGCGAAGGGACGAACGACCGGCGACCGAGCCGCTTCCTACGAAACCGCGGTTGCGCGCATCTATGCGTTGGGCCACGAACTGGCGCAGACTCCCGCGCACAAGTTCGATTTGGCTCACATGCGGACGTTGCTGGGGGCGCTGAACTATCCCGAGCGGCGCTTTCCCAGTGTGCTTATTGCTGGCACGAATGGCAAGGGTTCCACGGCGGCCACGCTGGCTTCCATCCTGCGAGTTTCGGGAATGCGCACCGGTCTGTACACTTCGCCTCACTTGGTGCGCATCAATGAGCGCATTCGGATCAATGACCGCGAAATTGGCGAGGACGACTTCGCGTTGATCCACGACCTAGTCGATCGAACCGCGGAGCGCCTGGTCGAAGAAAGAGAGCTGCCCTGGCATCCCAGTTTCTTTGAAATGCTGACCGCGATAGCCTTCGAATACTTTGCCCAGAACAAGGTGGATATGGCGGTGTTGGAAGTAGGTATGGGCGGCAGACTTGATGCCACCAACGTAGTGGAACCGCGAGTCAGCGTGATCACGGATATCTCACTCGATCACCAGAAGTTCCTGGGCAATACGGTAACGGAAATCGCGCGCGAAAAAGCGGGAATCATCCGGCACAGTGCCGTCGTGGTGACGTTGCCGCAGCAACCGCAAGCCAATGACGTGATCGGCAATGCGATTCTCGACCTCGATGCCAAGGGTGTAAGCGCCGTGCCTTATGTACCGCCGGTGAGCCCGGGGAGCGCGGACTACTTTGACAAGAACTCATCGACTCTTCGCTACCCCGTGCAAGTCATGGGCAAACAGATTCTGGTTGAGACGCCTTTGATCGGACGGCATCAATTGAGAAATGTCGCGCTCGCCATTGCGACGGCCGAGGAATTGGCGAAGCAGGGTTTTGCTATCACCCCGGCGTCGATCGAGCGCGGAATTCGCGAGACCCATTGGCCGGGACGCTTCCAAGTGATCCCGGCTCGGGATGGCGCTCCGGAATATGTTTTCGATGTGGCCCACAATCCCGCAGGAGCGTGGGCGCTGCGCTCTGCGCTTTCTTCTTGCTACGAAGATCGGCCGCTAACATTAGTATTTGGAGCGATGCGCGACAAAGCCATTGCCGAGATGGCGGAGATCTTATTCCCCTTGGCGGAGCGAGTGATCGCGACCCAGGCGGACAACCCGAGATCGGCCACGACGGAAGAGATTCGCCAGGCTGCGGTTCGCGCTTCGAGCGACATTGAGGCCGAGCCGGATGTGGCCTCAGCGCTGCGGCGAGCCAGCATTCTGGCCGGTCCGCGCGGGGTGGTGGTTATTACCGGTTCCATATACATTGTGGGAGAGGCGATGCGCTTGCTTGGAGTGAGGGTCTGAGTGCAGGAAGTGAAGACATCCACTCGCGGGAACACGTTGAACAAGACGACAGAATCGCCTCCGAGTCGGAGCGCCGAACTAGGATCTGAATGGATGGGCCAGGACGCGCGTCTCCCCGTCGCAGCAAAAAAGCATGGCTGGGCGAGCCGCTTGCGCTCGTACTTGGTTTTCGATCCATTGATTTGGGCTTACACGGTTTTCTTGGGCTTCACTTCGATTCCTGCTTCGTGGTTCGGCGATAAAGAGCGCATTTTGCACGCCTTTGCGCGGACATGGTGCAAGTGCATCATGGCAACCATCCTGTCTCCCGTGAAAGTGACGGGGCTGGACAAAATTGACACTTCCAAAACCTATGTCTACGCCGTGAGCCACGCCTCAGCGCTGGACATTCCCGTCCTCTATGCCAATCTGCCATTTCAGTTTCGCATTGTCTTCAAGAAAGAGTTATTGTCGTATCCCTTGATCGGCGGGCACCTGAAGCGATCAGGACAAGTCTGTATCAACCAACAGAATCCCACGCGCTCGATCGCAGATATCCGCTCCGCGGTGAAGAGCCTGAAAGCAGGCATGCCGCTGGTGATTTTTCCCGAGGGTGGCCGCACTCCGGATGGCGAGATCAAGCCGTTTCTACCTGGAGCCTTCTATCTGGCGATCAAGGCGCAAGTGGATGTCGTGCCCATCGCGTTGATTGGAACCTTCGAGCTACTTCCCATGAACACCTATCACATCAAGAGCCGCCCACTGGAGATGCGCGTAGGCCAGCCCATCTCGACTGCCGAATACGGCGCGCGGGAGATGGAACAATTGTCGGCGGAAGTCAAGACAGCGATGGAAGAGTTGTACTACGCCTGACTTCCAACTTCCGCACTTTTCGTTCCACGCTGACAATTTCCGCGCACTCGTTCATAATCTTTCACCGGAGGAGTTCATGAAATTCGTTTGCCTGCTGCTGCTGTTGTGTCTTTCGGCGTCAATGGAGGGTCAGAGTTCTTCCGAGCCCACGGTGGCAGAGGCGGAACAGTTCATGAACCAGGCAGAAGCTCGCCTGAACGAGCTTACGGTGAAAGCGGCGCGGGCCCAGTGGGTACAGGAAAACTTTATTACCGACGATACCGAGGGGATTTCAGCCGATGCCAACGATCAGCTCACTGCTGCGACTACGGAACTGGTGGAGCAGCGAAGCGCTTTGAGGGTCTGCACCTGCCAAGCGAACTCGCCCGCAAATTTAAACTGCTGAAGCTGACCCTGACCGCGCCCGCTCCTCATGATCCTGCGTTGCGCAAGGAGATGATCCAAATCGCGTCCTCGCTCGATGGCGACTACGGCAAGGGCAAGTATTGCCCTAAGCCGGATGATTGCCTCGATATCACCGCAATCGAGAAGATCATGCACGAGAGCCGCGATCCCAATGAGCTGAAGGACGTATGGCTGGGATGGCACAAGGTGGGAGCGCCCATGCGCCAACGCTACGCGCGGTTCGTGGGACTATCGAACCAGGGAGCCCGTGAGATGGGCTTCAAGGACGTTGGAGCGATGTGGCGTTCCGGATACGATATGACGCCGGAACAATTCAACGCCGAACTGGACCGGCTGTGGCAACAAGTGCGTCCGCTGTATTTGTCGTTGCATACCTATGTGCGCGCTCGGCTGTCGCAGTACTATGGCCCTAACGCCGTCCCGCCGGATGGCCCGATTCCCGCCGATCTTCTGGGCAATCCCTGGGCGCAGCAATGGGACGGTATTTTTCCCTTGCTCGGCCTTCCGGAGAATAGCCGAGGCTACGATCTTACCGAGCTTTTGAAAGCGAAGGACCTTGATGCTAAGGGCATGGTGCGTTATGGCGAGAACTTTTATAAATCGCTGGGGTTCGCGCCACTGCCAGAAACTTTTTGGGAGCGGTCGCTGTTCACCAAACCGCGCGATCGCGATGTGGTCTGCCACGCCAGCGCCTGGGACATCGATAACCAGGACGATCTGCGGGTCAAGATGTGCATTCAGGTACGCGACGTGGACTTCATCACCATTCACCACGAACTGGGGCACAATTTCTACCAGCGGGCATATAAGGGCCAGCCATTTCTCTTCGAAAACGGCGCCAATGACGGATTCCACGAGGCCATTGGCGACACCATCGCGCTGGCGGTGACGCCGGAATACTTGCACCAGATCGGCCTCCTCGACAAAGTGCCGTCCGCGGATGCCGACATTCCGCTGTTGCTGAAGAAGGCGCTCGAAAAAGTGGCGTTCCTGCCGTTTGGCTTAATGATCGATGAGTGGCGCTGGAAAGTATTCTCGGGCGAGATCACTCCGGCCAATTACAACCAGGCTTGGTGGGATATGCGCTTGAAATACCAGGGCGTGGCGCCGCCGGTGGCCCGTAGCGAGGCGGATTTTGATCCGGCGGCCAAGTATCATGTGGCCGGCAATGTGCCTTATATGCGGTACTTCCTGGCCGACATTCTGCAATTCCAGTTCTATCGCGCCCTGTGTAAAGAAGCTGGGTTCACCGGCCCGCTGCACCGTTGCACGTTCTTTAACTCCAAAGCCGCAGGTGCCAAGCTGAACAAGATGCTGTCGATGGGCCAGAGCCGGCCCTGGCCAGACGCTCTGCAAGCCCTGACGGGACAGCGGCAGATGGACGCGAGCGCCATCCTGGATTACTTTGCGCCATTGCAGAAGTGGCTGGATGAACAAAATAAAGGGCAGAAGACGGGCTGGTAAAACTATCCGGGTAGAAGTCAGCGCCGGATAGGTTTTCCTTTGCGAACTTCGCGAATCGCTTTGCGCCCTTTGCGGTAAAGCTTGAACCGCGAAGAACGCCAAGGAAATCGCAAAGGGCGCAAATGAGGCTGCCCTCCCGTGTTTTATACTTGAGACTCATCTTATGGCAGACAACATTCATATCCAGCTTCCCGACGGGAGCGTGAAGGAACTACCCAAGGGCAGCACTGCGCTCGATGTCGCCAAATCCATCGGGCAGCGGCTCGCCGACGCCGCGCTGGTGGCCAAGACTAACGGCGATCTCATCGACCTGACGCGTCCACTGGAAAAAGACACCACCCTGCGCATCCTCACCGAGAAAGATCCTGAGGCCTTGGAGGTCTTCCGGCATTCCTCTGCTCACTTGCTGGCGGCAGCAGTGCTGGAATTATTCCCGGAGACCAAACTGGGCCACGGTCCGCCGACCGAGAGCGGATTCTTCTACGACTTCTACCGGCCCACGCCGTTTACTCCCGAGGATCTCGAAAAGATCGAGAAGAAGATGCAGGAGCTGGTGCAGCAGAATATTCCCTACGCGCGCGAGTTTCTGCCCCGCGATCAGGGCCTGGCCGAGTTCAAGAACGAAGGCGATTTCATGAAGTGCCATTTCATCGAGCAATTCACCAAACCCGATGAAAAGATTTCTATTTATCGCACGGGAAAGTTCACCGACTTCTGCCGCGGGCCGCACATTCCCTCGACCGGGCGGATCAAAGCATTCAAGCTGCTGAATATCGCAGGCGCGTACTGGCTGGGTGACGAAAAGAATCCACAACTTCAGCGCATTTACGGGACGTCATTTTTCTCGAAGAAAGACCTCGACGACTTTATCCATAAACAGGAAGAAGCCAAGAAGCGCGACCATCGCGTGCTGGGGCAGCAGCTGGATTTGTTTTCGATTCAGGAGTTGGCTGGGCCAGGCCTGATCTTCTGGCATCCCAAGGGCGGCATCATCCGCAAAGAGATGGAAGACTGGATGCGCAACGAGTACCTCAAGCGCGGTTACTCGCTGGTATACACGCCGCATGTTATGCGCCGCCAGCTCTGGCAAACCTCGGGCCACGAGGGCCACTACGCGCAGAACATGTTTGATGTCATGGAACTTGATGACGCCGAATACCGGCTCAAGCCCATGAACTGCCCAGGCCACATTCTCATTTACAAGGATTCGCTGAAATCCTACCGCGATTTGCCGGTGCGGCTGGGCGAGTTGGGCACGGTCTATCGCTACGAGCGATCCGGTGTGATGCACGGACTGCTGCGAGTGCGCGGGTTTACGCAAGATGACGCCCATATTTTTTGTACGCCGGAACAGGTGGAGAGTGAAATCGAGTCTTGTCTCGATTTCGCTTTGGATGTGCTAAAGGACTTCGGCTTCGATCAATTTCAGACCGAGCTTTCCATCTGGAATCCCGGCGACAAGCAGAATTTTGTCGGCAGTGAAAAGAATTGGAATCATGCCACCGCCTCGCTGGAGAATGTGCTCAAGCGCCGAAAGATCGACTACAAGACCGTTCCCGGAGAAGGCGCGTTTTATGGGCCGAAGATCGATATCAAGGTGGTCGACGCCATCGGCCGTCTGTGGCAGCTTTCAACCATCCAGTTCGATTTCAACCTGCCGGCGCGCTTTGGTCTGGAATATGTCGCCGAAGACGGCACCCGCAAGCAGCCGGTGATGGTGCATCGCGCTCTCTATGGATCGATTGAGAGATTCTTCGGCGTGCTGATCGAGCATTATGCCGGGGCGTTTCCGGTATGGCTCTCTCCGGTGCAGGCGGTGATGATTCCCATCGCCGAGCGGCACGTTGAGTACGCGAACAAGGTTGCGGCCCAGCTCAAAGGCGCTGGCGTGCGGGTAGACGTAGACGGCCGCAACGAAAAGATGAACGCGAAGATTCGTGAGCACGCGTTGCAGAAAGTGCCGTTCCTGCTGGTCGTCGGAGATAAAGAATCCGAAGCCGGCAAGGTGAACGTCCGCACGCGCGGAAAAGAGAAGACGGAGGATATGGCGGCGGCGGAGTTTGTGGAGAAGATTACGAAGCTGATTGCGGAAAAGACAGCACAGTTATGATCGCGCGGCTTTTCTAGTCTGCGCCGCCTCGACCAGCGCCCGGAATATCGCCCGCGACGGCTCGTCATCATCTACGGTTCGCTCCGGGTGCCACTGCACTCCCAACACAAAATGATCCGGCGAGGTTCCTTCCACCGCCTCAATGACTCCATCCTGCGGACATCGAGCCACGACCCGAAGACCGTCTCCAGGAACGTCTGCGGATTGATGATGGCTGGAGTTGACCGGCAGCGCGAGTGACTCACCCAGCACTTCCGCCAGCTTCGACCCAGGTTCGACCGCTACCGTGTGCGCTACAACAACGTCTCGTCCAGCCCGGTGATTGATCGGCGACTCGATGTGCTGGATGAGCGTTCCGCTGCGGTAAACGTTCAGCATCTGCAGGCCGTAGCAGATACCGAGCACCGGCTTCTTCATATTGTAGGCGTCCTGGAGAAGAAGTTCGTCGACGGTATCGCGGGCAGCGTCGGCGGCGTTGGTGCGAACGTCGCGTGGCGCATCGTACTTTGCGGGGTCAACGTCTGCCCGACTTCCGGGCAGCAGCACAGCGTCACACTGCTCGATCAGCTTCATGACTTCGGCGGGAGTTTTGTCCAACGGGATGGGGACCGGGTCTCCGCCGGCTTTCTCAACCGCGTGCTCATATTGCGGCAAAGACCGGCCGGCATATTCGGGGTCGCCGGAGTGGGGCACAGGAATGGCAATGCGCGGCCGCATGGCTTAATTCTAACCGCATGGCACGACCTAACGGCTGGCGCGGGCAATTTGCGCCAAAGCGCGTGTCTGCCGATAGTTACGAATTTCGAGGATGGTTACGCCGATCAGAACCACTGCTCCCGCCGCCAGCGCAACCGGCAACGCGACGTGACGATAGGCCATTCTCATATCCGGATGAAAGCCCCGCATCCGGGCATGGATAATGATCCCCATAATGCCCAGCAGGAGGCTGACGGCAAATGCCAGCAGCGTGAGCAGAAATGTCACCAGCAGCACCCGCAACGGAATGGTATACCAGCGTGGCGGGCGAGTTGAGGCCATCTTTAGATTGTAGCGCCGGGCGAAACCGCCGGGTGCGATAGAATACATTTCATGTCGCAAGCTGCACCCGCCATTACTCGTTCTCCGGCCGAGGTGGTCCGCCAGACTCCGGTCGCGCAGGCGCCCAATGGCATCTGCTATGCCGTTGCCGGAGAAGTCACCGTTCCCGCCTCTGATTTGGAGCGCATGGTGGCCGCAGTGCCAGATTCCGCCGCTGCGGCGCTGCAACGCAAGGCCTATTATTTCGTTCCGCTGACCGTGAATCAGGGCGATGAAACCGTCATTGCTGACCGCTATGATGTCGCGCTCAGCGACAACGCTGTTTGCCATCGCAATCTTGAGTTGGGCGATTCGCAGTGTGTGTTTATTTCCACCCGGCTCATGGATGACAAGTTCTCGGTGGCCTTCGAGTTCTACATCAACGTGGGGCACGCCGTGGTAGAGCGGGCGGGAGTATCGCAAGCCTTCGCGGAGCTGGTTTGGAAACAGGTAGAGGCGAACGCCAAGGGCGAGACCTCGCTCGATGCCTGGGAGTCGCGCAAGCTGGCTACTTCGCAGGCGCCGGATGCGGAGAAGCACAAGAACGAATACTTCGCGGCGACTTTCTCAGATGCGATTTCGATCTACCTGCTGTCGTTGTATATCGACGTGGACTATCACGATCTGCGGGAGCGGGATTATCCGCTGCTTGCCCCGGCGGCGATGGCGGAACGCCTGCGGAAAGTGGCGGAGCTGTTTCCGGCGAATCCGGGGTTCGAGTTCGCGATTTACTACAAGCGGAGAGGCTAGGGTTCGCCGCGGGTTAACGCGGATTGTCGCGGATCAAACGTAGCCACGGATTTACACGGATTCTCACGGATAAAACCTAAGAAAATCCTCTGTGTACCCTGTGCCCTCTGTGGTTAGAATCAACAGTCCATGCCTGTCACCGTACGATCCTTCGCCAAGATCAACCTCGGGCTTCGCATTGGTGCGCCGCGGCAGGATGGTTTCCATGAACTGCTGACGGTTTATCAGACGATCACGTTGCACGACGTGATTCGTGTTCAGGTGAAACGCGGCTCGGGGATTGAGATTCGCTCGGAAGATCCACGCGTGCCGAACGATGAATCGAACACCTGCTATCGCATCGTGGAGCGAGCCATGGCGGCGCTGAAAGCGCGTGGCCGGGTGGTCATTGAGATCGAGAAGCGCTTGCCCGTGCAAGGCGGCTTGGGCGGCGCCTCGGGAAATGCCGTTGCGGCCCTGCTGGCGCTCGAACGGGCCCTAAAGAAAGAGTTGCCGGGGGCCGAGAGGTTGCGGATTGCGGCGGAAGTCGGGTCGGATTTGCCTCTGTTCCTGGTGGGAGGGACGGTACTCGGGGTCGGGCGCGGCGAGCAAGTTTATCCGCTGCCGGATTTGCCGGGGGTCGCATGCGTGGTGGTGACGCCGGAAGTTGGAGTATCGACTCCGAAGGCTTTTGCAGATTGGGATGCTCAATTCCCTCAGGGGCTGAAGCCCGATTTCTTAGATGATCCTATCGGCACGGCTGAAGCCGTGCCCTTCCACGGCGATGCAAGCGATCGTGAAGCTGGCGACAAAAAGTCTGTCGAGCTTCGCTCGACCTGGACGGGCGAGGGCGCCCGTCCCCACACAGACAGTAGTAAATTGACGGCGGAAGAGCCGTCCGATAGAATGAAGGAGTTCGGTCGCGTGCTTTCGGCGTGGCTGAGCGTCCCAGGCCAAACAAAGCAGAAGGCTAACCCTGGGAAGGGTTTATCCGGTGTCCCTGCGCGTGGCAGGGGCCGGGCCGAGACCCCGCTTCTCGACCTCGTCCGTACCGGGATAGAAAACGACTTTGAACGAGTCGTCTTTCCGCAATATCCCGAACTGCTTGAGGTCAAGCGTGTGGTCGAGCGCGCCGGCGCGTTCTATGCCTCGCTTTCGGGTTCCGGATCGGCCATTTACGGTTTGTTTGCGACTCGCACCGCGGCACAGCAGGCCGCAGCCAAGTTGCAGAAAATGGGTGTGAAGGCGTTGGCGACCACCACGCTCACTCGACGGCAGTATTGGAAGAAGTTTCTAGTTTCCGGTTTCTAGTTTCGAGTATGCTTGATGAGCATATACTTTCCATTCGAAACAGAGTTCTGGGCCGTCGACTAATGGTAGGTTGAGGCGTTTAGCGGGCGTTTGAGCCCGCTGCCGAAATCCTGAGCGGAGCGAAGGATCTCCGGGCCGCAGTTGTCGGCGGTGGACTTTACGATGCTGGGCCGTCGACTAATGGTAGGTCAAGTGCCTTTGGAGCACTTTGTCTAGGTTCGAATCCTAGCGGCCCAGCCAGAAAAACAGCTCTTGGCCATTAGCTTTTGGCTCTTGGCCTGGGCGCTGATGTTGGAGCAGTAGGGTTAAGCTAGAAGCTAAGAGCCAAAAGCTAAAGGCTGAACACATGGCCACTCTTGCGACAGCAACGGAAAAGAAACCGCAGATGAGCGCCGAGGAAAAACCGGAGCGCAAGACGCCGCAACGCGGCCGCGTGGACGACAAGTTCAAGATCTTCAGCGGCACGGCCAATGAGAAGCTGGCGGATGATGTTTGCGAGTTTCTGGGACTGACCCGCAATCAGGCCCAGGTCACGCGGTTCAAAGACGGGGAAGCGTACGTCCAGATCCAAGAGAACGTACGCGGCGCGGATGTATTCGTGATTCAGCCGACTTCGCGTCCAGTGGACGAGCACCTGATGGAGTTGCTGTTGATGATCGACGCTCTGAAACGGGCATCGGCAAGACGCATTACTGCTGTAGTTCCGTACTACGGATATTCGCGGCAGGATCGCAAAGATAAGCCGCGAGCGCCGATCTCGGCCAAGTTGGTGGCGGATTTGCTGACCACCGCGGGCGCGGATCGGGCGCTGATTATCGATCCGCACGCGGCCCAGATTCAGGGGTTCTTTAATATTCCGGTCGATCCGCTGTTTGCTTCGCCGGTGCTGGTGGATCATTTCAAGAAGCTGAATCTGCCGAATTTGACGGTGGTTTCGCCAGACGCAGGGGGAGTGGAGCGGGCAAGGTTTTTCGCCAAGAAAATGGACTGTGCTCTGGCGATCGTCGACAAACGCCGCGTCGAAGCGAACGTAGCCGAAGTCATGCACGTGATCGGAGATGTGCAGGGCCGAACGTGTCTGGTGATCGACGACTTGATTGACACGGCCGGAACTTTGGTCAAAACCGCTGCTGCACTGATGGAGAACGGCGCGACCGCGGTCTACGCCTGTTGCTCTCATCCCGTGCTGTCCGGTTCTGCGGTCGAAATCATAGCGCAGTCTTGCATCAAGGAAGTGGTGGTGACCGATACCATCCCTCTGACCGAAGAGGCGAAAAAGGAACCGAAGATTGTAGTTCGTTCGGTCGCGGGCTTGATCGGACGCGCGATCCAGTCCATTCACGAAGAGACTTCGGTGAGCAAGTTATTCTTATAAACAGGAATCAAAATTATGGCGACAGCAACTGAAAGCGCAGTTCTCGAAGCACAACCGCGGACCGCAGGCACCAAGAACGACGCCCGCCGGGTCCGCCGTGAAGGCAAGGTTCCGGGCGTGCTCTACGGCGCGGGGAAACAGGCGTTATCGGTCAGTCTCGATCCGCGCCAAATTTCGCGCATCCTGCGTTCCGCTTCCGGCCACAACACTATTTTTGAGCTAGCACTGGGCGGAACCGAGCGCACCCAGGCCATGATCGTGGACTGGCAATATGAGCCCATCAAAGGGGCGTTGCTGCACATCGACCTGAAGCGCATCGCCATGGACCAGGTGTTGCAGGTTCGGATTCCTATCGTGCTGAAAGGCGTAGCCGAGGGCGTGAAAACCCAAGGGGGCATTTTGGAGCAGGTGACGCGCGAAGTGGAAATCGAATGCTTGCCGGGAGACATTCCAACCTCCGTTGAGGCCGACGTCAGCGAGCTGGTTTTCGGGAAGGTGCTGCGCGTTTCCGACTTGCCGCACGATCCCAAGTGGAAATATCTTTCCGACGCCAACCTGCCGGTGGCGCATAT
The DNA here is from genome assembly GCA_963845725.1 of uncultured Acidobacteriota bacterium. GTDB lineage: Bacteria > Acidobacteriota > Terriglobia > Terriglobales > Acidobacteriaceae > JABCZH01. The sequence continues at coordinate 160,795 of CAWJTC010000002.1, forward strand.
CACCTCGGTGAAGGAAGAAGCGGCGGCGACTCCAGAGGCAGTTGCGGCTGATGCGGCTGCTGCCCCGGCCGAGCCTGAAGTTATCAAGAAGGGCAAGCAGGAAATCGAAGAAGAGAGTGCAGAGGCTGCCGCCCCCGACAAAGGCGAGAAAAAGGTGGAGAAGAAAGAGAAGAAGTAATCGGCCATTGGTCATCGCGCGGTGCTCCGGCAGTCGCGAATGGATCGAGGGCGTGGTCTTTAGCTGGGAGTCGAGGGCTAGAAGCTAAGAGTTGAATGCGTGAAGCTGATCGTTGGTCTGGGCAATCCGGGCATCGAGTATCAGTTCACGCCGCACAACCTGGGCTTCCTGGTTATCGACCGGATTGCCGAGCAGCGCAAGGTCGAGGTGAGAAACCGCCAGTGCCGGGCATTAACTGCGAGAGCGGTTATTGGTTCGGAGACGGTGCTGCTGGCAAAGCCAGAGACTTTCATGAATTTGAGTGGTCTGTCGGTGCGTGAGTTGGTGGTTGAGTACGACGCCAGGCCGGAAACGGACTTGATTGTGATTCAGGACGAGTTGGATTTTCCTTTGGGTACGATCCGTATCCATCGAAACCGCAGCTCAGCCGGGCACAACGGGATTGAGTCGATCATCGGGGCGCTGGGGACACAGGATTTCTTGCGCATCCGGATGGGCGTCGCGCCGGACCGCAAGGTGGAGGACGGGATAACGTATCTGCTTTCGCCTTTTCGCAAGGCGCAGCTCAAGCTGGTGGACCCGATGCTCGACGTTGCCGCGGAAGCGGTGGCGGTGATTTTGGATGAAGGTCCGGCGGCGGCGATGAACCGCTATAACCGCAAACCGGACGACGAGAAAGAATAGCACCTGGAGAAACGAATGAATCGCACTTATGAACTCATGTTTATCGTCCGCCCCGATATGCCGGAGGAGGACCAGGACAAACTTATTTCTACGCTGGAAACTGCGGTCACCGGTTCGGGCGGTCAGATGAAAAATGTGGAAAAAATGGGCAAGCGCCATCTTGCCTACTCGGTCCGCAGATTTCGCGACGGCCTTTACATCCTGCTCACGCTCGAAGGTAGTGGCGGCCTGATCCATGAATTGGAACGGCGTCTGCGCGTGACCGAGCCGGTGATCAAATTCTTGACCGTGCGCATTGATGAAGAGCAGAAACGGCTGGACAAGATCAAGGCAATTCGGGACGCGCGCCGGAAGGTTTCGGCAACGCCTGCGCCAGCGCCATCCGAACCGACCGGCGAAGCGCCGGCAGCAACCGCGTAGCAAGCCGTCGTTCATTTGACACCCAACGACGAGCGACCAGGAACCAACGACAGATTTCAAGGAGCATCATGGCTGACGAAACAAGAGCGACTACAGCAAGCGCACCCTCCGGCGACCGGCCCTCGGGTGAGAAGATCTTTCGGCGGCGACCGGCCCGATCGTGGCGAGCGCCGCCCACCTCGTCCCGGCGGACGCGGTGAAGGTGGCCCTGGCGGGCGCAAGTTTTTCCGGCGCAAGAAAGTCTGTAAGTTCTGTGTGGAAAAGATTGAGGCCATCAATTACAAAGACGTGCGGCTGCTGGCGCAGTTTGTCGCCGAGAGCGGCAAGATCGTCCCGCGTCGCCTGACCGGGGTGTGCACGCCGCACCAGCGGCGTCTCTCCTCGGCCATCAAGCAGGCGCGCAATATCGCGCTGCTGCCGTTTGCCGGCCGGGCATCGTAATTCCGCCGCTGATCACGCAGATGAACGCTGATTTTTGTTGTTGCTTGATCCGCGAAAATCCGCGCAAATCCGCGGCGAAGAGGATTTTCTAAGAACGGGAGTCATACTTATGGAAGTCATACTGAAAGAAGATGTAGCCAAGCTGGGTTCGCGCGGGGACGTAGTCAAAGTCGCCGAGGGATATGGGCGCAACTACCTGCTGCCGCGCAAACTGGCGATTGAGGCCTCCAAGGGGAATAAGGCGGTCATTGAGCAAATGAAGGCCGCGTCGGTGCGTCGCTCTGCCAAGGAAAAGACCCAGGCCGAGGAATTGGCCAAGCAGTTCGACGGGCTTTCGGTTTCGTTCCAGCGCAAGTCCGGCGAGAATGACCAGCTATTCGGTTCGGTCACCTCTGGCGACGTTGCTGACGCGCTCGAAAAGAAGAGCTTCAACGTGGATCGCCGCAAGATTCAAATCCACGAGCCGCTGCGGACCCTGGGCGAATTCACCATCCCCATCAAGCTGCACAAAGAAGTGACTGCGCATTTGAAAGTGATTATCGAGAGAGAACCAGAAGAGTAAGCGAGCGAATTCGCTGAACCATAAAGGACACAAAGGTTCACAAAGGTTTTGGTTGGACGATTTCCTTTGTGGAACTTCGTGTCCTTTGTGGTTATCGTTCTTCCGGCATGCGGCGACGGTCGCCGTCGAAACAACCTAAAACCTTTCCTGACAATGTTGTACATCAGCAAAAATGCCGACCCTCCCCTATAATCCTGCTCACGGTTCTCATCCTGACACGTCCATAGCTATGCAACCGGGAAGGGACGGCAAAGGCGTCCCGGTGCATTCGAGGACAAAGAGAATATGCCGGCCGATGCACTGGCAATACCATTTACGGTTGGCGGTTCCCGACGGGAACAGGATTCAAGGGGCGAGGTTGGCAGGACCCAGGACCCGAAGCAACGGGGCCACATGGCTGGGCAAAGTCTAGGCCGCATTGACGACACCGTGCTGGTCCGCGAAGCGCAGCGTGGCAATCGCGCAGCCTTCGAGGAACTGGTGCGGCACTACGACCAGGCGGTGCTGCGGCTGGCGATTCACCTCACCGGGTCCGAGCACGAAGCCCAGGACATTTACCAGGAAGCGTTCCTGAAAGCCTATAAGAGCGTGGCCAAGTTCCGGTTCGAGTGTTCTTTTTACACTTGGATTTACCGCATCGTGACTAATCTCTGCCTCGATCACCTGCGGAGGAAACAAGTCCGCAAGGAAGATGCGCCGGTGGCGACCGATGCATCGGGAGAGCAGTACGACGTGCTGGAGCAGGTTCCCGACGCTCGTGCTGGAGCCAATCCCGAGCGCGATTTGATGAGCCGCGAGTTGGGCGGGCGGATCAGCCGGGCGCTAGACAAATTAACGCCCCGCGAGCGCATGGTCTTTGAGTTGAAACACTATCACGGACTTAAATTGCGGACAGTGGGTGAGGTGCTGAATACCACCGAAGAGACCGCGAAGAACACGTTGTTCCGCGCGACCCAGAAGTTGCGGGGAGCGCTGGCGGACATGAGATGAGAGTGCAATTATGAAATGCGATTGGGTCAAAGAAAATATTTTGCTGTACGTTTACAACGAGCTGCCCGATGATGCCCGCTACGAGTTGGAGCAGCATCTGGCACGCTGCACGGACTGCGCCGCTGAGCTGAAGACCACGCGCAAGTTCCACGCCGTGCTCTCTGAACTTGCAGGTGGAAGAGCCCAGCCCCAATCTGGTGGCGGCCTCCCGCATGAGCTTGCAGGAAGCGCTGGAAACCACCGAGCAGGGCGGCTTCTGGCACCGGCTGGTTTTCGACCCTGCGATGTGGCTGCGGCAAATGCGTTTTTCTCCCGCTCTCTCCGCCGCGATCTTCATCGTCGGCTTTGCCAGCGGCATCGGCGCGACCTACAAGGTTGTCAACAACGGCGGCGCTGGCGCAATTTCTGCCAGCCCGCTGGTTCAGCCCGCCGAGTCGTCCGTCGCGGGTATTCGCTCCATTTCGCAAGAGCCAGGATCAAACCAGATCAGCATAAAATACGACACGGTCTCTACCCAACAGGCGCAAGGATCACTCAACGATCAGCGCATCCAACAATTGCTGCTGTTCGCAGCGCGCAACAATTACAACTCCGGGGTACGAATGGATTCGGTGGATCTGCTGACCCAGCAGCCGAATGACGCGCACGTGCGCGAAGCGCTGATTTATGCCTTGCGTTATGATTCGAACCCGGGAGTGCGCCTGAAAGCACTGGATGGCCTTGGGGCCTATGTGAAGAGCGATGCGAGGGTGCGAGATGCCATGCTCGAGGCTTTGATGAACGATTCCAATCCCGGCGTGCGGACTGATGCCCTGCATTTGCTTGAACCGGTTCGGGCCGACGGCAGCGTGCGCGCGGTGCTGCAAAGGCTGGCGCAGAACGACCAGAACCCGTACATCAAGACCCAGGCGCGCAATATGCTGGCCCAGATGCCGGAATTTGATTGATGAGGAATTAAGAAAAGTGAAGGTGCAATGGTGAGAAGGTTCTCCAAATTCGTAGTGGTTCTGCTGCTGACAGTACCGCTGGCCGTGGCGCAACAGACCAGCGTTTCCGGGGATGGCGGCAACTGGACCCAGGAAATCACGGGATCGCTGGCCGCAGTACGGAACCTGAGAGTTAAAGTGGATGTGGGAACCGTGAAAGTGGACGGCGGTTCGCAGCAGGGCATCAGTTACGCGATTCGCAACCATTCTTACAGTTCATCCGAAAGCAGAGCGCGGCGCGAATTTGATTCCTACAAGATCAGCGCCTATGTGAAGGGCGATACCGCGTGGATCGTGGGTGATTGGGAAGATGGCAGCCCGCACCGGTTCTCCAGCGACTTTTCCATCAGCGTGCCCCGCGGGATGGATGAAATCAAGATCGAGACCGACGGCGGCAACGTGGTCACGACCGGGGTGGCGGGGCGGGTGGACGCCGAGAGCGGAGGCGGCAACATTCGCTTTGACGATATTGGCGGCAGCGTCAAGGCTGAAACCGGCGGCGGGAACATTGATGTGGGCAATGTGGCCTCCGATGTCAGCCTGCATACCGGCGGCGGTTCTATCAAAGTGTTGTCAGCCAAGGGAAAGATCGTGGCAGATAGCGGCGGTGGCAGCGTGACGGTAGGTTTCGGGTTTGCAAGGCGCAGAACTGGAAACCGGCGGCGGCAGCATCCAGGTGGATCACTGCTCCGGCAGGGTCACGGCTACGACCGGCGGAGGCAGTATTGATCTGGGCGATATTGGAGGCCCAGTGGAGATCGAAACCGGCGGCGGCAGCATCCGGCTGGCTTCTGCCAAAGGCCCTGTTAAAGCGGAAACTGGCGGCGGTAGCATCGAATTGCTGGGCGTGCCCTCCGCGCACGCCGAAACCGCGGCCGGCGGCATCCAGGCGAAGTTCATAGGCTCAGGCAGCGCGACCGACGATTCCGTTCTGGAGACTTCGGCTGGTGACATCACCGTTTATGTGGCCCCGAATGTGAGGCTGAGCATTCGCGCGTCCATCGAAGTTGCTAACGGACACCGCATCGAGTCAGAATTTCCGGAAATCCGGGTCACGACCGAGGGCGGGGATTACGGTCCCAAAATGGTAACTGCTGAGGGCGATTTGAACGGTGGAGGCCCGGCGCTCAAGGTACGAACGACCACCGGCGACATCTCATTTCGCCGCAGTGCTCACTGAGCAGAATTAGGGAGGCACATCATGCGAAACACGATTCTCATTGCCGTACTCACCTTGCCGCTGATATCCGTCGCGGCCTAGCGCGGGAAATGTTGCAGTTGACTCAAGAAACGAGATTTTCGGAGTTTCCAGCGAAGACGCAGGTGGCAGTTCCTATCTCGGCGTGGACACTAGAGACATCACTCCTGACCGTCTGGGCGCGCTCAAGCTGAAGGACGAGCGGGGCGTGGAGATCACCATGGTGGATCAGGATGCGCCAGCGGGCAAAGCCGGCCTCAAAGAGCACGATGTCATCCTTGCCGTGAACGGCGCGGACGTGGAAAGCGTGGAACAACTGCGGCGCATGATCCGGGAAACGCCGCCGGGCCGGGTCGTAACCCTCGGTCTCAGCCGCGATGGCCAGCCATTAACCATCAAAGTGCAACTGGCCGACCGTAAGAACAGCTATGCCTACGCTTACTCGTACGGGCCGAATGGCAAGGATTTTCACTTCGAGATGCCGGCCATCCCGCCCATTCCTCCCATACCGGATATTGGTGATATCGATATGCCAGTATCCATCGTGGTGGTGCATTCCTCAGCCCGCAGCGGATTGATGGTGGAGAATCTGACGCCGCAGCTCGGAGACTTTTTCGGAACCAAGAATGGCCAGGGAGTGCTGGTGCGTTCGGTCGAAAAAGGAAGCCGCGCCGAGAAAGCTGGGTTTCGTGCCGGAGATGTCATTGTCAAGATCAACGGGGAAGCGATTCACGACAGCAGCGACTTCAGTCATGCCCTGCGTACACGCAAGGACAACACTGCCAGTGTCGGCGTGATCCGCGACAAGAAAGATGTCAACTTAACTATCACTTTGCCGCAGCGAAACCAGTCCGACCTGTTTCGCGATAGCCTGATGACGCCGGATATGGCCGCCAAGGCCAGCGAACAATGGAGCAAGTGGCAATCGGAAATGGCCGATCTAAAGCCCCAAATGGAAGAAGCGGTCAACCGGGAAATGAAGCAGGTTCGCCCTGAAATTGAGCGCTACAAGCGGGACATGATCAGGCAGAAGCAGGAACTCAACGAGAAATGCGGGACATGGAAGATGCCGCGACGGAGACTGGAGAGAGAATCGCGGCACCGGAACAGCGACTTCTTCTAGATTTCCAACAGGATGCGCGCCAGGTGCAATGCTATTTTCCACCCGCCTGCGCTAATCCACGCTTCGGATCAGGCGCAAGGCAAACCCGGTTTCGGCCCGACTGCTTCGCCGCGTATAGACCGGCATCTGCTGCCTTCACCAGTTCATCCCGTGTGGTGCCATGGTCGGGATAATTTGCGGCTCCCGGCGCTGATGGTGACCGGACGCGGCACGCCCGGGAATTGCCAGGTTTCGACCATACGCCGCAGCTTCTCCGCCACCGCCAGCGAGTGCTGGGGACTGGTCTGCGAAAGCAGGATGGCAAATTCCTCTCCCCCATAGCGGCACACCACGTCGATTTTGCGCAGTTGCTGATGAAGAATCGATGACACCTGCCGCAACACTTCATCTCCCAGCAAATGCCCAAATTCATCGTTCAGCCGCTTGAACTGGTCGATATCGATCATGATCACGCCCATGCCGGAATCGTAGCGGCGGGCGCGTTCGATTTCCTCCGCCATGCGTAATTCGAAATATCTGCGGTTAAAAATTCCAGTCAATCCATCCAGATACGCCAGTTGCTTCACCCGTTCGACGTAATGGGCGTTCTGAATGGCATTGGCGCAGATGTCGGCCACGGATTCGAGCGGTTGAGTGTCATTGCCGTGGAAGGCATCTGCCCGTTCGCTGTCCAATGCCAGCACTCCGAGGGTTTGTCCGAAAGACACCAGCGGGATGGACATGCGTGACTCGGTTTCGACGTAGAGTCCGGCATCGGCGGCGGCTTTGGCGTCATTTTCCACCAGAGTCTTGCCGGCCTCGAGCGCCCGTCCCCAGGGACCGGCGCCCGAAGGCAAGCGGCCGCCTTCGGGAACTCGCGGCGTCAGCTTGCCATGGCTGGCTCGCAGCACCAGATCGTCCTCGTCCTTCAGAAGGACAGAGACATGCGATACCTGAAAAGCCTGCTCAATCAACAGGCAAACCTTGGAGAGCAGTTCTTTGAGGTCCAGACTGCCGTGGTCTGCTGGGCGATGGCGTTGATGGCTTCCAGTTGTGACGCCCGCCGCCGTTCCAGGGAGTACAGCCTCGCATTCTGCAGAGCCATCGACGCCTGGGTGGAAAACAGCGTGAGCATGTCGGCAGTTTCGGAATCAAAGTGGTTGAGGTTTGCGCTTTGGCAATCCAGCACGCCCACAACCTGATCACGCACCATGAGCGGAACGGCCAGTTCCGATCGCGTGGTTTTCGACGTTCATCAGGTAGCGCGGATCTTTACTGACATCTGGTGCATAAACTGGGCGTTTCTGCTGGGCTGCGGCTCCTGTGATCCCCTTTCCCAGCTTCACCCGGACTTTATCCTGGCCCTCATCCCAGCCCACCTGGCGGCGCACGTACAATTCCTGACTCTCTTCGTCCAGCAATAAGATGGCAACGTTTTGCAAGTGGAAGTAATCGCGGGCGATAACCAGAATTTGCTGCAGGACTTCGTCCAGGTCGAAGGTGGAGAGCACCGCCTGGCTGGCATCGTAAAGGATGGCGATTTTTTGCATGACGCTGCCGGGATTCTATAAGGTTTGAGGCTGGTTACCGAGGTTCCGAAAGTAACCTCGGAGATCGATCATGCTTTTGGTTCGTTTGGAACTCTCCTGCCACGCGGCTAGGGTCTTGATGATCCCAAAGAACACCAGGCAGAACCAGAAATCAACCAGCGTCCCGAGATCGGTCCTGAAGCCGACGTGGCGGGCCGCTGCCGGCAAATGTCTTTCTACAAGAAAATAAACGGCATTCCCCGCCAGTACTGCTACTAGAGCTTGGAGGAAATTGCTTACGGATTTTGACATGGCTCCTCGCCGCCCCAGTTCAATCTAACCCAGAAGGCGAACGCGCCGCCTCCTGCTACCATCTCTTCTGATGCTGGATCCTTCCACTTCCGTGCAATATGTGAAAGGGATCGGCCCTCGTTTAGCCGAGGTTCTGGCAGGCAAGGGCATTCACACCGTCGACGACCTGTTGCATTATCTGCCGTTCCGCTATGAAGACCGGCTGAACCCGCGCACCATCCCCGAATTGCGCGCCGGAGAAATGGCAACCGTAATTGCCGAAGTCCGCAATTCCGGCTTGTTCCGTACCCGCCGTATGCCCATCTTCCAAATGACGGCTGGTCAGGGGCGTGCGCGTCTGAAGTGCATCTGGTTCAACGCTACCTATCTTCGCGACAAATTCAAGCCCGGACAGATGGTTGCGCTGTATGGAAAAGTAGAAGCGGATATTCGCAGCGGAGAGCTGCAGATCGTGCAACCGCAATTCGAGATTGTGGGCGAGGCCGGCGACGAGGAATGCTCGCGACGCCACCGAACAAAAAGTTGCCGAGTCGCTGGAAATCGGCCGGATTGTGCCCATCTACGAAGCTATAGGACAAGGACGTCTGACCTCGCGATGGTTTCGTCGTGCGATCCATACCGCGCTCGAAAACCTGCCTCCCGATCTGCCAGACGCCATCCCGAAGGCGGTGCGGCGGCGCCTAGATCTGATTTCGCCGAGGGAAGCACTGCGCAGAGTTCACTGGCCGGTGGCCGGGGAGAGTCTCGAAGATCTGCAGTCTTCGCGGACACCCGCCCACGTCCGGCTAATTTTTGAGGAGCTGTTTTTCATTGAACTTGGGCTTGAACTCAAGCGTCGCGAGCAGAAGGCGCAAACCGGTATCCCGTTTCAGTTGGATGATGGCGTGCGTTCGGCTATCAAGAAGATTCTTCCCTTTCATCCCACCGCCGCACAGAAACGAGTGCTCAAGGAAATTGCGTCCGACATGGAGAAGCCGTCCCCCATGCGCCGGTTGTTGCAGGGAGACGTGGGATCGGGGAAGACCATCGTTGCATTCGAAGCCGCCATCATCGCCATGGAGAACGGCTATCAGGTGGCGCTGATGGCGCCGACCGAGATTCTTGCCCAGCAGCACTATTTTTCCGCCCGCCGCATTCTGGAACCCGCCGGCTACAGGATCGTGCTGCTCACCGGGTCGCTCGAAGACGATCGTAAACGGGAGATACGCCGCCACATCGCGCAGGGCGGCGCGCAGCTGGTGATCGGAACCCACGCGCTGATCGAACAAAAGGTCGAATTCGCCAAGCTTGGCCTCGTCATAGTTGACGAACAGCATCGCTTTGGGGTGTTGCAGCGTTTCAAGCTGATGAAGAAATCTGGGGACGCAGGCGCGGACCCAGAGCCCGACGTTCTGGTAATGACCGCGACTCCCATACCGCGTACCCTTGCGCTTACTCTATACGGCGATCTGGATGTCAGCGTGATCGACGAAATGCCGCCCGGACGCACGCCCATCATCACTCGCATGGTCTCGGACGATCGCGCTCCCGAAGTCTGGGATTTCGTGCGCAAGCAAGTGGCGGCAGGCCATCAGACCTATGTTGTCTATCCGGTGATCGAAGAAAACGAAGAAACCGAACTCAAGGCTGCGGTGAAGATGTACAAGGAACTCAGCCGCCTGTTCGCCGATTTGCGTGTCGGTTTGTTGCACGGCCGCATGGAAGCGGGGCTGAAAGACCAGGTAATGCGCCTGTTCCAAAAAGGCGAACTGGACATCCTGGTCTCGACTACGGTGGTTGAAGTGGGCGTGGATGTGGCCAATGCCAACGTCATGGTGATCGAACATGCCGAGCGTTTCGGATTAGCGCAGTTGCATCAGTTGCGCGGGCGCATCGGACGCGGCGCGGCCAAGTCCTATTGTGTGCTGATGACCGGCGGCAAGGTCTCGGAGGACGGAGAACGCCGTCTCGATGCCATGGTCCGCACCAACGATGGATTCCAGATTGCCGAATTGGATCTCGAACTACGCGGGCCTGGGGAATTCTTCGGAACTCGCCAAGCCGGGATGCCCAGTTTTCAGGTGGCCAGCTTGATTCGCGACCGTCACTTGCTGGAACTCGCAAAGCGCGAGGCCGCGGCCGTTCTCGAAGGCCCCGGGCCAGAAATTTCGCAAGAGGAAATCGACCGGGCACTGCGCCACATGCGTACCCGCTGGCAGAAAAGCTACGGTCTGGTGGAGGTTGGTTAAAAGGGCGATTGCGCCCGTTTCCCCCAAGCTCGTATCTCGAGCCCGGGCGCAATCGCCAGTCACCGCTGCGTTGCCCGAGGTTTGCCTCAGGTCCTGACTACACAGGGTAAGTAATCTGCAGGGTGAGTAGCTGCCGCTGGCCCTAAACGGAAATGTTTGGACCAAGTACCGGCTTACCCTTAAGGTTTTTGAGTTGTATTCGTCCGAAACTGCCCCAGTCCGGATCGAGCCTCTAGGAAAAGCCGATGCCCGTTCGCGGCAGAATGCCGCTATTGGGGCGCCTAACAACGAAGGCAGTGAGTGAGGTCCGCAATAAGCCGGTTGGGCGATTGTCCGCCAAAGTCAGCGCGGGGGCGAAACTTGCCGCTCTGCTTGAAGACCGAGGCCGCGATGGAATAGAGACACGGACATAGTCCCGGCGGGCGCTGAAGTACCGCTGGCGTGAATCACGAGCGGAGAAGTATTGTTGTGGAAAGCCGTGTCCAGCAGATCGACGTCCGGCAACACCAAGATCAGCGCAATGATGACCAAGGTGCTCAGGAGGACAACCCAGGCGAACGTACTGATCTTCCTATGGGTCACGACATTAAAAAGCTACTTCCGGCGGGCAGCCCCTGTCAACCGCTTTCTGAGGTCTTCTCGGGAAAAGGTTCAAAAAGAGCGCCAGCCGGGCGTTGCATAGAGGATCCGCCTTCCCATAGCGTCCCTTTGGCAACCTCGTCGCTGGGTGTCATAATCTTGGGATGAAAACCGAAACCAAGGCCGGGTTATACCGCAAGCTTCCTTCGGTGGATGAAGTTATCCGCCGCCCTGGCCTGGAGCTTCTGGTTTCACACGAGGGATTGGTTGCAGTAACCGATGCAGCCCGGTCTGTACTGGCCTCTTTGCGGGATGAAATCGGTGCTGGCAGGCTGGACGAGAATGCATCGAACTGGCACTCTCTGGACTTGACCACGCGGTAGAACGGCGCGTACAGGCAGCGCTCAGCTATTCGCTGCGAACGGTCATCAATGCTACCGGAGTGATTTTGCACACCAACCTGGGACGCGCCCCACTGGCGAAGTCTGCGATCGAACACGTTCGCGACACTGCAGGCAGCTACTCCAATCTGGAGTTCGATGTCGAAACCGGGGAGCGCGGCAAACGCGATGTCCACGTGGACCGCTTGTTCCGCAAGCTGCTGGAAGATGCCAACACCGGCACTGCCGGCCCAGGCTCTTCCGGCGGGCACAGCCTGCCGCCGATTTCCACCATCGTCGTCAACAACAACGCTGCGGCCGTCCTGCTGGCGTTGAACACGCTGGCGGAAGGTGGTGAGGTCATCGTTTCCCGGGGTGAGTTGGTCGAGATCGGCGGTTCTTTCCGCATCCCGGACGTCATGACGAAGTCAAACGCGGTTCTGAGGGAAGTTGGGACGACCAACCGTACTCGCGTCAGCGATTACGAGCGAGCTATCACCGATAAGACTCGGTTGCTGCTGCGTGTCCATCGTTCGAATTTCGAGATCACTGGCTTCACGGAGCAGCCTCGGCTCCAGGAACTGGTGAGTCTCGCCCGCAAACGAAACATCCCTCTGATGGAGGACCTCGGCAGCGGTGCGCTCATCGATTTGGCTTTGCTTGGGATCACGGGCGAACCCAGCGTGCTTGACAGTCTGCGTGAGGGGGTGGACGTGGTTACTTACAGCGGCGACAAGCTGCTGGGTGGCCCGCAGGCGGGAATACTGAGCGGCCGCAGTGACTTGATCGCTCGCATGCGCTCGAATTCCCTGTTTCGCGCCCTGCGCGTTGACAAGCTGACATACGCCGCCCTTGAAGCCACTTTGATGGCCTACGTGAAAGGCGACCATGACGCCATTCCCGCCATCCGCATGATGCGCTTCTCCAAAGAAGAAGTCGGAAAACGTGCAGATGCCGTCGCGGCGAAGCTTCGATCTTCGAAACTGTGGTGGAAGTGATCGACGGCGACTCGGTAATTGGCGGGGGCGCGGCGCCTTCGCGCGGTCCTGCCAACCCGCTCCTGGCGGTGAGTGCTGAGGGCTTAAGCGCTGACGATCTGGCGGCACGCCTGCGGTTTTCAACTCCACCAATCGTTGCCCGGGTTGAAGACGGCCGTGTGTTGATGGATTTGCGCACGGTATTTCGCGAGCAGGATGAGGTTGTGATCCACGCGCTCGGACAGATCGCCCTATGATTGTCGGCACTGGGATTGATATCGCGGAAGTTCCTCGCATCGCCGCATCGATCGCGCGCTTCGGAGAACGCTTTCTGCATCGCATCTTTACCGAGGGTGAGATTCGCTACTGCGATGCGAAAGCTAATCGCGCAGAACGATACGCGGCCCGCTTCGCCGCGAAAGAAGCGGCCATGAAAGCCATTGGCACCGGATGGAACCACGGAGTGACCTGGAGGGATGTGGAAGTCGGCCGGATGCCGGGAGGGCGCCCGACAATCACCTTCCACGGCAAAGCAGCGGAGTTTGCTGCCAAGCTGGGAACAAAGCATGTGGCGCTGTCGCTGACTCACACTGCGGAGCACGCCATCGCGCAGGTGATTCTGGAAGATTGGATCCGCGGAAAACCGGTTTGGCATTCCAAGGTCAGACCGGGCAGGGCGTTCTGTTAGACTGTCGCATTCTCGGCGAAGCCCTCGAATGTCTCTCACCAGCGAAATTCTCGCTCCTCCACTGATCAGCGCGCCTGCCAGAGGGATTCCGAAGGCTCTTTTGCTGGGCGTCGCGGCCAGCAGTTGCGGGGCCTATGTGCTCGAACTCGCCCTGACCCGGCTGTTTTCGGTGGTGCTTTTCTATCACTTCGCCTTTCTGGCAATTTCGATTGCGCTGCTGGGACTGGGCTCAGGCGGAGTATTTGCATACCTGCTCAAACAATGGCTGCACTCGCTTCGAGACCCGCAAATTGCTTGCTGTGCTTTGCGCCGCGAATGCCTTGGCGGTTCCCGGCGGTTCTGGAAGCTCTGCCTTCATCTCGGAGTCTCGCTTGAATTTTCGCGCGGCAACTTTGCCCGGCTAACGGCCATTTACCTCTGCTCAGCGGTTCCGTTTTTTTCTTACTGGAGTTGAATTCTCCGTTCTTTTTGCTCGCGAGGCGGAACACATTCCCCTGCTCTACGGCGCCGACCTGGCCGGAGGCGCGGTGGCCTGCCTGCTGGTGGTTCCTCTGTTGAACTGGCTCGGAGGTCCCAACACGGTTTTATTCGCGGCCGCCCTGGCCGCAGCCGCTGGCGCGGTGTGGGCAGCCAGCCCGGGCGCGAGAAGACTCACGTTGGCGCTGGTCGCGGCGCTGCTGGTCCTGATTGCTGCCAATTACTCTGGAAGGCTGATCGACATCACCAAGGCCAAAGGCAAGTTTCGTGATCCCGCTTGGGTGGAGTTCGCCCGCTGGAATGCCATTTCGCGGGTCGAAGTGGACCAACAAGGCGACGCCAAAGCAATCGTCATTGACGCCGATGCCTCGACCTACATCATGAATGACGCCCCAGGCCAGTGGAAGGGCACGGACTGGGAAAAGAACCTGATGTCCGCGCCTCCGGCGATCGCTAATATTCTGCGCCCGCACGGAGAATACGCGATCATCGGGCCTGGCGGCGGGGTGGACGTGCTGCGCGCCGTGGCCAATGGCAGTCCCAGCATGACCGGAATCGAAATCAATTCCATCATCGCCAACACCATCATGCGTGGCCGTTACGCGGACTACGCCTATCATCTCTACGAACGCCCCGAGGTGCACATCCACGTCGCCGATGGCCGTTCCTTTATTCGCAATTCCACGCAACGTTTCGACGTAGTCCAGATGACGCTGGTGGATACCTGGGCTTCGACCGGCGCTGGCGCCTTTGCCCTCAGCGAGAACAGTCTCTATACCGTGGAAGCCTTCCGCGAGTACTTCGAGCATTTGAAGCCGGATGGCCTGGTCGCCATCACCCGCTGGGAGTTTCACCAGCCTCGCGAGGCGTTGCGCGTGGTTGCGGTCGCGATGCAGGCCCTGCACGAACTCGGAGTCAGCGATCCCGCGCGGAACTTCATGGTGATCTCGCAGGGTCAGCTCGATGAAGACGGGATTCCGGTGGCGGTGCTGGCCAAAAAGAGCGCGTTCACTGCACAGGAAGAAGAAGCTGCGCGCGGCCCACATGCGCGACTTACCCGGCGCTGACGCCGATCTATATGCCTGTCGAAGTTTGAGCCGACGCCATTTTCCGCTCTGATCACCGGCAACGATCCTTACGCTTTTGCACGGCAGTACGCCTACAACGTCGCTCCGGTGCGCGACAACGCGCCATTCTTTTTCTTCACCCTGAAGCTGGGACAGATTCTCGCGCGGCGACATGGTGTGGAGCATGGAATCGACTGGAAAGTGAACGTCGGAGTAGCCGTGTTGGCGACGGTGCTTGTTGATCTCAGCAGCGGCGGTGCTGGCGTTTCTGGTGGTTCCTTTGGCGTTGCGCGCGGCCGCCGTATGCGCCAAAGCCTGGTTCCTCTGTTCTATTTTGTGGCGCATCGGGTTGGGATACATTCTGGTGGAGATTGCCTTCATCCAGCGCTTCGTGCTGTTTCTCGGCCATCCCACGTATGCGCTGACTGTAGTGGTGTTTTTACTGCTGCTGTCGAGCGGTGCCGGCAGCCTGGCCTCCCGCCGCTGGCTCGATAAAACCGGACGAAGCGTGCTCCCGCTGGCCCTGATTGTGTGCTCTACTCTGCTTTACGTGTTCATACTGCCAGTGATCCTGAATGCACTGGTCGGTGTGGCCTTCGTGGCCAAGCTGGCCGTCAGTGCAGTCTTGCTGGCCCCGTTGGGGTTCGCTATGGGCATGCCGTTTCCCAGCGGCTTACGTGCGCTGGCCGGGTCACAGAGCGGCGAAGCCAGAGACAACGCCGTGGAGTGGGCCTGGGCCATGAACGCGGGTTCTAGCGTGCTGGGATCGGTGTTGGCGATGGTGATCGCCATTCAGTTCGGGCTCAATGTTACTCTGGCCTGCGGGGCTGCGGCCTATCTCGCAGCCTTGCTGGTTTCGGGAACATTGCAGCCCGCGCCTCGACGGCGTGAAAGATGGCCTGCTCCTCTGCTATGATGCAGGGCATTGTCTTAGGACAGTAGACCACGCGGAGAATGTTGGATGACGTTCTTACGGAGAACCAGTGCCTAGTCAGAAGCAGTTGAAGTGGTCTCAACTGAAAGTCGGAATCACCGTGCTGGCCGCCAGCATCACGCTGGCCATTCTCATCCTGCTGATGAGCGGCACCGGCGGCATTTTCACCCACAAGATCACTCTGATCTCCTATTTCGATAACGCCGGCGGTCTGCGGGAAGGCGCTCCCGTCCGCCTCCAGGGCGTGGATGTTGGCAATGTCACCAAGATCATGGTCGTGCCTGATCCCTCCCGCCAACTGGCCCCGGTTCGAGTGGTGATGAAGATCATCACCAAATATCACCAGAGTGTCCGCACCGATTCGGTCACCACGCTCTCCACAGCCGGTGTGCTGGGTGAGACCTACATTGATATTGATAGCTCCCGGGCCAAGGGTCCGGAAGCGCAAGACGGCGCCGTGCTCGGACCCGCGAGTCACCGCAGATTGAAGACGTTGTGCGCGCCAGCCAAGGCACTCTGCAAAACATGGATTCATTGCTCAAGCGCGCCGACCGCATTATCGCCTTTGTCGAAAGCGGCCAGGGATCGATTGGCAAGCTCATCTACGATGCCGCCCTTTACAACCAGTTGAACGCGACCGTTGCTCAATTCCAGAGTCTGGTCGCGCAAGTGGCCAACGGGAAGGGCAGTCTCGGCAAGTTGCTGGTAGACGACAAACTCTATAACAGCGCCAATGACACCATCGACAAATTGAATTCCATCGTGGACGATCTGAAGGCCGGCAAGGGCACAGCCGGCAAGTTCCTGAAAGATCCCACGCTCTATGACAACGCCAACAAGACCATCGCCAACGTTAAGAATCTGACCGACGACATCAACGCTGGCAAAGGCGCGCTGGGCGTGATGGCCCGCGACCAGGAGTTCGCCGAAAAGCTGAAGAAGACCATGAACAACATCTCCGAATTGAGCGCCGCACTGAATAACCCCGACAGGCTCAGTCGGCAAGCTGCTACACGATCCCGCACTGTACGACAACACCAACAACCTGATTGTGGAGGCGCGCAGACTGATCAAGGCCATGCGCGAAAATCCCAAGAAGTATCTGACCATTCACGTCAAGATTTTCTGAGGCTTGTGTCGGGCGGACACTCTTGTCCGCCGCCTGGCCTGAACCTTCGCCTAACCCCTCGCCGCCGCAGCCGCGTGTTCATGCGCGTGGTAGCTGGACCGCACCAGCGGCCCTGACTCAACATGCCGGAAGCCGTATTCGAGGGCGGAGTCTTTCAGGGTGCGGAATTCGTCGGGGGTGTAGAAGCGGGCGATGGGCAGGTGGTCGCGCGAAGGCCGCAGATATTGGCCGACGGTGAGAATGTCCACGCCGCGCGAACCGAGGTCGCGGAAAACTTCGATGCAGCTCGGTGAGCGTCTCACCCAGCCCCACCATTACGCCGGATTTGGTCACCATCCCGGGCGCAAACGTCTTGGCGTTCTCGAGCAGACGCAGCGTGCGCTCGTAGCGGGCGCCGGAGCGGACCACGCGATAGAGCCGCGGCACGGTTTCGGTGTTGTGGTTGAGAATGTCGGGCTGGGCGTCAAGCACGATT
The DNA here is from genome assembly GCA_963845725.1 of uncultured Acidobacteriota bacterium. Lineage (GTDB taxonomy): Bacteria > Acidobacteriota > Terriglobia > Terriglobales > Acidobacteriaceae > JABCZH01. The sequence continues at coordinate 178,131 of CAWJTC010000002.1, forward strand.
TGGAGAGCTTCATCCAGACCCTGAAAGTCGGGGATCAGGACTTCGACCCGGCAGCCGGGAGTCATCTCACGAATCTGGCGGATGGTTTCGGCAAACACGCGCGCGCCGCCCCGATTGTCGTCATCGCGATTGACGCTGGTGACGACCGCATGCCGCAGGCCGAGAGTGGCAACTGCTTCGGCAACCCGCGCCGGCTCTTGCCAGTCGATGGGCCCAGGCTTGCCTTTGGGCACGGCGCAGAAGCCACAGTGGCGGGTGCAGATGTTGCCGAGAAGCATAAACGTGGCGGTGCGATGGTTCCAGCACTCGCCTATGTTGGGGCACTGGGCCGATTCGCAGACCGTATGCAAGCCCAGTCCACGGGCCAGCTTTTTTAGATTGTGAAAGTTGTCGCCGACGGGAGCTTTGGCGCGGAGCCAGTCCGGCTTGCGCTGCCGGATGGGTGGGCCGACGTCGATTTGCACGAGTTGGGCAGCGCCCGCCATGTAGCTATGATTTTACACGCTGGCTGGCTGCGCTCGCTTAGGATGACTCAACGTAGGAGTCGATCCATTCTTTGATCTTCTGACGGCGTTCGTCCTGCGGGTCAAAGCGGACACCGAAGGTCTTGCCCGGTGCGTTGCGCCAGCTTATGGTGCCGCGTACCCAGACCCGAGGCAGGGTCAGCAGGGCGAAAGAGATTTCCACCGACTGGCCGGAGGAGAGGTCTTCGGCGCTGCGCATGGACATGCCACCGGCACTCAACTCTACGCTGGTGGCGTTTATGCGGCGATTGTCGCTCGCCAGGCTTACGCTGATTTCGGTAATCACAGGAATGCGGACGTAGCGTCGCAGTTCATGCAGTACGAGCATCTGGGTCGCGCGTACCAGTTTCAAAGCCGCGTGACGCTCCAAGGGCTCCTGAAAGACCGCGTTAATGCCATATTTCGAAAAGCGCATGGCGTCCTGGGCGCTGCCGCCAAGCCCGTAGATCACCATCCGGCTATTGGAGAGCGAAGTCCGCGCCGCCTCCATCATGGGCTGGGCGGCTGGCCCCAGCTTCAACACGCAGGCCTCAAACTTCTCTTTCTGCAGGCGTTCGGGGGCGTTTCCGGGCATGACCACGGTCTCAATTCCAAACTGCCGGAAACACTCAGCCAGCACCGCCCTGACCGGGTCCTTGAGATCAACCAACGCCGCCCGGGCCGTAGTCTTCTTACCGGCAGGCAGGGGGGCAACAGCTGCTCCAATGGTCTTTTCCATAGGCGATTTTGATCTTGGCTCTTGCCGGATGACCCTATTGTGGCCTGCATCTCCAAGCTTGGCAAAAGGTTAGAAGGCCAATCCCTGAGTACCAAGGTCTAATTACCCTGAATGTCCGGGTGCGCGGCATTCGGTACTTGCCAATCACATCGGCTTTTGGTGAGCGAGGCTTTATGCCGGTAAGACGTGCCGAAACTGGCTATTCTGTCCAGCGGCGGAACAGCAAGGCGCCGTTCGTGCCGCCAAAGCCGAAGGAATTGGACATGGCATACTCCAAGGCCGTTTTACGGGCGTGGTTAGGCACGTAGTCCAGATCGCATTCTGGATCAGGCTTTTCCAGGTTGATGGTTGGGGGCAGAATCTGGTCGCGCAGGGCGAGCACGGTGATGCCCGCCTCCAATCCCCCGGCGCCGCCGAGCAAATGGCCGGTCATCGACTTAGTGGAACTGACGGCGAGCTGGTAGGCGTGCTCCCCAAAGGCGCGTTTAATGGCGGTGGTTTCAATGCGGTCGCCCAGGGGCGTAGAAGTGCCGTGGGCGTTCACGTAGCCCACGCGATCGGGCTGCACTTTCGCGTCGTGCAGGGCGTTCTGCATGACCCGGAAAGCTCCGTCGCCATCGTCGGCAGGGGCAGTGATGTGGTGGGCATCGCCGCTCATGCCGTAGCCGACTATTTCTGCCAGAATTTTGGCGCCCCGCCGGCGCGCGAATTCCAATTCCTCAAGAATCAGAATTCCGGCGCCTTCTCCGATCACGAATCCGTCGCGCGCCGAATCCCAGGGCCGGCTGGATTTCTCTGGCTCATGGTTGCGGGTGGAAAGGGCGCGCATGGCGGCAAATCCGCCCACCGAAAGCGCGGTGACGGCGGCCTCACTGCCTCCGGCGATCATGGCGTCAGCGTCGCAGCGGGCAATGATCTTGAACGAATCTCCGATGGAGTGGGCGCTGCTGGTACATGCCGTGCAAGTGGCCTCGTTCGGGCCTTTGGCGCCGTAACGGATGCTTACGTTGCCAGCGGCCAGGTTGACCAGGATCGCGGGAACGAAGAAGGGCGAGATTTTACGAGGTCCGCCATTGAGCAAGTTGCGATACTCGCGTTCCACGATTTCAAACCCGCCGATTCCTGACCCCAGATGGACGCCGATCCGGTTTGCGTTGTCGGGCGTGACCTGCAAGCCTGAGGTCTTCATGGCCTCATCGGCAGCGCCCATGGCCAGGTGAATGAAGCGGGCCATTTTCTTGACGTCCTTCTTCTCAATGAACCGGAGGGGGTCGAAATTCTTGACCTCCGCGGCAATTCTTGAGGCTGTGTTGTGACGCGTCGAATTGGGTGATGGGGCCGATGCCGGATTTACCAGCAAGCAGGCTGGTCCAGGTTTCTTCAGTGCTGTTGCCCACCGCCGAAACCAGACCTACTCCCGGTGACTACGACGCGTCGCGCCAATTACTTCCCGCCCTTCGCGTGCTTCCCGATGTAGTCCACGGCATCCTGTACGGTGCGAATTTTTTCCGCGTCCTCATCGGGGATCTCCAGCTCAAAAGCTTCCTCAAAGGCCATGACCAGCTCCACAGTGTCCAGCGAGTCGGCGCCCAAGTCGTCCACGAACGAGGCGTTGGCGGTCACTTCGCCTTCTTCTACACCCAGTTGTTCCACAATGATCTGTTTCACCTTCTCATCAACGGCTGCCATGAGTTCTCCTTATGCAGAGTGATTTGTTCCCAGATGTCCGGATTTCGCGAGGAAATCGGGTTTCCCTATTACCTGGTCCTCGCGTGCTTGTCGACGTAGTCGATGGCGTTCTGGACGGTCAGCATTTTTTCTACGTCCTCGTCACCGACCTCCATATTAAAGGCCTCCTCCAGCGCCATTACCAACTCCACCTGATCGAGAGAATCAGCTCCCAGGTCATCCGTGAAGGAAGCGCTGGGCGTGACTTCGGCTTCATCCACCCCCAATTGCTCGCTGATAATCTGTCTGACTTTCTCGACCACCTCTTTTTTTGTGGCAACGGCCATGAGCGTCCCACCTTCCTGAAGGCAAGAGAAAAGGGAAGAAGTAGTGTAATGGCCAGCACGAATCGGTGTAAAGAAGGGTGCTGCCGCGCGGGCAATCGAAACACGGCAGTTCAGCCCACCAGCATCGTAACTGCTGGTTGCAGCGACGGTCAAACCTGCGGCTGGGCGACTGCTTCTCAGCCTGCGTCTGTTGGCGGGCAGGGTCGGCGTGCGTCAACAGACGATATGAGAATATTGCTTGGCGATTGTTATGGTGAGGAGGATTCGCCGATGCGGGCGGTGGCGCAGAGAGTGAGCCGGGCGCAGGTCACCGTGAGAGGTGAAGCCGTCGGCAAGATCCAGCGCGGCTTGCTGGTCTTGCTCGGAGTCGCAGGCGCTGACACTGAGGTGGATGCTGATTATCTGGCCGATAAGATCGCCGGGCTGCGTGTGTTCGAGGATGATGCTGGAAAGATGAACCGCGCGGTGGGAGAGATCGGCGGAGCCGTGCTCGTAGTCTCGCAGTTCACTTTGTATGGAGATGTCCGGCGAGGGAAGCGTCCGTCGTTTGACGCTGCGGCACCGCCGGAACAGGCACGGCGATTGTATGAGTATTTTGTGGAACGGATTCGGGCTGCCGGATTGCACTGCGAAACCGGCCGTTTTCAGGAAATGATGCAAGTGGAACTGGTAAATGACGGGCCGGTTACGATCTTGCTGGATTCGGGGAAGGGCTTTTAGGGTGAGGTGTCCCGGTTCCGACTGGAATCCGGTGCGCTGCTCATCTGTCCCCGGCTGGAAGTCGAGAGCCTAACCTCAAAAACGACGCCGCAACCGTTGAAAAGAGGCCCTGTGCAGTCGTCTTCTCCACCGTACTCCGTTACGCCGTAGAGGTTGCCGAATGTGTCCTCAACCAGGGTCGACGTCGGGCCGCAACCACCGAAAAATCCACAGAAGGAAACGATAGGTGTCTCTTGCCCCGGCGGTGCGATCTCGAGCGTAGCTTGGTAGGCAAACTCGCCACCTTGCAAAGCGCTAGGCGTAACAAATACAACCTTACGGGTGGAGTCTACGAATGGGCCCGAAGTCACAATTTCGTCGAAGTTTGGGTATACCACCTGGAAAGTCCGAGTGACGCCATTTTCCGGATCCACTCTAACCAGGGTGCCACTATCGCGCACACTTACCGCGTAAATCCTGCCTTCCGGATCAAGGGCCAATTCTCCTACTGAATTCTCTGCCCTAGGAAAAGTCAGCACAACGCTTTCAGTCCAACCACTCGGACCATGCGAAAGCTTGAAGATCGTGCCGCTGCCCTCTGAATAAGAAATTCCGCCGTACCGCGTGGTGCCGTACAAAACACCTGCTTTTCCGACAGTCAATCCGACCATCGGAGTGGAGCCGTCCGGACAGTGGCCGCGGTTGGGGGGCGAACAGAAGGTGTAGATTTCGCTTTCTTTCCAATAGCCACCCGGTGCAGGGGGTGGGGTCAGCCGGAAAACTGTGCCACACCCTCCGCGGCAGTTCGTAGAACTTCCGCCGGCGGAGGCAGTGCCGTATAACACGCCCTGCTCGTCCAGAACCAGTTTGCTGTATGGAAAATAACCATCAGTGCAGCTGTAAGTCGTGCAAAAGCTGTGAAGCACGGCTTCCGTCCATGCTCCGCCGGGAAGCGACGGAGGTGAAAGCTCAAAAACGGTACCGCTCTGTTCGGAGCCTCCTTCTAGCGTGGTGCCATAGAGATTTCCGGATTGATCGATAACCAGACCTGCCTGGGGATATGCCCCGTCAGGACAGAGCGCGGAAGTTGCGCAAAAACTATAAAGAACGGCGTAGGAGTACCCACCGTTACTTTCTGGGGAAAGCTCGAATACCGTCCCACAGCCTTGGGGGCAGCTGTCAAAGCCACTATCGTAACTAGCGCCTCCAGCGGTGGTTGTCCCGTAAATATTCCCCGCTGAATCAATCAGGAGATCGCCGGTTGGAAGCCCGCCGTCGGTGCCGCCTCCCAAAAAGTAGTGGAGGGGGTAATAATTGACTTGGCTTAACGCAGGCGCTGCGGCCACGAAGATTACTGCCAACCAGAGGACGGTGTTTTTCACGGGGCACTTCCTTAGTCGGGCAACCGCTGCATTTTACCACGGCTCAATTGAAGTTTACGCCGTCACCGCCTGCGGCCGTCCCGCCAGCAGCTGCCGCAACACAAATTGCAGAATACCGCCGTGGGCGTAGTACTGCGCCTCCTGAGGCGTATCAATTCGTAACGTTGCTTCGAAGTCTTTGCTCTTACCTTGCACTGTTGCCCGTACTTTCACCAGACGTCCAGCGGCAAAATGCTCGACCACATCGCGGATTCCGCCGATCTCGAATGTTTCTTCGCCAGTTAAACCCAAGGATTGTGCCGTCTCGCCCTCGCGGAATTGCAGCGGCAGGATGCCCATCCCGACCAGGTTCGAGCGATGAATGCGTTCGTAGCTCTCGGCGATAACAGCTCGCACCCCCAGCAGCAACGGGCCTTTCGCGGCCCAATCGCGTGAGGAGCCTGAGCCGTATTCTTTGCCGGCCAGAATCACCAGCGGCACGCCTTCGGCAATGTACTTTTCCGAAGCTTCGTAAATCGTCATCTCACCGCCGTCGGGCAGGTGGCGGGTGAATCCGCCTTCGAGGTTGGGGACCATTTTGTTGCGCAGGCGGACGTTGGCAAAGGTCCCGCGCACCATGACTTCGTGATTGCCGCGACGCGAGCCATAAGAATTGAACTCAGCCGGCTTCACTCCATGCTCAATCAAGTATTTTCCTGCCGGGCTGTCCTTCTTGATCGAACCTGCGGGCGAAATGTGGTCGGTGGTCACGCTATCGCCGAGCACCGCCAGCACCCTGGCGTTTTTGATATCAGCAACTGCGCCCGGCGTCACACTCATGCCGTCAAAGTAAGGGGCCAGGCGAATATAGGTGGAGTCGTTCTCCCAGGCATAGGTTTCGCCCTTAGGAACGGCAAGCGCACGCCAGCGGTCGTCGCCGTGGTAAACCTCGCCGTAGCTGCGGCGGAACATGTCCGGTGTAATCGACTTACTGATTGCTTCTTCCACTTCGCTGCGCGACGGCCACAGATCGGCCAGATAGACAGGCTTGCCGCCTTTGTCCTGCGCGATGGCGTCTTTGCGCAAATCGAGATCGATGCGTCCGGCCAGGGCGAAAGCCACGACCAGAGGCGGCGACATCAGATAATTGGCGCGAACTTCGCCGTTGATGCGGCCCTCGAAGTTGCGATTGCCGGAGAGCACCGACGCTACTACCAGATTCTTTTCGTCAATGGCGCGCGAAATCTCTTCCGGCAGCGGACCGGAGTTTCCGATACAGGTCGTACACCCGTAGCCGACAATGTGGAACTTTAGTTTCTCGAGATATCCGGTGAGACCGGCGCGTTCCAGATAATCACGGACGACTTTCGATCCTGGAGCAAGTGAGGTTTTCACCCATACTGGGACTTGCAAGCCGCGTTCGACGGCTTTCTTCGCCACCAGCCCGGCAGCGATCATCACCGACGGATTTGAAGTGTTGGTGCAGCTAGTGATGGCGGCGATCACCACGCTGCCGTGATGAAGATGTCCATTGCCGTTAGCCGCGGCTGCGCCTTTGCCTGGCTTGATCAGCGAAGGAAGGGCTTTGTCGAACGATTCCTTGGCTTGCGAGAGCGGCACCCGGTCCTGCGGTCGCTTGGGACCGGCGAGGCTCGATTCCACGGTAGCAAGGTCGAGTGCGAGCAGCTCAGAGTATTGCGCTTCCGGCGTCTTTTCGTCGTGAAACAGGCCTTGCTCGCGGGAATAAGCTTCGACCAACGCAATCTGCTCCTCAGTCCGTCCCGTCAGCCGCAGATATGCGAGAGTCTCTTTATCTACCGGGAAGATGCCGCAGGTGGCGCCATATTCCGGCGACATGTTGGCGATGGTGGCGCGATCGGCCAGCGGCAACTCCTGCAAGCCGGGGCCGAAGTACTCGACAAACTTTCCCACCACGCCGTGCTTGCGCAGCATTTCAGTTATGGTGAGAACAAGGTCGGTAGCGGTGGCGCCTTCTTTTAATTTGCCGGTGAGTTTCACGCCGACAACTTGCGGGATTAGCATGGAAACCGGCTGGCCCAGCATGGCTGCCTCAGCTTCGATTCCACCGACGCCCCAACCCAGCACGCCCAGGCCGTTGATCATGGTGGTGTGTGAGTCGGTGCCGACGAGAGTGTCAGGGTAAGCAGTTTTCTTTCCGTTGGCGTCGTGTACGAAAATCACGCGCGCTAGGAATTCCAGGTTCACTTGATGCACGATGCCGGTGTCGGGCGGAACGATGGCGAGGTTGCGGAAGGCGGTCTGCCCCCAGCGCAGAAAACCGTAGCGTTCTTTGTTGCGAATGAATTCCATCTCGGCGTTGAACTGAAATGCATTCGGCGTGCCAAACTGATCGACTTGTACGGAGTGATCGATCACCAATTCCACTGGCTGAAGAGGATTGATGAGCGCTGGATCGCCGCCGAGTTGCTTCATGGCATCACGCATGGCGGCCAGATCGACGACGCACGGTACGCCGGTGAAATCTTGCAGCAGCACGCGGCTGGGTGTGAAAGCGATTTCTTTGTCTGGCTTCGACTTACTGTTCCAGCCCGCCAGCGCGCGGACGTCTTCTTTGGTTACGCTGCGGCCGTCCTCGGTGCGCAGCAGATTTTCCAGCAGGATGCGGAGCGAAAAAGGCAGATGCTTGGTGGAGATACCCTGCTTGTCGAGTGCGTCGACGCGGTAAATCTCGTAATCGTGGCCGCCAACGCGGAGAGTAGAACGACTGCCAAAGCTATTCATGATGATGGCCTTCCCCCTCTAGTTTAGTCGTTCTGAGATGGGTTGCGCCAGAAACCAAGGGCACATGAAATGGCTCACACCAATCAAACCACAAAGGACACAAAGGTTCACGAAGGAAAACGCTTGCCGCTAAGGCCTTCGTGAAACTTTGTGTCCTTTGTGGTGGATTGCCCTTTGCTGGCGCTATTTGGTGGCCGCCGGCAGCGAGTACTCGAAATCATAAGAATGTTTTCCGTCGTTGATGATGATATCCATCTTGCCGGTAAGGCCGACCAGTTGGCCTGTCCCGGAATCGGGAACAACGGTGATGCTGAGTTGCGGGACACCGCGCGTCATGGTGGCACTGTGCTGCAAGATAAAGGTGCCGCTGCGGCCATTCAGGGTTCCGGTCACGCGCTCCATGGCGACGTATCCGGCCGAGCCTTTGACATCGGTCATGCCGGTTAGCATCTGGCCCTTGCTGGTGGCGTCGAGATCGCCATGAAATTGTTTGTCGATGGTCATCCGCCCCATGGTCGCGTCTTCGAATTTGCCGTCCGGTGTCTGCGGAGTAATCTTCACTTCGAACGTTCCTTTGGCGTGAATGGTCACGGACGGGCCTTTCTGGGGTGAGTTCGGAACTGCGGAATCTGTTTGAGCATAGGCCGCGAAGGCGAGAGACAAGCAGACAACCGTGATGACGCCGGCGCAAAGTCGCTTTTTTATCATGGTTTTATTATGTCGCGAAGTGCCATGCCGTGCACGGTACTGATTCACCGTGCCGCAATCCACACCTGGTAGCCCACAACTGCCATCATGAACAAGAGATAGATCCGCAGCGCCCACAACACCGCTAACTCCGGGCCTTTGAGAAGCCTCCTGGGAATGAAGTGCTTTTTGGCCTGCACCAGCTGATCGTGTTCGAGCGAGGATAAAACCAAGCTTTGATCCGCACTGGAAATCGAGACTGCGTGTCCTCTTCTTTCGTCATAGATCCTCCTACCCTCCACCCAATGCCGCAAAAATGTTGGGCGCAATGATGCTGATGCCGAACAGCACCCCCGCCGCGGTCAGAACGAGCACTACTGCCGGTGGACAACACGTTCGCCCACAGCCGGACTGACTAGGTCGCCCATAATTTCTTTGTCGTTTACCAGCATGAACAGAAATACCAGCGCCGGTGGCATGGCCAGAACCGCAACCACGTTGACCACCAGAACCACGTACACCAGCGGCAGCCCGGGGATAAGAACGATGGCCGCCGCAGCCACGGCGCACAGCGTCAGCACAGAATAAAAAGCCTTGCCTTGTCCCATGGGGAGATTCAGGCTGTGGGGTTTGTGTGTGACCTCGCCGAAGGCATACGCCGAAGAAGTTGAAATGGTGATCGAGGCCACGATTCCGGCCTCGACCATGCCGAGGGCAAAGAGGGACGCGCCAAAACGGCCGATCAGCGGTTGCAGCGCCTGGGCAAACTCGGCCGCCTGAAAAGTGTCCGCCGTCATCTGATGGGCGAATAAGGGCGCCGTCGCCAGAATCGTGGCCACGGCGGCGGCAGTCGCCAACGCCGCTCCCAGCACGGTGTCAATGCGGCCAAAGCGAATGTCTTTCGTGGTCATTCCCTTGTCGACGGTTGCGCTCTGCTGAAAGAAAAGCATCCACGGCGTGACGGTCGCACCGATGTCGGCCAGCACAATCAGCAGAGTGTCTTTGTTGAAGCCCGGAAGCGGTTGCCAGGTCATGAATGCAGTGGCCAACCTCGTGCCAACTGGGGTGGGTCATGAGCGCAACTGGAATGAAAATCAGGTTGAATGCGGCGGCGGCCAGCGTGATTCGTTCCCAGGTCCAGTAGCGATGACTCACCAGCGCTCCGTAAAGAATGACCAGCGCGATCAGGATTGCCATCCAGGGTGGAACGCCAAAAAAGCCCAAGCCGGCGCGGATGGCGATGAACTCGGTGATGAGCGTAAGAAAGTTTCCGATGCCCAGATCGATCATCGAAAACCAGCCCCAGAACGGCCCGAAGCGCTCGAAGATCAACTCGGCGTGTCCGCGATGGGTGGCGGCGCCCAGTCGCACCGTCATTTCCTGCACCACAATCGCCATGCAAAACGTAAGGGCTACAAATGGGAAGAAAGAAGCCGATGCCAAACTTCGCGCCCGTAGCCGCGTAAGACAGCATGCTGGGCCCATCGTTTTCTCCCAGCATGACCAGCACACCCGGCCCTACCAGCAACCACAGCAGCCGCGCACGCGAGAAGAAACCGCGCTGAGCGCGCGCCGCCGACACCCGCACACGATCATGCGCGCGATCTACGTCTTCGTGAGTGATGACGACGGCTTCACCGCCATTGGCGATGCGCGCCGCGAAAGGCTTCGTTGGTGGAGGTTGGGACCCTACGCTCATGGTCGCAGTTAGCGTGAGTATACATCAAAGGGTAAACTATGGTTAATTACTTTGGAGGAAGAGCTCGACGCTATGCGGGAGAACGGGCGGCGATGCGTCGCGCTCTACTTTGTTCCCCGGTTACCCAGACCTTCTCGGCAGCGCTCTTGCCCAAGGAAACTGTCCCGGCATCGGTAGCGAGCGTCAAAGTGTTATCGTAATTCCGGCCGGAGACGCGCACGCCGTGCGCCCGGGCGGACACCGCGTGCTTCCAGGAATTCCAGCAGACGCCGGTCGCGTTCGTAAATTCCGCTGACGATGTAACTCTTCTCCGCATCGGCCTGGGCCAGGAGCAGCAGCCCTCGCCGCCGCCGGCTGGCAGGACTTTCCTGTTCGCTGAGATTGCCATGCGGGCAGGCGCCGGCGCGCCCCAGCCGCGCCAGCAACTTGGCTTCAAAATCGGGTGAGACCGCATGCTCCAGCCGTTCGGCCTCATCGTGCACTTTGTACCATTCCATACCGAACATCTCTGCCAGCATGCGTTCGATGAGGTGATGGCGAAGCGTGAGCTTGCGCGCAATTTTGCGTCCGGCCGGGGTCAGTCCGACGTTGCCATCATTCCGTACCCGTACCAGGCCGTCTTTTTTGAGTCGCCGCAATGCCATGGTCACAGCCGGAGGCGAAACCGCGAGCCGGTGCGCGAGCGTCGCTGAAATGACTGGTCTCGCCTTCGCTCTCCGCTTCCAAAATCGCCTTGAGATAATCTTCTTTGGAGACGGTGATCATCTGGCGAGAATTATACGCAGTTAAGCATGGTTAATGAATTCCAGGATTGATTCAGTGAATCATTGAGTCAATGACTCAACTCCTGGTTTGACATCCCGCTTGGCGGGAACCTAACCTTGATATCTCCTAAACTATGAAGGTTCTCGTCATCGGAGGCGGCGGGCGCGAGCATGCACTGGTTTGGAAACTGCGCCAATCGCCGCGCGTTTCGCAAGTCTACTGCGCTCCCGGCAATGGCGGGATAGCCGCGCAGGCGGAATGTCTTCCCGTCGATCTTAAGAGCGTGCCTTCGTTGCTGGCTCTGGCTGGAAAGATCAAGCCTGATTTGACGGTGGTTGGTCCCGAACTGCCTTTGACTCTCGGCCTGGTGGACGAATTCACTCACAAAGGCTGGAAGATATTCGGCCCCACTAAAGCCGCGGCGCAACTGGAGTCGAGCAAGAGCTTCGCCAAAGAATTCATGCAGCGGCACCACATTCCCACGGCGCATTACGCTATTTGTGATTCGACTTGACCAAATACACGACGCCTTGCCGCACTTTCACATGCCCATCGTCATCAAAGCCGACGGCCTGGCCGCCGGCAAGGGTGTGGTGATCTGTAGGACGAAGGAAGAAGCAACCGCCGTCGCCAGCGAAATGCTCAGCTGGAAAAATGCTGGGGTCGGCCGGGGCGCGAGTGGTGCTCGAAGAATGTCTGCAAGGGGAGGAACTGTCGTTTCTGGTGGTGAGCGACGGCGAGCGGGTTGCGCCGCTGGTGGCCGCGCAGGACCACAAGCGCGTGGGCGATGGCGATACCGGCCCCAACACCGGCGGCATGGGCGCCTACTCGACCCCGACCATATTGGACGAGCAGATGCAGAATTGGCTGGTCCAGCACGTCGCGCAGCCGGTGGTGCACGGAATGAAAGCTGAGGGAGCCGAATACAAGGGTGTCCTGTATTGCGGGCTGATGATGACCGCCCGCGGTCCCATGGTGCTGGAGTTCAATTGCCGCTTCGGCGATCCCGAGACCCAGCCCATCCTGATGCGACTGGAAAGCGATCTCGTCGAGGCGCTGGAAGCTTCGATCGAGGGTCGAGTCAGTGCGGGCGATTTCCGTTGGTCGCCGGATGCTTCGGTCTGTGTCGTCATGGCTTCCGGCGGTTATCCAGGAACGTTTGAAGTCGGCCGACGTATTACGGGTTTGGCGGACGCGGAGAAAGTTGCGGGCGTGCAAATCTTTCATGCGGGAACCACGAAACATGATGATGCATACTTTACCTCGGGCGGACGCGTGCTGGGAGTGACGGCGAGAGCCCCGGACCTGAAGACCGCAGTGGATCGTGCGTATCAGGCCGTCGCCATGATAGGTTTCGAAGGCGCAATTTACCGCAAGGACATTGCGGCGCGGGCGCTAAAGAAGTAGCTGCGGGGAGGAGAAACCCTTGTGACGCCGGAGCTATTTGTAGTGACAAACCTCCTGTCTGTCCTGGGGACGCTCTTGGTCGCGGCTCTTTTGTGCGCAGCCGCATTTGGGAGGTGGAAGAAGGGCATTCCTTACCGGACTATGGTTCGGTTCTCTTTCTTCGGCGTCGTGATACCCTTCGCCGTTTATGCGGCCTCGATTCTTGAGCACCGTTTTGGTGTGCGCTTTCTGGTAGCCGTGGAGGAGTTTTTTCTGGTGCTATGGCCGGGATCCATAGCGACCATGGCGTTGAATTCGTCTAATTCTGTATCGAACCTGTTCTTTGTGGCGATTCTGATACTGATGAACGCGGGACTGTACGGTCTCGTCGGGCTCTGCATGGGCTTGGCATGGGACCTGGTTTCGCATCGCCCGGCCCAATAGATTGCTTTTCTCAAGGAGAACCATGAGCAAACCGCAGGTTTCCATTGTGATGGGCAGCGATTCCGATCTTGACATCATGCGCGAGGCCGCCAAAGCGCTGGAAGAGTTCGGCATCGCCTATGAGATTGATGTAACGTCGGCGCACCGCTCGCCCGACCGCACCGCTGACTACGCTCGCAAAGCCGCCGGCCGCGGCATTCGTGTGATCATTGCGGGCGCCGGCGGCGCCGCGCACCTCGCCGGAGTGATTGCCGCTCATACCACGTTGCCCGTGATCGGCGTTCCCATTCCTTCGACATCGCTGAATGGAATGGATTCGCTGCTGGCGACAGTTCAAATGCCCGCGGGAATTCCGGTCGCAACCGTTGCGATTGGCAAGCCGGGAGCGACCAATGCCGGCATTCTGGCGGCCCAGATTCTCGGTCTTTCCAGCGCGGCGGTAGAAAAAAAGTTGGACGCGCACAAGGAAAAGCTGGCCAACGGCGTGGAAGAAAAATCAAAGAAGTTGAGGATCACATTAGGGATGTAGGAAATCCGTCGTCTCACAGCTTGAGGCTTTTCAAATAGTCCCGCATCTGCTGTCCCAGATCGTCGCGCTTCAGGGCAAACTCCACAGTGGCTTTAAGAAAGCCTAGTTTGTCGCCGGCATCGTGACGCTTTCCTTCGAAAACGTAGGCATACATTTTTTCTTCTTTGAGCAGCGCTCTCATTCCGTCGGTGAGTTGCAGTTCGCCGCCGACGCCCGCCTTGGTCTTCGCAAGCGCATCAAACACTCCCGGCGTGAGCACGTAGCGGCCAATCACGGCCAGGTTTGAAGGCGCGTCCGCCAATTTCGGCTTCTCCACCATATCGACGATCTCGTAAAGACGGCCACCGAACCTGCCGTCCGCAGGTTTGACCTTAAGCACGCCGTAGGACGAGATCGCCGGACCATCTACCTCCTGGGCGGCCAGCACCGAACCATTCACTTCGTCGAACACATCAATCATCTGCTTCAGACACGGAACTTCAGCGTCAATCACGTCGTCGGCCAGAAGCACCGCGAAAGGTTCATTGCCCACGAGTTCTTTCGCCATGAGCACGGCGTGTCCCAGGCCCAGCGCTTCTTTCTGGCGGACGTAAAACACATGAATCATGTCGGAAATGTGCCGCACAATTTCGAGCAGATCTTTTTTCTTGCGGTCCTGGAGCATGCGTTCCAGTTCGTAGCTGACGTCAAAATGGTCCTCGATCGCCTGCTTGCCGCGGCCGGTGATGATGATGATCTGGTCGCACCCCGAAGCCATGGCCTCTTCCACGCCATATTGAATGATGGGCTTGTCCACCAGCGGCAGCATCTCTTTGGGTTGGGCCTTGGTGGCAGGCAAGAAACGCGTACCCAGTCCGGCGGCGGGAAAAACGGCTTTGCGAACTCGCATGGTCAGTTCCGATTGTACCTTTTGCGATTGCAGGCTGACCAATGTGGCGAAGATCCGGAGCGGGGTTTACTTTGTGTCCTTTGTGGTTCTTCGATGTTGTTTTTAGATTTCCGCAAGATGCGACAACCACCAAGGACACAAAGGTACTCATTGGGAAGGCCGGGGATTCTCAGCTCCTGCTTCGCGAACCGAATCTCGGCGCTTACACATAACTTTGCGTGTTAGAATTTCCCTGAGATTCGTGTCTTTGGAGCCTATCTTGATCGAGCTGGCACCTTCGATTTTGTCGGCCGACTTCGCTCACCTGGCGGAGCAAATCCGCCTTGCGACCGAGGGCGGAGGCACGGTGATCCATGTCGATGTCATGGACGGTCACTTCGTCCCCAACATTACGATTGGGCCGGCGGTAGTCCGATCTTTGCGCAAAGCCACCGAATTGCCCTTGGATTGCCACTTGATGATCGAAAACCCCGACCAGTACATCCCCGATTTTGTGGAGGCCGGGGCGGATTGGATTTCGGTCCACCAGGAGGTCTGCCGGCATCTGAACCGGACCCTGCATCTCATTCACAGCCACGGCGCTCAGGCCGGCGTGGTGATCAACCCGGCAACTCCGGTCGAAACTTTGAGCGAGGTGCTTGACATCGTCGATTATGTGCTGGTCATGTCGGTGAATCCCGGCTTCGGCGGACAAAAGTTCATCCCTGGAGCAGTGCATAAGACCCGCCGGCTGGCGGACTTGCGGGCAGACCGCCGGCTACACTTTCGGATCGAAGTCGACGGCGGAATCGCTCTGGATACGGTGGCGGAGGTCGTCCGAGCCGGAGCCGAAATTCTGGTCGCAGGCAACGCCGTGTTCGGTGCAGGCGATCCAACTAGCAACGCCCGAAAACTGCTCAAGGCAGCCACAGAAGCCACATTGCAGAGAGTCTAGTTTCCAGAAACTGGAAACCAGAAACTAGAAACTGATTTCCCGAGGTCCCATGTCACGTCGTATAGCGGTAACCGTGCTGCTGGCTGGATTGGCTCTCGCCACCGCCTGCACCACCAACAAGAAGGCCACCAACCCTCTGGCGGATGTGAGTTCGAAGCAGCCGGACAAAGTGCTGTTCGACCGTGCCATGGATGCCCTTAAGCACAACCGCTACGACCTGGCCCGGTTGACGCTACAAACCCTGATCAATACCTATCCGGATTCTGAATATATCGCCCGTGCGAAGCTGGCTGTGGGCGACTCCTGGTATGACGAAGGCGGTTCCGCTGCGCTGGCCCAGGCCGAGATTGAGTATAAGGATTTCATCACCTTCTTCCCCAATATGCCGGAAGCGGCGGAAGCCCAGTTGAAGATTGCCAATATCCATTATCAGGAGATGGAAAAGCCCGACCGCGATTACACCCACGCCATGCGGGCCGAGGAAGAATACCGGCAACTCATCATGCAGTGGCCCGACAGTAAGTTGATCCCCGAGGCCAAACAGCGCCTGCGGGAAGTGCAGGAAATCATTGCGGAGCGCGAGTTCGGCGTGGGGCGTTTCTATTATTTGCGGGAGTCGTATCCCGCAGCCATCGCCCGGCTGCAGTCTCTGGTCGACAAATATCCGCTGTACAGTAAAGCCGACGAGGCCTTGTACCTGCTCGGGCAATCTTACGAAAGTGAGATGGCGAGAATAAGTTCGCGTCCGACGTGTGCGGCAATGCTGAATCATCCACCGGGCTGCCTCCCGGAAAATGTCAAGTCCGCCTTTATTCAGCAGTTCACCAAACGTGCCTCAGAAGCCTATTCCCGCATTCTCACCCGTTATCCGGTAATGGAGCGGGCCGACGATGCCAAAGCACGCTTGGAAGCGCTGCACCAGCCGGTGCCGAGGCCTACCAAGGCGGAGGTTGCCCAGAACAAGGCCGAGGAGGACAGCCGTAAGGAAGACAACGCGTTTGCCAAAGTAATGAAAGCTTTTGACAAACATCCAGACGTTGCCGAGGCTGCCAAGGTGGGTGAGCCTACGCTCGTCGATCCGACCCCGATGAGCGCGAGTTCGGTAATTCAGCCCAACGCAGCTAAGCCTCCTCGTGGCCTGGGAGACGATAGGTCGGTTTCAATTGAGACGGTGAACGGTGAGCCTGCGCCCAATGAAACCGTCCCACGTTCCGACGCTCCAACAGCGCCTGCCGCCACCACTCCTGCGGATGCCGCCCCCTCCAGTGCCTCTGCGCCGCCAGCAGCCAACGAATTGCAGCCCAATGTTGCGCCCGATCCTAATGAGCTGAAACCCAACGTGCCCGCTGATGGGAGCCA
Source organism: uncultured Acidobacteriota bacterium (assembly GCA_963845725.1). Lineage (GTDB taxonomy): Bacteria > Acidobacteriota > Terriglobia > Terriglobales > Acidobacteriaceae > JABCZH01. The sequence continues at coordinate 194,903 of CAWJTC010000002.1, forward strand.
GGCTTTACCTCCGCCCCAGCAGGTAAATGAGATCCAGAGTGGGACTAATCCTGCGGCATCCGCTGCGGCGGCTGGCACCACTTCCAGTTCAGTCTCATCAGCTGCCGACCAGCCAAGCACCGACGACGCTGTTGCCTCCAGCAAGCATAAGAAAAAGAAGGGCATTCACAAGATTATTCCCTTTTGAGTTACCCTCTTCGCGGCAGTTTCCCCTGCTGGTTGAGTCTTCCACCTAGCTTGCAGCATTAGCCGGTGGATACTGACCCCTCGTAACCTGCTTAATAGGTCTATTCTCATTGACTTAGGCCCCCGGACACGTTACCTTCGGCCTATCCTCCGATCGCTCAAAAGGACATCGCTTGGCGCGCAAAATCCTGCTTGCCGATGACAGTGTGACTGCCCAGAACATGGGCCGCCGCATCCTGAGTGATGCCGGCTATGAAGTCACTACGGTCAACAACGGCTCAGCCGCGCTCAAGAAAATTGCCGAGTCCAAGCCCGATCTGATCGTGCTCGATGTGTATATGCCGGGCTATGGGGGCCTGGAAGTCTGCCAGCGCCTGCGCGAATCAAAAGAGACGGCGCGAATCCCCGATGCTTCTCACCGTCGGCAAGCTCGAGCCCTTCAAGCCCGAGGAGGCACGCCGGGTGAAGGCCGACGCTTTCATCGTAAAACCTTTCGAAGCCAGCGAACTGCTCACCGCACTTACCAAGCTCGAAGACCGCATCGTTCCTCAGCCCGCGCCCTACAAGCCAGGCCGGTTCGCCAAAGCCATTTCGGCGTTGGAGGCAGAAACTCCTTCCAATGATTATGGCGACCTGGAAAGCGGATGGAAAAACCGCCTGAAGATTCCCGTGCCGCAGAGCCACGGTCCCGAGGTTGAGATAGAAGAACACGCTGAGCCGGCCGAGCCGCCAAAACCGGAGGCTCGCAAACCGCAAGCGCCGCCCCCAGTGCCAAGCGTAGTACCACGCGACATTACACCCGAAGAAATCGCCGCCATCAACGCGGCCGCGGCGGCATTCAGGACCCGGATCGTGGAACCGGCGGCCGAAGTGAAAGTGGCGAGTGTGGTCCCGGAGACCTTCGCGAGCGATTCGATTGCCCAAGCCGAACAACCGAACTCTGAAGTGACGACGGAAGACGAACCGCCGGCAACTTTTGCTACCGCCGCCTCCATTGAAGAACACCAAGCCGAGCCTGAACGGGCGGAAGAAGAACAGAAAGTCGAAGCGCCAGTCGCCGAAGAAGTGAAGGCTGAAGTCGCGGAGGTGACGGCAACTGCCGCCGCCGAACCCCAGCCGGAATTACCGGTTCCGGTTCAAGAGGCCGCCATTCACCCTCCAGTTGAAGCGCTTCCGAAGCCAGAGGAACGAGACGATTTTGCGGCGGCGCTGGAGACATTGACGCCCACGAATGGGTATGGAGTTCCACAGCAGCTTAGCGGGCCGCGCTGGATAGCCGAGTTGGTCGCAGTCCCCGACGCGGAGTCTGCCCTGAACCTGGAGCAGGAGATGCAAAAGGCTCTCGCCATTATGGCGGCCGTGAATGCAGCCGAGTTTCCTGTCAGTGTCGTGCAAGACACGCGACCAGCGGCGGAACCGGCACAAGAGCAAACAACCGCGCACAACGCCGAAACCGAAGCTTCCACTTCGCTGGTGGCGGCAATGATCAACGAAACATCGCTGCCAAGCGTCTCGGATCTGGTGGATTCAGTTATGCCCCGCGCTTCTGCCGAGACTCCGGCGCCGGAGACGCAGGGAGCCGCATTTGCCGCTGCCGCCACGGGCGGCGGAGATGCAGTCTCCCAGTCTGCTGTGCCTTCCGAAGCGCCGCAGGCTGTGCCTGCAACCGATAGCCCTGAGGAGCGGCAGCGCGAATCAGAGCTGGCGGCAGCATGGGAGAGCTGGAAACAAATCCGCGAATCAGTGGTCGAACCGCAGCTCAAATCGCAAGTCGTCAGTCCCGTCACCGAGGTCCCCACACCGCTGGCGGAAGCACCTTCGATCGCAGAATTGTCCTCGCAGGCAGAACCATCTTCCAGCCAACAACCTGAACCTGAAGATGAGGCCGGCGGTCACGAAGAATCCGTTGCCAGCATTGTCGACAGCGTCCTCGCCGATCTCAAGCCCAAACTGATGGAAGAAATCTCCAGGAAGATGGGCAGAGAAAAAAAGCGCAAGTCTTAGGGCTGGTTTCAGTCCAGAGAACATCTCTGATATCCAGTCTCGCGCCATGTTCGACCAACAGTCGCATCAGTTCCGTAGGTCCAGGGTTGCCCCACCCTTGTCGCGCCTTTTGCGACAGATGGGCGCTGGATCTTTACGCGTGCGTCCGTTGGTCTCTTCTCACCCACCCTATCCGCAAGGAACGCGGATAAGGGTGGGGCATCCCCACGAAAATTATCTGGGCGGAAAGGATGGGCCAGCCCCCCTGTGTCGTCACGGACCCCTAAGTCCTCGATGTTCCGTGGTTTGAAAACGCCCAAAGATGTACGATCCGCAGCTTGCTGTGCGTAGAGATCCTCCATTGACTACGACCTCTTAGCAAGGGTATAGCGAGCCCGTTCTTTCCAGTCGCCCTTGCTGGGAATAGGTTCACCGATCAAGCGAATTGATTCGCATCTCGGCCTATAGCTCTCTTTACGGGAGTCTCTGCCTCTGTGTTTTGTAGCGTCCACCTCGAGCCACTTGCCCTGGGTATACACAGACCCGGGACAGGTTTGACCGCTTTTTGAAACCGCCTGTAAGATCGAAATACAGCTTTCAGCTCTTAGCTTTTAGCCTTTAGCTAAAGTCTTTTAGCGATCCCTGGCAGCGGCGGCAAATTCGCCGAATAGCGCCAGCCAACAGCTAAAAGCCAAGAGCCAATAGCTGTTTTCACATGCCCCACGACCTTCCCAAATCCTACGAGCCGGGCGCGATTGAGAAGCGCTGGGCGGAGTACTGGATCAAAGAGAAGCTGTTCTCCGTCAAGACGCCGCCTGTGGGCGAGACGCGGCCGGTTTTCACGCTACTTTTGCCTCCGCCGAATGTCACTGGCCGGCTGCACATGGGCCACATGCTCAACCAGACGCAGATGGACATCATCGTGCGCTGGCATCGCATGCGCGGTTTCATCACGTTGTGGCTGCCCGGCACTGATCACGCCGGCATTGCCACACAAATGATGGTCGAGCGCCAACTCGCCAGCGAAGGCAAGAAGCGCCGCGATCTGGGCCGCGAGAAGTTTATCGAGCGTGTCTGGGAGTGGAAGCAGCTCTATGGCAATGCCATCCTCGACCAGATGAAGCGCCTGGGTGCGTCGGTCGATTGGGACCGCGAATATTTCACCATGGACGAGAACCTCAATCGCGCAGTACGCGAAGTTTTCGTCCGCTTATATGAAGAAGGCCTGATCTATCGCGGCGAAGTACATCGTGAACTGGTGCCCGCGCTGCGAAACGGCGATCTCCGATCTGGAGGTCAAGCACGAGGAAGTTGCCGGCAAGCTGTATGAGATTCGCTATCCGGTCGTGGGTGAGTTCGGAGTTCATGACGGTGGCAACCACGCGCCCAGAGACGATGCTTGGCGACACGGCGGTTGCGGTTAACGCAAAAGACGAGCGCTACCAGCATCTTCACGGCAAGAAAGTTCTACTGCCGCTGATGAATCGTGAGATTCCTATCATCACCGACGATCTGGCCAAGCCGGAATTCGGCACCGGCGCAGTGAAAGTCACTCCCGCGCATGATCCCAACGATTTTCAGGCCGGCTTGCGCCATCAACTGCCGCAAATCGAAGTGATGGATGAAAACGCCCACATGAACCAAAACGCGGGGCCGTACGCGGGGCTTGACCGCTATGCGGCCCGCAAGAAGATTCTGGAAGATTTGCGTGAGCAGGGTTTTCTGGTGGGCGAAAAGGATTACACGATTGCATTGGGCAAGTGCGATCGCTGCGGAACGGTGGTTGAGCCGCGGCTTTCCACGCAATGGTTCATCAAAATTGCGCCATTGGCTAAACGCGCAGTCGAAGCCGTAGAAACCGGTGAGATTACCATTGCTCCGGAAAACTACAAGACGATTTACCTGAACTGGATGAACAATATTTATGACTGGTGCATTTCGCGCCAGTTGTGGTGGGGGCACCGGATTCCAGCATGGCATTGTTCGTGCGGCAAGATCATCGTTGCCCGCGAAGCGCCGGCGAAGTGTACGAAGTGTGGCGGCTTTAAGCTAACTCAGGACACCGACGTACTCGACACCTGGTTTTCATCGGGCCTGCTGCCGTTCACCACTCTCGGCTGGCCCGAGAAAACGGTTGAGACTGAGAGAGCCCAGGAAGTTTTTTATCCCACGACGCTGCTGATCACGGCGTACGAGATTCTGTTTTTCTGGGTGGCACGCATGATCATGTTCGGCTGCCACTTCATGGACGGTCACAAACAGGATCCTGCGATCAAGAATGCCAGCGGGTGGGTAGACAAGAAAGACGACAGCGTTCCGTTTCGCCAGGTCTACATTCACGCTTTGGTGCGCGATGCCGACCGGCAGAAGATGTCGAAGACCAAGGGAAATGTGATTGATCCGCTGGAGATCATCGAGCGCTTCGGCACGGACGCAACCCGCTTCACTCTGGCAGCCATGGCCGCGCCCGGGACCGACATCGCTTTTAACGAGAGCCGGACGGAAGGCTATCGCGCGTTCGCCAACAAGATTTGGAACGCTGCACGGTTTATGTTCATGAATGTGGACCGCGTTGCAGCGGGAATCCCTTTTGCCCAGAGTGCCCTCGCCAAGCTTCACAGTCAGATCTCTAACTTCGAGAGTTTCCGTTCCGATGCTTTGGAAGATCGTTGGATACTTTCTCGCTTCAATCGTGTGACCAAGGAAGTGAACGACGCGCTCACGACCTACCGCTTTCATGAAGCAGCCAACCAGATATACGACTTTTTTTGGGGCGAGTTTTGCGATTGGTATCTGGAACTGATCAAGCCGCGTGTCGCGCCTGAGGCACCATCGGAAACTGCGCATGTCGCTTGCTGGAATCTGGTTATTCTTTTTGAAGCTGCGCTCCGGCTACTCCATCCGGTGATGCCATTTATCACCGAGGAAATCTGGCAGGCGATCTATGAGGGCGAGCCTCCGTGCAAGTCAATCGCGCTGGCGGCATTTCCGCAGCCGGATGACAAGCGAATCGACCTTGCGGCCGAAACCGAAATGTCGATTCTGCAGGACCTAATCGTCAGCGTCCGCAATCTTCGGGCAGAATTAAAAGTCGAGCCGAAGACCAAGGTTCCAATCGAAGTATTCGCCCACGATCCAGAGACCGGCATTTTGATCGAGCGGAACAAGGAGGCGATAAAGAGGTTGGCGAGTGTGGACAGTATCAACGACGGTGTGGGTCAGCAACGGGCGAGCCAGCCCCCATCTCGCGCCACTGCGCGCTTCGATGTGCGTGTAATTTATGAGAAGAAGATCGACGTCGCCGCTGAGCGCGACCGCCTGACCAAAGAACTTGAGAAAATGGAAAAAGAGATTGCCAACGGGCAGAGGCAACTAAGCAACGAAGGTTTTCTGGCCAAGGCGCCGGCGAATGTGGTGGAAGGACTGAGAAAGCGGGCTGGGGAGTTGGCTGGATTGCGGGAAAAAACGAAGAGCAAGCTGGAAGAGTTGAGGTAGTGGCCTTAGCTGACGACGAACGACCAATGACCAATGACCAACGACTGATTTATGGACTGGAATAGCAGACGCATCACCGCCATTATCGAGAACGCGCTGCAGGAGGACCGGGCGACGCGCGACGCCACCAGCTATGCCTGCGTGGAGCCGAACCAGCGTGCCACGGGCACCATTCTTGCCAAGCAGGATTGCATCCTGGCGGGAATCGGTTGTGTAGCGCGGATTCTCGACGTTTACGCGGAATTGGACGGGGCGGTAACCTCGCACTACGAAGTGACGACTCATCCCGAGATTTTCGACGGGATTCGCCTGCACAAAGGCCAGTCGGTGGCGGTGATCCGGCACAACGCCCGCGTGGTGCTTTCCTGTGAGCGCGTGATTTTGAATTTCATGCAGCGACTGAGCGGCATCGCTACTCTGACCCGCAAGTTCGTGGACGCGGTTGCGGGCACGCAAACGCGAATTCTCGACACCCGAAAGACTGTCACCGGGGCTGCGCGTGCTGGACAAATATGCCGTGCGCTGCGGTGGCGGGCAAAACCACAGGCTCGATTTGTCGGACGGAGTGCTGATTAAGAACAATCACATTGCGCTGGCCGGCGGCGTCGGACCTGCGCTCGAACGGGCGCACCAGAACCGGCGGGGCGAGCAGGTCATCGAAATCGAAGTGCGCTCCTTGGACGAACTGGAAGAAGCTTTGAAGCACGGAGCAGAAGCCATTCTGCTCGACAATATGACCGTGGACATGGTGAAGCGCGCGGTCGAGCGCTGTTCGCACGCGAGCCGGCATATTCCCCTGGAGGTCTCGGGCGGCATCAATCTGGAAAATGTTCGTTCATATGCGGAAACTGGCGTAAATTTCATTTCCGTGGGCGCGCTTACCCACTCTGCGCCGGCGGTGGATATGAGTCTGCGCGTGGGTCCGGCATAACGGCGGCCCGCGATTTGTTGTTTTCCCTCCTCGCGCTCATAATTCTCCCATCACAAAATCAGGCCACAACCCGCAGAGTGCCGCCGAGACCGTCCGTCGTCTCACAAGCCTGTGCCGCAAACTGACGCCCGGCTGGGCCGCATCGTTCGGCTGCTAGCCGACCACGCGACCGTTGTGGTCAGCGGTACCAAGATCGCATCCGAGATCGGCACCAGCCGCTCGGAAGTGTGGCGACTGGTGCAACAACTGCGCGATCTAGGAGTCAATATCGGCGGCCATCCGGCGACCGGTTACAGCCTGAACTCGATGCCGGATCTGCTGTTGCCGGAGTTTCTCGCGCCACTACTGCACGGAACCATCTTCGGCAAGAACATTCAACACTATTACAAAACTGGATCCACTAACAACCTCGCCATGGATGCCGCCAGCGCTGGGGCGCCCGAAGGCAGCGTATTTCTCGCCGAGCAGCAGACCGCCGGGCGCGGCCGCGGCGCGCACCAATGGCACTCCGCAAGGTCGATGGGGATCTATTGCTCTGTCGTGCTGCGCCCGGCCTTGCCGCCGTCGGAGGTGCTGGTTCTTTCTCTGGCTGCGGGCCTGGCTGTTCAGGCGGCGGTGCAGGAAATTGACCCGCGCGTCACGCCTGACTTGAAGTGGCCGAATGATGTGCTGATCGAAGGCAGGAAGTTCTGCGGCATTCTCACCGAAATGAATGCTGAGGTTACACGGGTTCGGCACGTGGTGGTGGGAATCGGGATCAACGTCAATCAGGCGAACTTTCCCGCCCGATTTGCAGAGCGTGGCGAGTTCTCTCCGTCTGGCTACGGGAAGCGAGTGGTCGCGGGTGGAATTGTGCGCCGCTTTGCTAAAATCACTCGACCGGGAATACCGCGAGTTGACAGAAAGAGGCGAATGCGCGGGAGTCGATTCTGCGGCGTTTTTCCGAGAGGTCGTCTTCGGTCAGTGGCGCCCGCGTCATCGTAGAGGAGAAACGGTGGCTTCGAAGGGGTAACCGAAGGCCTCGATTCACGCGGATTTCTCCAGGTGAGAACCGCGCAGGGCATGCGCACGTGCTGAGTGGGACGGTAAGAAAGCAGTAGGCCTAATGCTTCTAGTCCTCGATGTCGGCAACACGAATACGGTCTTGGGAGTCTTCACCAGAGCTGCCAAACCAGCTCCGATGAAGGCGGCAACGTGCACCAGCGGTTACGAGCGACTGGCCGCCAACTGGCGAGTCGCCACCATCGCCACGCAGACGGTGGACGAGTACGGTGTGCTCTTTCGCAACCTGTTTGCCATGGACAATCTCGAGGTAAAGGAAATTCATGGCATCGTGATTTCTTCCGTGGTGCCGCCCCTCGACTCTACGCTGCGCCAGGTGTGCGAGCACTACTTCAATACCAAGCCGCTTTTCATCACCCCCGGAGTAAAGACCGGAATGCCGGTGCTCTACGAGAATCCGGCCGAGGTCGGCGCCGACCGCATCGTCAACTCGGTGGCTGCCTTCGAAAAGTACGGCGGACCGGTGATCGCTGTCGATTTCGGCACGGCTACCACGTTCGACTGCGTGACTTCCAAGGGCGAGTATCAGGGCGGGGTGATTTGTCCGGGGATTGGGATTTCCGCCGATGCATTGTTCGGCCGTACCGCCCGTCTGCCGCGTGTGGACATCCGCAAGCCGGCGCGCATCATCGGCACGAACACGGTCGCAAGTCTGCAATCGGGACTGTATTACGGATATTTGGGCCTGGTCGATGGCATCCTGGAACGGCTGCTGGCAGAATTGGGCAAGGAAACCAAAGTCGTTGCGACCGGTGGCCTGGCGTCGTTGATCGGCAAGGGATCGAAATATATTAAGCAGGTCGACGACTTTCTCACGTTGGAGGGCTTGCGGATTATTTGGGAGCAACGTAACGCCAAACCTGCCGGTCGAGAATGCGGTCGCGGAGCGCCCGCCCGACTTCTTCCGGGAGCAGGGCCCGCTAGGGTGTCGTGGAAAACTACTTCAACTACTTCACCGAAATTGAAGAACACTTTCAGCGGCGGCGTGGGAGTGGCCTGCTATTGTCCACACTCGATTGGGCGCTGATCGAGACCTGGAAAGATGCAGGGATTCCGTTGGAAGCGGTATTGCGCGGCATTGACGCCGCCTTTGATAAATATGACCAGCGGCCCTCGAAGGCGCAAAAAATCAACAGCCTGGCTTATTGCGCGCAAGCCGTGTTGGTGGCCGCCGAGGACATCAAAGAAGCTGCCGTCGGGACCACAAAGCCCGAGCGGCCGACTGGCTTTGAGAAAGATGAGATCGTTGCCTTTCTGCGGTGCAATGCCGAGCTGCTGGAAAAAGCAAACCTGCCGGAGAGCGCTAGGGGTTTCCGGACAAGTGGTATGCAGGGAGACGGCGAGCACATTGCGCGGAATGGCCGACGAGTTGGATTCCGCCGAAGCCAAGCCGCGCTTGGAAGATCTGGAACGAAAGCTCACCGTGGCGGAAGAGAAACTATTTGCGGTGCTGTTGGCGGCGACGCCCGACGATCAAATTGTTGCGGTTCGTGCTGAAGCCGATCGCGAATTGGCTCCTTACCGCAGCAAGATGTCAGGTACGCAGATCGCACAGTTGCAGAAGCAGTTCGTTCATAAGCGGCTGCTGGAAAAATATGGCGTGCCGCGGCTGAGTTTGTTTTACATGTGAACCTCCGTGTCTCTCCGTGATCTGTGGTCAGGATTTTGATTTGTGCAGCTCACCATCGAAAAACTCGTGTATGGCGGTGACGGGCTGGCGCGCCTGCCTGCCGATGAACATGGCCGAGGCAAAGCCGTCTTCGTCCCATTTGTGCTCGAAGGCGAAGCCGTCGAAGCATCACTGTTGGAGCAAAAGCGGGGCTTCGCCCGCGCCCGCGCTGACAAAATCGTACAAACATCTCCCCTGCGCATCGCTGCCGAAATGCCCCTACTTCGGCGAATGCGGAGGCTGCCATTACCAGCACACCGGTTATGCACATCAACTCGAAATCAAAGCTGCCATCCTGAAGGAGAATCTTCGTCGCATCTCCAAGATTGAGTTGGACACCGAGCTCATTCGTCCATCCTTCGTCCGGAATGGAACTACCGGAACCGCACCCGGTTGCAGATCAGGATCGAGCCTCAGTTCACGCTCGGCTATTACAGACTTAATTCGCACCAAATGCTGCCGGTCGAAGCAATGCCCCATCAGTTCTCCGCTGATCAACCGCGCAATCGCGGCCATCTGGCAGATGGGGCGCGCGGGCAAGATGGGCAAGGGCATCCAGGAGATCGAATTCTTCGCTAACGCCGAAGACTCCAAGCTTTTGCTGCAACTCCACGCCACGGACATTCGTCGCCAGGCGGCCATCCAGATTGTGGAAGAAATAAAGTCGGCCCTGCCCGAGGTCGCTGGGATTTCGCTGCGGCGAAACCTTCCGGCCACGGTTCCGAACCGGAACAAATCGTGACACTTGGGAGCTGGCAACGTAACCTACAACACCGAGCGCGCCTCTTACCGTGTCAGCCATGGCGCATTTTTCCAGGTGAATCGGCACTTGGTCGACGGGTTGGTGGGAACCGTTACGGAAGGGTAATCCGGCGATGTGGCAGCTCGATCTCTATGCCGGGAGTGGGACTGTTCTCGACTGATTCTGTCCCGGAGTTTTGCACAGGTCATCGCAGTTGAGTCGTCACCGACATCGCATGCTGACCTGATGCACAATTCACCATCCAATGTGAAAACTGTTCCGGCAAGACCACGGAGCAGTTCCTGGAGAGTGTGGCGGATAAGTTGCGGCCCAGATTTCGTCGTGGTTGATCCGCCACGCAACGGGCTGGGGGAAACGGTGGTCCGCAGGCTGGCGGGTCTGGGGGCAGGTCACATGGTGTATGTTTCCTGCGATCCGGCGACGTTGAGTCGCGATTTGGCCGGTCTGCTCGGCGCTGGATATCGTATCCAGCAAGCCCACGTGGTGGACCTTTTCCCCCAGACTTATCACCTGGAAAGTGTGTTTCATCTGGTTCGCTAGCTCCACGCCGTCGGCGTGCTATGAATTCCACCTCGCAGGCCTGCTTCCCGTCGCTGCGAAGAACGCGGCCACCCGGCAGCCCATGCTGTGGGCGGCATTGCTCTATGCCGGCGGGATATTCGTCGGCCATTACGCATGGCGGCCGCCACTATGGTGGCTCATTGCCGGACTGGTATTCGCCTTTTCTGCGGGTTATTTTCTTCGCCGTCGCGCCCGTGTTGGGATCGGCCCTGGCTTTGTCTCGCTGTTTGTTTTTGGGGCCCTCACCATTCAGTCCGCCGGCCCGGCAAAGCGACTGAAATTGCAGATGCGTCAGCTGGGCGATGGCCAGGACGCCGTGGTCACCGCCCATGTGATCCGCGAAGGAAGCCTGCTGCGCAAGGGCTCAGGGCGACCTTCAGCAAAAGTTGGACCTGGACGCCGAGCAGGTCGACATCGACGGGCGAACATCTAGACTTCGCGCGCCGGCATTCGTGCGAGCTTTTACGGCAAGACGGAGTTCCGCTAACGACCACGAATTTCGCTACGGGGACCGAATTCGCTTTCCTACCAAACTCTACCGCCCGCACAATTTCCGCAATCCCGGCGCTTTTGACTACGAGGGCTACCTGGCTGAAAACGGAATCGCACTGCTGGCTTCGGCCAAAGCCGCAGATGTCGAATTGCTTCGAGGATTCGCCGGCAATCGTTTCGAACTTTGGCGGACCCGTGCCCGCTACAACGTCATTCAGCGGATTCATCTGCTGTGGCCGGAAAAGGAAGCCGCGTTGGCCGACGCCATGCTCATAGGCGAGAACGGTCTTGTCGGGCGAGAGTCTACTCGCTGATTTTCAGCGTACGGGCACTTACCACGTGCTGGTCATTTCCGGATTGAAGGTAAGCATCCTGGCTTTGGTCACGTTTTGGCTTTTGCGCCGGTTGCGGGTGAGCAATGCGGCGTCCGCCGGAATCGCACTCTCTGTGACCGTGAGTTACGCAACTTTAACCGGCGTGGGTGCGCCGGTCTGGCGGGCCACACTCATGCTCGCGCTCTATCTATGTGCAAGGCTGCTGTACCGGAGGAAGTCGGTTCTGAATGCGGTTGGGGTCGCAGCTCTGATCCTTTTGCTGATCGATCCGGCATCGCTGTTTGGCGCCAGCTTCCAGCTCAGTTTCTTGTGCGTGCTCATCATCACGGCCATCGGAATGCCGATCCTGGAGCGGACCACGCAGCCGGTTTTATCTGCCGTGAAGAATCTTAGATTCGGTCGGCTATGATTTCGCGCTTCCGCCTAAGCTGGTCCAATTCCGGCTCGATCTGCGAATGGTGGCCGGACGGTTGCAGCGATTTCTCGGCCCACGGGTCGCGTTGCCGCTGCTTGCATTAGCGGCTCGCGTCCTGCTCCTCAGCGCTGAGTTTCTGGTGATCTCGCTCGTCCTGCAAGTGGGATTTACCTTGCCTATGGCTTACGACTTCCACCGCGCAACCATCGTTTCTTTGGGTGCGAACATTCTGGCTGTGCCACTGACCGAGATTGCCTTAGTCGCTTGCGTAGCGGCCATCGCAATCAGCTACGCATCGCTCGCGCTCGCCAAAGTTCCGGCGCTGATCGCAGGCTTATCGCTGAAAGCGATGGCAGCCTCAGTTCATTGGATAGGACGCCTCCGCATCGCAGACACTCGCGTCGCCACTCCTGGCCTCTGGCTGATTCTGGCGGGGGTGGCGGCCTTAGCGTTGGCAATGGCCTCTGGCGCGCCGGCGCTGGCAATTCAGCGTTGCTGGACTTGCTGTCTTGGCCGGCAGCGCCATCTGGATTTGCGTTGTTCCACCGCGGCTCCAGAGCCGCCCAGGCGCGCTCGAGGTAACGGCGATTGATGTAGGACAAGGCGACTCAATTCTGGTGGTAGGGCCCGATGGCCGCACCTTGCTGGTCGACGCCGGCGGAATTCCGCACTGGATGCACTCCCAACTCGACATCGGCGAGGACGTGGTATCGCCCTATCTTTGGTCGCGGGGAGTCAGCCATCTGGATGCGGTGGCCATCACCCATCCTCACGCCGACCACATTGGAGGAATGACGGCGGTCCTGGCGAACTTTCATCCCCGCGAACTATGGATGGGCGCAACCTCGGCGAGTCCGGAATTGGACAATCTGCTGCGCGAAGCCAAAGATCTCAAAAGTTGCCATCGTGCCACTTCAAGGCGGGAGACAGTTTTACCGCAGACGATCTTTTCTTCCGCATCCTGGCGCCGGCGGAAGACACGGAAGGTTCTCGCGCGGAAACGAAATGACGATTCTTTGGTGATGACTGTCGCGCTACGGCAACACGACCGCTTTACTGGAAGGAGACGCCGAGAAGGAAAGCGAAAGACGAATTGCGGAAGAGCAGCCGCAAGCCGACCTGCTCAAGGTGGCACACCACGGCAGCGCAACCTCCACCATCCCGGAACTGCTGGATGCCGTGCATCCCCGCTTTGCGGTCATTTCGGTGGGAGCGCGCAACGTGTACGGACATCCGCGGCATGGAAGTGCTGGAACGGCTGGCGGAGGCTCACGTCCGGACTTATCGCACCGACCTGGACGGTGCAGTCACCATCTACCTCGATGGCAAAACCGTTACTCCTCGTCAGGCAGATCGCTGATATCGATTTCGGCGGTCTCCATGCGTGTCTGGAGCCTGGCGATACTCCTCAATCATTTTCCGCGCGCGTTCGGCGTCTTCTTCGCGAACCAGGATTACCGTGCCGCCCACTCCCGGCAGAATGTCCTGCTGCGCATCCAGGGAAGTTATGTCGGAATCGATCCCCGCGGATTCCAGCAGGCCGCGAACCACCAGGGCTTCCGACTCCTGTTCGGTGTCGAATATCCGCACCAGTTTCTCATTCGGGTTGGGACGTTGTTCTTTGTTTGCGGAACCAGCTTCTGGCATCGCTTCTCCTCGAACTGCTTGACTGGGCGACCCGTGCAGCCGTCTTGCCCGTACCGTATTCTACGCCACACGTGACCGAAGTCCTACACCTTGGGGCCATTGCGCGGGGCCGGGTATTGCCGCGAGAATAGACTTATGGGCTGGCGCAACCCATCTGCGCTGGGCACGGGAAGCGGGGAGTCATGGAGAGTGCGCAGCGGGCTGTACAGACCGTCAGGATCAGCGAACAGGAACAGGAAGCCCGCAACATTCGCCGCCTGCAAGTCATGATCAGCATGGTGATGTCGGTGATCAGCCAGGATCCCAGCCTCACCGTGGAAGAAGCCTCTGAACTGGCCGCCAACGCCAAACGCGCCGCACTTGCCATGTTTCCCGACAAAGAACTCGCCTACGATCTGCTCTACAAACCCCGTTTGCAACGCCTGATGAACGAACGCTACCGGCTGCAATAGCGCGCCACCGGCTCGCGGCTCCGAATTGACCCTGTCGCCACCGCCGCACTACACTCGACCTACCGCGAGGTTCCCATGAAGCGTCTACATTCTGATCCTCATCACTGTTCTGTTGTGCGTCTGTGCCGCGTCCGCCGATGATGATGCCCATCATCACGAAGACATGGCACCGGAACAACTGGGCACGGTGCATTTCCCGACTTCCTGCGTCATCCAAGTGCAGGGGCAATTTGAACGCGGCGTCGCATTGCTGCATTCGTTCTGGTACGAGGAAGCGGAGAAGCAGTTCGATCAGATCGTCCAGGAGGATCCGCATTGCGCCATGGCGCATTGGGGCGTGGCCATGAGCCTGTGGCACCAACTCTGGAACCATCCCGATCGCAAGACTATCAAGAAAGGCCTGGCAGAGGTCAAAGAAGGCGGAGAAGCTGCACTCCACCGATGATCGTGAGCGCGGATACATTTCTGCCATCGATGCCTTCTACGGCGGTTCCAGGCGCCGCGACTTATCGCGACCGTGCCGTGGCCTATTCGAAGGTCATGGAGACGAACTATCGAGCGCCATCCCGAAGACCGCGAAGGCGCAGCTTTTTATGCGCTCGTCATCTGCTGGCCTCTGCGCCTGACCACGACACAACTTTCGCCAACCAAAAGAAGGCGGGCGCGATCCTGGAAAAGCTTTTCGCAGAGGAGCCGAACCATCCCGGTGTTGCGCACTACATCATTCACAGTTATGACAGCCCGCAGTTGGCGGAGTTGGGGCTGCCGGCGGCGCGCGCTTACGCCAAGATCGCGCCGGCCGCGCCTCATGCATTGCACATGCCCTCGCACATCTTTGCCCGGCTGGGGCTTTGGCAGGACGACATCGATTCCAACCTCGCTTCCATCGCCGCCACGCGCAAGACGGCGGCCATGCACATGGGCGGCGCAAGTCATCAGTTTCATGCCATGGATTTCCTGGAATACGCCTACTTGCAATCCGGCCGCGAGGCAGACGCGCAACATTTGATCGACGAAGTCAAGGCTATGCCGGAAATGAAGGACAACATGTACGGATCAGACTTCGATCCGCGTACTTACTCATCTGGTGGTGTTTTCCGCCCGCTACGCACTTGGAACTTCATCACTGGAGCGACGCCGCGTCGTTGCCGCTGGTTCCAGGGGCCAGATCCGGTGACAATGCGATCACCTATTGGGCGCGTGCCATTGGCGCAGCCCGCAGCGGAAACCCGTCCGAGGCACGCGCGGAGCATCGCGGAGATCGCAGAGCATCCACAAGATCTAGTGAAGCGAAAGAATGCCGAATTCGCCGACTACGTGGACATCGACAGAAAAGAGGCAGAAGCCTGGCTGGCCTATGCAGAGGGCAATCACGACCAGGCGCTAAAAACTCTTCGCACTGTCGCCGAAAAGCAAGAGGCCGAGGGCGATGAGCCGCTGGCGATTCCCGGCCCGCGAAATGCTTGCCGATATGTTGATGGAAATGAACCAGCCCGCGCAAGCGCTGGCGGAATACGAAAGCGACTTGAAATTTAATCCCAATCGCTTTGACGGTCTATACGGTGCTGCGCACGCGGCTGAGTTGGCCGGCAAGAACACCGAGGCCAACACCTACTACGCGCAATTGCTGAAGGTTTGCAATGGGGCCGCGTCCGACCGGCCGGAGCTGAGCAAGGCAAAAGCCCTGCTCGCGAAGAACAACTGAGGCAGAGCGGAGTTACTGCTTTTCCACTCGCAGCAGGCGGAACAGCAGTGTTCCCCAGCCCAGCTTGGACCGCATCTGCACCGGCAAGTGACTTGTCGTCGGCGGTGTACCACGTCCAGACCGTGCCCTTGCCTTTCAACGCGCCGGAAGTCGGTTCGGCTTTCACCCGCATGAGTTTGGAACGTTCCCGCCGGAACTTTCACCTGCTCATGAGTTTCCACGCGGAGCGCTGACTTCGGTGGTCTTTCCGCCGTCGTTGATGGGGAAGGTATAACTGTTGCCTTCCTGCAACGGCAAAGACGACAAGTAGTAAAAGCCGCTGACCACATCCGTGACACATGCCGGGGATGTCGTTTTCAACATGCTTGCGTCTCGCCGGTTTTCAAATTCTTTTCGTCCTCCACGCTTTTGCCGCGGGAATAGTCGAAACGCAGCTCCACCTGCCGCGCTCGCGAACCTTCTTCCGAGTGCTTCGAGACTCGATAGGGAGCAGAATTTATGGGGATCGAAAAACGCTTCGAAGTGGTCGCTCACTTTATAAAGCGCATTCACAAAACCCGGAGGAAACCGCCGTCGCCGATCACGTGTTGCTCGAACCGCTCTCGGCTTGCAAGGTGACTTTCGCAGTCCCCGCAGTGAACATGTGCCACTCCACCGCGTACACGTAAGTTTCGCCATCCGGGAAGCGATAGTTCGGAGGCGGTGGCAGAATCTGCGCCGAGGGCGCTGCACTAATCGTAGGCAGGCCGCCCTGGGTCGATTGGGACGGGCTGCTGACCACGCAGCAGCGGCACGCAGGCACATCGCGCACCAAGATCCATGTCAACTTGAATGTCAGGAGACGCCCCATTTTCGGTTCGAACCGATTCAGTAATCGGTAAGACGCTGACTCGTTGCTCGCGAGATGTCCTTGCCACTGCCGTCACGAGAGCCACACGCAACTTGATAATCAGGAGCCGCCATGATCGCCACAGCGCCCAGCGTGGCATTGTACTCCCGATGCTTCTTGATACAAAGTCCCAGGAAAATTCTCCGCGCCGCTTGCTGGGAGGAGTAAGCGTCGGCAGCAGCCGCGGGACCCGGCGAGCGTATTCCGCAAATTCCGGAAAGTGCTGCGCGAGAAATGTTTCTTCCGCCCGAATCACCGGCAGATAGATCGCCACCAACATTACGACCAAGAATGGCAACAATCCACCAGCTTCTGGCTGCGAATGCAAAACCTGTCGCCATAATAAACGAGCCCGAGGTAAAGCGGGTTGCGGGTATAATGCATAAGGTCCGGTCGTCGCCAGCCGTTCGTTCTTTTGTACGTGTCCCGAAGCCAGAGCGCGAATCAGTCAAACCCGGAATGATAAACAGTGCGCCGAGCCAGCAGGGATATCGGGATGGGATTGGCAAGCCAAAAATAAAGCGCTGCCACAGCAAAACCCAACGGGACTCGCGCTGCGGCGCGCGATTCTTGACCAGCTAGCCACGGTCGCTCCTCAGCAACTCTCGCGCCGCCGCGACTACCTGGTCGGCACTGATTTCCAGCAGACCAGGATCCGGTTGCGCGCGACGTTGTGCGTGGTGGGACTCAAAGAGCTTCGCAGAACGACGCTGCGGTCCCCAATCGGGCCGTTCGCGCGCCGGGTCGGTTGGGCCAAAGATGGCCACGACCGGAATCCCCAATGCAGCCGCCAGATGCATCGGGCCAGTATCGCCGCCGATAAAGAGCCGCGCGCGCCGAGTGAGTGCAATCAGTTCGGTCAGTGTGCAACCCACTGCTTCGGCGGTACCCGCACTGGCAACCTCGGCGGCTTCCGCCAGCTTTTCTTCGCCGGGGCCGAAATTGACCAGGGACTTCAAGCCATCCGCAGCCAGTTGCTGCGCCACCAGCCCGTAGCGCTCGGCAGGCCACTGCTTGGCGCCCCAGCCGGCTCCAGGATTTAACAGCGCGAAATCAGTCAGGCCCTTGCCCCGCAACCAATCATCGCATTGCTTTTCTGCGCCCTGGTCACGCGGGAGCTCGCACTGCCGAAATTTCCAGCGGCTGCCCAGCCACGGCCTCGGCGATTGCCAGATTCTGTTCCACCACATGAGTCCCCCGCTCATCACCTGCCGGGTGTAAAACATGCTGGCCGCATTCTCGCGCGGCTGCATTGCCCCATAGACAACGGGCGATTTCGACAATCGCGCCAACATCGCGGAGCGCATCGCTCCTTGAAAATCTACAGCAACCTCGTATTTCGGCGCGCGCAACTCGCTGAGACTCGCGCCCATTCGTTCCCATGTCTGGGGAGAAAATAACGACGCTCGCCACATTTTCGTATCGACGGTATGAACTTGATCGACCAACGGCCGCCGCTCGGAGCGCAAACCGCAGCGAGGCTCCGGCAATGTACACAACAATTCCGCCCATCGCTCTTCCACCACCCAGCCAACAGTGGCTTCGGGCAAGGCTTTTCGCAGCGCTGTCGCTGCTGGTAAAGCATGCAAGATGTCCCCCATGGATCCCAGGCGCACGATCAACAGCCGCCGAATTCCAGATGCACTCGATTCGGAGGCAGGCGGAGTTTGCATGCTCTGTTAAGACTGCCGCGGTCGAAGACGGGTACGAATGATCTCGCTCGCGGAATGATCTTTGGGATCTCCCACGATTTCTACCTGCCCGCCATATTCCGCGACTGCATCGCGCTCGGGCACGCTGTCAACGGTGTAATCTGTGCCTTTGGCCTGAATGTCGGGGCGGATTTCACGGATCAGCGCCCGCACATCCTGCTCGGGAAATACGACAACTGCGTCCACGTCTTCAAAGGCAGCCAGAATTTCTGCGCGCTCCTCGGCTGGCATCAACGGACGCCCGTCTCCTTTCAACGCCCGCACCGATTCATCCGAATTAACGGCCACAATCAAACGCCCACCCAGCGCTTTCGCCGCACGCAGATAACGCACATGCCCGACATGCAACAAGTCGAAGCAACCGTTAGCCAGCGTAATCCGCTCGCCCTTGTTACGCCATTCCGCCGCACGCTGCCGGAGCGCTTCGCGGGTCAAGATCTTGCCTCTCAGCATGAGAATTTGCATAAAAGCTCAATGGGGCCGTGTAGCAGGCCGCGCCTGCTCGATCGCCTGCAACAACTCTTGCTGCGAAACCGTCGCCGTGCCCCGCTTCATCACCACCAATCCCCCCGCGTAGTTCGCCAGTTGCGCGGCTTCCTCCGTGTTGGCCCCCGCAGCAAAAGCGGCGGTAAACGTGGCGATAACAGTGTCGCCAGCGCCAGTGACGTCGGCGACCTGGTCAGAACCAAAGATGGGAATATCGATTGGCTTGTGTTTCCCGGAGAATGCGACCATGCCATCGCGCCCGCGGGTGATGACCAGCGATTGCAGCTTCATACGCGCGAGAATTTCCTCGCCCGCCACGCACAACCGCTGCCAATCGTTGCCTATTCTTAGGCCCAACGCCGCTTCCACCTCGGGCTCATTGGGCGTGGCCGCGGCGATGCCGGAATATTGAAGCAATCGGTAACGCGAATCGAGAACCACTGGGACCCGATCAAGCCGGCCACGCTCACGAATCGCATTGAGGATAGCAGGGCTTGCGGCGCCGTATCCGTAGTCCGAGATCAACAGCGCGTCAGAAACGCGGGCGTATTGGCGCGCCGCGAGAATCAATTCCCGCTTCAGATGAGGCGTCGGCTCGGAGTCAGGTTCGCGATCCACTCGCACTACTTGCTGCCTTGCGGTGTGGGTCATGCCGGCGAGAATGCGGGTCTTAGTGACGGTGGTGTGCGACCTTGTCCTTCAACACTCCAGTGAGCGCAACATGCCTGTGCCGGAACGCCTTAATCAGCAGCCGTCCGGGTTCGTCCTCGCCAACCACCCCAACTGGCAGCACGTTGACTCCGAGATCGGCAAGATTGCTGATGGCGTTGGCGCCGCCGCCCGGTACCACCGTCCGTTCGCGATGCTTCAGGATCAGTACCGGCGCCTCGCGCGAAACCCGCGAGATTTCCCCGTAGATGAATTCATCCGCCACCAGATCACCTACTACGGTGACGGTGAGGTTGGGAAATGACTCAACGATTTTCATTAAGCGGTCGGATTCGTGGGAATGTTTTGTCATATCGGACGGCAACCGAATCGCCTAGGGCGACGTGCAAAATGAATTCTCTCACGACTGTCGTCTTCGCTCCGCAATCACGCGCAGATGGTATCCACTGCGTTAGCCGCATCCACAAGCTCCATCTTCACGGGTATTACCGCCAGAGGATCGAGGGCGGATCAATAATCCGCCCAGATTGATAGCGTCTTTTTCTGTAGTGACAAAGCCATCCGCCTCGCTCTTTTCGCGCAGCGAAAGCAAATCGCGAATGTCGCCCTCACTATACGCATGATGATCGCGATAAAAGGCTTCGGCGGCTGGTTCGACGCCCGCAGTTCGCAATTGCAAGACAAAATTCCTGGGCCGCGCGATGCCGCAGAAAACCACCGGACGGCTGGGGACGTTCTTGGGAACAATTCCACGACGCACTCGCCAAACCAGCTTTTCTCTTACCGGAAAAGAGTCTGCTGCCGCGCCGCTGGTAAGCACCACGGCATCGGCACGGCCCAGAGAACCCACCGGCTCGCGCAGACGTCCGGCCGGAAGCAGGTGGTCTCTCGCGTCCTCAGGAGTTACCAGCACAATGTCGAAATCACGCGCCAGAGCGCGATGCTGAAAACCATCGTCCAGCATGTGAAGCTGTGCCCCAAACTTTCCTTCAGCTAGCACCCCGGCTTGATAGCGATCTTCTCCTACAACCACCGGAACGCCCAGCCGGCGGGCGATCAGCAGCGGCTCGTCTCCAAAGTCGCGCGCTGATCCTCCAGGATCAACCAACGCCACACCCTTCGTCTGGCGGCCGTAGCCGCGCGACAGGACATCAAACTTCACTCCACGGGCCTTGAGAAATTCTCCCATGAGGAGGACGAACGGCGTCTTTCCCGAACCACCGACCGACAAGTTGCCGACACTGACGACCGGTCCCGCGAGCCTTTTCGGCTTAAGCGTGCCGCGTTCATAGAATCCATTTCGAAGGCTGACGCCCACACCGTAGATGGCGGCCAGCGGATTCATGGTGTGGCGCGCGCGCTCTCGCCTGCGCGGATCTGATCAGAAGCCGCAGAAACGAGCAGTTCGTCCAGCGCGTCCACGGTTCTCTGGGTCGCGCCCGTCTGCGAACGCAAAGTCTCGGCCGCGCGCCGGCCGAGTTGGGCGCGAGCCTCCGGCCTGGAGATCAGCTCCACCAAAGCCAGCGGAAGCTCAGCCGGACTGACCACTCGTACCGCATCCTGCCTTTGAAACAGGCTCACAATGTCACGAAAATTCTCAGTATAATTCCCCACGACAATGGCCACCCCATATTGTGCCGGCTCAATAATGTTGTGTCCGCCCCGCGGCACCAGGCTTCCACCGACGAATGCAATGTCCGCTAGAGAGTAAAGGGCCGCAAGTTCACCCATGGTATCCACCAGCAGTACCCCGCCAGCGAGCGGTTCCCAATCCCACAGGGAGCGCTTCCGGTAAAGGATATTCAACGACTCCAGCAGCCGCGCCACTTCCGCAAAGCGTTCCGGACGCCGTGGCGCCAGAATCATGGCGGCGGCTGGATGGCTCGCCAAAATGTTCTCGAACGCCCGCAGCAGTAGCAGCTCCTCGCCTTCGACCGTGCTGCCGCAGACGATTACTGGCCCGGCGCTTTTCAGAGCTACGCGCAGGCTGGCCACGATCGGCGGCATCGCCAGCGGGAGCACATCGAATTTCAGGTTGCCGCTCACCTGCACTCGTTCGGGCGGTGCGCCAATTTCGCGCAGACGGCGGGCATCCTCTTCGGTCTGAGCTAAGAGCAGGTCAACCGCACGCAGCACTCTCGCCAGCAAGACGCGCCAGCGCCGGTAGCGCGGAAGAGACCGGTCGGAGATACGCGCATTTACCACGCGCGATCCGCGCTCCGCTGGCATGCGCCAGCCGTAAAAAGTTCGGCCAGAATTCCGTCTCCGCGATCACCATCAACTCCGGACGCAGTCGCTGTAGATAAGGCCGAATCGCAAAGCCAAAATCCATGGGGAAGTAGAAGACGTTTTCTCTCGCCGAAATGTTTAGCTGCCAGTTTCTGTCCGGTGTCGGTGGTGGTCGAAACCACAACCCGATGCTGTGGGTAGCGTCGGGGAAGTTCCGCCACCAGCCCGCTCACCGCCATAACTTCGCCCACTGAAACTGCATGAACCCAGATCGCCGGTCGCCCTGATTGCGCCGCCAGGCTTTTCGGAACCTTCCCCAGCCGCTGACCCAGCCCGGTATGGTATTTGCCGTGGCGCGACATCTGCCATAGCCAGTAAGGCAGGGTCACCAGCAGCCCCGCCGCCAGCAGCGCGCTGTAAAGCAGATACATGCAGGAAGGGACATTCTAACTGCACATTGGCTCGGCTGGCACCGCTTCCTGCGCTGCCTGCATCCTATAATCAAAATCATGCCGAGCCGGGCCTCTTACTTTTCGCGCGTAGGTTTGTCGTTGGCGGCAGCTTTATTGCTGCTATCGACCTTGTGCTTGGCGGCTAAACACTTTGTCATGCCTAGGCCGCAGGCCGCGAAAACCTACCCTGCGCACGACGAGCATCCCAACGAAGGCGTCACCGTGGGTCTTGATCCCTACGACATGGCTGACAAGGCCAGCATCTTTTCGGTTCGTTACAGTGACATCGGCTTCATGCCGATTTTTGTGGTCATCACCAATGACACTGATCAGCCCGTCTCTCTGACCGAAGCCACAGCCGAACTGGTCACGGTCGACCGATCCAAGATTCCGCCTGCGACCGATGGCGATATCTATCGGCGCATTACCCGTCCGGCTGCGACCGGACCTTCGCCGAACCCGTTCCCCTGGCCCAAGAAGAAGGGCGGCGTGCCCAAAGAGGCGCAGGAAGAAATTCAAAACTCGCAGTTCGTCGCGCGCGCTGTCGAACCGCACAGTACGCAGTGCGGATTCATGTTTTTTGATGTATCGGACATTTCAACTCCCCTGGCAGGTGCACACTTCTATCTCAACCGAGTGCTCGACGCCAAAGGCCACGAGCTGATGTACTTCGATGTCCCGCTCGAAAAGTATCTCAGCGCTCCGAGCAAGCCGTAGCAGCCCAACGAACATCTATAATCGCTGATGATGGCGACCATGCCGGAGATTTCTTTCGCAGCTCGCGCGAAGTACGAGCCGGTCATTGGCCTCGAAGTCCACGTTCAACTCCTGACCGTGAGCAAGATATTTTGCTCCTGCTCGGCGCGCTTCGGCGCCCCGCCGAACACGAACGTGTGTCCAGTGTGCCTCGGTCTTCCAGGTGCGCTTCCGGTGCTGAACCGGAAAGCGGTCGAGTTCGCAGTGTTGGCCGCGATGGCGCTGAACTTCCGCGATTAATAAGACTTCGATTTTCGCCCGCAAGAACTATTTCTATCCCGACCTCCCCAAGGGATACCAGATTTCGCAATATGACAAGCCGCTGGCCGAATTCGGTTCGATCGAAATCGCCGGCGCTACCGTCTCGAAGAAAATCGGCATCACCCGCCTGCATCTCGAGGAAGACGCCGGCAAGAGTCTGCACGAAGGGTTCCCGGATTCCGCCGAAAAGACCGCCATCGATCTCAACCGCACCGGCGTTCCATTGATCGAGATCGTCAGCGAGCCCGAAATCGCCTCTCCCGACGAAGCCCACGAATACCTGACGCGAATGAAGGAAATCATCCTCTACACCGGGGTCAGCGATTGCAACATGGAAGAAGGCTCGCTGCGCTGCGATGCCAACGTCAGCGTGCGCCCGCGCGGACAGAAGCAGTTCGGCACCAAGACTGAGATAAAGAACGTCAATTCTTTCCGCTTTATTCGAGAGGCGCTGGAATATGAAATTGGCCGCCAGGTCGGTGTTCTCGAATCCGGCGGCAAAATTACGCAGGAGACCCGGCTCTACAACTCCGCCGAAGGCAAGACCTACAGCATGCGCTCGAAAGAAGAAGCTCACGACTACCGTTATTTCCCCGAGCCTGATCTATTGCCGCTGGTTGTGGATGAAAAATGGCAGGCTGAAATCCGTCGCAGTCTGCCGGAACTGCCCGAAGCCCGGCGGAAACGCATGGTCGCCGACTACGGAATCACCGAATACGACGCCGAAGTGCTGACCGCCTCCCGAATTTTGGCGGACGAAGTTCGAACTCGCCGCCAAAGCCGCGAAGAATCCCAAACGCGTCGCCAACCTGGTGCAAAGCGAGCTCATGGGTCGGCTCAAAGCCAGGGGTCTGGAGATCGCAAGCTCCCCCATTTCAATGAAGGGCGTAGCACTATCCGCGGACTTAGTTGAAAGCGGCACGATTTCCGGCAAGATGCTGAAAGATCTGTACGACTTGTCGTTTGAGCGCAACCAGGATTTTCCCGCTGTCTACGAAAAAGAAAGGCCTCAGCAAATCACCGACACGGCGGCCATCGAGAAGATCATCGACGAAATCATCGCCGCCAATCCTAAACAGGTTGAGCAGTACCGGGCCGGCAAGAAGACTGTGATGGGCTTCTTTGTCGGCCAGGTGATGAAGGCGTCCAAAGGCCAAGCCAATCCTCAGATGGTGAACGAGCTGCTGAGCAAGAAACTTGCCCCCTAGAGGCCAACCTCAGGCCGCCCCTCCGGCCAATGACTTCCGTGACCTAAAAACCTCGGGTTCCGGCCATTAACATTGACTTATGAAGAAATGGAAATGGGACCGAATTATCAGCGTGGCCACGCTGGCCAGCTCGCTGATTGCCATTGTTCTGGTGCTGAAGAAGCCGCATCCGGTTGCGCCGCCGCTGCCCGCCGCGGTGGCTGCCGCCAAGGCGCGAATCCTTTCAGCAAAAAGTCGAGCAGTTCGAGCAGCCGAAACAGCCCGGACAAGCTCCGGCCGAAGTTCATTTGAGCTCGGACGAAATTAGTGCCGCGCTGGCCCAGGCTGCGGGAGCGATTCCAATTGCCCAAACTCAGCCTCAGCAGGCGCCTTCATCGGACTCAAGCCTTCCCAGCACGCCGCCCACCTCTCCCGACTCCGCCATCGGCCCTGGTCAGCCGGAAGTAAAGGATTATCAGGTCAATTTTGATGGTGACGTAGCCCGCGGCCAATTTGTGACCCAGATCGGCGGAAAGGATGTCTATGTCACGCTCGCCGGGCATCTGGGCTCTAAGGATGGTTATGCCACTTTTGATCCCACCGAGTTCAAAGTCGGTGACCTGAACATTCCGGTGTCGCTTGGTGAACGACGCCTTGCAGAAAAAACTCACCGAGCAGCGCGATCGCCTAAAGCTGCCCGACAACGTCGACGGCATCAAAGTCGAGAACGGCGAGTTGGTGATGACCGGAAAATAGGAGTCGCCGCCTCACTCCCCCGGCGTTCCTTGAAACAACGGGTAGAGCTCATTCCCAATCACGCGGTACACCACAAAGGCTGTGCCCGAGTCGGAAGTTTCACGGAAGAGTAGTTCGCCGCGACCGTCCCCGTCCACATCCACGGCATCGATGAACTCCATCTGCGGAATGATATCGAGATGGCTGGTGTCGGTCACATTCGAAAATACTTTGTGAAAGTCGAGCATTGACATCCTGCCGGGCCACCAGGGTCACAAGATATTGCGGGCCGCCCGAGCCGTCTCCTCCCTTGGAACTCTGTGGAAGCCTCGCCTTCGCACTCAATACCAATACCGGCTCGTTGCTGCTGTTGAGGTCAAAAACATGCAGCTTTACGTCTTCGAAGGTCCGGCTGCGGAAGCTTGGCGGCAGCTGATTTCCGCGCATGAACGTTCTTTGCGGGCTTCGCCGGCTGAATGGTTTCCCCGGCCAGCAAACGGCTGCGGGCGCGCACCTCATCCGCCGCCATCGCCAGCATCTGCTTACGGAACTGCTGTTCCTCATCCGGCTTCATGGGATAGCTGTAAGAATGTGGTTCGGGCCCGTTCTCCGCCGAAATCGCCGGGAACATTTGGGTAGGCGCGGCCGCAGCGGATTTCGCGGCAGTCGCCGTGTTTAGCACCGCTGCTGTGCGTCACGATCATCGGTTCCGGTGGCTCCGGGGGCTTCGGGGCGGGCTTTCCGCGTTTCAGCATCGGAATGTTTTTGTCGGCGCGGAGGAGGCGGAGCCTGCGCCGCAGGCTTGGTCTCGTTCGGCCGGTGGCCGGATGAGGCGCCGGTGACGCGACAGCAGGCGTTGGATTCGAGTGGCTGCGGCGAGGCAGCCGGGAGCGGCCTCTGGTGCCTTGGGCTTCTTGCCGCCGGTATGCCGCAGCACCGGCGGGCCTTCGTCATCGTTCATGCCGCGGGGTATCGCGAGAGCCTCTTTATGCCGGGTTTCGCATGGATCGCACTCGCCGGCAGCCACGTGCCTTCCCCTACCCACTCATGCGTCTCCGGGTTTTCGAGCACGTCTCTAACTGTAAACAGTCCTTGTGAGACGCCGGTGCTGCACCCCTTCGTAAACTGTGTCGCCCCATAAAGCCATGGGCACCGGGAGACGCTTTGTAGGCGCTGGCGTCGTAGTATTCCCCATCGATCAAAATCACAATGGGGATGAGCCGGGCTTTGCCATTGGTCATCTCGATCAGGCCCAGCGCGCGAGGTTCCTTGTTTGCCTTGAGTGCCGCGCGAATCTTGAGCCGCCGCCGCCAGCGCCATCATCAAAGCCAGAGTGGCCGAGATGACGAGCCACCCGGCCCTGCGGTATAACCTTGATCGAGAAGGAGAGACAGCCATGGATATCAATGATAAAGCCCCGGAGTTTACTTTGCCTGACCAGAATGGCGAGAGCGTCTCGCTAAAGAGTTTTCGTGGGAAATATGTAGTGCTCTATTTTTACCCGCGGGCCGATACTCCGGGATGCACCATCGAGGCCTGCAGCTTTCGCGATTCCTACAAGAAAGTTGAGAATGCAGGAGCCGTGGTGCTCGGCGTGTCTCCCGACGAGCCGAAGGCACTGAAGAAATTTGAAGACAAATTCGGCCTGCCCTTCACCTTGCTCGGCGATGCCGACAAGAAGGTCTGCAACGCGTATGGCGTGATCCAGGAAAAGAACATGTACGGAAAAAAGGTCATGGGCGTGGCGCGCACAACGTTCATCATCGGCCCGGATGGCAAGATCAAGCACATCTTCCCCAAAGTGAAGCCGGAAGGCCACGCCGACGAAGTACTGGCATGGTTGAAGGAAGCCGCCAAGGGCGCCGCGTAGATTCGTGAGCGGCCATCAATGGCGACTTTGACCATTCCCGCGGAACGCCTGCGCAGCAGCCTTGCCGCGCGAGTTTTATGACCGCGATCCCCGCCGCGTTTGCCGTGAATTGCTGGGCAAAGTGCTGGTTCGCAATGAACCGCGCAAGTATTTGGCTGCGCCGCATCGTCGAAGTCGAAGCATATCTTCGGCAAGAGCGACGGCGCTGCCCATTCTTTCGCCGGACGCACTGCGCGCAATGCAGTGCTGTTCGGCCCTCCCGGCTACGCCTATGTTTATTTCATTTACGGCAATCACTACTGCCTGAATGTTTCCTGTTTGCCGGATGGCGTGGCCGGCGGGATCCTCTTTCGGGCCGTGGAACCACTGGTGGGAATCGAAGCTATGGCAAAGGCCCGTGGCTTGGAACTGAACGGTATCGCGATTTGCGCAATCTGACGAGCGGGCCGGGCCGTTTGGCTGAGGCTTTCGGAATCACCCGCGACCGGGATAACGGCAAGGACCTGACCTCGGCAGATTCCGACCTGTTCATCGCCGACGAAGGCTATCGTGTGAAGAAGGTTATAACCACGCCGCGGATCGGCGTCACCAAAGCCGCCGAGCGGCCGTGGCGGTATGTGATCGCAGGGAATCCGTTCGTATCCGGGCCGAAGAATTTGCGATCGTAGGCTTTCCTTTGTGTACCTTTGTGTCCTTTGTGGTTTATAGTTTGTGTCGCATGCCCCGGAACCCCACCAAGCCCGACTACGGAATCGACGCCCCGGGAGTGGTTCGCAACCTGTTTCTGATCGGAGTGCTGTTACTTGTGCTGGGCTCCCGGTTCCCGGTCTTGCGGCTCGGTCCGGTCATATTCTTATGGAAATCGGGAGCACTCGTGACTGGCGTTCTTTGCCTGATCGAGGGCGTTTTGATGATCGTCTATGCCAAGCATGGCAAGTTTCTTCACCGTGACCGCATGCTGGCCATGGTCGATTGGAAGGGCAACGAGCAAGTGCTCGACGTAGGCACCGGCCGCGGATTGCTGATGATCGGCGCAGCCAAGAAGCTGACCACCGGGAAGGCGGTGGGAATCGACATCTGGAGCACGAAAGACCTTTCTGGAAATGCGATGGACAAGACACTGACAGAACGCTGAACTCGAGGGGGTTCGCGACAAAGTCGACGTGCAGAACGGCGACGCTTCTGCCATGAAGTTTCCCGACGCCAGCTTTGACGTGGTGGTGTCGAATCTGTGTATTCACAACATTCCCACCAGAGCAGGACGCGACCAAGCCTGCCGCGAAATTGTTCGAGTGCTGAAACCGGGCGGGAAAGCGATTATTTCTGACTTCATCAAGACCGGCGACTACGTGAAGGCCTTCAAGGCCGCTGGCACCGTTACTTCACGCACCGGCTTGGATTTTCTGCGAACTTTCCCGCCGCTGAGGATTATTGAAGTGCGGAAGCCGGCACAGTCGCAATGAGATGCCACGCCGGGTGCCGAAGCGGTGCTCTCTCCGCGTACTCTGGGTTGTTCTCTGCGACCTCCGCGATTTAAGGCTTTGTTTGACGCGAACTCAACGATCGACTTCACAGATGACCTTACGCGGTGGCAGCAGAATGTTGTCAATCAACCGCGTTTTCCCGACAAACGCGGCCACAGCGGCGAGCGCGGTTTTACCCACGCCTTCCAAAGACTCCAGGCTGTCTGGATCCACGATTTCCAGATAGTCCAGGCGCGCTCCGGGTTCCTGCGACAACACTTGCTTCCCAGTTTCAGCGAGCTTGTCGGCATTCCGCTCGCCCTGATCAAAACGCGTCTTCACTTCGGTAAGCGCACGGTAGAGCACCAGCGCCGACTTGCGTTCCTGCGGGCTGAGGTAGGCATTGCGCGAGCTCATGGCCAGGCCATCTGGTTCTCGCACAATTGGTCCAACGACGATTTCTACTGGAAAATTCAAATCACGCACCATGCGGCGGATGATCGCGCATTGCGCCGCGTCTTTTTGCCCAAAGAATGCCATCTCCGGCTCGACAATGTGAAAGAGCTTCGCCACCACCGTAGTGACTCCGCGAAAGTGTCCGGGGCGCGACTTGCCGCACAGCTTCTCGCTCATGCCTTCAACCGTCACGTAGGTGACGGCATTCTTCGGATACATGTCTTCCACTGAGGGCGCGAACACAATGTCCACTTTTTCGCGCTCCAGCAGTTCGCAATCCCGCTCAAAGGTTCGGGGATACTTGGCCAGATCTTCATTCGGTCCAAACTGCAAGGGATTTACAAAGATGGAAACCACAACCGAATCGCATTGTTCTCGGGCGGCGCGCACCAGCGACAAATGCCCTTCATGCAGCGCGCCCATGGTGGGCACCAGGCCCACACGGCGGTCCTGGCGCATGAGAACGCGCGCCTTCCGCATCTCCTCGACGCTTTCGCAAATTCTCATAGGAAATCGAGTGGTCACGCGGAAGGAACCCAGTTGATGACCACGTGAAGATTTTCCAGCGTTCCCGCAACCAACGCGCGGTTTCGGCGCAACTGCGCTTTGTCCGCTTCGGACGAGCTCGCCGGAACGCTTTCCGCCACCGCCACCACTCGCCCGTAAGGCCAAGCGGAAGATGGCAGATCGCCGAGCGCAGCCAGCAATTGATCAGGCGTCAAGATTTTCTGTTCGTTATTGGCTGCATCCAGCAGCCCCACGCCATCCACGCGGACAATCAAATAGGGGTTCTTCCAGTTCTTCATGTCCCGCACCGCGCTGATTGTCTGGGCGTCGGCGGGAGGCAGAGCTTCGATCCGCAGCAGGGGATTGACCTGCAGACGCCACGCTGCTCGAAGACTTGGAGCGAGCAGGCGGCCAGGACAGCCAAGCTGATCGCCAGCAGGGATCAGAAGGCGATATTTCATCTCGCTAATTCTATCGCTGCAACCCGCGTTTGCGCTCCAGCACCGTTTCCAGCGCCTGCTGCGTTTCCTTGGGCAGATGATACGACTCGCTGTCCGAGGGATACTGGCGCGACATCACATCGGCACGAAAAGCCTGCACCGCATCGGTGATCAGCGCCGCTGCGTCGCCGTAACGGCGCACGAACTTGGCCGCGGGAGCAAACGTCAGATTCAGAATGTCGTGGAATCACCAGCACCTGGCCGTCACACTCGGGGCCGGCGCCGATGCCGATAGTCGGAGTGGCAACCTCCGCCGTAATCATGGCTGCCACTTCCCGCGGAATTCCTTCCAGGTAAATGCAAGCCACGCCTGCTCGATCGAGCGCGACAGCGTCGCGCATGAGCTGTTCAATGGCGCTGAGCGACTTGCCCTGCACCTTGTATCCGCTCATGACATTGACCGACTGCGGCGTCAGCCCAATGTGGCCGGCCACAGGAATCTCGGCATCAATGATGCGGCGAATCAGGTCGGCGCGCTTCTCGCCGCCCTCCATCTTCACCGCCTCCGCGCCGCCTTCTTTCATGAAGCGGGTCGCATTCTTGACCGCTTCGTCGGCGCCAACGTGATACGACCCGTATGGCATGTCGGCGATCAAAAAGGCGTGTTTTACTCCCCGATGCACGGCCCGGGTGTGATGCAGCATTTCATCGACGGTGACGGAAAGCGTGTTCTCGTAGCCGAGCATGGTCTGGGCGAGCGAATCGCCGACCAGGATGATGTCAATGGCGGCGTCATCCAACAGGCGCGCGGTGGCATAGTCGTAGGCGGTCAGACAGGTGATGGGTTGATGTTGCAGTTTCTTTTCGCGAAGGGAAGCTACAGTGATTTTCTGGCGAGGTTCGCCAATCGGTGTGATACTCACAATGTCCTCCAGTGCCCCTCCGGCTTCGCCGGATAGAGCCTGTCTAATGCTGGGATATTGTAGTCCGGTGGCAAGCCAGTGGCTACAGGTCGTAGCGGCACGGCATTAATGGGTATAGTCGCGAGGTCTAGGTTTGCGCTATCGCTTGCGTCTGCAATTGGCCCGTAGCCAGGCCGTGTATGCGGCTTCATCGAGCGTGCCAGCCGCAAGGCTGAGGACCGCTTGAGTTGCATCCTCCTCGCTTGCTTTGAAGTCAAAACCGTTGAGTTCGAGGAACAGAACCCCCACCACAAAACCCGCCCGTTTGTTGCCGTCGATAAAAGGATGGTTGCTCACAATGCCCGCAGTGTAGAGAGCAGCCATCTCGATAGTGTCCTGCGAGGCAGCATACGCGTAGTGCTGACGGGGACGAGCCAGGGCGGATTGCAGGAGTCCTTCATCGCGCAATCCCGATGCCCCGCCGTGAGCGGCCAAGAGGCGGTCGTGGATCGCAAGCACATCGCGCTCCTCAATCCAGATCGGTTCTTTTTTAGTTGCACGGCGAGCAGTCACTTTGCCAGGGCGTTCAAAGTATTACGATACCGGCCCATGATCTCTTCAGCTTTTTTCATTTTCTTTTCGAACGCCGGATCATAGGGTGTGAGCCTGTAACCGCCCTCCGCGGCTTCAATCAGGAAAAGCCGCTCGCCATCGTCGGTTTGCAGCCGCTGGATGACTTCTTTGGGCAGCACGACCCCGAGTGAGTTCCCGAACCTGCGGACCTTGAGTTCGACCATGCCAGCCTCCGTGGTTATTACAATTGTAATAACGTTGAGCCGATCGTGCAAGCGAAAACGAACCGGGGTATGGCCTCGGATCACGAGTTCGAGTTTGGAAGAAGAGGGCGGCCTCGCCGCATATCTTTGGGCCCCAATCGTGGCCTAGATTCGAACGCTATTCGATACTCATCTACGTTCCATTCCCAGGCTTCCTGAAGTGTGTAACCTCGGTCGTATAGCATCCAGATCAATTTGTCCCAATCGTAGTTGTGAGCCTTCGCCACCAAAGTCACTGGGGATCCCCGTCTCCCACTTGGGCGGTTCGCTTTCACCTGGTATCTGCAGCCCCCGAACTTGAAATCGTAGCCTTCTGTGACAGCGGTTCTGGCTGCGCAATCTAAATGGTATTCCTCGTCGGTCATGCCGACCAGAATCGCTGCATCGAGTTCGGAAATGGCGCTGGTAATCTGCGGAGCAACGCCGAAGCTATCCTGCCACTGCAACGCAATCTCAATTAGTCGAGAGCGAAGCTCAGAGGCGTTAGTCGATTCACTGAGTTTGCCCATGGTACAGTCCGCGCCCGTGATCGGCGGCTGACGACCAACGGCCGCACCTACGCGCTGGCCGCCTCTTCTCTCCCCAGCGGCAGGAAATACTGCGTGCCTTTGATGGGAGCGGAGACTTTTCGCAGCAACTCCTGCAAGTCCTGGTTGCGCTCCACGAAGTCAATCTCGGAAGTATTGACGATCAGCAGGTCGGACGATGTGTAGTGAAAGAAGAAGTGCTCGTAAGCCTTGACCACTTCTTCCAGATACTCTTCGTTGATCGCCTTTCTCCCCGGGGGCGTTCTTCTTTTTGAGCCGTTTTTTCAGCACCTCTGGCGTGGCCTGCAAATAAATCACGAGATCGGGCGTGGGCAACTGCTCGCGAAAGTGGTTGTAGAAGCGATTGTAGGTATCGAGTTCCTGGTCGGTCAGGTTGAGGCAGGCGAAGAGTTTGTCTTTCTCGAAAATAAAATCAGCCACCACCATCTTTCTGCGAGCTTGCGCCGAGGTCAAGTCCCTGAAGTTGCTCGAAGCGGCGAATCAGAAAGGCGAACTGCGCCTGAAAGCCGGCCCCGCGTTCCCTTCATAAAACGGCCGCAGAAAGGGATTATCTTCGACCTCCATGACCAGTTGCGCATTTAGCCGTTCGGCCAGAACCCGTGCCAGCGTGCTCTTTCCGACGCGTATGGGACCCTCAACCGCAATGTAGCGGGGAAGCTCGAAAAGCTTGGCCATGGGATTTTGAGGACCGCTGCTTCGCATGGCAGCATAACGCGAGTCCGGGCGGCTGGCAATTGTGGAAAAGGTTACTAGGTGGGGTTGACGTAATGTGGGAATCGCCGGATCATTCGGAGCGGAGATTTCGTCATGGAGAAAAGCTTCATTCTGGGCCTTGTCCTGTTGCAGCTGACTGCATCGAGCTCCACTGCGGCTCAGGCCCGGGCTGTCGCAAGAAATTCGACCAAGCTGACTGAACTGCGGGTCAGCGGTTCTCAGCGCTTCCCATCCGCCCTAATTGCCACGGCCACCGGCCTCAAGCTCGGAGACGACGCCTCTGACGCCCCGCTCAAGCAGGCTGCCGACCGCCTGGCGGCCACCGGTATGTTCAGCGATATTACCTACAGCTACGTCTCAAGGCCGCTAGGAACCAGCGTCGAATTCAAAGTCACGGATATCGACAAGCTGTATCCCGCATTTTTTGACAATTTCGTCTGGATGTCATCCGATGATTTGCTGAAAGAACTCCAAAAACGTGAGCCGTTATTCGTGGGCAAGATTCCCAATGCTGGCGAGATGTCAGAGCGGCTCACAGGCGACCTCAAAAACGTATTGGAGTCGTTGCATATTTCCGCGACCGTCAGGGTTTTCCCTCGCATGCCTCAATACGGCGGGGAACTGATTGGCTTCTCCTATGCGGCGGAAGGCGTGAAAATTCCGGTGGTCAGCATAGAATTTCCCGGCGCTTCCCCGGAGATGGCTCTGGTCCTGCAAAAAGCGGCAGCGGATAGCACTTTGCTCGGCGACAACTATTCGGAGATGAAGCTGCGCAGCATCGCGGGGTTGGACTTCGTGGCCCAATACCACACGCGCGGGTACTTGAAAGTAGCATTTGGCGATCCCGTGGCAGAATTGCGCGACCGCGCCCAGGGCTCGGTCGCGGTTACTTTGCCGGTGCAGCAGGGCTTGCCCTACAAACTGGGCGAGGTCCGCTGGTCTGGCAACAAAGTCTTTTCGCAGGATGAACTCGCCAAGGCGATAAAGGACGAGCCCGGCAAACCCCTCAATCAGGTAGAAATGGAAGAGGAAATCGGCGGTATTTTCAAGATATATGGTACCCGCGGCAATATGGAGGCTCATGGCGACCCGAAATACGACTGCGACGATGCCAGCCAAACGGTGGCAGTCACGATTCACGTCACCGAAGGCGATCAATATCACATGGGCAACGTTGATTTTAAAGGCCTGAGTGAAAGTGCAGCCGCGAGCCTGCGCCAGCCTGTGGAAATTGCATCCCGGCGACCCCTACGATTCCAGCTATCCCGGCCTATTTCTTTCCGGCGTAGGCCGGCAGTTCGATCTGAGCCGGGTGAAAATTCAGTACCAGCAACAACCGCGCCGCGATACAAAAACGGTCGACCTGATTTTCACCTTTGCCCCGAAGACTTAATGCGAGCGGTTGGAAGGGGAGCAATTACAATCTGTGCCATGCTGGAGCTAGCGCTTGCCGCCGGTGGAATGGCCGCGGTTGTCTCGGCCGGCTACCAATCCATGGCCCCCACCGGCCAGTGGTACGGCCGGACCTTCACCGGACTTTCATCGGATTCGAAGACCCTGGCGCTGACCTACGACGACGGCCCCAACGATCCGCATACCCTGCGCCTGCTCGAAGTACTCGCGAAACACAACGTCCGCGCGACGTTTTTCCTGATCGGCCGCTACGTGAAACAACGGCCGGAGATCGCTCGCGCCGTCGCCCAAGCCGGCCATGCCATCGGTAACCACACTTTCAGCCATCCCAATCTGATTTTTGCCTCGGCCCGGCAGACACGCGTTGAACTGCAAACCTGTGAGCAGGCGCTGTACGACGCCGTCGGAGAGCATTTCCGGCTATTTCGCCCTCCATTTGGGGGCCGGAGGCCGGGCACTTTGCAACTGGCTCGCAGCCTCGGCCTTGAACCGATCATGTGGAACGTCACTGGCTGGGACTGGAGCGGAAAATCAGCCGAATACGTTGAACGCAAAGTCCATAAACAAATTCGCGGCGGCGATGTGATCCTGCTGCACGATGGCGGCCATGCGGAGTTCGGCGCCGACCGCTCTCAAACCGTACTCGCCACAGATCGCCTCATCGCCCGCTGGAAGTCTGAAGGGTACGACTTCGTAACCGTCCCGGAAATGATGAAAAAAAGATTCCCAGGAGCTCGTGCCGTCTAAGCGGGCGTCAACGCGAATGCCTGTTTCGCAGCGGCAATGGTCCGCCGGATGTCGTCTTCCGTATGCGCGGCGCTTAAGAACGCCGCTTCGAATTGCGAAGGCGGCAGATACACCCCGCTCTCCAGCATGGACCGGAAAAAGCGTCCGAAGGCCTCGGTGTTCGATTTGGCAGCCGAAGTCCAGTCCGTGACCGGGCCGGGCTGAAAAAACCACGTGAACATCGATCCCACACGATTGTGGCAGATCGCGACGCCAGCCTCTCTCGCCGCCGCAGAAACTCCCGTTACCACTTCCCCACCAAGTTTCTCCAAACGCGGATAGATTTCTTGCTTGTGGTCACGCAGATGCCGCAATGTCGCGAGGCCCGCAGCCATGGTCACCGGATTCCCCGAGAGCGTCCCCGCCTGATACATCGGCCCCAGTGGCGCCACCAAATCCATGATCTCCGATGGTCCTCCATAAGCCCCAACCGGTAGTCCTCCGCCGATGATCTTGCCCAGCGTCGTCAAATCCGGCTGAATGCCGTAAAGCTCCTGAGCGCCACCGAAAGCCACGCGAAATCCAGTCATCACTTCATCGAAAATCAGGATGGTTTTTTCTTGGCGGGTCACCAAACGCAGTGCCGCCAGGTATTCTCCCGAAGCCGGCACGCAACCCATATTGCCGACCACCGGTTCCACAATCACACAGGCAATCTGGTGTTTGAATTTCTTGAACGCCTCTTCCAATGGATGCAGGTTACCGAACGGCAATGCCAGCGTGAATTGGGCGAATTCCTCGGGAACTCCCGCCGAGCCGGGAATGCCGAGCGTGGCCACTCCCGAACCGGCTTTCACCAGCAGGGCATCAGCGTGTCCGTGATAGCAGCCTTCAAACTTAATCACGTATTTGCGCTTGGTATAGGCGCGGGCCAGGCGAATTGCCGACATGGTGGCCTCGGTGCCCGAATTGACGAAGCGCACTTTCTGCATGTGAGGAAACGCCGCAGATTACGACTTCTGCCAGGTCGGCTTCGCCCGGCGTTGAGGCCCCGAAGCTGGTTCCATTGCGCGCCGCGGCGATGACCGCCTCTAACACATCAGGCGAAGAGTGCCCAAGAATCAGCGGTCCCCAGGAGCCGACATAGTCAATGTATTCGTTGCCATCGGCATCAAACATGCGTGAGCCTTCCCCGCGCACGATGAAAGGTGGATCTCCACCAACGGCACGGAAGGCGCGTACCGGAGAATTGACACCGCCGGGAATCATCTTTTCGGCGCGTTTCTGCAGCGCGCGCGAAATCTCCGTCTTATGGGCCATGGCTCTCCTGAATGCCTGGCAAATATGTTGGACAGATGGCAACAGCCGCCCATAATCCAGAGCGCTGGCCCCCAGCGGCGGCCACCCAGTATCAAACAGGTAACAGAATTCACCGGAATTTTACAATTTAGCAACAGTCCTGAAACACGCGGCCAGTAAGCTGGTCCCATTACACGCCCTTCTAACCGGGAGGGTCACAAGGACGGCCTCGGGGGGCTCCGGGCCGTCCTAATTTTTGTTGCTCGTCAAACGGCTTTCCACTCCGGCGTTTCTCAAACACAATTGAGACGAGTCGCGATGCAAGTTTTAATCGAACATATAAGCTGTTGACCTTTCTGGTGCGCGTTGCCTACTCTGCAACGAGAACTGAAATTGCGACTCATCGTCAATCTCGCGTGTCGGAGGTCTCTCCAAAAACCGCACATAGCTGCGCTTTCCGGGCGGCTCGGCCTGGACTGCCGCCACTGGCTGGATGTGGCACTTTGTATTTTCACTCTGCTGGGCCAGCTTGCAGTTTCCCAGACGCAAGCCCCAAATGATCTCCTGCCACAGCAATCCGGCGCCACCGAGCAAAATGCCGATCCCTCGGCCGACGTCACTCCCCAGACCATGTTCCCACATTTGAAAGACGACCGCTTCTGGTTGTCCGGACAGGCAAACTTCATCTTCCAGACGAATCCGCCGTTCTTCGCCAAATACAGCGGCCCCCACAGCCTTGATCCCAATTACGAGAAGGCAACGTCACGAGTCTTGACGCTCTATACCGGCGTGCGCCTGAACCGTTCCACCGAGATCCTGGTGGATATCGAAGAAGCAGGCGGCGCAGCGCTCAGCACCGGCTTTGGCCTGGCGGGATTCACGAATCTGGACATCGTGCGCAATCCGTCGTTGAGCAAGGCCCCATACGTGGCCCGTGCCATGATTCACAAAGTCTTCGCATTGAGCAAGGAAAAGACCGAGAATGAGCGCAATCCGTTGTCGTTATTTAGCGAGCTTCCCAAGCGGCGCGTCGAGGTTCGCTTTGGAAAGTTCAGCGTGCCGGATTTCTTTGACCAGAATTCTGCCGGTTCCGATACTCACCTGCAATTCCTCAACTGGACCGTCGACAACAACGGCGCCTACGATTATGCTGCCGACACCCGTGGCTACACCGTCGGAGGAGCGGCCGATTACGAAGATCCCAAATTCAGTTTCAAATTTGCCGAGGCCCTCATGCCCAAGGTCGCCAATGGCATCGATTTGGTGTGGAAGCCCTGGGAAGCGCACTGCCGAAAATCTCGAATTCGACTGGCAGCACGGTTTTCTTCCAAAGAAGCCCGGTGTGATTCGGCTGATCGGATACGCCAATCACGCCAACATGGGCATTTACAAGCAAGCCATTGCCCAGTTCGAGGCGGGCCAGGTGCCGGTTCCGGAGATCACCAATCATCCCTGGCACATCACCCTCAAATATGGTTTTGGAATTAACGTGGAGCAGAATCTTTCCCCGAACTTCGTGGCCTTCGCGCGCTGGGGATGGGACAACGGCCGCACTGAGTCCTTCGCCTACACCGAGGTGGACGAAACTTTCCTGGAGGGTCTCGGCGTCTACGGCGCGAAGTGGCATCGCAAGCAGGACCGCGCCGGAATCGCATTCGTCTCCAATGGAATCTGCAAAGACCACCAGACTTATCTCGCCGATGGAGGACTCGGTTTCCTCCTCGGCGACGGTCGCCTGACCTACGGGCGGGAAAACATTTTTGAGGCTTACTACACGGCTCACGTCTGGCGTGGAATCTACCTCGCTCCAGGCGTTCAGCACATCAACAACCCCGGATATAACCAGGACCGCGGCCCGGTGACCGTGCCCAGCTTCCGCGCCCACGTCGAGTTCTAACTGACCCGCCCTCTGACACAAGCTCTCTTAAATTGCGTTTGCCGCTGTCCCATTTGAGCTAGAATTTTCTTGATGGGGCCTCACTGGGGCTAAGGAGTGGCCAGAGTCAATCAAGACGATGCTTGGAGTTCTGGGTTGTACGGTTCTTCTTTCTGCAGCAGCGGTTGCGCAGGGTAACTCTGCGGGCGTTGCGGCGGCTTGCGGCGATGCAAAAACCAAGTTCGAAGTGGAGACCGGCAAGGAAAAGCACGTCCCGCAGCCTGAGCCCGCGAAAGCCCTGGTCTATTTTGTCGAGGACGATTCAAACTTCGGCTCGACCCCGAAACCAACCACTAGGATCGGCATTGATGGCGAATGGGTGGGAGCAACTCACGGCAATTCCTATTTCTACGTTTCTGTGGACCCGGGGAACCACCATCTTTGTGCCAGCTGGCAGTCCACAGTGATACTGGGGCGGAGTCGCCAAAGTTCTGGAGCTCATTTCACCGCCGACGCCGGAGGCGTGTACTACTTTGAGGTGAAGAACACCTATTGGCTTGAACAGGGCGCCCTAAACATGACCCTCGCCCCGCTGGATAGCGATCAGGGACAGCTTGTCGTAAGCAAGTTTCCATTCAGCGCTTCGCGTCCGAAAAAGTAAATTCGATTGACCGGTTGCTCTTCCGCAGATCCCCCACGCCTACGAGCAGGACAAGGTCACGAAAATCGGTTACATTGCTGAACGGAGCCACAGTTGCAAACTTTAGCGAAACCCGCAACCCTCACCGCGAATTCCATGGTCGCGCCCCTGCGCCAAGCGCTGGTCTGCTCGCCGCACTCGGCTGGTTGGGACACGCCCGGACAATCCAGCGAGTGGCAGAAACTTGGGTTTCATCACCGTCCGGATTTTGGCATGGCCCAAGCCCAGCATCACGAGTTGTGCTGGCAGTTGCAGGAAGTCGCGGAAGTAGTCGAACTTCCGCCGGTTTCCGACCTTTCGCTCGACGCCGTCTACGCCCACGATTCCTCACTTCCTACCGATTATGGCGTGATCATGATGAGTCCGGGCAAGGCCAATCGCCGGTCGGAAGCCCGCCGCCAGGCAGACCTTTACCGAAAGCTGGGAATCCGGGTTCTGGGAGAGATCCGCGACCCCGGAACAACCGAAGCCGGCGACATGTGTGGTTGGATCCGCACACGCTGCTCGTCGGCAGTGGATATCGCACCAACCCAGCCGGCATCGCGCAGCTGCGCTCAATGCTCGCGCCCAAAGGCGTAGAAGTGCTCACCGCGCCGCTGCCCTATGGTTCGGGACCTTCAGCCTGCTTGCATCTGATGTCGCTCATCAGTCTTCTCGACGAACACACAGCCTTAGTAGATTTACCCTGGCTTGCGGTCGAGACCGTAGAACTGCTAAAAGAACGAGGCTACAAGTTCATCGAGATCGATTCCCCTGAGCGGGACACCCTAGCCTGCAATGTGCTCTCGCTCGGCAACAAGCGACTGCTGGCGCTGGAGGAAAATCCCAGGACCAATGCCAAACTGCACGCCGCCGGATTCGACGTGCGCACCTTCGCTGGCTCCGAGCTGTGCATCAACGGCAGCGGCGGACCCACGTGTCTGACCAGGCCGTTGCTAAGAGGGTAAACATCGGACCAGGTGGGGACAGCCCCTTTCGATCGTTCCGCCCAAGCCGACCTCGGTAGCCTCCCGCCCTGCTAAAATCAAACCACGATGGTTCTCCCCTTCGTCCGCGATCTGTTCGCGGACGTAGAAAAGTTGCCCGCCTTTCAGCGTGTTGCCTCCCACCTCCGCGAGGGCACGGGGCGGCTTGGTGTCTCTGGACTCATTCCCACCGCCAAATCCCTGTTTCTGGTTCTGCTGGCAACGCGCCGCCGGCCGCCCGCTCATCGTTGTTGTCCCCGACAATCGCACCGCCGAGGATATGGTTCCGGTCCTGCAAGCCTTCCACGAGCTCACCGGTGGCAACGATCCCGACTCCATCGTCTCCCTTCCCACGCGCGACGTTCTGCCTTTCCAGAATCTTTCCCCGCACCCGGAAATTCAGGAAGAACGCGCGGTTGCGCTTTGGAAGATTGCCTCCGGCGCGGTCTCTATTCTGGTCGTTCCGGTTGCTGCCGCGGCGCTTCGTCTGCGCTCCGCCGAGTACTATGCCGATCTCGCCCGCGTGATCCGCCGCAGCGAGACCCTCGACATTGATCCCTTGCTGGCTCATCTCAATACCGTCGGCTACAGCGCAACCGACGTGGTCGAAATGCCCGGCGAGTACGCTTCGCGCGGCGGAATTCTCGACGTGTATTCGCCCGAGGCTGATCGCCCGCTGCGCATCGAGTTCTTCGGCGATGAAGTCGAATCCATCCGAAAGTTCGATCCCGCCACCCAGCGTTCTTCCACGCCCGTCGACGAAGCCTTGCTGCTGCCGCTGACCGAGACTCCGGTCACCGAAGAACTGCTTGGGCGCAATTCACGCCCGGCTTTCCGGGCAGGCGCATCACCGGCGCGGAAGAAGTTGTGGAGCAGGCCGTACGCTCCGGCGGAGTAACAGTATTTCCCGGATGGGAGTTCTACGCTCCCGTGGCCGGCGCCGATCGAACCGTGTTCGATCTCATGCCGCGCGCCGCAGTTCTGGCCGATGAGCCCGACAGCCTGCGCAACGAGTTCGATCAAGTCTGGACGCGAATCGAGGAGGCCCATGAACGCAGCGGCGTCGGCAAACTCGTGCAGCCCGCTGATCTCTATCTTCCTCCCGGAAAGTTGGTGGGAAAAACTCTCCGCTCTTCCCGGCTCAGACGTCGAACATCTCGAAGTCACTCGTCCCGGACCGCGACCGAATCGGTCAGTTTTCACTCTCAACCCGCACCCCGTTTCCATGGCTCCGTAAACGCCATGCTGGAGGAAGCCAAGAAGCAGGTCGCGGAGCAAAACCGCGTGCTGATCGCCGTTCCCAACATCGGAGAAGTAGAGCGACTGGCCGACGTTTTCAGCGAGAACGCCATTTCGTTCCGCTTGGGTAGCCGCACTCGTGGCGGGGAGAGTTATGCCGATGAAACCGCTTATTTTGCCGGCGAAGATTTTCACCTCAACTCTCGCCAAAGCCTACATTCCGGACGGCGTCGTTCTTCCCGATGCCCATCTTGCCATCTTCGGCGCTCGCGATCTTTTTGACGAATCTGACGCTGTGATCTCCCGCCCGCAGCGGTCCAAATCCAAGACCTCGGCCTTTCTCTCCGATTTCCGCGACCTCCAGGTCGGCGACTACGTGGTTCACGTCGAGCATGGTATCGGTCAGTACCAGGGGCTGAAGGAAATCAATCAAGGCGACGGCAATGCCGAGTTCATGCTGCTCGAGTATGCCGAAGGCGCGCGCCTCTACGTGCCGCTTACGCGCCTTGACCTGATTCAGAAATATCGGTCGTCGGAAGGGGCCAAGCCGGCGCTGAATCATCTCGGCACCGCTGCCTGGGCCAAGACCAAGGCGCGCGTGAAAAAGGCCATGAAAGACATGGCCGACGAGCTGCTCAAGCTCTATGCCGAACGCCGAGCGGCTAAGGGCTTTGCGTTTTCTGCTGACGGCCAGTTCATGCGCGAATTCGAAGACTCCTTCGAATTCAGCGAAACCGAAGACCAGGAGATGGCCATCGTCGACGTCAAACGCGACATGGAATCCTCGCAGCCCATGGATCGGCTCTTGTGCGGCGACGTCGGCTACGGCAAGACGGAAATTTCCATGCGCGCGGCCTTCAAAGCGGTCAACGACAACAAACAGGTTGCGGTTCTCGCGCCCACCACCGTTCTCGCCTTCCAGCATTTCGAAACCTTCAAGCAGCGCTTTGCCGCGTTTCCCGTCGGCATCGAGATGATCAGCCGCTTCCGCATCAGCCAAACAGCAAAAAGATATTTTGCAGAGAGTCGAAGCCGGAAAGATCGACATCCTCATCGGCACTCACCGCCTGCTGTCCAAGGACATAAAGTTCCCCGATCTTGGACTGCTGGTCGTCGATGAAGAACAGCGCTTCGGCGTGCGCCACAAAGAGCGCCTGAAGCAAATGCGCAAAGAAGTGGACGTCCTTACCATGTCCGCCACGCCCGATTCCGCGCACGTTGCACATGTCGCTGGTGGGGCTGCGCGACATGAGCGTGATTGAGACCCCGCCCAAAGATCGCATCGCCATCCAAACCGTCGTGGCCAGTTGGGACGAAAAACTGATTCAAGTCGTCGCTCGAGCAGGAACTCGCCCGCGGCGGCCAGGTTTATTTCGTTCATAACCGCGTCGAGAGTATCTGGGAGATCGCCGCCAAGCTGCAAGCCTTGGTTCCGAAGGCCCGCATCATCGTTGGGCACGGACAGATGTCCGAAGGCGAACTGGAAAAAGTGATGCTGAAGTTCATGCATCACGAAGCCGACATTCTGGTGGCCACGACGATCATCGAGAACGGCCTCGACATTCCGCTCTGCAATACCATCATCATCAACCGCGCCGACCGCTTCGGACTTTCTGAACTCTACCAATTGCGCGGACGCGTCGGCCGATCCAACCGCCGCGCCTATGCCTACTTGTTGATTCCCGCAGACATCGAACTCACGCCCATCGCCCGCCGCCGGCTGGCGGCGCTGAAGGAATTTTCTGACCTGGGCGCGGGATTCAAAATCGCCGCTCTCGACCTCGAACTCCGTGGCGCCGGCAATCTGCTCGGCGGCGAACAAAGCGGCCACATC
Organism: uncultured Acidobacteriota bacterium; assembly: GCA_963845725.1. GTDB lineage: Bacteria > Acidobacteriota > Terriglobia > Terriglobales > Acidobacteriaceae > JABCZH01. The sequence goes on from CAWJTC010000002.1 coordinate 237,763, forward strand.
GAAGCCATCGGATTCGAGCTTTACACCCAAATGCTGGATCGCGCAGTGCGTGAGATGAAAGGCGAGTCGTCGGTCGATGAGGTTGGCACACAACTCAACCTCGGCCTCAATATCCGCATTCCATTCGAATACATTCCCGAAGAGAACCAGCGCTTGCGAATGTACAAACGCGTCGCCGGCGTCGAAACCGAATCGCAGTTGGCGGATGTCGGCGCCGAGCTCGAAGACCGCTACGGAGAGCCGCCTGCGGCGGTCCGCAATCTGCTCGAGTACGCCTCGCTCAAATTGCTGGCGGTTCGCGTCGGCGTAACTGCAATCGACCGCAAGCGCGAACTCATGACCATCAAGTTTCGCGAAAACGCGGCGATCAATCCCGAAAAGCTGGCGCGTTTTGTATCGTCCCAACGTGGCGCGCAATTTAGTCCGGATGGCACGCTGAAGTTTGCTTTGAAGGCTGCCGCTGCCGCGGAAGTGCTAGCCACGTTGCACCAGCTTCTTGAAGGCCTGGCTGCCGAAGTTCCCGAAACCGCCTCGGCTTCCGGCGCCGCGTCATAGCCGCTGATCCCTGCCAACGTTCGCGTGTTAATCTCAAATACTTCGCACCCATCATGGCCTCCAACCTCCCAACTCCTGCCGGCAGGTTTCAGCCTAGGCGCGGTCTTCGTCTGGGGCACCAGCGATTTTCTCGGCGGATATGCCTCTCGCCGCTCCAATGCATTCGTATTTACCACTGTCGTTCACGCCAGCGGCCTGCTCTTGATGCTGGCGATTGCTCTCGGCGGCCATTTTCCGTTTCCCTCCCGCGCCGGTGTCGCCTGGGCGCTCGCAGCCGGGCTATCGGGCGGCGCCGGTCTGGCCATCTTCTATCGCGCTCTCGCCTCCGGCAGAATGGGATTGACTGCCCCAGTCGCGGCCGTGCTCAGCGCGGCCATTCCTACGGTATTCGCGATATTCATCGAGGGCATTCCGCATGCCGTGCAAATCGCAGGTTTCGTTCTTGCGACTGCCGGAATCTGGCTTATTTCTCGTCCCGAAGATGGCAGCCGCCCCGAGGGAATCGGCACCGCCGTTTTCGCCGGCATCTGCTTTGCCGGTTTCTACTTTTCATCAAGCAGGCCGGCAACGATTCCGCCATCTGGCTGGCGGCTGTCTCCCGCATCGCCGCCGTCTCCCTGACCGCAACCATCGTGTTAGTGGGACGGCACCGCCAAATCACTTCTCAGGGTATCGGCTTGGGGATCGTGGCCGGCATTCTCGATATCTCTGGCAGCGTGCTGTTCATCCGCGCGACCCAGACCGGTCGCCTCGACGCCGCGGTCGTGATCAGTTCGCTTTATCCCGCCATGACGGTGCTGCTGGCCCGCCTGTTCCTCAAGGAACACTTCACGCGCTGGAAGCTGGTGGGCATGTTCGCGGCCCTGCTGGCCGTGCCGCTGATTGCAGGAAGGTGAAAGCGGCCACGGATTTGCGCGGATTGTCCTAAGCGTGTGATTGGTTCGAGGGTTAATCCGTGGCGGTTTTTCCTGTTAGCATCTTTTCGTGCCCCTGCTCGAAGTCCGCAACCTAACTAAAACTTTTCCGCTTGGTGAATCCGTTTTCGGCGGCAGCGCCGAAGGCGAGGTCCGTGCCGTAGAAGATGTTTCTTTCGACATCGAATCGGGCGAGACGCTCGGTCTGGTCGGCGAATCGGGTTCCGGCAAGAGCACGCTCGGCCGTTTGATCCTGCGTCTAGTCGAGCCTACCTCGGGCAGCATCTTATTCGAAGGCCGCAACCTGCTCGCCGCGAGCGATTCGGAAATGCGCCGTCTCCGCCGCGACATGCAAATCGTCTTTCAAGACCCATTCGGATCGCTCGACCCTCGCCTGCGAGTCGAGGACGTGATCGCCGAGCCGTTAATCATTCATGAATCCATGAGTGCTGCAGTGCGCCGCCAGCGAGTCCAAGAACTGCTGCGAGTGGTCGGCCTAGACGAATCCGCCGCCCGCCGTTTTCCCCACGAATTCAGCGGCGGGCAGCGCCAAAGAATCGGCATCGCCCGCGCACTCGCCTTGCGGCCCAAATTCATCGTTGCAGATGAACCCGTCTCCGCTCTCGACGTCAGTGTCGGCGCTCAAATCGTCAACCTGATGGCGCAATTGCAGCGCGAATTCGGATTGACTTACTTGTTCATCTCACACTCCATGCCGGTGGTTCGGTATCTGGCCACGCGCATTGCCGTGATGTACGGAGGCAAGATCGTCGAAATTGGTCCCACGGAGCAGATCACCATGCACCCCCAGCATCCCTACACTCGCAGCCTTTTGGAAGCCACCCCCGAGGTGGTCGCCTAAACTGAGGTGCCTGGGGATGACCGCATCGCTTGTGTCTTTCGGGTCCCCGGACTACAATCCGCTGCTCGGAGGTGTTTTTATGGCCACCGCACCCAACTTGCCCGGGCCAACTGCTGTGTCCGCACCGGAGCCAGCGCCGCTCTCCCAAGGCGCGCGTATCGTCGACACTTTCATTGCCCCGAGCAAGACCTTCACCGACCTTCGCCGCAGCGCCAGCTGGTGGGTGCCATTTTTGCTCCTCTCGGTGATTGCCTGGGCATTCTTCTATGTCGTCGACCAGAAAATCGGTTACCGCAAGGTCGCCGAGAACCAGATCCAGGCATCGCCGAAAGCCACGCGCCAGATGGATCAACTTACGCCCGAGCAGCGCAGCCAGGCTACCGCTCGGCAAGTCGCCGGCATCCGGTACTTTTTGTACGCGTATCCTGCCGTAATTCTGCTGTGGAACTTGATCATCGCCGCTGTGCTGTTCGCGACGTTTAAGTTCGGGGCTAGCGTCGTGGTGAAGTTCAAGACCGCGTATGCCATCGTGATGTACGCCAGTTTGCCGCTTCTGCTCAAGACCGTTCTGGCTACGGTTTCGGTCCTCGCAGGGGCCGATCCTGATTCCTTCAACTTGCAGAATCCCGCAGCCACCAACCCGGGCTATTTTTTGTCGCCGGGGAATTCCCCGTTCCTCTACAGCGTCGCCACCGCGCTCGACATTTTCATGATCTGGACCCTGATTTTGACTGCCATCGGCTTCAGTTGTGTGAGCAAGGTGAAGCGCTCTACTGCGATGGCTATGGTATTTGGCTGGTACGTTGTGTTTACGCTGGGCGCCGCAGGATTCGGCGCGCTGCTGTCTTAATCCGCTTAAGAACGTCAAAGGTTACATTGGAGGCATTATGAAACGAGTTTTTCTCGGCTGTATCGTTCTCGCGCTGACCGGACTTACCTTCGCCCAAACCAAAAACCCCGTCACTGACGTGGTCAAAGGCGTGTTGGCCCATCAGCAAAAAAACATCACCGCTGCTATCGAAGAAATGCCCGCCGATAAATTTGGATTCAAGCCCACGCCCGAGCAAATAAGCTTCGGCCACCTGGCGATGCACATTGCCGAATCCAACAACTATTTTTGTTCTACCGCCGCGGGCATATCCGAACCCAAGTCGGAATTAAAGGAAACCGACAGTAAAGACAAGCTGCTGGCCGCGGTGAAAGAGTCGTTCGCATTTTGCGGGACCGCCCTCGACAAAGTCGACGACTCGAAACTGGGCGATCCCATCAAAGACTACATGGGGAAGCCGCAACCACGGGCGTGGGCGCTGATCGCCTTTGCCAGTTCCTGCGCGGATCATTACGGCGCCGCGGCCATGTATTTGCGCCTGAACGGTCTGCTGCCGCCGACTGCGCACAAGAAGTGACTTTGTCATCCTGAGCGAGAGAAACCCGATTCGGGTTCGAATCGGGTTTCGCAGTCGAAGGATCCCTACCTTTAATTCACGCACTCGGGTTCCTTTACTCGATCTGCACGAGTTCCGCGGTCGCGCCCGGACTCTGCGGCGCCCGCCAGGAATCAAAGATCGACACCTGGTGTACGCACGACACCGTGCAGTGCGGCGCACAGGATTTTTCCGTCACATACTCCCGGCGCAGGTCCTGCACCGTGTATTTTTCTAACGGAATCGCGGGATACCCGCGCTGCTGCGAGCAATAATGCACCAATCCGTCTTCGCAAATGTACAGGTAGCGCGACCCGGCGCGGCAGCGCCATTGATTGGGGCGCCCTTGCGCAATGTTGTCTTGGAAGGCATTGATGCGGGTGAAGCTGCTCTTTTCGAGCGACTTCATCTCGTGATACACCCGCCGCTCTTCCGCGCCCAGGGGCTGCAACTGGCCAGTGCCGTCGTGAATGATTCCCACCGTCGAACTGAATCCCAACTCCAGAGCGCGCTTGCCGATGGTCAGCGCGTCCTGCGGATTGCACACTCCGCCGCCGACGACCGAGTTGATGTTCACATGAAAGTCGGCATGCTCAGCCAGGTTTTCCAGCTTCTTGTCCAGCACCTTCAAGCTCTTCTTCGACACGTCATCGGGCGTGACATTATCGATCGAAATTTGCAGCCACTCCAGGCCGGCCCGATTGAGCCGCTGAATCCGCTCCGGGACCAGAAAATATCCATTGGTGATCAGCCCGGCAATCATCCCGTTTTTGCGAATGCGGCGAATGATGTCATCCAGTTCCGGATGCAGCAGCGGTTCGCCGCCGCTGATAGTAATTACCGCCGTGCCCAGTTCGCCCAGTTTGTCCACACGGCGAAACATTTCATCCGTTGCCACAGGCTTCGAGAAATCATCGAATTCATTGCAATAGGTGCAGGAAAGATTGCAGCGGCGGACGGGAATGATATGCGCCAACAGCGGATGTTCGGTCGAAGCTAGCGCCTTGGCCATCATCTTCGCTCCCCGAACGTTCCGGTAGAACGCTTTCATACGTCGGCGCAGAATGATCCTGGCTGAGGGCATAAGCTTATTCTTTTCATTAGAGCATAGAGAACGCGCAAGTGCATCGTTCTGCCAGTGTTCGGCAGGATAGGCATGGTGAACCGTCATTGGCGCGGGTGGTCGGGGGTCGTATTTGACCTCCGCCTGCGCCCGGGCTAGAATCGCAGCCGTTTTCGACGAAACCCCATTTTGGCCAAACCGCTCACTCCCGATTCCAGTTCCAAAGCTTCTCAACCTAACGCCCACCGTCCCAAAGGTCACCTGCTGCGCATCCTCGGCGTCGCTTTTGGAATCGCGGTAATCGTCGGCGGCACGGTCGGGACCGGCATCCTGCGCACGCCGGGTGAAGTTGCAGCCGGGTTGCACAGTTCCGTGCTGGTGATGGCTGTCTGGGTCATCGGAGGCATTTACGCCTTCTTCTGCACACTTGCCGTTACCGAACTCGGTACCATGCTTCCGCAGGCTGGCGGATGGTACGTCTACTCTCGCCGCGCCTTCGGCCCCTATGGCGGATTCCTCGTCGGCTGTAGCGATTGGATCATGCAGTCAACCGCGGTGGCCTACCTGGCCGTGGCCTTCGGCGAATTCGTGGTCGAGTTCCAGCCTGCATTTCAGGGAAACGTCAAACTGATCGCCGTCGCCGCTCTGCTGATTCTGACCCTGCTCAACTGGATCGGTTTGCGCTCCGGCAGCCGCACTCAGGAGATCACCAGCCTTGTGAAAGTGCTCGCGCTCCTGGGATTTGTGATCGCATGTTTTGCCATCTTTCCGGGGAGCGCGCCCACAGCACCTCAAGTCCCGCGAAATGCACCAGTACACGCCGGACTTCTGCTCGCGCTGGTTGGCGCCTTGCAGGCCGTCATTATCACTTACGATGGATGGTACGGCGCCATCTACTTCACTGAGGAGGATGAGGACCCAGCGCGCAACCTGCCGCGCTCATCCATTGCCGGAATCATAGCTTGCATCGCGGTCTTCCTGCTGGTAAACGCGGCTTTGCTTCACGTTCTGCCCATTCCACAACTGGCCGCTTCCAAGATGCCGGCAGCAGATGCCGCTATGGCGGTTTTCGGCGGCCGTGGCAAGCAGTTCATCCTGATTATCTCGATGGTGGCAGCTATCAGCACCATTAACGCGTTGATCCTCATCACCCCACGCATTCTTTTCGCCATCAGTCGCGACGGACTACTCCCGCACCAGGTAACCACGGTGAATGCAGGTGGTACTCCCAGTGTCGCTCTTTTCTTGGGTGCGGTCGTGGCCATCGCGCTGGCGCTCAGTGGCAGCTTTGAAACCCTTATCGCCATTGCATCCTTTTTGTTCGTGGCCGTTTACTTGTCAGGGTTTTGCGCCCTGTTCGTGTTGCGGGTGCGTGAGCCGAATCGTCCTCGGCCCTTCAAGCTTTGGGGCTACCCGTGGACGAATCTGGCAGTTCTACTCGCATCGGCCGCGTTCCTCGCGGTCTCGGTTTTGGGCGATCGCAAGAACGCACTTATCGCTGTAGTCCTGATTGCGCTGAGCTATCCCATTTACCGCCTCGCAGCCGCCGTAAAACCACCGCTGCTGAGAACTGACGATGCCATCACTGTTCCACCTGATTGAGGAACGGTTCACGCAGTCGGGCTATAATTGCGACCACCGATGGCTCTCGCCTCCGGCACCAAACTCGGTCCCTACGAAATTCAATCCCCCCTTGGTGCCGGAGGCATGGGTGAGGTCTATCGTGCCCGCGACACCCGCCTCGACCGCACTGTTGCCATCAAAGTTTTGCCCTCGCATCTTTCCGCGAACTCTGAGCTGAGGCAGCGGTTTGACCGCGAAGCCAAGGCGATTTCGGCGTTACAACATCCCAATATCTGCACTCTCCATGACGTCGGCTCGCAGGACGGCATTGATTTCCTGGTCATGGAGTATCTCGAAGGCCAGACCTTGGCCGATCGTCTGGTGAAGGGCGCGCTGCCACTCGACCAAGTGTTGAAGATTGGCGCAGAGATCGCTGAAGCCCTTGAAAAGGCTCACCGGCAGGGGATTGTCCATCGTGACCTGAAGCCGGGCAACATCATGCTGACGAAAACCGGCGCCAAGCTGATGGACTTCGGCCTGGCGAAACCGTCGAATCTGTCGGCGGCGGCTCCGCTGGCGCAGTCAACCCCGACCATGTCAATCGCCAACCTGAGTGCTCCAGCCGCGCCGCTTACCCAGCAAGGCTCAGTGCTCGGAACCTGGCAATACATTGCGCCGGAAGTCTTGCAGGGGCGCGAAGCCGACGCCCGCAGCGACATCTTCGCCTTGGGTGTGGTGCTGTTCGAAATGGCCACCGGTCAGCACGCGTTTGAAGGCAAGACTGCGGCCAGCGTAATTGGCGCGATTCTCGAGCGCGACCCGCCGCTCGTCAGCAGCATGCAGCCCGTTGCGCCTGCGGCGCTGGATGCAATCGTGAAGACCTGTCTGGCCAAGGATCCCGATGGGCGCTGGCAATCCGCCCACGACGTCAAAGTCCAGCTGCTCGGTCTGGCTTCGCAAGGGGCGACGGCTGGCCTCCGCCAAGACGCCGGCCAGAACGTGCGAAATGCAAGAGCCGCGTGGCTGCTGGCCGCGCTGGCTGGCGCGCTGGCTGTGCTGTTCGCAATCGGCTACACCTTGAAGCAGCCGCCCGAGGCGCGCTCCATTCGAGCCGAAATCAATCCCCGCAGCGAACAGCAGTTCGGCGAATTTGGCCCGACCGACGGTGGCTTTGCCATCTCGCCGGATGGAACGCGCCTAGTTTACTCCGCAAAGTTTAAAGGTATAACTGCGCTCTGGCTACGCAATCTGGATGAGGAAACTTCCCAGCAGCTTCCCGGAACCGAGGATGGCTCGTTTCCCTTCTGGTCACCGGACGGTCAAAAGATAGGATTTTTCGGACGCAACGACCTTAAGACTCTCACCCTCGGGTCGAACAACTTGCTGGAAATTTGCGATGCCCCTGCCGGGCGTGGCGGTACCTGGAACCGCAACGGCGTAATCGTATTTACTCCAGACATCAACCAGCCGCTGTTCGCCGTGTCCGATAGCGGCGGTACGCCTCGTCCCGTCACCGAGCTCGACCGCACCCGTCTGTACTCGCATCGCTGGCCCTACTTCCTGCCCGATGGCGAGCATTTTCTCTACCTGAGCGTGGTCAACTCATCTTTGACCGGCAGTATTGCCGATACCGGCCAGGGATCCATCCAGGTAGGTTCGCTTAGCAGCAAGACTTCCAAGGAACTGTTGACGGTGTTGTCTCCGGCTGAGTTCGCCGCAGGCTATTTGCTCTACACTCGTCCAGACAACGTCTTGGTGGCCCAGAAATTCGATCCCAGCCGCCTTCAACTCTCAGGCGACCTGATTCCAATCGCCCAGGACGTGCTGCGGCTCCCAACCCTGTTTCGCACTTTCTTCTCCGTATCGCAAGCTGGGGTTTTGACCTACTCTGGCGGCGGCGATGCCTTCCGTCCTCCGCTCCAGTCTCTCATCGTCACCGACCGCAAAGGAAATAAGCTGAACACCGTTGCGGAAGAAGTTCTCCTGGGTACCCCACGCTTCTCTCCCGATGGAAACCGGATCCTTTTTACCAACAGCAGCAGCGCCAGTATCGGACATAATTTGTGGGTCTACGATCTGGCACGTGGGATCAAGACTCCGCTCACTTCCGGCGACAAACTTACTAGCTATTCCGACCCTGTGTGGTCGTCCGATGGAGGGCGCATTGCGTTTGCCAAGTACGGTCCCGGCAAGTATTCCGTTTACATGAAAAATGCGGACGGTTCGGGGCCGGAGCAGGCAGTCACTGCCGATAGCATCGTTCCCATCTGGCCCCGCGATTGGTCTTCCGACCAGAAAGTTCTCGCCCTGGTGACGGGGGTTTCATTCCGCTCCGACAAAGTGCAATTCCTGGACGTGCGAGTCGCCAAATCCAAGCCGTTCACCGCTCCTTCCATTGGTTCTGCGGAAGGGAATCGCAATCCGCGTTTCTCGCCGGACGGAAAGTGGGTTGCCTACTCCTCAAATGAATCAGGACAGCCGCAGATCATGGTGACCTCTTTCCCTGGAACCACGGGCAGATGGCAGGTTTCGACCGACGGCGGCTCGAGTCCAGCCTGGCGTGGCGACGGCCGGGAGCTTTTTTATTTCGGTCCTGACAACTGGTTCATGTCGGTGGATGTCGCGAAGAACGGGAACGGCCTGACTTTTGGCAAGCCGCAAAAGCTTTTTCAAATGGTGCCGGCGTTCGGCGGGTCGCCCTACGACGTGAGCCACGATGGCAAGAAATTCGCCATCATCTCTGCCGGCAACAACCCGCCGGCGCCCATTATCCTGGTCACCAACTGGACGGCGGAACTGAAGCAATAAATCGAGGAACGCAGATTTCCGCCTACGACCGCGCCGCCACCGAATCAAACAGATTCAGAAACTGCAACTTCTTCTCCGCCGGCAAAAACGACGCCTCAAACGAATTCCGCGCCAGTTCCCGCAAATGCTCGTCGGTAAAGCCAAACGCATCCTGTGCCAGCTGATACTCCCTCGCCAGCGTTGTCCCAAACATCGCCGGATCGTCGCTGTTCAGCGTCACCATAATTCCCTGGTCAAAATAGCGGCGCACCGGATGTTCGGCAATCGTTGGACACAACCCCGTCCGCAGATTGCTGGTTATGCAGATCTCCAGGGGAATCTGCCGCCTCGATAATTCTTCCACAAGTTCCGCGTCATGCCAGGCGGTAAGCCCGTGGCCAATGCGTTCCGCCCGAAGATTGAGCGCGCCCCACACTGACTCCGGCCCCGCCGATTCTCCCGCGTGGGCTGTCAGTCGCAAGCCATTGTCGGCGGCATAGGAATAAACTTCGCGAAACAGTTCTGGCCCTGCTTTGGCTTCGTCCCCGCCGATTCCGAATCCCACGACTCCCCGCTCTTTATAGCGAACGGCGAGTTCCGCCACCGTCTTTGCCTTCTCCGGCCCGAACTGACGCACCGCGTCAAAAATCCACAATAGTGAAATCGCGAAATCGCGCTCACCCCGCTCCCGGCCGCGCTCCAGGCCCTCAAATATCGCGGCAAAATCCTGCTTACGCCACAGGTTCACGCCCACCGACACATAAACTTCAGCATGCAACACATTCTCTGCTTTCAGCTTTTCCATCATGCGATAAGTGATGAGCTCGTAATCCGCCGCAGTTTGCAAATCTTCAGTGATCGCCTTGAATGCCATCAGAAAGCCGGCAAAATCCTGGTATTCGTAAAGGCCTGCCACTTCCGCGAGAGTACTTTCTTTGCCGTGCCGTTTTCGCAATTCCAGCAAAGTTGGAGGATCAATAGTCCCCTCGAGATGCAAATGCAACTCAGCTTTGGGAAGCGAAAAAATGAAAGGACTCGGCGGAGATTCGAGGGGCAGCACGGCTAGCTCTTCCTGGCAAACTCACTGTGGTGCCGGCTGTAGATGCAATAAATAGTCAGCCCAATCACCAGCCAGGCGAAAAAGCGCAGCCATGTCAAGATCGGCAATCCGGACATCAGCAGCACGCAAAAAAGTACGCTCAGCACCGGCGCCGTGATCCCGCCGGGGGCACGGAAACCACGGTGCCGGCCCGGGTCGCGATACCGCAGAATGATCACGCCTAGCGATACCAGCACAAAGGCAAACAGAGTTCCAATGTTGGAGAGATCAGAGAGCGTGCCAATGTCGAGAAATCCCGCCGGTATTCCCACCAGAAATCCCGCAATCCAGGTTGCCGTCGCCGGGGTGCGAAAGCGGGGATGAACTCGCCCGAAGAGCTTGGGCAGCAGGCCATCCCGTGACATCGAGAACCACACCCGCGCTTGGCCGAGCTGGAATACCAGCAGCGACGAAATCATTCCCATCATGGCGCCGAATAAAACGCCTAGCTCGATCCAGTTCAGGCTGTGCGAACCAGTCCTGGCGGCCAGCATCCTCATGCTGTTCACCACCGGCGCCGCGTCGTCCCTCACTGATTGCCACGGCACCAATCCGGTAAGCACAACCGCCACGCCGATATACAGAATCGTGCACACCACCAGCGTGGCAATAATTCCAATGGGCATATCGCGCTGCGGATTGCGCGACTCCTCCGCTGCCGTCGAAACCGAATCGAATCCGATATAGGTGAAAAAGATAATCGAACCGCCGGTCAGGATGCCCGACCACCCCTCCGGCGCAAAAGGATGCCAGAGAGTCGGCTTAATATACTGTGCGCCCACAATCACGAACGCCAGAATCGCGGCGATTTTCAGAATCACCATCACGTTGTTGGCTTCCGCGGATTCGCGAATGCCGCGGACCAGCACCACCGTCAGCAACATCACAATAAGAAACGCCGGAATATTGAAGCCGAAGTGCAGTCCTGGCGTGTACAGCACGTTTCCGTTAAGGTCGGTGAGTCCACCGGGAAGGTAGGCGGGAGAAATCCAACGCAGCGCAGGGTGCCAGCCGAACCAGTCAAACATGCCCACCATGTGGGCGGCGAAGCCAACGCTGACCGCCATATTGCTGACTGCGTATTCCAGAATTAGATCCCAGCCAATAATCCAGGCCACCAATTCGCCCATGGTGGCGTAGGTATAGGTGTAGGCGCTGCCCGCGATCGGAATCATGGACGCCAGCTCGGCGTAGCACAGGCCGGTGAACGCGCAGACGATCGCCACCAGCACCAGCGAGAGCGCCAGCGCCGGGCCGGCCCCCGGCCTTCCCATGGTGGCGTGGTGCCGGATCAGAAAATCCAGCAGCGGCGCATTCAGGATGGAAGAGGTATCGAACTTCTGTCCGCCGATCGCCGTCCCGATGACGGTGAAGATGCCGGAGCCGATCACCGCGCCAATGCCCAGCGCCGTGAGCGAAACCGGCCCCAGACGTTTTCTTTAAGCGGCGATCCGGCTCTTCCGAGTCCGAGATCAGCTTGTCAATGGATTTGCAGCAGAAAAGCTGCACCTCGGAGGTGCGAATGACCACGCTGGTTCGAGTCGCTGGATGGTGGTTGCGCCAAAGTCCCTCGTCGTTATGTCGACGCACTTGCACTTGGCATGGCCCGTAACTGGCTGCATGCCAAGTGCTACGCGTCGCTTGCTCTTACCGCTTCGCCTGACCGCGCACCAGCTTCTTCACTTTGCGCTTCTTCGAGCCGCGTGCGTACTCCCGCGGCTTCAGTGGGTTTTCCGCCTTGTGCTTCTTGCGCGCGGCCCGTTTGGCTTTCTTGCGTTCTTCTTTGGTCAACTTTGATGTATTTGCCATGAGTCCTTTTCTGAATTTCGTAATTTGGTAATTGTCGTAATTGGGAAATTGAAAATCACGCGCGAACTTGCTCAATTACCCAATTACAAAATTACTCAACCTGTCTCAGCCCCGCTCCAACTGGGCGTACTTCTCCACCAGCTTCTTCAAGCCGAACCTGGGGAATTGTACCGTAATTTTGGCTTCCTCACCCTCCCCTTCTCGCTGATAACACCGTGCCTTCCCCGTATTTCGGATGCCGCACCTTCTGTCCTGGCCGGAAACCCCGCCTGCCTTTCGGCTCTTCGACCGGCAGTTTGGCGACGCTGAACTTCTTGCCCCGCGACGCGAAAAACTCGGCGATGTTCTCAATCGAATTGTAGCTGCGTCCGGAATAGCGCCGCCGGAGCCGCTTTGCGTTCGGCCATCGCTAGCCCAGTTCCCGCTCGCCCTCTGATCTTCGTCTTCGTAAGCATAGTGAGTCGGCCCCTGCGCGTGTGGGGCGGACGCTCTTGTCCGCCCGGCCGCCGCGCCTGCGCGATGCCTCCCAATTCCTCCACCAACTCCGGCGGAATCTCCTCCAGAAATCGCGAAGGCACGCTGGCTTCCGGCAAATCCGTTCCATAGCGCCGGCGATAAACCGCCCGGCTCAGAATCAGCGTGTCCATCGCCCGCGTCATGCCGACGTAGCACAGACGCCGCTCTTCCTCGATGTCATCCGGCTGCAAGAAAGTCCGCGAGTGCGGAAACAGTCCTTCTTCCAGGCCACAAAGAAACACCAGCGGAAACTCCAGTCCCTTGGCCGCATGCAGGGTCATCAACGTGATCTGCGCGCGTTCATCGTAGGCATCGGCATCGCTGACCAGCGCCGCATGATCGAGAAACTGGTCAAGCGTCTCGCCGCGGTCACGCGAATCCATGGCAGCATTCACCAGTTCGCGCAGGTTCTCAATGCGCGAATAGGCTTCCGGCGTATCTTCTTCCTCAAGCTGCTTGATGTAGCCGGTGCGGTCAATCAGGAATTTCAGAATTTCGGCGGTATTGGCAGCAGCGCCCGCAGCGCGAAAGGGTTCCCCGGTTGTCGCGACCGCCGGCTCGCCGGCGCTGGGGTCCGCATCTGGCTGAAAGTCGAAGCTGAAGTTCTCCGGGTCGAAATCCGTGTCAATCTCCTCGGCTTGCGTGGGGACAGCCGCTCCCGGCTGTCCCGCGGAGCGAAGCTCCGCAGCTGCTGCCGTCTTCTCCAGCCTCTCCACATAACTCCCCGCCAGCATCGCCCGCCCGTCTTCGATCAAACTTCGGAAGCTCTTCAAAGCCGCCAGCGCCCGCTGCGGCAAAAGCTGCCGCCGGATCGCCTCCCCAATCGCGCCCCACAACGAAACTCCAGTCTCGAGCGCGATCTGCTCCACCGTCTCCATCGTAGTTCTGCCGATCCCGCGCACCGGGGTGTTGATCACTCGCAGCAACGCAATCGAATCATCCACGTTATGGATGACCTTCAAATACGAAATCATGTCCTTGATTTCGGCCCGCTCATAAAACGAAAATCCGCCCACCACGTGATACTTCAACTGATAGCGCCGCATGGCCTCTTCAAACAGCCGCGACTGCGAGTTGGTGCGATACAGCACCGCCGCCCGCCCGTTTTCGCCGCGCTCCACCGCTTCCCGCAGATACTTGGCGAGATAATCGGCCGCGAACAGCGCCTCATTCTCGCCATCCGGCGCTTCGTAGTAGCCGATCTTCGTCCCGCCCTGGCGCGAAGTCCACAGATTCTTGCCCTTGCGCCGGATGTTGTTGGCCACTACCGCCGACGCCGCCTGCAAAATGTTTTGCGTCGAACGGTAGTTTTCTTCCAGGCGAATGATCTTGGCTTCAGGAAAATCGTTTTCGAATTCCAGAATGTTGCGAATGTCCGCGCCCCGCCAGGAATAGATCGACTGATCTTCATCGCCCACCGCGCACACGTTGTGCCGGTCCCCGGCCAGCAGCCGCATCAATTCGTATTGCGGACGGTTCGTGTCCTGGTATTCATCCACCAAGATGTACTGAAATCGCCGGTTGTAGTACTCGCGCACCGTCGGCACGGCTTTCAGCAGCCGCACGGCCTCCAGCAGTAGATCGTCGAAGTCCAGCGCGTTGGCCTTGAACAATTCCTTCTTGTATTCGGCGTAAATATGCGCCACCCGCTCAGTCTTGGGGTCAGCCGATTGCAGATATGCCTCCTGCGGATCGAGCATGTGATTCTTAGCCCAGGAAATATGCCCAAGCGCCGAGCGCGGCGTGGTCTGCTTATCGTCAATCCCGAGCCGCTTCATCACCGACTTGACCAGTTGCTGCTGGTCGCTCTCGTCATAAATCACAAAATTCTTGGTCAGCCCAAGCGGCGGAGCGCCGGGAATTGACGAGGGAATTCGCAGCGCCTCAATGTCCCGCCGCAACAACCGCACGCAAAAAGAATGAAAAGTAGAAATGACCGGCTTGGCAATCGACAGCCCGCCCACCAGCTTGTCCACACGCTCCACCATCTCCGAAGCAGCTTTATTGGTGAAAGTCATCGCCAGAATGGACTCCGGCATCGCACCCATATGCTCGATCAGGTACGCGATACGGTAGGTGATGACGCGCGTCTTGCCGCTTCCCGCACCCGCCAGAATGAGAACTGGCCCATCGGTAGTTTCCACCGCCTCACGCTGCTGCGGGTTGAGTTGGGAGAGAAAAGTCATCCGGTCTTTACCGCCCTCGCCGCCCTGCACTCCCCGCACGGACACCAATCCCGCAGGAACTGCCAGGAGTAAATCCCCAGCTCATGGCCATCGTTCCAATGGAACTTGATGGCATACTTCCCCACGCCATCAGCCGATTCCGGCCTGGCCAAAGCCTTGAACATGGGCAGTGCCCCCGGCGCGGTCTTCGGAGACTCTCCCGGTTCCCGGCCCGCTTTGCCTCGTTCTTCATCACATAGCGCGCAAGGGCAGGCATCCCGCAAAAAAGGAAACGCATAATGCGACTGGTGGCCATCTTTCCACTCGATGTCCATGCCGGTGCCCGCGGTCAGGTTCACTTTCACCGATTTCGGGTCAGCGGAGGGCATAACCTCAAGTATCGCACGGAAAAACAGGTCTCTCGACTTAGCGTGTCCCCCGTTCCGCTCGAGATGACAAACGACCGCCGTACCCAACTTGTAACCGTCGTCACCTCTCGCGGCATGGTATCTACACAGAAGCCCCCCGCCTCAGTCATAATTACCTAATGTCTACTGCTACCGACATCCTACAGATGCCGCCCCAGATTCGCTCCACCGATGAAGCCTATCGCCTCGGCGATCCCATCGGCGACCAGCACGGCACACTCACTTCCGCCGACGGCACTTGTCTTTTCTATCGCTACTGGCCGGCCGAATCTTTCAATGGGCGGATAGTCATCGTCCTGCACGGCATCGGCTACCACAGCGGGCCTTACAAAGTCATCGCCGACGCGCTGAATCCGTGCGGCATCGCTGTTTACGGACTCGACGCCCGCGGCCACGGTCTTTCCTGCGGGCCACGCGGATATACCGGCACGGCCACGGCGGTGGCGCAGGATGTCGCCACCATGGTGAACTTCGTCCGGCGCGAGCAGCCCGACGCCAAAATCTTTCTGCTGGGCGACAGCATGGGGGGCAACTATGCCCTGCACTATGCCAAAGACAACCCCGAGATCGCCGGCCTGATCCTTCTCGCTCCGGCCTTCTGGTTAGATGCAAGCCAACTCTTCGACCTGGAAAGCGCCGTGCTCATGCCCTATTTCCTGCTCGGCCACCGCAAGCCGGTCATCGATCTAGTAGGAAAACGGCTAGATGAAAGCTCTCGTGATCCGCAGTGGATCGCCGCCCGCCGCGCCGACCCGCTGGCCTACAAAAAAGCCAACTTCGGATATTTGCTCGACATTCAGCGGCTGGTCTTCGGATGGAGGCGTAGCATCGCCCCGCGTATTCGAGTGCCGATCCTGATGATGAAAGGCGGAAATGACCGCGTGGTCAGCCACGGAGATTGCGAAAGTTTCCAGAAAATCTCTGCGTCGACCGATAAGCGCTTCGAGGTTTATCCTGACGTGCCTCACACCACGCTGTGGGACCCGCAAACCCCGGACATCCTGGGCCTTGCGGGAGATTGGATTTTAGAGCATTGAGGCGGGCGATGGTCTCCGCGAACTCCGCGGCCGTTCTCCGCGACCTCCGCGATTTAAGATTTTGGTTTGGTAAACTCAAACCTTAAAAACGCTGAGAGCGCCGAGAACACTCGCAGAGCACGGAGAAACCACGCCTGAAGCCATTTGCCGAAACGGCCTCAACTCCGGTAAAATCTATACTTTGCACTCGAATTTCTGATGCCTACCCGGAGCAGTCATGGCACAAGTTTGTGATATTTGCGGCAAGAAGCCGCTGTTTGGAAATACCATCAGCCACGCCCACAACGTGTCCCGCAGGCGCTGGAACGTCAACCTGCGCCCCGTACACGCCAAAGTGAAGGGCGCCACCAAGCGCATCCGCGTCTGCACCTCTTGCCTGCGCAGCGGCAAAGTGGTCAAGGCTTAAAAACGATCAAACCACAAAGGACACGAAGGTACACCAAGGGATTCCGGCAAATCGTTGGGTTTCCTTTGTGGTTCTTCGTGTCCTTTGTGGTGAAAGCTTTTACTCCACGCCCAGCAGTTGAATATCGAAGATCAGCGTCGCATTCGGCGGAATGATGGCGGGTCGTCCGTTCGGCCCATAGGCGAGATCCGATGGTATCCGCAGTTGCCGCTTGCCGCCGACCTTCATCCCCGGAACGCCTTCGCCCCATCCCTTGATCACCTGATCCAGGCTGAAAGAAATCGGCTCTCCGCGGTCCACTGAACTGTCGAACTTTTTGCCATCGGCCAGCCATCCGGTGTAGTGGACTTTAACCGTCTGGTGGGGCTGCGCGGTGGCTCCCGTGCCGACCTTGATGTCCCAATACTGCAGGCCGTCAGGCAGCTTGGTGCCTTCTCCTTTGACTTTGGTGGGTGCGCTGGTGTCCGGCTTCTTCGCACTGCTCTGAGCCCAAACCGCAGCGGCGGTCCGAGCATAAGAATTGCCATGAGACAAAGTAAGCTTCAGCATCAATATGTCTCCTGATTTTGAATTCATGAATGACCGCGGTTGAATAAATTCCGGGAAATTGCCAACGATCTACGCCAGCGCGATCACGTCAATTTCCACCAACACATCTTTCGGCAACCGTGCCACTTCCACCGTCGAACGCGCCGGCGGAGTTGAAAGAAATGTACCGCCCATAGACTTCATTCATCGCCGCAAAATCTCCCATGTTCTTCAGGAACACGGTCGAGCGGACGACTTTTTCAAGTCCCGTCCCCGCCGCCTTCAGAATGGCGCTCAGGTTCTTGAATACCCGCTCCGTCTGCGCCGCGGCGTCTCCGCCGATCACCTGCTGCGTCGCTGGATCAATCGCCACCTGCCCTGACACAAACACAAACCCATTTGCCCGAATCGCCTGCGAATACGGCCCAATCGCCTGCGGAGCATCTTTGGTCGAAATCACATCACGCATGGACCCTCCAAGATCTTATCGCCGCCAATCAACACGGATTCACGCTGATCTCAACCAGGGTTGTTGCCAACGACCAACGACCCTAGATCTTCTGCAACCTCTGCACATCGTGCACTCCGGGAATCTTTCTCACGCCGGTAATAATGTTCTCCAGATGCTTGAGATCGACGATGTCGAGAATAACATCGATATTGCCTTGTCCGTTCGAAGTGCGAGCTTCCACGTTGCGGATATTGGTTTTGGTGTCGCTGATGACCGCCGTGATCTGCTTCAACATTCCGAAGCGGTCATCGCAAAATACCGTGATTTTCACCGGATAAGAACCCGCCGCCGTTTCATCCCCTGCCCATTCCACATCGATGCGGCGCTCCGGCTCATACATCAGATTCATCACATTCGGGCAGCTCTGGGCATGAACGGCAACTCCCTTGCCGCGGGTGACATATCCGACGATGGTCTCCCCACGAATCGGGTTGCAGCAGCGCGCGCGATACACCAGCAGGTCGCCCTGGCCTTTCACTCGGATGGCATTGTTGTTGCTATCGCCTCCAAATACTCTGCGCACCACGCTGGCCAGTCCGCTGGATTTCTCGCCATCTCCGGGCTCCACCGCCTCGCCGGCTGCCGGAGCCAGCCGCGCCAGCACTTGCCGCGCCGAGTATTTTCCATATCCAATGCCAGCCATCAGGTCGTCGGGCTGGCCGAGTCCGTACTCATTGGCAATCTTTTGCAGTTCTTCGTCCCGGATTTCCTTCAGCGCCACCCGATACTTGCGCGCCTCTTTCTCAATCAGCTTGCGCCCAATCTCAACCGCCCGCTCCCGCTGATGAATATTCAGCCAGTGCTTGATTTTGTTACGCGCTCGCGATGACTTGACCACCCCCAGCCAATCGCGGCTGGGCTTGTGCCCGGGCGCAGTGAGAATCTCAACGATATCCCCGCTGTGCAAGCCGATGCCGCAACGGCACCATGCGCCCGTTCACCTTCGAGCCTACGCAGCTATGCCCAACTTCGGTGTGAATGGAATACGCGAAATCGATCGGCGTCGATTCCCTCGGTAGCACCACAACCTTCCCTTTGGGAGTAAACGTGTACACCTCTTCGGGATACAGATCGATCTTCAGCGTGGAGAGAAACTCCGTCGGATCCGATACATCCCGCTGCCACTCCACCACCTGCCGCAGCCATGCCAGCCGCTGCTCATCCTGCGCCGACACCGGGCCGTCTTTGTACTTCCAGTGGGCCGCGATGCCCTCCTCTGCCATACGGTGCATCTCTTCCGTGCGGATCTGGAGTTCGAACGGAGTGCCGTCTTCGGTGATCACCGAAGTATGCAAGGACTGATAAAAATTCGGCCGGGGCATGGCGATGAAGTCCTTGATCCGTCCCGGCACCGGCCGCCACACATTGTGCACAATGCCCAGCACCGCGTAGCAATCCTGCACCGATTGCGTGATCACCCGCATGGCGTACAGGTCGTAGACTTGTTCCACATTGATCTTCTGCCGCACCAGCTTCTTGTGAATGCTGAACAGCCGCTTGATGCGGCTCTCGACCCCGGCCGTGATCCCTGCCTCTTTCAGTTTCTCGCGGAGCACTTGTTCCACACGCGCCAGAAATTGCTCGCCTTTCTTGCGGCGCGCTTCCACAGCTTTGTGCATTTGTTCGTAGGTGATCGGATCCAGGTAGCGGAATCCCAGGTCTTCGAGCTCGCCGCGAATCTTGCCCATGCCCAGCCGGTGCGCTATGGGCCCGTAGATCTCCAATGTCTCTTTGGCGATCTTCTGTTGCCTCTCCGGCTCCAGATGTTCGAGGGTGCGCATGTTGTGCAGGCGGTCGGCCAGCTTGATGAGCACCACGCGAATGTCATCGACCATGGCCAGCATCATCTTGCGGAGATTCTCCGCCTGCTGCTCCTCGCGAGTGGCGAAATCAATCTGGCTGATCTTGGTGACCCCTTCGACGATGTGAGCTACCTGTTCGCCGAATTCTTTACGGATATCAACGATGGTGACCGAAGTATCTTCCACCGAATCGTGGAGCAAACCAGCCGCAATCGCCACTGGATCCATCTTCATTTCCGCCAGCACCAGGGCCACTCCGAGCGGATGCACCAGGTAGGGTTCACCCGACGCCCGGCTCTGTCCGGCATGATGTTTCTGAGAATATTCGTAGGCTTTCTTTCACCAGTTCGAGATCATCATTGGGGCGATTGGCGCGCATGGTCCGCATCAGCTCGCGGAACTTGGTCACCGTGAGCGTGGTGGTCGCGATCTGTTCGCGTAAGGTCGCCATGGTGGACTCGGGCCGCACGGAAAGAGGCCAAGAGCGCGCAGAGAGCGGCCGTCCTGCGGTTGATTATACCGTTTGAGAACTCGATACCTGCCCCAGGCTGACCACCTGATAGAGTTTAAAGTCACGGAGGGTCTAGGTCTGATGCCTCTCAAGGTTCTCGTCAGCGGGTCGTCCGGGCTGATCGGAAGCGCCCTGGTTTCCGCGTTGCGCGCTGACCGGCGCTGACGTGAAGCGCCTAGTCGCGCGGCACGGCCACTGCCCCCGACCAACTTTCATGGAATCCGACCGAACCGCTGGCTCCTGAGTCCGTCTCCGGCTTCGACGCGGTCATTCATCTCGCGGGAGAATCCATCGCGGCCCGCTGGACCGAAGCCAAGAAACGTCGCATCATCGACAGCCGCGTACCTCCCACGCGAAACCTGGCCGAAGCTCTGGCCAAGGCCCAGCAACGCCCGCGCGTCTTCATCTGTGCCTCAGCCATCGGCTACTACGGCGATCGCGGCGACGAAATTCTGAGTGAGGACAGTCCATCGGGCGAAGGATTCGCCGCCGAACTATGCCGCCAATGGGAAGCGGCCGCGCAATCCGTGACCAACGCTGGAATTCGCCACGTGCAAATTCGTACCGGCATCGTCTTGAGCGCCAGCGGTGGCGCACTGGCGAAAATGCTCCCTCCATTTCGCATGGGCCTTGGCGGAAACGTCGGTAACGGCCGCCAATGGATGTCATGGATTGATCTGCGCGATGTTGTCGGCGCCATCCAACACCTTCTTACGGCAGAATCGATCCGTGGCCCGGTCAACATGGTTTCGCCCAACCCCGTCCCCAACGCGGAATTCACCAAGACCCTGGCTTCGGCGCTGCACCGCCCCGCAATTTTCCCCATGCCGGCATTTGCCGCCCGCTTGGCATTCGGTCAGATGGCCGACGAACTCTTGCTAGCCAGCCAACGGGTGGAACCGTCCAAGCTAGTGTCAAATGGTTACAAATTCCGGCGGCCGGACCTGCGATCTGCTCTCGAAGACATACTGGCCGGGAAAGACTAGACCCTGCTCACCATGAACCCCAACGAATTTCGCGAAACTGGTCACCGCGTCGTCGATCTGCTGGCCGAATATTTGGAGCACATTGAACAGCGGCGAGTGTTCCCCGACGTCGAGCCCCGGACCCTGGCCGAGCTTTTTTCTGAACCCCTACCGCAGGATTCCCATCCAGCAGACCAGGTCGTAGAGGAACTGGAAGAAAAGCTTCTTCCGTACTGCACCAACGTCGGCCACCCCGGCTACATGGGTCTAATCACGCCGTCACCCAATCCCATCGGCGTCATCGGCGATTTCATCTGTTCTGCGCTCAACCAGAACATTGGCGCTTATACCATCGGTCCGGCCGCCGTGGCTATGGAGCGGAGGGTAGTCCACTGGCTCACCGACTTGGCCGGCTACGGTGACGAAGCTGGTGGCAATCTGACCAGTGGCGGAATGATGGCGAATTTCATCGGTCTGAAGCTTGCCCGCGACTGGGCTTCGCGAGATCAAGCCCAACATGACGGGGTTCAGCAGCGCGGGGCGGTCTACGCGTCGGAAGAACGCCACGTTTCTGTGGACAAAGCCGTCGATGCGGTCGGACTCGGCCGCTCCGCATTGCGCGCCCTGCCCACCGACGCCGATTTTCGCGTAAGACTGGATGCGCTCGAATCCGCGATTGCGGAAGATCGTAAGCATGGTATCCGGCCCATGTGCATTGTGGGCATCTTCGGAACCACCAATACCGGAGCAGTGGATCCAGTCCGCGAATTGCGCGCCATCGCTGACCGCGAGGCAATGTGGCTTCATGTTGACGCCGCCTATGGCGGCGGCATGCTGCTCTCGCACGCGTGGCCCATGCGGAACCTGGGACTGGACCTCGCGGATTCGATCACCATCGATCCCCACAAGTGGTTCTACGCGCCGCTCGATGCGGGGGCAATCCTGGTCAAAGACGATCGCCGATTAACCGCCTCTTTCGGGCTGAAACCTTCCTACCTCACCGACGAACTTGATCGCGCCAACGAACGATATCAATATTACGTACACAGCTTCGAGCAGTCACGCCGTTTTCGCGGGTTGAAAGTCTGGATGAGTTTCAAGCGCTACGGGGCGAATCAGATCGGCGAATGGATCGACGGCAATGTGCGCCAGGCCAAACATCTTCATTCGCAGGCTCGCAAAACACCCTCAGTTCGAGCCAGCCAGCGATCCGCCCATGTCGGCAATCTGCATTCGGCATCGTGGCGCAGATCCGGACGAAGCGCAATCCAAGGAGCTCCATGCCGAGGTGGCGCGCAGGATCGAGCAGGGCGGGAGATTCTGGATTTCCACCACGGAACTGAAAGGCAAGAGCTGGTTTCGCATTAACCCGGTAAATTTTCGCACCCGTACCGAGCACATGGACCAATTGCTTGCTCTGCTTCAGCAGGAATGTGAATCAGTGCTTCGGGCAGGCGAGTAATCGGGGAAGGGCATGACTTCAGTCCTGCCGATATAGTTCTTGTGGAGAGCGGCTTTAGCCGCTGAGGCCAATTGCGAAGCCCAACCTCGTCCTTCTCAGCATTGCGGCAAGTCGCGGTTCATCTCCTCTTGTAGTTTCGCCAGCAGTTCGTCTCGCTGCGCGGTGGTGAGTTCGCGCTTCAATTCTTCGAGCGCCAAAGCCACGATGTGGTAATGATGCGCCCCGGCATACTTGGGATCGGCTGTGATCTCGCGCCACAGCGTGTGCATCAGTTCCAGGTCTTGCGGACGCATGCGTGGAGCGTGCGGCCCCAGCAGATATTCATGGACCTTCCCGTTCGGCTCGTGAACTTCTACCGTGAGTCGCGGCCGCGGCTCGGGCAACCGCTCCCAGGCATCGCCCGTCAGTTTGGCCTGCTCATCGGCGCTTAACTTGTTGGAAAGCCCGCAAATCAGGCGGCTCGAATCCAGGCGCTGCGCGGTCAGGACCGTCGCCTCGAAGACATCCGTCGCCGGCACCACCAAAAGAGAAACCGGTTTGCCCTCTTTTTCCGCCACGGCCACGGCCGCAGTGAATAATTCCTGTTCGTAATGATCGAAGACTCGGGCTGCTTCCACCACCGCGCTCCCGCTGAAAGTGTGTTCGCGATGGTACAGGCGCGCCGTCATCACCACTACATCTTGCCGCATCGTGTCGGTGGTCCGCAGAATGTCTTGCAAGTAGTAGAGATTGCGGGGGTCGCGGACGGCCACCAAAATGTTCCCCGGACGAACTCCCAGTGCGCCGCTGCCCAGTTCCTGATTTCCGTAAACCCGGAATTGATCAAGATTCTCCGGTTTGCCATGGCGGGCTTTGATCACCTGATGTTCGGAATAGGCAAAGATGGCGAAAAACACCACACTGAATATGACTCCCGCAACCGTGGCTTCCGGCTTGGTAAACAAATTCACGCAGGCGGTGGTCAGCAGCACGGCGGAGATCACGCATCAGTCCGGCCGGTACTTCCTTGCCGAATAGGTGGAAGTTCCCCGGCACCTTCCATTGCCGGTTCTCGGGCTCGGTGTAGCGCAATACCAGCACCGCCAAAGACTTCAGCGCAAAGCTCCAGATCACGCCGAACGCGTACAAACCTGCCAGCACATAGACGTTGCCTTTGCTCAGAATGATGGTCAGCAGTTGCATGCCCACAATCAAGTTAATGATGCGGTAGCTGGTGCCATATTTCGGTTGCGGTTTCTGAAACCAGTCGGTCAGAACGCCGTCTTCCGCCACCCGATTCAACACGCCGTTGGCGCCCACAATCGAAGTATTCTGCGCCCCGGCCAGAATCAAAACTCCCACCACCACCACGAATCCGTGAAACAAGAGCTTCAGCACAATCGGACCGGCCAGATACATCGCGATTCCGCCGATCAGATTGGCAAAATAATCCGGCCTGACCTTGTCCGGGATCATCATCACCGCGAAAAAAGAAACCAGTGACGTGAACAGCAGGCTATAAATGAAAATCACCAGCCCGGTCTTTTCCAGGTTCTTCAGCTTGGGGTGCTCGATTTCCCGGTTGACCTGCGCCAGCGTCTCCTCGCCGCTCATTGCGAGCACCGAATGCCCGAATCCCACGAAGAGAATGATCCAGGTCAGGTGGCTGATCCAGGTTCCGTGCAGCCAGCCCATCGATTCCCGGGTGATCGGTACCACTCCCGCTTGCAAGGGGTTTGGTGGCAGGTGGATTGGGGAGCGCAGGATCGTGAAGGTACACCACACGATCAGAATCACCACCATCACCGTGGTGATGATCATGATCTGCAGCGCCTTCTGGCTCGACTCGTGAATGCCTTGGATGTTTTTCCACCAGAAAGAAACAGACCACAATGCAGGCGAAGGCGGCCGCGAACCCATTGTCGGGAAAAGCCTGCAGAGGGTGGCCGAGGTAGCGGGCGATGTCCTCGATAAAGCCCGCCAGATATTGCCCCGCGGAAACCGCGCTGATGGGTCCGGTTAGCACGTAATCAAACAGCAGGGCTGAAACCGAAATCTTGGCCAAAGTACCGCCCATGGCCTCTTTGACCACGCGGTACACACCCCCACGCACAAACATGCTACTGGATTCGATGTAGAGCGCCCGCACGCAATAGCTGAACAGCATGACCGCCAGGATGAACCAGGGTGCGCTCTTGCCGATAACTTTCTCCGCGTCTCCGCCGGCGTAATAGGCCGAGGAAGCCAGATCGGCCAGCACGATGGCTGACGCCCGCCAGAAGGAGATAAAGGTCAACATCACCGTGGTGGCGACGAAGACTTTGACCGCCGGACGCCGACGTTTTGTGTTGGAGATGACATGCCCGCAGGGATGGAACGAACGCAAACCTAGAAATCTAACACATTGGGATGGGGCTTATCTGTTACTTGTGGGCGCCGGGAGCGGATTTCTCCGCCTTCGGGCGCCATATAGGTGTGGGTGATGCGGTCATGCCAGCACAGTTCGTCCTCATCCATGAAGCACCAGACGTATCCCAGTGCCAGCGACAGCCCGGACAGCACTGACGCCAGCACTCGCCATCGCCGAAGCCTGCGGGGAACCGCGCTGCCGTCGAACCGGCTCAATTCCAGTTTGGCTAATTTCAGTCCCGGTGTGCTGCCGGCATGTACCAGCAGAAGATATTGATACGCTGCCCAGAACGCTACCAGCAGCCCCGCCACCTAGCCCCACTCCCTCCGCGGCGGAGGCAAAGTGGCTGTGATCCGGAAAAATATATAGGCGAAAGCGGCGAATGCAGCCATCACCCCCAACCCATCGGTCATCCCTGCCAGGATCCGTCGCGACAGCGGCGCGGATTCAATGGCAATTCAAAACCCGGCCTGCGCTCGTCTTCGGGCTCTTCCGTCGACTCAATCAAAATGCCGCCAAGTGCTGGAGGAGGCGGCAAGACTTCCGGCACTTCCAGGATGCGCGGGCGATCGAACACCGGCTCCGCCAGCTCATCCACAATCGACTGGTGGGCGTGAATGGGGAACGGGGAAACGCCAGAATCTTGGTGGCACTGTCGGGAGGCGCAGCGGTTGGAGCTATCTTGCGGCAGTTGAACGGCCAATCGGGTCTGAAGCCGGTTCGACTTCCATGAGTAATTGCCAGTTGTCCGCGGGTGCAAGTCTCCGTCGGCCGGCTGATGCGGTGCCGGAGCACGTCGACAACTCGGCAGATTCGAACTTCAACTGCAAGGAGGGATAGCGCGGCGCCCGCGGACGCTTACCGCGATAGTGGTTGACTCGTGCTGCCACTTCCCGCCGCCACGAATCAGGGTCCGGTGTGTCGTCGACGCCGGTCTCAGAGTGCGTTTCCGCCGCCGTCTCGGCACCCGGTTGCTGCACGCACGCGGGCTGGCCGTCTACGGGTAACGCCGGCCGTGAATGCTTCGGCCCCCTCGGGCACAAATCAGGTCCGGGGCTGAGCAGGTTTTTCTTCCAGGCTGGCGGCAAATCGTTGCTCGCTGACATCGAACGCTTCAGGATCAATCAGCGCTCGGGGTCGGCCCTGGCGCGGAGTCCGCATCGGGTTGGAATCTGGATTTCATTGCAGGAGCGAAATTTGAGCAGCAGCCATATGGCCGCAAACCCAGCACTTGACGGGGAGGGAAAGCTCTCCGAACTTTGCCTGTCGAGGCCGTCCCCGTGCTAACGTCACCCTACCCCCGAGTGGAGTCTGCACTGGGGAAGTTCGTGCGCTTCCGATGAGTTCCCGCACACGATTTCTTATCACGGCGACGTTCTTCTGTCACCTGATACTCGCTGTTCCCCTAGTTACCAGCCAGTTGCTTTCCCCTGTCGCCGCAGCTCAGGCCTTGCCCAACACACCACCCACCCTTCCACCAGGAGGACGTCACTATCACCGCCCTCCAGCAGGAAAAGCAAGGCACGCTCTACCTGTTCCACGGAAACGCTGAGATTGATTACGGCGCCTATATCCTGCACGCCGATGAAGTCACCTACAACTCGGCGACCGGAGATGCGAAGGCGGAGGGACACGTCATTCTTGATGGCGGCCCGAACGATGAGCACATCCAGGCCAGCCGCGGGACCTACAACCTGCGTTCTGAGGTCGGAAAGTTCGAGGACGTCAGCGGCAGCATCGGTCTACGCCTCCGCGGGCGACGGCTCTGCTCACTTCCTCGAATCCATTCGTCTTTACCGGCGCGTCCGTCGAAAAAAACGGCCCCGATCACTTCAAGGTCTACGACGGCGTTGTGACCACT
Source organism: uncultured Acidobacteriota bacterium (assembly GCA_963845725.1). Classification (GTDB taxonomy): domain Bacteria; phylum Acidobacteriota; class Terriglobia; order Terriglobales; family Acidobacteriaceae; genus JABCZH01. The sequence goes on from CAWJTC010000002.1 coordinate 264,420, forward strand.
TGCCAATTGCCTCGTCCCAAGTGGGACTTTCATGCTCATGAGGTGGTGGTTGAGGTCGGCGGCACCGCGAAAATCTACCACAGCACCTTTGCCATCGAGGGCATCCCAATTCTCTATTTCCCATTTGCCACGCTGCCAGCCCAGACCCTGCCGCGGCAATCCGGGTTTCTCATCCCCAACCTCGGGGTTTCCTCCACCAAAGGCACTATCTTCGGTGAATCGCTGTTCTGGGCGATCAATCGGAGCATGGATGCCCATATTGGCGCCGAGTATTTCTCCAAGCGAGGCTGGGCGCCGCAGGGCGAGTTCCGCGCTCGCCCCAGCGATACCTCCTTTGTCGATCTGAGCTATTTCAGTGTGCTCGACCGCGGCTATTGGCGATCCCCATGTAGACCAAGGCGGTGAGGAAGTGCGTCTCACCGCAGAAGGCCAGTTTGCTCACAACTTTCGCGCCGTCGCCGATGTCGACTATCTCAGTTCATTCGTCTTTCGCCTCGCCTTCAGCGATACTTTTACCCAGGCCGTTAACTCTGAAGTCAAATCCGACGCTTTCCTTTCCAACGCCACTCGCGGCTTTTTCTACAATTTTTCTGTGCACCGCTATCAGGATTTCGAGAGCTCGACACCCGGGGATGTCATTACCATCCTGCACGCTCCCGGCGTCGAGCTATCCAGCGTCGATCAGCCGCTGGGACGGTCTCCTTTCTACTGGTCCTATGACGCCGCGCTCGAAGGCCTTTCCCGCAGCGAGCCTTCCTTCAGCACTGCCTCCTTGGTGGGGCGTTTCGACCTCAGCCCGACTCTGTCCTTGCCGTTGCAGTTCGGCGGATGGTCCTTTCGCCCCGAGCTTTCCGTCCGCGACACCGCCTACACCCAGGACCTTCGGAACCTTCCCGAGTGGAGAAAGACTGGCGATTTCCGCCACCATTAATCGGAAGTCCTTGGACGCTTCGTTCGAATTGCGTCCGCCCGCCCTGAGCCGGGTCTTTGATCGCGAGTTCCTGGGGCGCAAGTGGAAGCACGTGATCGAGCCGCGCGTCGTCTACGACTACGTGACCGGGGTCAATAACTTCCCCAATATTCTTCGTTTCGATCAGCGCGACATTCTGAGCGACACCAATGAAGTTGAATACGGCTTAGTGCAACGCCTCTACGCCAAGCGAACTTCAATGGGAAACCAAATCTGCGGCCAGCCGGGCATGCCGGCTCTCTTCATCGGGGGCGCGGCCCCTCATGGCCAAGTCCCGTGGGAGCGACAACAACAGCCCGTCGAAACGCCCTGCGAGGACGGAACTCAGGCGCGGGAAATTGTCACCTGGGAGCTGGCGCAAAAATACTTTCTGGATCCCACTTTCGGGGGAGCGCTATTTCCCGGCCGCAGCAATGTCCTGACTAGCACTGTTGACCTGACCGGCATTGCCTTCCTGACCTCCGCGCGCCATCTGTCGCCACTCATCTCCCGCCTGCGCATTCAGACCAGCGCCAATACCGACGTCGAATGGGACATGGACTACGATTTCACCTTGAGCCACATGACCGCGAGCACCGTGCTGCGTCAACTACCGCCTGGGGCCATTCACGCTCGGCGGAGGCGATGCCTTCCTGCAAGTGCCGCCCGAAACTGCCGGCACCACCGAGTCGACCACCAGCGCCGGTACCTCGCTTGCGTCACAACAGTTCAACCAGTTCCGGCTCTTGCTAGGCTACGGCCACACCGGCAAACAGGGGATTCAGCGCCGCCACCAATCTCGGCTTCGACGCCGATTTGGAGTTCGTGCAGTACGCGGCTGTGCAAACCACCTACAACTGGGACTGTTGCGGATTTAATCTTGAATTTCGCCGTTTTGCCTTGGGCTCGGTCCGCAACGAGAATCAATATCGTTTCACTTTCGCGCTGGCCAATCTGGGATCGCTGGGCAATTTGCGGCGGGCGGAAAGATTATTCTGAACCCGGAGAGGCGCGTTCGTCCCAGTCCGTTCCCATAAAGGCCACTCTTGCTGCTCAGAGCGGCTTGCCTTCGAAGCCGCTGGCCACCGCAGCCTGCAACAGCGTCCGATCAGCGGTCACAAAGACTCGACCTTGAGGCGCATTCCCACACCATTCCAAAGCCGCCGCCAATTGCAGGGCGTCCGCCGCCCGCAAACCGTGACCATTCACGAGTAATGTTGCTTGCGCCCGCAGAGCATCTGACGGCTGGACGACCCACCATGTATCCGCGAGGACGGCAGCCAATTTGCGGGCCACGATCCTATCGAGGGGATCGAGCTGCTTCATGCGAACCAGCCTCCCAAGAGCGCTCTCGATCTCGACGGACGTGGCCCACCACACCACTACCTCGTAGCTCTTGTAGAAAGAGATGGCCTGAGGGGTGGTCCCCTGACGGACACATAGAGGAACCAGTGCGCTCGTGTCCCAAAACGCCGAACGGCTAGCTATCGATTTTCCCGCTCTTCCTGCCATACTTCCCTCATTACGTCATCGGAAACATTCCCCGGTGGCTCCGGCCAAACCACAGGCGACCGCTGTGTCTTCAACGGAGGCGAGAGAACCCCCCGAGCCACCAATCGCCGTTCCTGCTCGGAGTGATCCTCCAAATGGCAGGGAATAATGCGGGCGACGGGCTGGTTACGGTCGCAGACTACGACCTCTTCGCCATCCTTTACTAATTGCAGATGGGCGCTAAGACGAGCTTTAAGTTCGCTGATATTTACAGTGCGCACCCTTTGATTATAACAGACATGACCATAATAGTCATATTAATCAGTCAGTGGAATCATAATGATGCGGCCCGAAGACGCTAACCTCGTATTAAGATACCCCTGTGCCTCTGTCTCCCGATTCGACCGCCAAGCGCGCTACTCTGGACAATCTGCTCCGCGCCCTCGGTCCCACCCTAGTCGCCTACTCCGGCGGCGTCGATTCCGCTTTCCTTGCTTGGTCATTCCACCAGGTCCTCGGCGACCAGATGCTGGCTGCCATCGCCGACTCCCCCAGCTTGGCCCGCGCCCAGCTCGCCGACGCCATTGCGTTCGCCCGTGAACAGGAAATTCCGCTTGAAATCATCGCCACCGCCGAGTTCGATCGTCCCGAATACGTCCGTAATGATGCTGCGCGTTGCTTCCACTGCAAAGACGAGCTGTTCAGCGTGATGCAGGTTCTTTGCCGGCAGCGCGGATTCAACTCCATCGCCTACGGCGTCAATCAAGACGATCAGGGAGATTTCCGCCCCGGCCAGATGGCTGCGCGGCAGCATCACGTGGCCGCGCCGCTGCTCGAAGCCGGCCTGACCAAGCAGGAGATTCGTGACCTCGCGCGTCACGCCGGCCTGCGTATTTGGGATAAGCCGGCCTCTGCCTGCTTGTCATCCCGGATCGAGTATGGTCGTCCCGTCACCCCCGCGGTGCTCGGCGTCGTCGAGCAGGGCGAAGATGCCCTACGTGCGCTCGGATTCCGCCAGTTCCGTGTCCGTCATCACGGAGACATTGTGCGTATTGAGATTGCCGCAGGCGAGATGCCCCGCGCTCTGGCCACCGAAATGGCCGCTGAATTCACCCGTATCTTCAAATCCCTGGGTTTCAAGTTCGTCACTCTCGACCTTGAAGGTTTCCGCTCCGGTTCGATGAACTCGCTGCTTCCTGCCAGCCAACTTGCGCGCAAACCTTGATTTTGCTCTCATCCCGGCAAACGTCCTCCGAAGACCGCGCCCCTGACTCGTGCCTGCCGCGCCCAGTCTCTCCCTGTGAGATAATCTTTGCATCCAATGTACAGGCGGTTTCTATTGATGTTTTTCCGGCGATCGATTTTGGTCCTCATCCTGGTTTGTCTGGGTTGTTCCGCGCAATCGGTGCCTCCAGATCAGGTCATGCGCATCGAACGTCAGGTGCGCAGCTATTATTCCGTGCCGACTTCAGTGAATATCACCGTGGGAGCGCTTCACACCAGCCAATTTTCCGGCTACGACGCCCTCACGGTTCACCTGGATAGCCCCGAAAAGAAGGCCGACTACGAGTTCCTGCTCTCCAAGGACGGCAAGACTCTGTTGCGGATGACCAAGCTTGATCTCACCAAGGATCCCTATGCTGAGAACGTCAAGAAAATCAGCATCGGAGATCGCCCGATTCGCGGCCAGAAAGATGCCAAGGTAGTCGTGGTCAATTACGACGACTTCGAGTGTCCGTTCTGCTCCCGCATGCACCAGACCCTGTTCCCCGAAATTTTGAAGGAATACGGGGATCGGGTCGAATTCGTCTACAAGGATTATCCTTTGGCCGAAATCCATCCCTGGGCGATGCACGCCGCCATCGATGCCAACTGTTTGGCTGCTCAAAGCAGTGACGCCTACTGGGACCTGGCCGACTACCTGCACGCCAATCAGCGCGAGATCAGCGCAGCCGGGCCGACACGAGATGCTGCAATTCGCCGCCCTCGACCGCTTAACCACCTTGCAAGCCCAGAAACACAACTTGGATGAGACCAAGCTGCAATCGTGCATCAAGGCGCAGAACGACGACGCCATCAAAGCTTCCATGCGTGAAGGCGACAGTCTTGGCGTAAACGCGACCCCCACCATGTTCGTCAATGGGCAGGAAATCGATGGGGTGGTTTCGGCCTCGGAATTGCGTACCGTGCTGGATGCGGCCCTGCAGCAAGCCGGAGTTCCGCCGCCCGTCCATTCCGCCCAGGCGGCTCCCGGCGAGCTCTGGAACCTCCAGCAAGTAGCCGGCGATCAGCGGATATGCCAGCAGAATCAGTGAAAGTGCGCAGAAAGTGTGGAGAAAAATCGAGTGAAGATGAACTTGCCATCTCGTCAGCAGGCTGACTCTGTTGATAATCGCCTTGCTGCTCGCGCTCCGCTCTCGGGTGCGGAAGCAGGCAGGTGGGCGAATGACGTCGCCGCTTCCGTCGATGGCCGCAAAATCTATCGCGCCGACGTGGAAAAGTACTACCAGAACCAGACTGCGGGATCGCAGCAGCAGCCCGTCGGCGAGCAAGCCACCAGCTTGCGTCTCAGCATCCTGCGCGAGCTGATCGACAACGAGATCCTCATGCGCCGCGCCGAGAAGCTCGGCCTGCTGGCCACCGACGAAGAAGTGGACCGCAAACTCAACGAAGTCAAGTCCCCCTACACCAAGGAGGAATTCGACGCCCGTCTGGCGGAGAAGAAAATTACCCTGGACGATTTCAAGCGCGATCTCCGCCGCTCTCTCACCGTCGACAAGGTCCTCAACAAAGAAGTGACTTCCAAGATCAACATTTCCGACCAGGATGTCACCGACTACTACAACGCCCACAAAGCGGAATTTAATCTGATTGAGCCGCAATACCACCTGGCGCACATTTTTGTGACCGTCGCCCCCAATCCTCAGGTGCACAACCTGAAGAACGACAAGGCGCAGAACGAGGCCGATGCCCGCAAGAAGATTCAGATGATTCTGAACCGGCTCGACAGCGGCGACGACTTTGCCACCCTGGCCATGAAGTACTCCGAAGACCCCGAAACCTCCAGCAATGGCGGCGATCTGGGCTTTGCTCCCGAGTCGTCGCTGAAGAGCACCGACCCCGCCACTCGTGACACGGTCATGAAACTCAAGCCGGGCCAGTACAGCCCGGTGATCACAGTCATGAACCCCATGGCCAAGCAGCTGGTCGGTTTCCGCATCGTGAAGCTGATTGCCAAGGAGCCCGCTGGACAGCGCGAACTGGCGGACCCCCGAGTGCAGGAAGCTGTTCGTTCCCAGCTTCGCGACCGCCGCGAACAGCTTCTCAAAGCGGCGTACTACGAAGTGCTGCGCGACCAGGCCAAGGTGGAGAATTACTACGCCAGAAAGGATTCTGCAAGGCAACGGCGTGCAGTAGCTGTCTTACTCCACAATCGCCAGCACCTCGCCGGCATTCACGTTGGCGCCCTCAGTGGCCAGAATCTTCTGAATCGTGCCTTTCCGCGGCGACTTGATCTCGTTCTGCATTTTCATGGCTTCCATCACCATGATGCCTTGCCCGGCCTCGACCTGGCCTTCTCCGGAAGCAGCACGCGGATCACTTTGCCCGGCATGGGTGCGATCAGCTTCCTTGGGCCAGTCTCGTCGCCGGCGCCGCCCTTGCGGCTGCGCAGCGAACGCGGATCGCGTAACTCGGCCGCATAACGGACTCCGCCCACCCACAAGTGCAAGTCGGTCGCGGTACGTTCGCGTTTGATCTCGTAGGCCTTCCCCTCGATCAGGACTGAAAGCACATCCCGCCGCGCCAACACGGCATCGACCGGGATCTCGCGGCCGTCGAGCCGGCATCGCCAGCCCGCGTCGGTTCGCTCCAGTTCCAGACGGTAACTCTTGCCGTCGATTTGAACAATCGCATCCACGGTAACAGTTTAGTGTGGAGTGGACCTTCTTGTCCGCCAACCCGACAGCAAATTCCGATCGAGGGTCCCCCGTCCAAGCTTTGCTTGGGCGGGTGTTCGTGCTTCGCGTCCGCCTAATCTACGCCCCGCAACCCTTCAGCTCTTGCCATCTGCTTCCATCCAGAGACAGCGGAACCTGGCTTGAATACTATCCGCGGCCGGGAATCCAGCATCGCAAACACTCCCGCCGCAATGGCCGCGATGCCGGCGTCGCTCCCGCTCGGCCGCGGGAACACTCGACTTCAGCAGCCGGTCCAGATATCCGGTGTCCAGCTTCCCGCCGCAAACTCCGGGTCGCCAGAATTCGCTGAAAGAGCGAGAGATTGGTCTTGATTCCTCCCACAAAGTATTCGTGCGTGCGCGCGACAAGCCGCGCAATCGCCTGTGTGCGGTCGCTCCCATAGCCGATCAGCTTGGCCAGCAGAGGATCGTATTCGATCGGCACCGTCCAACCTTCATAGATGCCGCTATCCTCGCGGATTCCCGGGCCCGAGGGCGCCAGCAGCAGCGTGATCTTCCCTGGGCTGGGAAAATAATTGTTGTCTGGATCTTCGGCATAGATCCGGCACTCGATGGCGTGGCCGCGCAGACGAATGTCCTGTTGCCGGAAAGGCAGATTCTCCCCCGCCGCAATGCGAATCTGCAAGATGCACCAGGTCCAAGCCCGTAACCAACTCCGTCACCGGATGCTCCACCTGCAGCCGCGTGTTCATCTCCAGAAAATAGAAATTCTTGTCTTGATCCACCAGAAACTCGACCGTGCCGGCGTTGGTATAACCTGCGGCTTCGCCACTCGCACCGCCACTTCACCCATGCGCCGCCGCATATCTGCGTCCACAATGACGGAAGGAGACTCCTCCATCACCTTCTGATGCCGCCGCTGGATCGAGCATTCGCGTTCTCCGAGATAGACCGTGTTCCCGTGCTCATCGGCAAGTATCTGCATCTCGATGTGGCGCGGGTTCACAATGGCTTTCTCGATGTACACCTCGCCGTCGCCAAACGCCCGCTGGGCCTCGCTTTTGGCGGATTCCAGCGCAGCCTGCAGCTCCTCCGGCTGGTGCACCAGCCGCATGCCCTTTCCGCCGCCGCCGGCCGCAGCCTTCAGCATGACCGGATAGCCGATCTTCTCTGCCACTTGCCGGCCTGCTCCGCCGAATCCAGCCCGCGCGAAGTTCCCGGCACGAACGGAATGCCCGCTTTCTCCATGGCTTGGCGGGCTCGCGTTTTCGATCCCATCAGTTCCATCGCCGCCGCTGTGGGCCCAATGAACTTCACGCCCGCATCCGCGCAGGCCTGGGCAAACTCCGCATTCTCCGAAAGAAAGCCGTAGCCGGGATGGATGGCGTCCGCGCCACTCTCGCTTCGCAACTTCCAAAATCTTGTGGAAGTTCAAATAGGATTCCGCCGCCGCCGCCGGCCCAATGGATAGGCCTCATCCGCCTTCAGCACGTGCAGGAAGCGCGATCAGCGTCAGAAAATACTGCAACCGACGCGATACCCATCTCGCGGCAGGCGCGAATCACTCGCACCGCAATTTCCCCGCGATTGGCGATCAGAATTTTCTTGAACATGGATGCGGTGGTCGTGCCGTGACTATTAAGAGTATACAACTCTTGGTCGCAAAGAAGCGACCGCCCAAAAACAAAACCCCTCCCGCGTTGGAAGGGGTCATCATCCTACCTGGAACAGTCTACTTTGGCTGGTCCATGGTGATGCCCTGTGCTCCCGGCTGCTTTTCGGCCTTCGCTTTCTTGGTGGCCATGGTCTTGTCTACCCATTCATCAGCCGACTTCAGGTCGGCGGCCCGGGCCGCTGGATCGTCGCATTCCACGTCTGCTTTTTCGCGGTACATCAGGTTCATGTACGCCATGGCGTCATCGTAGTCGGGACGCAACTGCAAGGCTTTATCCAGTTCGTCAATCCCATCCATCACGTTCGCCCAGTTCTTTTCTTTGAGATCCGCGCAAACCTTCTTGTCTTTTAGCGGTTCTTCCGGCTTAAGCCCGAGCTTGGCGCGTTCTTCCATACGTGGCGCGTAGGTCTGTGTCCAGTCAATCACACCGATCGAGTAATACGCTTCCGGATCGTTGGGATCGAGCTCTGTCGACCTTGTGGTTGTATTCCTTCGCCAGATCAAGCTTCTTCATGTTGAAGTAAAGCGAAGCAATACCTTTAAGGCTGGTGATCTTCTGGTCGTGGCCAGGATTCGTCTCCAGCACCTTCTTGAACTCATCCACCGCTTGCTGGCCGATGCGGTTGTTATCGTCGGTATCCACGCCCGGGATGTATTGATTGGCCAGCGCCGTCGCCAGGTAGAGACGCGCATTCAGCAGCTTGGGATCCAGGTTGACCGCTTGCTGGAAATGGTCAATCGCCTCTTCGTAGCGGGCGTTCTTGTAAGAGTTCACACCCTTGTTCAACTGGTCGCGGGCTTTCAGTTTGTCGCAACCGATGCCAGAGAACAAGACCCAGGCCAACCGCCGCGAGCGCGAGCACTCGTATGCAGTTTTTCATTGCGTTATAAGTCTCCCTTGCCTGAAGAAATGCTTGAAGCCCCGATTCGCGACCGACAGCCCGCGCGATACCACATGAGGATGCCCCAAACCGATAGTTGCCGGCGCTACTCTGCGCTCAAAAGCCCGTCACCAGCGCATCGGCCATCTCTAGGAACAAACTGCTCCGGTCTTGACGCTATCCTCCGGCTTCAATCTTGGCGGTGATCAGCCCCACCTTGTCGACGCCCGAAGCATGGGCGATGTCAATCACATTGGCCACGTCGGCAAAGGGCACATTGTCATCTCCTTTGACGAACATCACCTTTTCCGCGCGGGTCTTAAAGATATCGGTCAGGCGCGCCTGCAAGCCGTCCCAGGTCGTATCTTCATTGTTGATCTTCAGCCCCGGCTCCTGCCCTGCGCCACGATCAATCAATTGCACCACGATGGTACGGTCGGGCGTGTTGTTCTTGGGCGCGTTCGGCGGCGGCGGTTGCGGCACCAGCGCTTCCAGCCCTTTTGGTGTCAGAGGCGTGATCACCATGAAGATGATCAACAGCACCAGCAGCACATCGATGAGGGGCGTTACGTTGATATTTGCGCTTTGGCCCCCGCCAGCGCTAACTCCCATTCCCATAAAATCTCCTATTGCCCGCCCGCCGGCGGTGGCGGCGGTGGCTGATTCCCTGTCTGCTTCTTCTGGTCTGTCAGCAAACCCAACTCGTCGACCCCAGCGGCGCGAACGTTATCCACGACTTCCACCACCGACCCGAACCTGGCCCGCGCATCGGCTCGGATAAACACGCGCTTATCCAGCCGGTTCGCCAGACGGTCCTTCACTTTTTCCGTGAGCTGGTCGGGGGCAGTCTGATCGTTGCCGAAGAAAACCTTTCCATCCCTCATGATCGCCACAATCAGCGCGTCTTCCTTGTCTGCGTCCGGCATCTGCTCCGGATTATTTACTTTCGCCAAGTCCACGCTGACGCCCTTCTGCAACATGGGCGTGATCACCATGAAGATGATCAGCAGCACCAGCATCACGTCCACCATGGGAGTGACGTTGATGTCGGAGTTGACCTTGGCGCCTTCGTTCCGCTTGCTCATTGACATAAGACTGATTCCCCTGCACCCACGCTCAATTTCGCTCGTCGTCGTGGCGCGTCCGCTTTGGAGAAGCCCGGCGCTGGAGGCGTCCTCCAGCGCCACAGCTGCAACTCAAGTCCGGAACTGCCCGCTAGCCGCCGCTACGACCGGCGCATACCCCGCCGCTTCAGGAAGTAATCAATCAGTTCGCTCGAGGAGTTGTCCATCTCCACGTCGAACGCTTCCACGCGGCCCGTCAGGTAGTTGAACATCATGACGGCAGGGATCGCCACAAACAGACCGACCGCCGTCGTCACCAGCGCTTCCGCGATACCGCCCGCGACCGCGCCCAGACCGGTGGCCTTCTGTTCCGAGATGCCCTTAAAGGCATTCAGAATGCCCATCACCGTGCCGAACAGCCCCACGAACGGAGCCGTTGAGCCGATGGTGGCCAGTCCGCCCAATCCGCGCTTCAACTCGGCGTGGACGATGGCTTCGGTGCGCTCCAAGGCGCGCTTGGAGGCCTCGATGGTCTCACCCGGGATATCCGCACTGTCTTGGTGGGCGCGGAACTCCATCAGGCCTGCCGTCACCACTTTGGCCAGATGGCTTTTCTTGTTGCGCTCCGCCACTTTGATGGCCTCATCGATCTTGCCATCGCGTAGCGCCCCGGCCACTGCCGGAGCAAACGCCCGCGATTGTTTGCGGGCCGCGCTGAATGCCATCCAGCGGTCAATCATCACGCCGATCGACCAACCGGACATGACGAATAGGATCACGACCACGGTTCTCGCGATGAATCCCATCTGTTTCCATAGCGAGATCGGGTCCCAAGCCACGGGCTGGTCCTGGAAAAGCCAGGTTCGCCATGGTGGACATGTTGCTCAGAGTATGGGTTGCTAAGTTGGCTACGAACATGAGTTGCTTTTCCTCCTGGAACTTGGTCTGACCCTGGCTGCCGGATTACCCTCCCGACAGCGTGAAATTAAACGTAATCGTGGTTTCCACTTCCACCGGCTCACCATTCAAAATGTAAGGCTTGTACTTCCACTGTTTAATGGCCTCAATCGCCGCCGGCGCCAGCATCGGATGCCCGCTGATCAGCCGCAGGTTCTGGATCGACCCATCCTTGCCGATCTCAGCTTGCAGCACCACTGGTCCTTGGATGCGCGCTTGCCGCGCCAGGGGTGGATACACCGGCTGCACCCGGCGAATAATCATTCCCTGGGTCACACCTTGGGAGACGCGAATGCGCTGCGGGGTCACCGCCTTGGGCACAGCCACCGGGGTCGAACTGATAATGCCCCCGATGACGCCGCCCATCTGCCCGCCCGGTACGCCACCCGGCACGCCGCCCACTACCCCGCTCGCCGACATGACCGGCGGAGGCGCTTCATCTTCCTTAATCATCTGTACTTTCTCTGGAATCTTGGTCGGGGTCCGCAATTGTCCGTTTACGATGTCGGTCTGAACCTGCTTCACGATCTTGATGGCCGCGGCTGGCGGCGGAGGCGGGGGTGGTGGCGGGGGCGGAGCGACCAGGAAAGTCATCAACTGGGTCTTGGGAAGGGCCTCGGTAAACAGCAGCGGAATCAACACCAGAATGCCCACCAGCACCATCTGAAAAACAAACGAAACCGTGGTGGTCAGTCCCCGCTTGGTTCTCAGCTTCCGCCCGATTCGATGAGGCTGTCTTCAAACATAAATGTCCCTCCTGCCCCTGACTACCTTCTTTAGACACCGACTGCCTCCTCTTTGCTCCCAGACCCACTTTACAAACCTGAATTGAAGGCCGCAGAATACTACCTCAAATGCCCGTCAATCACAAACTTGTGCTTGCGCTTGCCCGCCTCAAACCTTGGCTTTCATTTTCTCCCCCCGGCTGCTTTCCTTGCGGGAGGCCGCTTCCATCGGCGATTTTCCCCGATTACTCCGCCAGTCCTGGTAAGCCACCAGGATCGGTGCGGCAATGGCAATCGAGGAATAGGTGCCGATCAGGATGCCGATCACCAGCGCAAACGAGAACCCGTGCAACACTTCGCCTCCGAACAGAAACAATGCCAGACACGGTGAGGAAAGTCAGCCCCGCCGTCAGGATGGTCCGGCTCAAGCGTCTGGTTGATGCTGCGGTTCACAATGTCGGAAAGCTTCTCGCGCCGCATCAGCTTCAGGTTTTCGCGGATGCGGTCGAATACCACGATGGTGTCGTTGTTCGAGTAACCGATCAGGGTCAGAATGGCGGCAATCACGGTCAATGAGATTTCTTTATCCATGCAGCGAGAACGCGCCCACCGTGATCAGTGTGTCGTGGAAAACCGTCACCACCGCGGCCACGCCATAGATCCATTCAAAGCGAACCGCCAGATAGATCAGCATCCCGGCCAGAGAATAGACCGTAGCCAGCATGGCCTGCCGGCGCAGTTGTCGCCCACCTGCGGTCCGACGATTTCCACGTTGCGCACCGCGAAATCAGAAAGATAGAAGCCATCTTGCAGGGAAGCCACGACCGCCGGGTCGGCCGCGGCTTTCAGTTCGTCAAGCGAGGTCAGCACGCCGCCTTTGGTCTTGTCGCGGTAATCTGCAATGGCCTGGGCCTGTGCCCCATAGCGTCTGATCTGCGTCCGTACCTGCCCGCAACGGATCTTTCTCCAGCAGATAGTCTTGATTGCCAGCACGCTGGCGTTGTTCAGATCCTGCTTTCCCGCAGGGGCATTGGTTTCCAGCGCATTGATAATCAGAGTCTTGCTGCGGTCCAGCGCCTGCTCATTGGTCTCTTCTTGGGAAACGCCGATCAGCACTTCGTTATTGCTGAGCTGTCCGAAGCGCTGAATGCGCACGTTGCGCAAGCCGGCATGGTCCATGGCGGCGCGAATGGCATTGTCGTTCGGCGTCTGGGCAAACTTCACATACACCAGCGTGCCTCCGCGAAAGTCCACTCCATACGGAATGCCATGCCAGAACAGCATGGAGAACAATCCCGCCACGCTGAAAGATCAGCGAAAAGGAGAGGAAGTACCACTTCTTCCCGAGAAAATCGATGTCTGCATTGCGAAAAAATTCCACCTGCAGAACCCCGTTTCTTGAGCTCGATCCCTCACGGCCGAGATCGCTCAACTATCCGATGCTCAATGCCTCGCCCCGCTCTTTGCGGCTCAGCACCCAGTCAAAAATCACACGCGAAACAAACACCGCGGTGAACAGGTTGGCAAACAAACCGAAGCTCAGCGTCACCGCAAAACCACGCACCGGGCCGGTGCCAAAAATAAACAAAATGATGGCCGAAACGATCGTGGTCACGTGCGTATCCACAATGGTGATCCAGGCATGGCTGAATCCCTGCTCCACCGCCGAGGGCGGCGTTTTGCCGCTCCTCAGCTCTTCGCGGATGCGCTCAAAAATCAGCACATTGGAGTCCACGCCCATACCGACCGTCAGAATGACGCCGGCGATCCCCGGCAGCGTCAGCGTTGCCCCGCTAAAGCCCAGGAACCCGAGCAGAATGATCAAGTTCAGAATCAGCGCGACGTCCGCATTGATGCCGGCCGCGTGATAATAAACCAGCATAAAGATCAGCACCGCCAGCATGCCGATCACCGCCGCCGTCACTCCGGCGCGGATCGAATCCGTGCCCAGCGACGGCCCCACCGTGCGCTCTTCCAGATACTTGATTCCGGCCGGCAGGGCGCCCGAGTCGCAGAATCATGGCCAAGTCCTTGGCTTCCTGCTCGCTAAAGCGTGCCTCGATCACGCCCGTATCGTGAATCTGCTCCTTGATAACTGGCCACTTCCTGCACCTTGTTATCCAGCACCACCGCCAGATTTCCCGACGTGGGCCCGGTGAAGGCCCAGAACCGCCTGTCCGCCCTCGCCTGGTCAGAGTGAAACGCCACCGACGGGCTGCCCGTTCTCATCCCGCGACGGCTCCGCTCGAACGCAAATCGCGCCCGGTGACCGCCGAAGCCCGCGAAATCAGGTACCAGGACGGGCCGCTATCAGCACTCCGGCGCCATACTTGCCCTGGCAGCAGCACCGTATCCGGCGGCAACACCCCATTGTTCTGCTGCAACGCCGCCTGTTCACTGGCGTAGGGGCCGCCCATGGACTGGCGAATCTCCAGCATGGCGGTCGACTGCATGATGTCCTTGACCCGCGCCGGATCGTCTACTCCCGGCAATTGCACCAGAATTTGATATTGCCCCAGCCCGTGCTCTTCAATGATGGGTTCGCTCACGCCCAACTGATCAATGCGGTTGCGAATGGTCTCGATGGCCTGAGTCACGGCCCGCTTCTTCAGTTCGGCCAGCGATTGCGCCTTCATGGCGACCGTCCAGGTATTGTCCGCGCCCGAGGTCAGGCTGTACTCGGGAAGCCGGTCCTGCACAATGGAAAGCAGATCGGACCGCGACTCCGGCGGCACTCCTTTGATCACGATCTTCTCCGGCTCGTTGACCGGATCGGGTTTCGTGATCTCGGCATAATTGATCTTGTGCGCCCGCAGGTCGGTCTTCAGCAACTCAATGGCGTTGTCCGAATCGACCTTGACCGCATCGTTCACCTGCACTTGCAGAATCAGGTGCGTGCCGCCCTTGAGATCCAACCCCAGGTGAATGCGGTTCCCGATCGCCGCCAGCAGGCCCTTGCCGGACCAGCTGTCCGGTACGCCGAAGATCCCAAACAGAAAGACCACCAGAGTGGCCACGATAACTCCGAGTTTCCAGCCCAAATTCTTATTCATGATGATGAATTCACTAATAGATTTGATGCGTCTCGACCCTCGCCGCCTTACGATTTATCGCCTGACTTTCCGGCATCGTCGGCGGTCGTCACCGACGAAACCGAAGCCCGGCTTACTTCAAGCTTCAAATTATCCGGCGGAACCCGCAAATGGATGTAATCGTCCCTGCAGCGCAATGATCGTGCCCCGCAACCCGCCGCTGGTCACCACTTTATCCCCGGTTTTCAACTCGCTCAGCATCTGCTGCCATTTCTTCTGGCGGCGCTGCTGCGGCATGATCAGCAGGAAGTAAAAGATCGCAAAAATAAAGATCAGCGGCGCGAATCCCAATAGTCCCGCCGATCCCGCCGCCAAACTGTAACGCCAAGTAAGTGCTGTACGTTCATCAAGATCAGAGTTCCATCCCCTTGCCGGGGACTGGGAATTAGCCAACCGTGCGCTCTTGCTTTGCAATTTACCGCTGGAGCTCTCGCGTACCTGGGCGGAGATTCCTTAAACTTCGGACACGAACAAGGGATGCCGGTCTATAGGTTTAGGCCGAGACCAGACCTCAGAGAAAGCGGGCCCCTCTCCCAAGTGCAATAGAATGACGCACCGCGCGCATCGTGTCAAGGTAGAAGCTAAGGTTGTGGACGGTGTTCAAAACCTGGGCCAAAACCTCGTTCGAGGCATACAAATGCCGGAGATAAGCCCGCGAATACCGGGAACACACCCGGCAGCCGCATTTGGGGTCGAGCGGACCTTCATCTCCCGCGTAGCGCGCCTGCTTGATTGAGATTTTTCCCTCCGAAGTAAACAGCAGTCCATGCCGCGCCGCCCGCGTCGGCAGCACGCAATCCATCATGTCGACGCCGAGACTCGCGTATTCCACGATTTCTTCCGGAGTTCCCACTCCCATCAGATAACGCGGCTTGTCCGCGGGCAAATGCGCGAGTGGTGGATTCGACGACTTCTCTAGTCAAAGTCCGCGGTTCGCCCACACTCAATCCGCCAATCGCATAACCGGGAAACCCAATTTCAATCGTGCGCTCAGCCGATTCTTTTCTAAGCGCCGAATCCATCCCACCCTGAACAATGCCGAAGAGCGCCTGCGTCTGCTCCGAGCTTCCAGTTTCAGTTGCTGGTTTCAGAACTCGTCTGGCTGGAAACTGGAAACTGCCGACAACTAGAAACCTCGATTCCAAGGCACCTCTTCCTTATGCTCCTCAAAATGCTTCTTGCTCCGCTCCGCCCAGCGCAGCGTCAACTCCATCGACCGCCGCGTTCGCTCCGCATCCGCCGGATACTCCGTGCACTCGTCAAACGCCATAATGATGTCCGCGCCCAAGCCAATCTGCGCTGCGATCGCGCTCTCAGGACTAAAGAAATGCGAAGACCCATCCAGATGCGAACGAAACGTCACGCCTTCTTCCGTGACTTTGCGCAGTTCATTGAGGCTGAAGACCTGAAATCCGCCGGAGTCGGTCAAGAATCGCCCGCGGCCACGCCATAAAACGATGCAGTCCGCCCAGCTTCCGGACTCTGCTCGACTCCCGGCCGAAGATATAGGTGGTAGGTGTTGCCGAGAAGAATCTGAACGCCGAGTTCTTCGAGCACGTCCTGGGATACGCCTTTGACCGAGGCCAGCGTCCCCACCGGCATAAACACAGGCGTTTCGACTTCGCCATGAGGCGTGATCAGCCGCCCGCGCGCGCCGTCGCCGCTGGCTAGCTTCAATTTTGAAGGCAATCGACACTGCTGGGATTGTATCGAACTGGCGGAGCGTTGCTGAACCTCTGTGATCCCTCTGTGTCCTCTGTGGTTAAGATTTTTTCCGCAACAACACCACGGCATGCGCAATAGCAGCATTATCAGTGCCCATGCCTTCCGGGGTCTTGGCCTTCAGCCCAACGCAATCCGGCGGAATCTCAAGCAGCTTCGCCACACTCTCGCGAATAGCCGCCGCGTGCGGCCCAATCTTCGGCGCCGCCAGAATCAGAGTGGAATCGACATTTTCGATGGCATAACCTGCCGCCTGCACCCGCTTCAGCGCCTCCCGCAGAAACACCGCCGAGTCCGCGCCCTTCCACTTCGCATCCGACGGCGGAAACAACGTCCCAATATCTGGCCCAGCCACGGCCCCCAGCAGCGCATCGGTCAGAGCATGCAGCAAAACATCGCCATCCGAATGCCCGCCCAGACCATGAGTATGCGGCAGCGTCACCCCGCCAATCCTCAGCGGAATGCCCGCCTTGAACTCATGCGAATCCCACCCATAGCCGATTCTCAAGCGCACCCCTCGTTCGCCGAAGTATCTGCGTTCATCAGCGTAAATCAGCGGCTCAAATAGAACTCCGCCAGCTCCAAATCCGCCGGCGTCGTGATCTTTATATTTCTCGCCGATCCCATCACCACCGCCACTTCATGCCCCGAGCGTTCCACCAGCGAAGCTTCATCCGTTCCCATAAATCCATCCGGCGTCGCTTCATCGAACGCTTTCTTCAGCACATCGTAACGGAAGCCTTGCGGCGTCTGCGCCATCACCATCCGTTCCCGCGGAATGGTCGCTGTGATCACCGCGCCTTCCGCTGTGCGCTGCACTTCCTTGATCGTATCCATCGCCGGCACTCCGGCAATGGCTGCGCCATATTTCCGCGCAGCTTCAATCACATCATGAATAATCTCCGTCGTGACGAACGGCCGCACCGCGTCGTGCACCAGAACAATATCATTCGCCGCCGCGGAAATCGCCGCCATGGCGTGGGCCACCGACTGTTGCCGGTGCTCGCCTCCTTCCACTAACCGGAGTTTCTTCTTCAGAAATCTTGGTTTCTTTTTCCAAACGCGGACGCGAAAGCCCTCGATTTCATTCGCCCGCAGAGCGATGCAGATCTCCGCCACTTCCGCGCTGGCGGCAAACTTGCGCAGGGTGTGAATCAGGATCGGTGTTCCTGCGAGTTCAGTAAATTGCTTGGAAGCGGCAGGCTTCTTGCCCTTCACGCCCGCAGCCGAGGCCATGCGCGTGCCCAGGCCCGCAGCCGGAATAATGACGACGACCTTCATCGGGGCTGCAAGTATACGAGGGTCGCCGGGAAGGATTCAAATGGATCCGATCCGCCGTTTGCCAAATTGATTCGGGGTCGCTGGTTTGCTAAGGTCGTCCTCATGTCCGAGCGTGTCATCTCCGAGCCTGACACCGAACCGATACGCGAATTGCTTGACTCCCTCTATCGCGTCGATTCGGGACGGATCCTGGCAACTCTGATCCGCTTGCTCGGTGATTTTGATCTTGCCGAGGAGGCGATGCACGAAGCCTTTGCGGCTGCGCTGAGCACGTGGCCGGCGAGTGGAGTGCCCGGCAACCCGCGCCCCTGGCTGATTTCGACAGCCCGATTCAAAGCCATAGATACCCTGCGCCGCCGAGCAAGATTTGACGCGTCTCAAGACGAGCTCGTGCGCTATCTCGAAGCGCAATCGAGTTCGGCGGAAGCGTCCAATAAGAATGAAGAGGACAGCCTTGAGGACGACCGTCTCCGTCTCATCTTTACCTGCTGCCATCCCGCTCTGCCGCCCGAAGGACAGGTGGCGCTCACGCTGCGTGAAGTTTGCGGGCTGACCACCGAGGAGATCGCCAAGGCCTTCCTCACCACTCCGCGTACGCTGGCGCAGCGCATTGTGCGCGCCAAGGCAAAGATTCGCGAGACACCGATTCCCTACGAGGTGCCGACGGCCCAGGAATTGCCGGAGCGGCTGGGCGCGGTGCTGCACGTCATCTATCTCGTCTTTAACGAGGGTTATTCGGCTGCGGCGGGAGCGGAGGTCACGCGGGCCGAGCTAACCGGCGAGGCGATTCGACTGGGCCGGTTGCTGACTGAACTCCGGCCAGAGCCCGAAGTTATGGGGCTGCTTTCCCTGATGTTGCTACAGGAATCCCGCCGCGCCGCGAGAACCTCTCCGGCGGGAGAGCTGATATTGCTGGAAAATCAAGACCGCGCGCTCTGGAACAAAGAGCAGATCGCCGAGGGCGTGGCATTGCTGGAGAAAGCTCTGAAGTCCCGCCGCTTCGGCGCTTACACACTACAGGCTGCGATTGCGGCCGTTCATGCCGAGGCGGAAACGGTGGCTCGGACCGACTGGCGGCAGATTGTTGCGCTTTACGAGCAGTTGCTGCGAATTCAGCCTTCGCCGGTTGTACAGCTCAATCGTGCCGTGGCCATTGCCATGTGCGATGGTCCAGAGGCCGGTCTGGCGCATATCGACGCGGTGTTGCAACATGGCGAATTGGCAAATTATTACCTGGCGCATTCCGCCCGCGCAGATATGTACCGCAGGCTGGGTAGGACAGCCGAGGCTCGTGCTTCATATGAGAAGGCGCTGGCGCTGACCCAACAAGAACCAGAGCGACACTTCCTGCAAGAGCGGATTAGGCAGTTGAAATAAAAAGATGTCCGATGGCGCACCGTTAGCGAAGAGCGGGGTACGTCCCGTCAGGAAGCTGTGAAAAAATTGTCTTTGGGGCGGAGGGGAGGCGGACACCGGTTCCTTGAAGTGCTTGGGCTTCCGGCATCACTGGCGTCCCCAGGCTTGCTGGCTCGGCACGTTGAGGCTCCTACGCTGGCTGTACCTGCACTGTCCGCTTTAGGCCGAACCATCTCGTCAGGTTGTAACTTAGGCAAGCCCAAGTCGCTTCCATGGCCACTTTCAAGCGGCCTCGACAGCGGAACTGCCGCAGGCCGCAGCGCTCTTTGATCCAGGCGTGCGGGAACTCGGCGATCTGCGAGCGTCGTGCGTAGATTTTTCTTGCTTCTTCCGTGGCCATCTTCTGTTTGAACGCGATCGTCGCCGATGGTTCTTCGAGGCGCGTGATCGAGCGCCGCCACTCTGGCCGCGCATGTTGAGGCGCGCACTTATCGCGCAGCGGACAGTTAGGGCATGCCTTCTTCGGTGCGCGGTAGACGTGGGTGCGAACTCCGTGGTCACGATTCATGAGCGCGTGGTGGGTGAGCGTTTGTCCGGCCGGACAGGTAAACCGGTCCTGCGCGGCATCGTAAGGAAACGCGCTGGCCAGGAACTCCGAGGTCCGGCCCTGCGCATCCCGCTCCACCGCCCGCCAACTGTCCTGCCAAGACCCATAGAAGTCCACTCCCTGATCGGCGGCCGCCCGCACCGAAGCGTGATTGGTGTAGTCGCCGTCGGCCACGAGCTGTTTGGGCTTGCGTCCCAGCGTGGTTGCGCAACGTTCCAGTGCCGGCTTCATCTGCCGGTAGTCGATGGCATCGGTCGTCGCCTCGACGTTCACCACGATTCCGTGTTGCGTGTCGGTAAGCAGTTGCAGGTTGTAACTGGGGACGATGCCACCTTCGCCGTTGCGCATCACGTGCGCCTCGGGATCGCTGCTGGAGGCGCAGGCCACGAACCGGTCGCGCTCGTGTTTCTTCGCCTGCTGCAAGCGCTCGACTTCGCGCACCGCCGCTTCCAGCCGACTGACTCGTTGCCGTGCGGCACGTCGTTGCGCTGCTACCCGCCGGCTCGCGCTCTTTTCTTCTTCTTCCGCCTGCGCGTTCAGCCAGCGCACCTGCTCGCGCGCCAACTCCAGGTGCGCCGCCAGCTTTTCTTTGCGCCGGAAGCTGTTGCCGCCCGCGTTCGCCTTGATCTTCGTCCCGTCCAATGTTACCCGTTCCAGCGTGACCAGCCCCTCGGCGCTCATCATGCCCAGCACCTGCACGAACAGATCGTCCAGCGCCGCTTTATGCTCCGATCGGAAGCCGGACAGCGTCCGATGGCTGATCGTCTGCAACCCGCATAGCCACAGGCAGCCCGGCTCGTGCTCGCACTGTCGCGCCAACTCACGCGCCGAACTCACACCACGGCTGTAGGCATAAATCCACAGGCTGATCAACAACTGCGGGTCGGTGTGCTCTCGCCCGGCACGCCCTTCCACCGCTCCGATCTGCGCGTGATAGAGGCTCAGGTCCAGGCGGCCGATCAGCTGCCAGATCAGGCGTGCGCTATGATCTTGCTCGATGAGCTGTTCGACATCGATGCTGCGCAGCACCAGTTGTTGTCGGTTGATCGAGGCAAGTCGCGGTTCAGAGGCTACGTGGTCGCTCACATCCGCAGTCTACCCAGGCTGGCTAATTTCGCAATGGCTTTGTTGGCTCGGAAGGCGATTTCTTCACAGCTTCCTGTCCCCACATTCCGTCGTCCCCACATTCCGTCTGGACCTATGGGTAGGCGCTGGCGCTGACCCAACAGGAACCAGAGCGGCAATTCCTCGCGAGGCGGCTCGAAGAATCGAAAAAAAGTTTGACGATTCGTTTCGTTGCCTTGCTATGATCTTTGTGTTCACTTTTTTATTCCCCGGCATTGTCCGGTAAGAGGAGATCATCATGCAAGGAAAGATCAAGTTTGTAGACCCAAAAACGCAAAAGTGGGGCTTCATCGTCCCCGCTGACGAGTCGCGCGATGTGCATTTTGACATCAGAGATTTTATAGGCGCGACGCCATCGGTCGCTGATGCAGACGCACCAGTGGCTTTCGAACTGGTTGAGCAGGGTACAAGCCGAGAGGCCAAGAAGATCAAGCTTCTCGCGGCCCCGGTCCACGTGATTCCCGCCGCAGCTACCGCAAGTAACGACCTTAGAACTTGGGCTTGGATCCCGTTTGTTCCGTTCACGGCGCGAGACCATAAAAGTTACCCGTCTGCGTTAGCGCTGCTCGCTTCCCAAGCCCTGCCTGAGCGCTGGCACTTTGGGGAAGACGCTCCCGGCGACTCGCTTCCCATTCTCCAAAAGTATCTGACATATTCCTTTGTTCGGCTGCGCCATGAAAATAAAGTCTTCGAGTCAGCCGACGGAAGATGGGCTGCGTTCAACACGGGGCTGGTCGATAAGTTGTACGACCCAATTTATGCCTTGTTCGAGCGCAATCGCCGTGCTCCGCAACCGTGGGCCTTCGTCGACTTCTGCGTACCTGGGAAGCGCAATTCGGGCAGAGAGCTTACCGCTGCCTTCGACCCGTTGCCCGAACCAGCGAAGTACTTCAATAACACCGTTGACATGCTCTTCGATACATCGAAGGAAATCCACATCGACTACGAGCATGTCATCCTCGACGGCATCCGCCGGAACCGGTTCCCTGTCCAGTTTCTCCGCGAACATCTTCCAGAAGGCATCGACTGGCAAGATCCTGTGGGTCTCGTCGAACCGGAATGGCTGGCGTTTCTCGACAGATTGAGTGACGGCATCGAAGTAGATGATCGATGCATGCGGGCAATCAAGCGAAGGCTGGAAGACGCGAAATGGTTGGCAGAAAAGCGGATTCGCTGGAACTTCAAGACTGCGATTCCGCAATACTATCCACGCTTCAACTTGATGAGCCTTCTGCTACCGCTCGCCTTGATAAACGACGAGGTCGTGGACATCGCACTAGTTGTCACGAAGAACCGGTCAGGGTCGTACCTAGGGCGGACAATATTGCCTCTGGACTGGGCCTACATGAATGCTCGGCTGGTGTGCCGCCCCGATAGCGACTGGCTCGTTCCGCAGCGTGTTCAGAGCTGGCAAGAGTCGGATGCCGACGTCGGAAACGACGACGCCGATGACCTCGTGCACGGAGCCACCGCAGAAATCGAAGCGGCTCAGGCTCGAGTAATGCTGTAGCCAGTGAAAAGCGGGGCACGTCCCGCATTTCATGCCCTGTCCTCGCATCCCTGTCCCAAAAGCCAAAGCCCCGAGCATTTACTCGGGGCCTTGAGATACTAAACGGCGTTTGCCAAACACCTACAATGGTAAATGAGCGGTGGCAATTGTCAACAAACTTTGGTGTCGAGTAACCCGAGGAGGGCAAGGGAGTTGAACCCTAGTGGCTGCAAAGCCACTCGACATTTGGCAAACGCCGTCCAGTACCCACTGGCAATACCCTCCTAAACGCGCGCCCGCCAAGGACATTCTAGGGGCTCTGGTCGCTGGTTAACCTCGTGCCCTGGCAATTATTTTAGGGACGTGTACCAGTTCGGGAAGAACCGGGAAAATTTCTTGAAAGATTTGTCGAATTCCCTCCGGCCGTTCGACTATACAGTGAAGGCCGGGCAACCGGCCCGTCAGAAATCTTATATAAAAGTAGCGGCCCTGATACGGTGTCCGCGCAATACCCAAGGAGAACACCATGCGCTTCATGATGATCATGTTTCCGAAAGACTACGAAACCGCAAAACCCGGCTGGGTGCCCGACTTCAAAGAGATGGAGGCTATGGGCAAGTACAACGAGGAACTAGGGAAAGCCGGCGTGCTGCTCGCGCTCGACGGGCTGACTCCGCCCTCGACCATGAGCGCGCGTGTCACCTTCAAAGGCGGAAAATCGAAAGTGACCGACGGCCCGTTTACCGAAACCAAGGAAGTGCTCGGCGGCTACTGGATCATCCAGGTGAAGTCGCGCGAAGAGGCGCTCGAATGGGCGGCGCGCATCCCTGGTAAGGATAACGAAGTGGTCGAGGTTCGCCGCATGTTTGAGCTAACCGACTTTGATCCCGAGACCCAAAAGGAGATCCGAAAGAAGTTCGGCGACGCCGTCGCTGATGAGATGCAACAGTAGAAAAGCTCTCCGCTCTTTGTCAATTTCGCGACGCCCAGGGTGGCGACGCGCTCAAGATTTATTGCGGGATTGCATTGCCATGGCCACCAGGGCCCCAATAAATGTCGCGGGGAAAAGCTGACCGACGATGGCTTCCGCAATCGTAAGCGAGCGCGCAAACGGACGCAGCGGCGTGATACTGCTACCGACGGTGGTAAGCGTACCAAAACTGAAATAGATAAGTTTCGACGTGAGTTGGTCGATGTCTGTCGGCTTGATAATAAAGTTGAAGGAGCCTGGATTAAGTTGCTCAACCAACTGAAAGGCAGAAGCCCAAGCCATCCCCAGAAGAAGATAGACGCATACGCCGCCCTGGACGCGGCTCCAGGTTATCGGTCCACCGCGAAACATTACCAGCAACACAATTCGGACGTAGAGAAGGAGTGTGACGACTACAAGAAAGCTGCCCAACTGATGTAAAAACGGAGTCGGATGGAGGCGGCCGGCGGCCAAGACCCCCGAACAGACGAGGACGACGGCGGTCGCGAAACCCTTGGCGAGATGGCTCTGTTTGATGGTCAGAGCTCCGGAGACCATCAAAGTGAGCACCACCAGGTCCAAGAAAAAGCGGCCGGGAAGGCCCGCCTCGCGAAGAGGTGTTATCACGAAAATTAGAACGGCCAACGAAATAGTTATGAGGGCTAGGCCGAGATCGCCAGACCACAACTCGCTCGCATTCATGTTAGGAGCAGGCCTTGAGTTTGGTGTGCATGGTTCGTCATGAAAGGCCGTCCTCCTGGTGATTAGCGGAGTACGGCTCGCGAGGCAGGCCTGCTTGGGCTGTCGAATGATACCATCAGACCTTCCTTCGTTATGTAGGCTAGCTTTGCTTCGCGGTGCCCATGCTATATCGCTAGAAGGTAGAAAGCCACCAGTCTCCAGCCTTAATCTCGGCGCAAAGCATAGTCCTAAAGCCCTGGAAAAGCAAAATTTCTTCGACGATGTGTCGAATTCCATCCGTCTGTTCGACTATACAGTGAAGGCAGGCAATCGGCCCCGCCCAAAGAATAAGGAATAAAGACTGTTACAGGAGAAAAAGAAAATCATGCCGCAATATCTGGTTGCCAACTACCTCCCCGACAACTTCGACCCGTCCACCGTAACCGAAGCGATGATGGAAGAGATCCACGCGCTCAACCGCGAATTGATTGCCGCCGGCGCCAGGAAGTTCGCCTGCGGCATTTCCCCGGCCGCCAACGCCAAGACGCTGCGAAAACAGCCCGACGGCAAGGTCCTCGTCACCGACGGACCCTACACCGAGACCAAGGAGCACATGGGCGGATTTTGGATACTGGAATGCGCCAATATGAATGAGGCGCTGGCATGGGCGAAGAGGGCTGCCATCGCCTGCGACGTGGCCGGCGAGGTGCGCGAGCTTCTTTTCTACCCGGCTCCCGAACAAGGACCCGGCGGGAGCAAGTAAAGTTTCGATGCCGGCCCGACAGGCTGGCATCGCGTATCGCCTGGTGAATCATATGAGCAATCAACTCACTCGTCGCGACTTCGCAATCCGCACTGCCGGCTTTGGCTTAGCTATGACACTCGCGCCTGCTGCTGCGCTGGCTGAGGCTGAGCAAGCCTCGCGCTCAGCAACTTCGCCGGCGATTGCGGATCCATATTCCCTCGTCGATCCGGAACTTCGTCCTGTGCTCAAGCAGTTCCCGCCGCCCTCTGACCTCTCATTAGAGATGGTCCGCCAGTTCCGGCAAATGCCCGGCGCGCCCCCGTTAGCTGCACCCGCGCCGCAGCCCGTGGAGCGGCATATCCCCGGGCTGCCAGGAGCGCCTGAGGTTCGTGTTTGGGTGGTCGATCCTGCGCCATCGGAGAAGGGCAAGCCATTGTTGCTGCACATGCATGGCGGCGGCTTCATGATGACCGATCCTATGTGGATGCCCCTGCTCCAGGGGATCGCGACCGATTGCCATTGCGTTGTCGTCTCGGTTGACTACCGCCTGGCCCCGGAGACGCGCCACTCCGGCGCGCTCGAGGACAACTACGCCGCGCTCAAGTGGGCCCATGCTAATGCAGCGGAGCTCGGCATTGATCGTTCCCGGATTGCCGTCGGCGGTGAGAGCGCGGGCGGCTACCACGCCGCCAGCCTTGCGATTCACGCGCGCGACCGCAACGAAGTTCCCATCGTCTTCCAGTTGCTCATCTACCCCGCGCTGGACGACCGAACCGGCAGCTCCCACCCAGCCCCGCCCGCCGTCGGCCACTTTATGTGGACTCCGACTGCCAATCGTTTTGCCTGGAGCTCGCTGCTGGGCGTTCCAGCGGGTTCGTCCAAGGTGCCGGCAGCAGCCGTACCCGCCAGGGTGGCCAGCGTCGCCGGCCTGCCGCCGGCCTGGATCGGCGTCGGTTCGATCGACCTGTTCGCCGAAGAAGACATGGAGTATGCGCAGCGGCTCGTCCACGCGGGAGTCGCAACCGAACTCCTCGTCATGCCGGGTGCCTTTCACGGATTCGACCGCTTCGTGCCGGACGCCGAGGTCTCCAAACAATTCAGCGCGAGTTGGAAGAGTGCGCTGCGCAAAGCATTCGCCACTGGCAAAGCTATTTAGCAAAATAAACCGGGGAAAGTTCCTAGAAGGAGAATCAAATGAGAAACCTAATCTACGCAATCAACCTTACCCTGGATGGCTGCTGCGACCATACCAAATTCAATCCCGATGAAGAAACGTTTGAGTATGTTACGCGCCTCGTGCGAGATACAGACACTTTCCTCTACGGGCGTAAAACCTATCAATTGATGGTTCCTTATTGGCCCGATGCCGCAAGAGACCCTTCTTCGACAAGAGCGGAGATCGAATTTGCCCAGGCATTTGTCGCCGTCAGCAAAATGATAGTTTTCTCGCGATCATTGGCCAGCGCTGGAGCTGGAAATACGAGAATTGTTCGTTCGAACCTTCGCGACGAAGTACTTAAATTGAAACGAGAACCCGGCAAGAATATTCTGACCGGCGGTGTAACCATTCCTTCACAACTTGCAGAGCTTGGCCTGATTGATGAATATCGTCTGATAGTCCACCCGCTAGTTGTAGGGGCAGGGACACGGCTGTTTGAAGGGATCAACCTGCGAGAGAAATTACAATTAAAACTTGTTGAGTCAAAAACTTTTAAATCAGGAAGTGTTGTGCTTCGCTACTTGAAACAGTGACAGAACAATCTGCGAAGCTGTGTTGCTGGCTCAAATTAAGCGAAATCGAGGCAAACCGGAAGAGCCGTGCGGCTCAGCGGTCTGCCCCAGTTTTGCCTCGCCCTTACCTACCACGGCGCTTGAACACAAGCGGCAGAGAGAGGCCGCTCTGCTTCCATTCACCGCTCACCTCCGAGTTGTCGTGGATCATCTTGCCGTCGAAGCTGCTTCCGATGCTTCCGATTGCAAAGTGGAGATCAGGATCCTGGTAAGAGATCAGGTCGATTGCGATTCCGGTGGTGTCCTGGTCCGGGCTGTCCAGGCTGCCGGTCAATTTCCCGTCCGCCGCCTGCGAAATGTGCACGATCACTCGTAAGCTGCTACCGCGGGCATCGATCGTTCCTTCCCAATCACCGATCGCCGCTGAGACGGAAGCCCCTGTCGTGGCTCCGAGCAGCAACGTGGATGCGATCATGGTCACCAGCACCGCCAGGAATCCGAAGCCTAACGCTGTGCGCTTGTTCATGAGGTATTTCTCCTTTTTGTGTGTGGGTTATTGTGACTTTTTGTGGTCGCCACCGGAAACGGCTGGAGCTTTAACCGGCGGATTTGTCATCGCCGGGTGCAAAGATGTCTTCAATGGGTTGCTCGAAGAGTCGCGCGATGGCAAAAGCCAGCGGCAAACTCGGGTCGTATTTCTCGGTTTCGATTGCGTTCACCGTTTGGCGTGATACCTTGAGCTGGCCGGCCAAGTCAGCCTGGGACCACTCGCGTTCCGCTCGCAAGACTCGAAGCCGGTTTTTCATCGCGCACCGGCTCGCGGGCCATCCGTCCTCTTGCCATCACTGCCGCTCCGCTGGCTCATCGGTACCTCCAGGCTGAAAACCCGTAGGCGAAGGCCCACACCAGCAACATGAAGCCTCCTACCTCCTCCCACGGTGGACGGCCAAGCCCAGCTTGCTCGACGCCGCCGAAAAAGGCAGTGATGATGAGAGTCAACAAGAACGCAACGGATGCCGACTCCAGGCAGATCCGCTTTTGCATCTCGTCCATCTTCAGGAAGCTGCGCACCATCGCCGCGAAGAAGATCATGTAGGGCAGAACCGGCAGAAGCCCCAGCGCCCTCGGAACATGCCCGTGATCTACGAGCCACGTCACCAGGAGTTCTGTTACCGCCGCGGCAACCGCCCAGAGAAAGACTGGGCGAGTGAAGCGGGAAGAGAATGTTCGACTGTTCGCCATGAATTCAGCACCTCTGCCATGAGAGTAAAGCATGCTTTACATATTGTCAAGCGTTATTTACTTTAGGCGGGACAAAAATCGGGGACAAGACCGGAAAATCGGGGACAGAATGGAACGTTCCCCAGTTTTTCGAACGAATGGAGACCGGTGAATGTCGGTCTGTCCTAGTTTTTTTCCGATTATGGTGTAGCGAGGGGTTTGTAAATAAGACCGATGACTACGCCGACGATCGCCCACTGGACGAAGTAAGCCACAGCCTGTCCCAGAGCGAGTTTCAGCCCGATGTTCAGGTTCACGTAGTTGTGCAGCACAAATGCGCAAACCACGAAAATGCCAATGAGAACGCCCAGGCGCGCACCTTCCGTAGTGCCCGATCCGCCCTGATGTAGCATTGCGAAAATTATCGCCACAACTAGGATCGCCATCAAAGTTGCGACCATTCCAATTGGCATAACCGCCATCATTTTTTCCTTAGGCCGGAATACGGCCGGGTACTTGCGGGATTCATTGATAAGAGCAGGCACCAGCCACAACACCAAGAAACCAAAGACAAAATACGCGACCGTGCCACCAAGCGCTGCCAGCCCGAGACTTGAATAGTTCATTCGCGCTCCTTTACAAATTGCGGATCAAAATTACAGTGGTTTTGACTTCGAAAATTGCACAGATTGTATACCCCGGCCCATTCTCGAGATTGCTTCTTCCGCCCCGGTTGACAACATTCCAAGCAGTTGAAATAAAACAACAGAGTAGCTGTCGATTTTCGGTCTCCCGAACGACTATCTGATAACAGGACGATGAGCTACGCCTCTCACCCACCGGAAACAAGGAGGAATCGATGAAATACATCTGTTTGGGATACATCGAGCCCGGCAAATTCGAAGGGATGACCGAGGACGAGCGACACGCAGTGCTCGACGAATGCTTTGAGCACAACGACCATCTGCGCGCCAACGGGCATCTTGTCGCCGAAGTACCTCTTCAGCCTCCGGAGACCGCCGTGACCCTGTATTGGAAAAACGGCAAAGTTGCGACCACCGACGGCCCTTATGCGGAAACCAAGGAACAGCTCGGCGGCCTTCAGATCCTGGAGGCGCGAGACCTCAATCACGCCATTCAGCTGGTCTCACAGCTTCCCGGCTTTAAGTATGGACTTGGACCGATTGAGATACGGCCGATTGTGGATTTGAGCGAGATGATAAAAGAGAGTGAGCAGCGGCGGCAAAAGCACGCGTCGCGATGAAAGCGGCAGACCGACTTTCGAAAGGAAGAGCAAAATTATGTCATTCGTGAACGATCTGAAAGTTACATTCCGCTCGCTGCGCCGAACCAAAGGGCTTGCGCTGACGGTGGTGCTGACGCTGGCGCTTGGCATCGGCGCCAATTCCGCCATCTTCACACTGGTGCGCGGCGTGCTCCTTAAACCGCTCGTCAACCGCGACGAGGATCGGCTGATCTACATCCGTCAGAGCGCCCCCGGAGTTGGCGACGACAACACAACTTTCTCCGTGCCTGAAATCCAGGATTTGCGCTCCCGCGTTAAAACCGTGAGCGCATTCGGCGATTTCTCGACCATCGGTTTTACCATGATCGGCCTGGGTCAGCCTCGCGAAGTTCAAGCTGGCGTGGTTGGCGGCAACTACTTCGACGTTATGGGCCTTCACCCTGTCCTCGGCCGTCTCATCGGACCTCAGGACGACGGCCCGACCGCTGCCGGAGCCGTGGTTCTCACCTACCGTTTCTGGACCACCACTTTTAAGAAAGACCCATCGGTCATTGGCAAGGCCGTTCGCCTCGATAGCGGTCCGCTTGGCAATCGGTCTGCCACTGTTATCGGCGTTCTCGAACCGTGTGTCCCTTATCCGCAGGACACCGAAATCATCGCCAACGTCGTTACCAGCCCGCACCACCTCTCCGCCACCATGGTCACCGGGCGTATTCATCGCATGACGGAACTCTTCGGTCGTCTCGCCCCCGGCGCCACTCTCGAACAAGCTCGCGCCGAGTTGCGCTCCGTTTATGGAGCGATGGTTAAGGAACATCCCGACGCATATTCGCCCAAAGCGGAGTTCCAGATCCAGGCGAAGTTGTTTCACGACGAGATCACCTCGGGCGCCCGGACCGTGTTGCTGGTGCTGCTCGCAGCTTCGGTGCTGGTCTTCGTTATCGCCTGTTGCAACGTCGCCAACCTGATTCTCACCCGGACGGTTCGCCGCGAAGGCGAGTTGACCATCCGAGCGGCGCTCGGCGCGAGCACGGGCGCGCTACGCCGCATGCTATTGGCAGAAAGCCTTCTACTTTGCACTGCTGGCGCTGCTCTTGGCGTGATCAGCGCGTATCCCATGGTGGCCATCCTGGCGCGCTACGCCTCGCGTTTTTCCGTCCGCGCGCTCGATTTGACAGTCGATTCCAGCCTGCTTTGGCTGGGAGCCGCGCTGGCCATCGTCGCGGCGGTGATTCTGGCGTTCGTCCCGCGCCTGCCGTCGGCCGATACGTCCAGCGGCCTTAGCCTGGCGAGCGGCAGCGTACGGATGACCGGCAGCACCAGCCGTCGCCAACGAATCTTCGCGGTGACACAGATCGCGGCGTCGTTTGTGCTGCTGGCCGGCGCCAGCATGTTGATCACTACGCTGATCGCACTGCAAACGGCGCAGACAGGTCTCGATACCCGCCACGTGCTTGCCATCAACGTCCCCGCCATGTCTCACGGAAAAACACCGCAGCAAGTAGTCGATTTCTACAAGGAATCGATTCGCCGCGTGGATGCGCTGCCCGGCGTGAAAGAGACCGCATTTGGACTGATGGTTCCCTGGCGCGATGCCGCCGCCGGAATCGGCCTGCAATTTTCCGCCGACGGACATGTTCATGCCGCGGGCGAAGAAGACCCGCGCGCGCAGTGGCGCGTCGTCTCTCCCGGATTTTTTGCCGCGCTCGGCGTTCCCATCCTCAGCGGTCGTGATTTCAACCACTCGACGGCCAGAACAAAGATAAGGATCCCGTCGTCATTATCAGTGAAACGCTCGCACAGCGCATGTTTCCGAATGAGGATCCTATCAACCGGCATGTCTATTGGACCGACCCTGTGCTGAAATTCGCCCCTGGGATCAGCACCGCACCGCACCGCATCATCGGCGTCACCCGCGATATTGATGACCAACACGTCGTTCCCGAACCCATGGTCACCATCTATAGCTCCTTTGAAGAAGGGCCGATGTTTGGCGGACGCCTTTTCATCCATACCGATGTAGATCCTTATTCGCTGGTCACGCCGGTCACGCGCATCATTCGCGATATGTCCGTCGACCAGCCCATTGAGCACGCTGCCACTCTCGCAGACGTCCGCGCGGAAGTGCTTACACCGGACCGTTTGAACTCGCTGGTGTTTGGCGTCTTCGCGGCCGTCGCGTTGTCGATCTCCTTGGTTGGCGTTGCCGGCGTGCTGGCATTCTCGGTCAGCTCGCGGACGCGCGAATTTGGCATCCGGCTGGCGCTCGGATCTCAACCGCGGGATCTTTTGCGCGGGGTCATCGCAGAAGGCGTAGTGATGGCTGCGGCCGGCGTCCTCGCAGGCGCGGCATTCGGGTTTGTGATGGCGCGTCTGGCGAGCAGCTATTTTCTCGACGTGAAGATGCCGGGCGCCTTGCCGGTAGTGGTTTCTGCGTTGGCGCTGCTGACGGCCGCAGTGGTCGCGTCCTCAGTGCCGGCCGTGCGCGCTGCCCGCATCGATGTCATGAAGGCTCTTCGTGCCGAATGAAATGCGCAGGGCATCGATGGCTTAGAGCAATTCGTCAGGAGCCGTTGTCCAGGCGTCAATGAACTTGCGAGGCGTCACAACTTGTTGCTTGTGGGATCGAGCCTGTGACTAGTGAACATCGAAAACCCGCCCAAGCAAAGCTTGGACGGGGCACCCAAGGGTTGATTTTGCGGGATTCGCATCGTGGCCTGGGCCAGCCCCCGCGGCACTAAAAAACCGTCGGCCGACCCGGAACTGCTCGGATTAGCCTCAAATATCATCATTGACAATAAAAATTGTCAATGCTAGCATCTCCCCGTGCTCGACATCCAAGTCATTGATGATCCGGCAGCCGCGGCGTTGGCTTTGGAGCCAATACGGAGTCGGCTGCTCTCCGAGCTGGCCGTGCCCGCCTCGGCGGCGACCTTGGCCACGCGGGTTGGCCTGGCTCGGCAGAAAATCAACTACCACCTGCACGCGCTGGAGGCGCACGGGCTGGTGCGGCTGGCCGAGGAACGCAAGTGGGGCGGCCTGACGGAACGCCTGCTCGTGGCGACCGCCGCTTCCTACGTGGTTTCGCCGAGCGCCCTGGGTCCGGTCGCTGCGGATCCGAATCGCGAAATCGATAGGCTGTCGGCGAGCTATCTCATCGCCCTGGGCGCACGAGTCGTCCGCGAGGTAGGCGATCTTGTTCGCCGCGCGAAAGAGACGGGGAAACGCTTGGCGACTCTGGCGGTGGATACCGAGGTTCGCTTCCGCTCGGCGGCGGACCGGGCAGCCTTCAGCAACGAACTCGCCGAGGCCATCACGAAACTGGTCTCGAAGTACCACGATGAATCCACCCCCGGCGGCCGCGCGCATCGCCTGGTGGTCGTGGCGCACCCTCTGCCGCAGAAATCCCATCCCAAGGAGCCATCATGAGCGTAAAGAAAGAAGCTTCCGGACGCCGTTCAGTTCAAGTCGAAGTCGAGGTCCCCGGCACGCCGGAGGAAGTCTGGCAGGCCATTGCCACCGGGCCGGGCATTTCATGCTGGTTTGTGCCGGCTGAGTTCGAGCAGCGCGACGGGAAGCCGGTTGCGGTGAAGTTGAACTTCGGTCCCGGTATGGAGTCCAGTTCCGTCGTGACCGCCTGGGACCCCCCGCGGAGGTTTGCCGCCGAAGCCCCCGGTTGGGTCCCTGGCTCGCCGGTCATCGCGGACGAGTGGAGCGTGGAAGCGCGCGCGGGAGGCGTCTGCGTCGTCCGCATCGTGCATAGCCTCTTCGCCAGCACCGACGACTGGGACAACCAACTGGAAGGCACCGAATCCGGCTGGCCTGGCTTCTTCCGCATCCTGCGGATCTATCTTACGCACTTCCGCGGCCAACGCTCTGCGATGATGCAGTGGATGGCCCCCGCCGCAGGCAATGAAGCGGAGGCCTGGGAAACGCTGACCGTGGCATTGGGGCTGAAAGGCGTGAGCGCTGGAAAGCGTTGGACCGCCCCGGCGGGCGTCCCGGCGCTCGGTGGCGTGGTCGAGCACGTCAGCCAGAGTCCCTACAACGCTCTGCTGCGGCTCGACAAGCCGGGGCCGGGCACTGCCGCGCTTGGCGCCGTCAACTTCGGCGGCCAGAGCATGGTCACGCTAAACTTCTACCTCTACGGCGATCAGGCAGTCGGGATCGTCGCCCGCGACACACCGCTCTGGGAAGCGTGGATTCAAGAACGCTTCCCGGCGCCGGCAGAGACGAGCAAAAGTGAGGGTGAATAATAATGGTCGCGTGGTCGCGTGGTCGCACTCCCCTTGGCCTATAACTCCGGCAAATTGGATCATCACGCGCTTTGTCGCCATGAGGATGTTCCAACCCGGCAATGAGTGAGAAGAGAGAACGACCACCGCCACCTACTCTACCGGCCGGTCCACCATTATCGACTTCTTGAGTTCTCCGTTAGGCACCGATGCCACGGTCGTGGTCACCACCACCGCCGGCCGCGATTCGCTGCGTGGCCCCGCCCGTTCGTCCCACTTCCCAAAGATCATTTTCCCTGCCGTGGTCTGCAGCACCGAGGTCACCGAGATGTCGATGGTCTTGCCAATCATCTTGCGCGCGTTGTCTACCACAACCATCGTTCCGTCATCCAGATATGCCACACCCTGGTTGTATTCCTTGCCTTCTTTCAGCACGAACACTTTCATGATCTCGCCCGGCAACACGATCGGCTTCAGCGAGTTCGCCAGTTCGTTGATGTTCAGCACATCCACGCCTTGTAGTTGCGCCACCTTGTTCAGATTGAAATCGTTGGTGATGATCTTGCCTTCATACAGCTTCGCCAGTTCGATCAGCTTAAGATCGACTTCGCGCACCGCGGGGAAATCGTCTTCCACAATCTGAATCTGGACCGACGCCACTTTCTGCAATCGTTGCAGAATGTCCAGCCCGCGCCGCCCGCGATTGCGCTTTAAAGAATCCGCGGAATCCGCGACCAGTTGCAATTCGCGCAGCACAAATTGCGGAATCACGATGGTGCCGTCCAGAAACCCGGTTTCAGCAATGTCGCAGATGCGTCCATCGATAATCACGCTGGTGTCGAGAATCTTGTAGCTCTTCCTCGATTGTTTCTCTCCGCCGAAGATTCCGCCCAGCGCGGCCAGATTCAGCAGGTCGCCCTTGTTGGCCCCAACGATCAGGCCGACGTACGCCATCAGCAGCATCACCATAATTTGCAGGAAGCTCTGCGTGTGTCCGGCGGGAATACTGCTGCGGATTACCAACGCGAAGAGATAGGCGCCAACAATCCCCAGGATGCTGCCAATCGCGGCCCCAATCAGCCGCTTCAAACTCATCAGCCGCAGGCGCCACTCGAAGAGCACGATCGCCAGCCCCAGCGCAGCCCCGATGCCCGCGTCCTTCCAGGGATCCAAGCCGAACGGCTGAATCAGAAAGCAGGTAATCGCAACGAAAATAACAAATAGAAGACGAACTAATATTAAGTCCACGAGCACTTCCTCCCCAGACCGTAAGGCTAGTTGAACCCGGTCTGGCCCCGGTCGCCCTCTACAAAAGCTATGAGCGGCCAGTATCTATCCGCGAAGCATTTATGAAAGAACCTGCTATGAAACCGCGCTCCGCCCCGCCCGTACGCCGGCGGGAGAACCAACAAATATTCCACTGAAGTATATACCTGCCGTAAAGCGGTCACCATTACGCTAGTCACAAATGTCAGTGATAACGGGGCCGCTGTTAAACTCTCCACATGAAAGCGATCGTGATCACCCGTTTAGGTGGCCCGGAAGTGCTTGAGGTTCGGAACCTGCCCGAGCCTCTGGCCAATGCTGGTCAGACTCTGATCAAAGTGCAAGCCGGCGGGCTGAACTTCGCCGATTTCATGACCGCCAGCGGCGGCTATCCCGGCACTCCCAACCCCCCATTCATCGCTGGCCGTGAATTCTGCGGAGCCGGAGAAAACGACGGCCAGAGGGTCATGGGTTATACCCAGTGGGCGGCTTTCGCCGAATGCGTCGCCGCTCCCGGCCAGCTGCTTTGGCCGCTGCCCCGGGGATGGACCGCGCAAGAAGGCGCCGCTTTCCCCGTGAACTATTTCACCGCATACTTTGCCTATTGGAAAGCCGGATTGCTCACTCCTGCGCAAGCTGCTCGGCCGCGTGTTCTCATCCACGCTGTCGCCGGCGGCGTGGGCACCGCCGCTGTGCAGATCGGCAAGCTGCTCGGCGTCGAAATGTATGGAACCTCATCCTCCGATGAAAAACTCTCTCGCGTCGCCGAACTTGGCCTGCAACATGGCATCAACTACAAACAGGTTGACTACGAAGAAGCCATCCGCGATCTTACCCATGGCGAAGGCGTCGATGCCGTGTTCGAAATGTTGGGCGGCGAACACACCAACAAGAGCGCCCGCTGTCTGCGCGACTTCGGCCGCGTGATCGTTTATGGCAGCGCTACCGGAGAGAAATCAACCCTCGATCCCCGCCTGCTCTATGCCAAAGGCTCCAGCGTGCACGGCCTCTGGCTCACCTATCTCTCCACGAATCGCGAGTTGATGAACGACGCGTGGAAACAGCTTTCCATCTGGATCTCTCAAGGGCACTTGCATCCCGTGATCGGCAGCATCTTTCCCATGGAGAGAGCCGCCGATGCATATCGCCTGCTCGGGGAAGGAAAAAACTTCGGCAAAGTCGTACTGAGAATCCCGTAGCAGTTGCTTCAGCAAACTGTCCGCTAGTGAACGCCGCAGTTTCGCCAGCGGTCACTCCGCATCCATTTATCCTGTATTTATCGCAAGGAATCAACCACGATGCGTTCCGTGTTTTGGAAGTATGCGTGCATTCTCCGAATTGTGTTACAGGAATGTAAAAACTTGTCACGATTTGCAAACGTCGTTACTCACAATACAAACGACGCTTGTATGTGGCGATGAATTGCTAACGGCTTGCAGCGCAGGCCGTCCAAATGAGTAGTTGCAATTTAAATCGTCGGGGAACTTTCGAGCATCTAGAAACGTATCAGTTCATAACGCAGCAAAGCCGGGCAGGCTAACCAGCCCATCCGGCTTGGGAAAAGTTTCAGGGGTTGAGGGACTGGCTCACACTCGGTTTGGCGGCCCAGGTGAGCGCAGCCCCTGTAGCAGAGAGCGGCAGGGCCTTGCGGCCCGGTTGCTTTCTCCTTAACCCCGCCGCAGCATTGTAGGTCTTTGGCAAAGAAACGCAAGTTTTTTTTGCGAAAGGCAAGGTCCAAGCCGCCCAGAACCGGTTCCCGACGCTTTTCGGGAAAGAAAAAAGGAGAATTGCATGAAGTCTGCAAACGTTTCCAAGGGCTTGCTGTTGGGCATGGCCATGCTGCTGGCAACCAGCGTGTTCGCAGCCACCACCCGCTACACCAAAGGTTCGCTTCAACTGACGGATCCCGTGACGGTGAGCGGTACCACCGTTCCCGCCGGTGATTACTCGGTGAAGTGGGAAGGCACCGGATCCAACGTGCAACTCAACATTCTCAAGGGTCGCAAAGTAATCGCTTCCACTCCCGCCAGGGTCTTTAACCTGGACGAGTCCAGCAATTCAAACTCCGCCGTCATCCGCGACAACGGAGACGGCAGCAAATCGCTGTCTGAGATTCATTTCAGCGGCAAGAAGTATGCCCTGGCCATCGGCCAGGAATCGGCGAGTGCCGATATGGGCGGTGGCTCGCGATAAGAGCCTGCCGAAAAAAAAGGGGGAGCACATGCTCCCCTCTTTCTTTTTCTCGTCTCGCTACGCCTCAGTTCGCCGAAGCCAGCACGTCGTCGTAATAGTTCACCAACAGCCGGTGCGGTTTTTCCTTCAATCCCTTCAACGGAATCTTCTGCCCCACGCTGGTATCACCGGTCAAACGTGCCCGGCCCAGAAAGTGAACGCTGCCATCTGCGAGCTCAAGATAAAGCGGAACCAGCATTCGGAAATTCCCGCTCACATTGCTCTGCGTTAACTTGAAGTCCATTTCCAGGTCGCCGGCCGCATCGTTGTCAAACGAATACTGCATATTGTAAGTGGGCAGTTGCGTGCCATAGACGTACTCGTCGAAGAACCAGTCCATCTTTCCCCCGCCGAACCCCGCCATTTCCGGGGTCATGTGTTTCTCGACCATGGCCTTGAAGTCTTCCGTGGTGGCCGCCCGTCCCGCATATGTCTTCACGAAATCCTGCATGGTAGCTTTGAAATTCTGGTCGCCGGTCTGCTTGTCCCACATCATCATGCGCACCATGTGCAGGATATAAGCCCCCTTCGGGTAGATCAGGTCGCGCGTGAGATTCATTCCGGTGCGCGAATTGCTCAGCCGGTAACCCAGCGTGACCGGACCGGCGTCAATCGCGCGATAGCCTTCCCGGTCTTTCATGGTCAGCAGCTCGCGCTCATCGTTCCAGAAATCAATAAATTTCTTGGGATTCTTATCCACCACTTGAAGAAACAAAGATGCCGACATATCCGCAAACCCCTCACTCATCCACTGGTCGCGATAGGAATCGAAGCCCACGTCCTGACCCCACCACTGGTGCGCGACCTCGTGCGGAGCCACCGTCTTCCAATAGCCGCGATCGCCAAAATCCAGCCCCAGCTGGTGTCGTACCGTGTTGTCATAAAACGCGCAGATAGGCAGCCAGACCAACGTCGGCCAGGACTGTCCATACGTACACGCGGTTTGCTGGGTCATGGCCAGCCGCTTGAAGGGAATCGGCCCGAAATAATCGGTGTACAGCTCCATGGAGATTTCTCCATCGGCCAGAGCTTTCTTCTGCATAAGCGTGGTATTCATGTTGCCCAGCGTGACCTCAGGCCGGCCGCCGATTTGATCGTGCGTCACTTCAAGGTCGTCGGCGCCGCTGGCCGCGTGCTGCAACGATTGCACCCACATCGGTGGCTCTTTATTCGCATACGACTGCACGATATAGTCCGGCTTGGTGATCTTCGCTTCCTCCACCTTGAAGTTGCCAAAATTGAAGCCGGCCACGGTTAGCGGTACCTCGCTTTTCCATACCGTCACATTGCGATCGCCATCCGTGGTTTCGCTTACCAGCGTTCCCGTCGCCGTAATCTTCATCCCTTTGGGGATCCGGAAGGTCAGGTCATAGTTGCTGAACGTGCCGAACCCTCCCCCTGGGCTGCTGGGATACCAGTTCGTCCTTGCAATCGGAAAGTAGTTGCCGTTGCCCTCATTCGAAACCGCGTCCTTGCCGCTGTATGTGGTCACGATGGTGAACTTGTCGCCCATCGCCAGCTCCTTGGGCAAAATCACCGAGAAAAACTCCGCGTCATCATCCTTGCCCTCCTGAATGAAGGCAAGGGGCTGGCCTCCCTCGGCACTCACGCTCTGCACTCGCAAGCTCGGAAACAGATCGAATGGCACTACTTTCAATCCGTTTACCTGCGAAACGAACGTCGTGGTCGCTTTGCCAATCAGGTTGGCGTTCTTTTCGATCGTCGTGTCGAGCTGCTGATGCTCAATATGAAACAATCCATTGTTCTGTGCGCCCGAAGCCGTACCCTGCTGGTATTCGTTCGATAGATGAAATGCAGCCCATACTCCCATCTTGTTGTCGTCGTAGGTGATCAGTTCCACCTCCTCCGGCGCCACATCAAACAGCAACGGCGGTGCGCCGTGCGGATCGATCGCAAACACCTCCTTATCGTTGTAGCGCTGGCCGTGGATGAAGGCCACGAACAATCCGCCTGCTGTGCTCGTGCCGATATCCTGAAGAATGCGTGCGTCCAGGTTAAAGCGCAGCGCCCGGTTGTGGTGCAGGGCATTCTGACTGTCGCGCAGTAGCCCGGGGTCGCAGGAGGCAGTGGGCGCGCCGCCGGCTTTCTTGATTTCATCGTAGGTGCTGTCAGTAAAACGCATCACCAACTGGCTGAACTTCTCGCTGAATTCGTTTTCCTTGGTTAGAAGTTTCAACGTACTGCGTTCAATCGCCAGCGGTGGATCGAGAACCATATTCCCGTCTCCGACGAACACCGCGCCCGTGACCTTGCCGCCAACCGTAGTCACGAAACACACATTGCCGGAGTGCAGGTGGAACGTCGCGGCATCACGCTTCAACGTGAAATCTTTCACCGAAACCGCCTCGCTCCCCAGCCCAATATTGCGCAGCTGTTGATACGCTGGGTCGGAGTTCGGGGCCTGCGGCGTAACACTTTGTGCCCATACACCGTTCATGGAGAGCAGTAGCGCCGAGAGGAAAAAGTGCAAAACGCGGAACGAAGATGGCATGGAGCCTCCTGTCTAGGTTTTGTGAAGCCCCTGGGGAAGAACAACCAAGAACGTGCCATTATCTACGGCAAGCAGGGAAAAGCAAGGAATTCTGGCCGAGGGTGCCGCAAAAAGCAGTCTTCAGAATGAGATAGCTTCTTTGGTTTGATCCGTGCCAATCCGTGGCCGGTTTGCAAGATTTTAGTACTTCGGCATCTTCGGATCGATCCGGTCCGCCCACGCCAGAATCCCGCCCGCCAGGTTATGCACTTTCTTGAATCCCGCCTGTTGAAGGAAGTCCACCGCCTTCGCGCTGCGCACGCCGGAGCGGCAATGAGCTACGATCTCCCGGCTGGAATCGAGTTCGTTGACCCGCTGCGGCAGATCGCCCAGCGGAATCAGATGTCCGCCGATGTTGCAGATCTGATATTCGTGCGGTTCGCGCACGTCCAGCACAAACACATCTTCCTTCGCGTCCAGACGCCGTTTCAGTTCTTCCACCTGGATTTCAGAAATTCCGCCAGCCACGGGCTTC
Organism: uncultured Acidobacteriota bacterium; assembly: GCA_963845725.1. Lineage (GTDB taxonomy): Bacteria > Acidobacteriota > Terriglobia > Terriglobales > Acidobacteriaceae > JABCZH01. The sequence goes on from CAWJTC010000002.1 coordinate 304,106, forward strand.
TCCTCGCCACGAATTCCACAAAACTCGTTGTAGTCTATCAGCTTTGTGATGGTGCGATGCTTGCCGCAAGCCGGGCAGTCGGGGTTCTTGCGCAGCTTGAGCTCGCGGAATTTCATGCTCAGCGCATCCACCAGCAGCAGCCGGCCGATCAGCGGATCGCCTTTGCCGAGAATCAGCTTGATGACTTCCGTCGCCTGAATCACGCCCACCAGGCCCGGCAGAATCCCCAGCACTCCGCCCTCGGCGCAGGAGGGAACCAGTCCCGGCGGTGGCGGTTCGGGATACAGGCAGCGGTAGCACGGCCCTTGCTTCGGTGGCAAAAACGCTGGCCTGACCTTCAAAACGAAAAATCGATCCGTAAACATTGGGTTTGCCCGTCAGCACACACGCATCGTTCACCAAATAACGCGTTGGAAAATTGTCGGTGCCGTCGGCAACAATGTCGAAGTCGCGAAACAGATCCAATGCGTTGGCGCTGCTCAATCGCGTTTCAAACGTTCGCACATTCACAAACGGATTGATCGCCTTCAACTTCTCCGCTGCCGAATCCAGCTTCTTGCGGCCAACATCGGCGGTGGTGTGAATGATCTGCCGTTGCAGGTTGGTGTAGTCCACCACATCGAAGTCCACGATCCCCAGCGTGCCCACCCCCGCCGCCGTCAGATACAAAGCCAGCGGCGATCCCAGCCCGCCCGCTCCAATGCACAACACGCGCGCAGCCTTCAGCTTCTGCTGCCCTTCCATGCCCACCTCCGGCATGATCAAGTGGCGCGAATAGCGCAGGATCTCGTCGTTATTGAGTACGGCGGCTTCGGGTTTAATTTCGGAAGTAATGGTTGCCATAATAACCTCTAGTTTTGTGGGAATTTTGGGGATTTGTGAACGGCTGAGACTAGCGACAACAGCAACAACAGCGGCCGGGTTTGGTAGGGGCAATTCATTCCAAGCGTTCCATCTAAATACGGCCTCCGGCGATCGAAGGCACTATGGAAATACTATCACCATCTTTGATCGAGTCGCTTCCTTTTGCAGGTAGCGCACGTCATCGTCATTGAGGTAGACATTCACAAAAGACCGCAGCTTGCCTTCCTCTGTATAGAGATGCCGGCGCAGCTCGGGATGCTTAGCCGTCAGTCCAGACAAAGCCTCAGCGACGGTGCCAGCCTTCACTTCCACCGTCGGCTGCTTGCCGGCATATTGGCGTAGCGGGGTCGGTATGTGGATTTTGGTCATACTCCTACTTGATGCCCGCGCCAGCCATAGGATTCAAGGGATTGGCAAGACCCATGTGGGGACAGCCGCCTAAGCCTGCCCTGAGCGCAGCCGAAGGGGCTGTCCAGGAGCGAAGCTCCCCAGCTACCGCACGTCAACCTTTTCGTCCACGAGCTTCTTATCATTCTCCTCGCTACCCACCAGCTCAAACGAATTCGTCACCGCCGCCTTGCCTTTTTCCACGCTGGTAATCACATACGAACACCCAAACCAATGCGCCTCAGCCAAGTCCGTCGCCGACCAGCGCGCCGGATGGTCCGGGTGCGAGTGATAGAACCCGACAATCTCCTCGCCCCGCTCCCGGCCCTGGCGCTGAATGCGAATCAACTCCCGAGGATCGATGTTGTACCGGTTCTGCGGCGAATCCTCCCGCGTATTCCCGCAACGCGCCACCGAAGTGACCAGTCGGGTCTCCCCATCCATCCGCCCCAGCAGCACCCCGCAGCACTCATGCGGATAAGTCTCCTCGCCATGCCGCCGCAGCGAATCGTAATCAGTGGGTTTGATCTTCAGCATCTAATTTCAAATATCGAAACCGATAAGCGCTTTTCTCGGCGTCCTCTGCGGCGCTTCTCCGCGCCCTCGGCGTTTCAAGCTTTTTACTCCTCCCAAAATCTCTCACTCAAGTACTTGTCGCCCGAATCCGGCAAGATCGCAACCATCACTGCAGCCTCGTTCTTCCTGAGCCGCCTTGCCACTTGCAGGCAGCCCACAACTGCCGCAGCGGACGAAACTCCCACCAGCAACCCTTCTTCGCGAGCCAGGCGTCGGGCCATGGCGTAGGCGTCCTCGGTTGAAATCCCGAGATCCTCATCGGCTAGCGACGGATCATATATCTTCGGCACCATCGCGCTGGCCATGTGCTTGGCGCCTTCAATCCCATGGAAAGAGGAATCCGGTTGCAGCGAAACGCAGCGTACTCGCGCATCCAATTCCTTCAGTCGGCGCGCCGTGCCCACGAAGGTTCCGCTGGTTCCAAGCATCGCCACAAAGTGGGTGACACGTCCTTCCGTTTGTTGCCAGATTTCGTTGGCCGTGCCATGGTAGTGTGCCTGCCAGTTGGCGTCGTTGGAGTACTGGTCGGCATAGAAATATAAATCAGGATGTCCCGCCGCCAACTCGCGGGCTTTACGGATGGCCCCATCGGAACCGTCGGCCGGGTCGGTGTAAATGATGTTGGCGCCGTAAGCTTGCAGGATGCGTTTGCGCTCAACGGAAACATTTTCCGGCATGCACAAGGTCACCGGAAAACCTTGCGCCGCTCCCATCATGGCGTAGGCAATGCCGGTATTTCCGCTGGTCGCGTCCAGAAGAATTTTACCGGATGTTAACTTGCCAGCGGCTCGCGCTTGCGCCACGATGTTGGCGGCGGCACGGTCCTTGACCGAGCCTCCGGGGTTCAGCCACTCCGCCTTGCCCAGGATTTCCACTCCCGGCAAGTCCTGAGTGACGCTAGCCAGGCGCAACAGCGGAGTGTTCCCGACCCGCTCCAAACTGGCTTGACCGAGAGCGCCAGGTTCGGGAGAGACAGACACTCGCGCCAACTTGACGTGCGGGTTTTGCATGGGATACGAACTTTACTTTCGTGACCTACGTAACCTGGATCAAGTGCGAAACTACGCGCCAACTCCGCTAAATTAGATTATAAGGAAGGTGGGTTGGTTCCACGGAAGATGCACATTGGCTCCCTTTCCCTGGAATCCGCATCTAACGGCTGGAAGAACAAAAAGGAAGAAATGGCGACCAAGACAGAACACCGAACCTACGACGAAGCCTTGAACTGGCTGCGCGAGCACGGCTTTGATCTCATTGAAGCTCCCGGCACTCAGGGGCGCGTATTCCTCAAAAAGTACAATTGTTCCGCCGCCATCCAAAAAGATGGCGCTGATGGCGTGAAGATTTTCGCCTATCCCGGGTACATGATTGGCAGCGAAATCTCCAAACTCGTCAACCGCGGCTACCAGCAGTTCCTGAAAACTTCCAAGACCGAAATCGCCGCCACCGCCGACCACCTGAAAGCCCTACAGCAATTCACCGAAGAACTGAAAGAATGTCTCGGCCTGCCCAGCCTGTACAACGAATCCTTGGGCACGGTCAGCGAGTCGTACCATTACGATCGCATCGAAGACCGCGACAAGCCAGTTCCCGAGCGCCCCAAGCGTCCCTGGGAAAAAGCCGGGGTGCCGCTCGCAGCCGCAGCCAAGAAAAGCCCGGCATAGACCGGCGCGCTTCGGCATGGGCCCTGGAATCTGCTCCTCCTCTTCCCCGATTCCTCCCCAGGCCTTATTCTTGAATGGAGGGCCGTGCTCTCAAATGACGGTTCCTTCCGCAAGTCATGAATCCATTTCGTCTTTATGCAGTGCTCTTAGGCGCCGCCGTGCTGTTCGCCGCGTACCTTCTTCTACGCCGCAAACCTAAGCGTCCCGAAGATCTCGAGCGGGAACGCCGCGAGTGGCTCGACCGTGTCGGCCGCATTACCGATGGCACCGTCATCGACGTCCAGGAGCTTCCTCGCGATCAGCAGAAACAATCCGTCCTGTTGATTTTCCATTATGACGTCGCCGGCGTCTCTTACGAGGCATCGCAGGATGTCACCTACCTGCGCCAGTTCATCAACCTTCATTCCTGCCGTCTCGGACTTGCCCACCTCCGTCCGCTACGATCCCCAGAATCCCGGCAACTCAATCGTGGTGTCGGAAAGATGGATGGGGTTAAGACAGTAGGTCGTCGGCCCTTGGTCGTTCGTCGTTGGCAAAATCAGCTTTCAGAAGTGCAGCCGGGGGAAGTGTTTCGAGGCCAACGACCAAAGACGAACGACCAACGACGGCATTCTAGCTTCCCGCCGCGAATCCGCCCGTATGCGCGAAGGTCATACGAAGGTATTTGTGGGGGTTAACCGGGGTATCGTTAATGCGGACTTCGTAATGCAGATGTGGTCCGGTGCTGCGGCCGCTCAAGCCGACGTAACCGATCGTATCGCCGCGGTGAACATACTGCCCGACTGTGACCGCGAAATTCGCCAGGTGTCCGTAGCGCGTCGTGATCCCATGGCCGTGGTCGATCACAATCGCTCTCCCGTAGCCGCCCAGGAAATCCGCAAACAAGATCACACCGTCGGCCGGCGCAATGATCGGCTGCCCATACGAAGCCGAAATATCCACGCCGCTGTGGAAGGCGCCTTCCCCGTTAAACGGATCGATGCGCTCGCCAAATGATCCCGTCACCGGACCCTCCACCGGCCACAAGTTCGGCGCGGAGTTTGCCCGCAGCCAGTCCGCCGGCGTGGCATCGCGCGTAAGTCCGAGAGAGATTCCCGTGGCTGCCGCGCCGCTCAGCGCCGTATCTTTCAGCGTGTACAGGCGGTCCAGCGATGAAGTGACTTGAGCGTCCTGCAACGTATCGTTTGCTGGGGTAAGAATCGGATCCGTCTTCAGACCGTAAAGCGAGGAAACCTCGCTGGCCAGCGACCCTAAGGACGCGACCTGAATGTCCCGCTCCTTGGCCACTTGTTCCAGCCGGCTATAACGGTTCTTCAATTCATCTTTTTGGGCGCGCAGTTCGTTGAAGTGGGAAACCTTCAACAGCATGCGCAGGTAGGAACTCGCGATCCCCGTGAGGCTCAGCCCGCCAATCGCCGCTCCCACTACCAATACGTATAGGTAATGAACCGGGATGGGGATCTTGCGCAACTGCCCGTCTTCACCGCGTGCTACGAAAAGAATGTAGAAACGCTTGCGCAATAGGCTCCTTGTTGTCGTCAGGACCGGCAAAAATTTCCCACGCTTCCGGGTTATTGACTTTCCCTGTCGTCCTGATTCCAGCGTCGTCCCCGTTTTTGGAAGCAAGCTGATTGACCGCTTTTTCCTACCAGAACCAGTCTCAGGTCCGAAAACGCTGTGCGTCGCAATCGCGTATCCATGCAACGCTAAAGCTCGGCCAAAGGTGTCTTGGGAACAGCATGGTCACGGTAACAAAGCAGGTCCATGTCTGTCAATGACATAGCAACTCCTCTCGGGTTACGGAAGGCTGGGTAACGATCATCGTCCCGGGGGAGGGTAACCATTCCCGCCTTCCGCCAGGTTACCCCGCGACCCTTTGGTGCGGAATTGGGAGTCGCTTCCCACTCTGGTCAGCCCGAGCCCCGCCCTTCTCCTATATAGTGAATCCGTTTGCCTCTCCGCGAAAAGACGATCATCGCCCGCATCCGCTCCCGCGCGAAACCGCGGGCGCCGGTTCGCCTCGGCATCGGCGACGACTGCGCCATACTTAGAATTCCCTCCGGACACGAAATCCTCGTGACCACCGATTTCAGCTTGGAAGGTGTCCACTTCCGGCGCGACTGGCACCCTCCCGAAGTGGTGGGCCATCGCTGCCTGGCGCGCGGTCTGAGTGATATCGTGGCCATGGGAGGCCGACCCGCTGCCGCGTTTCTGTCTCTTGCCTTGCCGCAAAATCTGCCGCAAGCCTGGGTTGACCGATTTTTCGATGGCCTGCTGCGCCTGGCCAGTGATTTTCAGATGACCCTCGCTGGCGGCGACGTTGCCCAATCTCCGGACGGAATTCTGGCGGATATCGTCGTCATTGGCTCCGCCCCAAAGGGCGAAGCCATCCCTCGTTCAGGTGCCCAGCCCGGCGACCGCATCTTCGTAACCGGCGAACTCGGCGGATCATCCGCTGCTCTGAAATTGCTCTCTGCCGGCCGCAAACTTCGCCCCGCCGATTACCCAAGGCACTTTCATCCTCAGCCCCGAATCGTGGTCGGAGAGTTCCTCCGCCAAAACCGACTGGCCTCTGCCATGATCGACATCAGCGACGGCCTTTCCACCGACCTCGCCCACATTTGTCAGGAGAGTGGCGTCGGAGCTGAGCTTCGTGCCGAAGCAATACCGCTCGCCCGCATCGGCCAACCTGCGCGCCCAGCTGACCTTCAATCCGCACTCCACGGTGGCGAAGACTACGAACTTCTTTTCACCGCTCCGCCCGCCAAGCGCGTGCCGGCGCGAATCGCCGGCGTTTCCCTAACCCAGATCGGCCGCATCACTCGCGGGAAACGCATGCTCCTGATCGATGGCATCACTCGAAACAACCTGCTCCCAAAAGGCTGGGAGCATTTCAAACCCGCTCACGACTAACGACGGTTTCGCAGGTGACTTTAGTGCTGTATCGTCTCCCCGCTCCCAGGTCTAAATTAGAACCATGTCATTCCCTCGATTCGCTTTTGCACTTCTTGCCATCGGCCTCGGCGCCACCGCCCAGGCACAAAAGACCTCCGAACCGACCGTTGACGATGCCTTCGTCCAGCAAGAATTCGGTACCAACTGCAACCTCATCGGCATACCGTCGCTGCGCGGTGACCTCGACGGTGATGGGGTCGAAGACATTGTCATCCCTGCCCACTGCACCAGTCCTCTGATGGACCAGGCCGAGAACAACTACCTCGTTGTGGATCCTTACGACTCTTTCTTCGGCTACGGCAATCCCAAAGTCACCACCGCCTTCGTTGCCGATGACCCTCAGCGCCGCGGCTTCTCTCTGCTAGTGATTCACGGGCGCGGCCCTGACGCTTGGCATGCCGCTGTCCCCAAAGCGAAGTTCATGCTGGTGAACATTCCCTTCCGCGACATTGTGATCAGAAAGCTGCAAGTCAAAAAGAAGCAGCGCATGGCCATCTACGTCGAAGAAACCGGGGGCGATGCCATGACCTCGATGGTCTACTGGGATGGCAAGAGGTACCGCTACGACCCCATGGGCTCCAGCATGGAGTGAATTAGTTTTCTCGTACCCAACCGCCCGCCATTGTCAGTTCCCTCGTGTTAGGCTGACATTCTCCCAGTGAGGCTGACGCGCCATCCCGGCTGGTTGTGTATCATCGTGCTCGCGGGCCTCACTGCCTGCGGCGTTCCCGGCATTCCCAAACCCCCTTCGCTCAATTTGCCGCAGCCGGTCACAGACCTGCGCGCCGTACGCAAGGGCAACAACGTCTTTCTGGCCTGGACCGTCCCTACAAGAACCACGGATTCTCTCGCTGTCCGGCGGCTCGGACCAACGCGGGTCTGCCGCAGCACGAATCCAGCAATCACTGAATGTGGAACGCCAGTGGGAGAAATAGCTGCCCTCGAAATCGCGAAACATGCAACTGCGGTCCAGCGTCAGAGCTACACCGACCCCTTACCCGCAACCGCGCTCAGCGCCAGCCCTTCATCCGAGGTTTTCTATGCCGTCTCCGTACAGAACGAAAACGGACGTAGCGCTGGACTATCGAACATTGTGGGAGTACCCGCGCTGGTGGCTCCCGCGCCGCCTTCTGACTTTCAGGCGCAGGTCACCGCCGACGGCGTGGTGCTGAGCTGGAAGGAAACGCCCGTCGAAACCGCGGGCCTGAAGCATTTCTACCGCATCTACCGCCGGGCCGAGGGAAGGACAACAGACGTTGTGGCGGAAGAAGTTCCGTGGGGCAACCTTCAACTCATCGACCATAACTTCGAGTGGGGAAAAACCTATTTCTACCGCGCGACCCTCGTCACCGTCATTCATGTCGAAGGCAAGCCCGACGTCGGATTTGAAAGCGACGACACGCCCTCAGTGAAAGTCTTCGCCCACGATGTTTTCCCGCCCGCCGTTCCCACCGGTTTGCAAGCCGTCTTTTCAGGCGTCGGCCAGCAGCCGTTCATCGATCTCATCTGGGCGCCGGATACTGACGCCGACCTGGCCGGATACAACGTGTATCGCCGCGAAGCCGGCGGCGAGCCGCGAAAGCTCAATTCAACTCTGATAACCGCCCCGGCATTTCGCGATCAGAATGTCGCGCCAGGGCATACGTATTCTTATTCAGTCTCAGCCGTGGATGTGCGTGGAAATGAGAGCACCCGTTCAAGCGAGACCAGCGAGGCTGTGCCTGAACACTAGCTTTTTACTCGAACCTGCACTCGAGTGCCTTCGGGCAGCCTGCCATCGAGCAATTCGATTTTGCCCTCGCGTACGACGCCGTTGAATTCTTGCTTGTCGGAGCCGAGGGCGCGAGCCGGGAGACTCGCACGTCCCATGCCTTTGTCCATTGCGGCATTCGCCAGTTCGTCGGCTTCCTGATTGTTGCCTCGCAGCACGTGGCCAATGGAAAACCATTCCAACTGCGCGATCAATTCCTGAGCGCGGCCATGCAGGTCCTTCAGCGCGGCGTTCTTCACTTTGTAAATGCCTTTGATCTGCCGGACCAAAAGTTCCGAATCGCTTACGACCTTCAGCGCTTTGTGGCCGTGCTTAACGGCATATTCCAGCGCAGCGATCAGCCCCTGATACTCGGCAAAGTTGTTGGTCTGGTGCCCGAGATACTCGCTCAGCGCAGCGATTTTCTTGCCCGTCTGGTCCTGAACCACAACTCCATAGCCCGCCGGTCCAGGATTGCCGCGCGCCCCGCCGTCACTATAGGCAATCAGGTAGTGATCAGGCGGACCGCCTCCACGCGCTTCAAACAAATTGCTGCTTGCAGAATGTGATGGCATGGCGAGAGTTTACACCGGGAAGAGATCCGCTTTCAGTTTGTGGTTTCCGGTTTCAAATAGTGGTCGAACCATGCCAGCATCCGCTCCATGACATCCCGTTGATGGTCCACCTGCATGAATGCATGGCCTTCGCCGGGATAAATCACCAACTGAGTCGGCACGCCAAGCGTCTTCAATGCGTACCAGAATTCGCGCGACTGTGGCGCCGGGCATTCCCCGTCATACTGGCCGACTAAGACCAGAGTTGGCGTCTTCGCGTTCTTGATAAACGTCATGGGCGCACTGCGCGCATACACCGCCGGATCGGCATAAACTGACGCCCCAAAATAAGGAATCATCCATTCGTCAATGTCGTTTTCTCCGTAATAACTCAGCCAGTCAGCCAGGCCCGCGCCCGAAACCGCCGCGCGGAAACGCTGCGTTTGTGTGACCGCCCACATGGCCATGTATCCGCCATAGCTCCAGCCGGTAACGCCGATACGGTCATTGTCCACGGGAAGAGTTTTCACCACTTCGTCCACGCCCGCCATGATGTCGCGAAAGTCCCCATAGCCGAAGTCTTTGATGTTGGCTTGAGCAAATTTCTCGCCTTCGCCAAGGCTGCCGCGAGGCGTGGGATTGAGCACAAAATAACCGCGTGCAGAAAGCTCCAGAGTGTTGAAGAAACTCTCCGGCCAGCCGGTGTATACCGAGGTTGCCGGGCCCCCGTGTACCACCACTACCATGGGATAGCGGCGGCTCGGATCATAGTCCTTGGGATAAACCAGCCATCCCTGAATCTTCATGCCGTCGCTCGGCCAGTGCAGGCTCTTGATTTCTCCCCACGACGGCGTCACGGTGGGATTGCCATGCGTGATCTGTTTCCATTGACCGATTGCCCCGGCCCAAATCTCCGGAGGCTGCGTCCAGGAGTGGCGAATCACCGCCGAAGTCTGGCCGTCGGCCGCGAGTGACACCGAAAGCGGCGAGCGGAATTCATCCGTCGTAATGATTCCCACCCATCTCCACAGGGTCGATATTTTGCCGCTGGCAAGATCGACCGTGGAGATTCCCGCCTCGCCGTCCACATTTTCCGTGAACAGAACCTCCCCGGATCCGCGCCAGTAAACGCTGGTCGGAGACGCGGCAATCTCCGGCGTCAAGTTGCGCGCAGTCCCGCCGCCGGCAGCTACCGCAAAGACGTCTCCGCCAATGAATCCCTCGTCACTCATCAATCCCGAGATGAAGGCGATATTCCTGCCATCCGGCGACCAGCGTGGGCAGGCGATCTGGAAATGCGGGTTGTAGATCGGCTTCAGCGCGGGGGCGGCAATGCTCACAGTGTAAAGCTGCGCGACGTACCAGTTAGCGTCGCCGGCGCCGTGCGCAGCCAGAAGGGCAAAGCTCTGGTTGTCCGGCGACCAGTCGAATTCATAAACGTACATGTCGGCAGGCGAAAGTTGCGTCACTTTGCCCGAAGCTACATCAACCATCGCGAGTCTCTGTTCGTAAACCTTTTCCGCGATCACTCCCGTCTCCGGCGCCATCGGCATCAGCGGATCGGCCTCGCGCGGCGCATTCTCCGTAAACAGGAACGCAATCGATTTTCCGTCCGGCGACCAGGCAGGGCTGGCGAGGGCGCCGGTCAGCGCCGTGAGCTTGCGCGCGCTCCCATTGCCTGCCTGGGCCACGTAAATCTGCGCCTGACCATTGCCTCCTGCGTCCGAGAGGAATACCACTTGCTTGCTATCCGGCGACCAGGCCACGTCGTCTTCGCTGGCGTTTTCTCCGCCGGCTCCAGCAGAAATACGGCTCGGTTTGGCGTCGGGCGAGTTCGCGTCTTGAACGTAAATTGTCGAACCGCCAGTCGATTCCCCGGCCGCGTTCTCCGCGGGAGCGACCCAGGCGACGCGGGTACCGTCGGGCGAGATCGCGACCTCCTGAAAGTTGTGGACCCCCGTGGCGCTGGCGAGGCTGCCGGCCAGCAAGAGGCAACTCAGCAACGAAACCGTGCGCAAGCGGAATTTTCTGGGCATTGGTGTGTCCTCGGATGATGCCGGCTGGTTCATCTTCCCATGGCCAGACGAGTCGCCAGGCGCGGCGGCAGATTGGCTGCGAGTATCCGTTCCTGCGCTGACTGCAGATTGTAAGGCACCCGGCAAAAAGTCAAAATGCCGGAGTCAGAATCATAGAGCGCGAAGGCCGCCCGCCAGTCGCCGTCGCGCGGCTGCCCTACCGAGCCGGGATTCACCAGGTAGCGCAATTCCTTCTTGAGCGGAAACTCGCTGATCTCGCTCTGCCCCACCGTCTTGTAAGCGGGACGGAAAGCCTCCAGCTGCACATTGTTGGTTTCAAACAATCCTTGCAGGTGAGTGTGCCCGAAGAAAGTGATGCGCGCCGGAGTCGTCAGCAGCGGCTCGACCGCGTCTCGCACCGTGACCACGTAGTCGTCCTCATCAATCGGCGAGCCATGCACCAACTGCACCCCCGGAATGCCGTCGAGATCCACCGGTCCATGCGGCATGGTACGCAGCCACTCCAAGTTCTCCGCAGTCAGCTCCGCCCGCGTCCACTCCGCCGCCAGCGCCGCCACGGGATTGAAATCCTTGAGGTCCATCAGGCCGCACACCGCCTTATCGTGGTTGCCGCGGACGAAGGTTTTCCCCAATCCGCGAGAACGCCCCATGACCTCGTTGGGACTGGCGCCATAGCCGACGAGGTCCCCCAGATTCACCACCACGTCGTGCGCCGGCGCCGCAGCCAGACAGGCTTCCAACGCTTCGAGGTTGCTATGAATGTCGCTTATTAGAAGGATGCGCACGGTGATTGGGCGAATTTGCGATTATAGACCTACGGCGGATTTTGCACAGCGGGGGAGAGTCCTGCTCACGCCCCATTCAGCACCGGGCACCGCGCCCAATGTCCGGGGGCCACTTCCATAAGCGGTGGCAGAGCCCGTGCGCACTCCGGAATACGCAACTCGCAGCGCGGCTCAAACGGGCATCCCGTGGGGACGTTGTGCAGCGGCGGAACCGTGCCGTCGATCGTCCGCAACGGTTGCGTGCGGTCGGTTTTAAGCGTAGGCACGGCGTTCAATAGGCCGCGAGTGTAGGGGTGCGCAGCGGACCGAAAGATGTCTTCTCTGGAGCCAAGCTCGATCAGGCTGCCCGTATACATCACCGCCACGCGATCTGCGACCTGGGAAACCACCGCGAGATCGTGCGAGATGAACAGCATGGCAAGGCCGAATTTCTGCCGCAACTCAGCAAGCAGTTCGAGGATCTGCGCCTGGATGGTGACATCGAGAGCCGTGGTCGGCTCATCGGCAATCAGCAACTGCGGCCGGTTGACGATGGCCATGGCAATCATGATGCGCTGCCGCATCCCGCCCGAAAGTTGGTGCGGATAATCGCGCGCCCGCCGCGCGGCATCGGGAATAGCAACATCGTTCATGGCCTCGATCGCCCGCTTCCAGGCAGCGTCTTTTGTGACCCGGCTATGCGCGCGCACTGCCTCGGCAATCTGGTCCCCGACCCGCATGACTGGATTCAGAGCGGTCATCGGCTCCTGGAAAATCATGGCAATGTGGGAGCCGCGCAGGCTGCGCATTTGCTCATCCGGAAGTTGCAGCAGATCGCCCCCGGCGCCGTTCGAAAAGATAACTTCACCGCTGGCTCGCGCCGCCGGCGGCAGCAGCCGCATCAGGGCCAGAGCGGTAAGAGACTTCCCCGAGCCCGACTCGCCCACTAGGCCTAGAACTTCCCGAGGAGCGAGGTTGAAGCTGAGGTCGCGAACTGCGGCCAGGGTGGTTTGACCCTGACCCGAAAATGACACGCTCAGGTTCCGAACCTCGAGCAGCGGTGGCACGAGCTTATCGTATCAGCCGTCTGACCCTCGTCCGTTTCCGGCCCGCAATAAAGATGCAAAAAACTGCACATTGACACGCTGGGCATCACGTTATATCGTTCGCTACGCGCTTGCTACTACCGCGCATCGTTGCGCCCGTGAATGCCCTCCCCATTCAGCCCAGCGACTGCTCGGCGGCGTTTATTCCCAGTACAAGGACATACTCCTAATGAATCGATCATCCGTGGGAGTTTTCTTTCCCGCAAAGACCCTCTCCTTCTTAAGTTGGCTACTAGTCCTTCTGGTTTCCGTGGCGGTCGCCATTCCCGCCAGCGCCCAGATAAAGTTGAAACAGATCAGTATTGACAAGTTCACCGATTCTGACGCCCAGCATGCCACCGAGGTTGAGCCCGGCACATTCGCCTACGGCTCTACCATCGTGAGCGCGTTTCAGGTGGGCCGCATTTTTAGCGGAGGAGGATCGGACATCGGTTTCGCAACCTCCACCGACGGCGGCAAGACCTGGACCGCTGGCTATCTTCCCGGCCTGACCGTCAACTATCAAGGCGGAACTTTTTCCGCGGCCAGCGACCCGGTCGTGGCCTATGACGCCTCCCACGGCGTGTGGCTGATTTGCACCCTTCCCATTGGAAACAACGATCTGGTCGCGGTCAGCCGTTCCACCGATGGAATCCACTGGGGCTCGCCCATCCTGGTGACCAGCAGCATCGACTCCGACAAGAACTGGATCGTGTGCGACAACACCAGCAGCAGCAAATTCTACGGGCACTGCTATGTGGAATTTGATAGTCCAGCCTTCGGCGACCTGGTCTACATGAGCACCTCCACCGATGGCGGACAGACCTGGGGCGCGGCAAAGAATACGGCGGATTCACTTTTCGGCATCGGCGGCGTCCCGCTGGTGCAGCCCAGCGGCAATGTCGTGGTTCCGATTGTGAATTTGAACACCGGCGGCCTGTCCGCATTCGGATCCACCAACGGTGGCACCAGTTGGAGTAGTTCGGCCAACATTTCCGACGTCGTAGAACACGGCGACGCAGGTGGCATACGGAGCGCGGGTCTGCCCGCGGCGCAACTGGACGGCGCAGGCAACATTTACGTCATTTGGTCCGACTGCCGTTTCCGCCCCAACTGCAACTCCAATGACCTGGTGCTGAGCACCTCCAGCAACGGCACTACCTGGACATCACCCGCGCGATTGCCCGTGGTTCCGGTCGGTAGCGCCATTGACCTGTTTATTCCTGGGCTGGGCATCGATCCCGCTACTTCCGGGGCGTCCGCCCACTTGGCGGTCACTACCTACGCTTACTCGAACACCAAATGCAGTACTTCAACTTGCCAGCTCTATGTCGGCTTCACCACCTCCAAGGACGGTGGCCACACCTGGACCGCGGGCAAAGTGCTCGCAGGCCCCATGAGCCTGACTTGGCTGCCCAACACTTTTTCCGGATACATGGTGGGCGATTATCTTAGCGTCGCCTTCGCCAATAGTCAGCCTTACGGGGTTTTTGCCATCGCCAAGGCCTTGTCCGGTGGAAAGTTTAATGAAGCCATGTACACCACCACCGCGCCGCTCCCGGTTTCCGCCAACGAACCCACCTACAGTTCGGCGGCTGATAAGCCCATCCCTGGCGTGAAAAGCGATATGGGACCGCGCAAGTACTACGACGATGATGGCGAATATCCCATCCCCCAGAAGAAAATGATGCGGCGGGCCAGCCGCAAATAGGCGGCGTCACAGCAGCTTCGTTGCCGCCGGTCGCAAGATGCCGGCGGGCTGGTGGCCCAGGTTTATATCGTTGGCTCGGTGCCCCAGGTTCGCGCCCCGTTTTCCGACCTGTGCCATTCTCGAACCTTGGTTTCGGGGCGCTAACCTGGGCGAAGGAACACCCTCCCCGCTCCGCCCTCCCGATTCCTCGCCGTCCATTCCGATTCAATCTCGACCGCTCCCTTTTCGCGCCATGCATAGTGGCGATAACTGCTCCACTTCCACTCTTCCGGTTTGGCCACCAACCCGCGCTCGACCGGATTGCGGTGCAGATATCGCAGTTTCACTGCAAACTCTGAGGCGCTTCGTACATTGCGATCATAGTAACGCTTCTGCCAGAACGTCCCCGCCCCAGGCCGGAACTTCTGCGCGCGCTTGGAGGAAGACAGCTTCAGAAAGTGAATGGCCTCGGCCAGTGTCGACTGTTGCGGCTCACTCAGCAGCAAGTGGACGTGCTCGGGCATCACGACATACCCATACACGTACAACTGGAAGCGCCGCCGCGTGTCTTCAAGACAGGTGAGAAATAGGTCAAAGCTCTCATCAACCACGAAGTGGGCCTGACGACGATAACAACTGAAGGTCACGAAATGGGATTGCCCGGATTCCTGAAACCGCCACAAACCGCGAGGCATATCACGAACTTGCACTCAACTACAACCACCGTAAACTGTCCCAGGTTAGCGCCCCAAAACCGAAAGCCGTAAATGGGTAGTAGCAGAGAACAGAGGGCGCGAACCTGGGGCACCGATCAACTGGGTGACCTACCGGGCCGCCCGCCAACAACCTTATGGCGCCACTTCAAACACGACGCCGCACCCAAAAAACCCGCAACTGAGGTCCCCGCCATCGCTGGTGGTGCCGTAGAGATTGCCGGCTGCATCCCGTGTCAAACCGCCCAGGGGATTCGCTCCATCCGATGAGCCGTCGAAGCTGTGCAGCACCGTGAGTTTGCCTGTCGTATCGATCTCGAAGACCGTTCCATATCCATACGTCCCACCATAATAGGTCGTCCCATAGATATTCCCAGCGGGATCGACCACCAAACCAGCCAGAGGGTTTTCCCCGTCCGGCGTTCCGGCAAAGCTGTGGACAGGCTGAACTTGCCCGTTCTGTCGATTTTGAAAACCGTGCCGTAGCCGCCGGCGGTGCCGCCGTACTTAGTCGTGCCATAGCCGTTCCCGGCCGAGTCTCGCGGCCAATCCCGCATAAGGATTTTCTCCGTCCGGCGTCCCTGCGAAACTGTGGAGCAGAGTGAGCTTGCCAGTTTTGTCGAGTTTGAAAACCGTTCCATAGCCGCCGGCCGTCCCGCCGTAGACGGTAGTGCCGTAAAGATTCCCGGCGCTGTCGCGGATCAAACTCGCTTCCGGATTTTCTCCGTCCGGAGTTCCGGCAAAACTGTAGAGCACGGTTTAATTGTCCATTTGCATCTAACTCGAACACGGTGCCGTAGCCGCCCGCCGCACCGCCGTATTGCGTGGTGCCATAGCCATTTCCTTGAGGATCGCCAATCAGACTTCCCGCGGGATCGGCGCCATCGGGATCGGACCCGAAGCTGTGCAAGAGCGTCAATTTGCCGGTGTGAGCGAGTTTGAACACCGTGCCGAACCCGCCTGCCGTGCCGCCATAAAGAGTTGTTCCATACAAATTGCCCGAGTGATCGCCCACCAACCCGGTAACCGGATCCTCTCCATCGGGTTCGCCCGCGAAGCTATACAGCACTCTTTCGTTGCCCTTGGTGTCGAGCTCAAACACCGTGCCAAAGCCGCCCTCCGTGCCGCCATATTGCGTGGTCCCATAGAGATTTCCGGCAGTGTCGAGGATCGGCGCAGCGTCGGGCTGCCATCCTTCGGTTTCGTCCGTGAAGGTGTAGAGCACAGTGAAAGTTTGCGCCTGCGCCGAAGGAGGGCAGGACGAGGACGATTGCCAAGGCCAGCCCGATTGCTGCCAGTAACCGCGCTCTCAAAACCTGCGGCTGAGATTGCCCGGTGCCCAGCATACATTCCCCCTTGCCTGCCAGATTCCGACTCTGGCCAAGCGGACAACATTGTAACCCAATCCCTGCGCGGGCGGAGTCGCTAAGATCAGCCTCAGTCGCAGTTTGCAGCCGATTTCCACATTTCCATGATTTCCAGTCTCGCGCTGCCCTCGCGGAGGTGTAAATCAAGCAAATTCGGCAAAATTTCAAGGCTGCTGTCACAACCCCGGCTTGGCCTGCACCAAATCCGGTCATCGCCTTGTGGAGTGGCTGCACCCGCCTGCATTTACAGCGTTTACGAGACGCAATTTTTGATTGACTCTGAAAATAGAAAGCGTAAAAAGGCAATCGTTCTTTGACACGTTCTAAAGTTTTCCCGGTTGGTGCGGCGTCCGGGGCTCAAGCAAAGTCACTCTGCGGCATCGCAAGATGAAAAGTGGAGAGGGTGAGCAAGGGTCTTATAGCCAAGTGCTGGTCGAGGCGAACGTGAACACCATGTCAAAGGCAAGATAGAGTCCCGAGGCGTTGAACTGGTTTATCCGGTTGGCGGTTAGCCCGGAGCCCGAGCAACAATCGCAGCATCGTACGCCGCAAGGTGAGACGATGAAACGCAGGTTGGCAAGGGTCTAAAGCGAGCTACTGGCCGAGACGAATGAGTTCAACACCACCTCGGGACTCTTAATTTTTTGGAGCCCTCAGCCTCAGCCTGTGAGCTCCCGGCGCAGTTTCGCACTTCCGGCGCCTGGCGTGCTTGGCGGCCTGCCAGGAATCGTCCAACTCCTCAAACAGCAAGCGTGACTGAATCGGCTTCGACAGATAGCCATCAAACCCAGAAGCCAGCGCCTTTTCCCGGTCGCCCCGCATGGCATAGGCGGTCACGGCCAGCACGGGAAGCGCCGCCAGGTCTCGGAGTTTTCACGGATTTCAGCGCACCGTGGCAAAGCCGTCGAGCACCGGCATGTCAAGGTCGAGCAGCAGGATGTCCGGTCGCGAATCTCTCGATCGCCTGCATCGCCTCCTGGCCGTTGCAGGCCTCGACGACGGAATGGCCACGGGTTTCCAGCAACTCGCGCAGCAGTTCCCGGTTGACCGGATTGTCTTCGGCAATCAGAACTCACTCATGACTGCGCCGCGGCCTTTCCGCGTTCGCGTTTGCGGACCAGCCGGTCCACTTCGACCAGGAGTTGCTGGTGCCAGGATCCGGTTTTTTGAAACATGGCTTGGGTTTCACGGCTGAGAAGCACGCGCTCTTCCGGCGTCAGGGTCTTTGCGGTCATGATGAAAACCGGCAAATCTTTCAGGTTTGGGGCCTGCCGAATATGCCGAATGACCTCAAAACCGTTCATCTCCGGCATCAGCAGGTCCAGCATCACCGCTCCCACCAACTTCGAAGACAGCACCTCGAGCGCCCGCGCCCCGCTGCGGACACTTTGCGTCTCATATCCTGCAGAGCGCAGAGTTTCTTCCAGCAGTTCCAGAGTTGCAGGGTCATCATCCACCAGCAGAATGGCGGCGTCATCGTCGACTTGCGCCGTCACGTGTTTGCGAATGGTCTCCAGCAGCAGCGGTTTGCGAATCGGCTTGACCAGGTAGTCGGCCGCACCCAAGGCAAATCCCACCTGTCTTCTGGTCGACGATGGAGACGATGATGATGGGTATATTGGCCGTTTCGGCCGTTCTTTCTCAGGGCGACCAGGGTCTCGAAGCCATTCCCCTCCGACATCAGAACATCCAATGTGATCGCATCCGGGAAGCAGTTCCTGCGCTTTCTTGATGGCTTCGGCGCCGGATGCCGCCATCGCCATGCGATATTCCGGGTCGAGATAGCTGGAGATCAGTTCGCGGGCCGTGGCTTCGTCATCCACAACCAGGATCAGCGGTTTCCCGGGCGCAGTTGAAGCCAGCGGCGGGACGCTGGTGTGAGCTCGAAGCGGCCACCGACTCTGGCGCCCGCGGGAAGCGTGAAGGTGAACCGGCTGCCCTTGCCCAATTCGCTCTGCAACGAAATTTTGCCGCCTTGTTGCTCGACCAGCCGTTTTGTAATCGCGAGTCCCAGGCCAGTGCCTTGATGGAGCTTCGGAATTTCCCTCCGCCTGTCGAAATTCTTCGAAAATGATCTGCTGATCTTCCGCGCCGAATGCCAATGCCGGTGTCGGTGACGGAGAGACTGACCTGGTTTCCGATCTGGCATGACATTCAATCGATAATCGCGCCGTCTTTCGGGCGTAAACTTGACCGCATTGCTCAGCAGGTTGTAGAGGATTTGCTTCAAACGGACCCGGTCAGCGTGGACCCACGCTTCGGCTTGCACTGTCTGCCGCCACCTGAATGTTCTTGGCCATGGCCAGCGGGCGAATCGTGGACAAGCACTTCGGGCAGAGCGTCGCTGACCCTGAAATCCTCACAGCGAAGTTCCAGTCAATCCCGCCTCGATCTTGGATAGATCGAGAATGTCGTTGATCAATTGCAGCAGGTGGGCCGAGCCTTGCTTGATGTGATTCACGAAGCGTTGTTGCTTGTCGTTGAGTTGGCCCGGAGTTCCATCCGGCCAGCAGATCGGAAAATCCCACAATCGCATTAAGCGGAGTGCGCAATTCGTGACTCATGCTGGCCAGGAACTTACTCTTCAGCTTGGTGGCCCGTTCCACTTCGCGGTTGCGAAGTTCCAACTCGCGGTTCTGCCGCTCGATCTCTTGTTGCGCCTGCTTGCGCTCAGTGACGTCACGGGTGACCTTCGAAAACCCCCGCAGTGCGCCGCTCTGATCACGAAGCGGGGTAATGACCACGTCCGCCCAGAAGCGCGATCCATCCTTGCGCAAGCGCCAGCCTTCCTCCTGATAGCTGCCTTCTGCATCGCCTCTTGAAGTTCTCGCGCCGGTTTTCCGATCTGCAGATCTTCCGGAGGATAGAAACAGGAAAAATGCCGGCCCAGGATCTCTTCTGCCTCATAGCCCTTGATTCCTTTTGCGCCTTCATTCCAGCTCGCTACATTGCCCTCAGGGTCGAGCATGAAGATGGCGTAGTCCCGGACGCCGTGAATCAACGCACGCGAAACGTTCCTCGCTAAGCCGTAAGGCCTCCTCCACTCGTTTCCGCTCCGTAATATCACGCGCGACGGCGTAAATCAGTTGCTGCTCCGGCACCGAAACCGCATTCCACAAGAACCACAGATAAGAACCGTCCTTCTGCCGATAGCGGTTTTCAAAGGCAAACGTGACTTCCCGGTTCTGTAGACGGCCGGCTTCAGCCACCGTGGCCGAGCGGTCGTCGGGATGGATGAACTCCAGGTAGGGCTTGGCCATGAGTTCTTGGGTGGTAAATCCCAATGCCTTCTCCCAACTCGGGTTCAGACTCTTGAAGAGTCCATCGAAACCCGCAGTGCAGAACATGTCAATCGACAGGTTCATGAAGCGATTGCCGGTCTCCATCTGGTTGTACAGCGAACCCAGGAAACCGCTCGACCGCCAGACCAACCGCCAGGAACACAAACCCCAGCAGCCACACCCGTCTTTCCACTAACCCAACGCCCCGGTGCAGGGCAGATGCGGCTGTTCCACCAGCACGCCCCAGCCATATCGCGGCAAGGGTTCGTAACGGGTGTCAAAGATACCGTCGTCGTCGTCGCGCGTAAACAAGCCATAGCCTGACAAGCCGGCTTGCATGCGCTTGACCGGCTCGTAACCGCTCAAATCAGATGGGAGGCGCGGAAGCATCGATGTTCGGACGGGCCGGACACGGCCATGCTGGTCGATCAGAGACACCGTCCAACCGTCTTCCGAATTCGGTCTCGTGCCAACCGCAGACTCATGGTATCGAGCGCATACGGAGCCATGAGAATGCCAACCGGCTTTCCCGCGTCGTCCTTCACCGGAACCACGATTGCCGCTACCAGTTGATACGGCGAGACAGCGGTTTGGTATACCTCCGAGACATATGGATTCCATTGACGAGCCACGCCCTTGTACCAGTCGCGGAAGGCAAAGTTTTGACCGAGTAAGTCTGGCTGAAGGGGATAAAGGGCCACGCATCGTACCTTGCAGGTCGTAGGCAGCTGACAAAAGCGAAGTCCGGGCGCAGAGCATGCGCTTCCTTCAAACCGCGTTCCAGCATGCCCCGATCTTCCTTCGTCAAGGCTTCGCGGAAAGTTGGACGGCTGGCAATCGACTCCAGAAATGCGGTGGTTTGCCGGAAGTGTTCCTCCACCAGGGCAGCCGACACATGCGCGATCTGGGCACTTTCGGTCACCGCATGGGCCTCGGCTTGATGACGCAGCACTCGCCCGACCGAATAGGCAAAAATCGCGATCGGAAGCAACATCAACAGGACGAATAGAACGTGGACACGCCAACGCCCCTTCGACATCCAGTTCCCAATCATCGCCTGGGTCTTCATGGAATCGTCTCCGAAGCGAGCGATCACTCAGTGGCCTGCCGCAGCGCCCTTGGCCAGGAAGTCGGCGGTGCCGCTCCTTACCAGACGCTCAAATTCATCGAAGATTTTTGGGTCCCACCATCCCTTGGCCACTTCCTGCTTCATGGTTTGCAAAGCATCGGTGATGGAAAAGGCCTTTTTGTACGGCCGCTCCGTGGTGAGCGCATCGTACACATCCACAATTTGCAGAATTCTGGCTGTAATCGGAATGGCCTCTCCCCTCAGACCGTCAGGGTATCCGGAGCCGTCACATTTCTCGTGGTGATGCCGAATGATGGGAAGCACGGCACGAAATGACTTAAGGGGCGAGCAGATGCGCTCCCCCACCACCGGATGCTCCTGGATCAGTTTCCACTCTTCCGGCGTAAGTTTGCCGGGCTTCAAAAGGATGGCGTCCGGCACTGCAACTTTGCCAATGTCGTGCACGATCCCGGCTCGCCGCAGCGCCACAAGTTGTTCTTCAGGCAGTCCCAGATGTTCGCCCAGGCTGACTGAGTAATTCATCAGCCGCTCGCAGTGTCCGTGCGTATAGGGGTCCTTGCCTTCGATGCTGCGCGCCAGGCTGAACAAAACCGACTCCGCCCGCTCCAATTCGTCGGTGCGGTGTTTGAGTTTGATCAGCGAACGCACCCGCGCCAGTAGTTCGGCGCGGTCCACCGGGCGGCTCAGAAAATCGTCGGCCCCCACTCGAATGCCTTCAATACGGTCTTGTTTGTCGGAAAGCGCGGTCACCAGGACAACGGGAATCAGATAAGTTTCAGGGTTGGCCTTGATTTTGGCGCACACCTCGAAGCCATTGAGTTCCGGCATCATAACGTCGAGCAGTACCAGGTCGATGTTGACCAGGTTAAGGTGCTCGAGCGCCGAGGCTCCGTCGGCTGCAGTGAGGACGTTGAACCCCTCAGAGCTGAGAAGTTCGTCAAACAGTTCCAGGTTCGCGGCTTGATCGTCCGCGACCAAGATTGTACCTTCGACATATTGACGCGACGACAACATCACTCCCCCACTTAGTGAGTGCGGATAGACTTAGAGTCACATAAGGGGAAAGAGTAAAGATAGGTTACGGAAGTTTGGCGAGGAACTGGCAAGGAGAGGGAGCTATGAAAGCTGGACCAAGCTACGCTGGAAGTGACGACCAAACTCCGCTGCAAAGGCCATGCACGTTGCTTTCTCGGGAATTGGGGCCGCTACCCGGCTTGGATATTCGCTGTAGGTGCGGCCTTCGAGGGACCTGCCATGCTTGGATTTGCGGACGCCTCCCCACTGCTTGAAGAAGAAGGGGACTTTTTGGTCCCGGCACTGATTGCGAATTGAGATCACCCATTCTTTTTTCATGGGACGGGCACCGGGACCGCTTTCGCCGCCGACGATTACCCATGTAATACCTGACAGGTCGATGCTGCCGAGGTCTTCCAGCAGCGGTTCGATGGACAGGAAGCGGACTCGGGCGGGAGCGTCGCGGAGATGATCGATCCTCGGCAGACCATATTTGCGATCTTCGACGCTGACGCCCCACCAGATGTTTTCCTCCTCACCGGCGAAACGGAGTTTGCCGCTGAGCATGTCGCGCAGCCTTTCGGAACGCTTGGTGAGGACTTGATACGTGTGCCAGTTGGCGGTGGTCATGACTCGCGCGACGGCTTTGACATAATCGTCGGGAACGCCGGGTTGGAAAAGATCGCTCATGGAATTAACGAACGCCAGCTTGGGCGAGCGCCAGGTAAACGGCTCTTTGAGTTTTTCGGGAACGAGGCGCAGGTCGAAGCCTTGCTCGTAGGGATGGCCTTTAACACCGCGAAAGCGCTCGGCAAACGTCTCGGCATAGCAATGCTTGCAGCCGGGGCTGATCTTGGTGCAGCCGCGGACGGGGTTCCAAGTGGCGTCGGTCCATTCGATTTTGGAGTTATCTGACAAGAATCAAGTCTCGAACAGGTTTGTCTGATCGGTGCCGTATTTCAAGACCTCGTCCCAGAACTTATGGGCGCGGTCGTTTCGCGAAAACAATGCAAGGTAGTAGAGGGGCAGATTTTTCTCGTCCGACCTAATGCGCTTCATCCGGTGGAGGGGAGTGGGCAAGTAATCCAAGGCCTCCATACTACGAGCGAACTCCATGGCAAGGAACTGCGGAAAGCCGACAGAGTTTCCCTGAGCAATGGCCCATCGTCCTCTCCACGTTGTTGAACCGAGGAACTGATCAACCTTCGTGGCATGGGCGCTTATGTAGTGTTCGTAGTTGCGATTCGCATCCATGTAAACAGCGAGAAGCACTAGGAAGTCTACAAATCTGCACGAGAGAGACCGGATTGTCTCGAATTTCAGGCCGATGTCGAATGGATCGGCGAAACAAAGCGAAAGTACGGTCTCGGTGCTCGATCCCGCCGGGATCTCAGCCAGAATGTCAGACACCACCTTGTTGCAGTCACCTAGTACGTAGGCAACATCGGCAAAGGGCGCCAGACGCTTGACACGGAATTTCAAGGCGTCCAAGTTTTCGGCGTCTTCTTCGCAGAAGATGTACTTGTCGAAAAGATGCGGCACGCTTAACGCAAGAAGCGGGGAGCCAACTATCAGTTTCGAACTCGCGCGAATCTTGCTGTAGCCGGCTCCGGCGTACAACTCCACGTATACGCGCTTACCCCATTTGTCCTTCATCCCAGAGGAAAATAGGGTCGCGTATAACGAGGCCAGTCGGTGCTTTTCCTCGGTCCAACTCCCGACTTCCGGGCAAACCCGGCCGTCATCGGTTGGTCGAACTGCGTCAGCGCTCGTCATGCCAGTTCTCGCCAACTCTATTTCGCGTTTTGTTCGCTAGCTATGCTTCGTAATTGTGACACGTTCCTTGAAAAGAGACCAGTGGTTAGTCGGTCTCACAGCGGTATATTCCCGTGCTTCTTCGGCGGATTCTTGTCCCGCTTGGTCTCCAGCATCTCCAGCGCCTGGATCAGCTTCTTGCGCGTCTCTCGCGGCTGGATGATGGCGTCCACATATCCTCGCTCCGCCGCGACATAAGGGTTAGCGAAGCGGTCGCGGAATTCCTCGATTTTCTTCTGCCGCGCCTCCGCCCGATTCTCAGCCCGCTCCAGTTCACGTTTATAAACAATGTCCACTGCGCCCTCGGGGCCCATGACCGCAATTTCGGCCGTCGGCCAGGCGTAGTTCACATCCGTGCGGATATGCTTCGAGGCCATCACGCAATACGCCCCGCCGTAAGCTTTGCGCGTAATCACAGTCACCTTCGGCACAGTAGCCTCAGCAAACGCGAACAACAACTTGGCCCCATGTTTGATGATTCCTCCATACTCCTGATTCGTCCCCGGCAGAAATCCCGGCACATCCTCGAAAGTCACCAACGGAATGTTGAAGCAATCGCAGAAACGCACAAAGCGCGCTCCTTTGATGGACGCATTGATGTCGAGCGTGCCCGCCAGAAACGCCGGCTGGTTGGCGACAATGCCCACCGAACGCCCATTCAGCCGTGTGAATCCTACGACTATGTTCTTAGCGTAATGTTCCTGCACTTCAAAGAAATAACCGTCGTCGACCACCGCGTGAATCACGTCTTTCATGTCATACGGCAGATTCGACTGGTCGGGCACAAGCGTGTCGAGAGCGACATCCGCGCGATCCACCGGATCATTGCACGGCCTGCGCGGAGGATCATCCACATTGTTCGACGGCACAAAGCTCAGCAACTCCCGCACCATCGACAGGCATTCCGCATCGTCATGCGCCAAGAAATGTGCCACGCCGGAAGTTTCGTTGTGCGTCATGGCGCCGCCCAGCTCGTCCTTCGTGACTTCTTCGTGCGTGACGGTTTTAATTACGTCCGGCCCAGTGATGAACATGTAGGAAGTCTTGTCCACCATCAGAATGAAGTCAGTGATCGCCGGCGAGTACACCGCGCCGCCGGCGCACGGCCCCATGATCGCCGAAATCTGCGGAACCACTCCGCTATACAAAGTATTTCTTAAGAAAATGTCGGCATAACCGGCCAGCGACATCACCCCTTCCTGAATCCGCGCGCCGCCGGAGTCGTTGAGGCCGATCACGGGTGCGCCCATCTTCGCGGCGAGATCCATGATTTTGACAATCTTTCCCGCATTGGCTTCAGAGAGCGACCCGCCAAAGACGGTAAAGTCCTGGGCAAAAACAAACACCACGCGCCCTTCGATGCGGCCGTGGCCGGTAATGAACCCGTCCCCGTGGGTTTTCTGCTCCGCCATGCCGAAGTCATTTGAGCGGTGGGTGACCAGCTTGTCGGTTTCTTCAAAACTGCCGTCGTCGAGCAGGAACTCGATGCGCTCGCGGGCCGACATCTTACCCTCTTTATGTTGCCGTTCGCGGCGTTGTGGGCCGCCGCCGTCCTCGGCGAGTCGATTCCGCTTCTCCAGCTCTGCCAGCTTTTGTTCGCGATTCATGGCGTGGAAATTATAGCGGTAGCAAGCGCGAACAGCAGAAAGGCGGGCAAACCGCGGAAGCGCGCGCCCTCGCTTACAGAATATATCTCGACAGGTCCTGGTCCTTCACAATGTCGGCCAGCATATGCCGCACGTAATCGGCATCAATCTTGACGTGCTCACCCTTCTTATCGGGAGCGTCGAAGCTGATCTGGTCGAGCACCCGCTCCATGATGGTATGCAGGCGGCGGGCGCCGATGTTTTCCGTGCCTTCATTTACGCGGAAGGCGAAGCGGGCAATCTCTGCCAGCGAATCCGGCGTGAATTCCAGTTTCACTCCTTCGGTTTCGAGCAAGGCGGTGTACTGCTTCACCAGCGATGATTTCGGCTCCGTCAGAATGCGAATGAAGTCGTCCATGGTCAGCGACTGCAACTCCACCCGGATCGGGAACCGCCCTTGCAACTCCGGAATCAAGTCGCTGGGTTTCGAAACATGGAATGCTCCCGCCGCCACAAACAAAATATGGTCGGTGCGTACCATGCCGTAGCGGGTGTTGACCGTCGTTCCTTCCACAATCGGCAGAATGTCGCGCTGCACGCCTTCCCGCGAAACGTCCGGCCCATGGCCGCTTTCCCGGCCGGCAATCTTGTCGATCTCATCCAGAAAAATAATCCCTGCGTCTTCCACCCGGTCAATTGCCGCCCGCGTCACCTGGTCCATATCAATCAGCCGCTGCTCTTCTTCCTGGATCAGATAGTCGAACGCCTCATTCACCTTCATCTTCCGCTTCTTGGTGCGCTGCCCGAAAATGTTCGGCAACATGTCCTTGATGTTGACGTCCATCTCCTCCACGCCCTGATTTGAAATAATCTCGAATGAGGGGAAATTCTTCTCGCGCACGTCAATCTCCACCATGCGCTCGTCCAGTTTGCCCTCCCGCAACTGCTGGCGCAGCTTCTCGCGAGTGCGCGATTGCGAATCCCCTATTGAAGTTGTCCCTTCCAGCGCAAATCCCGCCGGTGAAGTTTCCTGCCGGGGCGGCGCAACCGGAGGCAGCAAAATGTCCAGCAGCCGCTCCTCCGCATTGAGTTCAGCCTTATCAGTCACGTCTTCCAGCTTCTCTTCCCGCACCATCTCAATCGCAATCTCCACCAGATCGCGGATCATCGACTCCACATCGCGCCCCACATAACCCACCTCGGTGAATTTCGACGCCTCCACCTTGAGGAAAGGCGAATTCGCCAGCTTCGCCAGGCGGCGTGCGATTTCCGTCTTGCCCACGCCCGTCGGGCCAATCATGATGATGTTCTTGGGAATGACTTCTTCAGAAAGTTCGGGTGTCAGCTTTTGTCGCCGCATGCGGTTACGCAACGCAATCGCGACCGCCCGCTTCGCGTCTTTCTGTCCAATGACATGCTTGTCCAGTTCCGCCACGATCTCGCGTGGCGTCAGCTCGTCCAGCGAAACCTGCTCATCTTCGACCGTTCCGGGAAGATAAATGGCCATAAGAAACTCGTGTGGGGCAGGGCGCGCTCGCCACGTCCGTCCGTACAATTCCTCGATCGTCACCTTATCATTTGTATAGATGCACATTTTGCCCGCAATCTTCATGGCTTCTTCAGCAATCTGCCGCGCCGAAAGCTGAGTTTGTTCGGCCAACGCTTGCGCCGCGGCCTGCGCATAAGGGCCGCCGCTGCCAATCGCTGCAATCCCACCGTCGGGCTCAATCACGTCGCCCTGGCCGCTCAACAAAAAAGTTTGTTCTTTGTCCGCCACCAGCAACAACGCCTCGAGATGCCGCAAAAACTTGTCCGTCCGCCAATCCTTTGCCAGTTCCACCGCGCCGCGCCCCAGATTCCCATGATACTGCTCCAACTTCGCTTCAAACCGGCTGAACAGCGTGAACGCATCCGCCGTCGAGCCGGCAAATCCTGCCAGAATCTTGTCCTGATACAGCCGCCGGATCTTCTTGGCCGAATGTTTGATCACCGCCTCGCCCAAAGTCACTTGCCCGTCCCCGGCCAGCACCACACTGCCGTTCCGGCGGACGCACAACACCGTAGTCGAGCGTATCAGTCGCTTGCTTTTCATGAGCGCAATTCTTCATTATAGCAGCGGGGCATCCGGGCTCACGGATTCGATTGTCTGCGGGGCCACACACATCGTTCTGGAGGCAAAATGGCAGAAGTCACTCTCTACAAACCCGACGCTACCGTCCGCTATCCCAACGCCACAAACGCGGTAGTACAAAACGGCGTTCTCTCTTTCTCGCTGGAAAAAGATTCCACCCACCCGAGCCCGCAGAAAATCCAGACCAACGTGCCCTTTCTGGTAGTAGAAGATCTCGGAAGCTAAAAGTTTCTCAGGCCCGCGAGTTCTTGTAACCCGAGCGTCTCGCCCCCTGTCGTGGGGGCATCTTGCCTTCTCTGCAGGTCGAAAAGGCAGCCAGGCGTTGAGCCGCTTGCAGCCGAACGCGACTATTCCTTCGAATCGATGCGAATATGACGGTCGGCTTTTGAGCCGCGAAGCGGCGAAGAGCTTCTCTACACAATCTGGTGGAGCAGCCTTCCTAACTTCGTTCAAAATGCCTGCCCCTAACTCACCACAATATCCGCAATCCGCACCGCATCCCCGCACGCCCGCACATCATGCGTACGAATGATGTGCGCGCCTTTCAAAATCAGCGATACTTCCGCCGCGACCGTCCCCAGCAGCCGGTCTTCTACCGTCGCATCTTCCCATTTCGTGCCAGCGCCCGCCCGATGAACGACTTCCGCGACACTCCTGCCAGCAACGGATATCGCAACCCGTGCAACTCATCCAAACGCTTCAGTAAAGGATAATTCTGCTCCAGGTTCTTGCCGAATCCGAAACCCGGGTCCAGCACGATCCGTTCGCGCTTCACTCCCGCCGTCAGCGCCACATCCACCCAGTCCCGCAACTCCCGCTTCACCAGCATCACGATATCTGACACCGCGAGCAGATGCGGCCACTCCTCCGGGCGCCCCCGCATGTGCATCATCACCGCGCCGCATTTCAGCGCCGCCAGCGTTTTGACCATCTGCTTGTCCCAGCGGAACCCACTCACGTCATTGACGATTTCGGCTCCGGCTTCCACCGCCGCCCGCGCCACGCCAGCCTTATATGTATCCACCGAAATCACGGCCTCGGGCCGTCTCTGCTTCAACCCGCGATCACCGGAATCACCCGCTCCAATTCTTCCTTTTCGCTGACCGGCTGGTTGTCACCCGTAGCGGCATCCGTCTCAAGTCTGAACCACCGCCCCCGGCCGCGTGGACTCGCCTCCTACATCAATGATGTCCGCGCCCTCATCCAGAAGTCGCAGCCCATGTTCCACCGCCCGGTCGCAACCAAGGTACAATCCGCCGTCAGAAAACGAATCAGCAGTCACGTTGACCACGCCCATAATCAACGTGCGCTTGCCCAACTGAAGCGAGCGCCTGCCGATGTTCCACTCGAAGACGGGACGCATGGCGCCGATTCTAAACCTTGGCTGGTTTTTCGAGGGACCTTTTGAAAATCGGGAAGGGCACGAGTTTCATTCGTACTAGAGAAACTTCGCCTTGAGGTGGAGCAGCGCTTCAGCGCTGCGTTAAGCGCCTTCTTGTTATTTTGCGCTTTAGCGCCTGAGGTACGTGCTTGGCGTTCCTTCGCGTGGGTCTACCCCCTTGGCATCCTCTTCGCCTGTCGCATACTCGCCGTTCTTGCTCCCGCCGGCCCGGTGCCCGTCGGCGGCTTGCGCATTCCATTCAGCAGGTCCTTGAGCACGACCGCATTGTTCTGCTCGGTATTTCGAGACGCAAACAGCAACGTCAGCCGTCTCCGCCCATGCGCCAGCCGGTAAAGTTCAGTCAAAGCCTCCAACCCTTCCGGTCGGGCCAACTCCTTGAGATACTTCTTACGAAAAACCGCCCATGCCCCCGGACTCGCATGAAACCATTTGCGTAGCGCATCCGAAGGCGCCAGATCGCGCAGCCACTCGTCCACCGCCGCCCGTTGCTTTGCTCAGGCCACGCGGCCACAGGCGATCCACCAGCACCCGCGGGCCATCC
The DNA here is from genome assembly GCA_963845725.1 of uncultured Acidobacteriota bacterium. GTDB lineage: Bacteria > Acidobacteriota > Terriglobia > Terriglobales > Acidobacteriaceae > JABCZH01. The sequence goes on from CAWJTC010000002.1 coordinate 333,371, forward strand.
CCACGCGCCGCTTTCTCGTAAACTCGTTTCACCACAACCGGCATGGTGTTCTCCGCGTGCTCTGCGGCTTTTCTCTGCGCTCTCCGCGTTTTAAGGTTCTGTTTTCCCCACCACCAGCCCTGCACGCGCCAGACTAGTGTTCTAATATTGTACTTCCGCGCCAAACGCCGTGTCGGAGACTGGAGTCAATTTCTGAAATCCGGAATCTTCATCTTTACCATCGTACTGCTCACTGCTCTCGCCGGCTGCGATGTCCAGCGCCGCAAGAGTGACGCCGAACTCGGCCTCACCCCTCAACAGGCCGCCGGCCGCCGTCATTTATGACAATTACTGCGACCGCTGCCACGCCCCCTATTCCTCCCGCGGCCGCCAGGGCCCCAGCATGAAAGGCCTTTTCCGGCACAAATACTTGCCCGATGAGCGGCATGCCCGCCAATGATGACCGCGTGACTGACGTCATCCGCCTCGGCCGCGACAAAATGCCCGCCTACGGCCAGGTGCTAACCCAGCAGCCAGATCAACGATCTGCTGGCCTACCTGCATACTCTTTGATCACCTCCGCAACCACTGTGTATTCTCCGCGATCTCCGCGTTTCAATCTCTTGCCTTTCCTCTGTCTCCCCTGTGCCCTCGTGGTGAATGCTTTTCTCCGCGCCTTCGGCCTATTCTCCACGCTCTCTGCGTTTTTAAGCTTTTGCCTTTCCTCTGTGTTTCCCTGTGCCGCTGTGGTGAAACTTCGTTTCGCTGCTCCCATGCTGTCTGAACGCTACAATACCCTCGTGGCTGCCGCCGTCACTCCCGCCCTAAACGAAGCCCCCTCCTTCCGCCAATTCACCCGCTGGCAACGCATCCTGTTGTGGATGATCGAGTGGACCGGCTTCCTCATAATCCGCCTCATCGGATTCCACCCTGAAAATTGCTATCTCCTGGGAAGAAGGCTCGCCGGGCTCACTCCAAGCCCGCCCCTTCGTCTATTCCTTCTGGCATACCTGCATGATTCCGGCAATGTATCTGTGGCGAGGCCTCAAAATTCGCGTCATGAGCAGCGATAGCTTTGACGGCGAATACACCGGCCGCATCATGCAGCGATTCGGGTTCGTGAAAGTTCGCGGCTCCAGCAGCCGTTTCGCAGTCCGCGCCTTGCTCGGCATGCGCCGTGCTCTCGAAGAAGGCTGGATCGCCGCTTTCACCCTCGACGGGCCTCGCGGCCCCGATTCGTAGTAAAGCCTGGCCCAGTCTCGCTAGCCTCATCGACTTCAGTCCCCATGGTGGTCTTCCACATCGCCCTCACCGACGCCTGGGTGCTCAACACCTGGGACAAACTCATGATCCCCAAGCCCTTTTCACGTGGACTGATGCGGGTAAGCCGCTGCATTCCCGTCCCGCCAAAAGCAGACGAGGCCCAAAAACAGAAGTCGCTGGCGGAATTGCAGGCCGCACTCGACCGCGTGCGCGAATTCGCCGAAGCCAACGTGCAAAAGGCTGGCACCGCCGAATTCCCAGTCCACTACGCGCAGCCGTTCCACTGCCGTAATTCCACGCTTCATATACAATTTTCCTGATCCCCATGCCCGCAACCATTCTCGACGGCAACAAAATCGCCGCTGAAATTCGTCCGAAGTCGCTTCCGAAGTGAAGGCGATGACCGCCGCCGGAATCCGCCCCGGTCTCGCCGTCGTTCTCGTCGGGCACAACCCCGCGTCGGAAATCTACGTTCGCGGCAAAGTTAAGAGTTCCGAGGAAGTCGGCATCTACAGCGAGCAGCACACGCCCACCTGATACCGTTTCCACCGCCGCAACTGCTCAGCCTGATCGCCGACTTCAACCGCCGCGATGAAATCGATGGCATCCTCGTCCAGCTCCCGCTGCCCCCGCAAATCGATTCCAAAAAAATCCTGATGGCGGTCGATCCCGCCAAAGACGTCGACGGCTTCCATCCGATGAACGTCGGCTTTCTTTCGACACAACGCCCCGGCCTGGTCCCGTGCACCCCCGCCGGCGTCATGGAAATCCTGAATCGCAGCCACATACCCATTGCCGGCCGTGAAGCCGTCGTCGTCGGGCGCAGTGACATCGTGGGCAAACCCGTGGCCATGCTGCTCATCAACGCCAACGCCACGGTCACCGTCTGCCACTCGAAAACTCACGACCTTCCCGCCGTCTGCCGCCGCGCCGATATTCTGGTCGCCGCCATCGGCCGCGCAGGAATGATCACCCGCGATTTTGTGAAGCCCGGCGCCACCGTCATCGATGTCGGCATGAACAAAGTGACCGATCCCGCTGAATTCAAGCGCCTGTTCGCCGGCAACGCAAAGCGAGAAGAAACCTTTCGCGCTAAAGGTTCGGTGCTGGCCGGAGATGTTCATCCCGAAGTGATGGAAGTAGCAGGAGCCATGACCCCAGTGCCTGGTGGAGTCGGCCCGCTCACCATAGCCATGTTGATGGCGAACACGGTTCGCGCCGCCAAACTGCGGCGAGGAGTGTTGGCGTCCTCAGAAGCACGCTAACCTTTGTGTACCCTTGTGCCCTCTGTGGTTCGAGAACTTGCTTTTCTCTGCGCTCTTCGCGCATCCTTTGCGTACTCTGCGTTTCAAGCTTCCGACTCTGGAGCTAGGACTCACGCCTGCTGGCTTTGTGTACCTTTGTGTCCTTTGTGGTTCGAGAACTTGCTTTTCTCTGCGTTCTTCGAGCATCCTTTGCGTACTCTGCGTTTCAAGCTTTTGACTCTGGAGCTAGGACTCACGCCTGCTGGCCTCGTGTACCTTTGTGCCCTCCGTGGTTCGAGAACTTGCTTTTCTCTGCGTTCTTCGCGCATCCTTTGCGTACTCTGCGTTTCAAGCTTCCGACTCTGGAACTAGGACTCACGTCTCCTGGCTTTGTGTACCTTTGTGTCCTTTGTGGTTACTTGCTCTTCTCCGCGCTCTTCGCGCATCCTTCGCGTTGTAAGATTTGATTTGATGGAGCCCGAATGCTGAAACTAGGCCTCACCGGAGGCATCGCCGCCGGCAAATCGGTCATCGGAGAAATGTTGGTCGCGCTCGGCGCTCATCTCATCCAAGCCGACGCCGTTTCGCACCAGCTCATGCAGCCCAGCGGACCGGTCTATCAAGAAGTCGTCAGCGCCTTCGGCGCCGGAATCCTGAATCCCGACGGCACCGTGAACCGCGCCCGCTTGGCCGAGGCTGCCTTCGGTGGCGGGAATCAACTTCCCGCATCCACGAGTTCAACAAAATCGTCCATCCCGCCGTTATGAAGAAACAGAACGAATGGATGGAATCCATCGGCCGCCGCCATCCCCAAGCCATCGCCATCGTCGAGGCTGCTCTGATCCTCGAGGCGGGTGCGGCTGCAGATTTCGACCGTCTGCTGGTAGTGACCTGCCGTCCCGAACAGCGCGCCGAACGCTGGGCAGCACGCACGAAACTCAACTGGAAACCGCCCGCCTGGAAGTCGCCCGCCGCATGGCAGCCCAGCTTCCCGACGAAGAAAAGATCAAAGCCGCCGATTACATCATCGACAACTCTGGCTCGCTCGACGAAACCCAAGCCAAAGTGAAGCGCTTTTCCCGAAACTCCGGGCCGCAGCCGGATGAGAGCACTGTCCAGTGCCAAAAGAATTTACAATCAGTGATAGATCCGTGCAAATCCGTGGCTGAAGGTTTCTCTAACTTTATGAGGCTGTTCCGCCCTGTCGTTTTCGCCCTGATTTTCGCGGGTGCGTTTTTCTATTTCACCACCTATCGCCCGGTCGGTGGAACCTTGACCAGTTGGATCAGCCGCCCCGCCAAAGTCGAAATCACCGAAGCCGCCAGCAGCAGCGACAATCCGCTCGACGCCGAAGAGCAGAACAACATCGACGTCTATCGCAAGAACATTGCCTCGGTCGTCAACGTCAAGTCCCGCGCGGTGACTTTCGATTTCTTCTACGGCCTGGTTCCCGAAGAAGGCCAGGGCTCCGGCTTCATCATCGACAAAGCCGGCCACGTGCTCACCAACTACCACGTCATCGCCGATGCTCGCCAGGTCGAAGTCGTGCTGCACAACCGCAAATCCTACAAGGCGACCATCGTGGGCACCGACCGTTCCCACGATCTCGCCGTTTTGCCAGATCAAGGCGCCCGGATTTGCAGCCCATGACCCTCGGCGACTCCACTCATTTGCAGGTCGGCCAGAAAGTCTACGCCATCGGCAATCCCTTCGGCCTCGCTGGAACGCTGACCCGCGGCATCGTCAGTTCCATCCGCTCGGTGCAGGAACCCGACGGCACCGCCATCGACGAAGCCATTCAAACCGACGCCGCCATCAACCCCGGCAACTCCGGCGGCCCGCTGCTCGAACTGGCACGGCGAAGTCATCGGCATCAACACCCTGATCGCCTCCAACGTCGGCCAGAGCGCCGGCATCGGCTTTGCCATTCCCATCAACACTGCCAAAGCTGTTCTCAACGACCTCGTCACCCTGGGCCGCGTGCGGCGTCCCGCGCTCGGTGTACGCACCATTCCCATCAACTCCGACCTCGCCGATCAAATGGGTCTGGCGGCCGACTACGGCTTGTTGATCGTTCAGGTCGTTGCCGGAGGCGCCGCCGATCGCGCCGGACTGCACGGCGGCAACGAGCGTGCCTATCTCGGCAACGTGCCCATCATGATCGGCGGCGATCTCATTGTCGCCATCGACGGCGACAAAATCGAAGACCAGCAGGACCTCGCTCAGATCATGAACAAACACCGCGCCGGCGACGTGGTCCACGTAACCATCTTCCGCGGCAAGAAAAAGATGGAAGTCCAAGTAACGCTGGGCGAAGCCAAGGAACAGGTTTAGGAAAAGCGTTTCACCGCCGAGATCGCAGAGCTCGCCGAGAAAAGAGAAGTCCAGATGAGCTCTGTGACCTTGTGCCCCGCGTGGTTCAGCTCTTGAATGCTCGGCGTCCTCGGCGTGCTCCGCGGTGAAAGCCTTTGACTTTCTCCGTCGCACGATAGCTTTAACCCGCTGCCTATGACTGCCGTCCGCTAGTCCATCCGCTTCGCTGTTAAAACCCGGCGCCGAAGTGTGCGCCGCCACTTCCCACGCCATAAACAAATTCTAGAGAGGACATTCCCATGGACTTCGTGGACCAAGCGCTCGCCCGCCGGCTGGAATCAGCCGAAGAGATGCCGCAAGTGCATTACGCTCACCTGTATCAGAAACTCAAACCCGAGATCGGCGCCGCCGTCGAACCCATCTGCGGCGGCCACATGATTTTTGCCGGGCTCAATTCTCCCATCGGCCGCACCGTTGGCATGGGCTTCGACGGATCAGCCACCGCCGCCGATCTCGACCGCATGGAGCAGTTCTATCGCTCTCACGGCGCGCCTTCGCAGATCGACGTCTGTCCGCTCACCGATCCGCCGCTGTTCGAGATGCTCAAACAGCGCAGCTACGTGATGGCAGAGTTCAACAATGTGTCTGTTTCGGCGACTCGACCAGGAAGATCAGAAAGAAGCCAACCAAACGCCCTCCCGAATAACCATCCGCCAGGGCAACGCCGACGAAGCCTCGGCCTTCTCGGCAATCGTCGTTCGCAGCTTCTTTCCCAACGGCGGCGAACCCGCAGGCTTCGCGGAAATGATCGCACCGATCTATCAGGCGGAAGGAGCAATCGTCTACGTCGCCGAAATCGGTGGCAAGACCTGTTGCCTGCGGCGCCGGCCTCATCATTCCCGAACGTCGCATCATAGCGCTATTCGGGGCGGGAACTCTGCCCGAGTTCCGTGGTCTCGGTCTGCAAACCGCCCTGCTCCGCCGCCGCATGAAGGCGGCGCAAAAAGCCGGCTGCGAATACGCCGTTATCGTCACCCAAGGCGGCACCACGTCCATGCGCAACGCCGAACGCCTCGGCTTCCGCGTCGCCTACAGCAAGGCCACGTTGATAAGAAACACAAGTTAGTCCGGCTTAGCAATGGAGGAGTAAAATAAGTGCATTGTGGCGTTCAAAGTTTTTCTCAGCTACCGTGATGGCCCGGAAGAGCAGGTCAGTGTTTGGCGGCTTCAAACGCTGGCCTCAGCGCATGGCATTCATATGTTTGTTCCGCCTCGAAATGGCGTGCGGGGTAGCCTTCATCGTCGAAAGCCGACGATATCGTCCGATGTGCAGCGGATGATCGACCAGTCTGATTGCGTTCTTGCAATGATTGCTGGCCCGCCGGGCGCATTTGTGCAGGCAGAACTCACGTATGCGCTGAAGAGAGGAAAACTGGTCATACCAATCCTCAAGGAAGGCATACCGCAACCAGAATTCCTCGACCGAATGCCACAAGTGTTTCGATTTTCTCCCTCAAGCCCTGGGAAAGTGGAGGCAGAGGTTGTTGGATATCTTCGCCAACACAAAGTGAGTAAAGAGAAGCAACAGGCGGTGGGTGGATTGATTCTGATGGGTCTCGGCTTGTTTCTTCTTTCAGCCTTCTCCGAGAAATGACGCGACTTGCGGTCATTGACAGCTCGCCATTGATCTATCTTTCTCACTTGGAACTAGCGCCGAAGCTAGCGCTCTATTTTGATCGCATCTATGTGCCTAGGCGAGTCCAGGTCGAGGTCAACAAGAAACAGAGATTCCGCTATCGCCTGAACAAGCTGTACGAGACCGGCCTGTTTGAGAGATGCAAATCCGCGGATGAAACTCGGGTTCGGTTGCTCGGGTTGGATCATCTTGGCGACGGTGAGGCGGAAGGACTAGTTCAAGCCCAAGAAAAGGAGGTCCGCTTTTTTATTGCTGACGAAGCAAGAGCCAGAGCAATTAGTGAGAAGCAGGGGTTGGTGCCTGTAGGAACCCTACGGTTAATTGCCAGGCTTTCACTTGAAGGACAAGCGGACGACACTCGCTCCCTGGTGCGTAGATTGAGGCGAGAACTAGATGCTCGCCTGGCTGACGACGTTATCGAAAAGGCCATAGCGTCAGCGCCATCGCCGATCTAGCGGACTCACTTTACGCCGCCTCCTCAAACCACTCCTCAATCTCAATCACTTCCTTATCGCTCAGCCGCAGCTCTCCCGCCCGCATCACTCCGTCAGCCTGTCGCGCATTCCGTGCTCCCACAATCGCCCCCGTCACCGCCGGATTCCGCAGTGTCCACGCAATCGCCACTTCTCCCGGCGATCGCCCATGTCTCTTCGCAATCTCCTTCAATCTCTCCACTAGCGCCAGATTCCGCGAAAGCCTCGGTTCGTTGAACTCCGGATCACTCCTCCGCCAGTCATCTTTCGGCAGCTTAGCTGCCCGTTCCGCCGTCATCGCTCCCGTCAACAGGCCCGAGGCCATCGGCGAATACACGATTACTCCAATGCCTTCTCGCAAACAGTAAGGCAAAATGTCCTCCTCCACATCGCGATGCACCAGCGAATACGGCGGTTGCAGCGAACTCACCGGCGCAATCGCCTTCGCCCGCCGCAATTGCTTGACATTGAAGTTCGAGACTCCAATCCACCGCACTTTGCCTTCGCGCTTCAAATCCGCCAGCGTTGCCCAGCCTTCCTCCAGCTTCTCCGAATCAGGCTCCGGCGGCCAGTGAATCTGATACAGATCAATGGCCTGCATCCCCAGCCGTCGCAGGCTGCCTTCCACCTCGCGCCGGATGGAAGCCCCATCCAAATCCTTTGTCACGTTGCCCTGCGCATCCGCAATCAATCCGCATTTTGTGAAAACGTAAGGTTTCGCACCGGTCCAGCTTTTCAATGCCCGCCCAACCACCTCTTCCGAATGTCCCACGCCGTAAATCGCCGCCGTGTCGATCCAATTGACGCCCAACTCCAGCGCCCGGTGAATCGCTGCAATCGAGTCTTCATCATTCTGCGCTCCCCAGGCGAACTGCCATCCCGAGCCGCCAATCGCCCATGCTCCGTAACCCACAGGAGTAATCTGCAGATTAGAATTGCCCAGCTGTTTGGTTCGCATCGCGACCTCCTTTAGAATTGGATTCTTTCCGCCACATGCCGGATTCCACGTTCTTATGAATATCGATTCACTTCGCAAATATTGTCTCTCTTTTCCCCAAGCCACGGAAAACCTGCAATGGGGAGACGACCTCTGCTTCAAAGTCGGAGGCAAAATCTTCGTCATCGTGAGCCTGGAAGCCGTGCCGCAATCCTTGTGTTTCAAGTGCACTCCCGAGAAATTTGCCGAGTTGTGTGAGCAGGAGGGAATCGCCCCAGCTCCCTACGTCGGGCGCTACAAATGGGTGCTGATCGAGCGCCTGAATCTGCTGCCCGACTCCGAACTCCGCGAACTGATCCGCGCGTCCTACGAAATGGTCTCCAGTAAAGCCAAACCAAAGCCCAAGCCTCGCGGGAAAAAGAAATAATTCTCCCTGTTATCCTCTGTGGCTAAGGTGTTGATTTTTTTCTGCGCGCGCGGCGCCCTCTGCTGTTAGTGATTTCTTGGGTTAGCATTGCTTTGGCACCCAAAAGAGAATTCCCGTGCCCTGGCACCACTACCTGCCGTCCTTCTTCGCAGGCATGATTTCTATCCGCGTTAATCCGCGTGATCCGCGGCGGAGCCCTGCTTCCCGCTCATAAATTCCCTCTATACGCTCCATTATCTTTTTTGATTGGCACGAACCAGCCCTACACGATACCCTTGCTGTTCCTGTTCAGTCCCCCAACGAAGATCGTGTAACCGGCTTCATGCAGATATAAGGAGAGTCATGTTAAGCGAATTGCGAGATTTCCTGGCCATTCCCTACGACGAGTTGGAAGAGATGAATCTGGGCGCGAAAGAACAGCGCAAGAATCGCGCCGCGGCGAGCAAGGTGCGGGAAGAACGCCTCGACTATCTGGAGCGCGAGAAGCGGATCAAGGCCGTCACCGTGCTCTTCAGCGACCTCGAAGGCCGCTTGCACATGCTTGATTACGATAAAAAGTTCCTGCTCAAGAGCTGGGACAACCTGACTTTCGACGGCTCTTCCATCCGCGGTTTCACCGCCCAGCGCGAGAGCGATTTGCGCCTCGGCATCGACTGGCCCGCATTCTACTGGGGCCCGGCCGACGTGTTCGGTCCCGGCAAAGTCTTGGTGTTTGGCGACGTAATCGATAAGAACGGCACCCCCTACGCGGCCGACATCCGCGGCATTCTCAAGGGATACGCCGAAGGCCTTTACAAGAAAAAAGGCTATACCCTGAACGCCGCCAATGAAATCGAGGGCTTTCTGTTTGAGGGAGCCGATGCCGAGCGCCGCTATCATGAGACCCACAAATTCGAATACGTCAACACCGGCGGTTACTATCACTCCCTGCCAGGAGACGTCCTCCGCACCTTCATCGACACTACCGCCGAAGTGCAGCGCGCCATGGGCTTCCAGAATGAAAAAGACCACCCCGAAGTCGCGCCTTCGCAGTTCGAAATCAACTATGGCTACGGTGAAGTCGTCCAGGCTGCCGATCAGATCCAGCTCTACAAACTGATCTGCCGCCAGGTCGCCACCAAGATGAACTGCACCGTGTCCTTCCTGCCGAAGCCCGTAGTCGGCGTGAATGGCAGCGGCATGCACACCAACGTTTCCATCAGCAAGGGCGGCAAGAACCTTTTCTGGGACCCCAAAGGCGAAGAGATGTTGAGCAAGCTGGGCTGGGAGTTCGTTGACCGTATTCTGACCCACGGCAACGATCTCTGCCTGCTTTTGAACGCCAGCGTGAATGCCTACCGGCGGCTCGATCCGCACTTCGAGGCTCCGAATCAGATCAAGGCCTCGGCCACCGACCGTGGCTCCATGATCCGCATTCCCATCGGCAACGAACGCAGCATGCGCGTCGAAGTACGCTCCGTTTCTCCCGACGCCAATCCCTACCTGGTCATGCTCTCCATCTTCAAAACTGGGCTGGACGGTGAAACCTCCAAGATCAAAAACCTGCGCCAGGCGCAACGCTATTTGCCCGACAACATTTACGATGCGCTGTCGAACTTCCGCAAAGCCGAGTGGACTACCAAGCTGCTGGGCGAAGACGTGAAGGCCCGCTACGCAGACCTGAAACAAGCTTCTGCCGACCGTTGCCCGCGCCTGCTGGGCACGTTCGTGAAAGCTCCCGAAGTCCAGTACCATCACGACGTCTACAACCAGTTCCTTTGGAACCTCTTCTAGAGTGTGGCGCGGGCACCCTCGCCCGCGCTCGTGCAGAAATTTGCTCGACCGATACCCGTGCGGACGCTGGCGCTCGTAGCCGCGAAGCGGCGCAAGAATAAAGCCCACGGCGCAAGCCGTGGGTGCTCGTTTTTCTCTGCGTTCTCGGTGATCTTCCTCAGCGATCTCTGCGATTCAAAGTTTTTTGCAGATACTGCTCATCCGTGGCTGCTTTTCCCCTGTGGTCCCTGTGGTTGCGACCTCAGACTCCTCTGCGATTCATAGAAATATGCGATAATAATCACACGCCGGATCCACCCGATCCGGCCTATTTTTTGCCGCAAATTCGGCCCGCGCCTTTGGCGCAGGCCATTTTCTTTTGGAGGGAAACATGAAATTCCAAGCAGTTCGCGTCACCCACCAATACACTCAAACCAACTCTGCTCCGCCCGAACAAGTCTTTCCCCTGCTCTGCCCCGTGCGCGAGACCGAATGGGTTCCGGGATGGCAGCATACTCTCATCTACTCAAAATCCGGCGTCGCCGAGGCAGGCTGCGTATTCATCACTGAAGAAAATGGCCGCGAGATCACGTGGCTCATCACCGAATACGACCCCCAGACATTTCGCATCGCATTCGTCTGGGTCGACCCCAGAATGCTCACCGCCCAAATCAACATCACACTTGAGCCCGAAACGGCAAGGCCAGCCTCGCGATTCGCACCGCCTTTGCAAGCCGGAACCTTTTCCCGTCCACCAGCCGCGGAGCGGCGTCAGAATAAAGCCCACGGCGCAAGCCGTGGGTCCCGAGCGGCAAATGACCAAGCCCCGGAGGGGCGAAAGAACAGCATCGTCACCTCCGCCCACATCCAATACACCTACACCGGCCTTTCCCCCGACGGCAACCGCGAAGTCGAACGCTTCACCGAAGCTTGGTTTCGCGACAAGATGCAAAGCTGGGAAGCTGCCATCAACCATTATCTGAAGACCGGAAAATGTATCGCTGCCCCAACTCGGGAGTAACGCCCATTACCCGAGTGACCACGGTCACAGGAACCCCCTCCGCTTTGCTGTCATAATCGGATATCTGACGGAGTGTGCTCTCTGGCTGTCGCCTCACTCATAACCAATCTGCCCGAACGTTGGCTCCCCAAGTCTGTGGTCTGCTTGCGCGACTACGACCTGAACAAATTCCTGCATGACGTAGTCGCAGGTATCACCGTCGGCCTGGTCGCGTTGCCGCTGGCCATGGCCTTCGCCATCGCCTCGGGGCTGACGCCGCAAGCCGGCATCTATTGCTCCGTGGTCACAGGCTTTCTGATCTCTCTCCTGGGCGGGTCCAAAACTCAGATCGGCGGGCCCACCGGGGCTTTCGTGGTGGTGGTCGCGGGTATTGTTGCTCTCCATGGCGTGGATGGCCTGTTCATGTGTACCGTCATGGCAGGCTTCATCCTCGTGATTCTCGGCGTCACCGGCATGGGAACGGCGGTGAAATACATTCCCCGGCCCATCGTGATCGGTTTCACCAACGGAATCGCGGTGTTGATCGCCAGCACCCAGATCAAAGACTTCTTCGGATTGAGCCTCCAGAAAGTTCCCGGCGTGTTCTGGCAACGGATGCAGGCCATCACCGCCGACTTCCATACCCTTTCATACGCCGCCTCCGCCGTGGCTGTCGGAACTGTCGTCACCATGCTGGCCTGCCGCCTGGTGTCCAATCGAATCCCTGGTCCGATCGTGGCCATGCTCGGCGCCACCTTGGCATCAGTTCTGCTGAAGCTCCGCCTCGAAACCATTGGCACCCGCTTCGGCGGCATCCCCAGCGGCCTGCCGCATCTCGCAATCCCGCATTTTCGCGCCGATCTCATTCACGGCTTGCTCGGCCCGGCATTTACCGTAGCCATGCTCGGCGCCATCGAATCGCTCATGTCCGCCGTGGTCGCCGACCGCATGAGTAATGACCGCCACAATCCCAATGTCGAACTGATGGGGCAGGGCATCGCCAACATTATCTCGCCCATGTTCGGGGGACTTCCCGCCACCGGCGCCATCGCCCGCACCGCCACCAACATCCGCGCCGGCGCCAAATCACCCGTTGCAGGAATGATTCACTCCTTCACCCTGCTCTGTGTCTTGCTGTTCGCTGCGCCCCTCGCCAGCTACATTCCCATGGCAGCTCTGGCCGGCATTCTGATGGTGGTCGCTTACAACATGGGCGAATGGCGTGAGATCCCGCAACTGCTTAAACTGACGAAAACCGATATCAGCATCTGGCTCGTCACCTTCGCGCTCACCGTTTTTGCCGACCTCACCGTCGCCGTCGAAGCCGGCATGATTCTGGCCGCGCTGTTGTTCATCGGCCGCGTCGCCGATACCACCACCGTTTCTCAGGTCACCGACGATTACGTCGAAGACGGTCGTGTTCATATTCTTCAGGACAAAGACATTCCCTACTACGCCACCATTTTCCGCATCCACGGGCCGTTTCTGTTCGGAGCCACTGACAAGCTCGACGTCGTCACCGAAGACATCCACACTCTTCCTCCGGTAGTGATCCTCCGCTTGCGCAACATGACCGCGCTCGATGCTACCGGTCTGTTCGCCATCGAGGAAATCGCCTGCCAGTTACACGCCAGCAAGCGCGTCCTGATCCTGTGCGGGGCGCGCGAGCAGCCCGCCAAACTCATGCACCAGGCGGAATTTGAGGAGGTCGTTGGCCGCGAAAATATCTGCGATAACGTACAATCCGCTTTGCGGCGCGCTGAAGACGTCTTCGAACACCTGGAAACCCAGGCCGCTGCCGGCGCTAAGTAACGTCGGGCCTCGCTTCCGCTTCATGGACTTGCCCCGCGTGGCTCCCAGTATGGTTTCGGCTGTCATAAAGCCAAAGCTTAACCACCTAGGACATAAGGTGTCGCATCCGAGCTTCTGACCATGACGGGCGGCGACGCCCGCGCCCGCGTTATTTTTTCTTGGAATCGTTGGCGTTCTTGGCGCGATCTTCCATGACCCGGTTCACCACCCGCAACATCTCATCCAGCGGTGCGGGTTTTCCGGTCCAGATCTCGAACTGCCGGGCGGCCTGCTGCACGAACATCTCGATGCCGGGAATGATTTCCGCACCCGCAGCTTTGGCCATCTTCATCAGACGGGTTTCCGGCGGATCGTACACCATGTCGAACACATAACGCGCTTTGATCTCGTTTTCGTTGAGCGGAGACTCTTTCGAGATTTCCCATGCCCACCGAGGTCGCGTTGATGATCACATCGAAACTTAGCTTTTTCAGATCGGCGCGCTTGATTAATCGCGCTCGTGCCGAGCGCGCCAGCTTCTGTGCCGGGCCCAGGGTGCGATTGAGAATGTAAACTTCCGCGCCCCGCTCCTTGAGCCCGTAGACAGCCGCGCGCGCCGCACCGCCCGCGCCCAAGACTAATATCTTGGCTTGCTCCAGCGAAATTCGTTGTTGCAGCGGACGCACCACCCCCGCCGCGTCGGTGTTGAAGCCGTACAACTTCCCGTCCTGGGCCCGCACCACCGTGTTGCACGCGCCGATCTTCGCGGTATGCGCGTCGGTATTATCGAGATGCGAGACGATGGCTTCTTTATACGGCATGGTGATGGAGAGGCCGTGGATCGGAATCTCATGCACGCAGCCCAAGAGGTCTTTCAACGTCTTGGCATGCAACGCCAGGTAGACTCCGTTCACCGTCTCCCGCCGCAGGGCTGCGTTCATGATCGGGGGCGAGAGCGAATGGGCCACCGGATCGCCCGCCACGGCATAGACTCGGGTGGCAGGATCGACCTGTTCGATGCGATACGTGCTGCGTAATTCCTGCGCCGTCACCTGGCCGGGCGCGGTTTTCTCGTCCTCGCTGACGGCCGCAAAAGTGAAGGCGCTGCCCGCGCGCACTCCCAACACGCGGCTGATAATTCCTTGTTCTCCCATGCACAGCCCAACCAACGAATACCGGTCGCTGTTTTTCTCCAGGAACTTCATCATCACCACGTTGTCATGCAGGGTGGTCGCGGTGGCAACGATCTTATAGAAGTCGGCCGGCAGGGCCACCATCTTCTCCAGCGTTTCTTCCAGCTTTTTGGTCCCCCGGAAGTCGTGGTAGGAAAGAATCAGCGCGGCTCGGGTGCGCAGACGCTCCAGCTGTGCTCGTTTGCAGCGCACAGCGCTTTGCAGCTCCAGGTCCACCAACTGGCACCCGGCGGCGGCGGCTTTGGTCAGGATATCCAGCTGCGACGCCAGTGATCCCCGAAATTTGCCTCCATTGGCCGTCCGCCGGCAGGTGGCGATGGTCGACACGTGGGGATGATATTCCGTGAATTGCTTGATGCGAGCCAGCGCCAACGCCGGGCGCGACAGGTAGTCTAACCTGAACTCCAGGAAGGTGTTGTCCCGAACCAGGGCTTCGGCCTTCTCCACTAGTTCGCCCGCGTCTGATCCTGTAACCGCCACGCAGACCCGGGGCAAACGCAAGGGTCGAAGGCGGGCTGCGAACTGGTTGGGGGCTGCCGTCATCTATTTTATAGAGTGGCGCGATATTACAGGCGCTTAATTGCAGATGCAACAGGGGATTGAGGTTTTTTCATGAATTATCCTTCATAACCTAGGGGGTCTGACACCAGCGTAACCTTGACCGTCCCCACGCCAGTTGTTACTGTCCGGGCTGGAAGTCTTTTATTTTTCTGCAACTTAACGGATATGGGGCCAGGACCCGAGGCGGTCCGGCTTCGGAGGTAACATGAAGAAAACAGGATTGTTGCTGGCCATGCTGTTGGCCACAGGGATGGCTTTCGCTCAGCCTGGCGCCGAGGGATCAACCCGCACCCGCTGGGACGATAGCGACCAACGTCAATTTCCCCAATGAGACCATCGTGAGCCCGAACAAGAGCGACTTGCAGTGCGCCGGGTTCGTGGATAAACATCTCGTTCCCAATGCGACCTTTGTCGCCGGTGGCCTGGATACGCCCAACACAACCCAATATCTGATGGCAGCTTGATCTTTTTCAGCGGCCAGGGCTACGAACTCGGCAAACGCTACCGCATTGTTCGTGAATTGCGGGATGTCAACCGTTACGAAGAGTTTGACGGCCAGTTCGCCATGCTCAGGTCGATGGGGCAGCCCTACGCCGAACTGGCGACTGCCCGAGTAGTGGATACCCGCGGCAAAATGGCCATCGCCCGCATCGATTTCAGTTGCAGCCCGGTGGTTCCTGGCGACATCGTCACCGCCTACACGGAGAGACCGCCGCTTCCCTTTCATCCTCCCTTGCGCTTTGACCGCTTTGCCCCGCCCAATGGCAAGCCTAGCGGCCGCATCGTACTGGCGAAGGACTTCGACGCCGAACTGGGAACTGGGATGAAGGTCTACATGAATCTCGGTTCCAACCAGGGCATCAAGGTCGGCGACTATTTCCGCGCCGTCCGCAGCTACGAAGCCGATCTCCACAACCCGGTGGATTCGCTCTCCTTCAAGGCGTCCACGGCGGAAGACACCCAAGCCAAGCCGCCTTCCATCGATCAGACCTTGTTCATCCATACCGGCGGGCCCGTCATTCACGTGGCGGCTTTCCCCCGCCGCGCAGTAGGCGAAATTCTGGTGCTCGAGACTACACCCACTACCTCCACCGGCATGGTCGTCTTCGCTATGGAAGACCTGCACCTCGGCGATGGCGTGGAGCTCGATCCGCAACAGTAGAGTTTTTTATTCAACCCGCTGAAAGTTGAAGGGAGAAGCTGAAAAGCTTCTCCCTTTCTTTTCACCGAACGATCTTCGTCCGCTGAACCGGCAACTTAGCCTTCACTACCGCCTATTTTTTCCCTCCATCCGCGAACACTTCCGCGGTGAATCCTTCAATCGTCGCGCCTTTCTGCCACGCATCCGGCGGCAGGCCGGCCTTGCGGCAAGTCTGCTCCAGAAACGTCACCCGGTCCCAGCCATGCTCTCTGGGAACTTGAGGCAAGAGGAGCCCGCGATGTCCGTGCTGGCTGATTAGCAGCCCGTGACGGCCGATCTCTACATCTTCGGGGCGGATCGGCTGCAATCGCGAAAGAACGCTCAGCGAAATCTCCAACTCCGCAACCTCCTCATCAGTTATCGGAGAAAATCGAATGTCTTCGAACGCAGCCGCCCGTGCGGTTTCCGCGACAGTGCGATAAAGCGAAGCCACGGGAAACACGAATCCCACGCAACCATGCAAGTGCCCGCGGAAATAGATTGTTGTGAAAGCCCCGCGCGGCTCGGCGAGATGTGGCGAAGGAGGGTCGAGCGGAACTTCGCGCTTTTCGAGCGCCGCCTCAATCGCGGTATGCGCCAGCTTCAGCAGGATTCCGCGTTCTTCCGGCGTGAACTCATTGAGTGGCGGCGACATCGCGCTTCCTTCGTCGGCTCAAAACGAAAGCGCGGCGGCGGCTCTTCACCACCTGGCGGTCGATCTTCGACCAGAAAGCGATGAAGTAATCACCGGCCGAGAGCAGCGACAGCACCACCATGAACCATATGGCCAGCCGCGCGATCCAGTGGACGGGAAAGATATAAGGGCCGTATACTGGCCACTCTTTCCAGCGATGGTCGAGGATCACCGCCACCACGGAAATAATCTGCACCAGCATTTTGAATTTGCCCAGTTCGCTGGCTTCGATGGTGAAACCTTCCGAGGCGGCAATCGACCGCAGTCCGCTCACCAGAAATTCCCGGCCAATAATGATCACCGCAATCCACGCCGGTACCAGGCTGGGATTGAATTGCACCAGGGTCACAAAAGCGGCCGCGATCAGCAGTTTATCGGCCAGCGGATCCAGCAGCATCCCCATGGTGGTGATCTGTCCGCGCTTGCGGGCCAAGTAGCCGTCGATGCCGTCGGTAATGGACGCGGCAATGAACAGGGCCGAGGCCAGCAGCTCTTTCTCGCCGCCGATACTCTGAAATCGACTGGTGGAAAGAATCCAGATCAGCAGCGGGATGCTGAGGATGCGCGTGAGCGTAATGGAATTTGGAAGGTTCACGGACGCCGAACCGATGCGCCTAGATTATCCTCCACCGGGAAGAGTGAAAGCAACGCAGGAAAAAGCACAAAGGGCACACGCTCCCGGGGGCACTCGGTGCGCCCTAGCGCGGCCGTTCCCTCGAACCTTTCTCATGTTGGGAGGAGCAAACCGCGCAGCCCAACCTCCTCGCCGCGCGGTTCCCTCAACCCTGTTCAATTGTTGGTGTCGAAGTAAAAGACGTGCTGCATGTTGCCGATGGCAAAGCCGGCCATCGCCCCGTAGTAATCGGCTTGGCCTGTGCCGCCAGTCAGGTTGTCCACGGCCCAGCTCGCGCCGTTGTAGTAGAGCTGGTAAATGTCGTTATCGGGTGCGAGAAAGATATGGAATTGATCGTTGGGCCTGGTAATAACGGCGGTCATCCCGCCGTACGCTTTCGCAGGAGCGTTTTCATCGAAGGTCAAATCAAGATCGGACCACTTACCTTTCTTGTCGGTGTACTGGTGAATGTGGCCATCATTGGTGATGCCATACACCTCACCTTGTGAGCTGACCACTCCAAAGGCTGCATCCGCGCTGTCGGGGTAAATCGGAAGCCCGCCTACTTTGTAGGTGATGTCCTCGTAGACCCATGTGATGTTGTTGTAGTAAATGTGCAGCAGATCCAGGTTGTTCGAGTACTTACCGTATCCTGCACACACGATGTGTTGTATGTTGCCGGCCGCCAGGCCGGCCCACCATTGTCCGCCCGGACAATAAGCGCCGGTAAAACTAGTCAGATCCGCATCGCTCCACGAAGTGCCGTTGAAGTAAAGCTGGTGCAGGTCGTGGGCATTCGAATCCTGGTAGTAGACGTGAAACTGATCGTTCGGTGTGGTGGGAAACGCCAGGATCACAGGATTGCCCAGCACGCCGTTGCCCAGCACCGTGATGTCCTGATCCGTCCAGTTATCGACGTACGACAATTCGTGAACATGCTGGTCAACCCCGAGGTAGAACACATACTGAAAGTTGCCGATGTTGAACCCGGAGATTCCGCCGACAAGAACGTTAGGACCACCGGTAAGGGCGGTCAAATCCTGATCGCTCCAGCTCGTGTTGTTGTAGTACAGCTGGTGCATATGGTCGCTTTTATCGGAATAGTAGACGTGCAGTTGTGAGCCGGGAGTGTGGAAAGCCGCGATGCCGGCGCCGTAGGAAATACCTCCTCCGGTTAGCGTGGTCAGGTCCACATCCTGCCACGTCGAATTGTTGTACCAAAGGTGATGCACGTGATCGGCAAAGGCCAGGTTCGCAAACAATAAAAACAGCAGGCATGCTGCCAGAATGGTGAAGGCCGGGGCTGGCCTGCTTGCTGGATGCGTGAAACGCACTTGCGCTTGGGTCATGGGAAGTTCCCTCCTGTAGAATTTTCTGACTCACTGGCAGCTCGTGAATGGTGGCGGGCAACAAACCAATCAGACGCCTGTCAGTGGAACCAACGTTCAGACATCAAGGCAATTCGACTACTCTAATCTCGCTTGGCGGGTTTGTAGCCGGCTTTCTTCGCGTCGTCCACAGTCATGAATTTGCCGTTCTTCGTCTTGCCATACCACCGGCCGCCCCGGTGATAAATGCCGGTGTCGAGGTTGACCCACACCTTGTGGCTGGTCCGGGCAGCCGCGATTTCAGAGGCCGACGGCGGCGCTGCGGAGGTCTTGGAAGTCGCAGCCTGATTCGGGGGCGGACTATTTTGCGCCGTCCCAAGCGCCCATCCTGTGCTCAACAACAACAATAAGGCCAACCCGGCGCAGATCGTCTTTGCTTTACGCATAAATCCCACGCTGCCGGATGGTGACCGCCACCCGATCGATAGCCAGCATGTAGGCGGCGATGCGATTGTTCACATGGTGGGCCTCGGCGAACCGCACCACATCCTCGAATGCGGCCACCATAATGCTTTCGAGTTGCTCGTTGACGAACGACTCTTTCCAGAAATATCCCTGACGGTCCTGCACCCATTCGAAGTAGGAAGTGGTGACGCCGCCGGCGTTACAGAGAATGTCGGGAATCACAAAAATTCCCTTATCGGCGAGGACTTCATCGGCGGAGGCGGTGGTCGGGCCATTCGCGCCTTCCGCCAGAATCTTGCACTTGACTTTTTCGGCGTTGCGGCTGGTGATCTGATTTTCGGTGGCGGCGGGAATGAGAATGTCGCACTCGGTAACCAGCAATTCCGCCGGATCCACTTTCTCGGCACCGGCGAATCCGGTGATAGTGCGGTTCTTTTGCCGGTGTTCACCGAGCGCCTTCACATCGATTCCATTCTTGTTGTACAGGCCGCCGTCCACTTCGAGAATGCCGATGATCTTATAGCCCGCTTCCGCCATCAGCGCCGCAGCGTTCGAACCCACGTTGCCGAAACCCTGCACGATCACCCGCGTGGTTTCCCTCTTCAGCTTCAGCTTCTTGATGGCCTCATCGCAGACGATCATGATCCCGCGGCCGGTGGCTTCACGCCGTCCGCGTGATCCCCCCATATTGATGGGCTTGCCCGTGACCACAGCCGTCACCGTCTGCCGCATGTGCATGGAGTAGGTGTCCATCATCCAGGCCATGACTTGTTCGTTGGTGTTGACGTCGGGTGCGGGTACGTCTTTTTCCGGGCCGATGAACTCGAAAAGCTCCGCGGTGTAGCGCCGGGTCATGCGCTCCAGTTCGCCCATCGACATTTTGTGCGGATCGCAAATGATGCCGCCTTTGGCGCCGCCGAAGGGAATGTTGACCACCGCGCACTTCCAGGTCATCCAACTGGCCAGAGCGCGCACTTCGTCGAGCGTCACGTCGGGAGCATAACGGACCCCGCCTTTTGCCGGGCCGCGGGCGATCGAATGCTGCACCCGGAACCCGGTGAACACCTCCAGCTTGCCGTTATCGAGCGCGACCGGTATGTGGACGATGATCTCGCGATTCGGATAACGCAGCACCTTCCAGATGCCTTCGTCAAGATTCAGCTTCTGCGCCGCCAGATCGAAGCGTGCAGCCTGCGCCTCCATCGGGTTAAATTCACGTTCCAGGGCGGCGGTTTCTAGGGTGGTTGCGGTCATGGCGTCTCCGATGCGCGTTCCGGTGCGAGTGGCTGGACGATTTTCCCGGAATTGTGCGGCAGATTCCAGAGTATAAGCAGGCGGGAGCGGGTAGGCAAGTAAAGGCTGCGTAACGGGCTAATCCCAGATCGGGAAATAACCCTCTGGGCCGATTCTCGGCCTTACGCTTCCCTTCGCGGCGGCAGCACTAGCCACTTCAGCAGCATGTTCACGATGGTCAGCACGATGCTGCCCACGAAGGCTGCCCCAAAGCTCCGGATGTGGAAGCCGGGAACGAACATCGAAGCCAGCTCCAGCATGATGGCGTTGATGACGAACCAGAAAAGGCCGAGCGACAGGATGGTGAGCGGGAAGGTGATGATTTTCAAGAACAGGCCCAGAGTTGCATTCACCAGACCAATCACCACGGCTGCAATCAGCGCCGCAGCCGGACCGTCCACATGGAATCCAGAAACCACGCGGGAAGTAATCCACACCGCCAGCGCGGTGATGATCCAGTGCAGAAGCATTCGCATCGCGGAGCCCTCTCGATCAAAAGACTATACGGCGGCAGCGTGCCTGCCGCAAGCGCCCCACTCCGCTGAATACTATCTCCTCATCCTCCCTACCACCCACAGCAACACCGACAACACCACGCTGATCACCACCGACGTTCCCAGCGGAAAATAGAACGTTGTGTTCTTCCCTCGATACACAAAGTCCCCCGGCAGCCGTCCCAATGGAATGTGGGCCCGCCCCGCCAGTACCAACCCCAATCCCACCAATACGATCATCGCGCCCAGAAATATCAGCAGCTTTCCCAGATCAGTCACCCAACAATTTTATCTCGCCCTCAGCCGCCTCGCCCGCGTGCTCATCCCTGCTAAACTTTTCTCCATGAAATCTCTGTTCGCTCTGTGTACTGTTTTTCTGCTGGCCGGTGCCGTTTCCGCCCAGACCGAAGTCGAAATCACTTCTGAACCCTCTCACCATCTCGCGCTGCAAAACCAATACGTGCGCGTCTTCCAGGCCGAGGTCGCTCCGCACGCCGCGACCCTCATGCATCGCCATCGCCACGACTACATTTTTGTCAGCCTCGGCGCCAGCCAAATCTCCAACCAGGTTGCTGGCAAGCCCCCCGTCACTCTCACATTGCAGGATGGCGAAGTCCGCGCCTCCGACGGCGGCTTCGCCCACATCGCCCGCAACCTCGCCGCGACCCCCTTCCGCGTCGTCGCCGTCGAATTGCTGCAAGACGCCAAAGTCCACGCCTCGCCTCCCGCCAAATGGGACGATGAACGCAGCCTCCACGTTCTCCCCGGCGGCACCGAGGAGATCCTCTTCGTCAAAGACGGCGTCCGCGTCTCCGAAACCGAACTTCAGATCGCCGGCTCCGTGTCTCGCCACCGCCATGCCCACCCCGAGCTCCTCATCGCCGTCTCCGGCCTGCTGCTGCGCAACGATGTCGCCGGCAAACCCGCATCGAACCTGGAAATGAAATCCGGAGACGTGAAATGGTTCGAATCCGGGCTCACCCACAGCCTTACCAACGTCGGCCAAGCCAACGCCAAATTCGTGACTCTGGAATTCCAATAATCTGATCTCGCATGGGGACGCCAGCGCCTGTCATCCCCGAGCGTAGCGTGATCTTGCTCACGCGCAAGATCCCACGCAGCCGAGGGACCCCATGCCTGTGTCAACCGCCACCGGCTCGTCAAGGCATTCTCTTGTCGAGCTCTTCGGGGGCAGCGCAGTGCTTGTGGGGCGCACACTTTTCTTACCTTGTCATTCCGAGCCGTCCGTAGCCGCGTAGCGCGGCGAGGACGTGCGAGGAATCCGCTTTTTCCCGCCCACCGTCCAACCGTGTGGGGCGGACGCACTTGTCCGTCACCGTTGACGTTGAATCGACGTCTGTCGCGGGATATTCCTAGCCTGACCGTCCTCCACACTTGTCATCCTGAGGCGAGCGCCTTTGCGAGACGAAGGACCTATGCAACTTGCCGGCAGCGCCCGCACCCTCGCCCGCGAACGATGCGTATCAGGGCACGAGTTCACTCGTGCCACAAAGCACCAGACCGACAGGGCTTCAGCCCCTGAGGTACCGGAGCAGCCCTGTGGGGCCGACACTCCTGCCCGCCCGCCACGGCCCATTTCTAAACCGAGCATTTGCATCACATCGGAAGGACCGTCCCCGGCCCGCCAAAACAGCATCCTATCTATTACTTACGTGCCATAGCTTTTCGGCGTTCATTCGCCGAAAATGTGTGATGACATAGCCGTCAGGGTGTTTTATGCTTGCCCGTCCTCGTATGCGGAAAACCCAACACAACGTTTTGGAGATACCGAACTACTCGCCAATGGAAGCGGCGAGGTATTTTCACATTCCGCCATCGACACTCGCGTATTGGACCGAAGAGCCGAACCAACTGGTTGTCCTGGCATCGCAGCAACCGCGTCTGCTCTCCTTCAAGAATCTCGTTGAGCTGTACGTTCTTGAGGGGCTACGCACGATTCACGGAGTGCATACTTCCCGCATTCGAACCGCTGTTAACTATCTTCTAGAAAAAGAAAGTTCGCGGCATCCCCTCGCCGACTACGACATCCGCACCCTGGGCAAGGATGTCGTTTTCTACAAAAAGGGCAAGCCCCTGAATGCTTCGCTGTGGGGCCAGTACGAAATGAAAGAAATCATCGGCGGATATCTGCACCGCGTTGAAAGAGATCCGCACGGTGTTGCAATGCGAATTTTCCCCTATACCAAACGAGAACAACTCGCCAACAAAGAGCAGCCACCCAGAACTGTAGAGATCAATCCTGCCGTATGTTTTGGGCTGCCTGTCCTGATGGATTCCAGACTGACGACCGGATTCCTGGCAAGCCGTTTCCGTGGTGGTGACTCGGTTCCTTCAATCGCAAAAAGCTATGGTCGACCCGTGGCAGAAATTAAAGAAGCGATTGAGTGGGAGCTCGGGCGCTCCGTCAAGGAAGCGGCTGCCTAACCTAACTTTCTACCTTGACGAAAATTGGGATTGTCCAGAAGTCACCGAAGAGCTCAACCGGGCTGGCATTCGATATCGCATCTATAAGCAAGACGTCTCGCCCAACGTGGGGACGCCCGACCAGGCCTTCTTGCCGAAGGTTGGCAAGCATGGTTGGGTGCTCATCACTGCCGATTGGCATCAGCGCTACCGCCCCAGAGAAATAGCTGATCTGCGCCTTCCGTATCGATAGGCCGCTTCTTTCCGCAGGTTTGCCTACCCGAATTACGTCCGCGGAAGTCGTCGACATCGCACTATAATGTCGGGTAGTGGCGGGACGGAATGAAGACCACAAAGCGAATCCGGACTGTTCTTTACGGGGATCAGCGACTATCAAGCGCCGAACTTGAAGTTCTGCACACCCCAGCGATGCAAAGGCTCTACGGGCTCAGACAGCTAGGGCTGACCGATCGTATTTTCATCGACGCATCACACGCTCGCATTCACCACGTGGTGGGAGTGCTTCAGCAGGTGGATAATCTCGTTCTTGCCATTGTTAACAATCTGCGCAGAAGCGACCGGAATTTGCGCATCGGCGCCGGACAGGCTAATCAAGAGACCTTCCCAACGAGCAAACTTGCTGCCTTCGTCGATAAGCGAAGACCCGTCATCAGATTTATCGGGCTATTGCATGACCTAACGCACGCCCCCTTCGGGCATACAGTTGAGGATGAAATCGGTCTCGTAGCAAGCAAACATGACGAACCTTCGCGCCAAGCTTACGCGTTCTATCGCTTGTTGTGCCAGTTGCTTGCATGGCTATCAGTGGAAGCCAGCGGGCCAAGTGCCAAGGAGTTGCCTCAGTCGCTGAGACCATTTATGTCCCAGGCAGCGGCAGAGAAGACACCTAATCCCTTAGAGGTCGGGGCCCTCGGGCGCGCACTACTCTCCGAGATTGACCCCTCGCGGATCAGGCTATGCTGGCGCCTGTCGCAGCCTGAGCTCGCGGAAATGCTGGCGCAGCTTCGATGCGCTATGACCGCACTCTTGCATCTTGAAGCCCTACACAAGACAGCGCCGGGCGATTCTGATTTGCCCGACAAAGCGGACTACCCATTCCAGATTGCTATTAAAGAGGCTCTACAGGAAACAGAGTTCGAGTCTCTTCTGGCGGATTTTGAGTTCCAGCCCAACCGGGACGCCTTCATGCTCGACATCGTCGGCAATACTGTTTGCGCAGATTTGCTGGACTACGCGAAACGTGACAGCCACTTCGCGGGTCTTCGACTTGATTACGATCCCGAGCGAATAGCCGAAAACTTCACGCTGGTCAGCCATGACGCCGCCGCGTATGAAGTAAACCATCCTCAGGCAGGTGGCAGGGCCGAGTCCGGGGAGGCCAAGGGTTCGGGCGTCTTTGAGGGGTGGTGTCTGAGAACTGCGATCTCCCTCGTTTCCCATAAGTATCGTACAGATGTGCCGAGCGAATTGATGAATCTTTTGAACGTCCGCTACTACCTTTACGAACGCGCGATCTACCATCCAACAAAATGCGCTGCAGGGTCGATGCTGGGGACCGCCCTTCAACTATTGGGTTGGCGAAAATCAAGCAACGGAGAGAAACCGGACCTTCCCGCCCATCTGCGATTTGTAGGGGACGATGTATTCCTCCACGACATCAGTGCGGCCTTGGACTTCGCCTTGCGGTGGGTTTCCAACCTTCCAAGCGAGGCGCGGATTGACGCAAAGGCGTTGCAGGAAATTCGCCATATAGACAGCGTTCACAACGGCCTGGTACCCGAGTTGTTGAACTTGCGGTTAGGGCAGGACGCAGCCGAGACCCGGGAGGAGTGGGCAGCCGCACGCCTCCTCCTCGACCGATTGGCAGCACGTCGTTACTTTCGGCCCGTTTTCCGCGCTCTGCCGAGTTCATCCGACCCCAGATTGCATGCCGGCCCAGAAGCTCTGGCGGACGTGTTCCGACAACCCGACCAGAGGTACGATATCGAGCGACGAATCGAACTGGAATCACAGCTTCCCCTCGGCACTGTCACAATTCATTGCCCCGTTAGAAAGACCGCACGCAAGATCGCCAACGTATTGCTGACAAAGCCGGGCCAGGATGGTGTCGATGGAATCTGCAAACTAAAAGACATCGGCGACCTCGACCCCTTAATCTTCGGAGAGCACCAAAAGGCAGTTAAGGCGGTCGAGGAAATGTATGGTTCGATGTGGCGCCTAACTGTCTATGTCGCCCCAGAACATCTCCCGAAGTTTGAGGCAATTAGCGAAGCGGCTGGGAGGATAATATTCAAGACCATCGATACCCACGACCAGTTCTCAGACAGCAACCTTAGATGGCCCAACGATGAAAATCTCAATCGGGAGCTCGCCGAAAAATCAGCTCCTGCACTCCGCGGAACCCCGTCCGACGATTCAGAGCTTAGTTCCCTTGGCATCGCGGTCGGTCGGCTGAGCGATCAACTCGCGGAGTCTGGCAAAATCACGATAGGCCCACACGATAGGTCGACATTCGCCGGGGGACTGTCACCCAAGATCCTCACGAAGATTGAAAATGCGTTGGTGTCCGCGCTGGGGCCCAGCGCCGTCATCACCACGTCGAAGCCTGTTGACTACGACCCGGCAGTGCGGGTTAACAGGCTACACGATCTTTTTAGGACATACATGAAAAGGATGAAACGGGAAGACGTAGCCGATTTTAAAGCCCGATATTCGGAGCCCCTCAACGGGCTGCCCGAAGAAGACTTTGAAAGCATTGTTTCTGGACTGGGAGCTGCCATCCTGGAGACAAACAAGCTAGACACCGGCGCCGCTACCGTCCACAAAGGGTTCAAGTTCCATGCGTTGCTGGAAGTGCTCGACGATCTACTGAAAGGGCGCGGTGTTTCGCCGCCGCCGAGAACGAATCTGTTTGGGGGCCGAACTTGACCCGCCCCGCTCGCCTGTGGAGATCCGAAAACTGGGCAGATTTCTTGCCCACCACGCTCGGCTACTCATCTCCTCCCGTTGACTTATACGCCGTTGCACGTCATCGGCGCATAAAGCGCCTCGGCCTGCGTTTCATGATTCCGCGCGGCGTCCTGCTGCCAGTAGACGGTGGCTTTGAGGTCTACCTACGAGATTCGTGTCGAAAAGATGTGGATATCTCGGCGCCAGAGACCGAGGATCGGTTGTCGGCTCGCCAGCGGTTCTCGCTCGCGCACGAGATTGCCCACACGTTTTTCTACAGGCTCTCGGATACAACACCCGTTCCCCAACCAGTTTCGAACGAACTAGAACTGGAGAAGACTTGCGATCGAACGGCTGGCCACATCCTGATTCCGACCAATCTCCTCAAGCGAGAAATCGGTGATTACCAAAGAATCGATGCGAGCCTCGTTCGATCAATCGCGCATAGATTTCGTACGTCCCTAACAGTGGCCATAGAGCGACTCACAATGGCTGAACCGTCGAATCCGTTCGAGCGCTGCATCCTTCTAGTCCGAAGAT
>CAWJTC010000002.1:365000-694385 GCA_963845725.1 uncultured Acidobacteriota bacterium
GGTCCGGTGCCGACAATATAACGGGGCTCAAGCTTGTCACCGAAGCAGCGAATGCATCGATTCACATCGATGCGTGGTAGGAGAGCATTCTCAACAGTTTGAAGCCAGACTGAGAAGACTGGTGGACGGTTGAGAAGAGACCCTGCCGGCATAAGTAGCGATAACGGAGGTGGGAACCCTCCGCGCCGAAAGTCTAAGGTTTCCTGAGAAAGGTTAATCCGCTCAGGGTCAGGCGGTCCCTAAGGCGAGGCCGAAAGGCGTAGCTGATGGACATCCGGTTAATATTCCGGACCTCCCTTGTGGTCGTTATACGATGGGGTGACGCAGGAGGATAAGCAGGCCGTTCTATGGCTATAACGGTCGATGCGTGTAAGGTGTCTTCGGCAGGAAAATCCGCCGGGGAGTTATCACTGAGACGCAAAGCAGTAACCCGTATGGGTGAAAGCTGCCGATTCCACGCTGCCAAGAAAAACCTCTAAGGAGAACATAAGGGAACCGTACCTCAAACCGACACAGGTAGACGAGGAGAATATCCAAAGGCGCTCGTGAGAACAGTTGGTAAGGAACTCGGCAATATAACCCCGTAACTTCGGGAGAAGGGGTGCCGCAGTAGGGTTCATAGCCCGAAGAGGCCGCAGAGAAATGCGCACTGCGACTGTTTAACAAAAACACAGGTCTCTGCAAAGTCGAAAACGACGTATAGGGGCTGACGCCTGCCCGGTGCTGGAAGGTTAAAGGGAGAGGTCAACCGCAAGGTGAAGCTTCGAACTGAAGCCCCAGTGAACGGCGGCCGTAACTATAACGGTCCTAAGGTAGCGAAATTCCTTGTCGGGTAAGTTCCGACCTGCACGAATGGCGTAACGAAAGTGCGACTGTCTTGCCGACTGACACGGCGAACTTGTAGTGCCGGTGAAGATGCCGGTTGCCCGCAACTAGACGGAAAGACCCCGTGCACCTTTACTACACCTTAACTATGAACTATGGCACTTGCTGCGCAGGATAGGTGGGAGGCTTTGAATTCAGGCTCTCGGGCTTGGAGGAGCCACCGGTGAGATACCACCCTGCGAGTTCTGTGGTTCTAACCTATCCCCGTAAACCGGGGAAGGGACATAGTTAGGCGGATAGTTTGACTGGGGCGGTCGCCTCCTAAATTGTAACGGAGGCGCGCGAAGCTACGCTCAGGCTGTTTGGAAATCAGCCGACGAGTGCAAACGCATAAGCGTGGTTGACTGCGAGACCTACAAGTCGAGCAGGTACGAAAGTAGGCGTTAGTGATCCGGTGGTTCTGTATGGAAGGGCCATCGCTCAACGGATAAAAGGTACGCCGGGGATAACAGGCTGATCGGAGCCAAGAGTTCATATCGACGCTCCGGTTTGGCACCTCGATGTCGGCTCATCGCATCCTGGAGCTGTAGAAGGTTCCAAGGGTTAGGCTGTTCGCCTATTAAAGCGGTACGTGAGCTGGGTTCAGAACGTCGCGAGACAGTTCGGTCCCTATCTGTTGTGGGCGCAGGAGATTTGAGAGGACCT
Source organism: uncultured Acidobacteriota bacterium (assembly GCA_963845725.1). GTDB lineage: Bacteria > Acidobacteriota > Terriglobia > Terriglobales > Acidobacteriaceae > JABCZH01. The sequence goes on from CAWJTC010000002.1 coordinate 366,531, forward strand.
GTCCTTAGTACGAGAGGACCGGGATGGACGAACCTCTTGTGTTCGAGCTGTCATGCCAATGGCACCGCTCGGTAGCGAAGTTCGGTTGTGATAACCGCTGAATGCATATAAGCGGGAAGCACTCCTCAAGATAAGATCTCCCAACCCGTAAGGGATAAGAAGGGCCCAGGAAGACTACCTGGTTGATAGGCTGGAGGTGGAAGTGTGGTGACACACGTAGCTTACCAGTACTAATCGCCCGTTCGGCTTGACCATAAAATTTACTCGGTGCATTAAAACCAGCTGTCAGCAATCAGCCTTCAGCTCTCAGCTAGAACCTGAGCTGAGCTGAAAGCGAGTTTCTCTTACCACCCGAACCTGGGTGGGACGGAAACCACAAGTGCTGACGCTGGGCGCCGACGAGATTTTCGAAGTCTTGTCGATTTAAAGAACGTAAGACCCAATCTATTCAGTTGTGAGGTTTCGGCCTCGCGATCTTTGAAAAGCTAGCTCTCAGCTATCAGCTTTCAGCTCTCAGACTTTGAGGGCGGGAGTTGGAGTTGGGGGTCACCAAGTTTGCTGGGCATCAGCCCTTTGGTCGGCGCGGCACAGGTTGCTGAAAGCTGACGGCTGATTGCTGACAGCTACGACTTGTCGGTGATCTTACCGCGGGGGTTCCACCCGTTCCCATCCCGAACACGGAAGTTAAGCCCCGCAGGGCCGATGGTACTGCACGCGAAAGTGTGTGGGAGCGTAGGTCGTTGCCGGCATTAAATAAAGGCCATACTCAGAAATGAGTGTGGCCTTTTCCGCTTCATTGTCGAACCGACGAAACTGAGACTGTGAGGCTACACCATGAAGCTCTGGTCCATCCTTAGTGTTTTTTTCGCGCTTGGTGCTGCGTTCTTTTTGGGCTTTGTCAGCGATGGTGAACGTGCCACTGCTCAAGTCGGGCTATGGAACACTGGTCACCGTCATGAAAGACGGATCTACGGTAATCGGAGAAGCACCTTTCTATAAAGCGTTAGCGCGGATTTCACTCCTGAATGCAGTGGCTGCGGGGTGCGCTTTTCTTTCAGCTTTATCTCAGGCTGTCACGTTATTTCAGCGTAAATAGCCGAGGCGCCTCGACTCCGCTTCCCTTGGGTTCCCGCAGGGCGAGAGATCCTTCGCTTCGCTCAGGATTTCGGCAGCAGGCTCCCGCTTCGCTCACGCCTGCTAGACGCCTCAAGTTAAGCCCCGCAGGGCCGATGGTACTGCACGCGAAAGTGTGTGGGAGCCCTTCGACTGCGCTCAGGGTAAACTGCGGTCGTTGCCGGCATTAAATAAAGGCCGTTGAGAGAAATCTCGACGGCCTTTTCCTTTTTCCGGCGAGAAATATATGCGGCTATAGGGCTCTTGATTCTTGGACTTGCGCGAGGCTATGCTCTAGCAGGGGTACTGCCCTATGGCGAATCTCGATTGGTCGCAATGCCCGGCGGTGGAGAGCGTTCCCGGCAAAGTGAGCGGTGCGTGGGTATTGAAGGGCACGCGGATGCCGGTTTCCGCCATCTTTGAGAATCTGGAAGCCGGAGCGAATATCGACAACATCCTGGAGTGGTATGACGGACTTGACCGCGAGCAAGTCAGAGCCGTCATTGAATTTGCCGCCCGCAGCCTGGACAAAGCACCCGCCTGCGCGTCTTAGGCTGCATCGATGCGCATTCTATTCGACCAAGCCACGCCCGTTGGGACACTCTCAAGAATGGTGAACTACTCGCGGCCGCAGATGCGGACGGCTTCGATGTGCTGCTGACAACTGACAAGAACATGCGCTACCAGCAGAATCTTGCGGGACGAAAAATCGCCGTGGTGGTTCTCGGACAACAGCAATGGCCAAGTCTTCGGCCCCATGTCGGACGCGTCGTCGAAGCCATCAAGGCAGCGATGCCCGGCAGCTATACGGAGGTCGAGTTTCCCTCGGAGCCGAGGCGCTAGCCCGAAACACGGAAGCCAGGCCCGGAAGGCTGATGGTACTGCACGCGAAAGTGTGTGGGAGCCCTTCGGCTTCGCTCAGGGTAAACAGCGGTCATTGTGACCTGCTCCCCGATTTCCGAACAAGTCCGAGTATGATTTCGGACGAAGGAAAGGGGAAGAGGTATGTCGAAGAGCAGGCACACGGAAGCGCAGATGATCGGGGCACTGAAGCAGTTAGAGGCGGGGCGCAAGGCGGAAGATGTAGCCAGAGAAGTGGGGGTATCGAAACACACGATCTACGCCTGGAAGGCGAAGTACGGCGGGATGGACGTGAGCCAGGCGCAGGAAGCGAAGCAGTTGCGGGATGAGAACACGCGACTTCGGAAACTGGTGGCGGATCTGAGTCTGGACAAGGATGCGCTGCAGTGGGTGATTGAAAAAAACGGGTGGAGCTCGCGGTCCTGAAGGCGACCGTCGAGCAGGTGCGAGAGAAGTATGCCTTCAGCCAGCGGCGTGCGTGCGGGTTGGTGACGATGGCGGTGTCGAGTTATCGCTACCAGAGTAAGCGCTCGGATGAACCGCTGCGCGCGCGACTGGTGGAGTTGGCGCGGGAGAAGCCGCGCTTCGGGTATCGGCGGCTGCATGTTTTGTTGGGCCGCGCGGGAGAGCAAGTGAACCACAAGCGGGTGCATCGGGTGTATCGGGAGGCAGGGTTGATGATTCGTCGGAAGAAACGGAAACATTGCGTGCGCGAGGGAAAGCCGCTGCTGGCGCGGACCGCGGCGAACCAGGAGTGGGCGCTGGATTTTGTGCATGATGCGGTAGAGTGCGGACGGACGATCCGGGTGCTGAGTGTGGTGGATGCGTACACGCGGGAGTGTTTGGCTTTGGAAGTGGATACCAGCTTTGCCAGCCGGAGAGTCACGCGAGTGTTGGATGCGATCGTGGCCGAGCGCGGCCAGCCGGAAGCGATCCGCTGCGACAACGGGCCGGAGCTGACCAGTCGGCATTTTCTGGCCTGGTGCGTGGAACGAAAGATCGAGTTGTTACACATTCAGCCGGGCAAGCCGACGCAGAACGCGCGCGTGGAAAGCTTTCATGGACGGTTGCGAGATGAGTGTTTGACGGTGAGCTGGTTTCAGAACCTGTTCGATGCGAAGAGAAAGATCGCGGCGTGGAGGACGGAATACAACGAGGAGCGTCCGCATAGCAGCCTGGGATACAAAACCCCGAAAGAGTTTGCCCAGGCGCAGGCAGCAGGTTTCTACACAGCTGAGCGAGGGGCAAGGGACTCAAACGCCGTCCCTTGCCCCTCGCGCTCCCCCATCCCGGCTCAACCCGAAGATGGAGTTGAACAAAGTTGTCGTATTCTTACGTGAACGAAAACTGGGGGCAGGTCAATTGCCGGCATTAAATAAAGGCCACATTCAGAAATGAATGTGGCCTTTTCCGCCTTGGTCTCCTGCCCAGACTGCTTATGCTGCTGTCTGGTGTTGATAGGCTGGGACAAACAGTTCGGCGACGAAGTTTTCGTAGCTCGTGGGAGTTGTGTTGCGGGACGTGCGGGGCTCGAGCGCGCGCATGTGTCCAGAGTTCAGCGCGCCAGCCATTTCGAGAAGCAGTCGGGCGACCTGCTCGGACATTCCCGCCTGAACCAGCGCAGGTCGCATCTGCTCGTCGGGGAGCTGTCTGTATTTGAGATCGGGCTTACCGATGGCTTTGCCGATGATCGTGGCTACCTCGGTGTAAGTCAGGTCGCGCTGGCCCTGCAACTCCTGGGTTTGCTTGCCGCGGGAGCTAAGGCTCAAAAGAGCGTCCGAGGCAAACGCTCCGATGTCGCGCGTGGCGATGGTCGGGAGTTTGAGGTCTGGGCGGAGTGACCCGGCGACAAAACCCATTTTCGAGATGACGGTAACTTGCGGCAGAGCGTTTTCCATGAAGGAGCCGGCGCGCAGAAAGAGTACGTTGGAGCCGTCGAGTTGGTTGAGTTTTTGCTCGATTTTGTAGAGGCCGACCACTGGCCCGGTTCCTTGGCTTTTGTCGGCTCCTATGCTGCTGAGAGCAACCACATGCTTGACGCCCGCATTTTTCAAGGCGGCCGCGATCGCATCGCTGACGCGTTCCGAATAAGCGAGCGGATCGTTGCTGGTGAGGTTGGGTGGAATCATGACGTAGGCTGAATCTGCGTTTTGAAAGGCTTTGGTGAGGGTGGCCGCATCGGTGGCGTCGGCGATGAAGACCTCCGCACCCTTTGCCGCATGAGCTTGCAGGTGAGCTGCGTTTCTGCCGACGACGCGAACCTTTTGCTGGCCGGCCAAAAGATTCTGCGCCACAATGTGTCCAGTGTTGCCGCTTGCTCCAAGTACAACGTGCATAGCTTCCTCCTTATATAAAGAGTTGGATGCGGAAGGGTGGGCTGAGGCACCGCGAGCTGTTCGGCGAGTGTCCGAGCCCTCCGCTTTTTTTGCGGAGGCCGGGGAGTTTAAGATTTCACAAAGTGCAGATCCCCCGCTGCGCACACGCCTGCGAACGCCTCAAGTTGCCGGCATTAAATAAAGGCCATGTTGCGAAAGCAGCGTGGCCTTTTCCTTTATAGCGATAAAATGAAAGCTAAATTCCCGGATGTAAGCTAATGCAGTTTAGGCAAAAATTGAGGCAGTGATTCTGCCGCTCTTAGCTGCCCGATGGCTTTTGGGCCAAAGGCCGCTATGTCTCCCTACTGGCCGTCAAGGGCAAATTCCTCGAAAGCCCAAGCTTGGCCTCGCAAAAACGCGAGGCATCGCGCGGCTCGCTCGGGTCCCGTTCGACTCCCCCTCGTTGACGCTCGGAGTTCGCTCAGGGCGGGCTCTTCGGCGACGAGAAGATGTCGCCTCAGGATGACATCAAAATCCCCGCCCCTAGCGCAGAGAACGCGCTAGGAACGGGGCACCCAGTTTTAATCATGGTGGGGGAAATGCGGGGACAGGAAGCTGTGAAGAAATTGCCTTCCGAGCCAACAAAGTCATTGCGAAATTAGCCAGCGTGGGTAGACTGCGGATGTGAGCGACCAGCGTAGCCGCTGAACCGCGACTTGCCTCGATCAATCGACAACAACTGGTGCTGCGCAGCATCGATGTCGAACAGTTGATCGACGAAGATCATAGCGCGCGTCTGATCTGGCAGCTGATCGGCCGCCTGGACCTGAGCCTCTATCACGCGCAGATCGGAGCGGTGGAAGGGCGTGCCGGGCGGGAGCACACCGATCCGCAGTTGTTGATCAGCCTGTGGATTTACGCCTACAGCCGTGGTGTGAGTTCGGCGCGCGAGTTGGCGCGACAGTGCGAGTACGAGCCGGGCTGCCAGTGGCTATGCGGGTTGCAGACGATCAGCCACCGGACGCTGTCGGGCTTTCGATCCGATCATAAAGCGGCGCTGGACGATCTGTTCGTGCAGGTGCTGGGCATGATGAGCGCCGAGGGGCTGATCACGCTGGAACGCGTAACACTGGACGGGACCAAGATCAAGGCGAACGCGGGCGGCAACAGCTTCCGGCGCAAAGAAAAGCTGGCGGCGCACCTGGAGTTGGCGCGCGAGCAGGTGCGCTGGCTGAACGCGCAGGCGGAAGAAGAAGAGAAGAGCGCGAGCCGGCGGGCAGCAGCGCAACGACGTGCCGCACGGCAACGAGTCAGTCGGCTGGAAGCGGCGGTGCGCGAAGTCGAGCGCTTGCAGCAGGAGAAGAAACACGAGCGCGACCGGTTCGTGGCCCGCGCCTCCAGCAGCGATCCCGAGGCGCACGTGATGCGCAACGGCGAAGGTGGCACCGTCCCCAGTTACAACGTGCAACTGCTTACCGACACGCAACACGGAATCGTGGTGAACGTCGAGGCGACGACCGATGCCATCGACTACCGGCAGATGAAGCCGGCACTGGAACGTTGCGCAACCACGCTGGGACGCAAGCCCAAACAGATCGTGGCCGACGGCGACTACACCAATCACGCCTCGGTGCAGGCGGCCGCCGATCAGGGAGTGGACTTCTACGGGTCTTGGCAGGACAGTTGGCGGGCGGTGGAGCGGGATGCGCAGGGCCGGACCTCGGAGTTCCTGGCCAGCGCGTTTCCTTACGATGCCGCGCAGGACAGGTTTACCTGTCCGGCCGGACAAACGCTCACCCACCATGCGCTGATGAATCGTGACCACGGAGTTCGCACCCACGTTTACCGCGCACCGAAGAAGGCATGCCCTAACTGTCCGCTGCGCGATAAGTGCGCGCCGCAACAGGCGCGGCCGGAGTGGCGGCGCTCGATCACGCGCCTCGAAGAGCCATCGGCGACGACCGCGTTCAAGCAGAAGATGGCCACGGAAGAAGCAAGAAAAATCTACGCACAACGCTCGCAGATCGCCGAGTTCCCGCACGCCTGGATCAAAGAGCGCTGCGGCCTGCGGCAGTTCCGCTGCCGAGGCCGCTTGAAAGTGGCCATGGAAGCGACTTGGGCTTGCCTAAGTTACAACCTGACGAGATGGTTCGGCCTAAAGCGGACACTGCAGGTACAGCCAGCGTAGGAGCCTCAACGTGCCGAGCCAGCAAGCCTGGGGACGCGAGCGATGCCGGAAGCCCAAGCACTTCAAGGAACCGGTGTCCGCCTCCCCTCCGCCGAAAAGACAATTTCTTCACAGCTTCCTGTCCCCGGTTTTCCCTCTTCAGTTTTAATCATGGTGAGAGGAGTGAATCCGTAATGAGCATTGGGGTGGTGGTGGTGGATTTGATGGAGGTGGCGGATGTTGGGAGTTTATGGGCTGAGGCGGAGCGGTGGGGGCCGGTGGTTACGGGGAAGCGGCGGGGGGGAAATAGCCGAGGCGGCGTTTTTGGCGAAAGTCGCTAGCTTGGGATTTACGGTGTCGAAGACTTGGGGCGATAGCGATCGGTATGACTTTGTGGTGGATGGCGGGGCGGGATTGCGGCGGGTGCAGGTGAAGTCGGCGCACTGCGAAGGGGAAGATGGCGGGTACAGTTTTCGCACGTATGATCATGCGTTCAGGGCTTATTGCGCGGAAGACATCGATGCTCTGGTTGCGTATGTGGTGCCGAAGGACGCGTGGTAATGTGTTTCCGGTGCATTGGTGCACCCACTGGATTCGCCCTGGAAAGACTACTCAATGCGAAAAGGGTTTACCAGAAAACCACAACCGGACGCTCCCGCGACGCCAGTCAAGAACTACATCACGCCGAGCGGACTGGAGCGCCTGAAGGATGAGCACCGGTTTCTGCTCACCAGGGAACGCCCGGCGGTGACGGAGGTGGTGGCGTGGGCTGCTGGCAACGGCGATCGCAGTGAAAACGCCGACTATCAGTACGGCAAGCGGCGGCTGCGGCAGATCGATGGGCGGATTCGCTTTCTCACCAAGCGAATCGAAGCCGCGGAAGTGGTGGACCCGGAAGCTCCGAGAGCGGGGCAGGCAGCGACGCGGGCATTCTTCGGAGCCACCGTGCGCTATGCCAATGCCGCGGGAGTGGAGCGAGTGGTGAGCATCGTGGGCACCGACGAGATTGATCTCAACCGCAACCACATCAGTTGGGTGTCGCCGCTGGGGCGCGCGTTGATGAAGTCGGCAGCGGGTGACCGCGTAGTCCTTCAATTGCCGGGCGGTACAGAACACCTGACCGTGCTGGAAGTGCGTTACGAGCGCATTTCTGTGGAACCGTTCCGTGAACCACCTGGATCCGAGGCCTCGGCAAAGAGACTCCCTCGCCGACGGTAGTCGGGACAATTCCATGCGTCCAAGCGTTCGTTGCGTTGCTCGCGAAATTCGCCCCACCGGTTTCGGCTGATGGGGATGATTGAGAGATAGTCGGAATGGCTGAGATTGGCCTCTTCGGGACGGGAGCGTCCGAGGGGATTTTTGTGTCTAAGGCTTCCCGCCCTGTCGCACAGAACGCGACAAGGACGGGGCACCCCGAGTGAATAGGGAAGCGAGCCAAACGCGCCCTTCGTTCGCTGACGCTCTCTCAGGGCAGGCTCCGTGGTTCGCGCGGCTCGCCCAGATCCTTCGTTCGCAAAAGCGGCGAACTCAGGATGACATCGCTGACAGGTCAAAATCCCCGCCCTAGCGCAAAGAACGCGCTAGGAACGGGGCACCCTCGCTTGATTTTACTTGGCTTGCAGGGCAGGTAAGCGGCGGGACTCGGGAATTTGGCGGTGATGGCCGTCATCGTAATAGGACTTGCGGTCGAAGTCGGAATGGGCGCCGCGCACCGGCTTGTCGTCCTTGGAACCGGAGGCCGAGGAAATGGTCGGGGACCACAGAGACTGCTTGGTGGTGTACATGTATTCGTTGAGCACGCCGTTGGTCGGAGCAGTGGCGGCTGCGAACACGCCGAAGGGCTGGCCATTGCTATAGGAGACGCTGATGTAATCGGCGACCATGGGGCCATCATCGGAGACCGGCAGCCAGCTGAGCTGCATCGGTCCAGCCAGGTTGAAGCCTGGGCTCCAGGTGGTGCCACCATTCAGAGAACTGGAGAAGCCGACTTCCAGCTTGCAGGTGCTGCTGGAGCAGTTTGAAACCGGGTAATAGTAATAGAGCACGGTGAGATGGGCGGAGGCGCCGGTGGTGGCGGGATCGGCGCCAATGCCGGGAAGGAAATGATCGACCGTGCTGGTGGTGGGATCGATGGGAATGCGGGAAACGGCGGACCAGGTTTGGCCGTCGCTGGAAGTGCTCATGACGACGTCATTGCTGGAGCAGCCACTGCGGAAACGGCAATCCGCCCAGACGACGTACACTTTGCCGGAGCCGTCGATGGCGGCGGAAGGCAGGTTGGGGTTGCGGATGCCGCCGCCGTCGCCGTGCTGGTCGATACTGGAAATGGTAACGCTGCTGTTCCAGGAAGTGCCGCCGTTGGTGGAGCGAAAGGCCTCGATGGCGAAGCCTTCGAAGGGAACAATCACGGTGCCGTTGGCCTGAACCAGAGGCTCGCCACCCAGGCCGAAGGCGTGATCGGCGGATGCGAGGCCGGGGCCCCAGGTTTGGCCGCCGTCGGTGGAGGTGCTCATGAGAACGTCGCCGCTGCCGTAAGCCTGGTCCCACTCGGTGTAGCAATGGCCGTAATAAGGACTGCTGGAGTTGTTGTCGCAGACGGTCCAGTTCTTGTCGTCGAGATGGGTGGTGTCGACGGGGATGGCATTGCCCCAGTGGATGGCGTCAGTGGAGAGGTTGACGGCCACGTCGCCGATGTATTGCGAGTTTCCATTCAAACCTACCAGCGGAAGAGTTGAGATCATCCACACGCCGTGCTTGGCATCGTAGGCGACGGAGGGATCGGCGGCGGCGCCGTAAGTGCCGCTCTGATAGTTGACGGTGAGGCCGGGCAAATAGCCGTAGACCCAGGTCTTGCCGCCGTCGGTGGAAGTGGAGAAGCCGACGTCGGCGCTGCCCCATCCGATGGACCCAGGGCGGCGGGCGACGTGGTAAGTGTTGACGATGGTGGACCCCCAGGCGAAGGAGTCGGGCTCAACTTCGGTTTTGTGAACGCTATCAGAATTGGTGAAGTTATCAGTGCTGATCTGGACCAGAGTGAATTGGGCTTGGGCGGAAAGAGCCAGCCCGGCGATGAAGCAGACAAGCGCACAAAGAGTTCTGCGGGAAAATACTGAAAGCATGAGATGACCTCGACCTGGGTTATATCCGCATGCGCTGGGAACTGCGCGTGGCGGGCCAACTGACGGCATCGGCAATATTACTCGGAATAGTAGAGGGTGTCCACGTGAAAAAGGGGGTGATTGTAGCGGCTTTGGGGCCCCGCCGCTGGTGCCTAGAACGCGCGGGGCGCTGGGACACCCCGGCTGAAATCGTTGACCGCAAAGGACACGAAGTTTTCGCGAAGATCGCAAAAGAGCCATCGAAAAGGGCCGCAGGGGAGAAGCCTGCGGCCCGTGGGGTTGAGTGGAGTTACTTAACAGCGACGTCTTGGACCGGCGGGTCCGGGGTTGCCGGAGTCGTGGGGTTCGCGGTCGCGGTGACTTCGGGAGCAGCCACGGACTCAATCTTTACCGTGGCCATGATGTTCTGCAAGCGGCGGAAGACCAGGGCGCGATCGACTGGCGTGGCCGGGTCTTCGTTCTCCTGGGGTTCGGCGTCTTTATCTTTGGCCTGGGCCTGGGTGGAAAGGCCGAGAGAGAACTCATAGCAGGCGCCGTTGACGAAGGCATGGTAGTACTTGGAATCGGATTGGCTGGTTTCGGGGCCGTTGATGGCTTCGATCGCCTCGAGATCCATGCCAGCGAGTTTCATTTTTGCGGGCTGGATGGCGGGCTTGTCGGTTGAGGCGGGCTGGAGCAGGGCGAACTGGCTGCATTGCTCGCCGGTCAGAGTCGGGTTCACGCTGACGTTGAACGAGGCGGAAGCGAGATCAGTGCCGGGATAGGAGTTCTTCGGCAGCTCAACCGTGACGACATCCACCCCGCCGGGCTGGACAAAGTTCATGCTGGATTGCTGAGTGGCGTCAGGCTTGGCGCTGTCGGTCGACTTCAAGGCATAGCGTTTGGGATAACGAAAGGTGACGCCGAAGTTCTTGTCCGCATAGAGCAAGGTGGTGGGGCGGTGCTTTTTCACGATTTTTTTTGCAACGGGTGCGGACGCAGCGGTCGGAGCAGCCGAGGCTTCCTGGATCGGGGCTGGAGTGCTGCTAAGGGGTAGAGCCGCGGGATGCAGGATGGCGACGGCGGTGTCGTTTTCCCGCGAGCAGCCGCTGGTTTCGAGCAAAAGACCTCCGACGAGGGCGGTAGCCAGCGCGGCGCCGGCGAACAAGGCGATGGTCTGCTTTCCGATCAATTCGGAGCGAGTGGCGCTGGGTTGTGATTTCGAGTCTGACTTACTTTGCAAATTGAGCTGAGTGAACTGCGACATATAGTTGCCTCCTGTGCTGGTCTTGCCAGTCGGCGCGAGAAAAAGCACGGCGTTGGCCAGGCAAGAGATGATTGATTCTGCGCGGGTTAGGAGTGGGGAAGTGGAGAAACGGCGCGGGATGGCGGACACGATGTGTGGAGCGGGACACGGAAAACACATTTCGCCGCGGATTTGCACCGATGGACGCGGATAAAGCAACCCTTTTGATCGCAGAGACCGCCGAGAACAGCCGCGGAGTTCGCGGAGAAGAACTTAACCAGAGAGCGCACAAGGCGAGGACCGATCCCCGCGAATTTGACTCTCCCTCGCCGGCTGGGCTAGCCTCAAGAGTCTGCCCACGATCCTGAATCTCATGCCACACAAATGCAAGCGATTGATTTGGCTGCTCTTGGCAGCACTTCTGGGTGGTGTTCCGGGTTTGTACGGTTCGTCCGTCAATCCGGTACACGCGCGGCACGCGATAGTGGTGAGCGTTGATGAGCTGGCCTCAAAAACAGGGGCGGAGATCATGCAAGCCGGAGGGAACGCAGTGGACGCCGGCGTCGCCACAGGATTCGCGCTGGCCGTTGTCGATCCTCAGGCGGGGAATTTGGGCGGGGGCGGGTTCATGCTGATCCGTATGGCGGATGGCAGCACGCACTTCATCGACTACCGGGAAAAAGCACCCGCCGCGGCCACGGCGAATATGTATCTGGACGCACAGGGCAACGTGATCGAAGACGCGAGCGTGATCGGCTACAAGGCGATCGGCGTGCCGGGATCGGTTGCGGGCATGGTTTACGCCGAGAAAAAGTACGGCAAGTTGACGCTGAAGCAGGTCATGGCTCCGGCCATCAAATTAGCGCGTGAAGGCTTTGCGCTGACATGGCAGGAGGCCCGCGATCTGCGAAATGACAACAGCCTGGCAAAGTTTCCCGATTCGCGCCGCATTTTTCAGCGAGACGGGAAGTACTACGAGGAGGGCGAAATCTTTCGGCAGCCCGAACTGGCGCGGACCCTCGCACGGATCGCAGACAAGCCGGACGACTTTTATCATGGCGCCATAGCGCGGGAATTGGCTGGGTTCATACAAAAAGGTGGTGGACTCATCACCGCGGAGGACCTGGACAAGTATGAAGTGAAGGAACGCGAGCCGATGCGCGGCAGCTATCGCGGGTACGAAATTATCAGCGCGCCGCCGCCTTCGGCGGGCGGAACGACGCTGATCGAGATCCTGAACATCCTCGAGGGCTACGATCTGGAGAAGCTGGGTGACCGCTCGTCGCAATCGATTCATCTGACGGTTGAGGCGTTTCGGCGGGCGTATTTCGATAAGGCGGAATTCATGGGGGACCCGGATTTTTCAAAGATTCCGGTGGCGCAATTGATTGACAAGAAGTACGCCGCGGCGTGGCGCGAATCCATTGATCCGGCACACGCGACTCCGAGCAAAGACTTGAAGCGCCCGGCGATCTTTAGTGAGCTGGAGCAGTATGCGCGAGGGAATCCTCAGCCCCTGGCGGTTCGAGAACCGGAGCACACCACGCACTACTCCGTGGTCGACGTCGCGGGTGATGCGGTTGCCGTGACCACAACTTTGAACGACAGTTTTGGTTCGCGCGTTACCGCCGGCAATCTGGGCTTTCTGCTGAATGACGAAATGGATGACTTCGCCGCGAAGCAAGGCGTGGCAAATCTCTACGGACTGATTCAAGGACCGGCCAATGCTGTTGGGCCGGGCAAACGTCCACTGTCTTCAATGACTCCGACTCTTGTTCTGAAGAATGGCCAACTTTTTCTGGTCCTGGGTTCGCCGGGCGGGGCGCGGATTATTACCACAGTAGCGAATATCCTGATGGGAGTGGTGGATTATGGTATGAACATTCAGGAGGCGGTGAACGCACCGCGCTTTCACCATCAGTGGCTGCCGGACCGGGTGAGCGTGGAACAATGGTTCTCGCCGGACACGGTGAAGGCGCTAGAGGAGATGGGGCACAAGATTGAAATTGGCGAGACAATAAAAGGAGATCGGACACCCTACTGGAGCGACGGCGAATGCATCGCCATCGATCCGCGACCGGCGAACGGTTGGGTGCGAGCGATGGTAGAAATAACGGCAGGCCGGCTGGATACTAAATGGTAAACGCGATTTCAACCTTCATACACGTTAAAGAACGGCTGCACCCGGGGCTGCTGGATGGCCTGGTGCGGGGCGGAGCGCAGTCGATCGAAATCTTTGCCGCGCGTCAGCATCTGGATTACGCCAACCGTAAGCAACACGTGCGCGAGATTGCAGACTGGTTTCGCACCACGGGCACGCCGCTGAATTCGGTGCATGCGCCGCTTTTTGCGGATTACGAGTGGGGACGCACGGGATCGCCGCCCATCAACGTGGCTGCTATCGACCGCGCGGCCCGGGTGGAGGCGATGGACGAAATCAAGCGCGCCCTGGAACTGGCGGAGCAAATTCCCTTCCGCTTTCTGGTGCAGCATATGGGAGTGCCGGGAGAAGCGTTTGACGATCGCAAGGTCGAAGCCGCCATGACGTCGATTGAGCATTTGCGGGCGTTTGCCAAGCCGCTGGGCGTGAGCATTCTTCTGGAGAACATTCCCAATGAGCTGAGCACGCCGGAGAAGCTGGTGGAGTTCATTCATGCGATGCACTTTGAAGACATGGGCATCTGTTTTGACTTTGGACACGCGCACTTGATGAGTGACGTGCCGCAGGCTTTCGACACTTTGAAGAACTACATTCGTTCGACCCATGTGCATGACAACGCACGGGACCGGGATTCGCATCTGTGGCCGGGAGATGGAACGATTGACTGGAAGCAGGCCATGGAGTTGCTAAGAGCTGCGCCGCACCAGTCGCCGCTGCTGTTGGAGATCGAGGGCGAGGAGAAAATCAGCCCGGGGGAAAAGATGGGGGCAGCATTCAGGAAATTGGAAGAGAGTTAGAAATGCTTTCATCGCCGTATGCCGAGAAAAGCAAATTGGGTATTCGTGGCGGTTCACCCGCGTCGGTAAGGGCGTTTGGGAAAGCTTGAAACGCAGAGTGCGCAGAGAAAAGCTTAACCGCTGAGGGCGCAAAGAGAACCCTGCAAACGCAAAGTACGCAAAGAAAAGCTATGTTGTTTTCTATTACTACTATCGCTGAAATCGGGAAGCATGAAGGGCAGGCGGTCACCATTCGCGGGTGGCTCTACAATCTGCGCGAAAGCGGCAAGCTATTGTTTCCGCAATTTCGTGACGGCTCGGGAGTTATTCAAGGAGTCGTTCCGAAGAACGCAGTTCCTCCTGAAGTATTTGAGGCGGTGAAGGGCCTGACGCAGGAATCGAGCGTAATCGTAGAAGGCAAACCCCGCGCCGACAAACGGGCACCCGGCGGATTCGAACTGGACGTCTTGAACGTGCAGGTGGTGCAGCGAGTTTCGGAAGCCGATCCCTATCCTATTTCGCTGAAGGAGCATGGGGTCGATTTTCTGATGGAGCACCGCCATCTCTGGGTGCGGTCGCCGCGGCAGGCGGCAATCCTGCGCGTGCGGGCGGAAATCATCAAAGCGGCGCGCGATTTTTTCGACGATCAAGGTTTCACTCTCACCGATCCGCCGATTCTTACCCCGGCGGCGTGCGAAGGCACGAGCACGCTGTTCCCGGTGGATTACTTTGAGGAGCAGGCGTTTCTGACCCAGTCAGGCCAGCTTTACATTGAAGCGACAGCGGCGGCGCTCGGCAAGGTGTATTCCTTCGGGCCAACGTTTCGCGCGGAAAAATCGAAGACCCGGCGTCACCTGACCGAATTTTGGATGGTCGAACCGGAAGTCGCCTATGCCGAACTTGATGACATCATGGACCTGGCGGAGCGGTTGCTCAGTTTTCTGGTGAAGCGCTGCCTGGAGAAGCGCCGAGCCGATCTCACGGTTATTGGCCGGGATCTGTCGAAGCTCGAGAAGATAGAACTTCCGTTCCCGCGCATCACCTACGATGACGCGGTCAAGATGCTGCAAGAGGGCTATGCCAAAGGCGCTCTGGAAAATAAATTCGAATGGGGCGGAGACCTGGGATCCCCGGACGAGACTTATATTTCGTCGCAATTCGATCGTCCGGTGATGGTGCATCGTTATCCGGCGAAAGTGAAGGCGTTCTACATGGAGCCTGATCCGGAGCGGCCAGAACTGGCGTTGTGCGTGGATGTGCTGGCGCCGGAAGGATACGGAGAGATCATCGGCGGGTCGCAGCGTATGGCGTCCTATGATCTGCTGGTGAAGCGCATTCACGAACACGGCCTGCCGGAAGAGGCGTTCAAGTGGTATCTGGATTTGCGAAAGTATGGCAGCGTGCCGCACTCGGGTTTTGGCATGGGAATTGAACGGGCGGTGGCATGGATATGCGGGTTAGAGCACGTGAGAGAGACGATTCCGTTCGCGAGGATGCTGCACAGACTTTACCCGTAGGCAAGCCGATTCACGGAGGCACAGAGAAAAACTCCGACGCGTTTAATCGCAGAGAACGCTGAGGACGGCCGCGGAGTTCGCCGAGAACTAAATGGTTTCGGCGTTCTCGGCGGTGAATGGCCTTTTGAAACTATGACAACTACGACAGCGTCCGCATCGAGCATCACTCCTAAGAAGATTCGAGTCATTGGTGTCCCGCTTGACCTCGGCCAGTCGCGGCGCGGGGTTGATATGGGGCCATCGGCGGTGCGGGTAGCGGGGCTGGAAGCGCGTTTGGAGGCGCTCGGCCACATCGTAGAGGACGGCGGCAACGTGGCGGTCGCCATGCCTGAGCAGAAGAAAGAAGGCGACCCGCACGCCAAATATCTGAAGGAAATTACCGCGACCTGCACCAAACATGCGGAGCAAATCCTGAAGACGCTGGAAGCCGGCAAGGTTCCGCTTTCGCTGGGCGGCGATCACTCCATGGCGGTGGGTAGCGTGGCGGGCGTAGCGGAATTTTATCGGCGGCAAAATCAGAAGATCGGTTTGATCTGGATCGACGCGCACACCGACATCAACACGCCGGAGAGCTCACCCAGCGGCAACGTTCATGGCATGCCGCTGGCCGCCATCATGGGGCTTGGTCCGCCGGAACTGGTGAATATTTTCGGATTCTCACCCAAGGTGCAGCCGGAAAACTGCGTGCTGGTGGGCGTGCGCGATATTGACGCGATTGAAAAAGAAAACGTGCGCCGGGCCGGCATTGAGGTCTTTACCATGCGCGATATCGACGAACGGGGGATGCGCACGGTGATTGAAGAAGCGCTGCGCATGGCAGGCCGCGGCACCGCCGGCTACCACGTTTCACTCGATATGGATTGGATCGATCCGGAAGACGCGCCGGGAGTGGGCACGCCGGTGCGTGGCGGCGCGACTTATCGCGAAGCTCACCTAGCGATGGAGATCATCGCCGACCACGGCCGCATGTTGAGCTTCGAAATTGTGGAAGTAAATCCGGTGATCGACGAACACAATCGCACAGCGGATTTGGCAGTGGAACTGACGCTCTCGGCGTTTGGGAAGAAGATATTGTAGGGGCGAGTGTCGATTGGATGACTGGAATGTTCTTTCGCCCCTCCGGGGCTTGAGCATCTTCCGCTTTTAGGCCCACGGCTGCGCCCGTGGGCTTTATTCTGCGCCGCTCCGCGGCTAACTTACTGTGGACCTCGAATTGGAGTAGGAATCCTTCGGCTTCGCAGGCCGATTCGCGTCGCGGATCGGCTCGCTACGCTCAGGATGGCATGGCCCCGCTGCTACACTGTTGCTCTATGCTTCCCGGACGGGCAACTGCGCAAGGCACGGCTGAATACTGCGAACGCTTTCCGTTGTTACACGATGCCGGACACTTCCGGCGCGCGGAGCAGGCGCCCGGGCCAGATGAGTTGTGGCTTTCGTCGATCGGGCTGGGAACTTACCTGGGCGAGCCCGATGACGCTACCGACGGCGAATATATTGCAGCGATTGCGATGGCGCTGAAATCCGGCATCAACCTGCTTGATACGGCCATCAACTACCGCCATCAGCGATCGGAGCGCAATATTGGCGCGGCGCTGCGGCAGGTGGTCGATTCTGGAGCGGTGAAGCGCCAGGAAGTCATGGTCTGCACCAAGGCGGGGTATCTTTCATTGGACGGAGACCTGCCGTCCGATCCGCGGGCTTATTTCCGGCGTGAATACGTCGACTCGGGAGTCCTTGATCCTGCGCAATTGGCGGGCGGGATGCACTGCATGGCGCCGGCGTATCTGGAAAATCAGATTGCGCGCTCGCGGCGCAACCTGGATATTGAAACTATCGACGTTTTCTACGTCCATAATCCCGAATCGCAACTGGCGGAAGTTTCGCGCGAGGTTTTCCACGAGCGGTTGCGGACTGCCTTCGCCATGCTGGAAAAGCAGGTGAAAGCGGGGAGCATCGCGTACTACGGTGTGGCGACGTGGAGTGCGTTCCGTCTGGCTGACGGCGCGCGCGACTATATCAGTTTGGCAGAAGTGGAGGCACTGGCGCGCGAGGTGGGCGGCGCGCAGCATCATTTCCGCTTTGTGCAACTGCCCTTTAATCTCGCCATGCCTGAGGCATACGGACTGGCCAACCAGCGGGTGGAAAAGGAAAAGATGTCGTTGCTGGCGGCGGCATCCAGATTGGGGATAGCGGTGGTGGGAAGCGCGACGTTGTACCAGGGGCAGCTGACGCATGGCGCGCCGGACTTTGTGCGCCGGATTCTGGGCTTGCGGACGGATGCAGAGAATGCCATCCAATTTTCGCGGTCGGCTCCGGGACTGATTACAGCGCTAGTGGGGATGTCGCAGCGGGAGCACGTGACGGCCAATATAAAGGTGGGGCTGGCGGCGCCGACTGCCAGAGATGAGTGGGAGCGGCTGTTCCAAAAGGCATAGGGCGTCAGAAGATGGTTCGGAAGAAGCACTACCTCAGGCGCTAAAGCGCGTCACGACGGGGGCACTCTAATGCAGCGCTGAAGCGCTGCTCCACCCAAAACCCGATTCGCGACGCGAATCGGCCTGCTCCACTCAGGACGACAAGGGGTTGCTACTTCATTTCTTGCAGTTTGCTGGAAGCCATTTGTGCGATCTCGCTGGCGGGATTTTCCTTTTGCAACTGCTGGTAGATCAGCTTGGCTTCGATGGGCTGGTTGTTGGCCTGATAGGTGGCCGCCAGTTCCATTTGCGCGGTGACTTTGCTGACGGTGGTGGAGGGTTTCGCCGCCAGTTGCTTGTAGATGTCGATGGCTTGCGGGTTGCGGTTGGTGTCGCGGTAAACGGTTGCCAGAGCGAACTTTGCCAAGGCCGCGAGATCGGCATTGCGGTAAGAGGCGACTGTCTTAAGGTCGCGCTCAGCGGAGGCATAGTCCCCCATGTCAACCGAGGTTAGGCCCAAAAAGTAGCGGGAAAAATCGGCGGCATGAGTATGGGGATATTTGTCGACGACTTCCTGAAATTGTTTGTGGGCTGCGGCGGCGCGTTCCTTGGCGCTGGCAAAACTGGGATTCTCGGGCTGGGCCGGCATGTTGGGCGGCCGCACCGGCATATCCAGGGTACGGATGGCTGCGCCGAACGCGACGCTCGCCTTTAGATCCTGCTGGTTGAGGTAATACCAGCCAGCCCCGACGATGGCCGCGACGGCGGCCACAATGATTCCTATAACGATCAGCCGGCCCTGATGTTCGACCGACCAGTGGGCAGTCCGTTCGGCGAGATCGATGGTGGTCTTGCTGAAGCGGTCTTCTTTAAGTTGATGACGGGTTTCTGCGCGCACGAACTCCCCTTCGGCCGCCTGGGTGGGCGGCCTGACAATCATTGAGTCTAACAGGCGAAAATCGGCAGCGTCAAAGCCGGAGTACGCCAAATGATGCGAAACGGGCGAGATAACGAATTGCGGGGTGCTGCGTCTAATCCCCATAACCGGATGAGGAGCAACAAGATGGCTTCCGAAAAAGTGACGTACTGGATGGCGGTGGGGTTGGTGGCGTTGATGATGGGCAATCATTTTGTGAGCAGGGTTGAGAGCAACTGCCTAGTGTATAAGTCGCGGGCGGCACTCGAACGGATTTCGGGGCAGGCGGAGCGCTTCATGGCGCTGGCGGACGTTATGTTGGGAAGAAGTTCCAGCCGGTTCGACCACGCCGAGGCCGAGATGGCTGTGGCTCAGGCCCGATTGTCGGCAGTGCAGATCCGGCTGGCTCGCCAGGAAGCCGGGGCGGTACGGGTGATGGCGTTGCAGCGCCTGGAGCATGTGCAGATGCCGGTGACTTGTCCGCGGCCGCGGGTGAATGTGATGGTGCTTGAGCATCCGGGAGTTCCGAGTTCGAACCCCATCTAGTTGTTTTCGTAATTTTCTCGCATCCTTTCGACCTCCGGACGGTCTAAATAGCGTTTAAGATTCTCCGGAGGACTCCATGCAAGAAACGCCACAGCAATACATCCAGCGCATACTCGGCTACATCGAAGGCAAAGAACCGCTCGAGGTGCAACAGGAAACCGCCAAGAAACTGGCCAAGCTCGTTAAACCTCTAAGCAAGAAACAACTCTCCACGCGCCCCGAGCCGGGTAAATGGTCCATCGCCGAAATTCTGGCGCATCTGGTGGATGCGGAAATCGCCGGCAGCTGGCGCATGCGGCTCATCATCGGAAATGACGGTGTCCCGGTGCAGGCGTTCGACCAGGATGTATGGGCCAAGACTTTCGACTACGGGCGGCGCGAACCGAAAGATTCGCTGGAGACTTTCCGGGTGCTGCGTGAGAACAATCTGCGGATGTTGAAAGCTTTGCCAAAGAATCTTTGGGAAAACCACGGCATGCACCAGGAGCGCGGGCGGGAGACAATTGCGCACATCGTGCGCATGTTCGCTGGGCACGATTTGAATCATCTGGCGCAGGTGGAGCGAATCGCGAAGGGTGGGCAGGGGAAAAGGAAGAAAGCGGCGTAAGCTCGGTTGGGTGCCATTTCTCGTGCGTTCTCTGCGCGAGAAATGGGCTAGAGCGAGAGTTCCGCTGAATCCGCCGATGCTCCACGGGTTCGAGTACGGGTTTTGATGCTGGTCTCCAGTCCCAGACGCTCGGCATACTCGACCAGCATGTCCAAACTGAATTTGGACATCTTGCCTCGCAGCAGGTCGTTGATGCGCGGCTGCGAGGTTTGCAGGATTTTCTGCAACGCGCGTTGTGAATGACGAGATGCAGCTTTCACGATGTTGGTGTGCAGATCGGCCTTCAGCTTTAACGCTGCGGCTTTCTCGGGTGAGAATCCGATATCCTCGAACACATTGTGTGGCATGCCTTGCTCCTAATCCTTGGACGGGTACCGCCAATCAGAACTGTTCATTAGGGCTCGGAGTAAACAACCTTCCACTTTTGATCCCGAACCTCTATTGTCTCCAAACCTTTGCCTGGAATGTTCGGATGTATTGTTAGCGTCTCATAAAAGCGGTCGTTCCTCGTATTGATCTGGATGTAGTAGGAACCCTCTTGCACGGCCATATTCGTCCCGAATCCCTCTGTGCCACTCCGTCCAGCAATCTTCCCCGGCGGAAGAGGGCCTAGCTGTTGATCATAGAGAATCTCGAATGCACGCTGAGCATCGGCAGCTGATCTTATGGGAGCATTGTCGTGTATCAGAACGTGGCAGACATCTAGCGGAAGAGGTCCGGAGTTCATCTTCATCAAGTGAAAAACTACCCTGCTCTTGGCAGTACCCGCAGCAGGGAACGCCGTGAGGTAGCAAAACTGTCCGTTCCCGGTTTCCTGCGCCAGCGATTTGTTTCCCGTGCTTATCAACCCCTCCATCGTGGACATTGTGGCGTCGAAATGCCGCTTGCTCAGGTCATTGGACGACGTTATCTGGTCCGCTATGTCTTGAAACTTCCGGAGCTGTTCGGCCCTGGCGTCCGCTTGCTCCTTGTCGTGTTTCGTCCTGTCAATTCCCATCATCCATATTTCCGCTACGAGCAGCAGCAGGAAGGCAAAGGTCCAGATCCCCTTCTCCAATCTGCCAGCTTTCTCTACACGGAATGCCACAAACGCCGTCACAAACGCCAGAAAAGCAATGAAAACCCCGGGGCAGAACGGCCAATGCAGACAGTTCCATATTTCGCCTAGCATCACGCTTGGCCTCCTTCCCGTTCGCTCACCCTCAGGAGTGGGGACAGGTGGCCCAGGCTAACGCGCTTATTCTACTCTTGAGGGTGCCCCGTCCAAGGTTCGCTTGGGCCGGCGTGTCCATCCGTCACAGACTCCCAGGCTGAGCGACTAGCCTCCTCGCATGCCAATGGACGGCGCAGCGGTGGGAGAAAGCTTGGAGTGCTCCCAAAGGTGCGAGTGCGGTCATCTCCCTAAAACCCCCGCCCAAGCGGAGCTTGGACGGGGCACCCTCGAAGGTAGAGCGTCCCCCTGCACCAAGATTTCCTCTACCCCAACTCCCCAAAAGCCGTTATAGTAGTCACGCTCAAGCGATTCGCTGACGACAACTGACCTGTATTGATGGCGAGAAAAAGTCCGGTTCCACCATCTCGCAGGAAGAGTTGTATCCCCAGGCCGACGAGCCTTCGCGCCAGGAACTTGACGACGCGCACCTGCTCGACTTGGATGTGGATGAGCGAGTCACCCTTCCTGCGCGGACAAAAACGGGTTTCCGTCCGTCGCGGTACTCTGCCCAAAAAGGCCGCCACGCGCCTGACTTGGGCGTGCATTGGCTGCGTCGGTGGTGCTGGTGTGCGGGCTCGCGGTCAGCGCCGTTTACCACTACGGCGAGCATTCCTGGCGCTTTCGGGTGGAATCGAGTGACGACATCGAGATCGGCGGGCTGCACAACGTCAGCCGCGCGCAGGTCATCGAGGTCATGGGCGGAGACATCGGCCGCAACATGTTCTTCATTCCGCTCGACCAGCGGCAAAAGCAGCTGGAACAGATTCCGTGGGTGGAATCGGCGAGCGTGATGCGCTTTGTACCCAACCGCATCCAGATTGAAATTCACGAACGGACTCCGGTTGCCTTCGTGCGCATCGGCTCGAAGATTCTGTTGACCGATGCCAGCGGGGCACTGATGGATCTGCCCATTGCCAACCGAGAGAAATTTTCGTTTCCGGTGATTGTGGGCATGAATGAAGGTGAGCCGCAATCGACCCGAGCACCGCGCATGAAAGTCTACAACCAGTTGATCAAGGAACTGGATTCCGAGGGCGCGCACTATTCGCAGGATTTGAGCGAAGTGGATCTTGCCGACCCTGACGACGTGAAAGTTCTGGCAAATGACGCCGGCGGTGAAGTGCTGGTACATCTGGGGAATTCAGATTTTCTGAGTCGCTACAAGGTCTACGTCAGCCACGTGCAGGAATGGCGCCAGCAATTTGCCCGGCTAGACTCGGTGGATTTGCGCTATGAGCACCAGATTGTGGTGAACCCGGACCTGGAAGGTCCGGCGAAGCAGGCGCCACTTTCGCGGTCCGAGGCCCGGGCTGCGGCCGCGGCGGGAGTGAAGCCGGCGGCTCTGATTACGCGCGAGAGCAGAGCGCCGAAGCAGGCGGTTTCGACGCCTGTGCTCGCGCCGACAAGCAAGCCGACGAGCAAAACTCCGGCCAGCAAAAAGAAGGTTGCCAAAGCACGGCATCCTAAGCCACCCCACAAGCCACCAGTGAAAAAGGCTCAAGTCAAGCCGCATTCGACGGCGACAGCCGCTCCAGCTTTACAAGCGGCGGCAAAGACGCCGTCTTCGGCAACTCAATCAACACCGCCAGCGGCCGTGCTGCCGAACCGCAATACGACGAAGCCACAGAAACCGAGCGCGGGAATTCCCAAAGGGCAGGAGCCTTAAATCAGGATGGCGCATCAGCATCCACATTTCGTGACGGCCATCGACGTAGGCAGCGCCAAGACCTGCGCCCTGGTGGCTGAGGTCACCGACAACGGTCTTCGCTATCGCGGACACGGTCTTGCGGAATCGCGCGGCTCGCGCAAAGGGGTGATCGTCGATCTCGATAAAGCTGTGGCATCGATTCAAAAGGCAGTCGAGCAGGCTGAGGATTCCTCCGGCACGGTGATTGAACGCGCGCTGCTGGGAGTTGCCGGCGCGCATGTGCGGGGAGTGAACAGTCATGGCGGCCTGACGTTTGGCACGCGGGCCCGTGAGATTGCCCGCGACGAAATCAAGTCTGCGGTGGATAAGGCGCGGGCCATTCCGTTGCCTTCGGACCGGGAGATTCTGCATTTGCTGCCGCAGGATTTCATCCTGGACGATCAGGGCGGGGTGCATGATCCGATGGGGATGATGGCGATGCGGCTGGAAGTGCGGGTTCACATGGTGACGGCGGCGGCCAGCGCGACGCAGAACGTGGTCACCGCGGTGAACCGGGCCGGAGTGCAGGTTGACGACACGGTGTTTGAGCCACTGGCTTGCGCGGACGCAGTACTGCGAAATGACGAACGCGAGCTGGGAGTCTGTTTGGTGGATATAGGCGCGGGATCGACGGGTCTGATCGTTTTTCAGGAAGGCGCGGTGATTCACAGCGCGGTGATTCCGATTGGCGGCGATCATTTCACCAGCGACCTTTCGGTCGGCCTGTGCACGCCGCTGGTGGAAGCGGAGAAAATCAAGAAGTTATACGGCAACGTGGTGGTTACGCTGGTTCCTGAGGCCAATGAAGTTGAGGTGCCATCGGTGGGTGATCGCCCGTCGCGGCTGATTTCGCAGCGTATGGTGGGGGAAATTTTGGAGCCGCGTGCGCGGGAGCTGTTTGAGATGCTGCGGGACAATCTTCGCCACAGCGGCACGCTCGACGTCTGTGTGGGCGGGGTGGTGCTGAGCGGCGGCGGTTCGCGCCTGGCGGGGATCGTGGATGTTGCGGAATCGGTGTTGCGGCGTCCGCTACGCTTGTCTTGGCCGGTCCCATTGGCAAAGATGCCATCGACACTGGCGGAGCCGGAGTTCTCAACGGTTCTGGGTATGGCGCTGTATGCGCACCGTTCGCGGATCGCGCGCGGAGTGCAGGACACGCGCTGGAGTTCACGCTTGATCGGTTTGTTTGCCAAGAAGGGAGCATAGAGGAGCTGACAGCCATCAGCCATCAGCCATCAGCTTTCAGTATCTTTTGTGCCGAAAGCTGATAGCTGAGAGCTGACAGCCCAAATTTAAGGATGTGCTTATGAAAAACGACGAAAACATTCGCATCAGCTTTAATGAAGAAGCACGCAACGACGCCAAGATCAAAGTCATCGGCGTAGGCGGGGGCGGCGGCAACGCGGTGAACCGCATGATCGATGCCGGCATGGAGGGCATCGAATTCGTTGTCGCGAACACGGATCTACAGGCGTTGCGCATGTCACGCGCGCCCATGAAGATCCAACTGGGCGTGAAGCTCACCAACGGCCTGGGCGCGGGCGCGAACCCGGAAGTCGGGCGTAAGGCGGCTCTGGAAGATTCCGACAAAATCATCGAGGTGCTGGAAGGCTCGGATATGGTGTTCATCACGACCGGCCTCGGCGGCGGGACGGGTACGGGGGCCGCGCCGATCATCGCGTCGCTGGCGAGCGAGATGGGCGCGCTGACGGTTGCGGTGGTCACGAAGCCGTTTGCTTTCGAAGGCAAACGCCGCATGCAGCAGGCGGAGCGCGGCATTGCCGAGCTGATGGAATCGGTGGATACGACGATTGTGATCCCCAACGAAAAACTGCTGGCGGTGGCGCAGGACGCCGGCTTCTTCGAATCCTTCCGCGTGGCGGATGACATTCTCCGCCAGGGGGTGCAGGGCATTTCCGACATCATCACCATTCCCGGGATCATTAACCGTGATTTTGCCGACGTGAAGGCGATCATGGCGGAAATGGGCTACGCAGTCATGGGGACGGCGACGGCGAGTGGAACGCGGCCGCACCACTGAAGCGGCGCAGAAGGCGATTGCGTCGCCGCTGTTGGAAGCCGGAGCAATCGACGGGGCGCGTGGCATCCTCATCAACATCACGGGATCGAGTTCACTCAAACTCGCAGAGGTGCAGGAAGCATGCAGCATTGTGCAGAACGCTGCCGATGAAGACGCCAACATTATTTTCGGCGCGGTGCTGGATGAGAAGATGAAGGATTCGGTCAAGATCACGGTGATTGCGACGGGATTCCGTGAGTCGAGTGTGCCCAGACGGCGCCGTGAGATGCAGCCGGTGTTTATCGCCACGCGTGAGGATAACGATTTTCCGGAGCCGGAGATGGAGCCGGAAATTGATCCGCTTCCGCCACCGATGGTCATGGAGGAAGCGGCTCCGCAACCGGTAACGCACACCTCGCACGAGGTGACGGGGATCGATGCCATGCGCGACGCCATGATCGCCAACTTCGAGCAGTCGGATTTAGATGTGCCGGCGTTTTTGCGGCGGCGCGGCGAGACTATGTAGCAACAAAAAGGCTTTGCCGGATGAAGGAACCATGATGATTGCCAGCGCCGAGGGTGCAATTGGAACCAGTAGCTGCGTGGTCTGGCGCGGAGGGAAAAACTTTTCCCCTTTTAGGGGGTATCGTTCCAGTAACCACAAAGTGGGTTACCAAAGCCGGATGCCCAGCGGGGTAACCATGTCAACTAGCTTATTATCAGCATGTTATGAGCTGTAGGAGCTGGATTTTTAAGATGTTACTTTTTGGTTGCGTCGGGAAGCGAAGTTTCATAACATCGGCTGAGGCAAGCACTTACCGGTGGCCTACCATTGGCATCTGCCGTGCTCCTCAAATAGGGATAATCTGGAGATTTGGATGTTGGGGAAATTCTTTACTCGCCTGAGTCCCGTTGTGGTTTTAGTTGTGCTGCTGTGGTGCGACGCTGGTTTCGGCGCCACGGTCAACACCCATGCACTGACCTCCAGAAAAACCAAGTCACAGAAGATCAGCGAGAGCCAGCACGCGAGGAGGCGCATGCGGCGGTTGGCTCGCAGCCGCGCGACCCGGACTCCGCATATTCAGACGACGGCCTCGCATCGCCGGCATCATTATTACGAGCATTTTTCCACCAGCTCTTTTCTGAAGACGTCACCGAAGGCGACGTGACGGCGGGCGAAGATCCGGTGGTACGGCAAGCTGCGATCGATGCGCTGGGAAATCTGAACGGTACGGTGGTCGCGATTGAGCCCACAAGCGGGCGTGTTCTGGCCATGGTGAACCAGAAGCTGGCACTTTCGAGCGGCGCCCAACCTTGCTCCACCATTAAGTTGTCGGTCGCGCTGGCCGCACTGAGCGAAGGGCTGATCACCAAGGAAACTGAAGTTCGGTTGGGCCGCGGCTCCAGCATGAACCTGACCACCGCGCTGGCCCATTCCAATAACGCTTACTTCGAAGCGTTGGGCCGGCAATTGGGCTTTGAGAAAGTCAGCTACTACGCCCACCAATACGGCCTGGGCGAAATGGCAGGTTACAACATTCCGGGTGAAAAGCTGGGCACTTATCCCGAAGAGGAGATTTCTTCGAAGCTCGGCGGAGTGGGAAAGATGTGCTCGTTCGGCGAAGGCATTTCCATGACCCCGCTGCAACTGGGCGCGCTGGTTTCAGCAATCGCCAACGGGGGCACGCTTTATTACCTGCAACATCCCACGTCGCCGGAGGAAGTCGCCAATTTCGAACCACGGGTGAAACGCCGTCTGGATATTGCTCCGCTCATCCCCGAGATTTCTGACGGCATGGCCGGCGCGGTCAACTACGGCACCGCGCGCCACCTGCGGGTCAATTTCAGCGAAGAAGAAATTCTGGGGAAGACCGGGACCTGCTCGCACGCGGGCACGCGTTATGGATGGTTCGCTTCCTACGCCAATACGGACGTAGGCCGTGTGGTGGTGGTAATTTTCCTCGAAGGCGGGCGTCCGGTTTTCGGACCGAGAGCGGCTGAAATCGCCGGCGTGATGTACCGCAACCTTTACGATCACAGTTTCTTTGAGAAGCCCGCGTTGTCCAGCGACGTCCGGGCCACGAAAACGTCGGCTAGTACGAACTAGCCAAGGCAAAACCCGGCCATGGATTTCCACGGATTGATGTCCGTGCGAAAAGCCTTTATCGCAGAGAGCGCTGATAAAAACCGCATAGAGGAAGTAATTGAGCTCGCATCCCGCCGCAGCGTGTAGAATCGTGTTCTTCACGATGACCGGTTCCCAACAACACAAACTAATCATTGCGATCGATGGTCCCGCTGGCGCGGGCAAGAGCACCATTGCTTCTCGGCTGGCCCGCAAACTGGGTTATGCCAACCTGGAGAGTGGCGCCATGTACCGGGCGCTGGCCCTAAAAGCAATTCTGTCGGATATCGACTTCGACGACGAGGCGGCGCTGGTGAAGCTGGCCAGCGAGGCGCATATCCAGCTTGAGCCCACTTCGACCGGCAATCGAGTTTTACTGGGCGGGGCCGATGTAACTCAGCGCGTGCGTGAAGCCGATGTAACGGAGGGAGCTTCGCGGGTCTCGGTTCACCCTAAAGTGAGAGCGTGGATGGTTGCCCGGCAGCAGGAAATGGGCGCCAAGGGCGGAGTGGTGATGGAAGGACGCGACATCGGGACGAAAGTGTTTCCCCATGCCGATGTGAAAATATTTCTCGACGCCGACCCGGTGGTGCGGGAGCAGCGGCGGTTGCAGCAGCGCAACTTGCGCGGCAGCGCAGCACAGGCTACCGCGGCCGAATTGCGTGAGCGGGACCGGCGTGACCGTACCC
Source organism: uncultured Acidobacteriota bacterium (assembly GCA_963845725.1). GTDB lineage: Bacteria > Acidobacteriota > Terriglobia > Terriglobales > Acidobacteriaceae > JABCZH01. The sequence continues at coordinate 394,002 of CAWJTC010000002.1, forward strand.
GAGCCGTTTCTCCTCTTCAGGCGGCGGCGGATGCGTTGGTACTAGACTCGACCAGCATGTCAGAAGACGAGGTGCTGCGACGAGTGGAGGAGTTAGTTGAAAGCAAGCTTGGCGGCTGAGGACGGGCGCGGGCGCCCGTCCTCCATTAAGCAGACCTACGGAACGACTTTGTACATCGTCACCATTCCCATGTCCATGTGTTCTTCGACGTGGCAGTGATAGAGCCAAGTGCCAATATTGTCCGGGACCATGTCCACGGTTTCCATCTCCGCCGGCCCCATGAGGACAACGTCGGTGCGCCTGCCGTGGCTGACCACATCATTTCCATGCCAGTGCACGGTATGAAAGTTAACGCCTTCTCCCATGGTCAAGAGGTACCAGCGCACGCGTTCGCCCTTTTTCATGGTCATCATCGGCCCATTGGCATAAATGTAGCCGTTGATGGTGCCCTTGAAGTTGGCGGCTACAAACCCGCTACCGCTAGCTGAGAAGTTGCCGTTATTATCCAGAGGAATGAATTCATCCTTCTTCACGCCCTTGGGATCGGTAGTGTAGGTCTGGATGTTGTGATCGAGATACCAACTGGTGTTTTCGTCGAAAACCATATAGAGATTGACGAACTCACGATCTACATCTTTGGGCCTGCCATCCGGGCCGGCCATGCCGCGAGCGGTGATGATGATGGCGCCGATCAAACCGCTTTCGACAGCCGCATTTCCATGGGAGTGGTAAAGCCAGACCAGCGAACTGGGATCGCCGGGCCCCGGCCCAGCACGCTCCGGCACCTCCCAGGCGTACACATGGGTCTTTCCCGGCGGTACATCGTCATCTGCTTTGTCGTCGCCGGTTGTGCCGTCGTCGTAGCTGGCGCCCTCAGAAGCTTTGTTATAAAAGACGCCGTGGGAGTGCATGCTGGCGGGATGGGTGGTGTTGTTCTTGAAGATCACGCGGATGGTGTCACCCACTTCAGCGCGCAGAATTGGCCCTAGAATGCCCGTGTGCTCCCACTCCGGTGCGCGGGGCTTCAGAGTGCTGAAGGTCTTATCGGTGTATTCGCGATAGACGGCTTTGCGATAAACGGAACCGATGCGATGCGGGCCCTGCTCGAAAAACACGTTGGGATAGCCTTCGAACTTCATGCCCATCATTTTGTTGATGCCGTCGGGAGCATAGTTCCATTCGACCTCGTCGGCGGCGATGTAATACGTGTGGACTTTGCCGAAGTTGCAGTTGACCGCGCGTACAAGACGTGCGCGATTCCGAACGATGAGCAGCCGACTATCCAGATTGGATCTTGCGCTTGCCGCTTATGAACTAACGCATAGTTATCCCCTCAGTGTTGCATAGTGTCGTACGCGAAGAAGCGGGCAATATTAACACGAAGCTCGATTCCCACCGTGGGAAAAACTGGAAAGAATTGGTTGTTCCTCGCAGATTCCACGCTCGATACCTGATATACAGAAGAAGTCCGCCGTCAAGCTCTGGACTCACCGGAATGAGAATTCTCACGAAGGTGAGAACGTCCTATGGCGTGCGCTGCGGGTACGTTTGCTTCTTTTCTCCTGACGCTCCTCATTCTGATGCTCTTCGGCTAGAATGTTCTTTCCTTTCTTAAGGCACTCCGGTTGCGCCGCGTTGGCGCAATCCTGTCTCTATTTCTGTTGCTAGGCGGGACTTTTGCCCAGGATGCTTCGACCGGCGCTCTGCGCGGAACGGTTGTGGACAGCACCGGGAGCCGCATCGCCGGCGCGGTCGTCGTGCTGGTGAACGACGCTACAGGCTTCCGCTACTCAATCGCCAGCGATTCGAACGGCCAGTTTGTTTTTCAACTGCTTCAGCCCGGAGACTACTCCGGCCGCGCTACCGCGGCTGGCATGTCGCCGCAAGTGACTCCCCGGCTGCATGTGACGGTAGGCGGGACTACTGAAATCGAGTTCAAGCTGACGGTGGCGGGAGTGAACGAAACAGTGACGGTCTCGGGTGAACCGCCGCTGGTAGACACGCAGCCGGTTGCGGTGTCGTCGCTCATCGAGAATCGGGCCATCGAAGAATTGCCGCTTGACGGGCGCCGCTTTACCGATCTCGCTTTGCTGACGCCGGGAGTTACTCAGGACCCGCGGGGAATGACGTCGGGCTCCAACGGCGATCTGGCCTTTGGCGGCATTCGCGGATACCAATCGAGTTATCTGGTGGATGGCGCCGACGATAACAATGCATTTTTCTCCCAGGCCCGCGGCAGATATCGGGCGCCGTATCAGTTCTCCAATGAGGTGGTGCAGGAATTTCGCGTGTCGTCCAATACCTATGGGGCGGAGTTGGGACGCGCCGGTGGCGCAGTGATCAATGTGGTGACCAAGTCGGGATCCAATCAGATGCACGGCAGCAGTTTTTTCTTTTTTCGAGACAGCGGATTCGGGGCGACGCATCCCTTTCTCGATTTCAAGCCGCACGCCCAGCAACAGCAATTCGGTTTTACACTGGGCGGGCCGATCCGGCGCAGCAAGGCATTTTTCTTCGGCGGGTTTCGATCAGCACATTTTCCGCGTACCGATCGTGATGCGATTTCTGAATGGAAGTTCGGTGGTGACGCCACAGCCGCCGCAAGGGCCTGTAAGTCCGGGAGACTATGACGCCAACGATTTTGCTACTGTTTTCGCGGCCGCGAACCAGCTTTCCACGCTGGGCGGGCAGTTTCCGGCGCAGATGCTGGGCAATGCCGGGTTTCTCAAGCTCGATATCGAATTGACGCCGCATGAGTCGCTTTCCGCCCGCGTCAGCACTTCGCGCTATTGGGGACAGAACAATGTTTTTCTCGATCCCGCCAGTCCGCTGACGACATTTGGTATCAGCGACAACGGCCAGGAACAAGTGGCGACGGAAACCGGATCGGTAGCTTTGACCAGCAGCTTTTCCTGGAGGGCGGTGAGCCATCTGCGGGCGCAGTTCTCACGTGATCTGGAAACCTCCAGCAGCAATAGCTCGGCGCCATCGACCACGATCCAGAGTGTGATCGACGGCTTTGGGCGGTCGTCGATTTTGCCGCGGCAGACCCGCGAACACCGGCTGCACGTGACGGAGACGGTTAGCCTGGAAGGACACCGGAATTCATGGAAGCTGGGAGGAGATGCGTTGATCACCTGGATCTATAACTTCTTTCCGTCGCTTTCCGGCGGCGAGTACATTTTCGATCCCATCAAGGTGGATCCGTTCACCTTCCAGCCCATGGAAGCGGGACTGGATCTCTCGCCCTTGCGCGCCTACGCTCACGAAGTTCCGAAGTACTACATACAGAATTTCGGCAATATGGCGTCGCATCCTGACACCAACGAATACGCGGCGTTTCTACAGGACACAATCCGCGTCAGCGATCATTTGGCGCTAAGCATCGGGGCGCGTTATGACTTGCAGACGTTTACCAAGAAGGGGCTGGTGACCAATCCGCTGTGGCCGGACTCAGGCAAGGTTCCGTTTGAGCCCTACAACTTTGCCCCGCGGGTGGGGCTGGCCTACTCGATTGGGAATCAAAAGCCTTTGGTGGTGCGAGCGGGATATGGCTGGTTCTACACGCGCATTCCGCAGATATACACTTCGACGATTGCAACGGAAAATGGACTGGAGTCGGCGAATCTTTTTCTGAACAATTCCAACTTCTACGATCATGAAATCTTTCCGCAATACCCGAATCCGCTGGTGAACTGTCCGGTCACGTCGACGACGTGCGGCTTGCCGTCACAATATGCGCAGCATGCCCAGGGCGATATTTCATCGTTCTCGCCAAATTTCGCGACGCCTAAGGTGGAGCAGGCCAGCTTGAGCCTGGAACGGGAAGTGGCGCATCGCCTGGCCGTCGGCGTCTCTTATATGTATGTTCACGGCGTGGACTTGATCCGGGCGCGGGACGTGAACCTGCCGCCGCCGGTCAATGTAGAGTATCCGGTGTACAACAGCAGCGGGACCAATTTTCTGGGGACATATTATGATGTGGCGTCATTTTCAACCTGGCAGATGACGCCTTCGTTTACCTGTCCTTACCCGCCGTGCATCAATCCCCTAGCGCGTCCTATTCCTCAGTTGGGGGCGATTGATGTTTTCGAAAGCGCGGCTTCGAGTGTGTATAACGGCGCGACGCTCTCGATTCGGCGGCAGATGACCAGCGGAGTTTATTTCCGGCTGGCCTACACCTATGGCCACGCCATTGACGACGGCCAGGATGCGCTGGTCGCGGGACGGCCGGCCTTGGTGCAGAATTCCTATAACGCCAATGCCGAACGCGGCAATAGCGTCACCGATCAGCGGCAGCGGCTGGTGTTTTCCTGGATCAGCGAGCCTAAGCCATTTCATCGCGGCGAGGAGTGGCTGGGTAAAATCTTCAACGACTGGAAGCTGGCAGGAGTGTTCACCTACGGCAGTGGCCGGCCGGTAAATGTAACGGTCGAGGGAGATCCGAACCAGGACGGCGACGACAGCAATGATCGTCTGCCGGGGGCGAGACGCAATTCGTTCCTGGGCCCGAACTATGCCAGCACCGACATGCGGCTCAGCCGCCGGCTTTATGTTGGCGACCGCGTGAAAGTGGACCTGATTGTGGAATCCTTCAATCTGCTGAACCGCGACAATAAGCTGGTGACCATAACGGAGGACGGCTTGACGAGCGACTCGGTTTACTTCGAGAAAATCAGTAACCAGGTTGGAATCAATTACTTCCCCGGCCATTTCCAGGTTCCGGCCAACCCCGTGGCGGCCACTAATTCGTTCCCTCCGCGGCAGGTACAGGTGGCGCTGAAGATGATCTTTTGATCGATGAAACCCGGCCTTGGACGGCCCATTTGGCGCTTTTTCAGGCTGCGGGCCATACACAGCCCTTGACTTGCGCCCAGAACCTTGCAATAAATGAATAAGTCCAAATAGGACGGGTTTGGGGGTGTGTTTCTTTGGCGGAAGTCAGATTGCAAGAGGGGGAGTCCCTCGAAAACGCACTCCGGCGCTTTAAGCGGAAAGTGCAACAGGAAGACATCATCAAGGAAGTAAAGCGCCACTCCTTTTATCTGAAGCCCGGCGAGAAGAAGCGCGTGAAAGAAGCTCTAGCGCGCAAACGCAGCCGGAAGAAGGCTCGTAAGGAAGCGGAATAACTTAAGGACGGGGGTCGCGCCCAGCGCGGCCCTTGTTTGTTTCTCACTGGCATTCCTTGGGGGGAACGCCGCCCTGGGTCCATCTAACCCTGGGAAGTTCGAATGTCTAACAGGTGCCATGCCCGTTCGGGGATGGGCACATCGAATTCAAGCAAAACGAGGGGATGAAGCAAGAATCTGGCGCACTGTTGCGCGCGATGGATGTCCTCGTGTGACAGCGAGGAGTTCATTGCGGGCACGGTCGCAAGGAGAACATCCTCAATGGAATTACAGGACAAGGTTTTAAAGTGTATCGATTGCGAAGCTGATTTCGTCTTTACCGTCGGGGAACAGAGATTTTTTCGTGACAGGCAATTCATGAACGAACCCAGACGCTGCAAGGATTGCAAGAGGAGGGTCAGGAGCACGTCGTTTACTAATGCGCCCGCAGTGCATAAATCGCCGAGGATTGAGACCCACGCGACGTGTTCACATTGCGGGAAAAACACCACCGTGCCCTTCGTTCCGACTCAGGGCCGTCCGGTGTTGTGCCGCGAGTGCTTCCAGGGTGGGCGAACCACGGCTTCTGCCTGATGGAAACGATGTCTGTCGCTGGCGCGCCGCGAAGGGTGCAGCTAGCGAGCGGCGTGTGGCCGTGCTCTGGCAAGTAGGCACACATTCGTCCCGTCATGTTCGGGGCGGGCGAAATCCGCGGCTCCTCGTCTTCGCGCTGCCACCCCATCCGGGTTACCATAGAACATCTGTGCACGGGCAGGATTATGCCCGCTATCAGAAACCAATGGCCAGTTTTTACGTAGAGAACTTCGGTTGCCGCGCGACCCAGGCGGACGGGGCCGCGGTCGAGCAGCAGTTCCGCGAGCGCGGATTGCTGCGCGCTGAACGTGCGTCTGAGGCAGAAGTTGTGGTGCTGAATACCTGCACGGTTACGGCCTCTGCTGATCGCGATGCCAGGGCAGCCATTCGCCGGGTGCGCCGGGAGAATCCCGGCTGCCAGATTGTGGTGACCGGATGTTATGCCCAGCGCGCGCCGGAGGAGGTCGTGGCGTTGCCGGGGGTTAGCCGGGTGATCGGTAATTCGCACAAGCATCGGCTGGCGGAGATTGCGCTGGGGCGGGTGGAATCGAGGGAGAGTGCAGCGGGATTTGTTCCTCTGAGCAGTTTGTCGAGCGGCCAGCGAGCGGCGGTCGAAGATCAACGCCTCTACGTCTCTGACATTTTCGCCCACACGGAATTGCTCGCGGCTCCGGTTTTTGACGCTGCGAACGAGCGCACCCGCCCCAATCTCAAAGTACAAGACGGCTGCGACAACCGCTGCTCGTTCTGCGTGATTCCATCAGTGCGCGGGCAGAGCCGGTCGCTGCCGCTGAGTCGAATTCTGGCAGAGGTGAATACGCTGGTGGCAGCGGGATACCGTGAAGTTGTGATCTCCGGCATCAATTTGGGCCGTTGGGGACGCGACCTGGCAATTGAACCGGCGCGGTTCGAAGACCTCGTCCGCGCCATACTCGACGAGACGGCGCTGGAGAAAGTGCGAATCAGCTCGGTTGAACCGATGGATTGGACTGATGAACTGATCGGGCTGGTGGCGGAATCGTCGCGCATCGCCAAGCATGCGCATGTGCCGATGCAATCGGGGAGCGATCGTGTGCTGCGCCTGATGCACCGAAAATACCGGCCGTGGCATTATCGCGAGAAGATCGAAAAGATTCGCGCTGCCATGCCCACGGTGGCCATCGGCGCAGATGTGATGGCCGGTTTTCCCGACGAGACGGACCGAGACTTCGATGAGACCCGCCGCATGGTGGAAGAGTTGCCGTTCACTTATCTGCACGTGTTCACCTACTCGCCGCGGCCGGGAACTCCGGCGGCTGCGATGCGGAATCAAGTTCCAGGGCAGGTGGCGCGGGAACGCAACAAAGTCTTGCGAGACCTGGCTTCAGAGAAGAAGCTGGCGTTTACGCAGTCGTTTGCGGGGAAAACGGTGGAAGCCATCACGCTGAACGTTTTCGACGGGGTCAGCACGGAATGCCTGACCGACAACTACCTCAAGCTCAAGCTGGCGGGGAAACACGCACCGAATCGCTGGTCGCAAGTGAAGGTCGCGAAGGCGGAGCCCGACGCGCTCGTAGGAGAGCTGGTCATCTAGCAAAAAATCTGCCGCCAGCGGGAACCGGAAGACGGATAGTGGGTGAAATCGCGATTTTTCAATAGTTAATCCAAAAAAATCAACGCGAGCAGCGTGAACGAAAACATCAGAATGCTGGAAATCAGCAGGAGTATGCGCGCTTTCTTAGACCCCAGCCCCGACGCAATGATTGCGACGAGGCTGAGCAGCAGAGCGAGCAGATCCCACGGACCGAGTCCAGCCAACGGGTTGCCCGTGGCCGTTACAATTGCGAGTGTTCGCGAGTTGTAGACCTGCACTAGACAAACGAAGGCTACGGCGGACGCGATTGATGCAACTGCCGCTACGAGGCCCGCAGTGCGCCTCCACAGGCGGGGTTCGCGGAGGGCAAGATATCCGCCCCTCACGCTCATAACAGTCACAGCTAGCAGAACGAGAGGTGTGATCATCGAGTATAGGGATCGAGTGTAGCCCTGCGCGTCATGAATCTCAACATGACTGCTGAGAACAGGGCGTTAGCGCTCATGGACCCGTAATCCCGATCCATCTCCGAGTGGCAGGATTTCCTCGGCCTATAGCGATCCCCATCACTTGGCCAAGCCGCTGCCTGCAAACAACTCCGCCAACTCTTTCGGGCTGTCCACCGTCATGTCAGGCGGCGCGATGCTCAGCGTGTGCGGCGCGAAGCCGTAGGTCACTCCGCAGGTCCAGAGTCCGGCATTGCGGCCAGTGATCACGTCGACCGAGGTATCGCCGATCATCAAGGTTTCTTCGGGCCGCGCCTTGGTTTCGCGCAGGATGGTGTGCGCGCCGTGGGGATCGGGCTTTTTGGTGGGGAAGCTGTTGCCGCCATACACGTGAATGAAGAATTCCGCCAGGCCCAGCGCTTCGATAATGGCGCGCGACGGGACCACCGGCTTGTTGGAAAGCACCGCCATCGGGCGTCGGATGCCATTGGCGTGGCTGACGGCCGTCAGCATTTCTTTCACACCGTCGTAAACGTGGGTGTAATCGAGTTTATGGACCCGATAGTACGCTAGAAAATATTCCAGCGCTTCTTTCACGTAGCCATCATTCTTGGGGTCGCCCAGAGCGCGACGGACCAGCACCGGCGCGCCGTCGCCGACATAAGAAGCGATCACGTCGCCGGGCAGTTCAGGCCGGTCGAGATGCCGCAGCATGGCGTTGACGGAATGAATCAGATCCAGCCGGGAATCGACGAGGGTGCCGTCGAGATCGAAGATCAGAAGCTTGATGCTGCGAGGATCGAATTGGCGAAGGAATTGGATCATGCGGACCCTCTCAGAATAGCACCGCCGAATCAGCAGTCAGACTGTCAGGCTTCAGGCTGTGCTGCTGGTCCCTGTTACCTGAGACTATTCGGAAATTCCTTGCAGGATTTACAATAGAATCCCTGTGCGGCGGGCGGACTAAAGTATGGCGAGCAAGACGGAATCGAGAGTGGCGGAAGCGAAGCAGGGCTATGAAGGCCTGTCTCGCGAACAACTGATTGAGGCGTACCGGATCATGCACACTTCGCGGCGAGTGGACGACCGCGAGATCCTGCTGAAGCGGCAGCAGAAGATTTTCTTTCAGATTTCAGGTGCCGGCCACGAGGCCGTGGGTGTAGCGGCCGCGTTCGCCCTTAAGCCGGCGTACGACTGGTTCTATCCTTACTACCGCGACCGCGCGCTGTGTCTGGGCCTGGGCGCAACCCCATACGAAATGTTCCTGGAAGGCGTGGGAGCGGCTGATGATCCTAACTCCGGCGGCCGGCAGATGCCTTCGCACTGGGGTTTCCCCAAGCTCAACGTGGTGACGCAGTCGTCGCCGACGGGTTCGCAGGTTTTGCAGGCGGTGGGATGCGCGGAGGCTGGCCGCTATTTTAGTTCTCGTCCCAACGCCGCCAAAAAAGTAGCGGGCGATTATCGCGAATTCAAGAATGTGACTTTCCACAGTGACGAAGTCACCTACGTCTCGCTGGGCGACGGGACCACCAGCGAAGGCGAATTCTGGGAGGGACTGAACAGCGCGGCGAACCGCAAGCTGCCGGTTCTGTTTGTGATTCAGGACAACGAATATGCGATCTCGGTTCCTGTCGAGGTGCAAACCGCAGGCGGGAACATTTCGCGGCTGGTTTCGGGATTTCCTAATTTTCATTTCGAAGAGATCGATGGGACGGATTTCGTAGCCACCTACGCGGCCTTTTCGCGTGCAGTTTCCTATTGCCGCGCCGGGAGCGGGCCGGCCTTCATTCATGCGCACGTGATCCGCCCGTATTCGCATTCGTTGTCGGATGACGAGCGGGCTTACCGCCCGGAGGCGGAACGGGAGCGCGATGCGGCGCGCGATCCAGTGTCGCGCTTGCAGATGTTTCTCATCCGCGAAGGAATTCTCGATGAAAACGGCATCAACCGCCTGGAGAAACAGGTAGAAGACGATTTGCAGATTGCGGTGGACCAGGCGCTGGAAGCGGCATTGCCCAAGCCTGAGACGGTGATGCAATACATCTACTCGCCGGACCTCGACCCGGCGTCATCCGCATTCGACACCGAACCCACGGCCGGCGACGCAGGCGATGGGAAAAAGGCTGCGCCCAAGACCATGGCGGACCTGATCAACGCCACGTTGCGCGATGAGATGGCCCGCGACGAGCGCGTCTTGATCTTCGGCGAGGACGTGGCCGATTGCAGCCGGGAGCAGTATTTGCAGGAGAAGCTGATTAAGGGCAAGGGCGGCGTCTTCAAGCTGACTTCGGGGTTGCAAGGCGAATTTGGTTCGGACCGGGTGTTCAATTCTCCCCTGGCAGAGGCGAATATCGTGGGCCGCGCCACCGGCATGGCCACGCGCGGGATGAAGCCGGTGGTCGGAGATTCAGTTCTTCGACTACATCTGGCCGGCAATGATGCAATTGCGCAATGAGTTGCCGCTGATCCGCTGGCGCTCGAACAATGGATTTTCGTCGCCGGCAGTGGTGCGCGTGGCGATTGGCGGATACCTCACCGGCGGCGCCATCTATCATTCGCAGTGCGGCGAGAGCATATTCACTCACACGCCGGGCCTGCGGGTGGTGTTTCCCTCGAATGCGCTGGATGCGGCTGGCTTGCTACGAACCTCGATCCGCTGCGACGATCCGGTGCTGTTCCTCGAGCACAAGCGGTTGTATCGCGAGACCTTCGGCCGGGCGCCGTATCCCGGGCCGGATTACATGGTCCCGTTCGGCAAGGCGAAGATCGTGCAGCCGGGGACGGATTTGACCGTCGATTACTTACGGCGCGGTGGTGCCGCGCGCGCTCCAGGCCGCGCAACGAATCGAACGAGAACACGGAGTGAAAGTCGAACTCATCGACCTGCGCTGCCTGAGTCCCTTTGACTGGGAAACGATTGCCAATTCAGTGCGCAAGACGAGCCGGGTAATCGTGGCTTATGAAGACACGCTGAGTTGGGGCTACGGGGCTGAGATCGCTGCGCGCATCGCCGATGAACTGTTTGACGATCTCGACGCGCCGGTGCGCAGAGTTGCAGCCAAAGATACGTTCGTCGCCTATCAGCCGATTCTCGAAGACGCGATTCTGCCACAGGCTGAAGACCTGTTCCGTGCCATGAAGTTACTCGCGGAATACTAGCTGCGGCTTCTCACCATACGCTGCACACCTTCGCCGGATCCTTGGCCATGGGAGCGCCGGCATTACACGAAAAAGCTTTGGAAAACTCCGGCATGTTGACGACGACTCCATTGACCCGGTATTTGGGCGGAGAATGCGGATCGGTGATGGCGCGCACGCGCAGATCTTCGGGACGCTCATTTCCGCAGGCCCACTGCGCGAAGCCAACAAAGAAGCGCTGATCGGGGGTCAAACCCTGGATGGGTTGCAGGTCCTGGCCCTTGGTGGCAGCTTTCCACGCGATGTACCCGAGGATTTCGCCGCCCAGGTCAGCCACGTCTTCTCCGAGCGTCAACTTGCTGTTGATGTGAATGTCATCGACCACGACATATTGAGCGTACTGGTCCTGGACGCATTTGGTGCGGGCGTCGAACTTTTCGCGGTCTTCCTTGGTCCACCAGTTCTTCAAGTTGCCTTTAGCATCGTACTGGCTGCCTTCGTCGTCGAAGGCGTGGGTGAGTTCATGGCCGATGGTGCCGCCGGTGTCGCCATAGTTGGGAGCCGCGTCCATTTTGGCGTCGTAGAGCGGAGGCTGCAAGACGCCAGCGGGAAAGTTAATGTCGTTCATCTGCGAATTGTAGTAGGCGTTCACGGTGGGCGGGGTCATGTCCCACTCCGCATGATCCACCGGCTGGCCGACTTTGTTAATATCGCGACGGCGCTCAAATTCCTCGGCCCGCACCGTGTTGCCGGCAAAATCCGTGTTCGAAATGGAAACCGAACTATAGTCGCGCCACTTGTCGGGATAGCCGATTTTATTGCGAATGGCGGCGAGTTTGGTCAACGCCTGCTGTTTGGTTTCCGGACTCATCCAATCGAGGGCACGGATGCGCTCGCCCATGGCGTCTTCAATGTGGCGGACCATCTCGAGCGTGCTGGCCTTCAGTTCGGGCGAAAACGTCTTGCGAACGTAAACTTGTCCCAGGGCCTCGCCCAGATCTTCGTCGGTGTATTGCACGCACCGTTTCCAGCGGGGCTGCTGCTCTTTGGCGCCATGGAGGTACTGGCGGTAGAACGCCCAATTCGCGTCCACAAATCTTTTTGGCAAAACTACGGCCGACCCATTGACGACATGAAAGCGCAAGTAAGTTTGCCAGTCGGCAATCGAATCAGCCATGATCTGCCGGTTTACTTCTTTAAAAAAATCCGGGGTCGCCACGTTGACGATTTCAAACTTGGGATACTGCAACTGGGCGTAATAGATGCTCCAATCAATATTGGGTGCAAGTTGCTCCAGTTCCGCAACCTTCATTTTGTGTTTCAGTTTGTAAGGATCGCGGCGGTCGACCCGCGTCATGGACGCCTTGGCCAGTTCAGTCTCCATGCGCATTACCGTGCCGGCATTCTTGGAAGCGGTGGCATCGTCGTCGCCCATGAGTTCGAACATCTTCTGCACGTACTGCACGTAGCGTTCGCGAATTTCTTTCGACTTGGCGTCTTCCTTGACGTAGTAATCGCGGTCGGGAAGGCCCAGGCCGCCTTGGTCAAGCTCAGCGATCTGCTGTTCGGAATTATCGGGGTCCTGGGTTGAACCCTGCGAGAACGCGACCCTGCGGCCGAATTGAAGCTGAAGATGGGCGATGAGAGGGGTAAGGTCTTTCGGGGACCGCAGAAGCGCAATAGCATTGAGGTCATATTGCACCGGCGTCAGGCCGCGCTGCTCCACGACGGTTTCGTCCATGCAGGCGGCGTAGTAGTCGCCGATTTTCTGGGTCACGGAGTCGGTCTGGTTGGCCTTTACCGCAGCCTGCTCCAGAATGCCCCGCAGGTAGCTCAAATTGTCCTCGTATAACTTGTTGTAAACGTCCCAACTGACCTGGTCGGGGGGGATGGGGTTGTTCTTTTTCCAGCCTCCGCAGGAGTACCGATAAAAATCGACGCAGGGATCGGCAGACTTGTCCATGGCGGTGACGTCGAGGCCGGGCGTGTAGGGAAATGCAGGCTCCGGTGACGGCGCGGCGGCGGTCTGGGCGGAAGCCGAGGCAACTAGAAGTGATAGCAGCAGAACGGAAAGAAATATCTTGTACATATTCACCTTGGACGGCTGGGTTTAAGAAAAGTAATGGCCAGACAATACTAAACGAAGCGCAGGTCTCAAGGACTATTCGCCCCTTCGGCGCGCCGGGGATGCTCCACCGGCAATTTGGGCGGCGTAATCTGGATGAGCGACCTGCTGCCTACATGCACAAAACTCAACTCGCGCGCCGCCAGCAGGGCGTTGATGGATTCTCTTATGCGCGAGCGAGGAACGAAATTGCCGAAAAAGGTTTCGATCTCCTGCTGATCGGCCGCGACCACACAATCCAGGTATTTCGACAGCAGGGCTGAGAGAGCTTCGGCGACCGAAAGCGAAATTCCTTCGCGCACTGCGTCCGGCGACCAGCGGTAGAGCAAGTCCCACGACGAACCCTCAACCGGACTGTAGTCCACGCGGGTGATGCGCAGCCGCGACCATAGTTCCGCCAGCGACTTATCGAGTGCAGCGGTCGAAGTGCCGCCGCCCAGAGCTTCGAGTATTTTCTGTTTGGAGATCGGCCCATCGCGGCGAATGATCTCGTAGGCGTCACAAACCAGTTGCGAATATTCGGAGCGCGGGCCGGGAAGGGGAGCATGTTTCGGATTACGCTCCCCGACCAGCGCATAGAAATAAGGGAAAATCGATCCCGCCACCAGGAAGCCGTTATTCTCATCAAACAGGTTGGCTTCGTAGGCGGCGCGTTCGCGCAGCAGGCGCACCATTAACTCTGTGGCCTCTTGGGCGCGCGGATCGGCGTACGCGTGCTGCCACATGGGCAGACGCTCCTCCGAGCCGACCCAGGCGCCGATGAACGTCGGCGCGAGCACTGGAGTCTTCAGCGGATACATCAAGCAGAATCCGACCGACTCGATAAACTCGCGAGCGTCATCGAGGGTGCGGACGGGACGCCCGTCGAGCCGCCATTTGGAGCGCCGGAGTTGGTCGAGATCAAACATAGAACAGCTGTCAGCCATCAGCTTTCAGCTCAGCCTCCCATGATTAAGCCGAGAGCTGAAAAGCAGACAGCTCTTAAATCCTCTTAAACGCCTTCTGAATGTCTTTCATTGAGTATCGCAGAACTACCGGCCGGCCGTGCGGGCAGGACATGGGACACTCGGTTTTGGCCAGTTCGGCCAGCAGCCACTCCATTTTGTGCTGCTCCAGCGGCATATTGACCTTGATGGCAGCATGACACGCGATGGACGCGGCGACGCGGGCGCGGACTTTTTCCATGTTCAGCACTTGCTCTTCGCGGGCAAACTGGTCGAGCAGCTCGTGCAGCATGTGTTCGATCTGGGTGGCTTCCACTCCCGCGGGAGCCACCTTCACCGCGAAGCTGCGCGTGCCAAAGGGTTCGGCCTCAAATCCGTTCTGATTGAGCTCTTCACAAATCTCGGCAAACACCGCCTGCTGCGCGGGCGTAAGCTCGAGCACCAGCGGCATCAGCAGGCGCTGGCTTTCGGCTTTCTGGGCTGCCCGCTGTTTCAGGATCCTTTCAAATAGAACGCGTTCATGGGCGACGTGCTGGTCAATGATCCAGAGACCCTCGTGATTCACCGCCAGAATGAACGACTCGCGAATCTGGCCGAGAGGTTTCAGGGAAGCGAGCGCCGGCGCCAGATCGCTGGCCGCTTCCGGTTCATCAGCGGCGGGCGGCGTGCAGCCGTCGTTTTTCATCACCTCGGAAACGACTTGCGGTCCGCGAGCCAACGAAAGCGCGGCGTTACCGTCGATGGCGATGCCATCCATGCCGAACGCAAAATGTCGGCTCACCGGCGGAGGAACCGGAGCTTGCAGGGTAAAGCCCTGTGCCTCGGCAGGGGCGTAGAGCGCTTGCCAGGCTGCCGAAGAACCCGGGCTGGCGGGATGAGCTCCCGGCGTCAGCGCCTGCGGAGCTGTGGGATGGGCGCTGATTTCGGTGACAAATTGCGGAACCGGCCGGGCCTTCATCAGCGCGACTCGGACCGAATCCCGCACAAAATCGTGAGTCACCGCTCTGCTGGCGGAAACGGACTTCGGTTTTCGAGGGATGAACGTTCACGTCTACTTCGCCGCTGGGCATTTCCAGAAACAGCAGCACCACGGGATAAACCGTCGGCGGAAGAATGTTGCGATAGCCCTCGGTGATGGCGTGCTGAATAAGGCGGTCGCGAATGAGGCGGCCATTGACGAAAATATAGATGGAATTGCGGTTGAGCTTCTGAATTTCAGGCTTGGAAACGAAACCATGCACCCGCAACTCGCCTGGCTCGGCCGGAGCTTCGTCGTCCTCGTGTCTTCTCCAGGGCGGCGGCTGGGGCAGGCCGATGCGCTCCAGCGGCTGCATGGCGGCAACGGGAATCAGTTGGTCCAGCACCTCCCGGCCGAAGACCTGGTACACACGCTGGCTGTGATCGGCGACAGGAGACGCCACCAGCACGGCATTCGTGGCGGAGTGCAGCTCGAAGTGTTTCTCGGGATGAGCCAGGGCATAGTGCGTGACCAGCGATGCGATATGCGAAAGTTCGGTGGATTCCGCTTTGAGAAATTTCTTGCGTGCCGGAGTATTGAAGAAGAGATCGCGGATGGTGATCGACGTCCCCGCCGGTAACCCCGCTTCTTCCACTCTGAAAATCTTCCCGCCATTGATTTCGATGACCGTCCCTGAGTCTTCATCGGCAGCGCGCGTCTCCAGATCGCAAGCGGCAAACCGAAGCGATCGAGGGCAGCGCCTCGCCGCGAAATCCCAGAGTCGCAACGCTCAGCAGATCTTCGGCATTCTTGATTTTCGAAGTCGCATGACGCTCAAAGGCCAGCAGAGCATCGTCGCGGACCATGCCGCAGCCGTTGTCGGTGATCTGGATCAGCTTCTTGCCGCCGGCTTCAACCTGGATCTTGATGCGGGTGGAACCGGCGTCGAGCGCATTCTCCAGAAGTTCTTTCACTACCGAGGCCGGGCGCTCGACGACCTCGCCCGCGGCGATTTTGTTGGCGACGGCCTCGGTAAGAACGTGAATGCGGCCCATGGGTATGGGTCAGTTTGGCAGATGATCAGGGAAAAGCAAAGCGGACGGGCGAACCATAAAGGCGATGTCCTGATGGAACCCGGGAAATGTCATTTTGGGAAGGGCAAGTGTCGTGACTGTGCTTTTGAGTGGCGCAGCGGATTACCGCTGCGCCACCCCAAACCCCAGCCGTATTGGCTGGCATACCCTGGTCCGACTATCCTACTTCTTCACCTGTATTCCCAGCTCTTTTAACTGGGCCTCGCTTACTGGGGTGGGCGCGTCCACCATCAAGTCCACTGCCCGCGCGGTTTTGGGGAAGGGGATGACTTCCCGCAGACTTTCGGCCCCGGCGAGGATCATCACAATGCGGTCGAGTCCCAGCGCAATTCCGCCGTGCGGAGGCGTGCCATATTCCAGAGCTTCCAGGAAGAATCCAAAGCGCGCGCGAGCTTCGTCCTCAGTCATGCCCAGGGCGTGAAATATTTTCTGCTGAATGTCTTTGCGATGAATACGGATCGAGCCCGATCCCAACTCGGTGCCATTAAGCACCACGTCGTAGGCCAGGGCGCGTACCGCCGCCGGATCGGATTCCAACTTTTCCATATCTTTCTCATGCGGCGAAGTGAAGGGATGGTGCGCCGGAACCCAGCGTTTACTCTCTTCGTCATATTCGAACATGGGGAAATCCGTGACCCAGAGAAAGCGGAAATCCTGCCGCGGATCTCCGGTCCTCTCGAAGGCCTTGTGGCGATCGCGATACTTGTCGGCCAGCCGCAGCCGATAGGCGCCGGCGACTTTTCCCAGCCCGCCAATGGTGGTTTTGAAATCAGAGGGATTCTTTACTCCCACCAGCGCAATCAAGTCATCGGGATGTGCGGAAGACATTCCTTTCAATTGCTCGGCTGCCTCGGGCATGGATTTTTCCAGCCGGTCGATATCGAGCAGGTTGAACTCCAGCGTTTGAACACCAAATAGTTCCTTATTTTCGTCGCGCTCTTTACGCGAGAGCTTGCCGACTTTCGGAATGCGGATGGCCAGCAGCGGCAGCGTAGCATTGATGGCCAGCTTCTCGAAGTCAGCGGCAGCGAAGGCCTCCCGCACATCGGTCATTTCCGGCAGGCGCATGTCAGGCTTATCACTGCCGTAAAGGCGAATGGCGTCGTCATAGCTCATGCGGGTGAAAGGCGTCTGAATCTGGTGACCGGCAGCCTGAAACGCCGCGGTGAGAAAACGTTCCACCACTTCCCATACCTGTTCCTGCTGCGGGTAGGACATTTCCAGGTCGATCTGGGTGAACTCAGGCTGGCGGTCGGCGCGCAGGTCCTCATCGCGAAAGCAGCGCACAATCTGGAAATACTTCTCGAAGCCAGAAATCATCAGGATTTGCTTGAATAACTGCGGCGATTGCGGCAGAGCGTAGAACGACCCCGGCTGCACCCGGCTTGGCACCAGGTAATCGCGCGCGCCTTCGGGCGTGGACCGTGTCATGAACGGAGTTTCGATTTCGAAGAATCCCTGGGCCGAGAGGTTCTCGCGGATGGCGAGGGCGATTTTGTGGCGCAGTTCGAGGTTGCGCTGCATGGCGTCGCGGCGAAGATCGAGATAGCGATACTTCAGACGTATCTCTTCATTTGGCAAAACGCTATCGCCCGGCAGGAAGGGCGGCTGCTTCGCTTCATTGAGGATCCGCAATTCTTCGGCGATGAGCTCGACTTCGCCGGTAGGAATGTTCTTGTTGGCGGTGTTGGCGTCGCGCAGCTTGACCGTGCCGACGACAGCGATGACGTACTCGTTGCGCAGTCCGGAGGCTTTCTGGTGAATGGCGGCGTTTCGTTCCTTGTTGAACACCACCTGGGAAAGGCCGGAACGGTCGCGGATGTCAACAAAGATGAGGTTGCCGAGGTCGCGGCGGCGGTGTACCCAGCCCATGAGCACGGCTTTGCTGCCTGCGTCGGAAGCGCGCAAGCCTCCGCACATGTGGGTCCGCCGAAGATCGCCTAAAAAGTCGAGCAAGTTGTGCCTTTCCGTTGGAAATATGGAATCGGGCCGAATGCAAGATTATAAATGCTGGGAGCAGGCGTGGCCCGATCAGTCGATTGGCCGCCGCGCTGTGGCCTGTTGGAAGCGCAGCCGCCATTGGCCATCCTGCTTGACCCAGACATCGGAGAAGTGCTGATAGCGTGGCGCTAGCAGGTCGTCGCCCTCGGCTTGATGAATGATCGCGTCGAAAGTGACGATCGCCGCGTTCTCGTCGATGGGTAAAACTTCGAGGTTGTAAAGCGTGTAATCCTTGAGCAGGCCGTCCTTGGCGTCATCGAGAACGTCGCCTTTGTCGTGCAGCTTGCCTTCGCTGCCCACCTGCGCGAAATCGTTGCTCAGCAGGCGTTTCAGGGAATCGGTATCTTTGGATTTTTGCGCCTGGGCCACGGCCTGGGTCTGGGAGATCAAAGCCTGTTCCGCCGGTGTGGCGCGGACTCCTCCGCCCGCGGTTTGGGCAGCACAACTGAGGGCAAGAAGCAGCGAAAACGGAATCACAAAGCGAGTCACGAAAGGCCTCCAGCAAAAGTATTACCAGCCGCGAAGCGGCGTAAGAATGAAGCCCACGGCGCAAGCCGTGGGAGCAAAAGCGACGAACGACCAAGCCCCGTAGGGGCGAAAGATATTTTACCGCCCTGCCTGAATCCTCCGCGCTAGCTCCGTGCGTGGAACGGAAACTTGCTCGCCACTTTCCAGATTCTTCAGAGCGAAGGCACCGGCGTTCACTTCATTTTCCCCGACAATGAGAATAAAGCGCGCCCCCAGTTTGGCGGCGATTTCAAACGACTTTTTCAGACGGAAGTTCTCATCGCCCAGTTCTGTGATAACGTCATGCCGCCGCAGTTCCCGCGCCAGGCGGGCGGCTTCGCGGTCCATGCCGGCGCCGAACGGGGCAATGTAAACGTCAGGTTTGGACTGCACGGATTCCGCAGATTGCCTTAATGCCAAAATCAAGCGGTCTTCGCCGATGGCAAATCCAATGCCGGGAGCGCTGGGACCACCGAGGGACTCCGAAAGGCCGTCATAGCGGCCGCCGCCGAGGATGGCGTTCTGCGCGCCTAATGCTCCGTGAGTGAATTCGAAGGCGGTGCGAGTGTAGTAGTCGAGGCCGCGGACCAGGCGGTCGTTTATATGAAACTCGACACCTACTGCTTTCAGGATTTCCTGCACTTGCTCGAAGTGTTTGCGGCAAGGCTCGTCGAGATATTCGCCGATGCGCGGCAGCTTTTCAATAATGGGCTGGTCTTCCGGCACTTTGCAATCGAACACGCGCAAAGGATTGGTGACCGCGCGGCGCTGGCAGTCGGCACACATTTTCGCGGCCACTGGTTCGAGCGCTTTTCGCAAAGCTTCGTTGTACCTGGCCCGATCGTCGGCGCAGCCGATGGAGTTCAGTTCGAGCGTCCAGTTTTCGATTCCAAGACGGTCGAGCAGAGTCGCCAGCAGTTCAAGGATCTCTGCGTCACGGGCGGGAGATTCGCTGCCCGATGCAGGCGGGCCCAGCATTTCTGCGCCGATCTGGTAAAACTGGCGATAGCGGCCTTTCTGCGGACGCTCGCGGCGAAATTGCGGCCCGATGTAGTAGAGCTTGTTAAGGCCGCGGTCCCAGAGTTTGTGCTCGATGTAGGCGCGGACGACGCCGGCAGTGTTTTCGGGGCGAAGGGTGAGGGACTGGCCCTTCTCGCTCTCGGCGCGGGTGCGGTCCTCCCACGTATACATTTCCTTCGAAACCACGTCGGTTTCTTCCCCTACGGCTCGGGAAAATAACTGCGTTTCTTCGAAAATCGGCGTGCGAATTTCGTGGAAGTTGTAGGCGCGGAAGACGTCGCGCACCGCGGCTTCGACAAAGTTCCACAGCGCCGTTTCCGGCGGCAGCAGATCGCGAGTTCCGCGTACGGCTTTGATCATGGTTGCTGGTCGTGTCATCCTGAGCGCAGTGGCATGTTTCGCTTGCGAAACATGCTACGGAGTCGAAGGATCCCTATGAGATTAAACGGTTGCACCTGATGCTGCGCGCGTGAATTATAGATTGAGATCCTCGACTGCGGCGACGTCCGCTCGCGGACATCGCACTTCGCTCAGGCATGACAAGTCATTTCTGATGACTCTGTAGATCGCTCGAATGCGTGATAATTTCGCTCACGAAGTTATAAATTCGCTCAGGATGACATTAATTATCGAGTGCTATGTTACCGTTCCGCCAGATAGGCCTCTTTGTATCCCAAATAATTGTTCGCGTAGCGCATGATGCTTTCCTGATCTTTTTCCTCCAGCTTGCGGCGGAATTTGCCCGGCGATCCCATCCACAGCGAGCCCGGCTCGACCACCGTCTTCTCCGGAATCAGCGTGCCCGCTGCGATAATCGATCCCGCGCCGATGCGCGCTCCGTTCAAAATGATGGAGCCCATGCCGATGAGGCAGCGATCTTCGATCACGCAGCCGTGCAGAGTCACCGAGTGCCCGACGGTGACATACTCGCCCAGAAAGACGCCATATTGTTCTTTCATGCCATGCAGCACGCTGCAATCCTGAATATTGCGAGTGGGCGCCGATGCGGATGGAGTGCACGTCGCCGCGCAGGACCGCGTTCATCCACACGCTGGCGTGCTCACCGAGAACGACGTCACCGATGATCTGCGCCGAATCGTCCACGTAGCAGGAAGCGGGAATCGTCGGCCTGATGCCTTTATAGGAACGGATCATGTCTCGGTTTCAGAAGGAACCTTGAAAATAACACGGGGACAGGCTGGAGCGTAAGGGCGGCACAAAAGGCGCAGCGCTCAGGATGACAACCCGCAGGCCTAGTTTTCCGTTACCGCAGGAACGCTGGGCTGCGCCCGCTTCCCGCGGGGCGCACGGGGCGAAGGTGGCGGTGCGGGAGCCGAAGGCGCCTCCGCCACGGACGATCCCTTGCGAATCTCGATGGTTCCGTGCTCGTTGGTCACGACCATGTGCGGGCCGCCGCCGCCGACGGTTCCAGTTGCCGTGGCCTGATCCTCGCTGTTGTCGACCTTTAGCTCGTTGAAATCCGTCTCGACATCTCCGCCACTCGAGCGCGCGTCCACCTGGAAGCCGGCTTTATCGGGAACATAAATCTGCACGTCGCCCCTGCGGTTTTCTACCTGCACGCTGCCCAGCTTAGTCATGTGCAATTCCACCGAGCCGTTCTCATCCTGCAAGCGCACGTCGCCCGCCACGCCGGTCATACTGATGTCCTTGGCGCGGGTGCTCAGACGCACCGGCCCAACCACGTCCGAGGCCTGAAGATCGCCCGAATCCAGGTCGAGATCGCCGTTGAGGCGGAAGAACTGCATGTCAGTACGGGAGGAGTGGAAGGTGACTCCCTGCGTGAGGCGCGAGAGCTTCACGCTCTCCATGAAATCGCCATCGAGGCGGACAGCGCCTTTCACGTCTTCGATGGAAACATCGTTGGCCCGTCCTTCAATGGAAACATCGGAAGAAACTTGCGATATCCGCGCCGAGCTGTGTTCCAGGGTTAGGCTGACCTTGCCGTTGATATCGGTGGTGGTCACGTCATCGTGCTGGGCTGAGACCTGCACGTCACCATCCCGGCCGACTACGCTAACGTCGCCGTAGCGGCGTGGAAATCGTGACCGGAGCCTTCCGGGGCATCGTAATGTCCAGGTCCACGGCTACATCGTGGTCGCCCGCTCCCTGATTATTGGCGTTGAGAGAAACCACAGTTCCGCTGGTGCTGATCTGCGGCTTGGTGCCCGCGTTCCACTTGTCGGCATCCGATTGACTCTCGGCGTTGATCCGCTTGTGCACTGCGACGTGAATCTGATTGTCTTGCCCATCGCTGACGTTGACCGCGCCCCGCAGATCCGTCACATGGAGAGAGCTGCCCGCGGGAAAGTCCTCGGTCAACTGGTCTTCGTAGGTGTATTTCTGGCCAAAAAAGCTGAAGTCGTTGTCGTCGATATTAATCTGATCGCGCAACTCTCCCCAGTTGAAGCGTGACGCCTGGGTCGCGAGCAAGCCAAAAAAGACCACCAGAATGATGAGAAAAACCCCGCCGGCGCCAATGCCTGAGGGACGAGTGCCTTCTCGTTGCGCCGCCTGATACTCAATCAGCTTGATGATGCCGGCCACGATCAGAATCACCGGCCAGTAATGGGCAAACCAGTGCGCCAGGTTGCTCCAATTCAGCACGCCCATCGTGCCCAGCAAAAAGATGCCGCCGATCGCGATCAGAATGATCGGGCCGGACAATGAGCGCCGGTGGCGCAGTCGGAGGAATCGGAGCCGGGCTAGCCATTTCTCACCTCATTCAGCGGGCGGCTGAACTTCACCGCTGCCCGCGTCCGTTGAACCGAATGCAGAGGGACCCGGCGTTGACGGCGGAGGCAAAGTCGGCCCCTGGCGTTCCAGCAGCTTGGTGATGCCAATGGCCAGCAGCAAGATCGGCCAGGTGCGGTGCCAGCGCGGCCCGCCCATGTCCTCGATCAACGAGAGCACTCCCAGCGTGACCAGCACCACCGGCCCGGTCAGCCCGCGCATAGCGATCACGCGTAGCAATAGATGCGATGAGAAGGAATCCAGCCCCAGCGTTTGGCGAACAACCAGAGTCCGAGCACAATGCACAGCACCGGACGCAATTCGGTCCAGACTGAACTCAAACACTCCCACATTTCGCAACAGGAACAGCACTCCCAGGCCAATCAGCACTACTGCCGCCGCGGGAATCTTGGAAGTGTCAACCTTCTCTCCTGCGCCCAATGCCTGACCGAGTCCCAGCGGATCCGGTGCTGGTTGCCCGGCGGAGACGGCATGCGCCGTACGTACCGCATCGATGATCTGCCAGACATAGAAGAAGGCAATGCCGATTCCGAAGAGCCAATCCAGACTGTCAGCGTTGCTCGCGCCATAGACCAGCCCAAAGAAAATCAGCAGATGAGCCAGGCCCTTGGCATACTGGCCGCAATACACCGCGCCCACGCCGAAGGGAAAGAACCCGGCCAGAATTCCGGCGACAGCCGGATTCGGCCCCGAACTCGGAACCACCGGCGCCGAGGAAACCACTCCCGGCAGCGGTGGGAGTAACGGTCGGTTGCACTCCGGCTAACCTGTCCGCCAGGCAGTTCTCGCAATAGATCACGCCTTTCACATCGCGCGTGCAGGATGCACATAAGGGTTTCCCGCAAGTGCGGCAATAAGCCAGCGCAGCAGCGTCAGGATGGTTGGCGCAGTTCATGAAATCCTCCTGAGCGTGGCCAGATTTGCTAATCCACTACAGGCGGGTTATCAGGAAGGGCGGCCAGCACTACCTTGCGTCTCTCCCTGACTGTAGTTGCGTTCCTGCTTTTCGTCGGGTTGTCCACTGGTGTTGTCGTTCTTGGGATTGTCCTTCTTCTGCGGAGCGGGTTCCGCAGGGGTGGTGGCGCGTTTGAACTCGCGCACACGCGATTCAATCTCATACACGAAGCGAATGTTCTCGTAGTACTTCACCACCCGTCCGCTGGTCTCGTAATAACTGCGCTTGATCGCGCTGGGGCGGAGGTCAGCATGGCGCAGATCACTCAATTTCACTCCTGCCAGGCTAAGCGAAATCGAGAGCGAGAAAAACGCCATTCCGAATGACATGGCAAAACGCGGCTGCCGGACCACGGTCACGACCGGGCTAAGCAACATACGAACCCGATCCGTCATCCGCTCGAACCATGATGCCTGAGCCGGTACGGCAAATGCCCCATGCATGCGCGCAGTATCAAGGCCGACCGTTGCCGCCAGAATATTGTGCACCAGCATGGCGGGAGGGTCGACTTCCACCAGTTGTTCCAGCCAGCGCTTGCCGATCTCCGCCTCCGCCAGCAGCGGCCCGCACACCGCACACGTCTTGCCATGGGCCAGAAAGGCTTCCGCCTTCGGCCCGGTCAGCATCTTATCCAGGGCGTCGCTGAGCAGGGCGTCGAACTCATTGCACTGCATACCGTTATGGGGTTCCGCTGCCATTACATCACCTGTTTATATGTACGTTGGAGCAGGCGTGCAAGTTCCGCGCGCCCGCGGTTAATTCTGGATTTGACGGTTCCCTCCGGTACCTTTAGTACCGTGGCAATGTCACGATAGTCCATATCGTGTAAGTCCCTTAAAATCACTGCTTCCCGCAGATCCGGCGAGAGTTTCGTCAGCGCCTGCTGCACCACTTCCCCCACCTGCTGGCTCTGCGCCCGCGTATCCGGCGTGGGCGCCTTATCCGGAATCCGCTCGCTCAAAGGCATCGCATCTTCATTTTCAGAAGAAGCCCCATCCAGCGAATCCGTCATGCGATCCTGCTTGGTCTTACGAAAATGATCGACCAGCAGGTTCCGCGTGATGGTCGTGACCCAGGTCATGAACGCGCCCCGCTCCACGTCATACGACTTCAGCGTCCGGTACATTTTGATGAAGACTTCCTGCGTCAGGTCCTGCGCATCATCGGCCGATCCCGCGAAACGATAGCAGATGTTATAAATGCGCCGGTTATAGCGCTGCACGATTTCCTCCCACGCCACCGCATCGCCGGCAATGCAGCGACGGACCAGCAGGGCAGCAACTTGAGCGTCTTCCAACCGGCACTCCTGAGGAATCCTACGACCACCTCCCGGACATCGACTCGACAGCATCCGGGCTCAACACCACACAACCGATACGTTATGGTGGCCGCAGAAGTTCTCAGAATGCCGGGAAACAAGGCATTGTAACAGGCGGGGAATGACGTAAAACGGGTGCCCCACCCAAGCCGGTTTTGCTTGGGTGGGTAGTTTGATGCCCTCATCCACTCTGACTCGATTTCCACCACACCGATCTCGCCCGTTAAGTGGTGACGGAAACTGCTTCAAGCCGGATCTTCCGCTCTTTCCGTCTCACTTACCGCCTGAAGAGCGGATAACGGGCACATGGTAGAAGGCCGACTCTACTCCGAACGGCAAGCCTTCGGACGTGCGGGCCACGTGAGCACCCTGGTAGCGCCAGACTTCCCCGGCTTGCGTGTCCACCAAGAACAGCACCGTGACGTCAACCATCGGCTCGTTCTCTGCCCGTTTCCCGTTTTGGAGACTAAGCTCTTGTTTCGCGTCGTCGCCGAACTCCTGTTCCCTAACTTTCCCTGAAACAATCTGGTACCGCTGGACGGGACCGCTGACTCTTTGCGAAGGCTGCTGCGCAAAGAGAACTACAACCAGCCCAATAATAACTGTTGCCACCGCCGTTTGTTTCGCCACGAGAGCCTCCTTGGTCCGCAGTTACTACGCCGACCCCCACAAATTGTAGAACGGGAACGATGGGGAATCAGCCCGGTTACTCCGTTGAGTTTTGCTCGGAACACTACAATGTGAGGAAGCGTGACACGGGAGGAGGTCAGTAACATGAAAGAATTACAACGGGTTCTACCGATTGACGGCAGGCCGTTCAGTACACACCATGGAACATGGATCGCCGCAGTTTCCAGATATCCTATCCTGCCGCAGGACAGCACGATTTTACTATACGAGGTTGGATTCAAAGGCCCGTCTACGCGACGGCTCAAGCTCTGGGTGCCAGCAGAGATTGCTGTCGAGAAGCGTCAATCGGAAGCATTTGCCGACGTTCAACGCTGGCTAGAAGGGCAAAGTGGAGATGGGGAACTCAGATGTTGCTTTTCGTAAGACGAACAACTCGACGGGCCCTCGTACGAACCGCCGTTTGGGCGAGAGATCATTTCCGACCCTCCCAACTGTCGCGTTCTCTACGAGATATTGAGGACGGGCATCCAGCATCGACGACTCCTAATTTCCCGTCAAACTAACCACCGCATTTTGCGTGATCCCCGCCACCCTGGCTCTTGCCTCAAAAACAAACGCCCCACGAAGCTTTGACGCTTCACGGGGCGGTACGTTAAACAAGCCCGATTTAACGGGAACACCATTTAGACTAGGCTCTTACCTAATTCACCGTCAAACTCACCACCGCACTCTGTGTAACCGTCGAACCGCCCGCGGTCGCCGAAACCGTCGCTGTGTATCGTCCCGCCGCAGCCCTAGTCGTGGCGGCTACCTTCAATACCGACGCGCCTGCGCCCGGCGCCGCCAGGCTGCGGGAGCAAAAGACGCCGAAACTCCCGCCGGCAGTCCTCTGACCGCAAGCGTCACCGGCGCATTGAACCCTCCGCTCAAACTGACCCGGGCGGTCGTTCCCGCACTGGCTCCCCGGGCAACCGAAACCGCGGTAGACGACAGACTCAAATGAAATGCCGGCACGCCTGCCGCATCTTTCCAATGATTGACCAAGACGCTGGCATCTACCGAACCTAGGCCGCTCGCCAGATCATAGCCAGCCAGGGCGCTGAACCCGGTGACACCGGGTACGGAATTATTGCCGGATTTAACATCATGAAACACGGCTGCTCCGCCGTATCTTTGATTATTCGCCAGTGAATAGAACGCAGTGTTGGGGCTTCCCTGGCGTGCGCTGCGGCTTTCGACCACCATCGCCATCAGGCCGGCAAACGATGGCGAAGCCGCCGAAGTGCCCCCGCACACCAGGGTGTTGCCGTTCATGAAGATCAAGTAGCCGTCGTGTACGGCCGCAGTCAGCGAAACGTCGGGTAGGTCGCGCCTGCCGTCCGCTGGGACGCCGACTCCACTCTGCCATGCGGGCTTCGCATAAATCGCACTGACGCCCCCTCCTCCCGACCACAGTCCCGACGCGCCGCTGGCATTCCAGACCGCTTCGGGAATGTAGCTCAGCGCGGAGCCCATGGTCGCCGTATTCGATGCCGCCCAATACAGGCTGTAATTGCTGTCACTGAACTGCGTCCCGCCCACACAGACGCTGTAAGGACTCGAGCACAAACCGTTCACAGCTCGCCCGCCGACGGCACGGGTTGCCGAGGCAGAATCGCACCCCGCTGCTCCGCTGTCGCCCGAAGAGACGAATACGCTAATGCCCTGGGATGCCGCCTGCCGCCACAAGCTGTTGATGAAGCTGTTTCCAGAGGTTCCCAGCGCCGCTTCGCACAGACCGAAACTCATGCTCATGACGGGAGCCAGGTTGTGGCTCACGATGTATTGCGCCGAAAGATAGGCCCCATCGCTCGAATTGGTCGACGCCGACACTACAAATTCGATGGCGGCTTTTCGCGCCACCGCCCCAGACCATTCCACGTCGAGAGCGGCCTCCGATTCCTCGCTGCTATTAAGGATTCCCGGATTCCTTCCGTTCACGATGATCTGGGGATCATTCGTCGGCAGCCCGAATGCGTTGCGAAATTTCCGCACATCGGAAATATTGATGTTCGAGCGGCCTACAATCGCAATGCTCTGCCCGAAGCCGTCAATTCCCTTCTGATAGAGCGGTGCCACGTCATAAATGGTGGCAAAATCAGCGGGCGCCATGTAGTGGGTACTGCCGGCTGAAAAGTCCGTTGCCGGCTGCTGGAGCGGGGTGTGCATCGGCTCACTGCGGAAGTCGTGCAGCGAAACGATGCCGGCCACCACCTCCGACAAGGCAGCAGGAATCTCCGGATCGCTGGCATTAGCGTGATGCAGTTCGTCGCCAACTCGATAAGCGTGGATTTGCGTGTGAAACGCTGTCTCCACTTGCGCGGCCGCGCCGCTGAAGACGACGGAACTGCGGCTGGGCCCGACTTCTACCGAATCCAAGCCATGCGTCCGCAACCAGTTCACGATCTGCTCCAGATCGTTTTCAGATACTCCGAAGCGCTGGCCATACTCTTCCGGCGTAAGCCATCGGTGGAAGTAGGGCGATGCGGGGTCATGCTGCGCGGCGATCAACTGTTCCAGCGCAGCTTGCTGGTCCGCGTCCGGCTTCAGCGTGAGAATCATGCGTTCCATGCGGTAGCCGCCGGAAACTTCGCCAATGTCGTTGGCCGCGGTTGCCAGCGGGTGCCGGTTGCCCCGCAGCACGATCCTGCGCTCATCGTCGATTGAGTTGGTAATGCGATCGCGGGGCTGGACAGAGAACATGCTCTTCCCATCCGCGGTTTGTCCCAGGGCAAGGTCCGAACGCAGTAACCTGAAAGCCAACATCACGAAGAGCAGGACCGTTCGCCGCGACACGTAGGAATGGAAAGATAACCGCGACATGGAGAGCCTCCAGCGGGACAAGAATGGCTCCTGTATCCATCGGCAAACGGGCGGGAATCTTTAAGGCGGGATTATGAAGACTGAGGAGGACCCGTTATTCGCTGGTGAAATAATCCACCGCCACGGGATTTTCGAACAGAGAATAATCCCGTGTCACCACCGTAATCCCGCTGTCGGTCACGAAGTAGCGCTGCCGGTCGGCCTCGGGATCGTAGCCGATCGTCGTCCCTTCCGGAATATGTACGTCTCGGTCGATAATCGCTTTGCGCAGGCGGCAGTGCCGCCCCACATTTACGTGCGCAAACAGAATGCAGTCCTCAATCTCGCTGTAGGAGTTCACCCGCACATCGGGGGATAGCACGCTGTTCTGCACCGTGCTGCCGGACACGATGCAGCCCATCGAGACGATGGAATCGAGCGCCGTCCCGGTGCGCCCGGCTTCGGCAAACACGAACTTGGCCGGCGGATACTGCAACTGGTGGGTGCGGATCGGCCACTCCGAATCATAAAGATTGAACACCGGCGAAACCGACACAATATCCATGTTGGCTTCGTAGTACGCCTCGAGCGTTCCTACATCCCGCCAGTAAAGCGCCTCTTTCTTGTTCTCATCCACGAAGTCGAACGAGTACACCCGGTATTCGTCCACCATTTTCGGCAGGATGTCTTTGCCAAAATCGTGGCTCGAACTCGCGTCCTCGGCATCTTTCAGTAGCACCGGGATCAGCACATCGGTATTGAAAATGTAAATCCCCATCGACGCCGAAACCTTCTCCGGATTGTAGGGCGAACGCAGCGTCGTCTGGGGCGGCTTTTCCTGAAACCCGTTCACCCGATGGTCGCTATCGATATCCACCACCCCAAGCCGGTGCACCTCAGAAGGATCTACCTGGATCGTGGCCAGCGTCACATCGGCCGCCGAGTCATTATGCTGCTTCATCATCCGGCCGTAGTTCATCTTGTAAATATGGTCGCCCGACAAAATCAGCACATGCTTGGGCTGCTCCGACCCGATGGAATAAATGTTCTGATACACCGCGTCGGCCGTGCCCTGATACCATTCCTCGCTGACCCGCTTCATCGGCGGCAGCACTTCGATGAACTCGCCCAACTCCCTCCCAACAATATTGCCCCAGCCTTCACGCACGTGGCGGTTGAGAGAAAGCGCCTTGTATTGGGTGAGGATGTAAACCCGGCGCAGATCGGAGTTGACGCAATTCGAGAGCGTGACGTCGATGATGCGGTAGATGCCGCCGAAAGTGACGGCCGGCTTGGCCCGGTCGCGGGTCAGCGGATACAGCCGTTCCCCGGCGCCTCCTGCCAGCAAAACTCCGAGCGTGTCTTTCATTGAATCCCCAGCGTCGAATCCCGGCCTCGAATCCCGGCGAACCGCTCATACTAGCACAGGAAAAACAACTCGCCGAGAAGTGTCCGAGGACAGGTTGGGAACCGGTAGAGGCCCCTATGCCGCGTCTTCCTCGATCTTGATGCGCAGGGATTTGAGGAATTTCAGGTCCTGGTCGCTGATTTTGAATTCGGGATTGGTGCTGAGGGTGGTGACGAGAGAAGTCTTGTCGGCGAGATTTGTCGCCGGGCTTGCTGACGCCGATGGTGGCTTCGAGCACCAGGAAAATGTCGTAGCCGCCGTCCTTGATGCGGGAGACGACTTCGGCGATCTGGTCGGAGTCGGCCAGCGATTCGTTGATGGCTTCGCCGAGTTCCTTCATCGAGCTGCTTGAGTTCCTGATCCACGACGCCTCCCGGGTGCTGGTTCGACTACATTTCTTTAGATGCAGTTGCGCGGCGGTTGGCTCATGCCGGGAAACTACCCGCGCTGGCGTATTCTACATCGGAAGCTTGATAAAATCGATGACGATGTCGCCTCTCTCTACCGGCCGGAAGTTGGGGATCGCGGCCCGGATTGCCGGCCAGCAATTGCGCCGCACGCGGACGTTTGGCGCGGTCATGAGGGCGGGGCGGATGACCGCAGCGCGCTGGGGGCAGGCGCTGGGACAGCTATGGCTTGAAGTCACGGGATTTGTTTTCTTAGCGTTAGCCGCAGTGGGCGGGTCTGGCCTTCTGGCGCGAGTGGGTAAAACACGGCGGACGCGGGCGGCTGGCGCTGGCGGCGGCATTTACAGTTTTGTTTGGCTGGTTTGGAGTGAGCTCGTTTTGGCGGATACGGAAAAACGGTGAAACGGAATTGCACAACTCGGGGTTTCGATGAAACGCGTTAACCACGAAGGACACGAAGGATCACAAAGGAAAGCCAGGAGGCGGCCGCCGCGAATCCGCAGACGGCTTCGCATATTCCGGTGCAGCAGGTTTATGCTCCCGCCGATCTTGAAGGCTGGGACTACGACCGTCAGGCCGGTTATCCGGGGGAATATCCCTTCACCCGCGGCGTTCAGGCCACGATGTTCCGTGGCAGATTGTGGACCATGCGGCAATACGCGGGCTTCGGGGATGCCGAGGAGTCGAACAAGCGCTACAAATATCTGCTGGCGAATGGGACGACGGGATTGTCGGTGGCGTTTGATTTGCCGACGCAGATTGGCATGGACTCGGACAGCGCACTGGCGATGGGGGAAGTGGGGAAAGTTGGGGTGGCGATCGATTCGATTGAAGACATGCAGCGGCTGTTCGATGGCATTGATCTGACGAACATTTCGACATCGATGACGATCAATGCCACGGCGTCGATTCTGCTGGCGCTGTATGTGGCGGTGGCGAGGCGGCAGGGAGCGGATATTCGAAAGCTCTCCGGCACGGTGCAGAACGACGTACTCAAAGAATACATTGCGAGGGGGACGTATATTTTTCCGGTGGCGCAGGCGATGCGGATTATTACCGACATGTTCGCGTGGACGAATGACAACGTGCCGGAGTGGAATGCGATTTCGATCTCTGGGTATCACATGCGAGAGGCGGGATCGACGGCGGTGCAGGAAATTGCGTTCACGCTGGGCAATGGGATTGCGTATGTGCAGGCGGCGTTAAACTCGGGATTGGATGTGGATAAGTTCGCGCCGCGGCTTTCGTTTTTCTTCAACGCGCACAGCGATTTTCTGGAAGAAGTGGCCAAGTTCCGGGCGGCGCGGCGGATGTGGGCGCGAATCATGCGGGAGCAGTTCAAGGCGAAGAATCCGAAGTCGTGGATGCTGCGTTTTCACACGCAGACGGCGGGATCGACGCTGACAGCGCAACAGCCGGAGAATAATATTGTGCGCACGGCGATTCAGGCCATGGCGGCGGTGCTGGGCGGAACGCAGTCGCTGCACACTAATTCTTACGATGAGGCTCTGGCGCTGCCGACGGAGCAGGCGGCGCGGATCGCGCTGCGGACGCAGCAGATTGTGGCTTATGAGTCGGGAGTGCCGCAGACGGTCGATCCGCTGGCGGGGTCTTATTACGTCG
Source organism: uncultured Acidobacteriota bacterium (assembly GCA_963845725.1). Lineage (GTDB taxonomy): Bacteria > Acidobacteriota > Terriglobia > Terriglobales > Acidobacteriaceae > JABCZH01. Next base: position 425,464 of record CAWJTC010000002.1, read on the forward strand.
AGGCTTTGACCGACGAAATGGAGAAACGGGCTTCCGCATACCTGGAGAAGATTGCCGCGCTGGGCGGAATGTTGAAGGCGATTGAGCGCGGATTCGTACAGCAGGAAATTCAGAACGCGGCCTACGAGTATCAGCGGGCGGTGGACGGCGGTGAGGCCGTGGTTGTGGGCGTGAACCGGTTTAAACAGGAAGACGAGAAGCCGGTGCCGCTGCAGAAGATCGATGAATCGCTGGAGCGGAAGCAGGTGGAACGGTTGCGAGCTTTGCGGGCGCGGCGGGATGCGGGGCCATGGGAAGAATCTCTTCAGAAGATTGAGGATGCGGCACGGTCGGGAGGGAAATTAATGCCGCACATTGTGGCGGCGGTGGAGGCCTATGCGACGGTTGGGGAGATTTCGGACACTTTGAGGAAAGTGTTCGGGGAGTATAAGGAAGCGGTAGTGGTGTAAGGTCCGTCTTCGGTCGCTAGCTAAGAACTTCTTAGAGCGGATAAAGCTTCGGCTCCGGCATGGGGAAATCTTTGCGGTTGTCGGTCAAGAGTGTGCATTCTCGCTCCAGGGCAACCGCCGCAATGGCGGCATCTGCTATGGAAATTGTGCGTCCTTTCCTTGCCCAAGTGTTTTTCAGGCTTCCGGCGATGCGGCCGGAGTTGCAGGTTAATTCGTAACATTGGAGCGATTCGAGAAACACCTCGGCGGCCCTGCTTTCTTCAGCACGTAATCCAGCATAGACTTCACCGATGTTGAGCGCTGTGGTTGCGAGCGAGTGTCCATCCCGCACCAATTGGGCAAGAAGTTCGCGTCTCTCGCGGCGGGATCGAAGAGCGTCGATCAAGACAGACGTGTCGAGGAGGAGTCGCATCAGTGCTTCTTGCCTCTGATCTCGTTTTCAGCGCGCAATTTGCGCACCCAACTCGCGGCATCACGAAGTTCGGGATGCGCGTCGTCCTTCCAGACTGGTTCCTTGCTTTCCAGGAATCGAAGAAGTTTCCGGCGGCGGACTTCGTTGCGAGCGGTTTCGACCAAGAAACTGCTTCGCCCGCGCGGGCCGACCAGCGCGTCGATTTCCTGGAGCAAATCGTCGGGCAGCAAGATGTGTGCACGGTGTGTGGACATAATATGTACACATGTAGTGTGCTATAACTATGTGCCTAACGTCAAGGGTTCTCGCATTTGATATATACTTGTGATATATATCGCCAGGAGAGTTTGATGTCTGGACCAGGGATTGCAAAATTGTTTCGCAATGGGCGCAGCCAGGCGGTGCGCCTGCCGCGCGAGTTCCGCTTCGAGGGCAGCCAGGTTCGAGTGCGGCAGGTCGCGGAGGGAGTTTTGCTGGAACCTCTGATTTCTGATCCTGCCAAATGGTTCGCCGAACTCGACCGGCTTAATTCCTCAGAAATCGGCCGCAGCACCCGCAATCAGCCCAAGACTCCACGTCGCAAGATCTTCTGAGTAATGTATCTGCTTGATACCAACGCCTGCATCGCGGTGATCAATGGCAAGCCGCAGCCGGTCCGAATCAAACTGCAAAAGAAGTTCGATGATGAAGCGAAGGTATTCGTGTCTTCAGTTGTTGCCTTCGAACTATGGTATGGAGTCGCCAAGAGTGCTCGGCCGACTGCGAATGCGCAGCTGCTGACGACATTCTTTGCTGGACCCGTTGGACTCTTGGCTTTCGATGACGAAGACGCAAAGATTGCTGGTGCGGTGCGCGCGGGCCTGGAGGCCGCCGGAAAACCTATCGGAGCCTACGATCTGCTGATTGCTGGACAAGCCCTACGGCACAAGTTGACCTTGGTTACGGCGAACTCGAGGGAATTTGGGCGGGTCAAGGGTTTGGAGTGGGAGGATTGGGGGAGGGGATAGGATGTGGGATGGGTCAGGGCGGCTATTCCTGGCTCTGCCCAATGTCCCTTCGAGCCCGAAATCGGACATAATAGAAGCCGCCACCGGCTAAGTTTCTCGTGCGTCTAACGTTGCAAATGCGACTCCTATTTAGCACGTTGCTGCTCGCAATGGCTGCATTTGCCCAAGTCCCCTCGCAGCAAATTCCGGTGGATGATGCTGTCCGCGTACACGAATTTTATCGGCTCGCCTCTCAGATTCAGGACCAAATCTGGCCCAACGGGAGCCAGGTTCCCGCGCCTCTGCTGCTGGTGACACCAAACGAAGAATTCCTGACTCACCATCCCGCGCCACCCAAGGATTTCAAAGGGGTCGGAGACGGCTTCTACGCCCGGTCGCGCCAGTTCGCGACGAACTTGCTAGCTACCTTCCCGGCCTTCGGGCCGCCGTCGGTCATTGTTATCGGCGAACCGCAAAATACAAGCAGCAAGACCAGCACGCCATGGCTCATAACGCTTATGCACGAGTACTTCCATCAGCTACAGGATGCTCAGCCCGGATACTTCCAGGCCGTGGGAAACCTGGGCTTAAGCCACGGAGACACCACGGGCATGTGGATGCTGAACTACCCGTTTCCCTACGAGAAGCCGGAAGTGGCGCACTCATTTGCGAACCTTCGCGATCTGCTGCTCAGCGCGGTGAATGAACCTGACAAGGGCAAGCTCGCAAAGCTTCGAAAGCAGTACGTCCAGGAACGCAAGAAATTCTTTGCGCAGCTATCGTCGGACGACAACAGGTACTTCAACTTCCAGCTTTGGCAGGAAGGAATCGCTCGCTACACAGAGATCAAAGCCGCTGAAGCTGCTGCGCAGTATCAACCGACCGCAGGATACACTGCCCTCTTCGACTTCGAGCCATTCACGACCTACGCTGCAAAGGCGAGAACTGAGACTCTCAGCGAGCTCAAGCTGGCCGATCTCGGTGGATGGAAGCGCACGGTTGTCTACTCCTTCGGTGCCGCCGAGGGCCTGCTACTCGACCGGCTCAATCCGAAGTGGAAGGATGAGTATTTTAAGCACCCGCTGTCAATGGATTCGTTCTTCGAGAATTGATCGATTCTCGAAAGCAACGAGAACCGTTCCCGAATCACAACATCACTGAGACCGGAGAGAATCTAAATCGCGGAGTCCATTTTTCCGCAGCCTGCTAGAACTGGGATGAAGCCGAAAGGTGTTTCTGCTTAACCGCAGGGCTGAAGCCGTGCCTTCCCGAAATATTCTACGAGGGTGAGAGCGCCCACTCAGTCCTGCCCTCAGCGGCTAAAGCCATCGTCAAAATGAGGCAGGCACCGCAGCGATAAACCGCTGCGCCACCCAAATTCGACCGCCCCCACACGGGGAACATTCGATGAGAGGGCGAGGGCGCCCACCCCTTGCGCACAGAACGCGCAAGGAGCGGGGCACCCAGTTGAGTGGAGCAATGGGCATCCTAGTTGATGTCGAACTGTTCCTGGTGCAGCGCGGGATCGCTTTTGATGATCACAGTCTTCTTGGTCAGTTCTTCCATTTCGGTCAGCAGGCGGGCGCTGTTGGCCTTGAGCGCTTTGGCTACTTCCGGGTTCACTCGCAACATGACGTCAGAGTGGTCGAGGTGGGCGGCCATCTTGCGCATCTCCACATAAATGTCGTTGCAGACGGTGGTCACCGATTTCACGTAGCCCGTGGCCTGGCAATAGGGGCAGGGCGATACCGATGGTGCGCTCGAGCGACTGCTTGACTCGTTTACGCGTGATGGCTACGAGTCCGAAGTCGTTAAACTGGAGGACCTTCGACGGGGCGCGGTCGGCGCGCAGAGCTTCTTCCAGCGCCTGCATGACTTTCTGGCGGTTGCGGCGCTCGTCCATGTCGATGAAGTCGATGATGATGATGCCGCCGAGATCGCGCAGGCGGATCTGGCGGACGATTTCCTTGATGGCGTCGACGTTGGTCTTGACGATGGTGTCTTCGAGGCGCGCAGTCTTGCCGACGTATTTGCCGGTGTTCACATCGATGGCCACCAGCGCTTCGGTCTGGTTGATGACGATGTAGCCGCCGCTCTTGAGCCAGACTTTCGATTTGAGGGCCTTGTTGATTTCTTCGTTCAAGCCGAACTGATCGAATAGCGGCGTTTCTTTGCTGTAGAGCTTGACGCGCTTTACTAGGCCGGGCTGGAAGCGGTTGGCGAAGCGAAGAACACGCTCGTATTCCTGCTCGGTGTCAACCCAGATGGCGGAGAAGTCGGAGGTAACCTGGTCGCGTAGAACGCGCTCGACCACGTTCAGATCGTGATAGATCAGGGCCGGCGACTTGTCGCTTTCGGCACGGTTCTTGATTTCGTTCCAGAGGCCTTTGAGGAAGCGAATGTCGGCGCGGAGCTCGTCTTCCGAGGCTCCCTGCGCGGCGGTGCGCACGATGAAGCCGCCGTGGCCGTTTTCGCGCTCACTGATGATGATGCGCTTCAGGCGCTGGCGCTCTTCTTCGGATGCGATCTTGCGCGAGACGCCGGTGTGGTTCACGGTGGGCATGTAAACCAGAAAGCGGCCGGGTAGCGCGATGTGGCTGGTGATGCGGGCGCCCTTCTTGGCGATGGGCTCTTTGGCGATCTGGACGAGAATTTCCTGGCCTTCTTTGAGCAGATCGCTGATGAGCGGCAGGTTCTGCGGCTCGCGACGGCGGAAGCGACGGCCTCCACCACCACGGCGGCCGCCCCGGCCGGGACGTCGATCAAAGCTGGGGCGCGCCGCCCGCTGAGTGAAGGCTGCGGTGTCTGCCGGGGCGCGAACTTCAGCGCGGGCTTCGACCGGGACGCCACTTGATTCGGCCGCTAGCAAAGCTTCGGCTTCGGCTTGAGCTTCTTCGAGTTCCGCGTCTTCAGCTTCTTCTTCGGCTGCTTCCACTTCTTCCTGGCTGGCCTCTCCGCTCAGGGTTCCCTCGTTGACGGCGCTCTCACTGGCCACAGTTTCGTCCCCAGTCGCGCTGGATGCTGCAATTTCCGGGTTGCGCACTTCCGTGATAATCCTGGGCGTGGCGGGTTTCCTCTTCCATCTCTTCGAAGGCGGCGTCCTCTTCGAGATCTTCGACGTAGGAATCCAGCTCGGCTTCTTCCTCTTCGATTTCCTGCTCTTCCACGGCGCCGGCAGTCGGAGAAGAGGACAAAGGTGAGCGGTCGTGACGTTCTTCAACGACCGTCAGCCTGTCTTCATCGTCCTCGTCGACGCCGGCCTCAGGTGCGCCAAAGACCGAGGCGACATTCATCTGGTGCTGCTTGAATTGATCGCGGTCCCACTCCGGAGATCCAACCTCGGCGTTCGCTGCGGCGCTACGGGCACGGGGCGCATTGTAGGAAGTCTCGCCTCTTTCAGTCGTGAATAAGGGTTCGTCCTCAGGAAACGCGGAAGCGATCGGCGCAGGAGACGGTAAAGACGGCGCTGAGGCTCGGTGCGCGGCTGGGCGGCAGGTTGAGCCTGATTCATGCGCGAATATTTTGAAATGGACTCGCCGGGAAGCAGGATGGGCTGATATCCCGGGGGCGGGCCATAGTCGGAGCGTTCGGTACGTTCCGGCCGTTCGGTGCGAGGGGCTTCGGCGGCGGGGCGGGCGAAGCGGCTTTCGGGCATGCGCTCGCCGCGGCGACCGCGTCCGCGACGACGGCTGCGCCAGTCGCCTCGTCCTTCACGGGGTTCGCCGCCGCTGGACCGGCCGCGATTGTCTTGCGGCTGCGGCTCGGCGGCTTCGGCCGCAGGGACTTCCGCGACCGGGGCGCCGCTCTCACTCACCGGCTTAGCTTCGGCTTGGGGCTGGTAGAGCTGCGCCGGGGCCAAGCGGTCGGATGGAATTTCTTCGACGTCGTCTTCCTCCGGCAGCTCCATAAAATCGGAGACATAAAGGAAGGCGTCGCGTTCGAGGCCGATGTCAACGAATGCGGACTGCATGCCGGGCAACACGCGGGTGACCCGGCCTTTGTAGATGGATCCAGCTAAGGTGTATTCGTTTTCGCGCTCGAGATAGATTTCTGCGAGCTGATCATCTTCGACCATCCCCACTCTGGTTTCATGGGGTGTGGAAGAAACATACAATTCTCTTGTCATGCTAACTCCGGTCCTGCGCCCTTCGAGGGCGTCAGGAAATCACCGGCGACATGGCAGGAAACGAACGGGAGGATTGAGCATCGCGAAAGCCGGCCCGGGTAGAGCACGGCGGTGGCTGCCGGCTTGTGCCGGTGGCCGAATCAGTTGTGGAAACCTGTAAATCCTTCTCACTTATCGCATTGCTCTCGCCGGGTTTGTGACCGCTCTCTCACATCTGAGGGGGCCGTTACCCGCCCGGCAGTAAATTTGCTTCAATCCTGCCCGGTCGTGACTGCCTGTCGTGACCGGTGTGTGCCCTCTTTACGCGAGGGCGATCGTAATCTTGTTTTTCGCCGCACCGAAGTGCGGCAACGCTCCCTGCCTTCTTCCTTAGTTCACGAAACGGCGCATTCGAACATTCATTACGATACCCAGCGCCAGAAACATGAACAGAACGGAAGACCCGCCATAACTCATGAGAGGCAGGGGAATTCCCGTGACCGGCATAAAGCCGACCACCATGCCGATGTTGACCAGGATGTGAAAGCTAAGCACAGCCACCACACCCATTACCACGAATGTACCAGCGCGGTCGGGCGCTGTCTGCGCATTCTGGGTCAAGCGCATCAACACTATAAAGTATAACAGCATCACGCTCAGAGCGCCTACGAATCCGTGCTCCTCGGCGAAAGCCGCAAAAATGAAATCGGTTTGGGGAACGGGGAGAAAGGAAAGATGGGTTTGTGATCCGGCGCTGCTGCCCCAGATCCCGCCCGAGCCAACCGCTATAAGTGATTGAATTACTTGGTATCCGGAGCCTTGGCTGTCGGCTTCGGGTTCCAGAAAGCTGGTCAGGCGGTCGCGCTGATAAGGCTTAAGGCCATGCCACGCCAGGGGCATCATAAGCCCAGCCAACATTACTACGGTAAGCGCTTGCTTGGCGCGAAGGCCTCCCAGGAACAGGCCCATGATGGCGATGGGGATATACGTAAGCGCAGTTCCGAGATCGGGCTGGGTCAGGACCATCAGCATGGGGACGCCGACGATGGCCCCGGCCTTGATGAAGTCGGTCCAGGTAAGTTCCTTTTGGTGAAGGTCGGAGAAGTATTTGGCTACGGCGAGGATCAAGATGAGTTTGACCCACTCGGAGGGCTGCAAATGCCAGCCGCCGGGCATCTTGATCCAGCGCTTGGCGCCGAGATAGCGGTGCCCGAAAATCATGACCATCATTAAGGAAGCGATGGCGGCGATGTACATCCAGTGGACACGTTCGAGGAGAAGCTGGTAGTTGACCATGCTCACCAAAAACATGCAGGCGATGCCGGCGAGGATCCAGTAGATCTGGCGAACCTGCGCTCCGGCAAACTTGGTGTGCGCGGTGGCGCTGCCAATCTCGGTCACGCCCAACGCGCAGATGATAAGGACGAATGATGAGCAGCACCCAGTCGAAGTCGCGAAATGAGATGTAGCGAGCCATGAATCAGTCGTTGGTCCCTTCGCTCCGCTCACGGCCTGCTAAGGACGGTCGTTGGTCTTTGGCCATTAATTCACTCCGGGTGCGGCTGCGGCGAGCGGCAAGTGATCTTTGCTTATGTCGATTAACATGCGGCCGGCGCGCAGGGAATCATTGTCTTCACCGTCGGGGTCGGAATCGTTCCACACTGCGCCGATTTCGACTTTATCTTTATTCTGCGCGACTTTGCTGGGCGTACGCCGCTGTTTCTCGACGTAAGCCTTGATTACCTGGGCGGCGGTGCGCGCCGCCAGGTATCCGTGCTGACCTTCTTCGAGTAAAGCACAGACCACGATTTCCGGATTGCGGCGCGGTTCGACGCCCACGAACCAGCCGTTATCTTTGAAATTGGCTTTGCCGGCGGCGCCGAGCTTGGCCTTCAGGGCGTTGCTAATGGTTTGGGCACTGCCGGTTTTGCCGGCGAAGTCAATGCCCACCAGATGCGCGCTGGGCGCGGTGCCTCCGGCGTTGACGACTTCCGACATGGCGTCGGTGATGATTTCCCAATTCTTGGGATCGAGTGGAATCCTGACCTGGTCGGGCACAGTAGATGCGGGAACCACGCCCGGCGGCAGGTCCTGCGGATTGGTCACGTGGGGACGAACCAGCAGGCCATCGCTGGCGATGGCGCCGATGGCCCGCGCCATCTGAATGGGCGTAGCCGTGACTGCGCCCTGGCCGATGCCCACGGAAATAGTTTCACCCGCGAACCACTTCTGATTGAAATTGCGGATCTTCCATTCTTCCGAAGGCATGACGCCGCTGACTTCCTGGGGCAGATCAATGCCAGTGCGCTGGCCAAGTCCAAACATGGTGGCGTATTTTGCGATGCGGGCGATGCCCAGCTTCTCCGCCAGCGTGTAAAAGAAAACGTCACAGGATTGGTAGATTGCTTTGTTGATATCGACCAGGCCGTGGGTGCGGTGTTCAGCTGAGATCCAGCACTTGAAGTAGCGGCCGTAGAAAACAGCTCCGCCGTTGCAAATCACATGCATATCCTGCGCGATGCCTTCCTGAAGACCGGCAGTGGCCATGATGATTTTGAAAGTGGAGCCGGGCGCGAGCTGCGCCTGAATGGCTTTGTTGAGCAGGGGATGGTCGTCGTCATTGACCAGCTTCGACCACTGATCGCGCGAGACCCGCACCGCGAAATCGTTGGGATTGAAGGTGGGACGGCTGGCCATGGCGAGAATTTCGCCGTTGCGCGGATCCATGGCGACGATGGCGCCGTTGTGGCCTTCGAGGGCTTCTTCTGCGGCAATCTGCAAGTCGAGATCGACGGTGAGTTTGAGCGGGCGGCCGGGCTGGGCCGGAGTATCGTCGAGAGTTTGCACTTCTTTGCCGTGGCTGTTGACCACGGCGCGGCGCGAACCGTTCTTGCCCATCAGGATGGAGTTGTACTCGAGTTCGACGCCGGATTTGCCGACCACATCGCCGGGATTGTAGAGCTCGAATTGCGGCTGGTTCAGCATCTCTTCACTGACCTCGCCGACGTAGCCGATCAGGTGGGCCATAAATCCGTTGCGCGGATAAAGCCGGCGGTGGGCCATGATGGTATCGAGTTCCGGCAATTCGTTGCGATGAGATTCGATGAACGCGAGTTCGTCTGGCGTGATGTCGTCTTTTAAATAGATCGGTTGATACTGCGGCGATGCGGCGAAATGCTTGATGCGTTCTTTGACGTCTTTGGGATCGAGGTGGAGGCCTTGTGCGATGAGATCGGAGTCGGCAGTGAGGTCGCGGGAAGAATCACGCAATAGAAGCGCAGTAAAAGAAGGATAGTTGTCGACGATAGTGCGGCCTTCGCGGTCGAGAATGCGGCCGCGAGGCGCGAGAATGGGCACGTTGCGGATGCGGTTTTTCTCGGCGAGCGAGGCGTAGAAATCGCTTTGCACGACCTGGAGGCGCCACAGGCCGTAGGCAAGAATCAAGAAAATGCCCAGCACGATGTACTGCACCGCGGTCAAGCGCATGGGCGATACTTTTTCGTCGCGGCCGAACATCTGGGTTCAGGCGGAGGGAGTGCGGCACACGGGTGCCTCGGTTCCCACTGCCGGAAAGCTGTCCTTTCGGGAAGTTAACTGTATTGTAACGCCTGGCTTGGGGGCGGGGGTTGCAAAGAGAGGTGACGGAAGGGCATAGAACCCGTAGCGCAGGGGGCCTTCGCGCACTTAGCGAGAATCCTTTGCGAACTTTGCGATTAAAGACTTTGACCGCAAAGAGCGCAAAGCCCTCGCAAGGTTCGCAAAAGAGGTCCGGGCTAGGGATAACGCTGTCCCTTGACCTACGGCCCAGCCGGGAGGACAATGGCTGGCATCTCGGTTGGCCGCAGAGCAACTCCCCCTGGCGGTTCGACGGGATGGCCCCGTCTCTATCGCGTGAGTAGGCCGCGACTCGCGAATTTGCGCCACGGAGGATTTCGATGATTAAGCTCAAGGCAACGAAAATAGCCGGAGTGGTGTTAATGCTCTGTGCCGCGACGGTGATTGGCGCGCAGGCGCAGACGCTTCAGACATGGGTGAATTTTGATGGTACAGATGGGGGAAACCCGGTCGCGTCTCTCGTTGAGGGACTAGATGGCAACTTTTACGGAGCGACTACTGGCGCCGGAGCGCACAATGGGGGAACGATTTTTAAAATTACTCCTCACGGCGTTTTGACGACACTCTATAACTTTTGCTCCGAGTCCGACTGTGCGGATGGAGCTTATCCGGAAGGCGCATTAGCTCTTGGGCTCGATGGGAATTTTTACGGAACGACCCTCCATGGCGGCGACGGCATTTGCCAATTTACATGTGGCACCCTTTTCAAGATTACGCCGGACGGAAGGCTGACTACGATTTATCTGTTCAGCGGCGACGATGGTTCAAATCCTGTAGCAGGATTAATTCAGGGTGCCGATGGTAACTTCTACGGTACGACTGTCGCGGGTGGCAATCACGGCAATGGCACTCTCTTCAGGGTCACCAGCAAAGGGAAATTGACTACTCTTTACACGTTTTGCTCGCAGCCAAACTGTAGCGATGGCGACCAACCGACCGGAACCCTAGTTCAAGGCGTGGACGGGAGCTTTTATGGAACGACCTCTCTCGGTGGGACGGGAGCCGAATGTAACGTTATTGGCGGCTGCGGGACCGTATTTCGTATCGCCCCGAATGGCAAGTTAACGACACTTCATAACTTTTGCGAGACTGACTGCTCCGATGGCTTTTCGCCTTGGGCAGGATTGTTACTCGCCAGCAACGGGAACTTTTATGGAACCACCACGTCAGGCGGGGCCGATGCGGTCGGGGGCACAATCTTCAAAATCACCCTTAACGGCGAGTTGACGACGATTTACGGCTTTTTTTGCAATTCCGAATGCGAGGACGGAGATTCTCCTTTTGGGCAATTGACTGAGGGCACCGATGAGGCTTTGTATGGCACGGCCAGTATGGGCGGTGCTACCAGGGATGGAACCATCTTCAGGCTCGCGGCTCGTAGCTCTATAACAACCCTCCACAACTTCGATGGCACGGATGGAAACTCCCCGTTCAGCGGACTTCTTCAGGCGACCAGCGGGATCTTCTACGGGACAACTTTCCAGGGCGCTTCGAATGCATGTGGAGACGGTTGCGGTACGCTATACAGTCTCGATATGGGCCTAGGCCCGTTCGTGGCCTTCGTTCGCCCTTACGGTAAGGTCGGGCAGACCGGCGGCATTCTCGGGCAGGGATTCACTGGAACGAGCAGCGTCATGCTCAACGGAACTCCGGCGAGTTTCACGGTTGTGTCGGATACGTTTATAAGAGCTACGGTTCCGGCGGGGGCGACGACAGGCTACGTCACGGTGACCACGCCGAGCGGTGTGCTGACCAGCAACGTGCCGTTCCGAGTAATCAGGTAGAATGCGTCTTCCAGGGGGAACGTATGTCTAAACTCAGCGTCAGAAGCGGGGTTTCACTGCTCGCATTGTTTGCCGCCAGCGTGCTGGCCGCGCCGGCACAAACCTTTACCAGGCTGCAATTCTTCAACGGCGCAAACGGCGCCGAATCCCTACGTTGGCCTTACGCAGGGACGGGATGGAAGCCTCTACGGAACCACAATCGATGGCGGCGCTTACGGCTCCGGCAATGTGTTCAAAATCACTGCCAGCGGCAAGTTGACGTCGCTTTATGATTTTTGTGCGCAAAGCAATTGTCCCGACGGCCAATATCCTGACACAGTTCTGGCCCTGGGCACGGACGGCAACTTTTATGGAACGACCCAGAACGGAGGAACCAACGGCGGATATGGCACGGTTTTCAAGATCACTCCGGGCGGTGCGCTCACCACGCTGCATAGTTTCGATGAGGCCGACGGCGTCGCTCCCTACGGAGGTTTGGTGCTGGCGATCAATGGGGATTTTTATGGGACTACGAACGTTGGCGGAGCCTTCGGCGGCGGCAATGTGTTCAAAATCACGCCGGGCGGCACCTTGACGACGCTTTACTCATTCTGTTCGCAAGGCGGATGCGCCGATGGCCAATATCCGGTTGGACCGCTCGTCCAGGGCAGCGATGGGAACATTTACGGAACCACTCACGCCGGCGGCAACAACAGCTGCACCCCCGATGGCTGTGGCACCGTCTACCAAATCACTCTCTCCGGAAACTTGACCACCTTACACAGCTTTGATGCGACCGATGGCGATTACCCCTACGGAGGCGTGGTTGAAGGTCCCGAAAGAGACTTTTTACGGAACCACGGGCGGCGGCGGAGCCAACGATGCGGGGACGGTTTTCGGCATGACGGCGAGCGGCAAACTTGTCACCGCGCACAGTTTCGACGTCAGCGATGGCGCAACTCCTTATGCGCTGATGCTCGGCAGCGACGGAAATTTCTACGGAACCACATCGGCCGGCGGCAACAATTCGAATGGCAAAAATCATGGCACGATCTTCGAAATCACTCCCACAGGCGCGTTTTCTACTCTGCACAGTTTCGGCGGTAACGATGGCGCGCTGGTCTATGGCGGGCTCGTGCAAGGCACCAACGGCTTGTTTTATGGCACAACTTACTTTGGCGGGCGCGACGACGATGGCGTAGTCTTCAGCCTCAACACTGGACTCGGGCCTTTTGTGACGTTTGTCCAAGCGGCCGGCAGGGTTGGGCAGACGGGTCCGATCCTCGGGCAAGGATTTACCGGAACCACCGGCGTATCGTTCAACGGAACTCCGGCGAGCTTCACGGTGGTTTCCGATACATTCATCAAGGCCACGGTTCCGGCGGGGGCGACGACAGGATCTGTCACGGTGAGTACGCCGAGCGGCACGCTGACCAGTAATGAGCCGTTTCACGTAATCCCGTAAGTAAGCGATGACGACGCCAAAGCGTGCGGTGCGGATTGTGAAGCACATTGGAAGTGTGCCGTGCGTAGCGGCTTGCACAGGCTGCGGGCGGCAATTCCAGGCTCCCATGACTACGCTACGCAGCGTCAAGGACGCGACAGATGATCTTCAGAGGCAGTTTGACGCACACGTGTGTAATTCGCGAAACCCACGATCAAAAACCCCATCCTAAGCGCACAGAACGCGCTAAGGATGGGGCACTCGCGGATCAGACCTACGGTGTCCTGATACGAGTCGATTGCCCACCAGGACTATAATTGCCAGTCACGATGGCCCTTACCTCTGGCACGAAACTCGGCCCTTTCGAAATCCAGTCTCCGCTGGGTGCAGGTGGCATGGGTGAAGTGTACCGTGCGCGCGATACGCGGTTGGACCGCATCGTCGCGATCAAGATTCTTGCTTCTCATCTTTCTGCGTCGCCGGAACTGAAGCAGCGCATGGAGCGCGAGGCGCGGGCGATTTCTTCGCTGAATCATCCGAACATCTGCCATCTCTACGACATTGGTTCGCAGGATGGAACCGACTTCCTGGTGATGGAGTTTCTGGAAGGCGAAACTCTGGCCGAGCGGCTACGCAAAGGGGCGATGCCGCTGAGCGAGATTCTGAAGATTGGAATCGCCATTGCAGAGGCGCTGGCGCTGGCACACCGGCAAGGCATCGTGCATCGCGACCTGAAACCGGGAAACATCATGCTGACCCACGGCGGCGCCAAGCTGATGGACTTTGGGCTGGCGAAACCGCTGGGTTTGCCGACGGTGGCGTCGGGGACGGTGCCTTCATTCACTGCGGCGGCGACCATGAGCGGGCCAAGCCCGCTGACTCCGCTGACGACGGCGGGCAGCATCGTGGGGACGATCCAGTACATGTCGCCGGAACAGATTGAAGGAAAAGAAGCGGATGCGCGCTCTGACATTTTTGCCTTCGGGGCGGTGCTTTATGAGATGGCCGCGGGCAAGCGGCCGTTCCAGGGGAAGAGTCAGATCTCTTTGGCATCTTCGATTCTGGAGAGTGAGCCGGAGCCGATCAGCGCGTTGAAGCCGCAGACTCCGTCAGGTTTTGAGCATGTGGTCACGACATGCTTGCAGAAGAATCCAGAAGAGCGCTACCAGACGGCGCATGACGTCAGGCTGGAGTTGCAATGGATCGCGACGGAGAAGCCGTCGGCGCCGGTGGCGGCGGCCGTTGCGGTATCCGAACCCGCACGGCGCCCACTGATTTGGGCTTCGGCTGTAGTTGCGGCGTTATTGCTGGGAGCCGCAGTGGGATTTCTGCTCCACCCTTCGAAGCCGTCTGCGGCCAGCATCAGCACGGTCATTGATCCGCCGCCGGCCACCGCGTTTCGCCTGACGGACGACACGGGAGGGCCACCGGTGCTGTCGCCGGACGGCGCGTCGATTGCGTTTACGGCCACGGCCACAGACAGCAAGACCAGGCTTTGGGTGCGGGCGATGAATTCGCTGGAGGCACATGCTCTGCCGGGGACGGACGATGCGATTTTTCCGTTCTGGTCGCCGGATAGCCGTTCGGTGGGATTTTTTGCCGACGGAAAGTTGAAGACGGTCGATCTAAGCGGCGGTTCTCCGCTGGTAGTGTGCGATGCGCAGTTGGGGCGCGGGGGGGCGTGGGGACCCGGGGGAGTGATCGTATTTTCTCCTGGCCCGACCTCGCCGCTGATGCGGGTCAGCGCCAGCGGTGGAAGCCCGGTGGTGATTACCAAGATTGACGCCGCGCAGCATACTTCCCATCGCTGGCCGGCCTTGCTGCCCGATGGCAAGCATTTTCTCTATCTGGCGCTTAACCACGATGCCTCCAACTCGGCGAACGATGCGGTGTACTACGCGTCGCTCGATGGCAGCGAAAATCGCATGCTGGTGCGTTCCCATTCGAACGCCGTCTACGCCGGCGGGTTTCTGTTGTTTGCGCGCGGCGACCAACTGATGGCGCAGACCTTCAATCCGGCGAGTGGAACGTTGAGCGGCGAACCTCAGAGTGTGGCCAAAGGAGTGATGAACGACACCAGCACCTGGCACATGGATGTTTCCGCTGCCGACAGCGGACTGCTGGTTTTCGGCAGCAGCGGCGGCGGAACTGGAGACTTACGTTTGGTCTGGGTGGACCGCAATGGCAAGCAGGTTGGCATTGCGGCGGACAAGTTCACAAACTTGCAGGACGCGAGCCTGTCACCGCAGGGCGACCGGATCGCCCTTCAGATTGACAGCGGAACGAATGACATCTGGGTGCTTGATCTGGCGCGTGGGGTTCGTACCCGGCTGACTTTCGGTCCGGTGGCGAACACCTCGCCTATCTGGTCACCCGATGGGAAGTGGATCGCCTATTTCTCACTGCGCAATGCCCAGTCGACAATCTACCGCAAACTCGCGGACGGCAGCGGGGCGGAAGAACTTCTGCTCACAGATGACCATCCGCTCATTCCCACCGATTGGTCCGCGGATGGCAAGACGCTGCTCTACCAGCGCGGCTTTTTGGGAAGCAGTGACATGTGGGCATTGCCACTCGAGGGCGGGCGTAAACCGGAAATGGTGGCGCCGCATGGCGCCTTCGGCCATCTTTCTCCAGATGGCCGCTGGCTGGCCTACTCTTCCACCGAATCCGGCGAATTCCAAATCTATGTGGTGGCGTTTGGCGGGGGACAAGGCAAGTGGCAGGTCTCGGCCAACGGCGGAGGCTGGCCGCATTGGAGCGCAGACGGCAAACAACTCTATTATTTCGATGGGACATTTTCGATTTTGGCGGTTCCGGTGAAGGAGGCCGGCGGGGCCCTGCAATTTGGCGCCGCTCAAACGCTGGACAACCGCGTGACCATCATGGCGCAGCCATTTTTCGATGTTTCGCCGGACGGCAAGAGAATTCTTTTGGAGCAGCTTTCCCAGCAGGTCAGCCCGTCAGTCACGGTGGTCACAAATTTCACCGAGGGGTTGAAGAAGTAAGCGAAGCGGTGAGTACTGTAATGATCGGCCAAACCATCTCGCACTACCGCATCGTAGAGAAACTTGGCGGCGGCGGCATGGGTGTGGTCTATAAAGCCGAAGACACATCGCTCGGACGCTTTGTTGCCCTTAAATTCCTTCCTGACGATGTGGCCCAGGACGCGCAGGCGCTGGAGCGCTTTCGGCGCGAGGCGCGGGCGGCGTCGGCGCTCAATCACCCCAACATCTGCACCATTTATGAAATCGGTGAGCACGAGGGCAAGCGCTTCATCGCCATGGAATTTCTGGATGGGCTGACGCTTAAGCACCGCATCGCCGGCAGGCCCATGGAAACCGATGTGCTGCTCGGGCTGGCAATTGAGATTGCTGACGCGCTGGATGCAGCGCATACGGAAGGGATTGTTCATCGCGACATCAAGCCTGCGAATATCTTCGTCACCAAGCGTGGCCACGCCAAGATTCTGGATTTTGGACTGGCAAAAGTTGCGCCGGCAGGCAGCGCGTCGAGCCAGGCGGAATCCGAGAACACGGTCACCATCGATGAACAGCATCTGACCAGTCCCGGCTTTGCGCTCGGGACCGTCGCGTATATGTCGCCGGAGCAAGTACGCGCGAAACCACTGGATGCGCGGAGTGATTTATTCTCCTACGGCGCAGTGCTTTACGAAATGTCTACTGGCGCTCTGCCCTTCACGGGAGAAAGCTCGGGAGTCATTTTTAAAGCTATTCTGGACTCGGCGCCCACGTCCGCGGTGCGGCTGAGTCCCAGTATGCCGGTCGAATTGGAAAGGATCATTAACAAGGCGCTGGAGAAAGATCGTGACCTTCGCTACCAGTCGGCCGCCGAACTTCGGGCCGATCTGAAGCGGTTGCAGCGCGGAAGTGAAACTGGGAAAGTGGCGGCGGGCACTCCAACCGATTCGCGCATCCCGGTGCTGAAAGCGAAGATTCTGCTTCCGGCGCTTCTGGTTTTGCTGGTGGCCGGCGTTTTCGGCTTTCGTTGGTACGCGAGACGTCCTTCCATCGCTTCTGCCCCATCAACTGAGAAACCCTCGATTGTGGTGCTGCCACTGCAAAATCTCAGCAACGATCCGCAAAATGATTACTTCAGCGACGGCATGACCGAAGAGATCGGCACGAAACTCGCGGGTATCCACGAATTGTCGGTCGTTTCCCATTACGCTGCTGAGCGCTACAAAGGAAAGGACGTGGACCCGGCGCAGATTGGACGCGAACTTCAAGTCCGTTACGTGCTCGAAGGCAGTGTTCGCAAGTCCGACAACCAGGTACGCATTAACGTTCAACTCATCGATACCTCCAACGGAATCCAGGTCTGGGCTGACAATTTTACCGGTGATCTCAAGGACGTCTTCGGATTGCAAGAGCGCACCGCCGTTAAGATTGCCGAGGCGCTCAACCTGAGTTTGACGCCTCAGGAACAGCAGACCGTGCAACGCCGGTACACCGAGAATCCCCAAGCCTACGACGCCTATCTCCGGGGCCGGGCGGTGCAGGGGGAGTTTGACCAGCCGAAGAAACTGGAGGACGCGCGCAGGAATTTTGAAGAGTCGCTGCGGCTTGATCCGAATTACGCTCCGGCGCTGGCCGGGCTCTCCTGGGTGGAAACCATGTACTACCGCAACCTCGGAGGAAGTCCCGCCAGCATGAAGCGTGCAGAGGAGCTTGCGCAGAGGGCCCGCGTCATCGATCCCGAGCTTTCCGATGTGCACATGGCGCTGGGACTGATTGCGGGCAACAAGTTTGAGTACCGGGAGGCGGTGCGTGAATTTCAGGAAGCCATTCGGATCGACCCCAGCTTCCCCCCCGCCTGGGACTATCTGTCGTGGGCGTTGGCGTATCAGCAACCTCCCGATCCTGAAGCGGCTGAAAAAGCATCGCGCGAGTCGTTGCGTCTTGGCTTCACCAATGTGAGTGCTTATTATCACCTTGGTCGCGCTCTGCTCTTGCAGAAGCGGTATGACGAAGCCATCGCTGCATTCAGCCAAGGCGCAAGTATCAGCCCGGAATCGACCACGCCGCAGTTTGGTCTCACACAGGTATACCTAGCCGAGGGAGATTATGACCAGGCCATAAGTAATTTCTTCAAAGAACCGGAAGAAGTAAGAAGTTCACCCATCAACCAGGTCGTTCTCGCCTTTATTTATGCGGCGCGCCGCGATGACGGAAAGTCTCTGGCCGCTTTGCATAAGGCCCTGGATGGCGGCTACGTGGACTTCGCCACTTTGGACGCGAGTCCGTACTTAACTGAACTGCGGAAGGATCCTCGATATCAGAAGCTGATCGCGCAATACCGCAAGTAAGTGGCCTCGTTCATTGACTCGCGGATGCGGCGACCGTAAGATGAGGCGCGCATCTTCTTTATGATCGGCCAAACCATCTCGCACTACCGCATCGTAGAGAAACTTGGCGGCGGCGGCATGGGTGTGGTCTATAAAGCCGAAGACACATCGCTCGGACGCTTTGTTGCCCTTAAATTCCTTCCTGACGATGTGGCCCAGGACGCGCAGGCGCTGGAGCGCTTTCGGCGCGAGGCGCGGGCGGCGTCGGCGCTCAATCACCCCAACATCTGTACGATTTATGAAATCGGCGAGCACGAGGGCAAGCGCTTCATCGCCATGGAATTTCTGGACGGTGTGACGCTCAAGCACCGCATCGCCGGTCGGCCCATGGAGACTGATGTGCTGCTCGGGCTGGCAATTGAGATTGCCGATGCGCTGGATGCGGCGCATACGGAAGGGATTGTTCATCGCGACATCAAGCCTGCGAATATCTTCGTCACCAAGCGCGGCCACGCCAAAATTCTGGATTTCGGATTGGCGAAGGTGGCGGCTGCCGGTTCGGCGGGCCAGATGGGATCGGCGAATACGATGACGGAAGCCGAAGAGCACTTGACCAGCCCCGGCTCAACGCTGGGCACGATCGCATATATGTCGCCGGAGCAGGTGCGCGGTAAAGAATTGGATGGGCGGAGTGACCTGTTCTCGTTCGGCGCCGTGCTTTATGAAATGGCGACGGGAACTTTGCCCTTCCGGGGAGAAAGCTCGGGAGTAATCTCGCGAGAGATTCTGGATCGCGATCCGGTGCCGGCGCTGCGATTGAACCCGGACCTCCCGGCAAAGCTCGAAGACACCATCAACAAGGCGCTGGAGAAGGATCGTGAGCTGCGTTATCAACATGCTGCCGACATGCGTGCTGATCTGAAGCGACTGAAACGGGAGACGGAATCGCGGCCCGGGGCCCATGCCAGTTCCGGGTCAGAGGCGGCGGTTCGTGAAAGTAGTGCTCAGGTCGCGCCACCGCCGAGTTCCGGTTCGTCGCCTGCGCTGGCGGCATCTTCGTCAGGGAGCGCTGCGAAAGTCGCCGAGGCTCCCGCGGTTGGAACAAGTAAACTCTGGAAAATTGTGGTTCCCGTTGCGGCCGTGCTGTTGATCGCGACAGCCGCGGGAGTATGGTATTGGCGCGGCAAGTCGAGCACGTCGCAAATAGAATCCATTGCGGTGATTCCCTTTGCCAACTCCGGTGGAAACGCAGATGCGGATTTTCTATGCGACGGCATCACGGAATCCTTGATCGACAGCCTTGCCCATGTGCCGGAACTGAAAGTGAAGTCGCGCAACTCGGTGTTTCGTTACAAGGGAAAAGATGTTGATGTGCAGAAAGTTGGGAACGAGCTGACCGTCGATGCCTTGCTGACCGGAAGAGTGGTGCAGCACGGGGACATGATCGAGGTGAGCGCTGACCTGACCCGGGTGAAAGACAATACCGAAATCTGGGGCGAGCAATATGAGCGCAAGGCTTCAGACATCATCGCGTTGCAGCAGCAAATCGCAGGCGACATTGCCGACAAGCTGCGCTCGAAGCTGACTGGCGCGGAGAAGCAGCAAGTCACCAAGCAGGGTACGCAGAATCCGGAGGCGTATCAGCTTTACGTGAAGGGGCGCTATTACTGGAATAAGCGCACCAACGCCGACCTCAAGACCTCGATTTCTTACTTCCATCAGGCCATCGACAAAGACCCCAACTATGCGCTGGCATATGCAGGACTGGCAGACGCTTACGGGGTGCTGAGCAATTTTGGCGGCCTCGCCACAGACGTCGTCCCCAAGGCGGATGCCGCGGCTGAAAAGGCTTTGGAACTCGACCCCACACTGGCGCAGCCGCATGCGCTGCTGGGCGCCGACAAGACGCAATACAGTTGGGACGTTGCCGGAGGCGAAGCTGAATTTAGAAAGGCGCTGGAGCTTGATCCCAGCGACGCCACCGCTCATCAATGGTATGGCGAAGCGCTTGCTTACATGGGTGGCCGGGTACAGGAGTCGAGGGATGAAGTCAACCGCGCCCATCAGCTCGATCCATTATCGCCGATCATCAGCCATGCACTGGCGGAGACTTATTTTTACAACCGCCAGTTTGATAAGGCGATCGAGGTGGAGAAGCAGGTCATCGCTGACAATCCGAATTTTCCGGCGGCGTATGGCGGCCTGGGATTTTCATATTGGGGTGAGCATAAATACCCGCAAGCAATCGAAGCCTACAAGATGAGCGCTCAAATGGCGGACGACAAGAATTTCACCGAGCTTGCAGCCGCTATGGAGGAAGGCTTCCGCTCGGGGGAATGGCCGGGTGCTTTGCACCGGGCAATCGAAGTTTCGCTGGCCCAGCGCAAGGCTGGTACGGAATACGTTTCTCCTTATGGAATCGCGCAGTACTATGCCGATTTGGGCGACAAGGACCATGCCTTCGAGTGGCTCAACACCGCCTACCAGGAGCACGATCCCTTCGTGTTCACGATACGCACCGACTTCACCATGGATTCACTGCGTTCCGACCCGCGGTTTCCAGTGATGGTACGGAAGATTGGGTTGGGGCAATAGGGGCGAATTTAGCCGCCCCGCGCAGCCCGCTTCTTTTTCGTCTTCGCTTTTGCGTTCTTTTCTATCCTGAGTTTCCACGCGGTGCGGAGGGCGCCGGCCAGCACATCCTCAGTGGCTTTCGCCAGGCGAATGTGGGTCATTCCCATCCTTCCCCATCCGCCGTGGATGGGCAGAAAAACATCCGGCAATTCGCGGACGAAGTCCGTTTGCTGCTCTACTGTGAGCATCAAATTGCCGTAGCCTTCATCCTGCGAGGCAAGCGTGGCGAAAATTCTGCCTCGCACACGGAAGTCGGGCGCTCCCATGTGCGAGTTTTCCTCCGTGCCTTCGAGGCTCAGAGCAATCCGGCGGAAATCGGCCGCGTTCATCGCGAATTCCGTGTTTGCACGAGGAGACGCCCGTGCCTACATTCAATCCTCTAAGGGCATTGCACCAATTTCTGCTGCGCGCACCCCGCAGGGTTGGTCAGCAGCAAAGTGTTCGATCCCTGCCCCTGAACCGAAAGCTTCGCGTTCAGCTTGTGGATGGGTACCGAGTAATTGGTGCCGTTGACTTGCAAAGTAAGTGAATTCCCGTCGTTACTCAGGTCTTTCATTTTGATATCGACGTCGACATTGCCGTTCACGCACTGGGTCGAGGCGCCGCGCAGTTGGGAGCACTGAATCGGCAAATAGCCGAGCGAGCAGTCGGTGTTCACGTTTTGTAAGTAGATGTTGCCGTCACCAGTAATGCGATCATCCTGCCACACTACCGCAGTCAAGCCGGAGGGGCCGATGCCGGCCGCGGGACGCGACTTGCCGGAAACCACGGTGGAGATCGGCGTAATCGGGCAAGTGAGATTTCCGGAGCCGTCGAGACGCGCTGCGTCCATGGTATCGGAATCGAAACTGGGCTCATCGACCCAGAAGATTTGCGCGCCGGTGCCGGTTTGAACCGTCTGAACGAATAGTTGCTGATCGTTGCCCACGGGAACGATGGTCAGGCCATTCGACCCCCACTGCTGGGTCCCGGTGCTGTCGAATTTCTGTCCAGAGACGCCGGCCATGTCCTGCAACGAGTCTTGTTCTTCCCAGAACAAGAAGGTTTCGCCCGTGCTCTTGAGATATGCGACCGAAGGCGACACGCGAACGTCATTGGCGTTATTGGACCCGACGGAGCCGTTGTGCGGGAAGGCCTCTGTGCCGTTGGCGAGAATGTGCTGCGCATAGACTTGCAGGGTCGGCGAGCTGCTGTACCAGGAAAACACCGCGCCGCCGCTGCCGTCCAGAATGAAGTAGGGGAACTCGCCAAATTGCAAGGACCCACCGTCAAAGATGGTCACAGGCTGCGTTCCCCAGAGCGGTCCGCCTGCGGCGGAAAGCTTGGTTGCCAGCAGCGTCTTCGGCGAACTGAATCCCGCAGAGCTTACCCAGGACAGGATCACCGATCCGTTGTCGGCGGCATGCAGGTCGGCCAGGGTGTAACTTGTAGTCGAATTGCTGAGCACCACGCCATTGCCCCAGAGAGGGACGCCGTTGGGATCGAGCTTCTGGAGCACGACGTTACTATTGCTGGACCATCCGACGACCACGTCACCATCGCTGGTGCCGGCGATCTTGGGATCGTTATTGGAGTTCTCGTCGTTGGTGAGCTGTATGCCGAGGGGTCCCCAGAGCAACTGACCGGAGGGGCTGATCTTGGCGGCGGTGACTTGTTCGTTGTCACCTTCGCGGTCGTCGAGGAAGGCGACCAATCCGTTGCCTGCGGTGTCGACGCTGAGACCGTAATCCTCGGTCGAACTGAGCCCCAGCTTCGCCACCGGCAGGCCATTGAGCGGGGCAAAGGGCACGCCGCCGGGATCGAGGGCCTGCACGTAAACGCCGTAGCCGCGACCAGGGTTGTCGAACCAGCTCAGATACCAGTCGCCATTGGGCATGGGCAATAGCTTGGCTTGAACCTGATCACCGGGACCGTCGGCCAACGCCAGATTGAGCATGGGGTCCGACGGCCACTGCGCAAATGCGGTTGAAGTAAGAGCCAGTCCCGCGATGAGAACGATGCAGCAACGAATGATTCGGGTTTTCATAAAAGTCTCCTTGGTGGAACATCGCCCTGGGAATATCTAGGAAGAGTTACCCGCTAAACTGGCGCGCCGGAATTATACCTCGTTTCAGGCGAATGCGGCGTCAGGGGCGGGGAGTGGGGGTTATGTGTTTGAGTGTGGCGAGGTTTGCGTAGGGGCAGACGCCCTCGTCTGCCCGGCTTGGCGTGGGCCAGTTCGGGAATGACGCTCCTCATTTTGTTAATTGATCGAGGGAACGGAGGGTGGCGGAGGGATAGAATAGAGACCGTTGAGCTTCGCTCAACCGCCCAGATGGGGGGCGTCTGCGCCTACGTGGTTCATGATGCTCAAGGCTTTCTATCGACGCAATCTTCCACATCTTCAACGCGATTGTAAGCCTCACTTTCTAACCTTTTGCACGTACCGTAGGTGGGTTCTGCCAGATTGGGCACAGGATACAGTTCTGCAATCGTGCTTACATGAGGATCACGTGAAGATTGAGCTTCACGCCGTTGCGGTAATGCCGGATCATGCACACCTCATCTTTACTCCTCTCGCAGCGAATTTGGTCACCTGTTCATTGGCAGAGATCACGAAGGCGATCAAAGGAGCGTCGTCACATTTGATCAATCGAAAACTGGGACGGCGGGGACGAGTTTGGCAGGAAGAATCGTTTGACCGGGTGTTGCGGGGTTCCGAAAGGCTCAGAGAGAAGATTGAATATGTCGTAAATAATCCTGTGCGAGCGGGGATTGTTGGGCGGGCGGGGGATTATCGGTGGTTGTGGGTCAGTGCGGGGATTGATTTGGATATTGTTCCGCGAAAACCCTGTTGAGCTTTACTCAACCGCCCAGACGAGGGCGTCTGGGCCTACGTGGTTCGGGGTGCTAAGTTCAGGCTCTTTGCTTGAACTTGTCCAGCAGGGCGAACAGCGGCACGGCGACGATGGCGTTGGCCAGGGCGGCGCCGAGTTCGTGCGGCCAACTCCATTGCAAAGTCAGGCCGACCAGTCCGCGGGCGACGGCAAAATAAACGACTTCATGAACGACATAGAAGAAGAGAGTCACAAGGAAGCGCGAGCCGGCGTTCTCCACGTCCAGCTTGACGCCGAGGGATGACGCGCAGTAGCCGACGAAAGTCTTGGCGAAGCCGTAAATTCCGATGGGCTGGTGGGTCAGCGAGTCCTGAAGCAGGCCGATGATGGCGCCGGTGAGCATGCCGGAAACCTGGCTGCGCCGCGCCACTGCAAAGAAAATTACGACCAGCAGCGGCAGATCGAGGATGGAAAAGAAATGCAGGCGCAAGGGAATGAATGCCTGTAGAAAAAGCGCGACCAGGGGAATCAGAATGGCGGCGGCAGGATTGAAGCGGTAAACCTCAACCTGTTCATTCGATGTGTAGGTAATGGGCACGCTAGTGAGGAGTATCCTGCGACGCCGCGGGTGGAGTTACCGGTTGGGGCGGTTGAGCAGGACCGGTTGATGGAGAGTTGCCGGCGGGGATGTTTGAGGGATGCGGAGATGTTACTACCGGTGCGGGCGCTCTCTTCTTTGGGGTAGTTTCGGGAACGGGCGGCGTGCCAATGCTTTGCTTTGTCGCAATAGCATTCACAATGTGGGTCGGCTTCTCCCCAGCCGGTTTCGGGGCCACCGCGCCCGGAATTGCAGTTCCCACCCCGGGTTTGGAGGCTGCGGTTGGGCCTTGCTTTTCCAGCGGAAGTTTGTGGGGATCCACCACGGGCTTGGGCGGAACGGAAGGCAGGCGTTCGGCGAGAATATCGGCGGCGCGCTGGGGCGCGGTCGCATCGGACACTGCCGGCTGCTTTTCTTCCTCTTGCGTAATCACCAGCACTTCCTCAAGGCGGCTGAGATCAACACTGGGTTTCACGCGGATGTTGAGAAAGAGATCGCGGCCGGGTGAGACTTTCGAGACGATTCCGACCGGCAAGCCTTTAGGGAAAATCTGATCGCCGCCGCTGGTCAGCACGCGATCACCGGGCTGGACGGCTTCGTCAGACATTACTCTTTCCAGCACAATTTCGCCTGTGGGAGTGCCGCGCAATACGCCTTGCAGGCGGGACTTCTCCAAAATCGCGCCGACTCCGCTGGTCTGGTCATTGACCAGCAGCACCTGTGAGACGCTCTGGAATACTCGCAAAGTCTTGCCCACGACGCCGGCGCCGGTGATGACGGCCATATCGGGCTTGAGTCCGTCGTTTGAGCCTTTATCGATATAAACCATGCGCGACTGTTCGCTGCCGCTCGAACCAATCACCTGCGCGGCCAGGGTCTTGGCGATGAACTGTTCCTTGAAACCTAGGAGGGCCTGCAAGCGGCGGGCCTGGTTGGCATCTTCACTGAGGCGGACCTGCTCGATTTCCATCCGCTGGATCTGCTGCCTGAGGTCCCGGTTTTCCTGGCGCACTCCCCGCAGGTAGAAATAGTTATGCCACAGGTTGCTGGAGCCGTTCTGCGCCCACACGATCCCTTTTTCGAAAGGAGTTACCGCATCGACCGCCCAGACGCGGATGAGCCGGGTGGATTCGTTTTCAGTAGAGCGCTTGACCTGGATGGCAAGGCCCAGTACCTGGAGAAATAAAACCCCCAGCAGGATACTGAGGTTACGATAGCGGCCGAGAACCGATTCCATGGAGACAGTTTCTAGCTCAGGCTTCCAGCTTCCGGTTTCTAGTTTCTGGAAAACCGTGGACTTCGCTTTGAGTGTATCGCAGCCAGAGGAGCAACTAGAAACTAGAATCCGCTTTTTCTATTCGATTGAGATTTTTCTCAGCAGCTTGAAATCGCTGAGCATCTTGCCCGTGCCCAGCACCACGCTGCACAGGGGATCGTCGGCGATGGAAACCGGCAAGCCGGTTTCTTCGCGGATGCGCTTATCCAGATTCTTGAGCAACGCGCCGCCGCCGGTGAGCACGATGCCGCGATCGCTGATGTCGGCGGAAAGTTCGGGCGGAGTGCGCTCAAGGGCGACGCGAATCGCGTTCATGATGGTGGAAACGCATTCGCTCAGGGCTTCGCGAATTTCGCTGTCATCGACGGTGATGGTTTTGGGCACGCCTTCAATCAGGTTGCGGCCCTTGATTTCCATGGTCAGGGGCTTATCGAGCGGGTAAGCAGAACCAATTTCCATCTTGATCTGCTCGGCGGTGCGTTCGCCGACCAGCAGATTATATTTCCGCTTGAGGTAGTTCATGATGGCCTCATCCATCTGATTGCCGGCCATGCGCACGGAACGCGAGTAGACAATACCGCTCAGAGAAATGACGGCGATGTCAGTGGTGCCGCCGCCGATATCGACAACCATGTTGCCGCTGGGTTCGGTGATGGGCAGGCCCGCGCCGATAGCGGCCACCATGGCCTGCTCCACAAGATGCACTTCGCTGGCCTTGGCGCGATAAGCGGAATCCATGACCGCGCGCTTTTCCACCTGGGTAATTTCCGAAGGCACGCCGATCACGATGCGCGGATGCACCAGCATCTTGCGGTTGTGCGCCTTCTGGATGAAATAGTTCAGCATCTTCTCGGTCACTTTGAAATCGGCGATGACGCCGTCTTTCATGGGTTTGATGGCGACAATGTTTCCCGGCGTGCGGCCCAGCATTTCCTTGGCTTCTTTGCCCACGGCTTCCACTTCGCCGGTATTCTTGTTGATGGCGACGATGGAAGGCTCATTGACCACGATGCCTTTGCCGCGCGCGTACACCAGCGTGTTGGCGGTGCCCAAGTCGATGGCGAGGTCGCTGGAGAAAATGCTGAACAGCGACCGCAGATTATGAATGTGCGACGGACTGGAATGAAAGCCGTTCGATGACATACGCGAAACTGTTCTCTCTCTGTTTAGATCTCTAACGACTGGATCTCTACCAAATTTTGCACAGCGACCTTCGTGACTGGAAATCTATCTTTATTCTATGGGAGATTGCCAGTTCTCTGCCCGGTACCAAAGTTCTTGCCCTCAAGAGGCCGACCTCCCACCCCAAGCCACTCATTGAATCACCACTTTCTTCTGCAATGTATTCACTCCGCCCTTGGAGTCCTGCGCGGTGATGGTGATGGCACTCTCTCCAGCCGGCAGGGGTGGTGTGAAGTAATGGAAGCCGCCGTCCGCGCCGACTACCGGCACTTCACGGCCGTTTACCATCACCCGCGCGCCGACTTCGGTTTTGCCCGTCATTTCAATCACGTGTCCGTGCTGAATGAAAGGGTCGATATCGAGAGTGATGGACTCGCTGTCCGGTCCTTTAGGAATGATGGTAAACCGGTTCTTCTCGCTTTCCACCGATTCTTTTCCAGCGGCATCCTCGGACAGCACTAACCAGTAGTAGGCGCCTTGTCCCAGGCCCGAAACCATCACGTCGGCGGTTTTCACCGTGCGATCGACGATGGTCGAAGAAAAATAAGGATTCTTGGAAATGCGCAGCCGGTATCCCTTGGCGTTGGCCATGGGCGTCCATGAGAACTCGACCGGCTTCGGCTCTTTGGAAACAAAAATCGGCATCATGTTCGCAGGCGAAATGGGCGTGGGCGGGCCAATTTCTTTTCCCTTCTCCATGTGAGCAGACTGGTCATGAAAATTGACTTTCTCCCAATCCGCCAAGCGAACGGTTTCGCCGTTGCGCTCGATGTCTCCCGGCACCTTTCTTGACCAAAATTTCGTGCTGATCGCCCTTGGGATCGTTGTGCACCATGGCGGAGCTTTCGGGCGCGAGTGACGCGGTTGCGCCGGCGACGATCACCTGCGATTTGGAACCTTGCGAATAGGTGGCGGTGGCGAGATCGACGGTTCCGGTGCTGACCGCGACGGCGACGCTGGTTTGCTGCTGGTCGTTGGTGGAGTTCTCTTCGATGACGATCAGGGAATCCTGTTTCACGGTGTAGTTGGTGCCATCGTCGAAGACGATCTTGGCCATGCCCTCGGAACTGGTCTGCACGATGTCGCCTTTATCGAGCGGCAAGCTGTAATCGGCGGTGACCCAACTGCTGGAGTTCGCCCTCTTCACGCGCACGGTTCCATCGAGGGCGGTGAAGTGCGCTTGCTGCGAGTTGAGGGCCCCGGATTTCGCGGGCGCGGCACCGGCTACAGCCTCGAGTGCGCGCATGCCTAAGCTGTCTACGGCTTTGAGTTGGTTGTCGGTAAATTGAGGAAAAGTCAGGCGCATGCCCAGAAAAAACACAAGCAGTCCCAGCAATACCAGCAGCAGCACGCTGCGGTAGGTGACTGTCTTCCACGCGATGTGGATTCCCGGCTTGCGGTTCGGAGACACCAAGGCCACGGTTCGCCCACTCAAATCCTAATAATACGGAGTAGTTTCGAGAGTACCACAAGGGCAATATGCTCAGAACAAGGAAGGAAGTGGGGAAGTTACCTTGGTGCAAGGACGGGGCTAGTGAGTGCCAGAAGGTGGGGCGGCGGTTCCGTCAAAGTAGCTTTGAGCCTTAGCCCACGCCTTGGCAGCGACTGCGCGGCCTAGGACCCGCCCGGCGAGATCGGCCGCCTTGAAGTGAATTCCTCCGTAGCGGCGGGACAGGCCGGCTTCGTCGGCGGCATCGGCGAATGTGCTCCACGTAAGAACGACCGGCTGGGCGGGTGTGACTCCGGGCTCAATCTTCGAATTGCCGGGCGCCAGGGTTACCAAGTCTCCGAAATGATCGCTTCCTATCCAGAGCACGAAAATTTGCGCAGCTGCGGCGCTGTAGGTGCTGTGGCCAGAGACGAACTCTGGGAACGGTGGAGTAGGGAAAGTAGAGGCCTGATATGGAATCCATTGCGACCCATCCATTTCGACGGTGCCTTTTCCTGGCCCACCCCAGGCACGGATCTTCTTACCATGGAACAACAGCGAAATGGCGGTGACCGGACGAACCGAATCGTATGTACGTTTGGCGTCCCAGGCGGCGATGCCGGCATCGAGAATGGCATTGGTCAGGGCGAAGAACATTTTGACATCGTCGTCAACCGTGTGATGATCTCGCGCCGAAACCCATTGCGCGAACAGCGCCCAATGGCCGGGCGGTTGTTCTGAATTCGGGCCGTCGGACCAGTATTCTGAGATCATCTTTTCGCGGTCGGTAAGTCCGGCGCTGATCGCAACTAGCTCTTCCGCCTGCTGTTGATATTCCGCTGAGCCATAAACCGCGGGGCCGAACGGTTGCAGCAGCGAACGGAACTCATCGCCTTTGGACAGGGCGAACGGTGTCACCTCACCCCATTGCGCGCCGGAAAACCGCTGCGTTACTAAGTCTCCGGTGGAATTCACGTAGGTGAGTGGCTGCCAGTGGTTCGGATCGGAAGCTGGAGCTTGCACCGGAACTGAGCTTGGCCGATTCACGGCGACGTAACCGGTCCAGTCAGAGTAAGGGCCTTGAGCGAGGTCGCCTAGCTGGTTGGACTTGTCGTGATGGCGGAATTCGAGGACAGCGGCGCAGGCGACATTCCCGATTCCGGCGGGTGTTTCGATGTCGGTGGAGTTGTCATTGGGATCGAAGGCGAGTTGCTTCATCAACGGGATATAGACGGAATCCGCATCAACAGAAAGCACGTCCATCAGCGCGCGGTAGGCTGCGTAACTAATAGCTTTCTCTTTGTTGGCTTCGGTGCGTTCCACAGCCGGACGGCGCAGGATGCCTTGGAGTTGAGTGCCGACGGCCTTTTCATCGTAGGCGGACCACGCATCGTACATGCACGTGTGAACAATAGCGAGTGCGCGTGCCACAACGGGAGCTCCGAGTTTGGAGTCGCGAATTCCTTGCAGGGCAACGCTGTCCCATTGCAGGACGACGTTGGCCCTAGCTGAGGGAGTGGCATGAGCGAGGTCGGGCAGCGAAAGAACGGAAAAAACTGCCAGCAAGAATGTGACGATCGCTTTCATTCGCAGCTACCCCACGTCCGCAGGTTGCCTTGGTGCTCTGTTCGTCTGTCCACGACGGTCCGAGGCTTCAAGAAGAAGGCGAAAGGCTGGGCCGGCCTTAGGATGTGCGTTCCTAGTGAGCCTTCTTCAATTGAACATGAAGACTTAATGTCTCGCTCGACTTGAGGACGACCAAATCGCCCTTTTCGCCAATATAATGCCACGCTTCGTATCTGTTGGACTCAACCGCCAGCCGGAAAGGCACCGGTGGAACCATCACCGACTTACTCGCAGGCATACTGGTTCTGTAGTCTCCGAAACGCCCTAAATCTGGCCTTGAGAACGAAAGGTATGCGCTGATGGGAGTGCCGCTCTCACCTGTAACATCGAGTTTGAGGCACGCGGCTTTGGCTCCGAGTTGGACAGTCACATTCTTCACAACACCCCCGGCAATAACATCGACCTTTGGCATGATTTCCCCCGGTACGATGAAGAAGGAAGACATGTTGTAAGGGTATCCGTCGGCTTCTTTGAAGGCATTGAGACCTGCCGTTCCTGCGGGCACGTCTGCTAATACGAACTTTCTTTCACTGCCCGTTTTTGTAAAAGGACCCCTTAGCATTGTGCCGACAAATACGGTCGCACCTGCGACGGGCTGCCCCTGGAGGTCGAGCACAACCCCTTCGATGGAGCCCGTAGGCCCACTCTGACTCTGCGTCTTGGCCGCGACCAAAACCAAAGCCGCGAGGACGACGAACAACACGACGCTTTGCAAGCCCCTGGTCAGCATCCGTCGACCGTGCATTGGGAAAACCTGGGGACAGGAAGCTGTGAAGAAATCGCCTTCCGAGCCAACAAAGCCATTGCGAAATTAGCCAGCCTGGGTAGACTGCGGATGTGAGCGACCACGTAGCCTCTGAACCGCGACTTGCCTCGATCAACCGACAACAACTGGTGCTGCGCAGCATCGATGTCGAACAGCTCATCGAGCAAGATCATAGCGCACGCCTGATCTGGCAGCTGATCGGCCGCCTGGACCTGAGCCTCTATCACGCGCAGATCGGAGCGGTGGAAGGGCGTGCCGGGCGAGAGCACACCGACCCGCAGTTGTTGATCAGCCTGTGGATTTATGCCTACAGCCGTGGTGTGAGTTCGGCGCGTGAGTTGGCGCGACAGTGCGAGCACGAGCCGGGCTGCCTGTGGCTATGCGGGTTGCAGACGATCAGCCATCGGACGCTGTCCGGCTTCCGATCGGAGCATAAAGCGGCGCTGGACGATCTGTTCGTGCAGGTGCTGGGCATGATGAGCGCCGAGGGGCTGGTCACGCTGGAACGGGTAACATTGGACGGGACGAAGATCAAGGCGAACGCGGGCGGCAACAGCTTCCGGCGCAAAGAAAAGCTGGCGGCGCACCTGGAGTTGGCGCGCGAGCAGGTGCGCTGGCTGAACGCGCAGGCGGAAGAAGAAGAAAAGAGCGCGAGCCGGCGGGTAGCAGCGCAACGACGTGCCGCACGGCAACGAGTCAGTCGGCTGGAAGCGGCGGTGCGCGAAGTCGAGCGCTTGCAGCAGGCGAAGAAACACGAGCGCGACCGGTTCGTGGCCTGCGCCTCCAGCAGCGATCCCGAGGCGCACGTGATGCGCAACGGCGAAGGTGGCATCGTCCCCAGTTACAACCTGCAACTGCTTACCGACACGCAACACGGAATCGTGGTGAACGTCGAGGCGACGACCGATGCCATCGACTACCGGCAGATGAAGCCGGCACTGGAACGTTGCGCAACCACGCTGGGACGCAAGCCCAAACAGCTCGTGGCCGACGGCGACTACACCAATCACGCTTCGGTGCGGGCGGCCGCCGATCAGGGAGTGGACTTCTATGGGTCTTGGCAGGACAGTTGGCGGGCGGTGGAGCGGGATGCGCAGGGCCGGACCTCGGAGTTCCTGGCCAGCGCGTTTCCTTACGATGCCGCGCAGGACCGGTTTACCTGTCCGGCCGGACAAACGCTCACCCACCACGCGCTCATGAATCGTGACCACGGAGTTCGCACCCACGTTTACCGCGCACCGAAGAAGGCATGCCCTAACTGTCCGCTGCGCGATAAGTGCGCGCCTCAACATGCGCGGCCAGAGTGGCGGCGCTCGATCACGCGCCTCGAAGAACCATCGGCGACGATCGCGTTCAAACAGAAGATGGCCACGGAAGAAGCAAGAAAAATCTACGCACGACGCTCGCAGATCGCCGAGTTCCCGCACGCCTGGATCAAAGAGCGCTGCGGCCTGCGGCAGTTCCGCTGTCGAGGCCGCTTGAAAGTGGCCATGGAAGCGACTTGGGCTTGCCTAAGTTACAACCTGACGAGATGGTTCGGCCTAAAGCGGACAGTGCAGGTACAGCCAGCGTAGGAGCCTCAACGTGCCGAGCCAGCAAGCCTGGGGACGCCAGTGATGCCGGAAGCCCAAGCACTTCAAGGAACCGGTGTCCGCCTCCCCTCCGCCCCAAAGACAATTTTTTCACAGCTTCCTGTCCCCGCGTTTCCGTCTACTCCACCTGAAAATCGGCCGTGCTGGTCTTCGTCGAATTGCCGGCGGAATCGAGAGCTGTGACTTCGACCCGGTACGAGCCTGCGGGAAGCGAGTTCACGGGCAGCCGCATCCCCAGCGGAACCACGGGATTGCCGGGACTGATGTCGGGCGCGGTATTGGTGAAACCCGCGTCAATCTTTTGCGCTCCCGTCTTGAGGTCCACGACTTTCAGTTCGAGGCCGAGCTTGGGCGGATTAGGACCGGCGAGCAGCGGCTCATACACTTCCACATAAACCGCGGCAGTGTCAGTGGGTTTGAAGCGATTGGAGGCGGAGGGAGTGATCTCCATCCCCTGCGCGACCAGCGGCTGCTTGTCCTCGAGCAGTTCGGCGTCCAGTTCGGTGCCCATATCGGAGACGCGATGCAGTCGATTGCTCAGCGCCAGCGCGCTCAGGGTGAATTGCTTGCCGGTGTAGGGGCCGATCACCAGCGACTCCTGAAGCTTGCCGAAACTTTCATTGCCAGAGCTGAACGCTATCTTCAGGTTGTAAGTGCCGGAGGCCACTTCGAACTGATTCTCGTAATGGAAGGGATGGGATTGAAACTCCTTCAGTTCTTTTTTGTCTTCGAAGTCGAGGTCGACGGTGTCGCTGAAGCGAGCGGCGATGCTGCCGTCGGGCTTGTAGGCCAGCCCGAGAACGTTGACCGACGAATGCTCCTTGCCTTTTACCTTTTCGAACTTCAGCGCGTTGGTCGGAATATCGATGACCAGGTCAACGCGGGCGGTATCCGTCGAAGTGTAGAAAAAAGGCGTTTGCATGGTGGCGATAACGTTGCCAGCCATTTCTCCGGTCACACGGCTCTCCAGGTCCTTTTCGATGGCGCTTCCGGCCAGCGAATCCTGTGGCTTGACACGGCAGTATCCGCTGCGGGAGCGGACGATGGTGCCGCCAAGCGTTACCTTGACCTTCAGGGTGTGACAGCTGCCTTCGGCAGCATCGGAAGGTTTATAGCCGAGAACGTAGTACTGCGATTGATCTTTCGCGATCTTTTGTAGGCCAGCGAGTAAGTCGTTGGTATTGAGGATCACGAACCCGCCGGTTCCATCGGCGAGCTGATAGAGCACCTGCTGATTGGTGGTTGCGCTCTCGGGAAATTGTGGAACGATGTCGCGCGGCTGGTAGTTCTGGTTGTAATAATTGGACATGGCCGCGTTGGGGCTTGCAGCGCTGGTAGTGCCCCGGCTCCCCACACCACCCGGTGTACCTCCACGTGTGCCGCCACCGCCGCCGGGTGCACCTCCATGGCCACCGCCGCCGCCGCCGACCCCGCCGCCGCCACCACCGACACCTCCATGACCGCCGCCTCCGCCGTGTTGAACGAACAGCAGCCCAGGCTTCACCGCCGCATCAGGGTTAAAGGTGGTGAACACCAAGTGACCCGAACCTGGCCCGCGGGCGATGGCCGATCCAGAGTCGCGTGGTGTGGCCAACTGGCCGAGTGCCGGCCCCTCCAAACCACGAACGTCGATGGGATAAACCGCGACGTTGGCTTTATTGCAGGCATCGATGGTTGCGGTCAACTCGGATTGCAGTTCGCTGTTCATGGTGAAGCCGGCGGTCAGCATGACCAGGGTTTTGCGTCCCGGGACGGTCATGAGATTCTTGGCCAGGCTGCGTAACGCGAGTAAAACGCTGCGCGAACCGAAATCGGCTTCAGCGTTGCTCAGGGAAGGGGCGCCAGCCGGCAAGGCCGGCATACCAAGCGATGCGACCTGTACGGGCGGAGGAGCGTTGGGAGCGACCGCAGAACCTTTAACGGTGGCGACGACCTGTTTTAGCCGCTCGACGTCCGCGGTAAAGTTCTGGGAAACATGCACGGTGCCGCCGAAATCGACCACGGCTATCAGGCGGTTGGGACCGGCGTTGGCGTCGATGAAATCGGCCGCGGCTTTGCGGGCGCGGGCCTGATCGGAGGCGTCCAGGGTGGAGTTATCGAAGAACAGGACCAGATACTGCTTTTGCGCCCGTGTGGGCGAGGCCGCATCGTCCTCAAACGAGAAACTCGTGATGGTCTGTTCTTTATCGTCTTCCCAAACTTTGAAGTCTCGCATGGCGAGATCGCGCACATAGTTGCCATGCTTATCGGTCACCACGGTATCCACCAGGACTTCGCGAGTCTCGACCTTGATGGTGGGAACCGCAGGCGCGGCGGCCTCGGCGCTCTGCTGCTGGGCTGCGGCCGCCGAGAAGAGTGAAGCGGTTGCCAACATCGTTGTGAAGAACCACGCCCCTTGAAATCGCATATTTGACCTCGCTTTTATTACGGAATCTCCACTGCGCCGCTCTTGGCGGACATCAGCCGGTCTTCAGTGTCGCGCACCACCAGCCGGACGAGATAGTCGCCCGGCTTCACATCAAAACTCGTCCGCATGTTAATGCCAGATCCCAGCTTGTGCTCCAGGGTGTCGTCTTTCAGCCGCATTTCCAGAATCTTCTTGGTTCCCTCAATGAAGTCACCGTTGCGGTTGAACAGGGCTGAGACTATGGTGAGGTCGTCGCGATTGCGTCCGTCCACTTTGCGAAAATGCAGGCCTTTTACGTCGACATGGGCGACGACGGTAAGTTTGGCGCTGTCGTCGCTGGACTTGAAAAACTGCGTGTGCAGTTCGATGGGAATATCGTGCAATTCGTCCTGGGAGAAAAGCGCCTCTTCGATTTCCTGTTTATCCTCCTCAGCAGGATCGGCGACGTGTTTGGGCGCATAGTAACCCCGGCGTGCCTGGAGGGTAAATTCCTGCGGATCCCGGAGGACGACTTTCAGCTTGTGATAACGGCCGTCGAGTTTCAGGTTCTGGGGCGAGAACCCGAGGACGTAGGAATACTCCGGGGCCGAGGCCACGCGGCGAAAGCCTTCGTCGAGGTCGTTGTTGTTATGGAAATAAGTACCACCGGTGGCGTCGGCCAGTTCTCCCAACACCAGCTGGTTGGAGGATTCACTGGAGGTTGCGTACAGATATTCCTGCTGCGCCAGGAGAGCATTGAAGCCGCCTTGCTGGCTCATTTCGTCCATTATGTCGATGGCGTAGAGGCCGCGCGCATCGAGCACGTTGATGGTGACGTTGCTGCGCACCGCTTTTTCGATAATCTCATCGACCTTGTCGCCCAACTGCGGGGTTATGAAACCGGGAGAAATCAGCACAAGCGTGCGCTGTCCGGGGGTCACGGAGATCCTTCTGACGGTGTCTTTCAGAGCTCCCAACACCAAGCGGCTTTCGGCATCTCCCAGACTCAGCGCCTGTTGGGCGGCGGACTGGGCCTGTTGCATTGCCGCTTGCTCTGCGGCTGCAGCAGTCTGAACGTTAGTAGCCGTCTGACTGAGCGAACTGGCAGTTCATCGCGTCTTGCGCCGCTACGTTCAGCATCTGGTTATCGTGGAGATTCGCAATCTGGTCCGCCATGTAATAAGTCATGTAAGGACATTGCGCCACTCCTACATTGAAGATGGCACGGGGCTGGATGCGCAGCAGAGCTTCATGGAGCTTGGCGCGGTCGTCAGTGAAGTCGAGATTCCCTTGGCCGGAAGTGGTAAAAACGGCGGCGCGATCAGTAGGGCGGAGGGTTGCGATGTGCCGTTCGGCGGCGGTGCGTGCCGGCAGCAAATACTTACTTGCCAAGTGCACATCGTCAAATAGATAGATGACGAAACGATCGGGCACTTGCGGAGGAGTTGCGGGAGAAACGGTCGCAATCGCAGAGGAGGTAGTGGCTCCCGGTTCTATTGAAGCCGGAGGAGTCGCAGGCTGCTCCACGGCAAAATGTTTGATGACCTGGAGCTTTCCGTTGTCGTAGATCTGGAAGTCGTCTTTTCCCAGGGTGCCAATCGCGCGGCCTTTGGGGTCGCGAACCACGGCGCGCACCAGGACGAGCCTGACATTTACCTTGAAAGCAGCCGCAGCTTCATGCGAAGCGATTTCGGCGGGATTCTTGTCCACGCTGGCGGATTCGGAGGTGGGCTTGGAAGACTGCTGCTGCGAGGCGGCCGAGTTGGTCCCTGACTGGGCGAACGCCACGCAAAGACATATCAGACAAATCGCAGCCAGTTTGCCCGTGAGGGACCCTAGACTACTACTGGGTTTGAATCGGCTGCTCACTGCTAAAGCCCTCGCAAAGCTTTCCTCTGCTCTTGAGAGGATAGAAGCATACTCCATTTTGGGCCAAAAATGCCGAAATTAGCATTGGCCGATCGGAGTGGCCGCCTGGAGTCATTTTCCGGCGAATTGCCGCATGGCAGTTAGCGTGCCGGCAGCGGGTAGTAGCCTTCTTTGGCAAATACCTCGACACAAGGGCGTAGATCGGATGATTTGCAGCCGGGCCGGTCCACGCGGATTTCGATCTCGCGGCGGGTGTCGCTGGGAGTAGCGCGCGTCACGTAACCCAGAGTGTATTGGTTGCGGGCATCGCCAATGATCCGCGAATAGATGTCTTCGATTGCCGTGCGTGAATATTCCGCGACCACCTCGCCGCCGGTGGCGCTCGCGTACTTCGGCAAAATGTTGCTGTAGCCCTGGCCCGGGATGTGCAATCTCTCCAGCTTGCCGTAACCGGGAATGGCGGAGCTTCCCACGTTAATGCCGTACACCAGAATTTCATTGGAAAGCAGCACCTGCAAAACCGTGCTGTAGCTGGCGTCGCTGCGATATTCGCGGCCGTCGCTGATCACAAAGATAATTTTGCGGCGATCCTTGGGCCGCTTCCCCAGGTCCCGCGCGGCCAGCAGAATGGCGTCATTTAATACGTGGGCCTGTTTCGACGGCGTGCTGACCGGGGTAACGGGGGAATCGATCGGAATGCCGTTGACCGACGGCCCCTGAGGGCCCAGTGGGCCACTGGTGACCGGGACTCCCGGAACCTCTCCATGTTTCGTCTTCAGACCATTCAAGACCCCTTCCAGCCTGCGGCCCACGGCGCTGAAGTCAGCCAATTGTGAGACGCTCGTACTGTAGGTGTAAATGGCGATTTCGTCGAATCCGGCGAATGCACCGGTCAGGGCGGCAAAGGTGTCATTCACCTTTCTGTACATTGATGTCTGACATGCCGAGATCAAAAACCACGGCGACCGACAGGGCAAAAGGATCGCTGGTAAAAAAATTCAATCGCTGTTTCTTGCCGTCTTCATAGACGAAAAAATCCGTCGAGAGCAATCCGCTCACCAAGTGACCCGATTCGTCGGTGACCCGCACCGGCACTACCACCTGATTCACATTGACCCGTAGCTTGAAGAGTTCGTCCTGACCCGACGGTTTAGGTTTGGGGACACTGCCGGCAGGGACAGTGGTGATCTTCATTGGAGGCGGAGGGCCGGGTGGTGCACTTTCCGGCGGGGCCTGGTTCGGCGGGGCGCTTTCGTGGGCGGGCTGGGTTGCAGGCGCAGGAGCAACAGGAGCGGGAGGGGGCGGCTGTACAGCCGATGGCGCGTCCGGAATCTGGTCTGGCTGCTGCTGGGCCATCGCTGGAGCCAAGGCCAAAAGGAACAATAGGATTACCAGCCAGGTCGCCGTTCGTTGCATGGCCGTCATTTGTCCCACACCTATGCCTCCGCTCTTCGGCATCGTCTGTTGAGAATGCTGAACCCGGCGGTTTGTTGCATCTAACCGTTCAGGGATAGACTAACAAAACTGGTCCGAGAATATCTTGATGCGAAAAATCCATAGACTTTTGACCTTAGGTGTTGCACTTTTGTCGATCCTGGCCGGCGCAGCGATTGCCGCTCATGCCCAGCAGACGCAGTCCCCGCAACCCACCCCAGATGCGGACCAATCCACTGAGACTTTAAAGGTCAATGTCAATGTGGTGCAACTGTTCTTCAACGTAAAGGACAAGAAAGGGGCGCTGATTCCAAACCTGACCAAGGACGAGTTTCAGGTTTCGGAAGACGGCAAACCGCAAACCATCAAGTATTTTGCCGCTGAATCGAACCTGCCGCTGACACTCGGCATTTTGTTTGACACCAGTCCCAGTCAGGCGCGAGTGCTCGATATGGAGAAAACGGTGGGGGGGCAATTCTTGGATGAGATTCTGCGTGAGAAAGATTTGGCATTTGTGATTGGCTTCGATTCCGATGTGGACCTGTTGCAGGATTTCACTAGTTCCACTCGCCTCCTGAAGAGGGCGATGAATGGGGCGAAGATTGGTGGCGGAGGAGGCATGACCGATTTGGGAGGTGGACCGGTGCCGACCCTCAATCACGGCTGCTGCACCATGTTGTACGACGCCGTGTACTTAGCGGCCCATGATGAACTGGCACAGCAAGTGGGCAGGAAAGCCATGATCCTGCTCACCGATGGAGAGGATGAAGGCAGCAAGCTGAAGATCCAGGATGCGATTGAAGCGGCGCA
This sequence comes from uncultured Acidobacteriota bacterium, assembly GCA_963845725.1. GTDB lineage: Bacteria > Acidobacteriota > Terriglobia > Terriglobales > Acidobacteriaceae > JABCZH01. The sequence goes on from CAWJTC010000002.1 coordinate 463,964, forward strand.
AAAGTCGGATGCCATCTGTTACGTGCTTTTGATCGCGGACCGCGGTGGGGCGTGGATGGGGTTCGGCAGTGGAGAAATGAATAAGCTCACCAAGGAAACTGGCGGGAGAGTCATTGAGGTGGGAAACAAGTTCGACAAACTCAAAGAGGGCTTTGACCAGATCGCCCGCGAACTACGCAGCCAGTACAGCATTGGCTACACCCCGACCAACGGCAAGCTGGACGGGAGCTTCCGGAAAATCGAAATTCGAGCGAACGACAAGAATTATAAGATCCAGTCGCGGGCTGGATATTACGCGGTGCCGCGAGCCGATTAAAGCTGGTGGTCGGTTTTCAGCATGGGAGTCCTCGCACCACTTCCCCGATGAGAATTCTCTATTGCGTGGGCGCGTAATAGCCGCGTCGGCTGCGAACGTGAAGACCCTTCTGCTTGGTCGAGATTTCTATGGTGCGGTAGCGGCCGTCGGGCTGAAAATCGGCAGGTTTGTAGGAGATGGCGTATTGGCTGCGTAGCTCTTCCTGAATGGCGGCAAAAGCGTTGGCGACCTCTGTGAGCTGGAAGGGAACATAGGAGCGGCCGCCGGTGGCGTCGGCAATGCGCTCCAACACCTTGTCGCCGTGTTTACCACCGCCCATGAGGTTGGTGCTGATGGTGTAAACCACGACCCCGGCGCGCTCCGCCATGTCGATGGCTTCCTCGCGAGTTACGTGGCTCTGGTTGTCATCGCCATCGCTCAGCAGGATGATTACTCGGCGGACGGCACCATTGGGAGAAGCCTTCAGCAGTTTATCCCGGCAGGCAAAGTACAAAGCATCAAACAGGGCTGTGCCACCGCCCGGCCGCAGGGAGCGAATTCCTACTGAAAGTGCCTCCGTGTCGTCGGTGAAATCCTGGGTGACTTCGGGCGTAACGTCGAATCCGACCACGAAGGCGCGGTCGTAATTCCGCCGCAAAATGTCGTTGAGGAACTCAATGGCAGCTTCCTGCTCGAATTTGAAGCGGTCGCGGATGGAGTTGCTGGCATCGATCAAGAGGCCGGCTTCGAGGGGTAGGTCGGTTTCCGCGCGGAAGCTGCGGATCTCGAGAACGGGTTTGCCGTCGTCGAGGATCTTGAAATCATTTCTCTTGAGGTCCTTCACGTAGCGACCGTGCCTGTCGGTTACCGTGAACACTACGTTCACTTCGTTGACGCGCTTGACGATGGTGGCGACGCTGTCATCCGGGGGCGTGTTGGCTGGCGGCTGTGCGCCCGGCGGCTGTGCGCCGGCTGGCTGAGTTTGCTGTTCTGCGGTTGCGGCCTGGCTGGGTGGCGCGGCCGGTTTTGAAGGCTGGGTTGTCTGCTGAGAGGACGAGGGTGCAGAAGGTAGGTCAGTCGAAGGTGCATTTTGAGTGCGGGCTGAGGCTGCCAGCACAATCGAAGCGCCAATCAGGAGCAGGGCAATGCGGACTTTCATGTTTTGTCAATTATAGCGACAACTAAGGGCGCACGTTGATTAGCAAGGTTAGATTGATGTGAGGCCCGCAGTCCCCTGGTTCTGGAGCATGAAGAGAAAATCTAGGCTGAATTCAGACGTCCGCTCTTCCGGTCGCGCAAAACTTGATGGGCAGCATTGTGACCGGGCGCTCCGGTCACCCCTCCGCCGGGATGCGTGCCCGCGCCGCACAGATAGAGACCGGCGATGGGCGTGCGGTACTGCGACCACCCCGGCACCGGACGCATGAAGAAAAGTTGCTCCAGACGCAGGTCGCCATGGAAGATATTGCCTTCGGTCAGGCCGTAGGTGCGCTCGAGATCGAGTGGCGTCAGCACCTGGCGGGCGATAATCGCGCTGGGAACGTTCGGCGCGTACTCGGCAATTTTCCTGACCACGCGATCACCGAGCAGTTCCCGTTTCTCGTCCCAGGTGCCTTCGCGCAGATGGTAGGGAACGTATTGCACGAAGCAGGTCAGGATGTGTTTGTCCTTGGGCGCCAGCGAATCGTCGGCGTTCGATGAGACCACGCAATCTACCCAAAGTTCTTCGGGAACGTCTCCGAATTTGGCGATGTCGTAGCAACGTTCGGCGAACGCAAGAGAAGGAACCAGAGTGAAGAAAGTTCGTTCCAGAGGAGTGGCGTTGGCCGGAGTTCCGGTGAAGCGGGGCTCCTCTGCCAGAACCAGATTTACCTTGGCGCAGGGGCCGTCCATCTTGATGCCGCGAACCGATTGTAGAAAGTCGTTCGGCAATTCACTCGATGCAACCATCTTCAAGAATGTGCGTTTGGGATCGGCGTTTGAGAGCACGATGCGCGAACGAATTTCCGTGCCATCTTCCAGAATTACACCCCACACCCGGCCATTGCGCACGTCGATCTGAGCGACGGGCGCGGAAGTGCGAATCTCGACTCCAAGCTTTCGGCCCGAGGCCGCGAGGGCTTGAGTGATCGATCCCATGCCGCCGATGACGTGTCCGTAGAAGCCCTGCAACTCGTGTTCCCCGCCGCTCAGCAGATGAAAAAGCAGACCGATGGCGCTGCCCGGCTGGTAAGGACCGCCATGCTTGCCATAGACGTTGTTGGCAAGAAACACGGTCTTCATCTTTTCCGATTCGTAATGATTGTCGAGAAATTCGCCCAGGCTGCCGGTGAGGAATGAAACGAGCTCTGAGATTTCGCTACTGGAAATTCCGCGGAAACGCTTGCCTACGCGGAAAAGGTTCATCCATCCGCTCACGCTCGTGGTATCGATTTCCGGCGGTGGCTCGAGGAAAAACGGCTGCAAATAGCGCGCCAGCTTCTTGAGTTGGTCGTCCACCCGGACGAAGGTCTCGGCGTCTTTGGCCGAGAGCTTGCTGAATTCCGCTTTCGCGCGGTCGCGATCCACCCACCAGGGCACGACCTGACCGTCGGGAAACGGAACCTGAATCGCGGGATCGCAGGGAATCATGCGCAGGCCGTAGTCGGCGAGTTTCAAATCCCGAATCACCTCAGGCCGCAGCATGCTGGCGATATAGGAAGTGGTCGAGACGCGGCACCCGGGCGCGATTTCTTCGGTCACACAACATCCGCCAACGATTTCGCGGCGTTCAAGCACCAGCGTAGTAAGCCCGGCACGCGCAAGATACGCGGCTGCGGTCAGGCCGTTGTGGCCAGCACCGACCACGATAGCGTCGTACGACTTGGAGGCTGCTGTCGCCATGATTATCTGTGCTGACCCGCAGTCAAGGCAGCAGGTCACGAAGTAGGCTACATTACCGAGAAGCGAGAAAAAACAGAATTGAAATCGGCGAGCTTTTCTATTAGAGTTCCATGACTTGAGGTCAAACTATGAGCGCAATTGGTAGCAGTGTTGTTTCTCCCCCCCGCTATCGGCACCTTCCGGCCCGGCCACGTTCGGAGGGTAAGCGAACCCGGATCGTGGAGGCCGCTATGCGCCACTTTGCGGAGCAGGGTTATGACGCTGCCCGCGTCGGCGATTTGGCCACGATGCTGGGCATCGCCAAGGGCTCGATTTTTCAGCATTTCGGCAGCAAGGACGGTCTGTTCTTTGAGGCTTATAAAAAGGCGGTGCGCTCGTTCCCGCGTTATCTTGATGCTCCGCCCGAGGTCTGCGATCATGGGTTCTTCGAAGTGCTTCGCTACTGGCTGGCCCGCACCGAGCACCTGCTGCATGAGGACTGGATTCCGTATCGGGTTTCGCTGTTGGGCAACTACGGGACGAATCTCGGCCTGAAACGTGAAATCAATCGATTCCTGGTCGCTGAGGACCCATATGGCACGGTGGCGTTCGTGCGCTTCGGCCTGGAGCGCGGAGAAGTGCGCGGCGATCTTGACCAGGAGATGATCGTTTCAATTCTGGACTGGACCATGGAACGCTTTCAGGATGCGCTTTTGACCGAGGAACTGGATCCAGGACTGTTTCGGCGACAGGGGGGGCCGGCGGAGAAGAAGGAAGCGCGCATCACGCAATTTTTGGACGTGCTGAAGCGAGCCATCGGCGCGAGCCGCTAGGAAAATTGCCGGCATGTGCTCCGTGAAAGACATTCTCGCAATTTATAACGAGAAGGCTCCGCTCGCCGAAGCTTCAACTATTCCTGCGCCCTGGTTTGTGGACCCGCGCATTGCAGAACTGGAAGCGAAAACGGTTTTCAGCAATTCCTGGCAAATGGTGGGGCGGGTAGAGCAAGTAGAGAAGCCGGGCCAGTTCATTACCACCACGATTGCCGGGGAGCCGATTGTAGTAGTGCGCGGCAACGATCACATTTTGCGGGCGATGTACAACGTTTGCCGTCATCATGCGGCGGCGGTGGTTACCGAGTCTTGCGGACAGGCGTCGATTTTGCATTGTCCTTATCACGGCTGGAATTATGGGCTGGATGGCTCACTAAAAGGCATGCCGGAGTTCGACGGAGTGCTTGGCTTCGAGCGGCAACAAAACGGCTTGTTGCCGGCGCGGGCGGAAGTCTGGGAGAAATTTGTATTTGTGAATTTGGATTTGAACGCTCCGTCGTTGCGCGACTTTCTCGGTGGCTTGGTCAAACGGGTGGCTGGATTGGCGGTGAGCAAACTGCACTACTTCGACACCCGGAGTTATGACATCGCCTGCAACTGGAAAGTTTTCGTGGATAACTATCTCGACGGCGGATACCACGTTCCGCATTTGCACAAGGGCCTGAACTCGGTTCTCGACTACAAGGAATACACCATCGAAAACGAAGACCGGTATTGCTTGCAGTCGAGCCCCATGGTGGCTTCTGACGAAGATAAAGCGACCGGTGCGACCCGCAAGGGCGACCGTGCCTGGTATTTCTGGCAATATCCCAACCTGATGATCAACTGCTATGAAGGCTATATGGACACCAATCTGGTGCTGCCGGTTGATGTTGACCATTGCCAGGTGATTTTCGATTTCTATTTTGCCGACGTAAGCGAGGCGGCTCGCGAATACAACCAACAAAGCGTGGCCGTCGGTGCTCGGGTCCAAGAAGAAGACCTTGGAATTTGCGAAGCGGTGCAGCGCGGGCTGAAATCGCGGGCGTATGGCGCGGGCCGGCTTTCGGTGCGGCGAGAGGCGGGCGAGCATTTGTTCCATCGTCTGCTGGCGGCGGATCTGAGGGTTGGAGTAGGAGCGGCAACGGATTCTTAGTTCACTGATGGTCCCTGGGGATTGTCTCTTTCCAAGTCTTGTCCTTGACCATCTGGCCGTCTTTCAGCAGTTCGCGCGTGTACTTGTAGTAGAAATTCTTTTGGTCGGTGGTCACCGACAAATGACCCTGCCAGATCAGTACCCGTCCCTTCAGTTGGAGAATCGTCCGGGCCTCGCCTTGTACAGCGCTGGTTTCAGGGTGATTATCGTCTGCAGTATATGTCAAATTCTCGTAGTCGGTCTCTTTGCCCCAGGGATACCACTCTTCCGACTGGCCGTGCCAATAAGCGGTGGTGGTGCGCTCTTTGAGGTCGTGAGTCACTGACCAATCCCCGGGCAGGATTGAACCACGGCTGCGCAGGTCGTTGCGCTGGTCGGAGGGTTGCGGCGGCCCGAATGGCGTGATCGGGGGAGACTGCACGGGTACGACCGGGAGTATCAACTGCGAGCCACGCTCACCGCCGAGTTCGAGAGAGGTGGTCATCGAATATGGCGTCGGCAGAATCATCGGCCATAGCGCATTCGAGATGGCCACGCGGATGCGATGGCCCTTGGGAAATACCCAGGAAGTAAGGTGCATGGCGATCTCGAGCGCGTAGGTTTTGCCGGGTTCGAGATCTTGCGGGTTGGTCATGGAGTCGCGTTGGGCTCCGTTTAGCCCGGCTCCGGTAATCTGGGTGACGGCGCCGTCGGGAGCGACATCTGACAGCCGCGCGAACCAGTTTGCCAAAGGGGCGGTGGCAGAGGCCTGTAATAAGGCGTGCGGTCGGCCGAGAATTGCGAGGTCTTCGTCCAGCGGCGCCGAGTCGTAGACCAGACTGAAGGCGTCCATGGGGCGTACGTCCGGCAGCAACTCTCCCCACCAGAAGCCGGCTTCGACTCCTACCGAGGGAACGTAGGCTAACTGATGCGTCGCGGTTCCGGCAGGCGATGCCGCCAGCGTGTGATTGCCTTGTAGAAACAACGTCGTGTTCTTCTGTTCGCGAGGCGGCCAGGCATCTTCACGCCGCCATTCTCCAGGAACGTTTTCGAGATTCATATCCGGCGGATACCAATGCCGCATGTAGACCAACAGTTTCGGATCCTGCAGCACGCCGGTGTCGCGGCCTTTCAGCCAGTAGTCCCACCAGCGCACGGCTTGGTCGCGCCACTCGAAATCCGGACCAGGTACGGCGTCGGATGGATAGGTGTGGTTCCACGGGCCGATGATGGCTTTGATAGGAGCTTTGGTTTGTTCCAGCATGGCGGGAATGCTGTCGCGGTAGCCATCCATCATTCCACCAATCAAAAAGCACGGGACTTTGATTTCGCTGAGAGGCCGCACCGGACTGCGCCAGAACGGGCCGTCACGCTGATGCTTGAGGTAAAGCAGCGACCACGGTGGCGCATCGAAACGCGGGCCCAGGATTTTTTCGTCGAGCGTGTAATCGGGCGCGCCGGTCATGCCGGGAGCCATATCCATGTTCAGTTCGAATTCGTCGATGTGGACCATCCCGTCGATGAAGTGAATGTCATCGTGGAAAAGTTCGTTGGTGGCGTCTGCGGCAAGGATGGCTTTCAGTTCCGGCGGATGCAACATGGCCATTTGCAGCGAGTTGAATCCACTCCACGAAATGCCCATCATGCCAACGTTGCCGTTCGACCACGCCTGATGGGCCAGCCAAGTGATGATCTGCAAACCGTCGGCCTGTTCCTGCTGGGAATACTCTCGGTCGGTGGGAACGCCTTCGCTAGAGCCGAAACCGCGGATATCGACGCGGTCGCCGACGTAGCCGCGGCGCGCAAAATATGAGTAAAGGCTGTAATCTTCCGCGGCCATGGCGTCATCTTTGCGGTAAGGGTGGTACTCGAGGATGGCGGGAAATTGTTCACCCGGCTTGGCGCCGTCGGGCATATATAAGGTCACGGCCAAGCGGACACCATCTTTCATCGGGATCCACTGATTTTCCATGCGAACGCCGTAGATGGGTGGAGAGGGTGGATCGATTGCAAACGCGTTCAGAGCGGCAGCGAATAAGATTGATGCGATTGCGATGTGGCGGATCATCAAGCTCCAAAGGGATCTTCAAGCGACGGACTCTGTGGTGTGAACAATTCCGCGCCCGATTCCGTGATGTGCATGTCATCTTCCAGGCGAATGCCGAACTCGCCGGGAATGTAGATCCCCGGCTCGTCGCTGAAGGTCATGTTTTGCGCCAGCAAAGTCGTATTACCGCCCACCAGATAGGGCCACTCGTGGCCGTCCATGCCCATGCCATGGCCCAGGCGATGTGCGAAAAATTTGTAGCCTGGGCCGTAGCCGGCATCGACGATGATTTTTCTCGCGGCTGCGTCTACCGCCTGACATTCGATGCCCGCCCGGGCGGTTTTCAGCGCCGCAGTCTGGGCGCGATGAACGATGTCAAACACCGATTTCATTTTGCCGGTGGCTTTGCCCAGAACAAACGTCCGCGTGATATCGGAGATGTAGCCTTCGACGGTGCAGCCGTCATCCAGAAGAATGATGGACCCGTCATGAATGACTTGCGTGGACTCCGATCCGTGAGGAACGGCAGTAAACCCGTCGACCTGCACCGTCACTTCTCCCGGAAAACCGATGCGGTCGTACCCGGCGACAATCAGCGCTTCGAGTTGACCTCTCGTCATGCCCGCTTTCAGGGCCCGGTAAGCTGCTTCATAGACGGTGAGCGTAACTCGCGAAGCCAGACGCATTAAGTCGATTTCGTGATCGCTCTTTATCCTGCGGCAGCCGGCGGTCACCGCAGTGGCGCTGGTCAACGTCAGTTGCGGCGCAGCTTTGGCGATTCCCTCTTGAAAGACGAAGCGTACAGTCTCTTCGAGACCGACTGTCCCACTGGCGACGCCGCGATCTTTCAACCCCTGGGCCAAAAGCTGATAAGGATTCTCATCTTCCTGCCAGATGCGGATGTCCGCGTGGTCGCCCCCCGGTGCTTTTGCCATTTGCTCGCGGGCTCTTGCCTCTTCAAATGCGGGGCACACATAGAATGCCGGACCCTTGGCGGACAGTATCATCGCGAAGAAGCGTTCTCCGCCCCACCAGCGAATGCCGCTGAAATATTCGAGAGAAGTTCCTTCCATCAGCACGATGGCATCCAGCCGGTTGGCTGCCATCAATCGGCGGGCGTTCTCCTGGCGGCCAAGGCGTTCTTCTTTGGTAACGGGAACAGCCTGGTCTTTCCAGGATTTCAACGCAGCGATGGGGGGCGGCAAAGCTGGGCAAGCATTACTGCTCGCAATGAGCGGCGATGCGCCCAGTGTGATGCCGGCAATCGCGCCGGTTTCGAGAAAGCGACGTCTAGAGATCATTGGCTCTCCGGCAGTGAACTGCCGGACATTATAGTGTTTAGCTCGAAAGGTAAGATGCTTTTGTGGAATCCGGTTTCCAGTGCGCAGGCTGCGGAGAGTGGAACTCAACTGCGGTGGATGACTCCGGCGTTCGGATGCAGTCCTACGTGGAAGACTGCCAGGTGTGCTGCAAACCCAATTTACTGCATATCGAGTACGATCCAGCGCGGCAAGAATTTGTGATTAACGCCGAATTGGAATAGCGTATTGCGGAAGAAAATCAAAGCAACTTGGAGGACAAAGCCATGAGCACCAACTTCGCCGCCCCCGGCCGCGTGGTCGCGCACAATATGGTCACCACGCAATACGAATTGGACGGGTTTCGCGTAACCCGTACATTGGGCGTAGTGCGCGGAATCGTGGTCCGCTCGCGCTCGATTTTCGGCACCATCGGCGCCGGACTGCAAACCATTTTTGGCGGCAACATCTCGCTGCTGACGAATCTCTGCGAGAAGACTCGCGCCGAGGCCTTCGACCTGATGCTGCAACATGCCGCTGAATTGGGCGGCAACGCTGTGGTCGGAGCCCGCTATGATGCGACCGAACTGATGCAAGGTGTGACCGAGGTGCTGGCCTATGGGACGGCGGTATTCGTGGAGCAGATAAGGTAGGGTTGATCATCGTCCGCGCAGGCGCCGCGTTCGCGACCTGGCATCGTGAGGAGCCAGCGAGGGACGGGTTCCTAACCCCTCCAGTGACGGTGCCGACTGACACGTTACCACCGGCCATGATCTCCCTGAACCTGCGAAGAGTCTTGTGCTCAGGTCGAGCTTGGTTTTAACTAGACTGGACTTGCTTTCGTCGGGGGACGGTCGCGGGGGACTGAGCATTGGTCGACGATCCGAAGTGGGAACTGGCCATTCTGGCCACGGTCCAGGGTTTCTACGAAAAGCTGTTGCAGGAGCACCTTGGCGGCGAGGTTCCTGTCCCCGCAGGTTTGGAAGCCATTTCCCTGCAAAGCGACGAGAACGTGCATGGAACGTTGTTGAGCATGCACCGCTGGTTGCGATTGCTTGACCTGGCGATCACACCGGCCATGTTACGGCGTTCGCTGACGCCGGAGACCGATGCGGAAATCGCCGAAGCTATGCTTCGCTATTTCATCCGCACGAAAGATACTAGCGACGCCAACCGTGACAAAACTGACCTGGTAGCAACGTTCTTGTATCGCCACCCGCGAGTACCCGGCCAGTGGGAGCGCCACGGCTACGGCCTTGATGGATCGGTTCCACTTGCCGCCTTCGAGATTGCGATGCTGGAAATCCTTGCCGATGCCGATGTTCCGGCCCTGTCGGAGGAGCAGATGCAACTGCTGCGTCAATTCGACCGGCTGCAAGAAGAAGCGGGCAAGTTCCGCGATCTGAACGCATTGCTCGATTCGGGCGTCATTGTACGGGTTCGCGAACTCAAGCAGCTATTCGATGCGTCGTTTTACCATCCCAGTGTGCTGGCCACGATTGCACCGTACAACACCGCTTTTGGGCAGCGCTTTGATGAGCTCTTCTTGCAGGCCGCGAAGGAAATCAAAACCTTTGCCCGTGAGCTCGAAGAGCAGGGCGGGAGCATCCTGGGCAACGTGGACGGCCTCGATGTCACCGTCGAACACGTGGCGGCCTTGCAGGAAAGCGAACTGCTCAGGATCGACTACGGCACGGCGCTGGAGAAATTCCGCCGGGTCTCCCGGCTGCGGAAGACCTTGCAGGAGCATCCTCCGGTGCGGCGCATGTCCCCAGTTCTTATTAAGACCAGCGGGGCAGGCGCGAAAGTTGCGACTCCGTTGCGCATAGCCGATCTGGGGGGCATGCGCGCCGCAGTGACTCCGCAGCAGATTTCAAGCGAAGAAGGCAAGCTGGCAAAGGTCGAGGAATCAGTTCGGGCCTTTGTACGCGTGGCTGACCCCAAATTCCGCCACGTGGTCCCCATGCGTTATTTCAACCTGATCCTCACGCCGTCGGAGGTCGCCGCATTCTGCGCCGAGGGCCGCGACGAAAAGAACCTGCAAGGGCGGGTGACGCACGTCCTGTTGCGAATGGTTACGGTGGCTGCGCGCATGACGACGGAACTCGAAGAACTAAGGCGCACGCAGAATTCACCGTCTTTGTGGAGACTGCACGCCGATGCTCTTGTGGTCTTGTTGGAAGTTGAACGCAGCTTGCAGGAAAATGTGAAACGGGTTCTGGCGTCCGCCGAAACCGAAAATGGTACTCAAGCCGCGGCGATTCAGGCCTCGCTCAAGAAACTCCACAATTGCACCGCCCTGGCGCAGCAGACGCTTTCGCCGGCTGAGAAGGTCGCGGGGGCAACCGGCGGGCGCTAGGAATCCAAGGCCTGGGGTTGCTTCGCTGAGGTTGACCTCCAATGCTCATAACGCTTCTGAGGCCGGGAGCCGCTCAGTCCGAGAACTTTGTAGTCGCAGGCGTCGCGGCAGGGCAGACAATAATAGAGGCCGTCCTGACAAAGGCGGATGCCGGTCTGGGCCTGGCAGAGGCAGCAGTATCTCTCACAATCGCAGCGGTCTTCGGTCATCTCGCACTGCATGCAGCGGTGTTTATTTTTGGCGGTGCCCGTAGAGGACATGAGGAAACTCTAGCGCCGGACGGGCGCCGGGGAAAGTGCCCTTGGTAACTGGGCCTTGTCTGTGCGCGGCGGGGGGTGACGTTGCGACTTATACCCCCAAGGCCAAACTCGCCTACCTTTGTGGAGACATTAAGCGCATGCTATCTTGTGGGACAAAAAAAGAGTTGAGAATGGATAGAGCATTTCGGCTGGCTGCTTTTCTGTTATGGGTGACCATAGTCATCCGCGCGCAAGAGCCGAGAGATTTGGTCGTGACCGACGTCACGCCGATACCGGAACGGCACCCTCAGAGCGGGGGTCTTGCCGTCAGGGTTCCAGTGAAGTGCTCGCCCAATGGCGAATTGTTTCTAGAATTCGTCGGCGGCGGGGTTGAGCCCGGGGTGAGCGTCGTATCAGAGGATCGACAACATATTTTCCGGTTCGGCCTCACCCAGGGCTCCGGCCTGGAAGGATCGCTGCTTCAGGACTTTGCACCCGGCGCAAGTCACGACCTTTTTCTCTTACTCAGCCGCCTCGCTTCCGAGAATGGTACGCCGCGACCCGTTGAGCATTTGGTCGTACATCTGAAAGAGGGTGCCTCGAGTTCGGTCACGAAGTTAGACTTGAAACCTGGATTTGAACTGAGACAAATCGCGCTCTTAGGCGGCGACCATTTCGTGGTTTCTGGATTTTTCGGAGGGCATTTGCACCCGGAATCGTTTACTGCGATTTTCGACGCAGCTGGTCAACTTTTGCAAAAGCTCACGTTACCGGGGGACGTGAATGCGAACCGCCAGCCTCCCAATGTCACCGGCAAAATCCCGTCCGCGCCTTCTGAGATGGCTCGTGCCGAGAAGGCCGCCGCCGGATGGTTAGAGGCGAGTTCGTTGCAAACGGCTGACGACGGTAGCGCCTACTTGGCACGGAACACTCCACAAGGCCCAGTTTTCATAATCTCTCCGGGAGGAGCGGTCAGGCGGGTGATATTGAATGCTCCTGCAAGTGGAGCAGAGCTTTCGTCGATGAAGATTGCGGGAGGAAAAATCGCTGCGGAATACAACGTCGAAGGTCCTCCCGAAGGGCATCACAAACACTTTCTCACGGTAACCGATTTGTCCACTGGGCGGCTGCTGGATACCGTGGGATATCAGGGAAGTGAGATGACAGGAGTGGGGCTGGTTTGCTATCGAAATCAGAGCTTCGACTTCCTGGTTTATGGTAGCGATGGAAAGCTGAAGGTTGTACGCGCAGTCAGCCACTGATCTGACTGGAAGGCGCGAGAGGGCGCGTCGAGAAAATTGCTTTCAGCATCATTCTCGGCCTTCTGACCGTCGGTTGCCGCCTTTGCCACCAGCATGTTAGGGTAATGAGTCTCGCCATCCCAGCAGCCCAGCCACTGCTTTTGATTGAGGAGAAATTGTCCGCCGCTGAAGCCACCACGCCAGTCATCCGCAAGACTGCCCTGAACGCCGTCCATCGCCAGATGGGCGCGAAAATGGTGGAGTTCAATGGCTGGGACATGCCGGTCGAATATCCCTCGGCGGGCGGGATTATCGCTGAGCACAACGCGGTGCGCACCGGCGTGGGCATTTTCGACGTCAGCCACATGGGCGATATTCGCCTGCAAGGGCCGGAGGCGCTGGCGGCCGTCCAGCACATTTCGATGAACGATGCCTCGCGGCTGGCGATTGGGCAGGCGCAGTATTCGGCGATGCTCTATCCGCAGGGAACTTTTGTGGATGATGTGATCGTGCATCGCCTGGGCGAGGACGATTATCTGCTGGTGATCAATGCCGGTACTCGCGAGAAAGATTTCAACTGGGTGCGCGACAACACCCGCCAGTTCAAATGCAAAGTCGAGAATCTTTCGGATGACTTTACCCAGATCGCGATTCAGGGGCCGAAGGGCGTCGATCTGCTGCAAAAGCTGACGGATGCGAATCTGTCGGCGGTGAAGTTTTATTGGGTGACGCGGGGAACGGTTTGCGGGCTGAAGAATATTCTGATCGCGCGCACCGGTTACACCGCCGAAGATGGATTTGAAATCTACGTTCCCGCCGACGAAGCCACCAGCGCGATGGTCTGGAATAAAGTGCTGGAAGCGGGCAAAGAGTTCGGAGTCGTCCCCTGCGGCCTGGGCGCGCGCAATACACTGCGCCTCGAAGGCAAGCTGCCGCTCTACGGACACGAGATTTCCGATACGATTAATGTTTGGGAAGCCGGCCTCGACCGCTTCTGCAAAATGGAGAAGCCCGAGTTCATCGGCCGCTCAGCGCTGGAGAAGGCGAAATCGGCAGGCGTGAAGCGCACGCTGGTCGGCCTGGAGATGGTCGAGCGCGGCATTGCGCGTGATGGCTACAAAGTTTTGGACGACGGCGGGCGCGAGATCGGCTACGTCACCAGCGGATCGTATGCGCCGTTTCGTGAAGAAAGACTATTGCCCTGGCCTATGTGCCGCCGGAGTTCGGGAACGTGGGAGCGACGGTGAAAGTTGAAATCCGCGGCCAGGGTGTGAAGGCGCAGGTGGTGCCGACGCCGTTTTATAAGCGGCCGAAAAAAGCTTAACCACAGAAGGCACAGAGAGAATCAGGTTTTAGCTAAAAGCTAGAAGCTAGATAGCTAGGAGCTTTATGCATGTCTTATCCCGCAGATTTCAAGTACACCAAAGAGCATGAGTGGATCAAATCCGATGGCAAGACGGCGACCATTGGCATTACGGATTACGCGCAGGATCTTTGGGCGACATCGTTTTCGTCGATCTGCCTAAGCCCGGCTCCGAGATCACGGCCGGCAAGACATTTGGCTCGGTAGAATCGGTGAAGGCGGTTTCAGACCTGTACGCGCCGGCATCGGGGACGGTGACCGAGGTAAATGGCGAACTGGCGACCGCTCCGGAGAAGATCAATAAGGACGCTCATGGCTCGTGGATGATCAAGCTGACGTTGAAGAGCCCCGGCGAGTTGAGCGGATTGCTCTCGGCCGCCGACTACGAGAAAGTTTGTGGCAGAAGAGCGTGGACACTGAGCTCTGTGTCCTTGTGGTAAGAGCTTTTGGCTGCAATCGAATTCAATGTCTGCAACATCTAAGTAAAGTTCTATGCGCTATTTACCCAAATCTCCTGCCGACCGCGAAGCCATTCTCAAGGCCATTGGCGCGCGCTCGATCGACGATCTGTTTGCGCCCATTCCCGCTGAGTACCGGCTGAATCGTGACCTGAAAGTTCCGCGCCAGATGGCGGAATCGGAAATTGTGGACTGGTTTCGCGAGCGTTCGCGTGAAAACGGCGATAGCTACGCCATGTTTCTTGGGGCGGGCGCTTACTATCACTATCGTCCGGTGATCATCGATTCGCTGATTTCGCGCGGCGAATTTTTACCGCGTACACGCCTTATCAGGCGGAAATTTCGCAGGGCACGCTGCAATCGATTTTCGAATTCCAGACCATGATCTGCGAGCTGACCGGCATGGAAGTGGCAAACGCTTCCATGTATGACGGCTCGACCGCAGCCACTGAGGCCGCGATGATGGCCATTCGGCTGACTGGGCGGCGTTCGGTGGTGGTGGCACGCAGTGTGCATCCGGAGTATCGCGAAGTCCTGGCGACTTATGCCACCCATCAGGACCATCCGGTCGCGACCGTAGGATTCTCGGAGAGCGGGCGAGTCGATCTCAAAGAACTGGAAAAGTCGGTCAACCAGGACACGGCTTGCGTTCTGATCCAATCGCCCAATTTCTTTGGCACCATCGAAGATGTGGACGCGGTCGCCGAAATCGCCCACAAGACACGGGGCGATGCTGGTGGTTTCGATTGCTGAAGCGGTGTCGCTCGGGCATCGTCGAACCGCCGCGGCAGGCTGACGTGGTGGCCATGGAAGCGCAATCGTTCGGCGTGCCTCTGGGATTTGGCGGACCTTACTGCGGCGTGATTGCCACCCGCGAAAAATATGTCCGGCAGATGCCGGGCCGGCTGGTCGGCCAGACCACCGACAGCAACGGCAAACGTGGTTTCGTGTTGACGCTGGCGACGCGCGAGCAGCATATTCGCCGCGAGAAAGCGACTTCCAACATTTGCACTAACCAGGCGCTGGTCGCCTTGATGGCCAATATCTTCATGACGATTTACGGCAAGGTGGGATTGAAGGAACTGGCGAAGCAGAATCTGGCGAAGACGGCTTACGCCGCGCAGCAGTTTGGCAAGCGTGCCAACGTGCTGTTTTCTGCGGCTCCGCGTTTCAACGAGTTTGTGGTTCAGACCAGCGAAGATCCGTTACGCCATCAACGGCCGGCTTCTGGGTCACAAGATTATCGGCGGACTTCCGCTAAAAAAGTTTTATCCGGAGCTGGGCAATGCGGCTCTGTGGTGTTGCACTGAGCTGACCACTCGCGCAGCGATTGATACCGCCGTGGGGATGGTTGGCGAGAGCGAAGGGTTCTGCAAAACCTTCGCGCGAAGTTGCGGAGGTGACGCGATGAAGCGAAGCCGACGATCCGCAAAGCCACCACCCACGTCAATCAGAACGAAGGCTTGATCTTTGAAAAGTCTTCGCCTGGGAAAATTCGCCTGGCGGCTTGCCTCCGCTCGACGTGCCGGAAGTCGATACCGCGAAGTTGCTGGGTGCGGCTGAAAGAAAGGACCTCGGCAACATGCCGGAAGTGAGCGAGATTGAAATCATCCGCCACTTTACCCGCATGTCCACCTGGAATTACGCCATTGATCTGGGAATGTATCCGCTGGGTTCCTGCACGATGAAATACAACCCGCGGGTGAATGAAGTTGTTTCGCGGCTGGATGGGCTGGCCAACGGCCATCCTTACCAGCCAGAAAAAGTTTCGCAGGGCGCGCTGCGCATTCTGAAGACGCTGAGCGATTGCCTGATCGATATCACCGGCATGGACGCCATCACTTTGCAACCAGCGGCCGGCGCGCATGGCGAGTTCACCGGGCTGCTGCTGGTGCGCGCGCATCATCAGTCCAAGGGCCATGCGCGCAAGAAAATACTCATCCCCGACTCGGCCCACGGCACTAATCCGGCTACAGCGGCGACCGTCGGATACGCCGTCGAGAATCTGAAATCGAATTCGCAGGGCATGGTCGACGTAGCAGCGCTGGCGTCGCAAATGAACGAAGATGTGGCCGCGCTCATGCTCACCAATCCCAATACGCTGGGCGTGTTCGAGCAGGAAATTCACAAGATCGCCGACATCATGCACGCCAAGGGCGGCCTGCTCTACATGGACGGCGCCAACATGAACGCGCTGGTCGGCAAGGTGCGTCCCGGCGACTTCGGCGTGGACCTGATGCACCTGAATTTGCACAAGACTTTTTCTACTCCCCACGGCGGCGGCGGACCGGGATCGGGGCCCGTCGCGGTGAAGAAGATTCTCGAGCCATATCTGCCCACGCCAGTCGTGATTACGAGAGCCGATGGCACGCTGGGTTTCGAATACGACCGTCCGCTGTCGGTAGGGCGGGTGCGCGCGTTTTACGGCAACTTTGGAATGTTCGTGCGCGCGTTGGCCTACACGCTGGCCAATGGCCCTGACGGTTTGCGCCAGACTACAGAAGATGCCGTGCTGAATGCCAACTACATCCGCAAAGGACTTGAGGGCGCGTACGATCTGCCCTACTCGACGCCGTCGATGCATGAAGTCGTTTTCAGCGACAAGCTGCAGGCGAAAAAGGGCGTCAAGACCATGGACATCGCCAAGCGGCTGATCGACTACGGATTCCATCCTTACACCACGGCGTTTCCGCTGATTGTGCCGGGCGCGCTGATGATCGAGCCGACCGAGAGCGAATCGAAAGAAGAAATGGATCTGTTCATCGACGCCATGCGGTCGATTGCGGAAGAAGTGGAAGAGGATCCGCGAGATGGTGCTGGCCGCGCCGCATACCACGCGTGTCTCGCGGCTGGATGAAGTGGCGGCGGCCAGGAAGCCGGTGCTGCGGTGGAAGCGTGAGACTAGCCACACATAGCGGCTGTCGAGGAACCATGGGAAAGCAGAATGGTCGATACAATGCTGATTTTCCCGTTGGCAGCAAGGTACGTATCAAATCGCGCGGCTTCCTGGACAATTTTCAACTCACTTGGAAACTTCACAATCCTCTAACGGACCATCAACTCGATTACGCTGGCCGTGTATTCACTGTCACGGAGGTTGGTTACTACCATGGCGGAGACGAACTTTACACACTAGCGGGAATTCCGGGTATCTGGCATGAAACATGTCTTGAGGCAACGGACAATTAGGGTCGAGCATCCCCTAGAAAAAACTTAGTGTTTTGATTCTTTCCGCGCCAATCGCTACCCGCATCCATAATTACCTTCGCTTTGCCATTCTCTCTGTGTCCCCTGTGCTCTCTGTGTTTAAATTCAACTGTTGGCATCTCCCGCGACAATGCGCGTCAGCCCATCCAGCCATACACTCTTTTCTTCCCCTGAGAAGCGCAGCCTCGTTCTCGGTCTTCTTCTTGTCGTAGCAACTCTCGCGCTGTACAACCCGGTTATCCATCATCCCTTTGTTAATTTTGACGACGATCGCTACGTGACCGACAACATTCACGTTCGCGCGGGGCTGCATTGGGAGACGGTCAGGTGGGCCTTTACAACCTTCGACGAAGCCAACTGGCATCCGCTGACCTGGCTTTCGCACGCGCTCGATTGCCAGTTATTCGGGCTGAATCCCGCGGGTCATCACTACGTCAATGTGCTATTTCATGCGCTGAACGCGTTCCTGCTGTTCTGGGTGCTGTGGCGGGCGACGGGTGCGACCGCCCGCAGTTGGATGGTCGCGGCGCTGTTTGCGCTCCATCCCATCAATGTGGAGTCGGTCGCCTGGGTGGCCGAGCGCAAAACCGTTCTCAGCATGATGTTTTTTCTGCTGGCGTTGGCCGCTTACGCGGGGTACGCGAAGAGACCCTCCATCGCACGATACATGGGGGTTGCCGCGCTGTTCGCATGCGGGCTCATGGCCAAGCCCATGGTCATCACATTTCCGTTCTTACTTTTGCTTTGGGATTATTGGCCGCTGCAACGGTCACAGAGCTTTGCAAAGTTGGCGATGGAGAAAATCCCGCTGCTAGCGCTTTCCGCGGCCAGCGCTGTGATCACGGTAAAGGCGCAGCGGGCGGGTAACGCCGTCGGCAGCATGGTGGAGTATCCGCTGGCTATGCGAGTGGAGAACGCAGCCATCGCCTACGCGAGGTACCTGGGCAAAGCACTGTGGCCGTCGCATCTTTCGCCGCAGTATCCATATCCGGGAGGCGCGCTGACGTGGCCGGCTTTTGGCGCCGCGATTCTCTTGCTGGCGATAACGGTCGCTGTTTGCATCGCGAAACAACGTCGCTATCTCGCCGTGGGATGGTTCTGGTTTCTGGGGACACTGGTTCCCATGATTGGCCTGGTACAGGTAGGCAGCCAGGCGATGGCCGATCGCTACGCTTATCTCCCGTTCGCAGGCCTGTTCATTTTGATCTGTTGGGGCTTGGCAGACTGTGCCGGCAGTAAGGCGGCGGCGAAGACTGCGCTCGCAGTTGCCAGCAGCGTTGTGCTCGCGGCACTTTCGGCTGTGACGTACCGGCAAATCGCATATTGGGGCGACAACATCACGTTGTGGTCGCACGCAGTCGCAGTATCGCCCGGCAGCTTCATTGCTGAAGACAACCTGGGCGGGGCGCTGTTAAACGACGGTAGAGAGGCAGATGCTATGCCGCACTTTCAGGCGGCGGCAGCGCTTAATTCCATCGATCCGATGAGCCGGCTGAATCTCGCTGCCTACGCGCAACGGCAGGGGCATGCGCAGGAAGCCATCGACCAATATGCCAGAGTGTTGACCATGACGCGCGATCCCAGGTTGCGAGCCACGGCGTTCAGCGATATGGGCTACGCCTTGCGCGACCTGCGGGATTCAGAGCACGCCAAGGCCAGTTTCCGCGCGGCGGTGAATTTGCGGCCCCGAACTCTGCGCGCGTGGCTTGGTCTTGGTCTGGAAGAGCAAAAAGCGGGCAATTATGCCGAGGCGATCAAAGACTACGCGCGGGCGGTGGAGATTCAACGCTGGGACCTGGGATATCTCCTGCTGGCGCGAGCCTTGCAGCAAAACGGGCAAACAGAAGAGTCGAAAGCCGCCATGGACGAAGCCCGGCGGCTCTCGGACAACTTCGATGACCTTCAGAAGACAGCAGAAAGCTTAATGGCCAAGTAGGCCAAGCGATTTACTTTGCCTCTTCGATTTGTATCGATGCCTGCGTGGTCTCCCAGTTCATATTGAGCGTGCAAGCCCCGCCCGCTTGATCGAATGCGATGGTGAAGTCCTCCACTGGTGACGGCGTCTGCGAAACTGTCATATCCACACGCCCGAGCTCGTCGGATTCATACTTGTAGGGAATGCCCCACTCGCCGGTCTTCTTGTTGATGATCAATTTCCAATTGCCCTGGTTAGGCAGAGTGAAGATGGTGTAGCTGCCGGCGGGCACGCTCTTCCCGCCGACGTTGACGTCTGCGGTGGTGACGAAGGTGGTGGCTTCGTTGGCCCCGGTGCGCCAGACTTCGCCGTAGGGCACGAGATCACCGAAGATCTTGCGGCCTCTCATGCGCGGGCTGGAATAGTCGACAGTGATGGTCTTGCCGTCAGAAAATTTGCATTGCGCCGTTGCCGCCGGACTGGCCTTCGGTTTTTGGGCGAAGGCAAAGGCTGTGAGGGTGAGAGCGAGAAGGGTTACGAAGCCAAGTTGCTTGAGCATAAATATCTCCTTTGAATAGGGTCCTGAAAGTGAGAGCCAATGGTTAGACTATCGGAGGCCTTTCCTGGATAGCAAACCGTCGAAATCTGAGTTGAAGCGTAGCTCAACGCCGATTGGCGCTTACAATCTCCCCATGCCCGTATTCGACGAAAAACACGAAGAATTGGAACATTACGAGACCATGATGGGGGTGCCGCGTGGGCGCCTGGCGGTCACGATGGATGCGATCACCGACGCTATGGCCCTGGTGGGCCAGCATGGCGTCTATTGCCAGAGCACCCGCTGGCCGGGCAAGCCGGTCTTGGATATTCAGATGGTAATGAAGAACCTGACCGATGCGAAAGAGCTCATCCAGAGTGTGATGGAGGAGTTGAAGACCAAGGCTTGACAACGGGGGGCACAGAGATCCACAGGGATTCTGTAGACTCCCCGAATTTACGCCAGCGAGTACTTCCCTCTCTCAATCATCTTCTGCGCGATCTGCTGGCGAAGCTCAATCGTATTGAAGGGCTCGTGCTTGGCCAGGCGGCGCAAGATCGCGAGCTGAGTGCGCAGCATGTCGCCATCGGCCACGGCGGCGATTACTTTCCTGGCAGCGGCTTCAATCTTCTCCATCGCCTGCGTCAGGTAAACCCGGGTCATGGCAATGGGCAGGGCAGCGGCCGCTTCGCCGCTGCTTTCTACTATTTTTTGCGCGCGCAGCACCGCCGATTCCATGGCGTAGGTTTCGATCACCATGTCGGCGATGGCGGCCATGACTTCCTGCTGATCCTGGATGGCCTGCATAAACTTTTGCGTGGCAGCGCCGGAGGCGAACAGTCCCAGCTTCTTGGCGCTGGCCACGAGTTTGCGTTCCTCAACCAGCGGACCTTCAAGATCGTCGCCCATGGAAGGACCGGAAAGCACTTCATCCATCAACTTCTTGATCGCTGGCATCAGCGGCAATTGACCGCTCATCGCCCGCTTCAACAGAAAACCGGTGATGATCAAGCGGTTGATTTCGTTGGTGCCTTCGAAGATGCGGTTGATGCGGGCGTCGCGATAAGCGCGCTCGGCCGGATATTCCTCGACAAAGCCATAGCCGCCATAAATCTGCACCGTCTCGTCGACCACGTAGTCGATCATCTCCGATCCCCAGACTTTGATGATGGAGCACTCGACGGCGTATTCTTCGATGGCTTTGCGCGTTTCTTTCATGGCGTCTGAGGCGGACTTATCGACCTCGTTGAGCGCGACGTCCATCATGCCAACGGTGCGATAGACCATGGATTCGCCGACGTAGAGCAGGGTTGCCATGTTAGCCAGCTTCTCGCGTACCAGACCGAAATCGGCGATCACCTTGCCGAACGCCTTGCGCTGCTTGGCGTAGCCGATGGCGTTGGCGAACGACACGCGTCCTCCGCCCACGCACATGGCGCCCAGCTTAAATCGTCCGACATTCAGAATGTTGAAGGCGATGACGTGGCCCCTGCCGATTTCACCGAGTACGTTTTCGGCGGGAACTTTGCAATCGTTCAGAATGATGGGGCAAGTGGATGATCCCCGAATGCCCATCTTGTGCTCCTCCGCGCCGACGGAGAATCCGGGAAAAGTCTTCTCCACCAGGAATGCGGTGAACTTCTCGCCGTCAACCTTGGCGAACACAGTAAACAGATCGGCGAAGCCGGCGTTGGTGATCCACATTTTCTCGCCGTTCAAAGTGTAAGACTTGCCGTCTTTCGAAAGTTCAGCGCGGGTGCGGCAATTCAGGGCATCGGATCCAGACGATGCTTCCGACAACGCGTAAGCGCCGACGATTTCCCCGGCTCCCAGACGCGGCAGATATTTCTTTTTCTGCTCTTCGGTTCCGAAGTACACAATGGGCAGCGTGCCGATGCCGCTGTGCCCGCCCCAGGTGGTGGCGAAACCGGCGTACTTCGCGATGTGGTCGGCAATGACCGCGGCGGTGACTTTGTCCATTTCCAGGCCACCGTAGGCCTCGGGAATCTCGGCGAGACTGAGGCCAAGTTCCCCAGCTTTCTTGAGCAGATCGCGGGTGACCGAGAAGTCCTTGTGCTCGATCTTTTCGGCATTGGGTAGGATTTCATTGACGGCAAATTCCTCCGCCGTCTGGCCAATCAAATTATGCTGTTCGGTGAAATCTTCGGGGGTGAAGACTTCGTCCGTCCGGCGCTCTTCGAGCAGAAAACTGCCGCCGGAAATTTTGGTGACTGGAGCCGCGGAAGTTGTGGCCATTCGCTGATCCCTTCAAAACGAAAATCGCACCACAGAGGCACGGAGACAACATCTCAATTCTATAGCCGTAGACGCAATAAATCTCTCTGGCTCTGTGTCTCTGTGGTGAATCGCGGTGACTGACCTTTCGTGCGTTTTCTCGGTCGTTTCTGCGTAGCGGTTACGAAAGGTTCTCAAAAATTCCCGCTGCGCCCATGCCCCCACCCACGCACATGGTGACCATGGCGTAGCGGCCGTTGCGGCGCTGGAGTTCGCGGATGACGGTTGCCGTCAGCTTTGCCCCGGTGCAGCCCAGTGGATGGCCTAACGCAATCGCGCCGCCGTTGACGTTCACCCGGGCAGGATCAATCCCAGCTTCTTTGATCACCGCCAGTCGACTGCGCGGCGAAGGCTTCGTTCAGTTCGATGACGTCGATGTCAGAAAGTTTGAGTCCCGCCAGCTTCAGCGCTTTGGGAATGGCGAAGACCGGGCCGAGGCCCATTTCTTCAGGCTTGTATCCGGCGGTGGCGAAGGAAACGTAGCGGGCCAGCGGCTTGATACCGAGGGCTTTGGCGCGCTCCGCTGACATGACCACGGCGGCGGCGGCGCCATCCGACATCTGCGAGGAATTGCCGGCGGTGACGGTGCCCTTGGCATGGAACGCAGGCTTGAGTGCGAGCAGCGCTTCGAGCGAGGTGTCGGCGCGTGGGCCTTCATCCACTTTGAAAATAATTTCCTGCCGCTTGGGTTTCGAGCCATTGGGAGTGGTGAAGCTAACGGAGACAGAAACGGTTTCGTCGGCGAACCTTCCGGCTTGAATCGCGGCGAGAGCTTTCTCATGGCTTCGATATGAAAACTCGTCGGCTTGCTCGCGGGTGATGCCAAAACGTTGTGCTACTCGCTCCGCGGTCAGGCCCATGGAAAGATAGGCGTCGGGATAATGCTCAACCAGCCAGGGATTGGGCGAGATTTTGTGACCGCCCATGGGAATCATCGACATTGATTCCGTCCCGCCCGCGACCATGACCTCAGCGCCGCCGCTGCCGATGCGCTCGGCGGCCAGAGCGATGGCCTGCAAGCCGGAAGAGCAGAAACGATTGATGGTCATGGCCGATGTTTCCACCGGCAGCCCTGCGCGCAGAGATGCGATCCGGGCAACGTTCATTCCTTGCTCGGCTTCGGGCATGGCGCAGCCCAGGATGACGTCTTCGATCTCTTTCGTATCGAGTTGCGGAACGCGCTCCAGTGCGCCTTTGATGGCGATGGCGGCCAGTTCGTCCGGGCGCGTGGCGCGCAGCGTGCCTTTGAAGGCGCGGCCTACCGGGGTGCGAACCGAAGAAGCGATGATGACTTCACGCATAGGAGCTCCATTCAGCAGTCGGTCTCAAGCTTGCAGGCTTCGAGCTGTGCGAGGGGATTGAAAGCGTGCACTCCCTCAGCGCCGTATCCCCAGCTGCAGCAGCAGTGCGTTCTCGACGGCACTAACATCTTCCCGGGAGAGACTGCCCAACTTGTTGCGCAACCGCTGCTTTGAAGCAGTCGTGATCTGATCGGCCATGGCTTTGCGCGGCTCGCCGTTAACAGTAACCAGTGCCTCGCCGGGATAGACTCTGGCCGTCTGGCTTGTTATGGGAACCACGATCAGCCGATTGAGGGCAGCATTCGCGGCATTGTTGCTTAGGATCACCGCCGGGCGGGTTTTTTGTATCTCACCGCCGACAGAAGAACTGAATGCCAGCCACCATACCTCACCTCTCCGCGGATGCATCGCCGATGAGCCCTTCGCTCCATTCCTCAGCTTCCGCTTCGCGCTCGGAATCGCTTGCCATTTCGCGGTATTGGGCAACAAGACTATTCGGCGACCGCTCGGCCGCCGCGCGGGCGGCTGCCTCGATTGCTCCGGCAGCATACTCCTCGATAACGAACCATGTGGCGCGACCTCGGGACACTGGATTTCCAAGAGGCCGTCGATCGTCTCCGTTCCAGCGGGCTGCGATACGCTCCTCCTCGTCCCACAAAATGCGCGCAACACTCATTTGATTTTCGCCACCAGGGTGAATCACTTCGAGAATGCCGCCCATGCGACTCTTAGGAGCCAAGGCTTCTTCCGGATGAACGTAAGCCATTTTTTTTCGTTCCTCCCATCAAGCCAAGAATAGCTACCCTGATTAACTATTGTCAAGAGCTACTCATAAGAGCTATTAGAATAGCGAGAATAGCTCAATTCCTCAGCGTCTTTCCAGTCTTCAGCGTGTACTGAATCCGCTCCTGCGTCTTCTTTTCGCCGCACAGCGATTTGAAGCCTTCGCGCTCCAGATCGAGAACATACTGCTCGCTCACCGGAGTGCCCGGCGAGACGTTGCCGCCGCAGAGCACTTCAGCAATCTTGGTGGCGAGCTTCACTTCGTATTCGGTGATGTAATCGCCCTGGCGCATGATGTGGACACCCAACTTCAGTGCCGCCAGAATGTTTTCACCGGGGGCAGGAATGTCGGTGCGCGGCTGCGGCGGTTCGTATCCGGCGCGGACCAACTCCAGCGCCCGCTCTTTGGCATCGGTGAGTACGCGTTCGCGGTTCATGGTGATGCGGTCGGAGTCGCGCAGGAATCCCAGGCCGCGGGCTTCATGCGCCGAAGTGGCGACTTTAGCGGTGGCGATGGTCTCGAAGGCTTTCTTCATGGCTTCCATCAGTTCGACCGATTCGCCGCGGCCGCCGGGACGAATCGAGGCCGCGCTGTCCACCGCGCGCAGCAACATTTCTTTGCATCCGCCGCCGCCGGGCAGCAGGCCAACGCCAACTTCGACTAGTCCGATGTACAGCTCGGCATGAGGTTGCAGCGCAGGCGCGTGCATCGAGATTTCCGTTCCGCCGCCCAGGCACAGTCCGAACGGCGCCGACCACCACCGGCTTCGGCGAGAACTTGATGGCCTGGGTCATGCCCTGGAATTGGCGAATGACAGATCGACGTCGTCCCATTCCTCTTCCTGGATCGACATCAGCAGCAGCATGAGGTTCGCGCCAACGGAAAAATTGGTGGCGTCGTTAGTCATGACGAAAGCGTCGAAGGCATCGCCCGGGCCGCCGGGTTTCAGCGTCTGGCTGATGAGCGAAATAATGTCCGCGCCCAGCGAATTCATCTTGGAATGGAATTCGATGCAGCCCACGCCATCGCCGAGATCGACCAGCGAAGCTCCAGAATTCTTCTTCACTACTCCCTTCGATTTCTTGGCAACTTCGACCGACCACACTCCGGGAGGTACTTGAACCGGCTTGTAGCTCGCGCTCGCAAGATCAAAATACGTTCGTCCCGAAGCCGCCGCAGGATCGTCCGCATACCAGGATTTCTTGCCTGAAGCCAGCAGCTTTTCTGACATTGGCCGCGACCGGCCGGTTTTCTTTCTTCATGCGGGCGACGGTCGCTTCGACACCGGCCGCGTCCCACAGTTCGAACGGGCCGAGTTCCCAGTTGAAGCCGAGCCGCATGGCGCGGTCGATCTCGACGATGGAATCGGAAATTTCCGGCACGCGATTGGCCGAGTAAGTCCAAAGATCGGACAGCGCCGACCACAAGAAACGCTCCGGCTTTGTCGTTTTTCTGCGGAGCGCTGCCGTCGAGGCCCAAGCAGCATCTTCACACGCGCACCCGTCTGCTCGACGTTCTTGGCCATATCGAGCGCGGGGAACTTCGGTTTCTGCCGGGGATGGTATTCGAGCGTCTTCCAGTCGAGCGCCAGGCGCTCGTCGTCTTTGCCTTTCTTGTAAAAGCCGCCTTTGGTTTTGTCGCCCAGCAATTTGCGCTCCAGCATCTGGCGGACGAAGTCAGGCACTTTCAAGTCGCTGCGTTCGTCGTGAACATTCTGGGTCATATTGGCGACCACGTGCCCGAGAATGTCGAGCCCGACCAGATCAATGGTGCGGAATGTCGCCGACTTCGGCCAGCCGACGGCCTGCCCGTGAGCGCGTCGACCTCTTCGATGGTGAGATCCATTTCCTGCATCAGCCGGATCACGTTGAGCACGGAGAAAGTCCCAATGCGGTTGCCAATGAAATTCGGCGTGTCTTTGGCGAACACCACGCCTTTGCCCAGGTGGGTATCGCCGAAATGGGCGATGGCGTCGATGGCGGCGCGATCGGCTTCCGGAGTGGGAATCAGCTCCAGCAGCCGCATGTAGCGCGGAGGATTGAAAAAGTGCGTCCCGAACCACGCCCGGCGAAAATCGTCAGAAAATCCTTCGGCGATTTTTCCCACCGGCAAGCCGCTGGTATTGGTGGTGATGATCGTCCCAGGTTTGCGAATGGCCTCGACTTTTTTTAGCAAAGCCCAGCGCTTGATCTCGAGGTTCTCGACCACCGCCTCGATGATCCAGTCCACCTCGGCTAGCTTCTTCAAATCATCTTCGAAATTGCCGACCGTGACCAGCCGCGCCAGGGAGGCCGTCCATAAACGCCGCAGGCTTGGATTTCTTCGCACGCCTCCAACCCGGCAGCGGCGATCTGATTGCGAACTGCTCCCTGCGCGCCCGCCGGAACAATGTCGAGCAGATAGCTGGGAACGCCCGCGTTGGCGAAGTGTGCCGCGATGCGTGCGCCCATGGTTCCGGCGCCCAGAACTGCAACTTTGTGGATCGTTTTCATGAGGACATAGCTCCGCTGCTTTTGACCACCGACAAGAAGTTTAAGAAGATTTTAAGGGTCCGATAAGAAGTGTATCCGTGCCGGGTGATCTCTGCCAGTCCAACGGCTGCCAAAAACACTACAGGCGCGTGCCGTATGAATGTGGGGTAAGGATGGCAAACGGCACGCGCCTCTATCAATTAGCTTCATGCTACAAAGTTGTGAGCGCGAAGTCAACTGTCACGGTGACGAATGCTCCCGCAAGTATTTCTGTGCCCGCCTCACCATGTCACGCTCGCCCCTATACGCGAGTTTGCGGTCCGCTTCTGCCAGCGGGATCCATAACGCCCGTTTCACCTCGATGCGCATCTCCTGCGCAATTTGATCGATGGTCCCCGACTCATATCGAAATAGATAAAAGCTGACTATCTTGAACACCCTTTGCTGATCTCCCCAGGAACGCACGTAAACATATTTGATGTCGCCGAGCTTCACGATCGGAACCGCGACCAGGCCGGTTTCCTCCGCGACTTCGCGCAGCGCAGTCTGCTCCGGCTTCTCGCCCGCATCTGCCAACCCCTTGGGCAGAGCGAGTAACATTTTTTGCCATCTTTTTCCTTTGGCGGTTGCCGCTGGAGGTTCTTTCTGCGGCTCAATCACTGCCAGTTCCCAGCCGCCCGCTACCCCCCGCACCACCACGCCGCCCGCTGAGATCTCCCGTACCATGCGCTCAAGTTAACAGGAACAAAGGGGGTTAGTCACTTTCCAGGGCTTCCGGCCGAAGTAACCTGCGAGAAGTGACTTTGTATTTCGGTGTTCGGTTACCTGCCCGGCCATACTGGCATCTAATTTGCTGATTATATGGGTGGAATATTAGGTCGAGCACGGTTGAGAGTGGGGTCACCGGTGAAAAGCCTAGGCAGAATTATCCGGTCGGTACAAGCGTTTGGCCGCGAACTCTCTGGCCATCCAGTCAACGCCGTATCCAGCCATGGTGACGTCGGCATCGGCTCTGGCGCTGGGCGGCGGCTTCGCCCGTGGCCTGGCGCACATCGGCGTGCTCAAAGTTCTCGAAGAAGAAAACATTCCCGTACGCTTCATCGCCGGCACCAGTGTGGGCGCGCTCATCGGTGCGGCCTACTGTAGCGGGCTCACAATCCCGGAACTGGAGCAGGTCGCCACCCGCGTCCGCTTCAAACACTTCGCGCGCTGGACCCTGTCGCGCTACGGATTCGCGAGCAACCAGCGCATGATCGGATTCCTCAACAGCATCCTGAAGGTCAAGACGTTCGAAGAATTGCGCATCCCGCTGGCGGTCACCGCCACGGATTTTTCCACCGGCGAAGGCGTGGTTTTTCATTCCGGACCGCTGGTCGATCCAGTGCGCGCCAGTTGCGCCTATCCAGGTATGTTTCTGCCGGTGAAAATTCGCGGGCGCATGCTGATCGACGGCATGCTGTCTCACACCGTTCCCAGCGAACCCTTGCGGCAAATGGGCGCCGACTACGTGCTGGCCGTGCATCTCAAGGGACAGATGGATCAGCGGCGAAGGCCCGCGGCATTTGTTCGACGTCATCGGCCAGTGTTTTCGATCGCGCAGGAAATGAACAGCACCCAGTGGAAGGAAGCCGCCGACCTGGTGATCGAGCCCGACGTCAACGGCTACAAGTACGACGCCTTCGAGCACAGCGCCAACCTGATTCGCGCCGGAGAAGCGGTGACCCGTGCCGCCCTGCCCGAAATTCGCCGCTGGATGCAGCGCGAACGTCCCCACGTCCCCGAGCGCCGCCGCCCGCCGGTGGTGAAACCCGTAACTGCATCGGCCGACTAATCGGCCCCGCCGTCAACAGAAACCTCTTCCACCTGGGTCTTGCCAACGACCGACAGTGCTGCAACACCAGCGGCCAACACACCTATCCGACCTGTTAGACTATTCGATCATTTCCTCCAGGAGAAAACTCCTTGCCGATTGATCCGGTTCTTCTTGTCCATGGCGGGGCCTGGGCCATTCCCGACGACATGGTCGCGGCGCATCTGAAGGGCGTGCGCAATGCCATGGCGGCAGGCTGGCGGGTGCTGGCGGCGGGCGGCGAGGCCCTCGATGCGGTCGAAGAAGCTGTCGTCGTGATGGAAGACGACGACACTTTCGACGCCGGACGGGGCAGCTTTCTGAACCGCGACGGCAAAGTGCAGCTCGATGGCCTCATCATGGACGGGGCCACATTGCGCGCGGGCGGCGTCGGATGCGTGGAGCGGCTACGCAATCCGGTTCGGGCGGCGCGCAAGATTTTGAGCGAGAGTCCGCATGTGTATTTTGTGGCGGAGGGCGCGGAAAGGTTCGCCGCCGAGCACGGCATTCCGCTTTGCAAGAACGAAGACCTGATCATTCCGCGTGAGGTGAAACGCTTGCAGGAATTCCAGGCGCAGGGGCGGACAGCAGACGGATTTGTTTGCGCCGACGGATTCGCACGACACGGTGGGAGCGGTCGCGCTCGATGGATCGGGCAACATTGCGGCGGCGACTTCGACGGGCGGGACTTTGAATAAAGCGCCCGGGCGGTTGGGGGATTCGTCTTTGATTGGGTGCGGCTGTTACGCGGATAACAAGACAGCGGCGGCTTCGACTACCGGGTGGGGCGAGCCGATCATGAAATTGGTATTGGCGAAGTGGGCGGCGGACCGGGTGGCCGCCGGGAATTTGCCGGAATGGGTAGCGGCGGAGGCGATCAATTATCTGGAATCGCGGTTGCAGGGCCACGGCGGGATGATTTTGCTGGACGCTCGCGGGCGCTTCGGGATCGCCCACAATACCCCGCGTATGGCGTGGGCGGTGAAAACCGGCAAGCAGGAGAGCTCGGGCATTTCCCGGCAAGACGTTTAGCCACGGATTGACAAGGATACTCTCTGCGAACTCGGTTGCTGTCCTCTGCGATCTCTGCGTTGAAAAGCTTTTTACCTAACTTGCACGGGCGAGAGCCTGCCCTGAGCGAGGTTGAAGGGACGCCCGCGCCGACATCACACTGCCAACGAAGGCAGTCCCTCACAGTGATTTAGCTTGCTTTCCGCATCCCGCTGATGTAAAACCCTGCCGTTCACACCTTCCAAACAATTATGTCCGCGCTAAAGGTCTGCCGAAGAGGTTCGGAGAAGGTCTTCAGAATCCCACGCAGGAGAAAACTTATGACAAGCCGGAAAGTGGTTTCGCTCGCTGCATTGCTGCTGCTGTTGACCGGCGGTGGATTCGGCCAAGGTGTGGCCACGGGCGATCTCAACGTCACGGTCAAGGATCCCAGCGGGAATATAGTGACGGATGCCACGGTGACGGTTCGGGACCAGGCGAAGGGGCTCGAACGGTCTACCACGACCAACACCAACGGTGAGTACCGGGTCGTGCTGCTGCCGCCGGGAACCTACACCGTCGTGGTGCAAGCCAAGGGATTCGCAAAGGCCGAGGCCCAGAACGTTGCGATCACGGTCGGCGGAGTGGCTGATTTGCCGGTAGCACTTTCCGTGGAAGGTACGCAGGTAGTAGTCAATGTCAGTGGGGCTGCTGAGCTGATTGAGACCACGCGCAGTTCGTCCACCGACACAATTGGGCAGCGGCGGATCGACAATCTTCCCATTAACGGACGCAACTACATCAACTTCGCGCTGACGGACTCCCAGGTGACACGGGACAACGCCCCCAGCATCGGGGCTGCGCCGACGTCGGGGCTGAACATTAGCGGGCAGCGAGCACGGTCGAACCTGGTGAACGTGGATGGGGCGGATGCGATTGACAACTCGACTAATGGTGTCCGTTCTACGGTTTCACAGGAAGCGGTACAGGAATTTCAGATCATTAACAACAGCTACGCGGCGGAATACGGTCGCGCGGCAGGCGGAGTGGTCAACATCATCACGCGGTCGGGCTCGAACCAGTTCCACGGCGACGTGTACGGCTACTTGCGAAACCGAGGCATCCAGGCAGTGAATCCATTCAGCACTACTCCGAACCCGGCCTATACCCGGGTGCAAGCAGGGGTAGCGTTTGGCGGCCCGAT
Organism: uncultured Acidobacteriota bacterium; assembly: GCA_963845725.1. Lineage (GTDB taxonomy): Bacteria > Acidobacteriota > Terriglobia > Terriglobales > Acidobacteriaceae > JABCZH01. The sequence goes on from CAWJTC010000002.1 coordinate 494,627, forward strand.
CAAGAAAGACAAGACATACTATTATTTTTCCTACGAGGTCACGCGACGGCACGAAACCGGCTTCTCCAGTATTGGAGCGGACAACTTCAACTTGGTTCCGTTTAACACCGCGCTGGTCGGCTTGCCGTTCGGAACGGTGCAACTGACGCAGCCGCAGGTTCAGTTTCTGACCAATCCCGCGGTCCTGCAGCAGGAGGGGGCCAACCCCCTGTTCGCGCAGGAGGTAGGGAATTACACGGTGCTGGCGGCGGCGTCTTCGGGAATGGCGTTGAATGGGGCGTGGCCAGCTTCCATGGTGCAGGCATTGACCGGGGGATTGCTGTCAAAGTTCTCGGCGTTTCCGACAAGTTGCGCGCCTCCCGGCCCGTGCTTCGTGCCGTCGGCTTTCCAAACCCTGCAATCACAAGTTGGCAACTTTCCGATTTTCGAGGGAACCAGCCTGTATTCGCTGCGCATTGATCACAATGTGAACAGCAACAATCGCATCATGTTGCGGGTGAACGTGAGTCCCAGCACGGTTACCGGGATTGAGGTCAACGGAGAAAACCAGGTTTTCGGACAGAACTCTAATTCACGCACATCGCAGCAAACTTATCGCGACGTTGCCGGAGTGGTGCAGGACACCTGGACCATCGGCAGCAATAAGGTAAACCAATTCGGCTTCCAATATGCGCGCCGCGGATTGTCGTATTTCTACTCGAGTGCGCCGGGCGGAGGCGATGTCGCGGTGAACATTCCGGGGTTTGCCTACTTCGGGCGCGAACCCTATTCCTATATTCAGCGGGTCGAAGCAGCGTTACCAGTTCACGGATAACTTCTCCTGGACATTGGGCCGCCACGACACGAAATTTGGAGTGGACTTCAACTACATTCCGCTGACGGCGACCTTCACGGTGAACTACGGTGGGGAATATACCTTTGGGGCGCAAGATGTTTTCCCGGCCGGCATCGCACCGCCGGCGGGAACAGCGTTTCCTCAGTTCAATGCGATCCAGGCTTATGGAGCAGGTATTCCGACCGATTACGTGCAAGGAATCGGCAACCCCCACGATGCGTTCTCCAACAAGCCACTCGGACTCTACTGGCAAGACTCGTGGCGGATGCGCTCGAACCTGACCTTCAACTATGGAGTTCGCTACGACGTGGAGTTCCCGCCGCAACTGGCCGCGCCTAATGCACTGGCGCTTTCCGCCTATAACCAGCTTGGCCTTCAGAAAGGCATTCAAACCGATACCAACAATATTCAGCCGAGAATTGGCATGGCCTGGGACCCGAAGGGCGACGGCAAAACCGTAATCCGCGCCTCCTACGGCATCTTCTATGACCATCCCCTGCTCGGCCTGTATTTCCTGGGGGATGCCTCGGACGGATCGAGGAGCGGCCAGTCACTTCTATTCGGCGCCGCTCCGGGATGCAACACGCTGGTGCCGCCGTTGAGCCTGACTGCCTCCAATACTTTCCAGGGTCTGGCAGGCAATTGCTTCCCGGCGGCGGTATCGGCATTTGGCTATGAGCCGAATCAGCAGATGTTCAACTCGTTCCTGCCGAATTCACTGTTCATCAATCAAGGATACCTTTCGGCGGGGGTGCCGCTGGTGAACCAGCCGTTTGGCTATCCTCAGGCCAAGAACTTTGTGTACGCGTATTCGGAGCAGGCCAACTTCGCCGTGGAGCGCGAATTGGGCGGAGGTTATGCCTTGAGTCTGGCGTACAACTGGAACGGCGGACGCCACCTCAACCGGCCCATTAACGCCAACACGGTGCGGGGAGACTTACTGATCCAGAATTGGGAAGCAGCGTTCGCGACGAATCCAGCGGCCACCGGCTCCAACCCGCTGGGTGTTGCCTCCTGCGGTCCGAGTCCCTTCGCTGCGTTACCGGGAGCGATGCCTTACTACGTCCCCGCCGCATTGGTGAGCGATTTCCGGCCGAGCGGGCTGAATCCTTCACTGGCGGGAGTGTTTGCGCCGTGCGTACCCCTGGCTCAGGCCGATCTTAAGGCGGCCGGCCTGAATGCGGCCTGCAACCCGACGACGCTGGCGAACTGCATCCCATTCAGCGATATGGATGCGAATTACTCCAACGGCAATTCCAACTACAACGGATTTACCGCCAACCTGCGCAAACGGTTCAGGACACACTACGAACTGCTGGCCTCTTACACCTGGTCACATTCGATTGACGACTCGACCGATTTGCAATCACCGTTGGCGCCCCAGGACAGCTACTATCCGCAATTGGAGCGTTCGAACTCGCTGTTTGATCAGCGGCATCGCTTTGTGTTCAGCGGCGTATATCAAAGCGGAAAGCTCGCGGGCGACGGCTTTGCCAGCAAGTTTTTCAGCAATTGGACATTTGCACCCATCATCGAGATTTCTTCGGGAAGACCATACAACCTGACCACCGGCAGCAGCGATAATTTCCAGTTCGTTTCGAGCGGTGGCCGTCCGAACGTGGTTCCGGCGGGCACACCCACCAACGGATGCGGCTACCCGACGGTGGCTTCATCGGTCTCGCCTACGGGCTTCTTTCAGGAGCCTTGCTTTGCCGACCTCACGCCGCAACAGCTTCTGGCTCCCAATGCGTTGCTCCTGCTCGACGGCAACCTTGGCCGCAACGCCGCCACGCAGCCGTATACGGTGTTTAACGATGTCAGGTTGGCACGGCGCATCTATTTCGGCGAACGCATTAGCCTGGATTTGATCGCCGACATGTTCAACATCGCCAATCGATTTAATGTGGCGCAGGTAAACCCGCTGTTCACCAACGCCGGGCAGCCGACGGCGGCTTACGATCCGCGGCAGTTTCAGTTTGCGATGAAGGTTTACTGGTAGGCGAGTGGGGAAGATCGGCGCCCACAAAGGACGCTAAGGTTCACAAAGGAAATCGGAAAGCATTTACCACGAAGGACACAAAGTACGCAAAGGAAAGCCAAGGGGCGCCGTGTTTCGTGGAAGAATCGGCCGGCTGCTACACTCTTGGCATCTTTGCATCCTTGGCGATTGCCGGAGTTCTGCTTTGCATGTCCGAAAATTACACTCCCAGTTCGCGTACGCGCTTAGTGCGCGAGCCTGACCGCGCGGTTTACGATCGCGCCGCCGCCTACGAAATTCTTGATGAAGGCTTCATCTGCCACGTGGGGTTTGTGGTGGAGGGCCAGCCGTTTGTGATTCCCACCGGCTATGGGCGCGTAGGGGATCGCCTCTATATCCACGGCTCGGCGGCGAGCCGGATGTTGAAAAATTTGGATCAGGGGATCGCGGTGTGTGTGACGGTCACGCTGCTGGATGGGTTGGTGCTGGCGCGGTCGATATTCAACCACTCGATGAATTACCGCTCGGTGGTGGTGTTGGGAACGGCGAGGGCGGTGCAGGATCCTGGGGAAAAGCTGGAGGCTTTGCGGCTCTTATCGGAACATATTTTGCCGGGGCGGTGGGCGGAGTCGCGGCAGCCAAACGAGAAGGAAATCAAAGCGACGCTGGTAATGCGGCTGCCGATCACGGAATTTTCGGCCAAGGTGCGGAGAGGTCCTCCGATTGATGATGAGGAAGATTACGCGTTTTCGACCTGGGCGGGAGTGATTCCGCTCGAGATGGTCGTGGGCGAGCCTATCGATGATCCCAGGCTGATGGCCGGACAAGTGGCGCCGGAGTATGCGAAGAAGTATTCGCGGAAGCGTTAGTGAGGGACCTTTCACCACAGGGAAGACCTGAAGGCCTGAAACCACAAAGGACACGAAGGTTCACCAGGGAGAACCAAAGTTCGCCAAGGGAAGCCGTGCTTTGACAAGATAGGTAAAGAGACGTATCTTTACTTCAGGTATGACAGGTAAAGAATGAAATATTCGAGCACCATCAGCAGTAAGGGGCAAGTCACCGTGCCGCAGCGCATTCGAGAGAGACTCGGGCTGGCCCCGGGAGATCGTCTGGAGTTCGTCGTCGACGGCGACCGCACGGTGATACGTCCGGAACGATCGGTGAACGCTTTCGCCAAATTCAAAGGTGCTCTCAAAACGTTCCCAGGCGGCAAGAGAGAGATAAATGCCTGGATTCGCGAGCTGAGGGATGACGACGCCGACGGCAAATGAGGACCTCAGTCGATACCAACGTCATTTCGGCGCTCTGGTCCGACGAGGCTCAGGCCTCGAGTATTGTGAGTGCGCTTGCGAGTGCGCGAGAACGCGGTGGCGCGGTGGTCTGCGCGCCGGTCTATGTTGAATTGCTGGCGCATCCCAAGGCGAGTCAAAGCTTCGTCGACCGGTTTCTGCTTGAAACCGGGATTCAGGTCGATTACAACCTCGAAAAGGACATTTGGGACGAGGCGGGCAAGGCTTTTACGGCGTATGCTGAGCGCCGCCGTCGTTCAGCCGGAGGGTCTCCACGACGTCTGCTGGCCGACTTCCTCATTGGGGCCCACGCATCGCTACGAGCTGATCAGTTGATGACCCTCGATCCTTCCCGTTATGTGCGGGACTTTCCGCGACTCCGCGTTATCTGAAACTGGCCCCCAAAATCTTCCTACGGCAGCAGCAGTAATTTTCCTGTGGTCTTGCGTCCTTCGAGATCGCGGTGGGCATGCTGGGCGTCGGCGAGTTTGTAAATGTGGGCGATGCGGAGTTCCAGTTTGCTGTCTTCGATCATTTGAAAGACAGCGCTGGAGCGGGCGCGCAGTTCCTCGGTGGTCGCGATGTAATGCCACAGCGTGGGCCGGGTGACGAAGAGAGAGCCTTTGGTCGAGAGCTCGGATGAGATCGAAAGGGGGAACGGCCCCGCTGGCGCCTCCGAAGAGGACCATGTAGCCGCGGGGCCGCAAAACGTTGAGGCCCTTCTCAAACGTAGTCTTGCCGACGCCGTCGTAAACCACGTCGACGCCTTTATTATTGGTGAGACGCTTGGTTTCGGTTTCGAAATCGGCGTGGGAATAGAGGATGACTTCGTCGGCTCCGGCTTCGCGGGCCAGTTTGGCTTTTTCCTCGGTTGAAACGGTAGCGATGACGCGAGCGCCGATGTTGTGGGCCATCTGCACCAGCAGATTTCCAACGCCGCCGGCGGCGGCATGGATGAGAGCCGTCTGGCCGCGGCGGAGCGGGAAAGAGTCGTGGACCAGGTAGTGGGCGGTCATACCCTGGAGCAGGGCAGCGGCGGCTTGTTGGTCGGTGATGCCGTGGGGAATGTCGACCAGGCGATCAACGAGAACGGTAGCGTATTCCGCATAGGTTCCCTGAACTCCGGTCCACGCAACGTGATCGCCGGGCTTCATGGAAGTGACTTCCGAACCGACGGAAGAGACTACGCCGGCAGCCTCCTGGCCAAGAACGAAGGGCAGCGGAACTTTGTAGCGGCCCTCGCGCTGATAGGTGTCGATGAAATTGACACCGCAGGCGCCGATCTTCACTACCGCTTCATTGAGTTTGGGCTGGGGGGTGGGCAGATCGACAAGTTGCAGGACTTCCGGGCCGCCGGTTTGGGATAGCTGGATGGCTCTCATCGAAGTTTAGATTATCGAAACCGAGTTCCCGGTTCTGACTTCTCAGAAAACGACCGACGGCTGTGTCCGAGAACCGGCGCGATGGTAATCTGCCGACCTGGTTCCAAAGGTAACCCAGGCCACCCCAATTGCGGATTGACCCGTCTAATCTGGGATAGTAGCATTAGCTGACCTGTGGAAACTGTGGTGGGTCGCTGTAAGTAATAGACAGATATGAACATTGGCAAGTGGCATCTTCGGATGGCAGGAGGCATTGCCTGCGTCTTGGGCAGTGTGGCGTGCCAGACTGCGCCCCATGCCGTTTCGTTGCTGCCTCCAAAGCAAGCGACTGCGCCGGCAATCAATGCGAGTGCGCCTCCGGCGGCGCAGGCCCCGGCCGAAACGAAGCCGATCGCGGTGGTTGTACCTGAGCCCGAAGTCAAGCCGGATCCGGCGGCCGAGCTGATCGCGCAGGTAGAAAAGGAATATCAGGATGGACAGGCGAACTACCAGGCCGGTCACCTGGACGCAGCGAAGGAGAATTTTGATCGGGCCTTCAATTTGCTGTTGGAAAGTCCTCTGGATATTGGGTCGGACGAGCGGTTGCAAAATGAGTTCGACCGCTTACTGGACGGTGTGAACGGCGATGGAGATGCAGGCTTTGCAGCAGGGAGACGGGTTCACCGAGCAAAAGTCGGAGCCGGCGCCGATCGATGAAGCGAATGAGGTTACCTATCCCGTAGATCCTAACATCAAGGCGAAAGCGGAGGCCGAGATCAAAGAGACACACTCGGATCTGCCGTTGATGATGACTGATCCGGTGGCGGGCTATATCAACTACTTCTCGACGCGGGGACGAGGGACACTGGAGCGGGCGCTGGCGCGCAGCGGACGCTACCAAGCCATGATCCGGAGAACTCTGAAGGAAGAGGGCGTGCCCCAGGACTTGATTTATCTGGCGCAGGCGGAATCGGGATTCCATCCGCTGGCGCTGTCCCGGGCAGGGGCGCGAGGGATGTGGCAGTTCATGGGAAGCCGGGCCAAAGGCTACGGCTTGGAGCGCAATTGGTGGGTGGACGAGCGGCAGGATCCGGAGAAGTCGACACAGGCGGCGGCGCATCACTTGAAGGATTTGTACAACCAGTTTGGGGATTGGTATCTGGCGATGGCGGCCTACAACTCGGGGCCGGGAACGGTGCAAAGCGCGGTCAAACGGACCGGCTATGCGGACTTCTGGCAACTGTACAAGCGCAACGTGTTGCCCAAGGAGACGCGGAACTATGTGCCCATCATTCTGGCCGTGACCATCATGGCCAAAAACCCAAAACAGTACGGGTTGGAAGATGTGGTACTGGACAAGCCGGAACCCTATGACACTGTGAAAATCGATTATCCGGTGGATTTGCGCTTGGTGGCAGAGTGCGTGGATGCTTCCTCCAGTGAATTGCAGGAATTGAACCCCAGCCTGCTGCGCATGACGACCCCGAAGAACCAGGAATTCGATCTCCACCTGCCCGAAGGCAGCAAGGACCATTACCTGGCGGCGATTCAGGCGATTCCGCCGGACATGCGGGTGTGGTGGCGTTATCACAGCGTGGCGCCCGGGGATACGCTCGCCTCGGTTGCCAGGGCGTACCGCAGCAGCCGCAAGGCGATCGCGGAGGCAAATGGGCTGGGCGAAGACGAAAAGTTGGTAGCAGAAACGAAGCTGATCATCCCCGTGGCACCCGGCAAGCATCCCTACGGCGAGGGTGGGGTAGAGTACGCGCGGCATGTTACGCGCTACAAGGTGAGAAGGGGAGATACAGTGGAAAGCGTAGCCGACAACTTTGGCGTGCCGCCAGCGATGGTTCGGCGTTGGAACCACCTCAAAGGCGATAGTTTGAGAGGACGGCAGGTATTGTATGTGCGTCTTCCTGTGACCCCAAATTCCGAAGAAATCCGGTCGGCACGTTCGATTAAGTCGAAATCCAGGAAGACCTTACACGCATCGGCTAGAAACAATCCGGTCCAGCACACGGTGAAACCCGGCGAAACGCTGTATTCGATCGCCAGATCCCATAACACCACGGTGGCGGCGCTCAAACATGAGAATGGCAACCTGGCCACGCTGAAGCCCGGGATGATTTTGCTTATCCAAAGCGGGCGATAGCCTGGTGACGTTCTGCCCAGGGAAGTTCCTGAGGATCGGGTAGAATCCAAACTCAATTTTTCTATTTCCCACACACGGAAGAAAAGCCAAAAAATCCGAGTTCGGTGTAATATGCAGGGGAGTCGGCAAGTACCAGATATTTCTGCTACGACCGGGCGAAAAACGCTGTGCTATAATCACGCCCCGCCGAGTCATACATGTAACAAAATGCAGTTTTCTTTCTCAGAGCAGGCAGTGCGAAGCATCCGGTCATCGGGGCAACCGGAAAATTCAGGAGGAGACAATGACTTTTTACGAGACCCTCTATCTGCGGGATGACGAGATGGACGAGTTTGGCGACAGCGGCGCGTACGGCGAGTCGCTCGAAGAAGACTACGAGGAGGAAGAGGAGGAAGAAGAGGCCGAAATGCCGGCGATGAGGGAGCCGGAACCGATGGCTGAAACTCCTGTCCCTACTATGCCGGCTTCAGGCGGAGGCGGCGGTGCAAGATCTGCGCCTAAGAAAGCCGCGAAGAAGAAGGCCGCTCCGAAGAAAAAAAGGAAGGCAGCCAGGAAGACGGCGAAGAAGAAACCCGCGCCGAAAAAGAAAGCCGCCAAGAAAAAACCGGCGAAGAAGGCGGCCAAGAAAAAGAAAAGCAAGAAGACCGCACGCCGGCGCCGCTAAAAAAAGATCGAGGAATAGACTGGGCCGCAGCTTAACGCTGCGGCTTTTGTTCTTGCGCAGCAAGCCCCAGCCGGGTCATTTCTTGGACTGCACTGCCTGTAAGCATTTTGCGTAAAGTTCCAGCAGGTGATTGGCGTATTCGTCAGGTTTGGTAGCGGCGCCCGTACCCTGAAAGCCCACGCCGGACGAAGTGGTCCGGCCGTAGCCGGTGGTCATGGCGACAAATTTCATCAGGTCGAGGGCGATGTCTTCGTTGCGGCGCGCGCCCGCAGTGCTGGCAGCTGCTTCATCCATGTAAGCCTCCGTGGGAATGCGAATGCTGGGAATCTCATCGTCCATCTGTGAAATCCGGCAGAAAGTTGATGATAGCAGAAGAACACCATGGGCCCGCGAAGCTAGCTTTTGCCGCCGGGATTTCGCCGCCTTCGAAAGTTGCAGGCGACTTAGTGTAGCAAAGGTGGAAGCAGCACGCGGCCGCTCCTCAGGTTTCGATGCCGACATAACAGATCCGGCCGATAAGATAGTCAGCGGCTTTGGCGCCCTTTTCCAGGCGTACCACCTCTACCGGGTAGACCTGATTGTGCGGGCGAAGAACAAGTTGACCTCCGGCAACCTCCACATACTTGACCGTACAAGCGCCGTTTTGATTGACGGCATATATATTGCGCTCGCCTTTTCGATAGGGCTTAAGCGAGTTGTAGTGGCGGTCGATAAGCACCGTGGCTCCGGGCAAAAGACGAGGATACATGCTCATGCCTTGACGACCGTCGATCTTAATCAAAACGAAGCGTTCCCAGTGTTCGCGGCCAGCTTCCATCTCAGCGCGAAAAGTTCGCAGAAAACTCTTCTTGAACTTCAAGATCTCCCTCACGTTCATTTTCATGATGCGGGGCTTGGTGGCAGCCACAGCGCCCTCGACCAGGAGAACGTTCTGAAATTCATCCTGACCTGGGGGTAAGATGCTGGCGCGTTTGTCGATTTCAGCAGGATCGAGGAGGTCGAGTATGGAGAGATGCTGCACCTTGAGAACCTTGTCCATGCCATGAATGCTTAGTCCGCGTTTGCGATTGAGAAAATTGGAGATATGAGCCTGTCTGTAGCCAGTCTGTGCCGCCAGGCCAAGCCCGGTTAGTTCGCCTTCTTCAATGCGCTGCCAAAGCGCTTTGCGCAGATTGTCCTGAAGAGTTGTGAATTTCATGTTCGCGAGTTTACCAGTTGCATATAGCACAATGCTATAGTCAGTATAAGTGCAATATCTTGCGGAGCCGCCATGCGGAAAGACACAGCCTTCCACAGACGCCGGCACAAACTGTTCCGGCAGCCGACCTTGACGCTGATAAACTATCTAGCTATACCATGCACAGTGGGATATAACTTTATATGCAAAGAGCAGGCAATCACATGTCATGGAACGGGCAAGGAGAAAATGACGAAAAGGCATTTGTGGAACTTCGCCGTAAAATTCGTTCAGCCGAAGTGCTTTCGGCTGCGGTCGAGCAACTGCTGCGAACATTACACTTCAGCGGAAAGCTGAGTGTGGTGGTACAGAACGGGCGGGTGTTGAAATCAGGCTACGAAGAGGGTTACTTCCGGCAACCGACGACTTAGTGGAAAGTAACAACAACTAAATAGTGAAACCAGGTTATCCGTAAGAGAAACGGGCCCTGTGACCGAGGCATCGGTCCGGGGCCTTTTTGTTGCGCCGCAGCTTTGCGGCGTCAACGCAGCGGCACAACGTCAGAGGTATGAGATGGAGGCAGTCGTGGGAATCACGGAGTGGGAAATCATTCTCTTGGAGCTGAAGTACTGTGAGCGCTGCGGTGGGCTGTGGCTACGGCGATTGGGTACGGGGGAGGTGCATTGTGCTGCGTGCGCGTCAGAAAGGCCCGACTTTCCACTTTGTGGCCGGAGAGTGTCGCGGCCGCAAGTTCCGCGGAATGGGCCAAGAGTTGAAAGCCGTGATGGGCGCGGATTCTAGGTTAGGACCGAGGAGGCGTGGGCGTGAGAGATAACGAAACAGGTGGTCTCGTGGAAGCAGCGGGAACTTATCTCGACGAGAAGGTTATGGAAGCGACGTCAGGCAGGGAAGAGTGGTGCAACGAGGAATTGGCGCTGGAACACCCTGAAGAAAAGGAGACTGAGGATAAGGCTTCAACGGCGGAGAATGGCTACCAGTCGACGCCTGGGGCCGATCCGGATCTTTGGATTTATCGAGACCGGACGATAGGCATCTTGCGACGCTACTTGCGCCTTGCGGTCGAGGTTGGACGCTTGCCGGCGCTGCTGGGACGAGAGTTTTTCCGCACACGAGTTACGTCTTACCACACGCAGACTTTTGAGGACACAGTGATTTTTGTCCATGACGTGGAATGCTGCGTGAATCTGTTGAACGATGCTGAGATCGAACTGATCGCGGTGATCGTGACGCAAGGATATCTTCACTACGAAGCCGCGGAGATATTGCATTGCACGCGGCGTACCATTGTGCGCAGTTACGGGGAGGCATTGGACAGATTAAGTGAGATTTTCCTGAATAGGGAGATATTGAGGCGACTCCCCGAAAAAAACACGCCTTCGACGGAAGTTTGTCAAGAGGGTAAAACTCGTCAATTCAGCGCAAGTGGCTGAGAGTAATCCAAATATATTTGTCGAAATCGTGTCTCACTTACCCTTGTAATATGCTATTCTGAACTTAGATAGAGAAAATTATTAGGAAGGCACGCTGCGGACAGCGTGCCTTTTGCTTTTGCTGACCCTTTCGTGAGTGAGAAATCAAGCGCGACGTGAAAAAACTATGGCGGTGACACCAGAGATCCACGCGGCCACGGCGGAACCGGTGTTGACAGGACCGATGGCGAAGGAACCGATGGGTATGGAAGCTCTGCGAAGCCATCTGAGCGACCTGGTTCGCGGCCGTGCGGTTACGATGGTGGAGAATACCATTGAGCAGGCTGAACGCGGGCACTATCAGGCGATGAAGTATTTGTTTGAGATGATCGGGATGTTTCCGCCGACTGCGAACCCGGATGCCCCACGGGAAGAATCGCTGGCTGAGATGCTGCTAAGCCGACTGGGGATACGGGATGAGACCCTAACTGAAGGAGACGAAGCGGATCACGTAAAATGAAGCGACGACGGCTGGCGGCGAGGCTTGCTGCGGGCCGCAGGCGGGTATCGAGTCGACGGATGGATATGACATGGATTACCGGACGGATTGCGGTTGGTGGGGGCATCTGGACAGCGGCCCAGATGGCGGAGGTGTCCCGCGCAGGCGTAACCCATATTCTCGACATGCAGATTGAGTTTGACGATACGGCGCTGGCCGCCCCGTACGCGATCGAGGTGCTGTGGAATCCCATCGACGATGACTTTCAGCCGAAACCCCCGGAAGTGTTTGAGCGTGGAGTGGAGTTTGCGCGGGAAGCGCTGAGCGGGGATGGAACTAAGCTTTTCATTCATTGTGCCGCGGGAATCCATCGGGCCCCGATGATGGTGCTGGCTATATTGTGTTCGATGGGGTGGGAAATCGAGCAGGCCCTGGAAGTCGTGGAGAATCGCCGCCCAGTCGTTGATTTCGCGCCGGTGTATGTGGAGAGTGTAAGGCGTTACTTGGAGAAAGTGACTTTTGGCTCTTAGCTTTGGTGCGGGTTGGAAGTGCAGTGACGTAGCGCAGGCTTCGATTCTTAGTTCTTAGTTCGCGTGAGGAGTGTTGTTTATGTGTGACGTGTGCCGCCCCTGGAGGCGGCTTTTTTTATTGCTGCTATTTGCGGTGCCGGCGGCCAGAGGGCAATCATTGCCACAGACAACTATTAGTGACGTGGTGTACCGCGCAGATGGTACACCGGCGCAGGGGACGCTGCTAATCTTCTGGCCGGAGTTCACCACGAGCGGCGATCAAGCGGTTGCCGCGGGGACTAACAGCGTGACGCTGGGAACAGGAGGAACGCTGACGGTGGCTTTGGTTCCAAACGTGGGCGCCACTCCCCCGAACACGGTCTACACGGTGGTTTACCAACTCGACGATGGAACCGTGAAAACCGAGTATTGGATCGTGCCCACGACTTCCCCGGCGACACTTGCACAAGTGCGAACGACGCTGGGAGCATCCGAGAATGCAGCGTTATTCGCCACACAACAGTTTGTGACATCGGGATTGGCGACGAAGGCGGACGATTCTGCGGTTGTACATTTGAATGGCAGCGAGACGATCACAGGGAGCAAGCAGTTTTCAGTTGCTCCGAGTTTGCCTAATCCAGTGCAGCCCGGCGACGCGACCAACAAACAATATGTCGATAATGCGGTGCAGAATGTGGGATCAGGAAACTACCTGAGCCTCGCGGGTGGCACCCTGACGGGCGCTCTTACCCTAAGTGGCGATCCCACTGCGCCTGACCAAGCGGCAACCAAGCATTATTCGGATTTATGGGCGGCGGTCAAAGCTGATCTGCTCGCGGGCCTTGTGCCTCCGACCGAGCTGGGGTCGGGAACACCGAACTCGGCAACCTGCCTGCTCGGCAATCAGACCTGGGGGCCGTGCTCGGCCAGTGGAAGCGGTTCGGTCTATGTGAACAATGCGCTGGTGGCAAATCCAAATTTCAATGCCACGACTCCGGGACCGCAGAGCAATTTTCTTAACTGCACATTCCAGGGAGGGAGCAGCACGGTGAGCCTGGAGTGTCCGTATGGCAGCGGCGCGTCTGCGTTTGCGTTGGGGAGCCAGGCAGTACTGAACAATCAGGCGAACGCATTCTCGACCGGGTTGCAGGACTTTAGCGCAGCGCGGCTGAAGCTTCCGAGCGGAGCGGGATTCGAGCCGGCGACGAACGGGGAGATCGGATTCGACACGACCGCGAACCTGCCGGTAATCGGAATCAGTGGTGTGACACAACAGATTGCGCTAACCACCTCGAACATTTCGGGTCAGGCGAGCACAGCGCTGGCATTGGCGGGAACGCCGGCCCAGTGCAACGGGTCGTTCGCAACCGGCATTCAGGCCAATGGAAATGCGAACTGCAGCGTCGCGGATGTGGTTGAGCTGGCGGAAACCGCGCCGCCTTCCGGGATTCCAAACTATGGAATCTTCTGGTTCGATTCTGCGACCCATACCCCGCGCGTCATCGATAACAACGGACAAGCGGTGCAATTAGGGCTGTTAAATGTCTTCAACAGTGACGCCAACACGCTGGAAGAGTACAACGGCACGAACCCGCAGACTCTGAACATTTATGGGACGCGAACGGACGCGAGCGACTACGAGCGGCTACGGCTGGGGTTCGACACAACAGACAATTACTTCTTCCTGGCAGCAGATGCGGCGGGAACAGGTATTTTACAGCCTGGCCTCGCATTCCTGGTTCAAGGTTCGCTGCGCTGGGTGATCGATTCGTCGTTCAATTTCAAGCCCTGGAGCGACAACATCAAGGATGTGGGCGCGCCGTTGCTGCGCTTGAAGCATGTGTACGTCGGTACTTACGCGGACCTGACCGGCGGAGCGGAAGTGACCGAGATACCAAACCAAGCCACCACCGGAACCACGCTCAATGCGCTGGCGAAAGTGACGGGAGCGCCGGCGACGGCGGTGGTGGCATCGACTTCCGACACCAGCGGGGTGATTGGCGTGGTGGTGGACGGAGCCGGGACGACGGGAAGCGCGCAGATTGCACGCGGAGGACAAGCGGCGTGCGCGTTTGACGGGGCGACCACGACAGGGGATTACGTGCAGATCAGCGGTACGACTGCGGGAGATTGCCATGACGCGGGCGCAAGTTATCCCGGCACGGGGCAGGTCCTGGGCAGAGTACTTTCCACGAATGGAGCCGGCGGCACGTACGCCATGCTGGTGGCGGGTTCAGAAACGCAGGCGCCGCCGCAGGGAGCGGTCGGGTCGGTGTTTGGGCGAAGCGGTACCGTCTCAGCCCAGACCGGCGATTACAACGTGGGACAGGTGACGGGAGCCGCGCCGTTAGCCTCGCCGGCATTTACAGGAACTACGGCGGTCCCGATGTTCAACAACGTCGCCTACATCGATGGCACGACGTTTACTTCTCCCCAGTCGGTTTACGCGGCGAATCCCACCTTTGCCGGGGTGATTCACTGGACTGCGCCGTTCGGCGGGACAGTGCCGATTAGCGTGGACCCTTATCTGAATACGGCCTCGGCGGGCACCGTTGTGGCGGCCATTACAAGCAGCTGTTCAGGAATCACGAATTTTGTGCCCAGCGGGGATTACGTCGAAGTTGAGGCTGCGGTTTATGACATTTATGGGGAACAGATTTACACCCAAACGGCAATGACGCCGACGGCAGCGAGTGGCAGCAGCCAATGCTACAAACTCACGACGACGCCGGCGGCGATTGCGGGAGCGACGGGGTGGAGTCTGTTCGCGCAGGCTTGCGCGGCCAGCCCGTGCGCGAGTTTTACGCCGACGCTGCAAGACAACGGATCAGGGGCGAGCCTTTTCACCACGTTTAGCCAGCAGACATTCAACTCGACGACGGCCTCCAACGGGCCGGGCACGCAACCGCTGCCAGCCAACAGCGGCCTGGAAGTTTCGCAGGTCACGATTCAACTCTACAGCAATAGTTATGTGACCTCGGTCCCGATCTCGGTGCCGGGCAACTCGGTGCTGCGGGGACAAGGACAATTTGCCACGAAGATTCAGTGGGGCGGTGGGGCAGCGAATGGAATTCCGGTGGCCGGCATTCCGGTTGGCACGCTGGCGAGCGGGGGCGCCGGGACCGCAGGGCAGTCGCTGGAGGCGCAGACGGCGCTCTTCACTGGATCGAGCGCAATGACGCTCTCGCAACCTTATGTATTTCCGGCGTTCACCGCTGCGCTCAATCAGATAGCGGTAAACAACCCGGGCCCTCCGCTGTTGAAAGCGGCATGGACGGCCTCGACGCAATACTGGGCCGGAATTTCGGGAGGCGCGGGCGGGAGTTACGTGGTGGATCCGAATAATGTCCCGAGCATCTGGCAGGCTTCCGCCATAAGCAGCGGAATCAGCGGGGCGAGCACCCCGTTTGGAACTGCCGGCAGCACGCCCTGTACGACGGCAGGCACGACGACGATCACGGATGGCGGAGTGACCTGGCTTTGCGTGCTCAAGGGCGTTGCGGTTACGGCGCAGGCCTACACGGCAGGCGCAGAAGTCTGGGACGCGACCGACGGCGCGTTTCAGCAAGCGGAAACCAGTTTTACATCGAACGGCGCGCCCAGCTTCAGCCCGAATTTTGGGGGCACGTCCACGGGCGACAACGGGACCTGGATCAATATTGGACGGAACGCGGTTCCCAAACCGGGTTTCGAGTTCGCCACCGCCGAGTGCTCGACTTCCGCTTCGACAAAGTATTGCAGCGGGTTGAAAGGGACGGGATCGATCTCCTACAACTGGAGCGGCTGCTCGGTAAATGCGACTTGCGGATCGGGACAGACGCCGCAGACCTCGAACCTGGCGACCACGGGCGGCGGGGTGTCGCCTCCGTCGCTGACCATCAGCGCCGTGTCATGTCCGGCGGGATTCAGCAGCGGCTATAGCGGAAGCGCGGCGGTGAAAGTGCTCTATGCCTGGGCAACGCCGAATGGATTGACTCCGCCGCTTGCAGAAAGCAATTCGGTTACGCCGACGAGTTCCCAGTGTGTTTCAGTTCCCGCGCCGGCAAATCCGCCGCCCGATGCGGTGGGGTATGAGATTTACGACGGCTCGACGTCACTGAATGAGTCGCTTCACACGCCGGACGGCCAGACGCTCATCGCGGGGAATGGGACGCTCAGCCAGTACGTACCCAATCTTGGGCATGGAGAGTTGATCGCGCTGGGCGTGGGAGCGACCATCATTTCACCCTCCGGCAGCAAAACTCCTCCGCTGGGGTTGAATACGACGGGAACAATGCTTTCGCTGGGAGGACAGCCGCCGCTCACCCAGCAGTACCCCGGGGGGCGATACCATTCCCGTCTTGAAGACGTTCAACTGGAACTCGGAAGCAGTCTGGGGAACCTGGACACGTATGGCGGCGGAGTCTTCAACAGCAGCGCGCAAGAACATTCCGGAGTGTACCGGGTGACGGTGAGCGATGCGGCCGCGTTCGACGGTTACTTTATTTCCGGGGGAGCGCAGAACTCGGAATTGGTGGACGTGAAGGACGCGGGAAGCAATGCAGACTATAAGGAGTGCTGGCGCATTGAATCGGTGCCGCCGTTTCGCGGGATCAATGGCGCGACCGGATGCGGGGCCAGCATAGGGACACAATGGGATTCGATTGCGGCTTTCCACATTTTGACTCCGCCGTGGTCGGCGTTAAGTTCGGGGATTATTCACATTCAGAACACGCCCGACAACGAGGCGGTGATTGATGTCGTTAAGGTAGAGAATTCGGCGGTGGTAGTGGATCACGTCTCGGGCCAATCCTCAATCGCCACACGGAAGGCGACCAACATTGTGCATCTGGGCCCGTGGGCGCATGATGCGACCATTCGCGGCATTCAGAGTCCGCAGGGCGCGTGCGCGGTGCAGGATGACACGCTGTCACCCGCATGTATGACGGGATCGTCGGCGTACGTCGCCAAGTATGAGACTGGGAACGTGAGCGGGAACGCCGGTCCCAGCGAATATCTTTCGAGCAGCGATGCCAACGTCATCGGGAACTTTGCGGCTGGCTACGCGATTCCGTGGCTCACTCAGCCGTTTTCGAATAGTAACGGAATCACGCTTTCATCGAGCGCGAACAAAGCCTACCTGTACGGAGTGGTGCTGACGTTTCCGGTGACGACGACGCAGGTGACGTATTACGTGGCAACGCAGGACTCCTCTTCGTCCAATACGTACGACATTGGGATTTATCAAGGGACATCAGGAGGGACTGACACATTGCTGGCGCATGTGGGATCGACGGCAGGAACGACGTTCGCGCCATCGATTGGGTGGAAGACGCTGAACTGGACGGCTTCGACGACGTTGCAGCCGGGACGCTACTACCTGGCGGTCACCTCAAGCTGCATCACTTCGTGCGCACAGATTGGAAGCGGCTCGACCAACACCGGCTTCACCTTCGACTTCAACAACGCGTTGGGGATTTCGAGCGGGGGAACACTTCCGGCATCGATTACCGGACCCACGGATGCGTATGCGGTGACCAGCATTCCGGTGTGGGCAGTTCACTAAGGCGGACGCCAGTTTGGGTCTGCACAAAAAGCGACGGAGATGGCCCGTGAAACGAGTGGCATTGATTTTGACGTTGTGCGGCTGGGCGGCGGCGACCACATACTACGTGGATCCGGCGGGAAGCAACGGAAATAACGGCACTTCTCCGCAGACCGCGTGGCGGACACTGCTGAAGGTGGGGATTTCCACGTTTCAGCCAGGAGATGTGGTGCTGTTCAAGCGGGATGCGGTGTGGAATGAGTGGCTGACGCCGCCATCAAGTGGAACGGCGGGCAATTTGATCAAGTTCGATGCCTACGGAAATGGGCGTCCGCCGGAATTTACGGGATATTGCGCCACCGCGGCTGGGCAATGGACGAACACCAGTGGAAGCGTTTGGCAGATTGCGCTGAGCGGGACGCGGCCGATTTCACAATTAAAGTTCGTGCAATTCGGGACGCTCTGGGGAAACTCGCAAAGCGCGCAGAACCTGCTGGCAAACGACCGGGATTGGTATTACAACCCGGGAACGCAAATCCTTTATGTGTGGTCGGCGAGCGGCAACCCAGTTACGCATTACGGATCGGTGACGCCGATTGTGCTCAGCGGACAGAGCCTGATCAACATCAACAACGTGAGTTACATCGAAATTCAGCACATTAAGCTGGATTGGTTCGATGGATATGGCGTGCAGTTGCAAGGAGCGAGTGACCACATCTGGCTGGCCAACATGCTTGCCGACAGCCAGGTGCCGAACGGAACCGTGCCCATCGGGTTTTATGTGCATCCCAACGGAGCCCCGGGAGACATTCACATTTACAACACCGACGCTCACCGCAACTATGTTGGATACCGATTCGATAACACGCCGGCGGCGATCGAGCTGAAAAATTGCCGTGGGTACGCGAACCGGACTTACGGGCTGGTGGACAACACGGGGGCGGTGACGTATTCGCACTGTCATTTCTATGCCAACAACCTGGCGACGGGAATGTCGACCGATGTTGGTGGCGCGCCGGGGCCGGTGAACGGCGGCCATAATGTGGCGGCAGATACGCCGCCGAATGTGCGGGGCTTCATGCGGTATCCGGCGCGGATCACGGTGACGTTCGACGATCCGGGCCTGGTGGACGGATCGCACCAGTACATTGAAGCGCTGCTGCCGATGATCCAGGCGAAAGGCATTCCGCTGAGCATCGCGGTGGTGACGGGTTACGACCTTTCGCAGCAGTTAATTTCCACGTTTCAATCGTGGATCAACGCGGGCTGGGACGTGAATTGCCATTCGGTGTCGCACCAGTATTTTGTTTTTCCGAACGCGTTCACCATTCAATACACGGGAACGGCGGCTTCGAGCGTGACGCTTTCGATTTCGAATAAGCAGTTCACGATTACCGCGCCGGGCGATCCGAGCGCGCAGGTGAGCTGGGACTTGAGTTCCTCGGGAACTGACATGGTTCCGAGCGGGCTGGATACGTTGGGCGGGGTGATCGCCACGCTGAATCAGCGCGGCGTCTTTTCGGTGACGGCCGATCCGAACATGAAGGGAGCGGTAAAGAGCGAAGACCTCGCTGACGTGGCCTCGCAGGACATCAAGGGCGCGCCCTACTTGCTGCTGATGGACAAGACGCGGCTGATGACGGATGAAATCGGCTGGGCCAAGGCGTGGATGAACGCGAACCTCACCGGGCTGCCGGCCAACCGCGTGTACATCTATCCGGGGAGCTACGAAGACAGTTCAACCGAGGCGATTGCGGTGGGGGCGGGGTTTGTGGGTGGGCGGGGCTCGGGAGTGATGCAACCGTCACCGAACGCGGCAACGGTCATGGCGAGTGGGATTGACGTGCAAAACATTTTGAGCCAGGGGATTGCGCCGGGTTTCCAGGGACTGAGCGACGCGCAATTAGCCAATAAATTTCGCGCCATCGTTTTCAAGTCGGGAGTGTGGGGAGTTCCCTTCGGCATCTTCTGGCATGTGAATGAATTGTCGCCGCACCAGGTGGGGGTCATGCTGGATACGCTGAAACTCTCGGGCGCGACTCTGATGACCAACACGCAACTGGTGAATTATCTGCTGGGCACGCAGCAGAATTTCGGGACAACGTCATACGCGGATTCGGCTTCGGGCGCGCCAGTGGATGTAAGGCCAACGTCGGTGTCGCCGGTGGTGGATGCGGGTGCGACCCTGGATGATGAATACAAATACGACCTGATGGGCATCGACCAAACTCAATTCGGAGGCGGGTGGGAAATTGGAGCGATGACATTTGTGCCTGAGTCCACGGGCCGAGCCATGGGTGCGCCGTGAACCGGGTTGATCGCTGGGAAACTTTGTGACTGACGACTTGGGGCTTTTGCAACGGCTGGGAACCGTACTCGACGTAAAAACGATCGAAAACTTGTCGGTACGCGATCTGCTAATCGAAACCTTGCTGAAGATACGAAGTAAAAAGCGCGAGCTGGCGCGCTTGAAAATGAACCGGGCGCAATCCGAGTATTCGCGGCGCTGCGGTAAGCGAAATATTGTGCTGAAAGCGCGGCAACTAGGCATTACGACTTATGTTGCCGCCCGGTTCTTTGTGCAGACGATCACTCAGCCGGGGACACTGACCGTCCAGGTTGCTCATGACCAGGAATCGGCGGAAGACATTTTCAGGATCGTACATCGCTTTTGGGAAAACCTGCCGGAAGGGATGAAGAAGGGTGCGTTGTGCACCTCGCGGGCCAATGTGCGGCAGCTGGTCTTTCCGCGGTTGGATAGCGAGTATCGGGTGGCGACGGCAGCGGATCCGAGTGCCGGCCGCGGGATGACCATTCACCACCTGCATTGTTCTGAGGTAGCGCGATGGCCCGACGCAGATGAAACCTTGACCTCGCTGCGAGCGGCGGTCCCGCAATCTGGCGAGGTGGTGATTGAGTCCACTCCCAACGGGGCAGGGGGCTCCTTCTATGAAGAATGGCATAGAGCTGATGAAACCAGGTACACCCGGCATTTCTTTCCCTGGTGGTATGAGGACGAGTATCGCATGGAGTTCACTCCGGCTTCGGGGCCGGCCGCGCCCGACGAGCGGCAGTTAATGGATCGCGAAGGGTTGACAGAGCAACAGATCGCCTGGCGGCGAATCATGCGATCGCAACTGCGGGGCAGGGCGGTGCAGGAGTATGCCGAGGATGCGGTTTCCTGCTTCAGGACTTCCGGTGAGTGCGTCTTTGATTTAGAGGCGATCGAGCAGGCGTTGCAGATGTGCGGTGAACCCTGGGAGTCGCGTGATAACCAACGGTTGAACTTATGGTTTCCGGCACAACCGGGGAAGGAATACGTGCTTGGCGTTGACCCTGCCGGAGGAGGGTCAGAGGGCGACTACTCTTGCGCCGAGGTGATCGAGCGCAACACCGGTTTGCAATGCGCTGAGTTGCACGGACATTTTCCTCCGGGCGAGCTAGCACGAAAGCTAGTGGGGTTAGGGAATCTTTACAACCGGGGCTTGCTGGTGGTGGAACGGAACAATCATGGACATGGGGTGCTGGCTCATTTGCAGATCGCGGGCTACGACAATATTTATTGCGCAGGACAGCAGCCGGGGTGGTTAACCTCGGCGGCCACGCGGCCGGGGATGATTGAGAATCTGGCAGCTGTATTGGTGGCTGCCCCGTCGTTATTCCGAAGCCGGCGATTGCTGGGCGAGTGCCGTACATTCGTGAGGCATGTGGACGGCAGTTCAGGAGCGACCTCGGGGACTCATGATGATTGCGTGATGGCCATGGCGATCGCGCTGGGTGCACGCGCCGCAGTGGCAGGGACCAAGCCGAGCGAAAGCCGGCTTGCATTGGCCAGTTTGCCGGTAACGCATTGATCCGGCTGGGTTAGGACGATGTTCATTCGTCACAGCCAGAAGTTTTGAGGCAGGCATAGGATTGTGCGGCCCGGGATAGTTTCCGGTTCTCAGTCTGAAGATGCCTTTGTCTGCCGTGCAACACGTGCGACGAATGCGGGGTGGAGCGCAGGGACACTTGATGCGCTGCTCCGACGGCAATTTTTATGTGGTGAAATTCCGCAACAACCCGCAGCACCTGCGGGTGTTGGCCAATGAACTGTTAGCAACGCGGCTGGCTGAGGCGGTGGAGCTTCCCGTGCCACACACCGAGGTAGTAGAGGTGAGTGATTGGATGATCGAACACACATCCGACCTCAATATTCAGCTTGCAGGCAGCACGATTCCGTGCCAGCCGGGGTTGCAGTTCGGATCACGGTATGTGGTGAGTCCGCTCGAAGGGCAGGTGTTCGATTATTTGCCCATGGAAACCCTGGAGCGGGTGCGAAATCTGGAGACATTTGCCGGAATCCTGGCAATGGATAAGTGGACGGGCAACGCCAACGGACGGCAGGCAACGTTTTGGCGAAAAATGCGAGAGCGCAAGTACACGGCAGCGTTT
This sequence comes from uncultured Acidobacteriota bacterium, assembly GCA_963845725.1. GTDB lineage: Bacteria > Acidobacteriota > Terriglobia > Terriglobales > Acidobacteriaceae > JABCZH01. The sequence goes on from CAWJTC010000002.1 coordinate 516,482, forward strand.
ATCGATCAAGGGTACTGTTTCAACGCCGGGGAGTGGACGTTCCCGGATTCTCCGCTGCGTGGGGTTTATGCACGCAATGAGGTGTACTCCGGCGTGCGGGGCTGGGAGTCGTTCGAGCCGTGGCTGTCGCGGATCGAGGGCATGCAGGAAGATGTGGTCTGGAACGCGGCGAATGAGATTCCACCGGAGTGGTATGAAGGCGAGTGGAACGCGTTAGAAAGTCTGATGAGCTTGCTGCTGGAACGCCGGGCGATAGTCAGAGAACTAATCACCGCATTTGGTGCTTCGACAAGAAATCCGTTTCCCAACTGGAGGGACAACTAGCCAACTGCGATGGCTGACAAGCGGCAATGCGAATTCTTTCTGCTGCGCTACGTACCAAACGCGGTGCAAGATGAGTTTGTCAACGTCGGCGTCGTGATGCTGGAACCGGGAGGGGACTTTGCGGATGTGAAATTTACTCGCGACTGGCGGCGGGTACGTTGTCTTGATCCGCAGGTGGATATTGAGATGTTGCAGGCGCTGGAGCATGACATGAAACGTGAACTGAGTGGGAACCAGGCGCGTGATGTATTGCTTAGAAGGCTAAACGATTCTGCTTCTAATTTGATCCAGGTTTCGCCGACCAAAGCCTGTTTGACGGAGGACCCGGCCAAGGAGATCGCGACGCTGGCGAAATTGTATTTCGAGGGGCCCAAGCCAGCGGCGCGAACCGAACAATCGGTGCGAAAGCGCCTTTATAAAGAGATTGACCAAGCTTTCGAACGAGCCGGAATTGCGAAGTTGATCATGCACTGGATTCCGGTTGCTCCGTATACAAGGCCAGGTGATCCCTTCAAGTTCGACTTTGGCTATCGGGTGGGAAACACGATCAAGATCTTCCAGGCGGTTTCGATGAAGTCGAGCATTGATCAGGCGGTGCTGCTGGCGGCGAGATATCCAGCGATTGCGGAAGGAATCGGAAGGAAGATTCAGGCGTTGCCCCTTCTGACTGCCGTCACCGAAGATGATTTGGACCGAACCCAAGAACAAATGCAGTTTGCGTTGGGAATGCTGGAGCAAGCCCAGATCAGAGTGGCGATTTCGGCGGAAATGCCCCGGTTGGCAGAACAAGCCCGGAAAGAATTGATGAGTGCGGGAGAGGCAGCAAACTGAAAAACCCGCCTTCGACATTACCGTGAACTAGTTTTCTGCAGATTCGCGGGCGAGGTGCCCGCGCCACACATAGAAAAGAAAAAATCATGAACATCACAAAAACGTTACGCGGCGCGATGCGCCGGATTGCAGAAGTGTCTTCGGCGAAGGCCGAGGGCAAGCGCAAGACGCTGGCCTTGCCATCCATTCTTCAAACCTACGGGCCGCGGCCGGGTGTAATGCCGAAGCCCACGCCTCTCAACTTGCGGCGCTTTTCGGAGACCCCGGTGGCGCGGCGCGCGATCAACACTATTAAGGACCAGATCGCCGGAATGCGCTGGCGAGTGCAACAGCGGCCCGGTCTGGCAACGGCGGAGGCAGACAGCGAACTGAGAATTCGAGTCCTCACCAACAACTTCGCGTGTCCGAATCCTGACGACTCGTTCCGTTCGTTGAGCGAGCAGGTGCTGGAAGACGTGATCGTCGGCGGCTTCGGGGCGATTGAAGTCGATGACACAGGCGATGCGCAGCAGCCGTTGATGTTGTGGCCGGTGGATGGTGCGACCATCCGCATGAAGACCGATTGGGACGGCCTGCCCGGTTCGCCGAGGTACGAGCAAGTGACGGGAAAGTCCGGTCCGCAGGGCAATATTGTTTTGAATGACGACGAACTGATTTACATCCGGCTCAACCCGCGGACATTCACGCCCTTCGGCTTGGGGCGCCTGGAAGTTGCTTTTGAGTCGGTGAATGCCTTTCTAGGAGCGCATCGTTACGCCACTAAGCTGGCTTCGAACTCGGTGGTCGAGTATGCGTTGTGGTTGCAGAACCTTTCTCCGGATCATCATGAGCGCTTGATTCGCTGGTGGCAGGACGAGATCGAGGGGACGGGCCGGGTTCCAATCCTTTCGGTGGAAAACAAGCCGGAGGTATTGCGCTTCGGCGGTGGAACGGACGCCGACTTGCGATTGCAGTGGCAGGAATTCCTGCTGCGCGTGATTGCGGATGCGTTTGATCTCCCGCCGCAAAGCCTTGGCCTGGAGCGCGATGTGAACCGCTCAACCTCGGCGGAGATGAGTGATCAAGCATTCCGCCAAGCCATCGTGCCGACGGCGCGGCTGCTCGCCGAACACCTGACGCGGGGCGCGATCAGCAAGAAACTGGGGTGGAATGACCTGGAGTTTGTGTTTACAGATGTGGATGCGAGCGGCGATGAACTGGAAGATGCGCAGATCCAGACGTTGCTGTTACAGAACGGTGTGCTGACGATAAGCGAAGTAAGAAGAATGCGGGGATTGCCGCCCCTGTAGGGTACGGCATAAATCTCGGGCTTAACTTTTCGCAAACCAGTTCTCCGCTCTTAGTTTCCAGTTCTCAGTTTTTCCAACTCAGAGAGTGAGCCATGATGACAATTGATATCGAGTCGATGGCGATTGAAATGCCCGTGGTCGCCGGGCATCCGAATCGCGAGGCTTTTCGGGGTGTATTGACGATGTTGGATGTGGCTTCCGAGCGGCCGCCGTCGGGATCACGCGGGCATCGGGTGGTTCTGATGCGCAGGGCGGCGGAAGCAGCTCTGCCATCTCTGCTGGGAATGGCGTTGGATTACTCGCCCACGCTTGACCGGCACGACGTCCGGCGAAAAGTGGGGATTATAACCCGCGCCGACATCGCGGACAGAAAAGTGGAACTCGGCGGCTATCTGTTTGCCAAAGACTTCCCGGAGATCGTGCGGGAAATTGAAAGAAGCGGGCGAGAGCCAAACCCGGGGTTGGGAATGTCCTACGAAGTTACGGACACGCGTGTGGCAGACATGCGGGCCAGGGTTTGGACATTAACTCACGTGACCTTCACCGGGGCGGCAATTCTGCGGCGGGACCGGGCGGCGTATCCGGAGACGTGGATTGAGCTTGAGTAAGAAAAACAATGACAAGGAGGCAGCATGAACGAAGAGCTAACACAGCAAGTGGTGGCAACGGCGGCGCGGCTGGCCAGCGCCGCTGAAACTCTGGATCGGGTTCTGGACCGGCTCGATGCACAACAAGAAGCGCTGAACGCAAAGGTAGACCGCATCGTGGCGGCGGTTGAGGAGCGCTCGGCATACGCGGACGATCATCGGGGGCTGGAGAGTGATCGGCCTGATCCGCTGGAAAAGCGGGTCGCGGAGCTGGAAAAAGCCAACGCCGACCTTAAGGCGCAGGCGGCTCGAATGGCGCGCAAGACGCTGTCGCCGATGGTTTCGGCGCTGCTCAGCAAGGGCGGCAGCGAGCCCGGCGAGAGGATGGATCCGGCAATTCTGGACAAGACCATGCAGTCACTGAGCGTGGAGCAGCGGATCGCCGTCAAAGCGGAGATGGCACGGGCAGGAATGATCGACTAGGTCTGCCACCGGTATCGAGTGATCGAAGGGCGCGATGCAAATCGCGCCCTTTTCCATTATCAACTGCGCCAAGAACGCTGGTTCAGGGGCAACAAGTCAAAGTTAGTTCAACCAAATTCATTCGAGGAGAAAACATGAACGCACAATTTATCGATCTGAATGCGTCGGCAGACTTTCTGGGGCCGGGCGCGATTGAGATCAACCGCTACCAAACAGAGATTTTCGACATCGTCCGGCGGCGCGGAGTGTTCGGACAAAGAGTCAGAGCAGGTCCCCGCCACTGGCCATCCCTCGCGTTTCTTCGAAGAGACCGCGATCAATTCGCCGACGGCGGCACAGGCTTTTGTGGATCCGCGAAACATCGCAGCCGTAGTGGGGTCACCCACTCGCGTGGAGCGCAGCGTGCCCTTGAAAGCTCTGGTTTCACAGATCAACTACAACCTCTTCGATTTGGAGGTTGGGGCCCAACAGAGCCAGTTTGCCTACCTGCAAGCCAAGGACCTGGCGGATTCGGTGGAAGGCCTGCTGCGCACCCATGACGTGGCGCTGTGGAACGGCAACGACACCTCGCTCAGTTCGCCGACTACGCTGCAATATTTTGGCGTGATCGGCCAGATCGAGGCCGGCGGCAACACCACCAGCATCGCCACCACGGCCAGCATTGTGGATGGAATCAAGGGAACGATCGCGCAGATGATGGCGAACGCTTCTTTTGAGGTCCGGCCCACGGCGATCTACTCCAACCCGGTTTTGCTCGACCTGATCGACCGGGAAATGAAGGCGGAGTTCAACGTCGTGCTCTCGACCTCCGAAATCACCGGCGGGTTGCGGGTGAAAAATCTTTCCACGCAAGCCGGCGATCTGCCGCTGATTCCGGATTGGACGATTCCCTACACCGGAACCCCGGGCAGCGGGACCGCGGTGCTGCCTTGCTACATCGTGACCGAGGACCTGATCGAGTACCACTGGCTGAGTGAGCCGAATCCGCGGGTTTTCCAACTGGGGCTGCAAGGTTCGCTGGCCTCGCAAATGGTCGTAGTGAAGTTCGGCGCGGTTGTCGTGAAGGGCGCCGCCTACGCGCACTACGAAGTCAAAGTCGATCGTTAACCCCCCACACCAATTGTCGGTGGCCGGTCGCAAACCATGAGGCAAGCGACGGCCACTGATGACTGGTGTCTGGAGAGTGGAAATCTACGATGAACTATCTTGCACCTTCTGACTACGTGAATTACGGGCTGGACGCCACCACGCCGGCTGCGCTGGTCGCGGCGGCGTCTACGCTGATCGATACTCATTGCCGCCGGGCGACCATCGGAGCGGCGCAATACGAGGAGCGGATCAGACTCGCTCCTGACCGCAACACGGTGCGGCTGACCTATCTTCCGCTGGCGGCGATCGCGCCGGCGACCATTCCCATCGTCTCGGCGCAGGGCCGTTACTGCATCCCGCGGCGTGGGGAGTGGCCGTTTGATGATCTGCGGCTGGACGTGGCGCTGCTCTTCGGGCTGCCCGGAGTGTGGACGGCAATCGATCCGACCACCATCGACTACTTTGCCGATACGGGTGAGCTGACGCTTCCCCTGAACATCGTCGGATTGTGGTTCAGCGAGGTGGATATCGTCTACACCGCGGGTTACGCGACCATCCCTGATCCGGTGAAGTTTGCTTGCGCGCAGATTGTACGCAACGCGCAGGCAACGCCGGCGCTGAACGCCAAATCGGAGCGCCTGGACAGCATGTACCTCCAGTACTTTGCGGACACGCTGATCGACCAGACGGTGAGCGCGATGCTGGCGCTCTACGTTGCGCAGAAAGTGGGCTGAACCATGTCGAACGCAGGAATGGGAATTACCGCTGCGGCGCTGGTGCGGGCGGCGGACGCGATGTTGCACACCCTGGGTGGGGACGAAGTCGTCCTGCTATTTCCGCTGTTGCAAATGCCGAATGATCCCAGCGTGCAGCTCGGGCTGGTGGATCCGGGAGTGCAGCAGGTCCCGTTCTCGCCGGTCGTGGTACGGACTCTACTCACCCCCAACACCGGTCCACGGCGAAAGTTGGAGTTCCTGATTTCAAGCACGGCGGTCAACGACGCCTTGACTTCGCAAAACATGGCGACGGCAGAGGCACTGTTTGAGAGCTCACTGGGAGTCATGTTCGACAACGATCTTTTTCACATCCAGGACGTGGCGACCGAATACTTTGCAGGAACGCCTTACTTATACAAGGTGACGGCGGTGGAATAACAACCGCTCTTGGCCATTAGCTTTTGGCTTTTGGCTGAGATGCTCGCACATTTCATAACTGTTCGCCGCGAAATTGAGGTCCCAGGCTAAGAGCCAAGAGCCGAAAGCTAAGAGCCGATTTTATGCAATTCACAAAAGACAGTTTCTACATGACGCTGCTGGAGCGGTTGGTGGCGCAGTATCCGTCACAAACCATCACCTTGAACGGAACCACACGGCCGCCGCTGTTGGTGGCGGAGAATGAACTGGTTGTGCCGGTGGTACCGTTGCCGGATGCTTTCTACATCGAATGGGGCGCGGCGCAACTGCTGCAAGCCGGAAGCCGCGCCTTGTTGTCGATGGATTGCGTCATCTCCTACCACACGTTTGGCACGGTGGAGAGCGGCGTGGACCGTGGCCGGAGTCTGGCATCCCTCGACATGGAACTGCTCGCAATCTGCCAGCCTCCCTGGACCTCAAAGCGAGATTACACGCAGGCGCCCAGCGTGGATTTGGGAACGAATATCTGCTGGACGCAACCCAGCTTCGGCAAGGTCGCCGGCAGCGAAGCGCCGAGGAACGAAGGCCTGCCACGGGGCAACGAGGGCGTGCGGCTGGAACGCAGCACGAGTTTGAAAGTTTTTTTCTTCTCTGAGGTGAATTTCCTATGAGCACGCCGCCAATTCGCGCTGCCATGGTCCCGGTCACGCGGCGCTTCCGGGCCTATTTCGCTCCGCTGAACCGCGCCACCGGAGCGCCGACGCTTTTCGATCCCGGCAAGTATGGCGCTTTTCCGTTGGATCAGGCGCCTGCTCCCTGGATCGATTTGGGATGGATCGACAATTGTCAGCGCTTCTGCGGCGTGCCCACACAACCGGTGCGGGCAGGAGCACGCGGTGGTCCGGTTTCCCAATACAGAGGCGTGCTGGACGCGCGGCTCGAATTCGATTTTCGCGAATGGGGCAAGCTGCAGATGGCTTTGGCCGGCGGATCGGAGCATATGAACGTTCTAGCCTCGGACCCGAACGCGAATCCTCAACCTTCGGGCGGGACTCCCATTCTTGCTGTCACCGCGCTGACGGGATCGACAGCAAGCGAAATTGTTGTGGGAGCCGGAGTGGTGGGCGGATTCGCGATCGGGGACATGATCGCGGTGGACGCCGATTACGCCCAGCAAACCGGGTATGTGGGTACGGGAATTTCGGCGGCCTTCGTGGAAGATCCCGCTGATGTGAACCGCGACATCAATTACATCCGGCGAGTGACGTTCAACCTGGGACGAGTAGCGCAAACCACCGCGACGTCTCTGGTGTTGGCGCAGTCGCTGCTGGGTGGAGCGCCTCCGGCCAGCGCGGGAGTGCAAAAAGTTGTGGCATTTGTGGATCGCGAAGGCGGGATGTTCTTCCAGGAATGGTCGGCATTGTTTGTGGCGGAGGACGAGTCGGGCGGACGAGTATGTTTGCACTATCCCCGGCTCAGCCCCACGACGGCAATCGAAATTTCTCTCCCCATGACGACTCCGCCGACTGCCGGCCGCGTCAAGGTATTGCAGAGGGAAAAAGAAGTGGAGATCACGAAGCCTGTCATCGCGTTGGCTTTGCACGCGGCATTTCAAGCGATGCCGCACGTCGATGAAAATGACGGCCAGACCGTGGTCTGTTATCGGAGCTACTTTCCGGCGGTGATGGCGGCTGTCTACTAAAGGAAGTAATCCTCCTGCGTTGCTCACGCGGACATCAATAACCATTTTCAGTCAGCGGATGGATGTAGAGCCATCTTTAAGAGAGTTTCAGATGAAGCTGCAAATCGACAACAACGACGGTCTGGGGCCCATCGACTACACTTCGGCGATCGACGGCTCCATTGCGCCGCTTGTGATTCGGAAACTGAATCAGCCGGCGGAGCTGCGACTCAGCCTGGTGGCGAACGGTCCAGCTTTCCTGGTGCCAGCAGCCGCAGCGCGCATCATCCTTGAACTCAGCGATGGTCAGGTTATCTTCACCGGATACCTGACGGGGTCACCGGCGTTCGAGTACCTGGGGTGGGGAGAGCAGGGACCGGCTTATCGTTACGACCTGCTGGCGCAGAGCGACGAAGTCTTGCTCAACGAAAAGCGCCTTCCGGAACGTTGCCCGTTCGTTGAGCGAGCAGCCGGCAATGCGCTTCGACAACTGACTCAAGACCTGCTGCCCGGCGTGTTCAATACCAGCCAGGTTCAGGACCTGGACAAGATGGCGTGGTGGGCGCCTGATCCGCAAAAAAACTGGGCGCAGGAGGCGGCCGAGATTGCGATCCAGGCGCGAGCGAGCTATTACCTGCTGAATGGTGCGATGGTCTTCTCGCCCGTCGGGACGAACACCTACGCACTGAATGAAAGCGATGCAAACTTCAGCCCAGAAGGTTTGAAGCTGCTGCCGGTCAATGCGCTGGCGAACGATGTTACGGTGATCGGGGAAATTGAGCCGCAGCCTTACGTGAAGGACTACTTCGTTGGCGATGGCCTCACCTACAGATTTTATCTTTCGCAAACTCCGTTCACCAAGAAGAACTCAACCTTGTTCGACGAAGAATACACGACCTCGCCGCTCGATCCCACGCTCTGGGATTTGACTGATCCGGCGAATGTGGTTTCCGTCAGCGGCGGAACGTTGCAGATCGCGGGCGGCACGGGAGTGGACGGCGGAACAATCGTGCAATTCGTGGAACAGGTTGAATTAGGCGGGGCCTGGGTGATGCAGCACGGAGATGTGCAGTTCAACGCAGCTTCAAACGGCGTGCTGGGCGGCCTCTACGCGGGAAATATTTCGGCGGCAGGATGTCTTGCGGGTTTTCAGATTACGCCGTCAGGAACTCAATCGAGTATTCAAGCTCTGCTCAACGGGGCTGTGACGGGCATTGCCCTCACCACCATCGCGGGACACCACTATGTGCTCACCACTCGCCTCTATTCGGACGAGATCTACCGGCGTCAGCAGATATTTCATTCTTCGCTGCACCCCGCCGGAAACGCGTGGGGTGGCGCTGAAATTACGGCAGATGTGCGCGTAGTTTTGGAGGTGCATGACATTGATCCGACGAACCCGGGAAGCCAGGTCGCGCCTTCCACCATTCTTTATGACGGAGTGATCGACACCGCGCCCGATTTCTGTACCTACGCACCCGTGAACGCCAGCGATCTACAGTGCGCGCTCACTTTCACCAGGATGATTCAAGCCGTAGACGCCGAAGTGCGAACCGCGCTCCCCGGCTTCGGCTACACCACGCGGTTGGTCGGGCCTTTGTCGGATGGCGCGGAGTGCAACATCACTTCGACTGGCGACCTCGAGTTTTATACGCCGTATGTGCCTGCCGCCAACCAGGCCATCAGCGTGCATTATCGCGGAGAAGGACGCGCGCTGGCTTGGGTCATCAATCCCGCGAGCATTGCTGCTCAGCAGCGCGGTTTTGACAACGGCGACCACGCTGCCGTGCGCCACATTCAGGAACCGCCGCCCCGCACCTCTGCCGATTGCGAGATTGCGGCGCTCGCCATCCTCGATGATTCTTGCGGGCCAGCGTGGTCGGGTGAGTATGACACTTGGAGCGATTTTCTGCCTGGAAACGCGACCGATATTTTCCCCGGAGATGCATTGAGCCTGAATATGCCCTCGCGAGCGGCAGTGTTTTCGGCGATCGTGCGCGAAGTGGATGTTGAGGTGAGGGATATCCAGGATGAACGAAGCTATTACAAAATCAAATTTGCGAATGATGCAGCCTCGCCGTTGGCCTTTGAATTTGAGGCATCCCTGATCACGAGCCAGCTCGATGTAACGCAGATTACGAGCGCGCAGGTTGGAACGAACTATCTTCCCGATCTGACTGATGCCGAAGTCACCGTAGTCGGCTCCACGACCATCAACGTTGACGCTGGCGTGGCGCCGCCCAGCGGCGGTGGATTTGAGGTGCGGTGGAGCGATGCCGGGTGGGGCCAGGGTAACAACCGCAATCTGGTGGGCCGTTTCGCCAACCAGACATTTACGCTCGCGCGGCTTTCGCAGATCCAGGACTACTACTTACGGCAATACAATGCGTCCTCTCCCCCACTTTACAGCCGAAATACGACTGCGCTCCACGTGGATTATCCGCTATGAGCGAAATCGAAGATGAGGGCCAGAGTCGGCGTTCACGCCCAGGCAATATAGGAAAGCAGCCGCTGGTGATGCGTGTCACCGACAACGATTTTCAATGCGAAGTGCTGGAGAAGTTGGCGCGCCTGGAAGCCAAGATGGACATGCTAGTGGGAACCGCTCAGCCGGGACGGGTTACCTTGCTCGAGAACCGCTTGCGTACTTTGGAGCATAACGACCTGCGACGCGGGGTCTACGAACGTATTGTGAATGCGGCCATCGCGACCGCCATCAGCGCCGCCATTGCCATGCACGATCGTTTCGGGATCAAGTAGCCGACCCCAAGTTTTGAAATTCAATTCACACACTGGGAGAGAAAAATGAACTTACTGTCCAAGATCATGCAGACCATCGCATTTGTGCCGACCATTGTCAGCGGGATTGAAGGATTGTTCAGAGACCGCTCAAGCGCCGACAAAAAGAACGCCGCCATGTCGTTCTTGGAAGCCGCACTCTCCATGGCGGAGGAGGTCTCGAGCAAGCAGATCGCCGATGAGGCCGGATTCAAAGCTGGTCTGGAGCAGATTATTGCCGGCACGGTGGCGTGTTTGAATGCGAGCGTGTGGGCGAAGACGCAGTAGCCGGGTTTTCTTCCTTATAGCCAACGCCTGCACATCAGCAATTACACTAAGGACAAGCCATGTCACATGGAAAGCGTCTACGAGTTTGGTGGCGCTATTCCTTTCAATCCCTTGACTAACCATGGTGTCCTTTCGGACAATAAGTAGTACCTTACTGGGACGGTACTTCGGTCATTTCCCACAGAAGCGCTTCCTATGTAAATATTTGGTAATCCCCTGTCACATGGATTGACCGGCATTACGGTGTCGGTGTACTCTTCTGTCCACGGTGATAATGCGCCCGAAAGGGCACGATTCGACTGATTGGAGACAGCCGCATGGCCAAGACAAAAAAGTCTGCACCCAAAGCTGGGACAACGGCTTTCCACGGCGTGAGCCCTGACGGCAGCCACCATATCGTCGGTATCGGCGATCTGAGGGTCGTCATTGTCCCCGATGGTGATTTCTGGTTTGCGCAGGGCCTCGAAATAGACTATGCAGTGCAGGGTGCCTCCGAAGAGGAAGTAAAGAAGAACTTCGAATACGGGCTGGAGGCCACTGTCGAGGCGCATTTGCAGATTCACGGAACGATCGAAGGACTTCTTAATGTCGCTCCGCCAGAAGTGTGGAAAGAATTTCTTGGAGATCCCTCCGGCAAGAAGAAGGTGTATTCCCAGATCACCTCATACCTTCTTCAAGAGAAGCTTCCGTTTGACGGGATAAATTACCTCATCGCAGAGGCAGCCTGACTTGTGTCTGATGACGGTTCGGTTGTCCGTAGTGTCGTGATTGATGTGTTAAGGCGCAACGGCAGCGAGGTTTCCTCGCAACCTGGCCAGCCCAATATGTTCTTCGTCGTAAAGGGCGAGACGTTCGAGATAATAGCGATTCCCGAAGTGTGCGGCAGAAAACTGGTTCGCTACCTGTCCCGCAAATTTACGACCCATATTCACTACTTCTATAATCCACTCATGCTGCCAGCCAAGCCCGAGGAACCCGTCCAGTGACGGGAGACGGCGGCTTGGGTATGTAGTTGTTCGTTACGATCTTGGGCGACCCCCGTCTAGCCTATCCGACCTCTTCCCCCCAGTTCTCCAGCGTCTTCTTCACAAACGCCATGAACTGATCGGCTACAGCGCCATCGATCAGGCGGTGGTCGTAGCCCAAGGTCAAATGAACGACGGAACGGATGGCGATGGAGTCGTTGCCGTCGGCGTCGGTGACCACAAGCGGCTGTTTCGTGATGCCGCCGACGCCCATAATCGCCGAGTTCGGTTGATTGATGATGGGCAAGCCAAACACCGCGCCAAACTGGCCGGGATTGGTCACGGTGAAAGTCGAGCCTTCGACTTCTTCGGGCTTCAATTTCTTGGTGCGGGCGCGTTCGCCGAGGTCGCTGATGCCGCGCTGCAATCCTAGGAAGTTCAACTCATCAGCGTTCTTGAGCACGGGAACGATTAATCCCCAATCAAGGGCCACCGCGATGCCGACGTTGACGTGGCGGTGGTAGCGGATGGTTTCCCCTTCAATCGAAGCGTTGACGATGGGGAACTGTTGCAGCCCGATGATCGCTGCCCGCACGAAAAACGGCATGAAGGTAAGACGCGCGCCGTGGCGCTGCTCGAAGCCGGATTTCGTCTTGTTACGGAGTTGGACGATCTTCGTGATGTCCACTTCGAACATGGCGTGGACGTGAGCGCTCGTCCGGCGCGACTCGATCATGCGTTGAGCAATGATCTTGCGCATCTGCGTCATGGGAACAGACTCGGCAGGAATCGCCGCGGGAATTGGAGGCGCTGAGGGTCGAGCCGTCGCCGGACCGCTGGCTGGCGGAGCGGCTGCCGCCGTCGCCGGGTGCTCCAGGAACGCCATGATGTCCTGCTTGGTGATGCGTCCTCCCAGGCCTGTGCCAGTTACTTGCGACAAATTGACATTGTTCTCGCGCGCGATCTTGCGGACCAACGGTGACGAACGGGCATGGTCGTCGTCTTCTTCTTCCTGAGGATCGGGGCACCGGAGCAGGCGCTTGTGCCCTAGGCGGAGCCGCCTGCGGTTCGCCGGCGAAGCAGGAGCAGCTTGGGCCGCGGGCTTCGCGGGCGCTGGAGCCGGCGCTGCCGCGGCATCACCATCGCTTGCGATCGTCCCGACCACGGTATTTACCTGGACAGTATTTCCTTCCCCGACTTTGATGTCCCGCAGCACACCCGAAGCGGGAGCGGGAATCTCGGCGTCGACTTTGTCGGTGGAAATCTCAAACAACGGTTCGTCGCGCTGAACCTTGTCGCCGGGCTTCTTCAGCCATTTGGTGATAGTGCCTTCGAAGATGGACTCGCCCATCTGCGGCATGACGATATCGGTCGGCATAGTTTCCTTCTAAGGTGTTCTGGAATGTGGGCGCACTGAACTTCAATTATATCCAAGGCCGATGCAAGTTCATTTCTTGTCGTTGCCGGGGGCAGTTTCGGCCCCCTCCTCTGGCGGCCCCACGCCATAAGCATTTCTCCAGTACTCCTGCACCTTGGGCGGCAGTTTCTGGATGCGGGAAAGAAACGCCGTTACCTTCCAGATGTCTTGATCGCTGAGCGCCTTACTCCACGCCGGCATCCCGCTATAGCGGACCCCAGTACGAACGGTGAAATAAGTGTGCCATTCGGGATCATCGAGAGGGTCGAGAATCAATTGCGGAACCGGGGGATAGAGCGACTTCTCGAGCACGCTGGGCTTATTGTTGAGCGTGCCATGGCACACGGCGCAATTCATCGTGTAAACCTTCATCCCGTCGATCAGATTGTCGTCGGTCGGAGGAATCGGGTTATTCACACGCGGAGCGTGGCGCTCCATGGAGGCGTCCAGCGCGCTGTTCGCGATGCGACGTTCAAGGTCCGGCGGAACGGCGTCGGCATTCGTGGGGAACAGTCCGAAACTGACGACCACCACCCCAACCAGAGCGATCACCGCCAAAGTGGCGATGATCCCCAGAACGAAACCGCGCATGACTCCTCCTCCAATTAGAATAAACCCTACAGCAGTCTACCTACCCGAATGAAACGCGAACAAGGCGGAATCATTAATATGCTTTCAGACGGCGCGCTTCCCGGATGACATCGCTGACCTTAGGCAGAAAAAACTCCTCCTGTGGCGGAGAAAACGGTACCGGCGAATCCTGCGCGGTGATGCGCACGATGGGGCCGTCGAGATCCTCGAAGGCCTCCTCGTTGATAACTGCAGCGATCTCACCCGCGATCCCGCCTGTGCGAACGTCTTCATGCAGCAGGATGACCTTGTTAGTTTTGCGCACGGTTTGCGCAATGGCGTCGCGATCGAGCGGCGAAAGCGTACGCAAGTCAATCACCTCCACATCGATTCCCTCTTTGGCTAAAAGCGCGGCCGCCTCCAGCGCTACGTGCACCATCGCTGCATAAGTAATGACGCTGAGGTCGCGCCCTTCGCGCGCGATCCGCGCCTTGCCCAGCGGAACGATGTAGTCTTCTTCGGGAACTTCCTCTTTGATCCGGCGATAAAGATACTTGTGCTCGAAGAAGATGACCGGATTGTTGTCGCGAATCGAGGCCTTAATCAAGCCTTTGGCGTCGTAAGCACTCGCCGGGCAGACGACTTTCAGGCCGGGCGCATGAACAAACCACATCTCGGGATTCTGCGAGTGGAATGGACCACCGTGAACGTTGCCGCCGCTCGGCCCGCGAATCACCAACGGCGCGGGCGCTCCCCAACGGTAGTGCGCCTTCGCAACCATGTTGACGATCTGATTGAAGGCGCAGCCGATGAAGTCCATAAACTGAAATTCCGCGACCGGGCGCATTCCCGTCAACGACGCGCCGAAAGCCGCGCCCACGATGGCCGTCTCGGCGATGGGCGTATCAATGACTCGTTCGGGGCCGAAGCGGTCGATGAAGCCATCGGTGACTTTGAACGCGCCGCCATAGATGCCGATGTCTTCGCCAATGCAGAAGACGGTGGGGTCGCGCTCCATTTCCTCCCAGATTCCCTGGCGGATGGCTTCGAGATAGGTGAGTTGAGGCATATTCTCGCCGCGGATTTCCGCGGATTTTACAATTTGTACAAAATGTGCTATTGTACTTAATGTACCTTTAATACTTGGAGCATCGCCATGCCTGAATTGACCGCCAGCAGCGCACGCCAGAACTTCTCAGACATCGTAAACCGGGCCGCCTATGGCGGTGAAAGAATTATCCTACACCGGCGCAAGAAACCCGTGGCGGCGGTCGTGCCCATCGCAGACTTGGAACTCATCGAAAAACTTGAGGACGAGTTCGATATCAAAGCTGCTCTGAAGGCATTGAAAGAGCCCGGTACTATCCCCTGGGAAACCGTGAAGAAGAAACTGCGACTGTGAGCCCGGCCCATGGCGTACGCGATTCAGTTCAAGCCAGCCGCTCTTCGACAGTTGGAAAACCTGCCTCGACCGGTCCGAAATCGCATCGCCTCAAAGATCGATAGCCTGCGTGACGATCCCTTTCCTGCTGGGTGTAAGAAGCTATCCGGGTTGCTGGACACTTGGCGGATCCGCGCGGGCGACTATCGTGTCATCTATCAGGTGCATAAAGGAATTTTGCTGGTTCTGGTGCTCACTCTCGGCCATCGGCGGGAAGTGTACCGGTAGCTCCAGGGTTAGCCGAGCAAGATACGAAATCTTTCTCGATAGCCGGCCACCAACCAAGCCTCCTTCGTCAGATCCCGCGTTGTGACCTCATCGCCGCGCGTTTGGCACCCCCTGGCTAGACATTCCAACGGCAACGCGCCACGGACGATGAGTTTTCGTGCCCCCACGTTCGACTCAGAATAGATTCTCTCCAGCATGTAATCTTCGCGGAGCGCATACCCTCTAGCCTTTTCCTCCTCTCTTCTCTCGTAGTCCCTTGCGATGCCGCGTTTTTCGCGCTCTGTAGCCGTCATGTCTACTTCGGCGTACTTGCAGCCGACTTCCTTGGCGATGGCCCGAGGTATTGTATTCTGACCAACCTTGCATTCTTCGCCGACGAACTCGATCCTGTGAGTGCTCACAATCTCTTCAACTATTGCGTAGAACCCATTCTTCAAATTGAGTTCGATTTGTCTGACATCCTCGGGGTCGCCGAGTTCATAGTCCTGCAAATAGTGGTCGCTCCCGAGTATGTACACCATCGCTACTTGAAGTGCACCGCCGATTCCGTCTGCTTGAATGCTCCGCTTCCTTCCTTTACCTTCGGCACTCCGTACTTCGGCTTGATCTCATGGCATCCCGCTTCGCAATGCACCCCGCCCGCCGCTGATTCGGGAGTAGGCATCGGCGAATTCACCGCAAATTCGCGATCTTCATCTAAGACCCGCTCAACATCGGCGATCAGCGCGGCGTTTTCCTGGTTGGTCAGCCATTTCTTGACGTTCACCAGATAGTTTTCAAATCGCGCGATGCAATCCCGCTTGCGCCAATACTCAAACAACGGCTTGGGGACGTACTCGGCCGCGTCGTGAATGGCGTGGCCTTTCATCCGCATCATCTTGGCTTCAATCAGGGTTGGCCCCTCGCCGCGGCGGGCTCGCTCACAAGCTTCGTGAGCTGGCGTCGTAGATCTGGCAGGCGTCGGTTCCATCGACGATCACCCCCGGAACTCCGTAGGCAATCGCGCGCTCGGCCAAATCCTTCACTCGAAATTGCATTTCGGCGGGCGTGGAATATCCCCAAAGATTGTTTTCAACGAATAACACGAGACCCAAGATTCTGCACGGCAGCGAAATTCACGCCTTCGTAGGTCACGCCGGTGGACTGCCCGCCGTCGCCGATGTAGGTCATGACCGCGATGTTGCGTCCCTGCAGCCGCGCACCCAGCGCGACACCGGCAAGCACAGGAATGAGATCCCCAGAGTGGAGATGGGGGCGACTACGTTGCGGTCTCGAATATCACCGAAGTGCGAAGATGCGTCGCGGCCTTTGGTCGGCGAGCCTGCCTTGGCCATGTACTGCATCATGATGTCGCGAGCGGAGAAGCCGCGGACCAGGAGCGATCCCTGGTTGCGGATCATGGGGCCGAGCCAGTCTTCTCTTCGAAGAGCGTAGGCAGAAGCGCAGGAGCAAGCCTCCTGGCCCAGGCCGAAATAGACGCCACCGACCACTTTGCCCTGCTTGTAGAGATTCTCGAGCGCCGTCTCCATCTTGCGGTTCAGCAGCATCCAGCGATAAATCTCGATGCATTGCTTCTTGTCGAGATACTTCGAGTCGCGAATCGGAGGGACCGGAGCGCTCAGATCGCCTTCGACTTCGTAGCGAATTGAATCGCCGACGCGCACCTGGCGAACGCTAAAGTCGGGCTTCTCCAAACGGTAATCGGCGATGGTGTAGGTGCGCTGATTTCCATTGGACGAAGGCAAAATCTTTCCTTCCACTTTCCGCGGACGCTGGTTTTTGTGGTTTCTTCTTAGCCATGCTGATCAGACAAGAATGTAACCCGCACCAGGCAATTTGAACAAATACGGACGAACTGCTCCCGGGTCAAGCCCAGGTTGTATCTTCCTCTCCATGAAGCTTACGCAACTCGCGCGGAGTGCGTAGCGGAACGCCGACGGCTTGTCCCAGGAGATCGTCCAGGCTCTCCAGCCACAGCATCTGCGACTGAAATACCGTGCCGAAATTGCGAGATACCGAATGCGCCACCTGCTCCATCGGCAGTTCCACGCCCAATTCCTTTGCCATCGAAGTCACCGGTTTCGCGGCAATCCCGCAGGGGATGATGAGGTTGAAGTAATCGAGATCGATGTCCACATTGAGCGCTACACCATGTGAGGTCACGGCACGCGAGATGTGGACGCCGAGGGCCGCGATCTTCGCTTCAGTGCCTCCGCTGGTCCACACTCCCGTGAGCCCACAAATACGCTTGGTTGGAATCCTGAAGTCTCCGCAAGTGCGAATCAACACTTCTTCCAGGCGCCGCACATATTCAATCGCGCCCAGAGTTTTGCGTTTGCCATCGGTTGAAGTCATGCTCCGCAGATCGAATATGGGATACGCGACCAACTGCCCCGGGCCATGAAAAGTGACGTCGCCGCCGCGATCACATTCGAATACTTCCACGCCGCGCCGCAATAGCTCTTCACGCGAGGTGACAATGTTTGTCGCCTTGGCATTCCGGCCCAGCGTGATCACCGGGGCGTGCTCGAGGAGCAGCAGCGTATCGCCGATCTGGCCGTCTTTTCGCAAATCGACCAGCCGTTGCTGCAAGCGCAGGCCGGTCGGATAATCCACGGTCTCGAGTTGAAGGACAGAGATCATTGAGAAATTTTGTAATTGGAGAATTGAGCAATTGAAATTACCCGATTACTCAATTTCTCAAGTACCCAGTCTCAGGCGTTGACGGCCAATCCGTATACGCTATTGAAAGCGTCCAGCATTGCTTCTGCCAGCGTCGGATGCGCATGAATCGTCCACATCAGATCCTCTACCGTTGCTTCGGCTTCCATCGCGGCCACGGCTTCGGCGATTAATTCGGTTGCCTGTGGGCCGATGATGTGGACCCCGAGTATCTCGCCGTAATCGGCGTCGGAAACAATTTTGATGAAGCCCTCGTGCTGCCCCACGATCGACGCGCGCGAGTTGGCGGTAAAGGGAAACTTGCCGATCTTGAGGTTGTAGCCGGCCTCCCGCGCCCTGGTCTCGGTGAGACCAACGCTGCCAATTTCCGGATGGCAATAGGTCGCATTGGGAATATGTTCGGGATTGATCGGCTTTGCCTTTCTTGCCGGCAATCTTGGTGACGGCGACAATCCCTTCCATCGCGCCCACGTGCGCCAATTGAGGCGTTCCCAGCACAATATCGCCGATCGCATAGACACCCGGCTCCGCCGTCTGCATCCAGCTATCGGTCTTGATGAATTCCCGGTCAGGCTTAATTTTCGTCTTTTCCAAGCCGATGTTCGCGGTACGTGGCTTGCGGCCTACGGCAATCAGAATCTTCTCGGCTTCAATGGTCTGCTGCTTGCCATCGACGGTAAAAGTTACCGTCACGCCCGCTTAC
This sequence comes from uncultured Acidobacteriota bacterium, assembly GCA_963845725.1. Classification (GTDB taxonomy): domain Bacteria; phylum Acidobacteriota; class Terriglobia; order Terriglobales; family Acidobacteriaceae; genus JABCZH01. The sequence goes on from CAWJTC010000002.1 coordinate 534,971, forward strand.
GTCTGCTCGACTTTGTCCATCTTCGCACCGGTATGAAAGTTGATGCCACGCTTGCGGTACACGCGGGCCAACTCTTTCGAGACTTCTTCATCTTCCACCGGCACCAGGCGCGGCAGCATCTCCAGAATCGTGACTTCCGCATCGAAGGATTTGAAAATCGAAGCAAATTCCACTCCGACCGCACCCGCACCGACAATCACTAACGATTTGGGAATCTCTTTCAAGCCAAGAATTTCGATATTGGTCAGCACCTTGGGCCCCGCTTCGAGGCCGGGAATCATTCTCGCTTCGGAGCCAGTGGCCAGAATGACATTCTTCGCCTTCAGATTGCTCGCCTTGCCGTCATTGCTGACTTCGACCGTGAGAATGCCGTTTTGCGCCGGGCCGGTGAGTTTGCCATAGCCTTTGACGGTCTCCACTTTGTTCTTCTTCATCAGGAACTCAAGGCCTTTTGTGTGTTTGGTTACGATCTTCGATTTGCGCTCTTGAATTGCCGCCCAGTTCAGCTTGCGCGCGTCCACCCCCTCGATGCCAAATTCCTTGGCTTCTTTCAGGTGGTCCCATAACTCGGCGTTGAAAAGCAACGCTTTGGTAGGAATGCAGCCGACGTGCAGGCAGGTGCCGCCGAGGAATCCATCCTTCTCAATCAACGCCGTTTTCAGACCATACTGACCGGCACGAATAGCCGCAGTGTATCCCGCCGGGCCGCTGCCGATGATGGCAATGTCATAGATAGTTTCAGGCAAAGGAGTGCTCCCCAATAAGAACGAATATGAGTTTACAAGTAGCTGATTCTACGCTAGGACATAAAGATTCAGGAACCGTCGGCGATGCCGGTAGTGTCCTAACTGGATCGACTCTTGGTAGACTCTCGGCATCGACATGAGGATTCCAGATCGCAATTGGTGGAGCGGATTCGCGGCTGGCGCAGGAATCGCCTACTTGTTGCTGTCCTACTATGAACGGCCGGAGTCTCCCGCCCTAAGACACCTAGGTACCTTGTTTGCCCTCGTTGCCCTGATTTTTGGTTTGTACAGATTCTGGACGCGCCGGAGCTAGGACACCAATCCCGGACCGGTAGCGTCTCTCCGCTGCCGTTCTTGCAGTGCTAGACTATTTCTAGCTGGAGGCCACTATGCATTTCCTGGCGCTGTTCTTCTTTCCCATCTTCGGCTTCGGCTTTGTGATGTACTTCCTGCCTGCAATCATCGCCTTCGCCCGCAGCAAACGCGACGCGGTCTCCATCCTGGTTCTGAACTTCTTCCTGGGCTGGACGGCCATCGGCTGGGTGATTGCATTGGTCTGGGCGCTGAAGCAGGATATGCCGCTGGCGGCCCGTTGAACAACAGAACTTTAAAACTCACGCCAGCAGCTTGGCCGCTTCCTTGGCGTAATAAGTAAGGATAATGTCCGCCCCGGCACGGCGAATCGACTGTAGCGATTCCATCATCACGCGATCCCGGTCAATCCAGTTATTTCGAGCGGCGGCCTCGATCATCGCGTACTCGCCCGAGACTTGATAAGCGGCGAGAGGCAAGTCAAAGCGTCCGCGGGCGGCGGCAATCACGTCGAGATAGGGCATGGCCGGCTTGACCATAATCATGTCGGCGCCTTCTTCAATGTCGAGTTCAATCTCGCGCATAGCCTCGCGCAGGTTGGCTCCGTCCATCTGATAAGATCGGCGGTCGCCGAATTGCGGGGTTGAATCGGCAGCTTCGCGGAAGGGTCCATAGAAGCCCGACGCGAACTTGGCCGCATAAGAAAGAATCGGCGTGTTGATCAGTCCGGCATGATCCAGCGCTTTGCGGATTGCGCCAACCCGGCCATCCATCATGTCGGATGGCGCAATCACGTCCACGCCTGCGTGCGCCAGCGAAACCGATGTTCGCGCCAGAAGTTCCAGCGTGGCATCGTTCACGATTTCGTAGTCCGCGGCAACAGCCGGTGGCTTGGCCACCGCTGCGCCCAGAGATTGTGGCTGAGTCGCGCGAACTACTCCGCAATGTCCGTGCGACATGTATTCGCACAGGCAGACGTCGCCCATGATGATCAGATCGCGCACCTCGCGTTTGATGGCGCGCGCCGCCTGCTGCACAATTCCATCTTCCGCCCATGCGCCGGTGGCAACTTCATCTTTCTTGTCCGGCAAGCCAAAAAGAATGATCGCAGGCACGCCCAATGCATGCGTCTCGCGCACTTCCTTGACGGACTCATCCACCGAAAGGTTGAAGACACCCGGCATGGAGCGGACTTCCTTGCGCACGCCTTCCCCCGGGCAAACGAACATGGGATAGACGAAAGACTCGGGCGAAAGCCGGGTCTCGCGCACCATGGAGCGCAACGGCTCACTCTGGCGGAGGCGGCGAAGGCGGGTTACGGGAAACGCCATAAAGCATCTCGCGGACGAGTCAATTACTCCCCAAGCATGGCACGATTCTAGCAGAGGCGGTGATCTGGCCATTCCGGCCAATTTCGGGGGTAGGGGTGCCCCGCTCCTTGCGCTTTTTGCAAGGGGCGGGCGCAAGGGATCACGCCGTTGCTTCTCTCACGCGCATCCGCATGATATCGCAGTCGTTGACTCGAACCAGTCCGGTCTCACGGAATTTGTAGTAGCGAAAGCTGCTCCACCGCCACTGTTCAGGTTCTCTGACCAATCCCCGCGTGACCGGGTTGCGATGCATGTAGCGCAGCTTTTCGATTCGCTTGCGCTCGGTCCACACGTTGAAGTCGTAGAAGCGAGGCTGACAGATTGGCATGGGCTGCCGGGGGCTGGCCCAGCTTTGACTTTTGGCTCGGCCCGTCATTTCATTAGAAATGGCTGCCCCAGCTTCGCGGTTTTCGAAAGCTGGGAACCACTGCATCCGATGTCCGTCATCACATACGAAGTGCGGCTCCTGTGCTGCTGGTCGCGGCAATGTCCACCGAAGAGCGCCGCACAGAATTCGCGGTTGCGTGATAGCATCAGCGGGTCGAAGCCCGTGGTGCCCAGCTTTGCAACATCAGCAAAGCTGGGGCAGCCTTTTCTTATAAGATGCCACATGTGGGAAAATCAAAGCTGGGCCAGCCCCCTTCTGTCGCAATCGCCGATTTTTTGTCTGTCGTGTCGCATCTGCTTCATGAGCACTCCGCCTTTCATCGGACTTCAAGTGCCGTCATTTTTCTTGCAAATGCTCAAAGGAGTGTGGCGAGCCCGCACAAGCGCGTTTTGGCCAATTTGGATATTGACGACTACGGCAGCAGCTATCGTCATCGCATGGGCGGTGACGTATGCACCTGCTCGGATGATTGAAGATCGCGCTCAGGCCGCGAATCTTCCGGTGCGTCGACATGCTCGCCTGGGCGGCACGCTGCTAGCCCTAACCGTGGCGGCCCTGCTCCTGGCGGGCTACATAGCGACATCTTTAAAGTGGGAGGATTTCGCTGACTACGATGACGCCTATTTCACTTTGTTCACGCTCAAGGGCCACAACCTAGCCCCGCCGATTTGGCGCGAGAGCGGGCGGTTTTTCCCCTTGGGCCAGCAGGAATTTAACCTGGTAAGGCACTTTACAAGTTCCGTTATCGGTTATCACGTGCTTCCCATCGGTCAGCTTCTCATCGTGTGCTGCATTCTTTTCCTGTTAGACAATGAATTAAGCACCACGGTGCGGGTGGCCCTGACAGCACTCATCTTGGTTCTGACCAGCATCGTCACCAGCTTCAGCGGGTTGGTTTTTCCGGATCGTAACGTCGTATTCTGGCTGGTTTTGCTGGTGTTCTGCGTTAAAGCCTTCGAGCGCACCCAGGTTGCCGCTTGGGCGGTGGCGGCGATAATTTGTGCTCAGATCATGATCTACTATAAGGAAACAGCATTCCTGCTGCTTGTGGGATTTGCGATCGGAAGGCTGATATTACGGTGCCGCCGTGCGGATGGGGAGGGTTGGGACCGCAGTCGGCCTCGAGACAAAGAAAGCGTTTGGACCTATGCTTCGTTTCTCTGGGGCTACTGTTCTTAGTCTATTACGCTGCCGTCATGATGCCCCACGTGAACATAAAATACACGGACCAAATGGAAGTTCCGTTGGGGAAGGCGATCCTTTACTACATAAGGCTTGACCTGTTGGTTTGGGTGCTTTTGGGTGTGGTGCTGCGAAGAGCCTACTTGATCGTGCTACGCAGAGTGGAACCATGGCCGCTATGGGATAGCCTGGCCTTCGGCGGTGTCTCTTGTTTCGTGGCTTACCTCTGTCTTCGTTTGTGTACTCCCTACTACCTTGCACCGGTGGATCTTATTGCTGTGCTTTATCTTGGTCGGTTCGTCGTCCTCTCGTGGGCAAACCGACGTTTGTGGAACCGGGCAGCCACATTAGTCCTTGTGTCCGCTGTCGTGTTCCAGAGTGTTTCACTTCCAGCCTTTCGTTTATTCGAACGAGAAAACGTTATCCACGCAAAAACTGAATTAGCTACCGCGATCAGAGCCCGATCGAAAAGCGTTCCGAACCATGTTCAAAGACTCTTCTTTCCATTTTCGGGTGTGTACCCGATCACCGAGTTCGCCTCTTACCTGGTCTATCGCGGTGTTCCTGTGGAAGGGGAAGAGGACAATGCTGGATCTGCCGCGCCGGACCGCGTTGTTATCGAGAGCAAAACTTTCACTGAGGACAAGCTGTGCGTCTACTACAGGAAGTTCGTCTGTCACGCCGGTAGTGGTCCACAGCCAGGTGATCTGGTGATCGAACTCCCTGATGACCTCGAATCGCGAGGCCAAATCAACTCATACGAAACCGTGGGAGAACTACTGCTTTCTTATCAGCCTCGTCCTCATATTCCACAATGGATTTATCCGTTGTTAGACCATCTCCGTGTTGCGTCGGTCCGGTTCCGGTTCAGACCCCTGCCTGACCGTTGGCTGTGTGCGTCCATGACAAGATGGAAATAGCCGCAGGTAATTACAGCCCGAGCCCCGGCCGGTTCGAAGCGTGGTTCGTAAAGAATTCAAGCCATCTCGCCCTCGGAATTATCTTTGCGGGGTTCTTGATCCGGCTTGTCGATGCTGGTTCCTGTTACCTTAACCCCGACGAAGCAGCGCACTTTAAGGCGGCTGGGTCGAGCAGCTGGATCGGAGCTTTCCAATCATCTCTGAAGCTGGCTCATCCGCCGCTTTTCATCCTGGTCCTGCATGGGGTCATGTTCTTCGGGCGGAGTGAACTGATACTCAGGTTGCCGAGCCTGATCGGCGGGACGGCGGCACTTTGGCTTACATTCGCATGGATACGACGCAGCCTGGGAGAAATACCATCGCTTGCTGGAATGGGGTTTATGGCTTTATCTCCCGCAGCCATCTCCGCCTCGACCGAAGTTCGCCAATACGGTCTTCTACTGTGCTTGGTTTGCGGTGGGGGCTGGCCCACCCTACGAATCTAATCTAATCCTTGGGGTGCCCCGTCCAAGCTCTGCTTGGGCGGGGTTTGTCGACGGGGCGCACCCGTACTTTCGGGAAGATCCCCATCTTCTCCCGCCGCCGCGCCGTCCATTGCGATTCGATCTCCACTGTCCCCTCCACTCCCGTCAGATAGTGGCGGAAACTGCTCCATGGCCAGTCTTCCGGCCGCTTCACTAGTCCACGCGCCACCGGATTACGGTGGATATAGCGTACCTTCTCCACGAACTTCTTCTCGCTCCACACATTGAAGTCGTAGTACCTCGCCTGCCAGAACGGATCCTTCCCGCGCAAGGCCAGCGTACGCGCCACCGACTGCTTCAGCGATTGCATCGCCCGCGCCAACGTCTCCCGCTCCGGTTCGCTCACCAACACATGGACGTGTTCCGGCATCACCACGTAGGCGTACACGCACATCCCATACGACCGACGTGTGCGCTCGAGCGCGCATTCAAAATAAGCATAGCAACCAGCGTTCACGAAGTTCGCTCCGCGACGATAGCAACTGAAAGTTACGAAGTGAAGCTGGTGGGATTGCTGAAAGCGCCTGAGTCCCCATGGTATTCAGGAAGCGTAGTTCGGGATCAACCGATAAAGCTGTGACGAGTGAACACCCCCGCCCAAGCGGAGCTTGGAAGGGGCACCCTCAAAAGTTAGATTAGATGCTTAGGGTGGGCCAGCCCGCCGTATTCGCTTGCGCTCGGCTATCTTGACGGACAAGTCGCTTCCGCCAATGACTCTGTCAACGGGAATTGGAGTTCTTTTACTTACGACAGCTTCGGTCGGTTGCAGAGCAGTTGGTGCAGCGCCAACTGTCCTGATGGAACTAACGCCGAAGGCTACAACTACACCTACGACGAGTATGGCAACCGTTGGAATCAATCTCTGGCTTCGGGTAGCGGTCCTGGTTTCACACCCTTGTAATGCACCCCTCTGAAACTGGACACGATCATAGGTTATGATTCAGGGCCTCCGCCAGGAGGCGAGATGCCAAGAAAAGCGCAAGTCCAGAGAAGTGCGGAAGAGAAGTTCGCCATCGTGATCGAGGGTCTGAAGAGCGGCAACATCGCCGAGACCTGTCGTAACCATCAGATCGCTGCCACGCTCTACTACCGCTGGAAGGATGAAGCCGAGAAAGCGGCGGTAGCCGCGCTGGCCGGCAGAAACACCACCGTCAAGCCCGACGAGGAACCGCGCAGGCGCATCCGCGAGTTGGAGCGCAGCCTGGGCAAGGCGCACATGCAGATCGACATACTAAAAAACGTTCTGGGCGAATGAGTTGTGGCCAAGTTCATTCGCAAGCCCGGCAGTTAGTGGCCGCAGGGCAACCCGGCGTGTTAGTGGCGCGGACCTTGGAGATCAGCCGCTCCAGTCTGTACTATCATCGGCAACCACGCAGTTCGCGTGCGGATCGTCTTTACGATGAGCGGGTCGTGGCTGCGTGTGGCGAGAAACCGGTGTACGGCTATCGCCGAGTGCAGTGGTGGTTGGAACACGTGGACGGGTTAAAGCTGAATCGCAAGCGGGTGTTGCGCGTCATGCGGGAACGTGGCCTGCTGGTGCGCAGTCGGCGTTTGCGGGTCACGCGCAGAAAGGATTGGAGCACGGTGAACGTATCGGAACCCGATCAGGTGTGGCAGATGGACATGACCAAGGTCTGGGCGGGACCGACCACGGGCTGGGCCTACCTGGTCTCGGCGCTCGATTGCTGCACTCGCGAGATCGTGGGCTGGGACTTGAGTCTGCGCTGCCGCACCCAGGACGCTCTGACGGCGCTGCACCGTGCGGTACTCGACGCTTTGCCTTGCGGTCCTCGTGGAAAGGGGTTGACGTTGACTACCGACAACGGAACCCAGTTCACCAGCGCCCGTTTTATCGCCACCTTGGGACAGCTCGGCATCGCTCATCGCCGCACTGCCTACAACCATCCCGAAGGCAACGGACGCATCGAACGCTTTCACCGCTCGCTCAAAGAAGAAGAGGTCTGGCTCAACGAATACCAGTCGCTCGATCAGGCTCGCGATTCCATCGCCCGCTGGATCCACCAGTACAATCACCAACGGCCCCATCAGTCGCTCAAAAACCGCACGCCCGCCGAAACTCGCCGGGCGTTCACTCAACCTCAACCCCTAACTTACATCGAGGCCCTTTGTGTCTAGTTTAGGAGGGTGCATTACACCCTCCTACACCTTCGACATCAACAACCACCTTACGCCGACCAATTGCACCAGCGGACCCGGCAACTTCTGCTACGACGGGGCGGGCAATCTGGAATATGATGGACAGGGCGGTAACTGGGGACACGACGCCGAAGGCCGGGTTTTCGCCTATGATACGTCTTCGGCAAGCGACACCTACACCCAGGATGCCGCAGGCCAACGGCTGGAGCGGACGGTCAACAGCATCACCTACGATTACGTGTTTGACAACCAAGGCCACGAGAACACCAAGGGGGGCTGGCCCACCCTACGAATCTAATCTAATCCTTGGGGTGCCCCGTCCAAGCTCTGCTTGGGCGGGGTTTGTCGACGGGGCGCGCCCGTACTTTCGGGAAGATCCCCATCTTCTCCCGCCGCCGCGCCGTCCATTGCGATTCGATCTCCACTGTCCCCTCCACTCCCGTCAGATAGTGGCGGAAACTGCTCCATGGCCAGTCTTCCGGCCGCTTCACTAGTCCACGCGCCACCGGATTACGGTGGATATAGCGTACCTTCTCCACGAACTTCTTCTCGCTCCACACATTGAAGTCGTAGTACCTCGCCTGCCAGAACGGATCCTTCCCGCGCAAGGCCAGCGTACGCGCCACCGACTGCTTCAGCGATTGCATCGCCCGCGCCAACGTCTCCCGCTCCGGTTCGCTCACCAACACATGGACGTGTTCCGGCATCACCACGTAGGCGTACACGCACATCCCATACGACCGACGTGTGCGCTCGAGCGCGCATTCAAAATAAGCATAGCAACCAGCGTTCACGAAGTTCGCTCCGCGACGATAGCAACTGAAAGTTACGAAGTGAAGCTGGTGGGATTGCTGAAAGCGCCTGAGTCCCCATGGCATTCAGGAAGCGTAGTTCGGGATCAACCGATAAAGCTGTGACGAGTGAACACCCCCGCCCAAGCGGAGCTTGGACGGGGCACCCTCAAAAGTTAGATTAGATGCTTAGGGTGGGCCAGCCCGCCAACCAACCTGCCGTTTGGAGAGTGGACAAGCGGGATGCAGAGCGAACTAGGCTTCACGGGCGATCTGCTGGACGATGCCGACGGCGACGTGTTCCACACTCCGAACAGGCAATTAAGCCAGACGCAAGGGCGATGGATGATTCCCGACCCGGCTGGGCTGGCGGCGGTGAACCCCTTGAACCCGCAGACCTGGAACCGATATGCCTATGTCACCAACAACCCAACTTCCTTCAACGATCCAAGCGGCTTGGCAAGTCCAGCTTGCCCGCTCCCTGGAGGGTGTGACCTTGGCAATGCGATGGGATTCTTCGCTTCGGCGGGTGGACAGTTTGTCGGGGGCTGCACGCAGGATGGACTCGACTCCAACTGCCTTTCAAATCTCACCGCTGTGGGCGCTGGTGCTGCGGGGAATTGTCCGCAGTGCTCACCCGGAAACCCTGGGGGAGCTGGGTACCTCGGGACAGCAGGGAATACAGTTTACGGATGGACAAATTATCCGTCACAGACGCTCCAGTTTTGGGCTTCGCCAAGCGATACATGGGTAGTGCAGCAGGTTACGGGGGGCTGGGGATACGGAGCCATCGGCACAGTCAGCGGCGATGACGGTGGCTATAATCCACTTGTCCTTGGAGTCCTCCCTCCAGGGATGAACGGAGCGGCTCAATATTCTAAGTATGCAACTCGGGGAAAGCCGCCGACAAACCTTCCAAACCCCCAAAATCCAATCTGGCCTCAGGGACCGCCGCCTGAGGTCAATCCCCCCGTCAAGACGACTGACCTTCCTTGGTGGCAACTGGTGCCGCTAAAGATTCTGGAGTGGCTCGGTAATGGAGCCGGTGACGTTTTCATCATGACTGATCCCTGCATTACGGATCCTGGGCTTGCGTGCGGCCCTAACGCGCCGCCCCAGTCGTGATTCTCAGATCGGCGATGTCGGAGGTTCGACCTTACGGGCCGCGCGGTCTAGCGGACCTGGAGAGGTGGTAGTTTACCTTGGAAGCTTGGCCCTATGGATTCAGCACGTTTTGAGCACCTAATGCAATTGGAGAATTCCGGACGGACTGAGGACGCGATTCGAGAGTCTCAGATAGTCCTAGCGGAAACCACTGATGTCAATGAGAAAGCGAGCCTGCTGGTGGGCATGCACGTGTCCTACTGCAAACTCGGTCGCCTGAAAGAGGCAAGGCAGACCCTTGGCCAACTGAAGCAGCTACACATATCGGACCTAGAGGTTCTCTTGAATGCCGAATTCTGCGAACCCACTCTCTTGATACAGGAGGCCAGGTATGAAGAGGGTCTATCAGCTTTCGTTGCAATGCTCGACCGACATAGCGAGGCCCTTAAAGAGGATCGGTTCCGGTACTTGTATGAGGATATCCAACGTCGGCGAGCCCTCGTGCTATTCGGCCTTTCTCGGTTCACAGAGGCGTTGCCAATCCTGAAGGAAGCCATTTCTTTTTCTTTTGATAATCTGGCGGATGAGCAGCAGGTACACTTTGCGCTGGGCGTGTGCCATGAGGATGCAAACGACACGCAGGCCGCAAAGCAGGAGTTCGTTCGAGTTGTCGGTTTCGGTCTCAAGAACGACGTTGAGGAACGAGCACTGTATCACCTGGCAATACTTCACTACAAGGCTGGGGCTTTAGCGCAGGCAAGGCAGCAGCTCGAAAGGATCTTGCGAGATTTTCTGTACCAGAGTCCTGCCGTTCCACGCAAGCAAATATATGAGGCCCTGTCGCAAACCTGTCGCTATCTCGGCGATAAGGCAAATGCGAAGCTTTACATGGACCTGGCAAAGAAATGTGGGGACAGGAAGCTGTGAAGAAATCGCCTTCCGAGCCAACAAAGCCATTGCGAAATTAGCCAGCCTGGGTAGACTGCGGATGTGAGCGACCACGTAGCCTCTGAACCGCGACTTGCCTCGATCAACCGACAACAACTGGTGCTGCGCAGCATCGATGTCGAACAGCTCATCGAGCAAGATCATAGCGCACGCCTGATCTGGCAGCTGATCGGCCGCCTGGACCTGAGCCTCTATCACGCGCAGATCGGAGCGGTGGAAGGGCGTGCCGGGCGAGAGCACACCGACCCGCAGTTGTTGATCAGCCTGTGGATTTATGCCTACAGCCGTGGTGTGAGTTCGGCGCGTGAGTTGGCGCGACAGTGCGAGCACGAGCCGGGCTGCCTGTGGCTATGCGGGTTGCAGACGATCAGGGGGCTGGCCCACCCTACGAATCTAATCTAATCCTTGGGGTGCCCCGTCCAAGCTCTGCTTGGGCGGGGTTTGTCGACGGGGCGCACCCGTACTTTCGGGAAGATCCCCATCTTCTCCCGCCGCCGCGCCGTCCATTGCGATTCGATCTCCACTGTCCCCTCCACTCCCGTCAGATAGTGGCGGAAACTGCTCCATGGCCAGTCTTCCGGCCGCTTCACTAGTCCACGCGCCACCGGATTACGGTGGATATAGCGTACCTTCTCCACGAACTTCTTCTCGCTCCACACATTGAAGTCGTAGTACCTCGCCTGCCAGAACGGATCCTTCCCGCGCAAGGCCAGCGTACGCGCCACCGACTGCTTCAGCGATTGCATCACCCGCGCCAACGTCTCCCGCTCCGGTTCGCTCACCAACACATGGACGTGTTCCGGCATCACCACGTAGGCGTACACGCACATCCCATACGACCGACGTGTGCGCTCGAGCGCGCATTCAAAATAAGCATAGCAACCAGCGTTCACGAAGTTCGCTCCGCGACGATAGCAACTGAAAGTTACGAAGTGAAGCTGGTGGGATTGCTGAAAGCGCCTGAGTCCCCATGGCATTCAGGAAGCGTAGTTCGGGATCAACCGATAAAGCTGTGACGAGTGAACACCCCCGCCCAAGCGGAGCTTGGACGGGGCACCCTCAAAAGTTAGATTAGATGCTTAGGGTGGGCCAGCCCGCCGTATTCGCTTGCGCTCGGCTATCTTGACGGACAAGTCGCTTCCGCCAATGACTCTGTCAACGGGAATTGGAGTTCTTTTACTTACGACAGCTTCGGTCGGTTGCAGAGCAGTTGGTGCAGCGCCAACTGTCCTGATGGAACTAACGCCGAAGGCTACAACTACACCTACGACGAGTATGGCAACCGTTGGAATCAATCTCTGGCTTCGGGTAGCGGTCCTGGTTTCACACCCTCCTACACCTTCGACATCAACAACCACCTTACGCCGACCAATTGCACCAGCGGACCCGGCAACTTCTGCTACGACGGGGCGGGCAATCTGGAATAGGATGGACAGGGCGGTAACTGGGGACACGACGCCGAAGGCCGGGTTTTCGCCTATGATACGTCATCGGCAAGCGACACCTACACCCAGGATGCCGCAGGCCAACGGCTGGAGCGGACGGTCAACAGCATCACCTACGATTACGTGTTTGACAACCAAGGCCACGAGAACACCAAGGGCGCGGTGGGCTTCGCGAGTTGGCATTGGAGTGAGCTGTACTTGGGCGGGATGCACGTGAACACCTACACCAACGGATCGACCTACTTCAGCCACGCCGACCATTTGGGGTCGGAGCGCATGGAAACTGATCCTACGGGAAATACGAACAGCAGCGCGACAACCAACTTGCCGTTTGGAGAGTGGACGAGCGCAGGGATGCAGAGCGAACTGGGCTTTACGGGCGATCTGCTGGACGATGCCGACGGCGACGTGTTCCACACTCCGAACCGGCAATTGAGCCAAACGCAAGGCCGTTGGATGGTGCCCGACCCGGCGGGGCTGGCGGCGGTGAATCCCTGGAACCCGCAGACCTGGAACCGTTATGCCTATGTGGAGAATAATCCGACTAGCTACGTCGATCCGTCGGGGCTAGCACGGTGCTTGTGCTGGGCGCCTCAAGGGGGAGGCGGTTTCGGAGGACTTTACGCGATGACGGGGGGCAACGCCTACAACACCCAAATGAACGCCTTCATTCAGAGTCAGATTGGCGCTGGAAATGTTGTTGATTGCGGCGGCCAGTGTGATCCAGGAAACCCCAAGCAAGTCGGTCAACCCGGGATGGACAACTCAATCTACGGTTGGACGCACTACTCCGGAGCCCAAACAACGGTGGATGACCCCAATATATTCGTTATTAAGCAAGTGATTGGAGGCTGGGGATACGGAGTCATCGGCACCCTCAATCCGACTGATTTCGGAACCCCAGATGATGATCTTCTTGCTCAGAACCAAGCGCCGCAAAACGCCGCAAACAACGGCACTCCTCAGCAGCCGCAATCGCCTCAACAGCCGCAACAGTCCAGACTCAATCAAGCTTCCAAAGCGGCCCTGCACACTTTTGTCTTTGGACAGGCGATAGGGACTGGTGTCGGGTGCGGGGTGGGAGCACTTGTCGCAGCCGGAGGCACCGCCGCCACCGAGACCTATCCTTTGGCAGGTGCTACGGTTCCAGCGGGGTGTGTCGGCGGAGGAATAATCGGGTTCTTCGAGGCACTCCCATATTCGACGCTGGGCGCAATCGCTGACTTTGGCTGGACGTATTGGGGGCACTGAGGCGGACGGCTGGAAAGGTTGTCTTCATCTATGACTGAAATGCGCACAAGCTTTGACTGGTTGGCGTTTCTAGTACGTTTGATCGTTATCGTTGGCCTCGCGACGTGGCTGCTGATTGGAAGGCTCAACAGCCAGGATCATATTGGGGTCGCTTTGGTCGTGGCCATCGGTTACGTAATCCTCCCGGTACTAGCCTACGTCCATACGCGTTATTACAACTCGAAATTCATGTTTGGGATCGTTGACGCGGTGAGGCGAAAGATTGCAGGCCACAAGAGTAGTGCGTAGTGTCGCTTGGGGGCTGGCCCACCCTACGAATCTAATCTAATCCTTGGGGTGCCCCGTCCAAGGGGGCTGGCCCACCCTACGAATCTAATCTAATCCTTGGGGTGCCCCGTCCAAGCTCTGCTTGGGCGGGGTTTGTCGACGGGGCGCGCCCGTACTTTCGGGAAGATCCCCATCTTCTCCCGCCGCCGCGCCGTCCATTGCGATTCGATCTCCACTGTCCCCTCCACTCCCGTCAGATAGTGGCGGAAACTGCTCCATGGCCAGTCTTCCGGCCGCTTCACTAGTCCACGCGCCACCGGATTACGGTGGATATAGCGTACCTTCTCCACGAACTTCTTCTCGCTCCACACATTGAAGTCGTAGTACCTCGCCTGCCAGAACGGATCCTTCCCGCGCAAGGCCAGCGTACGCGCCACCGACTGCTTCAGCGATTGCATCGCCCGCGCCAACGTCTCCCGCTCCGGTTCGCTCACCAACACATGGACGTGTTCCGGCATCACCACGTAGGCGTACACGCACATCCCATACGACCGACGTGTGCGCTCGAGCGCGCATTCAAAATAAGCATAGCAACCAGCGTTCACGAAGTTCGCTCCGCGACGATAGCAACTGAAAGTTACGAAGTGAAGCTGGTGGGATTGCTGAAAGCGCCTGAGTCCCCATGGTATTCAGGAAGCGTAGTTCGGGATCAACCGATAAAGCTGTGACGAGTGAACACCCCCGCCCAAGCGGAGCTTGGACGGGGCACCCTCAAAAGTTAGATTAGATGCTTAGGGTGGGCCAGCCCGCCTTGCGACGATCATCGTGATCGGACTCATCTGGAGCACGATAGTCGCATGGCTGTTCCGGCACAGGCGAGGGGTGGAAGGGGCCAGCAAGGCATGAACGACGTTCGGTTCTTAGGTGTCAGTTGAAGCTCGTACTGCTGCCCGGAATGCCAACTACTTTTCAACCGGTTGAAATCGTCGCATTGGAACGAACTCCAATTCCCGTTGATCGAATCATTCGGCGGAGGCAACATTTCCCTTAGCATAGGTAACCGTAAGCGAGTAGTTCGCCCCGGGTAACGCGAAGAAAATGATGGTACCAACGTAACGGTGTCCCCTCCTAGAGACTTTTGCCCAGCTCGACGGCTTCATAAAATACTGAATAGTCATGACTTGGAAGAGGCACTTGTGGGTATTGTTTACGGTCGGCCTCATCCTTACTTACGTGGTGAGCGCGGCTAATTTCCCGCATAGCCATTCCCTGACTGCCTTTGGAGACATAACCCAGTTCCTGCTGGTGGCGTTTGCCGCGATATTAATGGCCTCGAATGCCGTCTCCAGCCGCGGCCATGCTCGCGGTTTCTGGCTTCTGATGGCCCTCGGTTGCTGCTTGTGGGCGGCAAGTCTCGGGGCGTGGACTTTTTTTGAAGTCGTCCGAGGCCGGGAAGTCCCCGAGCCCTTCTTCGGAGATGTCATTCTGTTTATTCACATCGTCCCGTTCATGGCAGCGGTAGCCTTGCGCCCGCACCGTCCACAGGACGAAAAGAAGCCCTACTTCAGCACGCTTAATTTTCTGATGCTTTTGATCTGGTGGGTATTCCTGTATGCCTTCGCGGTTTTTCCCAACCAGTATGTCATCCTAAATTCACCCGCCTACAACCAGAATTACGATCTCTTGTACCTATGCGAAAACCTGGTTCTGCTGGCGGTGTTGGGCCTGCTGACCACCAGCGTGCAAGGTCCATGGAAAAAGGTTTATTGGAACTTTTTCATCGCCGCGGGCTTGTACACGTGGAGCTCGGAGGCGATCAACGCCGCGATTACACGCGGCCAGTACTACACCGGCGGTTGGTATGACATTCCTCTCGTGACCTCGATGTGCTGGTTAATCTTCGCCGGGCTCATGGCGCGCGGTTTGAAGCCGGTGCAGGAATCGGCTGCCCCACCCAGCAGTAAATGGCTGGCACTGTCACCCCGCCTGGCGATGCTGGCGATCCTGTCGCTGCCGGTGATGGGATTCTGGTCGCAGTTTCGGGATCCTTCTCCTCCTTCCATTCGTCATTTTCGGCTGCTGGTCACACTGGCTGCCATGCTGGTCCTGGGCGGATTTGTGGTGTTGCGGCAGTATGTGCTCGATCGCGAATTGATCCGGCTGCTCGAAGAATCCCGTCAAAGCCTGCACAATCTGAAGCGGCTGCAAACTCAGCTGGTGCAAAAAGAAAAGCTGGCCTCGCTGGGCCAACTCGTTTCCGGAGCAGCGCACGAGATCAACAACCCGGTCGCAGCCATCCTGGGGTATTCAGAATTGCTGGCGGCGAACCAGGAACTCGACCCCGCGCAAGCCACGATGGCGCAGAAGATCGGACAGCAGGCTCGCCGCACTCGCGATCTGCTCTCTGGCTTGTTAAGCTTTGCCCAGCACGCGCCGGCGGAGAAAACATTGATAGAACCCGGCCCGTTGTTGCAGCGCGCGTTGCAGATGAAGATGCTGCAAATGGAAACCAAGGGAATTCGCGTGCACAGTACGATTGCTCCCAACTTGCCCGGCATCTGGGGCAACTCCAATCAACTCATGCAATGTTGTCTGGAGATCATTAGCAATTCCATGGACGCACTGCACGAAACCGGCGGCGGAACCTTGTGGGTGAGCGCAATCGCCGAGGGCAATGAGTTGGTGCTGAGGTTCTCCGACTCTGGACCGGGGATCCGGGAACCGGAGCGAGTGTTTGACCCTTTTTACACCACGAAAGCCGTCGGCAAAGGAACCGGCCTCGGCCTGAGCGCCACCTACGGCGTGGTACAAGATCATGGCGGCCAGATCACGTGCTGCAACCGGCCCGAGGGCGGAGCAGTCTTTATTCTGCGCCTGCCGGTTGCTGACTCTGATCTGCTCCGCCAGGCAAAGAGCACGCCAAGCCCACTCGCCGCAGCTCGTTGACCCCATGCCTTCCGGCTTCCTGTAACATTATTTCCGATGCCGCCGCAGCCACTTCCCCACGCCAGCGCCCGCGTTCTGGAATTCGATGCTCTGCTCGAGCTCTTGCGGGGTTACGTGTCCTCGCCGCTGGGACAGAAGGCCGTTGCCGGGCTGGCTCCCTCCAGCGACCGTGATTGGATCCGGAATCAGCAACAACTCACGACCGAACTTCGCGAGTTCCGCCGCGTAGGCGGCGGGTTCGATTTCTCCGGCTTGCTTGAGCTCTCCCGCCTCCTCGAAAAATCAAGAATTTCCGGAGCGGTTCTCGAGATCGGCGAAATTCGCAGCGTAGTTCTAGTCGTGGAGCGCGCTGTCGAGTGGCGCGAAATCGCTTCCAGCCCGCCGGCGGCAATGAGAGTCGAGTGGCGTGCAGTCACCGAACTTTCGTTGGGGATTGTGAATTTCGCTGACTTCCTGCGCGGCTTCCGCAACAAGATCCTCCCCGACGGCACCCTCGATGACAAAGCCTCTCCCGAGCTCGCCCGAATCCGCCGTGACATGGAGAGGCAGCGCCGCCAGATTCAGGAGTCGCTTCGCGGTTATCTGCGGCGGCTGGCCGAAGGCGGCACGGTTCAGGACGAACTGATCACCATTCGCGGCGAGCGTTTCGTGATCCCGGTGAAGGTCGAGCAGAAACGGCGGGTACAGGGCGTGGTCCATGGCGCCAGCTCCAGCGGACAAACGGTTTTTGTCGAACCGCTCGAGACCATCGAACAGAACAATGAATTAGTCCGCTTGCTCGATGAAGAACAGGCCGAGATTCATCGCATTCTGCTGGAGATGACTCGCCGCATCGGCGAGCATTCTGATTCAATTCGAACTGCTTCAGAAATCCTGGCTGAATTGGAACTGCAATTTGCCAAGGCCCGTTTTGCCGAAGATTACAACTGCGTTCGCGTGGAATTGAGCGAAGGGCAGGGGTTGTTGCTGCACAAAGCCAGGCATCCTTTGCTGGAACGGAATCTTCGCGCCAAGGGCGGTAAGCTCATTCCCACAAGTCTGGAACTCGATGACGAAAAGCGGGAACTGGTCATTACCGGGCCGAACACCGGCGGCAAAACCGTCGCCCTGAAGACTGTGGGCCTCCTGGCGCTGATGGCGCAATCCGGAATTCCCGTGCCCGCCGAGCGTGCCGACTTCCCGCTGTTTGACGCCGTTCTGGCCGATATCGGCGACTATCAATCGATCGAGCAAAATCTTTCGACCTTCTCCGCGCACGTCACGAATATCGATTTCATCTCCCACACCGCAACCACTGATTCGCTGGTGCTGCTCGATGAACTCGGCTCGGCGACCGATCCCGAGGAAGGTGCTGCCCTCGCCGTGGCCATTGCGGAACATTTCCGCAGCGTCGGATGTATCACCATCATTTCCACCCACCACACTTCACTCAAAGTATTCGGAGCGAACTCGGCCGGCGTGCTCAACGCTTCAGTCGGATTCGACGAAGCCACGCTACAACCGACCTACGAATTGAAAATCGGCGTGCCCGGCGCTTCGGCGGGAATCAACATCGCTCAACGTTTGGGATTGAACTCGTCCATCATCGAAGCCGCACGCGCGAAGCTGGGATCGCAGGCGCGCGATGTTGGACAATTCCTCGACAAGCTGCATGCAGAGTTGCGCGAGGCCGAAGCCGGGCGCTTTCGTTTACGGACGCGCGAAGAAGAGCTTGAACGCCAAGTGTCCCGTCTGGCCGCCGAAGGCAAGCGAGATCAGCAGGCCAAGATAAAGGAGATGGAGCAGAAGCTGGAAAGCTTGCTGCGGGATTTCGAATACCACGCGCGCGAATCGATCAGTGCCATCCAGGACCGCGCCGCGGCACAGAAACTCTCGAAAGAAGCGGAACGCCGGATCGCCAAGTTGCGCCGTGAATTCCGCGAGCAGTTCGATTCGGCGGTGGTCGCGCATGCAACCGGAGCCGACCGCGACGATCCCAACGCCACGCCGCAACTGGTCAAGCACGTCTCGGAAGGCGATACCGTCAAGCTGAAGTCCATGGGACGGTCCGCCGTCGTAGCCCGCCGCATTGACGACAATCACTTCGAAGTCGAAGTCGGCTCCATGAAGATGAAGGTCGCCCGCGACGACATTGCCGAAGTATTGGCGCGGGCCGCTGAGTCACCTGTGAAGGCGGCGCGAGCGCGGGGCGTTTCGATTTCACTGGGGAACGAGAATGAGAGTGTTCCATTAGAAATCAACGTCATCGGACACAACGTCGACGACGCTACCCGCGAAGTCGAAAAGTTTGTCGATCGCGCCTTCCTCGCCGGATTGCCGCGGGTGCGTGTAGTGCACGGCAGCGGCATGGGCATTCTACGAAAAGCCCTGCGGCAGTATTTGCAAAAGCACCCGCACGTGGAATCCGTGGTCGAGCCGCCGCAGAATGAAGGCGGAGGCGGGGCTACGGTTGTAGAGTTGCGGATCTGAGGTTCCATTCCGGGCTTGCGTTGGTTTGGTTGTGACGGCCATCACATCATCTCTTTACAGCCCATGTCATTCTGAGCGGAGCGCGTCCTGCGCAAAGCGCAGGACATGCGGAGTCGAAGAATCCCTACCCTCATCCATGACTCACTATCGCAAGCGCCGCAGTTACTGCATCTACATCATGGGCAGTCTGTCGGGAACTCTGTACATCGGCATCACCAGCCGCCTGGATACACGCGTGTTCCAACACAAACAAGAGACCTTTGCAGGGTTCACGAGAAAGTACGACGCTGACCGCCTGCTCTACTGGGAATCCTACGACGACGTACAAAGAGCCATTGGGCGCGAGAAGCAACTCAAAGGCTGGCGCCGGGAAAAGAAAGTCGCGCTGATCGAGTCAGTAAACCCGCACTGGATGGATCTGAGCAGAGACTCACGCCCACCAACAAAAACCGCCCCCCTGTCATTCTGAGCGCAGCATGTCCTGCGCTAAGCGCAGGGCCATGCGGAGTCGAAGAATCCCTACCCTCTTATGGCTCGCTATCGAGAGCGCCGCAGCTACTGCGTTTAGATCGTAGGCAGCCTGTCAGGAACTCTATACATCGGCGTCACTAGCCGGCTCGACAAGCGCATCTTCCAGCACAAACAACATACCTTTGCAGGTTTCACCAGCAACTACGGCGCAGACCGCCTGCTCTATTGGGAGTCCTACGACGACGTACAAAGAGCCATTGGGCGCGAGAAGCAACTCAAAGGCTGGCGCCGGGAAAAGAAAATTGCATTGATCGAGTCAGCAAACCCCCGCTGGGTGGACTTGAGTAAAGACTCGCGTCCATGGACAAAATCTAGCCCCCTGTCATCCTGAGCGGAGCGCGTCCTGCGCGAAGCGCAGGGCTTGCGGAGTCGAAGGATCCCTACATAACCGCAGACCTCGCTTGGGAAGCACATCGCGAGTCGCTAAGAAATGAGAGACCGTCGAGCGGGTAGGGATGCTTCGACTGCGCCCGTCCGGTCGCAAGCGACCGGACGGCCTTCGCTCAGCATGACAAGTTTTCCTCGGCTCCCAACCACTACTTAAGGTCTTCCACAGCTTCTCCACAGCAAACCGTCCCTGCTATATTCCCTTTAGCCGCTCTCTGGCCCACAATTCCTGCGAAGCATTTTCTGCCCATGACTGAAGCCGCCGATTTCAAAGATACGCTCAAGCAGCAAGCGGACATCGTCCGCATCGTCGGCGACTACGTCAAGCTGAAAAAAGCGGGGGCGCAGAACTACTCAGGGCTTTGTCCATTCCACAACGAAAAGACGCCGTCGTTTTCGGTGCATGCCACGCGGCAGTTCTTTCATTGCTTTGGATGTGGCATCTCAGGCGATGTTTTCAGCTTCGTGCAGAAAATCGAGAACATTACTTTCCCGGAGGCCATTCGAGCGGTCGCGCAGAAGCTGGGAATCGCGCTGCCCGAAGATCGAATACAGCAGCCCGGCGGAGGCCCGCGACGCCAAGCTGCGCACGGTGCTGCTGGACGTCCACGAGCGAGCTTGCGGAATTCTTCCAGGAGTGCTTGCGGCGTCCCGAAGGAGCACGAGCCCGCGAATATCTGACGGGGCGGGGCCTGAGTGAAGAAATGATCCGTGAATTCCGCATCGGCTACGCGCCCGATTCCGGTTTCCTGATTAAAGATCGGCTCAAGGGCGAGTTTGATGAGGAGGTGTTGCGAGAGAGCGGCCTGTTTTCGTGGAAAGAAGGCGGTCAGCCGTCAGCTGTTGCCTCTCAGCAAAGCAGGTCCCTCGACTCCACCGGACAGGCCGCAAGCGGCCCGTCCGATTCCGCTCGGGATGACAACGCTGACCAGCGACCGACGGCCTCTTCCATGTACTCCAAGTTCCGCAACCGGGTGATGTTCCCCATCGCGAATGAAAGCGGACGAGTCATTGCTTTTACCGGACGAACTCTGGCGACCGATGAAAAAGCTGGGCCGAAGTACTTGAACTCTCCTGAAACCGCGATCTATTCGAAGTCGAAAGTGCTGTTCAATCTCGACCATGCCAAAGAAGCCATTCGCAAATTGGATTACGCCATCCTGGTCGAAGGTCAGATGGACTGCATTTCGGTATACGCGGCTGGGTTTCACAATGTAATTGCCAGCTCGGGCACGGCCTTCACCGAACTCCAAGCCCGGCTGCTGGGACGTTTCAGCAAGAACGTGGTCGTCAATTTCGATCCCGATACTGCCGGGGCAAAGGCGACCGAGCGCACACTCGGATTGCTAGTGCAGGATGAATTCCAGATCAAGGTGCTGACCCTCGAAACCGGATTCGATCCCGACCTGTTCATCCGTCGCAAGGGCAAAGACGCCTATGCCGAAGCGCTGCGGAATTCGCAGCCCTACTTTACCTACTTGATCGACCGCGCCCGCGCCCAGTTCCCTGTCCGCAGCGGCGAGGGCAAGGTCAAAGCGGTGAACTGGCTGCTGCCACATATCCAGCAGGTTCCCAGCCGGATTGTGCGCGATGAACTGACCCGCGAGATCGCGCAGAAGCTCAATATCGATTCCGCCGTGCTGCGCCAGGAGTTGAGGCATGCCGCCACCAACCGGTCCGCCGCCACGCTGAAATCGCCGGTCGAAGCCCAGGTGACGGACGCGGAGAAGATTCTCGTCCGCGCGCTGACTTCTGCCCGTGAGATGCTGACTTCTGAGCAGCATGTTTCCTCGCGAGACGGGGTGGACGAGGAATTCGACCCGGCACGGCAGGCGCAATTCGTCCTGCGCAATGAGCCGCTGCATCACGGATTGGCCACGGAATCTCTGCTCCAGGCCCTGCTGTCGGCTCCGGATTCTGCCGATGTAATGTCGTTGCCGTTGCCCGATGGCGAGCGCAGTCTCTTGGCGTCCATCCTGATGAGGGAGGCCGAGGAACTAACCGCTGATCGCCTGGAAGGAGCGGTCAAAGCCCTGCGCCGGATGCACCTTCGGCGCAAGCTCGAAAAGGTCCAGCAGGAATTGGCCGCCAAGCGTACTCAGGCCCCAGGCGGCTTGCAGTCGCTGCTAGAAGAGAAAATCCGTCTTAAGCGGGCGCTGATGGATGCCGGACTCATGGAAGATGGCGCCGCTCCCCCGGCGGCGTAGTCTCAGGTTGAAACTAAAATGACGGTTCCGCCATCTAAGTTATTAGCGGCGAGGGAGATAGGGCAGCGGTACCACGAAGTCATTGGGATTCAACCAGTTTCATGCTATACTCTGAAAGTTTGTGTCGGCGCTAGGTTCCGCCAACTCACGTTCCCACCGCTAAAAACGACTATTCGCGTCCTTCCTTCTGGGGACGACTTGAGGAAAATCCGTCTTGGCTCTTGATGACAAGTACGACGATATTAAAAAGCTGATCGATACCGGCAAGGAAAAAGGCTACTTGACTTATGACCAGGTGAACGATTTGATCCCGCACGATGTGCATTCTCCTGAGGACCTGGACGATCTGCTTACGACCATCGGCACCCAGGGCATCGATGTGCTCGAGGGGCCGAAGCTTCCCTCGGCGGCGCTCGACAAGAAATTCGACGAAGATGAAGCCGGCGAAGACGTTGAACTCGACCTGACTCCCGGTGCCCTCGAAAAGACCAACGACCCCGTCCGCATGTATTTGCGCGAAATGGGTACCGTGCCCTTGCTCACGCGCGAAGGCGAAGTCGAAATCGCTAAAAGGATCGAGCGCGGACAAATCCGCGTGCTCAAGGCGCTTTCGCGTTCGCCCATCGTCATCAACGAACTGCTGGCGCTGGGCGAAGATCTCAAGAAGAGTGTCCGTTCCATCAAGGAAGTGGTCACCTTCGATGAAGAAGAGATCACCGATGAGATCCTGCAAAATCGGCTGAAAGAATTTACCGGCAAGATTGACGCCCTGGCCAAGGCCTACAAGAAAGCCAGCCAGCTGCTGGAAAAATTCGCGGCAGTCTCGCAAAAGAAGCGGCCCAAGGATTATCGCCGCTACCGCGTCGCGCTGGCGCGGGCCATTGTGGACGTGTCGCTTTGCGTGCGCAATCTTGCCTTTACCAATAACGAGCGCAAGCGGCTGATCGATCGCGTCAACAAGACGGTCGACACCATGCGCTCGCTCGACCGCCAGTCGCAGAACCTTGAAAAGAAGGCAGACGCGACTCGCAGCGAAGAGCAGCGCAAGGAATACCGTCGCCAGTCGCGGGCCATCCGCGCGGAACTGGAGAAGCTCGAAGTTGAAGCCGGCGTTTCCTTTCAGGAACTCAAGCGCACCCAACGCGAAATCATCCAGGGTGACATGGATGCGGAGCAGGCCAAGCGGGAACTGATCGAGGCCAACCTCCGCCTGGTGGTTTCCATCGCCAAAAAGTACACCAACCGCGGTTTGCAATTTCTCGACTTGATTCAGGAAGGCAATATCGGTCTGATGAAAGCCGTGGACAAATTCGAATACCGGCGCGGTTACAAGTTCTCCACCTACGCCACGTGGTGGATTCGGCAGGCAATTACTCGTGCCATTGCTGATCAGGCGCGTACGATTCGCATCCCGGTCCACATGATTGAGACCATCAACAAGCTGATCCGCACTTCGCGGCAGCTGGTGCAGGAACTAGGGCGCGAACCTACCTCGGAAGAAATCGCCAAGCGCATGGATATTCCGGTCGCAAAGGTCCGGAAAGTCCTCAAGATCGCACAGGAACCGATTTCTCTTGAAACGCCGATCGGCGAAGAAGAAGATTCGCATTTGGGCGACTTCATCGAAGACCGCGCTGTAGTATCGCCGGCGGAAGCGGTCATCAACGTCAATCTCAAGGACCAGACCGGCCAGGTGCTCCGCACCTTGACTCCGCGCGAAGAGAAAGTCATCAAGATGCGCTTCGGCCTGGAAGATGGCAGCGAGCATACGCTCGAAGAAGTCGGCCAGTCGTTTGCGGTCACTCGCGAACGTATTCGGCAAATCGAGGCAAAAGCTCTGCGGAAACTGCGGCATCCATCGAGGTCGCGAAAGTTGCGGGCGTTCATGGATGGAGTGAGGGACTAACTCTGGGCTTTGTCATTCCGAGCGAAGCGAGGAATCTGCTTTTTGTTGCGGCCTTCGGTTACTTGACTGCTCGGGAGTAAGGATTAAGATCGAATTTGACGGGCATCGTTCGGTACTATTCAAAGCCCCGAGTCAATCTCGGGGCTTTTGCTTTGCGTGACTCAAATTTGCATATGGTAGAATAGTACCTAGTTAAGGTAGAAACTATACCATGAGCATGAACATCAAGAATGAGGCCGCCCACAAGCTGGCCCGCCAAATCTCCCGCCTGACCGGAGAGAGCATCACCGAAGCCGTAACCAAGTCTCTCCGCGAAAGGCTGGGCCGCCTCCAAACCCGGCAATCTCCCGCCCTCTCCGCCCGCCTGCTGGAAATCGGACGCGACTGCGCCGGACGCCTGAAAGAACCGTTCCGCTCCGCCGAGCATGGCGAGTTGCTCTACGACGAGAAAGGTCTGCCCAAGTGATCCTCGACACTTCGGCGCTGATCGCCATCCTGCGTCTCGAGCCGGAGGCCCCCGAGTTCGCCGCCGCCATCGAACGCGCGCCGCATCGCCGCATGTCGGCGGTGAGCTATGTGGAAGCCGGAGCGGTCATCGACGGCAGCAAAGACCCTGTCGCCAGCCGCCGCCTGGATGAACTCATCGAGGAAGGCCAGATCTCGATCGAGCCGGTCACGGAAGCGCAGGCCCGCATCGCGCGTCAGGCCTACCGCGACTTCGGCAAACCCAGCGGCCACGCCGCCAAACTGAATTTTGGAGACTGCTTTTCCTACGCGCTGGCCAAGAGCAAAGCCGAGCCGCTGTTGTTCAAAGGACAGGATTTTTCAAAGACGGATGTGAAGGTGGCGCGATCATAAGGCGGGGCAGCTCTTCCCTTCTCCGATTTCAACATTAAGCTCTAACCCTTGACGCTATGCGTTAAAATAGACTGTACAGTTAAATTCATCGAAATGGATAGTTGCTTATGTTACAGACTGCTAAGAACGGAAAGAATGTGGTGTCCGCTCTCCATGCCCGTAGTAACTTCGGGGAACTATTGCGCCGTGTTGCCGAGGAGCAGAAGTCAGTGGTAATCGAGAAGCGTGGCACACCCCAAGCGGTGCTGCTGAGCATTCGCGACTATGTCCGCCTGGCTGCCCCGGAGCCGGAAGTGTTGCGGCTGATCGGAGAAGAGTCGGTCCGGAAAGGTACCCATAAACTCACCTCACGGCAGATTGACCGTGTCATAGCAGAGGCCCGTCGAACTATCAAGCGATAATGCTTCCGCTCCGCATCGTCATGGATACGAATATCGTGGTCTCGGCGGCCTTGCGCCCCTATGGGCTGCAACGGACGGTATTCCTGCTGGCCTTGACCAAGCCGGCGCGGCTGTACGTCTCCCAGGAAATTCTCGCGGAGTACCGCAACGTTCTGGCACGCCCGGCGCTAAAAATTACAAAAGGGCTGCAACAGCAGTTGCATCAAATGGTCAAGAACCGGGCGCAAGTAGTTCGCCCGTCGTATAAGCTGGAACTTACCACCGATCCGGAAGACAGCAAGTTTCTGGAGTGTGCAGACGCCGCGCGCGCCGACTATCTCATCACCGGCAACCAGCGGCACTTTCCACGCTTCTGGAAGAATACCAAAATCATCACCTCGCGGGAGTTCATTAGCCTGGTAGCGCCGCATCTGCCGAGGTAGGTCGGCAAGTTGGCAATGATTCGCCGGAGAAATCTGTGAGTTGAAAAGAAATGGCCCCGAGTTAGCGGGGCCATAAAACGTGGTGCGGCTCTCTGTCACCCCCAGTATTGGTGGTGAGGGGAACGGTGTCAAGTTACTTTGAGGGGAGATTATCTCTGTATTTTTTCCCCCGACAGCTCCTCCACAGAAAAGGGAGTGTGGACCCGGCGGGAGTCGAACCCGCATCTGCACTTTGACAGAGAGCCGTGCTACCCGTTGCACCACGGGCCCTGAAAAAAGTGTCCCCGGTCGCCGCAGCAATTACAAGAGCGCAGCCGTCTAATTTCCGCTCCGGTGCCAAATCGGGACGCCGCGGATGGAAATTGGTGTAGTCTGCCACGAGTTCTCTCCAATTTCGTGTCCGAGTTTTTCGAGTAATCTGCATTTGATACCGCAGTAGCCTTGTCAACCTCGCAGGCGCGCGCAGTATCCTTAATCTCTTCCCAAAACGTTCGGACAGAAAACCACGCGTCAAACGATGTAGTCCTGACGTATAATCACCAGTCCGACGAGAATGAGATGGTAAAGCGCGGAACCGAACTCCCAAGAAAATTAAAGTGTGATGCGATCGTCGAGGCGGTTGTTGAGATACGCTTCGATCTGAAAACGGCCCTACCAGAAATCTTCTTTGGGCGTTTGAGTCGGTGGATCTTGACCCGTGGAAAGGCTGGCAGCAACGCCAGCTTCCTGCCTACAATATTCCCGCGCAGTTCCGGTCCCTCGACCCAAACGTTCAGTATCAACCCACCATCGAGCTGCTTGACGGCGACAGCCGAACGATTCTACGGCTTGGACCTTCGGTTATCTCCTATCACCGACAAGCCCCCTATTCCGGGTCGGACAAATTCAAAACTTCTGAATTGTTGAGTATGACGAAGGCGCTGTTCGATACGAACCCAGCAGGAATTCTGATTACACGACTGGGTCTTCGCTACATGAATGCATTGCGCCCAAAATTGCATGACATCGACGGTATTTCAGCCCTCGACCTGAAAATCTCGGTATCAGAAGATGCAATAACCAAGGCTGTTAACCTCAACTTCACGACGAAAGTAAGAGATGAGTCAACGTGCGCTGTTCGTATTGAACTCACGGAATTCCTGCAAGGCCCGTTTCCTCCCGACACCAGCGTTTTCGTAGACGTCGACGTTTACACAAATGACGGATTCAGGACCGACAGCAAGAGGACGGTCGATGAATGGGTTGAATTTGCACACACACAGGAAAAAATTGAATTTTTCCACCTTTTCAAACAAGCGACGATAGAAAAGCTGAAGGAGGAATAAAAATGACGACAGCCGCATCGAGTGGAGTCCGGTTCCTTTCGCCGTCGCAGTTCGTGTTCCAACTGTTGGTGGAACCACTTCCCGCTCATGTATCGTTTGCTCGGCAACTGCCCTCCGACTATAGGCTTAGCAAATTACTAGGGCCGACTTGATTGATGTAGATGGATGACAGATATCAAACGCAGAATCGACGCATCTGTGCCGCAAGAGGGCGTTAGTCGGTTCTAAACGACGGCTCGTGGCTGAATCAGGAAATTGCAAATACCGCTCTAGCGTTTTTCTCGGCGACTTCGGATGTGTTGCCTGCGGCGGAGCCTTATATCTATACGACCATGGAACGGTCATGTGGGCGCAGAGTTCTCGAGCATGCATGGGAAGTTGACCAGCATCGTTAGCAAAGGTGCGGTATTGGCTTACGCCGTGGTCAATGGCCAACCGGTTACGAGCAAATTGCGCTTGCCTTTTGACAATGTCGAGAAAGCGCGGAGATGTTTAGAACAGATTACCGAACAACTCCGCACCGGTGAACATGGCACTGTGGAAGCCTAACAGAAACGGTTGGCAACAATGAGCATATTGGACTGCGACTTTTTCAACGTTCCGATTTGGCCGGGGCATCCATCAAAAACGCCCCACAATATGTTCCCACTGTATCACTTTGAGGAGAAGAGAGACGACGAGGTTCTGCGTAGACCGGCTTGGCCAAAGTTCTGTCGACTCCAAAGTGAAAAGATATCTTGATGTGCGAGCTTGTCACGCCGCAACTTTGTTCGCAGAAAAGCGGGTTTTTCACGGGTGGGCGGTCGCGAAGGCGAAGGACTTTCGACAGCCTTCGCCCGGGCGGCCAAAACTTGAGGTTGTAGGGTCGGCAATTGCTTCAACACCCGGCAGAGAATTATCGGACAACGACTACCATGCGCACTTTTTCAAGGCCACAGGAGCTAGAACCTAGCTCATGGCCTGTCACCTCAGACAGACATTTGAAGATAAATACAATTTTGTCCCCGCCCAGGCCTTTGCACCCTCTCCCGAGCCGAAGCCCGCGGACAACGGCCTATTAAAGAAGATCTCGCACTGGCTAGGTTCTTTGTTTCACAATTAAATGGAGTTGGATTGTCCGGTGGACGGGGTGGTCCGGGGGACAGACGTGATGCTCCCCCGGCCTTTCCGCATTCACTTCAGCCAGTGGATTTTGATTTCCTGGTCAAGTGGCTTAAATTCCGGGTCGCCGGTGACGAGTTCGGCCTTCTTTTCTCTGGCCAGCGCGGCGGCGAAGGCATCGGCCAAACTCAACTTGAAACGCGCTTTGAAATCGGCGGCAGTGTCGGCCAGGGCGCGGGTGGTGGAATGAAAATCGATGGGCAGGCCCTCTAGGACCTTTGCCGCCTCCGCCCAGGCTGCGGCGCCGTCCTTTTTCACAATCGAGTACTTCACTTCGGCGTAGTTCACATCGCTCATGTGGAGCGGGGTGTCTTTTTTGCTGGCGGAGACGAGCAACTGCTCGATCGCTTCCGCGCCCGGTTCATCGCGGAAATAGGCGATGAGCGCGAAGCTGTCGAGCACCCTAGCCGGCATTGCGATCCTCGAGCGCGCGTTCCCGCCGTTTGTGCTCGGCCCAGTCCTCTTTCAGGGACCTGTCTCCCGGCGCCCGCTTGAGGATACCGCGCCCCTGCCGGATGAGCGCCGCGGTCACCGGTTTGAGGAGAATCCCCTCCGGTGTCGCTTGCACCACGGCTTTGGTTCCGTCCTCGATTTCGAATTGTTTGCGCAGGCGAAGCGGGATGACGACTTGCCCCTTCGTGGTGAACCGTACGGTGTCGAGTTTGTCGGTCATACTCATGTATCATAGCATTACACAGCGACAAAAGTCCGTCAATGCATATATAGTAGGGAATCATATTATCTAGGAGGATACACTCTGTTGAGTCCAACACATTATCGGAACACTGGAAATCCGGGGCAGACGCTGATAGCTGCAATCTCGAGGATTCGCAAAGATCTACCCCCGCTCCCGGCCCTCGCGCACAATGGCCACCAGGTCGGCAGCCGACACTTTAAGCTTCACCCCCTTCACGTCCAGCGGCGACGCCTTGCTCTTTCGCAGGGGCAGAATGCGAAACACTCTCCCGTCGCGGCGGCGGATTTCCACCGCTCCGTCGCGCTCGGCTTCATCGAGCACGGTCGCAAAATTTCCCCGCGCCTCCGAATAGCTGTAGGACTTCATCGCGTTTCAGCCTCCAGCACGTCCAGTTTGAGTTCGCGCGCACGTTCTTTTAATCCTTCATCCAGTGTGAGCAGCGGCGTTCCCTGGTTCATGGCGCAGGCAAGTACGTAGGCATCGTAGGCGTACACATTCGACCTCGCCGATAATTCCACCGCTTGTTTCAGGTCGATCCCGGCCATGCGGATGGGGATCGCCGCGTAGGCCTCTAGTAGTTGAAGGGCCTCCCCGATGCCGATGGCTTTGCGTTTGAACATAGCCGATAGCGCGTTTCCGACTTCCCAGTGGACCGAGGGCGGAGCCACTAGGGTAGCCCCACGCGTCAGCCTGAGCAGACTCGCTCTTTCAGGCTGCTCCCCGATAACGGCCAGAATGGCGGAGGTGTCGATCACTATTTCCACAACTTGAATCATACCATAGTGTACAATTGTACAACAAACCCCGGTTGCTTTTCCCATTTTGGGATGCGGCCTTGATTTTTCCGCCGAAAACTCTTGCCTTCGGCTTCTCGGGCGCGTTCCAATAGAAGCATAAGGCGGCATTCGCGAATTTCTACGAATGGCCGCGCTTTTCTTTTGAGGTTGGGGAATGAGCAAAGGGAGTTCGCCGGGCACGGGTGCCACGCCGCGCAAGCCCGACATCATCGAAGACAAGAAACCCCGTGGCGAGTGGGCAGAGTCGGTTTTCCTGGCCAGGGCACAGGAGTTTGGATTGCCGGTGAGCAAGCCCTGGGGAGAAATGTGCCCCTACGACTTCGTCGTCG
The DNA here is from genome assembly GCA_963845725.1 of uncultured Acidobacteriota bacterium. GTDB lineage: Bacteria > Acidobacteriota > Terriglobia > Terriglobales > Acidobacteriaceae > JABCZH01. The sequence continues at coordinate 564,812 of CAWJTC010000002.1, forward strand.
GCTCAACCGGACGTTTCGTCAGCGTGCAGGTGAAGTCCACCGTGAGCAAACCGGACGCAGGGTACGTGTGTACGGTGCAGGGCGGCCACCAGCCTTACCCCGCAGGATCGTTTGACTTTGTCGCGGCCTACGTTATCCCAGTGGATGCGTGGTACATCATTCCAGCCGCATTAATTCATGGCAAGAGCATCACGCTTCATTCCAGCTCACCCGCTGCGAAATACGAGCCCTATCGTGAAGCATGGCACTTGCTGCGGGAGGCGATCGCAGCCGAGGGAGAAACCGATGAAGATGGGAGAGATGCCGAAGATTCGGCAGAGCGGGAAGGACTCCCGCGCAACGCGCTGGAGCGGATGGAGGCATCGTTCAGATTCGTGAAGCGGCGGTTGGAAGTATTTGATCTGTGAGCATCTGTGGCCGGTTTGATCTTGATTTTCCTAGCGCTTTCCACAAAGAAGTTTGGTCCTGCACAGCTTCTGCACAATGGACCGCAATTTTCTTATTGCGGGTGCTTCTGAGTTTCAAGCAGAGTATGCGCCAGTGCTTAGGTGAGACGTTTTCACGCTAAGGATTGCTTGAGAAGTCGGCGAGTTTCCGGCGGTTCTCGAGGGTGAACTGCTGGAGGGTTCTCGAAGCGTGTCATGGCGCGTTTCGCGGCCCGGGCGTTGCGGCCTCCTCGGATGTCCTCCTCACTGGAAGGACTGAGCCGTCGACTTGAGCGATCGATGCGAGTGGTCACGGGGTCAAAGCCGGGTTCCACCTCGCAGAGTACGAGAAGGAACGGGCACCCCTAGTGGGCGCGGTTGCAACTCGTGCGACTGGCTGCCTTGTGCGGCGAGAACGCGGTGACGTTTCACAAGCAGTGCGGTGCCCGGTGGCTGGCCGGGCGCCGCATTTATTTGTGAACTTGTTTCGCCGCGGCTTTACGCGGATCGGCGCGAATAGACCAGCTTCTTGCCACGGATCTTCACGGATTCCCACGGATCAAGCCAAGCAGAGTTGGTAATTATCCCTTGACAGTAGGTATACAGCTAGGAGTATCCTTTGCAAAGTCTCGAATGGATTGACGGAGAAATCGAACACCCCGGACTAGAGGTTTACCCTTTGGTACGGGGAGATAGCACTATGCGAATAGCCGATCTACTGCTCAAGTCTGTTGGCTTCGTGTCTCGGTACGACCCAGATCAACCTCTTGTATTCGGCGGAACCGCATTCATTGTTGGCGTAAAGATGGGCGACAACGCCCACCTAATACATTTGGTGACCGCCAAGCATGTTGCTGAGGCCATTGAACCTGCCCAAGCCGTAATAGCGATGAATGCAAAAGATGGCGCACCGAGATTTATTGGGACTGGCGACCAAAAATGGTTTTACCATCCCACAGAAAAAGATTCCGTGGATGTTGCTGTTATCCCGCTCGGGTCGCCGAATATGGGGCTTTACGACATCACCTTCATTCCGGATAGTATTTTCGCAACCGACAAGCGGATTGCCGAATACAACATCGGCCTCGGAGATGAACTGATAATTGTTGGGCTTTTTACCCGTTTCATTGGGACGACGTGCGTGACACCAATTGTGCGCACCGGAAATATAGCGATGATGCCGCGAGATCGCCTGCCCGTCAAAGGATTTGGCGAAATGGAAGCCTATCTTGCTGAAAGTAGATCTATCGGAGGATTGAGCGGATCGCCCGTTTTTGTTCGCAATACCGTAAAGAGTCCGGTTCAAGGGCAGAAGGGTGTTTCAAATATCTACGCGCTAGGAGATGGGCATCTCCTTGGACTGATGCACGGCCACTGGGACCTGCCCGTTTCATTTCCTGCCCTTGAACAGGCAGAGGCCGTCAACATGGGAGTATCAATCGTCGTTCCTGCAAAGAAGATTTTAGAGGTTCTGCATCACCCGGAGTTAGCCGCCATGCGAAAAGAACACTACGAGAAAGAAAAATCTGCCAGCACAACCGCCGACACTTCCTTCGCAAAGCCGTTTACTAAGGAAGATTTTGAGAGCGCACTTAAAAAAGCTACACGCAAGATCAAGCCCGAAAAAAACTAATGCAAGATGTAGCGCTGTTTTTGGATTTCAGAGTTGATGGATACAGAGTGATAGTTTTCCCTGAGACCATCGAAGCCAAGCTGGTGGGAGTCGCCCAGCCTATTCCGGCGGGAGAAAATCCTTCACTCCGTAAGTCCCCTCGAATTTACATTCGGGGCAAGCGAGTTGAAAACGCCAGGAAGCGACTAGCTCAGGAGATTTCGGCATATCTGGCACGTTCCCCACAAGAAACAGTTCGCCGCAAGCTTCGCACTTAATGTAGGCGTTCGCCATAGGTGGCGCGAATTATACGCCCGAGAACGTGATCGCCCAAAACGTCCGAGTCAGAACGGTTCTGGAATTGCAGCACTCTGGCGCACGACTACGTCGCGCTTTTCGATCTGATGCAAGAAGCTAGTAAACATGGGCTGTTCATCGAAGCGCCGATTGTACCGAAAACTGTACTCATTGAGATAAGACTGCAAATAGCCCTTGCCAATCGAATGGTAGACGCCCCGCACTCCGTTTTTAACCAAGCTCCAGAATCCTTCCACGGTGTTGGTGTGGATGTCGCCAACGACGTAGACCTTGGAAGTGTGGTTAATCCGCTTGTGGTTGTAGTGCATGTTTGGCATGTGCTCGATTCCATGGTAGGCATTGAGTTCATCGGTAAAGACTGTGCTCTTGGGGAGCACGTATTCGCGAACCATGCCGAGAAGCGTAGAGCCTTTGACATCATCGGACACAAGAGCCTTGACGCGGCCTTGACGTTCAACGATTCCGACGACGGCAGTTTTAACTTTGTCTCCCGCCATCGGTCGGCCCGTCCCGCCCTTGCGCTTTCCGCCCATGTAGGTCTCATCCATCTCAACGCGCTTGCCGCGTCCGCCCAGCGGTGGGGCTTTCTCATCGTCCAGCATGGATCGAATCTGCTTAAACATGCGCCATGCTGTTTTGTAGGTGACGCCAGTCTCCCGCTGAATCTGCTTCGCGGAGATGCCGCAACGGGTCTGCGCCATGAGGTATATGGCATAGAACCAAGTAGTGAGCGGCGTGGGCGACTTATGGAAGATCGTTCCCGCAGTCGGGTGAACGTGATGGCCGCAATGGTCGCAAGAGTAAGACGGACGGCTCACGACGCGATGGTGCTTGGTCACCGCTTCGCACTTCTCGCAATAGATGCCATCTGGGTAGAGGTAATTGCGAAGCCATTCAAGGCAGGTAGCATCGTCCGGAAACTGCTTCTGTAAGTCTTTCAGGGTGAACGGCTTCATGTTCGGCTTGCGGTTGTTGTGGGCCATGGACTTACCTACTTTCAGGTAAAACCATAGCAGAACTCGTACCTACTGTAAAGGGATAATTACCAGCAGAGTTTGAGATTCGCTTTATATTCGCCTATACTTCAAGTCAGCAAGTATGCGGCCAGGAAAAATCATTGGGAATCCGTGTTTTCCGAAGCAAGTGCGCGCCATCCACAAGCAATTTCTGAGTAGTATCGCGTTCGCGCTCCGTCTGAAGTTTCAAGCGCGAGAAAAAAACTTTGGCCACTACTGATTACAGCCTCGCACACACGCTGCCGGCGAACGTTGAAGCCGAGCGCTCGATTCTGGGCGCGATTCTGCTGGACAATCTCTCTTATAACCAAGCTGCGGAGCATCTGAAGCCGGAAGATTTTTCGCTGGATTCGCACCGCCGCATTTACACGCGCATGGTGGATCTGGCGGAGTCGTCGCGGCCGATTGACATGATCACGCTGGTCGAGGAGCTCGACCGGCGCAAGGAATTGGAGGCGATTGGCGACGTTGGCTATGTTTCCGGATTGCTGGACGGAGTTCCGGACCGGCCGAGCATCGAGCACTACATCAAGATTGTGCGGGACAAGGCGCTGCTGCGCGGGCTGATCCATGCCGCGAATTCCGCGATTGCGCGGGCGGCGGAGCAGAGCGATCCGGCGGAAGAAGTTCTGAACGATGCCGAAGCCGCCATCATGCAGCTTTCTGAAAAGCGCATTGGACGCGGTTTCCTGGGGGTGCAGGAGATTGTCAAAGAGTCGTTTGGATCGGTGGATGCACTTTTGCAGCGCGGCCAGCGCATCACCGGGCTGGCGACTCATTACACCGACCTTGATGAAATGACGAGCGGATTGCAGCGCGCCGATTTGGTCATCATTGCCGGGAGACCTTCGATGGGCAAGACGGCGTTTGCCATGAACATCGCGGAGAACGCGTCCATCGTAGATCAGAAAGTTGTGGGGATGTTTTCACTGGAAATGTCGCGCGAGGCGCTGCTGTTGCGGCTGCTGTGTTCGCGGGCACGGGTGGATTCGCACAAGATGCGGACGGGATCGCTGTGGCGCGACGACATGACGAAAGTTGTGCGGGCGATGGACGAACTGGCGCATGCTCCGATTTTCATCGATGACACTCCCGGCATTGCGCTGAGCGAAATGCGAGCCAAGGCGCGGCGGCTGAAACAATCGCAAGGCAAACTTGATTTGCTGATCGTAGATTACCTGCAACTGATGTCGGGCGGCGGGCGAGCGTTATGAGAACCGGACGCAGGAAGTTTCGTCGATTTCGCGCGGGTTGAAGGGACTCGCCAAGGAGTTGAGCGTGCCGGTGATCGCGCTTTCGCAGTTGAGCCGCGCGCCGGAGAGCCGGGGTGGAGATCATCGTCCGCAACTGGCGGATCTGCGCGAGTCGGGATCGATTGAGCAGGATGCGGACGTGGTGGCGTTTATTTTTCGGGAAGAGGTTTACAAGCAGGACGATCCCGATTTGCAGGGAAAGGCCGAACTCATCATTGCCAAACAGCGCAATGGGCCGACGGGTAAGGTCAAGCTGGCGTTTATCAAGAATTCGACGCGGTTCGAGTCGCTGATGGAAGGTGGAATTGATGAGGAAGGATGAGGGTTAGCGATCATCAAATCAGCGGTCTGCCCTGTGGAAAACCTTGTGGAAGGGCGGTATGACAGTGGAAGGCAGCAATTATGCCGACTGTTCGGTCGGATTGGATACGGTTGCTGACATCCTGCAACCTCTACCAATGAAGGCCGTTACTGGTTTGTAAAGATGTATTGAGAAGAGCGTTAACATAATTTTAACGTTGCAGCATTCTATGAGATTTGCACATTTCCGGGGGCATGTCCTTTCGTACCTCAGCTACGATTTGGAGCCGGGAATTGCTATTAGTTTGGGTAGTTGGGCTGGAGTTGAGTCGCAGTTGCGCCCTTCGGGCGCGTGGGTTGATTCGACTGCCAACCCCGGACTTCCGTCCGGGGCTGAGATATGCCGCCGCTACGCGGCTCGGGTCTGCTCAAGGGCGACGCGCCTCTACGCTTTTTGGAGCAGTAATTTACTTGACTCCACCGAGAGTCGGGCAGGTCATAACCTAGGCGGAGGTGATCGATGACCTCCGACTTATCAGGGTACATGGGGTCGCGTTCTAGCCGGAGACATTCATGGGCATTCTTCACTCATTTTTCGATGAGAGCGGAAAATTCCAGGATCATCGGATCGTGGCGTTTTGTGGACTCGGCGCGTCCCCATCTCAACTAAAAGACTTTGACGCGCAATGGTTCTACAAAACTCCTTATGACTATTATGAGTTCTTCAAGTATTTGACACGGCCACGGGGCAGCAGTTCGCTAAAGTGGAAGGTAGCCATCAAGAACAAGCGAGCGCTTAAGAAGCTGGATAATAGACTTTTGAGTCGCGCGCTTGAGGGGGGACGTCAAAAGTAACAATCACAAAACCTAGCGAGTCTGAAAACTTCGGTGTGGTTGTGCGGAGATTTTCTGTATCGCGTGAAATGAATCGGAGTCCTCGGTTGTAGGGATTGGTTCGAGAATCGTCCTTTGGTCGTCCCAACATCCCCACCCTAACGTCGCAAAAAGCGCGACGTTAGGATGGGCCACCCATGCGTCTTACGCCGCGACGCGGCTTGATCGTTTCGCCAGTTTACCCACGGCTCGCGCCGTGGGCTTTATTCTTGCGCCGCTTCGCGGCTTCTCCCGTGTGAGTCGTGGTGATTCGTCAGTTGGCGGACAGGAGTGTCCGCCCCACACGAGGGTGCAATCCACGCAGCTATGTTCCCGGCCACGGGGCGTCTGGGTCTACGGCACGGCGGATCATTTCGACGAGCTGCTTCATGCGAGCCGACGATAACACTCGGCGCTGCCGTTCGATCAGCGCAGACTTTTCAATAACGCTGATGAAGTGGGCTTTGAGATAGGAAATGCCAGGCAGGCCACTTTCTCCGGGCGGGAACTCAGTGACGGTTGGCCCGGGGCGGCCATAACTTCCGAACGGCACGATCAGGACGGAAGATGCGCGGTCGCTCAAGTTACGGCTATCGAGCGAAACGATCACGACCCAGTGGCGCTGAGGGGCGTCGCCGAGTTGGGCGGTCCAAATCTCGCCGCGGCGTGGGTTAGGGTTCACGGTCGAAGTCGAGAGATCGCGCGCTGGCGCTCAACACTGATGCGAGACGGCTCTCTTCCGCCAGTTCCTGCTCCGGCATTTCGTTGAAATAGGCGGCCGTGTCGCGTGCGAGGCGACGCCGGTTGTCCAGGGTGCGAAGGCGGCTGACGGCGAGGTCAATTGCCTCTGCGAGCGTGGTGGCCTCGCCGGAATCGAGCAGTTGCTGCAAATAGGCGAGCGTATCGGGCGCGATGGTGGTTGAAATCTTTTGACGATGGAAGCGAGAGGCGGTTGCCATGCTCATCTCCTAGCTGTCGGGTATTATATCACCCAAATTGGAGGACAATTGGAGGATCAGGAGAAGTGCGGCTATCTTGCTGATATAGAACATGATAAACCATCATTGGGAGTGAAAGTCATGAGCGGCGGGCAAGAGTGTCGCTGCCACAGCTCAGTTGTTGTCCTCGCCGACTTTCAGGACGGCTAGAAAAGCTTCCTGGGGAATATCGACGCGGCCGATGCGCTTCATGCGGCGCTTGCCTTCTTTTTGCTTCTCCAGCAGTTTGCGTTTGCGGGTGATGTCGCCACCGTAGCATTTTGCTAATACATTCTTGCGGATGGCGTGGACGGTTTCGCGGGCAATGATTTTCGCGCCGATCGATGCCTGAATCGCTACTTCGAACATCTGCCGGGGAATCAGTTCTCGCATTTTTGAGACCAGCGCCTTGCCGCGTTCGTAGGCGAAGTCGCGATGGACGATGATGGAGAGCGCGTCGACCGGTTCGCCGGCGACGAGGATATCGAGCTTCACCATGGGCGATTCCCAGTAGTCGGCAAGATGGTAGTCGAGCGAGGCGTAGCCGCGGGAAACTGATTTGAGGCGGTCGTAAAAGTCGAGCACGATTTCATTCAGCGGCAATTCGTAATGCAGCATGACGCGATTCGAGGTCACGTACTCGAATGTCTTCTGGCGGCCGCGTTTCTCTTCGACCAGGGCGAGGATTCCGCCGACGTATTCCGGCTGAGTAAGGATGGTGGCCAGAATCACCGGCTCTTCAATCTTCGGCGATCTCACTCGGGTCCGGCCAGCGCGAAGGATTATCGACTTCGACCATTTCACCATCGGTTTTGTAGATCTTGTAACGGACGCCGGGGGCGGTGGTGATCAGCTCCAGATTGAACTCGCGCTCCAGCCGCTCCTGAATAATTTCCATGTGCAGCAGGCCGAGGAAGCCGCAGCGGAAGCCGAAACCGAGGGCGACGGAACTTTCGGGCTCGAAGAAGAAAGAAGAATCGTTGAGCCGGAGTTTATCTAGAGCTTCGCGCAGTTGGGTGTGTTCATGGGCGTCGACGGTGTAGAGGCCGGCGAAGACCATGGGCTTGATTTCTTCGAAGCCGGGCAGAGGCTCGATGGCGGGATTGGCGTCGTCGGTGACGGTGTCGCCGATTTTCGCGTCGGAGACGGTTTTAATATTCGCTACCAGGAATCCGACTTCGCCAGCTTTAAGCTCCTCGACCTCGACCGGCTTGGGACTTTGCACGCCGAGCGCTTCAACATCCAGGACTTTGCCGTTCCACATCAAGCGGATCTTTTGTCCCTTGCGCAGCGTGCCCTGGAAGACGCGGACGAGCACGATGACGCCGCGATACGCATCGAACCAGGAGTCGAAGATCAGCGCCTGGAGCCGTTTTTCGGGATCGCCTTTGGGCGGCGGAATGCGTTTGACGATGGCTTCGAGAACGTCGGGCACGCCTTGGCCGGTCTTGGCGCTGATGAGGACGGCGTCGGAAGTGTCGAGGCCGACGGCGCCTTCGATCATTTCTTTGGTGCGGGGAATGTCGGCGCTGGGAAGGTCGATCTTGTTGATGACGGGAATGATTTCAAGGCCGTGGTTAATGGCGAGATAAGCATTCGCAAGAGTTTGCGCCTCGACGCCCTGCGAGGCGTCGACGATCAGCAGAGCGCCTTCGCAGGAGGCCAGCGAGCGCGAGACTTCGTAGGAGAAATCGACGTGTCCGGGAGTGTCGATGAGATTGAGCTGATAAGTTTGGCCGTCTTGCGCGTTGTACATCATTCTCACGGCGTGGGCTTTGATGGTGATGCCGCGCTCACGCTCGAGATCCATGGAGTCGAGCACCTGGGCTTGCATTTCGCGGGCGGTGAGCGAGCCGGTAAGTTCGAGCAGGCGGTCGGCCAGGGTGGACTTGCCGTGGTCGATGTGCGCGATGATGGCAAAATTGCGAAGAAAAGCGGCGTCCATGAGATGAGTGGTAAGGTTTGATTTTAGCAGGGTTGGAAGGGAGTTCCCGGTTCGCGTTCTGATCATGCGATACGATGGTGGTGATGCCTTTCACTGCGATTGATCACGTCCAACTCGCGATGCCTGTGGGCGAAGAGGAAAGGGCGCGACACTTTTATCGGGACGTGCTGGGAATGACCGAAGTTCCTAAACCTCCAGAGCTCGCGAAACGGGGCGGGTGCTGGTTTGAGAGCGGCGGGGTGCAGGTTCATCTCGGCGTAGAGAACGACTTTCGGCCAGCACGAAAGGCACATCCGGCTTTGCGCTGCCGCGACTATCGGGCATTGGTTGAACAATTGCGCCGGGCGGGCATCGAGGTGAATGAAGGGGATGATATTCCGGGCGTTCGCCGTTGCCATGTCCTTGATCCATTCGGAAATCGCATTGAGCTGATCGCTTGAACCTTGCGGTAGAATCCTGCGTTGGGCGACGAAGGGGGAAATTGTGAGCAAAGCTTGCGTCTTAGTTTGTACCGTGTTGATCGGTTTGCCGGCATGGGGACAGCAACGATCACCTGAAGTGCAGAAGTTCATCAAAGTGAGCGCTCCGCTGGTTGCGCTGACTCACGTGCGCGTGATTGATGGCACGGGCGAAGCTGCGCGCGATGATCAGACGGTTCTGATCAGCAAAGGGAAGATTCAGGCGGTGGGTAAGATTGACGTTCCCAAGGATGCGCAGGCGCTCGACCTGCACGGCTATACGGTGATTCCGGGACTGGTGGGAATGCACGACCACATGTTCTATCCCGTCGGGCCGGCGTGTTGCGCAGACATCCGCGAGTTCGGCGAAATGGCATACAGTTTTCCGCGGCTCTACCTTGCAGGCGGAGTGACGACGATCCGCACGACTGGTTCGCTTGAGCCCTATACCGATCTGGAGGTGAAGAAAAGGATCGACGCTGGAGCGATGCCGGGGCCAAAGATGCACATTACCGGACCTTACCTCGAGGGCGCGGGATCATGGGCCATACAGATGCACCAACTAACCGGACCGGAAGATGCCACGCGAACCGTCAACTACTGGCTCGATGAAGGCGTGGATAATTTCAAGGCGTATATGTTCATTACGCCGGAGGAGCTTTCGGCGGCGATTACGGCCGCACATAAACGCGGCGCGAAAGTGACAGGGCATCTGTGCTCGATTGGCTTCCGGCAAGCTACGGACCTGGGAATCGATGACCTGGAGCACGGGCTGCTGGTGGATACGGAGTTTTATCCGTGGAAGAAGGCGGGAGAGTGTCCGGCGAAACAGGATTACGAATTTCTTTCCAAGCTGGATGTTCAGACTGGGCCGGTGCACGACATGATCGTCGATCTGGTTCGGCATCATGTAGCGATGACGTCTACGCTGCCGGTACTTGAAATGTTTGTGCCGGGCAGGCCGCCGATCCAGCAGCGGGTTCTGGATGCGCTGGCGCCGGACGCACGTACGGCGTTTCTAGCCTCAAAGGTGAGAGCGAGCGATACGGCGGCAATCCGCGAGCACTACCACAGCGATGAGTCGCCGATGACAGCGGCCCTCAAGAAGGAGATGGAATTTGAATATACATTCGCGAAGGCCGGCGGCTTGCTGTTGGCTGGCCTGGACCCGACCGGCATGGGAGGAGTGATTGCGGGATTTGGCGACCAACGCGAAGTGGAGTTGCTGGTCGAGGCGGGATTCAGCTCCGCTCGAGGCCATTCACATTGCGACCTTCAACGGCGCGAAGTATCTTGGAGAGGACGAGCGAATTGGAACGATTGCTGCGGGCAAGCAAGCGGACCTGGTAGTGATCAAGGGCGATCCTTCGCAGAAGATCAGCGACATTGAAAATGTGGAGATCGTGTTTAAGGACGGCGTAGGCTACGACTCGCCCAAGCTGATCGACTCTATGCGCGGTTTTGTAGGGACGGAGTAAATGCTGGTTTTGGCCTCGGCTTCGCCCCGCCGCCAGGAGTTGCTGCGCAATGCGGGCATCGACTTCGTGGTTCATCCTGCCGATATCCCTGAAGTCCCACGAAAGGGAGAGCTGCCGCGGCCGTTTGCGGAGCGCATGGCGCGCGAGAAAGCTCTGGCCGTACTTGCCCAACGGCCGAACGATGTGATTCTCGGCGCCGACACGGTGGTGGTCGTCGACGGTGAAATTCTCGGCAAACCTCGAGACGCGGCGGATGCGGCGCGCATGTTGCGGCTGTTGTCGGGGCGCGAGCATGAGGTAATTACGGGAGTTTGCATAGCCGGGCGACCGCCAAGCATGGAGAGCACCAGATCGGAGCGCACAAACGTGGTCATGACGGCTCTGACTGACGAGGACATCCGCTCTTACGTTGCCAGCGGCGAGCCCATGGATAAAGCCGGAGCGTATGCGATCCAGGGGATGGCATCGCGGTGGATCACCCGCATCGAAGGAGATTATTTCAATGTGGTGGGATTGCCGGTCGCGCTGGTGTGGCGGATGTTAGGAGAGCACGATGCGGTCTGAACGTGACGGTTGCCCGCATTGACTTACCCTGCTGCGCTCCATAAGATGAGGTACTCGTTTTTCAGGCGCGCCACATGATCGGCCAAACCGTTTCCCATTACCGCATTTTGGAGAAGCTCGGCGGCGGGGGCATGGGAGTGGTTTACAAAGCCGAGGACACGCGGCTGCATCGTTTTGTCGCCCTGAAGTTCCTGCCTGACGAAGTTGCCAAAGACCCCCAGGTTCTGAGCCGTTTCCGGCGTGAAGCCCAAGCCGCATCCGCCTTGAATCACCCTAACATTTGCACCATTCACGACATTGGTGAAGAGGACGGGCAGGCGTTCATCGCCATGGAGTATTTGGATGGCATGACGCTGAAGCATCGCATTGCCGGGCGGCCCATGGAACTTGATGTCTTGTTGTCTTTGGCGATAGAGATCGCGGATGCGCTGGATGCGGCGCACGTCAAGAATATTGTTCATCGTGACATTAAGCCAGCGAATATTTTTGTCACTGAGCGCGGCCACGCCAAGATTCTCGACTTCGGACTAGCCAAAGTCACGTTGGGACGCGGCGCGACTTCAGAAGGAGAAACGGAAGCGGTAAGCGTGGAGCATTTGACCAGCCCGGGGACGGCGCTGGGAACGGTGGCGTACATGTCTCCCGAGCAGGTTCGTGGAAAAAGTCTGGACGCACGCACCGATCTGTTTTCGTTCGGCGTGGTTTTGTACGAAATGGCGACCGGAACTTTGCCTTTCTCAGGTGAGACCTCAGGCGTGATCTTTGATGAAATCATGAATCGCGCGCCGGCTCCGGCGGTGAAGCTGAATTCCAAGATTCCGGCAAAGCTGGAGGACATCGTCGGCAAAGCGATGGAGAAGGACCGCGACTTGCGCTACCAGAGCGCAGCCGAAATGCGCACCGACCTGCAACGGCTCAAGCGGGACACGGAAACCGGGCGGGTGGTTGCGGCTTCTTCGGTGAACACGGTTGCAGGCTGCATCCGGCACTTCGCGCACAGGAATTACGGTTCTGGCGATAGTCATTCTGGCGGCTCTGGTGGCCGGCGGCTTGTACTGGCGCTCACGACAAGCGCCGAAGCTGACCGAGAAAGATACGATCGTGGTGGGCGACTTCGCCAATTCGACTGGCGACCCCATCTTCAATGACACGCTGAAGCAGGCGTTGGGAGTATCGCTGCGGCAGTCGCCTTTTCTTAATGTTTTGTCCGACGACCGGGTGGCGAGCACGCTGAAGATGATGACCCGGCCTGCCAATACCGTCCTGACTCCGGATGTGGTTCGCGAACTCTGCCAACGTGCCAACAGCAAGGCGTATATAGCAGGTTCGATCGCCAGCCTGGGCAACCAGTATGTAGTGGGCCTGAAGGCGGTGAACTGCTTGAACGGAGATGTTCTGGCGGAAGAGCAGGCAACCGCGGCCGGCAAGGAAAAGGTGCTGGATGCGCTGGGCGAAGCCGCGACCAAATTGCGCACCCAGTTGGGCGAATCGCTGGCATCCGTGCAAAAGTTTGATACGCCGCTGGCGCAGGAAACCACGCCCTCGCTGGAAGCTCTCAAAGCGATGACGATGGGGCAAGAAGCGGAGCGAGAAAAGGGTTCGGTGGCGGCGCTACCTTTCTTTCAACGCGCCATTGACCTGGATCCGAACTTTGCCAGCGCCATTGAAGGAGTGGGTATCATGTATTCGAATCTGGGCGAGACCGCCCGCAGCAACGAATACCTGACCAAAGCTTTCACTCTCCGCGACCGCGCCAGCGAGCGCGAGAAACTGCATATTACATCGTCCTACTACAACCTGGTCACGGGAGAGTTGGATAAGAGCATAGAAACCTATCGCGAATGGGAAGACAGTTACCCGCGCGACTGGGTGCCGGAAATAAACCTGGCTACGGTGTACGTGGCGGAGGGTAAGTACGAGGACGCGCTAGACCAGCTGCGGAAAGGGCTGATTCTCAATCCCGACAACGTATTCACCTACGAAAACCTCGGCGTCAGTTTTATGGTGTTGAACCGTATGCCAGAAGCGCAAAAAGCGTTTCAAGAGGCGGAAGACCGGAAATTGGACGACGACGTAATCCATGCCGACCGCTACGGGCTGGCTTTTCTCTCGGGCGATGGCAAGGCAATGACTGCGCAAACAGCGTGGTTTTCCGCACGGCCTGACGTGGAGCACGAAATTCTGGCCATGGAGGCTGACACGGCAGCGTATGGCGGGCACCTGGGGCAGGCGCGGCAATGGACCCAGCGCGCGGTGCAGTCGGCGGTGCGGGCAGACAACAAACCCGCTGCCGCAGTCTGGCAGCTCAACGGCGCATGGCGTGAAGCGGCCTTCGGATATCCCAACGAAGCGCGGCGCCAGGCAGAGGCAGCACTGGCGCTGGCGCCGGACAGCCCCGATGCGCAGGAACTCGGAGCGCTGGTCCTGGCCTGGGCGGGAGATAAGACGAGAGCACAGTCGCTGGCACAGGATCTGGGCAAGCAATTTCCGGTGCATCTGCTGGTGCAAACTTATTGGCTGCCGGCCATACAGGCGCAGATCGATTTAACCAGCAACCCAACCGCTGCGATTGACCAGTTGCAGGCTGCTCTCCCTGTCGATTTAGGCCAGCCGGGATTCAGCATTGTTCCGTCTTGCCTCTACACGATCTATTTGCGAGGTGAGGCCAATCTGGCGGCGGGCCGCGGCAGTGCCGCCGCGGCCGAGTTTCAAAAGATCATCGACCACAATGGAGTCGTGTGGAATTGCGCCCCTGGGGCGCTGGCCCATCTCCAACTGGGCAGAGCTGACGCCATGGCCGGCGATACCGGAAAAGCGAAGATTGCGTATCAGGATTTTCTGACTCTCTGGAAGGATGCAGATCCAGACATTCTGGTGCTGCAGGAAGCCAAGGCGGAGTTTGCAAAGCTGAAATGAGTCGTAACTCGAGAAGAGTATTCCGGTCCCGTTAGGACTTCTTGTCCTGGCCTTCTTCTCCTTCTTTTATAGCGGACTTGAAGTTCTTGATGCCTTCACCCAGGCCTTTGCCGAGATCAGCGAGTTTGCTGGGGCCGAAGAGCAGAAGCGCGATGGCCAGGATGACCAGAATCTCAGGCAAACCCAGTTTTCCGCCCATTGGAAGTCTCCTCAAGCAAAGTCTAGGCTTCGCGGTGCCGGGAGTCAAAGCGAGGCGGACGGCACCGGCACAGCACGGCAATGTCAGGGCAGCGTGCCCTTTACTGAGTAAATCACTCCGCTGAAGGCGCCGTTGGTCAAGCTGTATCCGCCGCACCATACCTGCACATTCTTGCCCTGGCGTTTGCTGTCACAGGATTTCATCTCGGCGCCGGTGTTGACGTCGAGTGACCAAGTCTGGCCACCGTCGTGGCTGAAATACATGCCGCCGACATCGGAAGAATAATTCCCGCCCGCGGCCCAACCGATGTTCGGCGTGAGGAAAGTAAATCTCACGAATCGGCCATCCGATATCGAGAGTGCGACCGCTCCAGGTATTGCCGCCGTCAGTGGTGCGATGTACCCAGCCTTCAACCTTGGGGGAGATTTCGCCTCCGCCGACCCAGCCGGAAGTGTCGTTCACAAAGAAGGTTGGACCGTCGAAAACCGAGTCGATGGAGGGACGGCAACTCCAGTCAGCGCCAAGGTCGAGGCTGGTGCAATAGGTGATGCCGGAGGCGCGAGCGTGCTGATTGGGCAGCAGGCTGAATTGATCGCCAAACCAGCCGCCGTTAGGATCGGGAACCACGGCCGTCCAGTCGGAGGCGGATTGCCCGCCGTCGGTGGTGTAGTGGGCCGCGTTGGGAGCAGAGAGATTCAACTGGTCCATCTCTAGTGCGTCTTGAAGGTTGACGTAGTGGATGCGGTCGCCCCAGCCGTTGCTGGTTAGGATGATATCGGAAGTCCAGGTTTGACCGCCGTTCTGGCTGTAGCGAATGATGCCCTCAAAGTTGTTGTCGTTGAATCCGGAGATGACGACATCGTTGGCCCCAGCCGCCTGCACTCCGTACCAATAATAGGGAAATCCCAGATTCAGGATTTCGGTCCAGTTGGCGCCGCCGTTGGTGGTTTTCCAGACTTGGCCAAGTTCGGCGGCGGCGTAGCCGATTTGAGGCGTGGCAAAAGAAATGTCGTGTATGACGGCCCCAGGCAGCGTGGCCAGTAGTTGCCACGGGTTTGCTTTGGGACTGACCGCGTCGCGCCCGCGAGGAGAAGAGGCTATCGCCGGGCGCATGGCTGACAGTTCGTGAGGAGAGCCTCCAAGTACGGGCACACGGCTCGAAACATGGCGCACGTTATCGGCGGCCGGAGCGAATAAAGTGAGGGTGAGTATAAGGGTGATAAGTATGCCGCTGAAGCTACCGATCCGCATGGAGTAGGGCCTCCTAAATCAAAGTGCGCACAGGCGCGGGAAGGAATTTTAGCACGAGCGGGGCCTAATTTCGTGAGCCGTTCGGCCCTAAAGGGCCTCGATAAGGCAGGCCAGAAGCGCGGTCCGGCGCGGCAGTTCGGAGATCAGGACGGACTCGTGGCTGGCGTGAGCGCCATCACCGACGCCGCCCAAGCCATCCAGCGTTGGGATTCCGAGGCTGGCGGTGAAATTTCCGTCCGACCCTCCGCCAACTGCGGCTTCCTCAAGCTTCCAGCCCAGGTGCTTAGCGATTGCGCGGGCTTTCTGGTAGAGCACCGCTACCTGGGGAGTGCGTTCCATGGGCGGACGATTCACGCCTCCACTGATTCGCAGCTTGCATTTGCGGTTGAAGGCTTTCAGGGAGCGGAGCTTTCGATCAATGGCGGCGGCGTCCTTTGCGCGAGCCACGCGGACGTCGAGTACCGCGCTGGCTTCGGCAGGAATCACATTCGAGCGGGTACCGCCTTGGATGGTTCCGACGTTCAGCGTGATGCCGCGCTTTACATCGACAAGTTTCGAGACTGCGATGATTTGCCGGGCAAGTTCCACAATCGCGCTCTCGCCCTTTTCAAAGTCCAGTCCCGAGTGCGCGGCTTTTCCTGTGATTTTGAGAGTGTACTCGCCAACCCCCTTTCGGGCGGTCTTGACGGCGCCTTTCGGACCGTAGGAGGGCTCGAGCACCAGCACAGTCTGAGATTTCTTAGCAAGATTCTCGGTGATATGGCGCGAACTGTCGCTGCCGACCTCTTCGTCCGAAACCAGTAAGACTGTCAGCGCCCGTGGCAGCTCATCACCGTGCCAGCTTCGAAGGGCTTCGATGGCATGAAGCATGATCGCGATTCCGGACTTCATATCGAAGCTGCCGGGGCCGAAGAGCTTCTGGCCGGAAACCCGGCAAGGCATGGTCGCCAGTGTGCCGAGGGGATAAACGGTATCCAGATGGCCTAACAGCAGCACCGGCGTGGCGGAGCTTTTGCCGGGGAAATCGACCTGCAAGTGGTCGCCAAAATTCGGGGTGCGATGGAACTTGGAATGGCCGCCGAGCGCCTCAAACCGCCCGGCCAACAGGCTTCCCAGGCGATCGACAGCTTGCTTGCTATCGCTAGGGGATTCGACTTCGACCAATTGTCGAACGGTTTCTGCGATTGCTTGCTTGCGCTCCTCAAAGTAGCGGAGCTGGCGGGCAAAGTCGGCGCGGGTGGAGTCGGGGACTTCCTGCTTAACGTTTCTGGTCATGGATGATTTCGGCGAGAGGTTTTGTGGGTCCAATCAAGTATAATCTTCGCTCTTGATGAAACCCAGTATGACAGACACCGCTCATGCTACAGGCGAAGCTCCGGCCGCGAAAACCGGGTTGGACATCAATGAGATCACACGTCTTTTGCCGCACCGGTTTCCGTTTCTGCTGATCGACCGCGTACTAGAACTCACCAGGAAGGAACGAATCATTGCCATTAAGAATGTGACGGTGAATGAGCCGTTTTTTGCCGGCCATTTTCCCGGTACGCCAGTGATGCCGGGCGTGTTGATCGTTGAAGCCATGGCGCAGGCAGGCGGAGTGCTGCTGCTCACGGAGATCGAAGACCGGGAAAATAAACTGGTTTTGTTTACCGGGATCGAGCGTGCCAAGTTCCGCAGGCCTGTGGTTCCGGGCGATCAGTTGCGCCTGGAAGTGACGGTCACAGCCTGGCGGGGCAATGCCGGACGCATGGAAGGCACGGCCTACGTAGGAGACAAACGAACGGCGGAGGCGACGATCAGTTGCCGGGTGGTTGACCGTTCGCGCGCCCGTGGCAATGCTGAAGCCTCCGCGGAATCCGAATAGCCGGGCGCCTGCACCAATGTCAACTGCTCCCACAAAGATGACCGTTCACCCCACCGCCGTCGTCGATTCTCGTGCGAAGGTTCATCCCAGTTGCAAGATCGGACCTTACTGCGTGATCGGGCCGGAGGTGGAATTGGGCGAGGGTTGCGAACTGGTGTCGCATGTGGCCATGGAAGGACCCACAAAGATTGGCGCGCACAATCGCTTCTTTCCATTTTGCTCGATCGGCTTGGCACCTCAGGACCTGACCTACGCGGGGGAGCCGACGCGGCTTGAAATCGGCGACCACAACACCATCCGCGAATTTGTCACCATCAATCGCGGTACGGTGAAGGGCGGCGGACTGACGCGGGTGGGCAGTCATGCGCTGGTGATGGCGTATACGCATATCGCGCACGATTGCCAGATTGGGGATCACGTCCTGCTAGCCAATGCAGCGACGCTGGGCGGGCACGTGACGGTCGGCGATTGGGCACAAGTGGGCGCGCTTTGTCCGGTGCACCATTTTGTGCGCATCGGGGAGTATGCGTTTATCGGCGGAGGTACTACGGTCACCCGCGACGTGCTTCCATTTTCCAAGACCGCTGCCGCACGCGATACTCATGCGTACGGACTCAACGCCGTCGGATTGGAGCGGCGCGGTTTCAGCAAGCAACGGATAGCCAAGATCCATCATGCCTACAAGGTGCTGTTGGCGTCGAAACTTAATACTTCGCAAGCGCTGGAGAAATTGAAATCGGAGGCCGACCACGGGGAAGATGTGGAGCGGCTAATCCGGTTTATTGAAGAGTCAGAGCGGGGAGTGATTAAGTAGCGAGCAGCTCTCAGCAAACGGCATTCAGCCGGGCACGGTCGGGGCTGATTCGCTGCAAGAGTTCAGACCGCCGCCTCGCGTGCTAACAGACCATATTTGGTCCATTTTGGTACTGCTCTAAACGACGCAGTCATAAGGGGTTAGTTGAAACTAACTCTTTGGTTACGTCGGAGGAGCCCATTTTACGATTGACGAGATGCCCCGAGGTGGTCATATTTGGGAAAGCGCCCTTCCCTTGGAATCGCCCATGGAGATGCATTATGACCAATGAACTTGATGCCCTTCACTATCTATTCACGGAATCAGATGGTGCGATTGCGGCGCACTGTCTCGATTTGGACATTGCTTCCAGTGGCCGTGACCTAGGCGAAGCGGAAGCCAGCTTGGATCGCTTGGTGCAATTTTATTTGACACGGAGCGAGCACCGGCAGAAGGCGCCGCGTAAGTATTGGAATGATCTCAGTCACGCAGCTCAAATGGAACCCAAGACACTCGAACTCGATGTTCCGCCAGGCGCTGTGACGGTGCATCGCGGTCAAGATGCGATTACGGTGCTCCGTTCGCAATTTTTGATGGTGGCGGCCTAGGGCATTGACCGTCACGACCCTTCTAGCCAGACTCCAGCAGGACAAAATAGTCGTCGTCCAAGAGCAGACCTACAAGGATGCGAAGATTTACCTGCTGGGGTATGCCCCCTTCGATCCAGCTAGGCAAAACTATCCTCTGGATGTCACTAATTTTGACCGCACCATTACTGACACGGAGTTCGACGTGACTAAACGCTGGTTCCCTGTGTTGTCGTCCGAATCCTCGACTTGAGCAACACGCTTTTAGCCCACTACCCTTCTTTGGCTGAGTGCTGAATCCTGACGGCCCAGTGCTAGACTTTCAAACGTGCCCTCCAAACCGAAACTTGGGTTGATCGCAGGCAACGGGCGTTTCCCTTTTCTGGTGCTCGATGCGGCACGGGCGCAGGGGTTCGAGGTGGTGGTTGCTGCTATCAAAGAAGAGACCTTTCCTGAAATCGACTCGCATGGGGCAACTGCGGTTCACTGGTTTTCGTTGGGAGAGCTGTCGAAACTGATCGATACATTCAAGCGGGAAGGCGTGAGCAAAGCGGTCATGGCCGGCCAGGTAAAACACAAACAGATTTTCTCCAGCATTCGGCCGGATTGGCGATTGGCAAAGTTGTTGTTGAACCTGCGCACTCGCAACACGGATGCGTTACTTGGGGCGGTAGCGAAGGTGCTGGGTGATGAAGGCATCACGCTCGAGAACTCGACCAGCCTGCTCGAACCGCTGCTAGCCAAGCCGGGCGTGCTCACCCGGCGCTCGCCGACGGAGCCCGAGCAAAAGAACGTGGAATATGGCCGTGCTGTTGCCCGGCAGTTGGCGCAGTTCGATATCGGGCAGACGGTGGTGGTGGCCGAAGCCGCCTGTGTGGCCGTCGAAGCCATGGAAGGAACGGACGCGACGATTGAGCGAGCCGGGCAAATCATGCGATCGTTCGAGGCGGACGCTTCCACCTTGAGCCGCGCACTGACCGTGGTCAAGACAGCAAAGCCGAATCAGGATATGCGTTTTGACGTTCCGGTGATCGGCGTGAAGACGATCGAAGTGATGCAAAAAGCGGGAGCGACTTGCCTGGCGGTGGATGCGGGGAAGTGTTTGCTGCTGGATGGAGCGCAGATTATCCAGGCGGCGGATGCGGCCGGAATGGCAATCGTCGCCTTGGCGTTTCAAGATTTGGACTGACGGCGCGCCACCTTCGTCTCCCAGAGATTAAGAAGAGGGTACTGACATGTCGGAATGTGCTCGTCTTGCTGACCAGATCCGCCGGGCTTTTGAGGGTGAGGCCTGGCATGGCGATTCTGTCCTCGAATTGCTCGTTAATGTAGACGCTAAGATTGCTGCCGCGCATCCCATCAAGGGCGCTCACAGCATCTGGGAACTGTTACTGCACATTGCAGCATGGGACGATGATGTACTGCGCAGGGCAGGCGGAATAGCTGTAGAGCTGAGCGACGAAGAAAACTTTCCGCCGATCAACGATGCCAGCGAAACCGCATGGCGAAAGGCCGTGGAACACGTCAAAGGGAAACACGCTGCACTGGTCAAGGGGGTCGCGGCCTTTCCCGATTCGCGTCTTTTCGACCCGGTGCCTGGGAAACCGCAGAAATATTACGATCATTTCTACATGTTCAGCGGCATCGTGCAGCACGAGCTGTATCACGCGGGGCAGATCGCATTGCTGAAGAGGGCGCAGGGCAAGTGAGGTTGTGAACTCAGATCATCTCATTCACGTCGCAGTGGTCGGCGTCGGGGCGTTCGGACGCAACCATGCGCGGGTCTATCAGCAACTGGCAAAGGAAGGGATGCCGGTCCGGCTCGTAGGCGTGGTGGATTCCGATACCAGCCGGACGGATGCGGTGGCGCGGGAATTCGGATGCCGGGGATTTGGCTCGGTTGAGCAACTACTTACTACTCACAGCGAAGTCGAAGCCGCTACCGTGGCCGTCCCCACCGTTCATCACCTGAGCGTTGCCCGGCAGTTGATCGAAGCCGGGGTTGACGTTTTGATCGAGAAACCCCTGGCGGTCTCACTGGCCGAAGCGGATGAAGTTATTCGTGTGGCAGCCGAGCGCAATCGCATTGTGCAGGTTGGACATCTCGAGCGCTTCAATCCGGCGGTCCGCGCCACGCTGCCGATAATTACTCGGCCGATGTTTTTCGAGGTGCACCGGCTCAGCGTGTTCACGCCGCGGTCGCTCGACGTTGATGTGGTGCTCGATCTGATGATCCACGACATCGATATCGTTTTTTCGTTCGTGAGGTCACCGGTGAAGGAGATCAGGGCGGTCGGCTTGCCCATCCTGTCAAGCAAAGTAGATATCGCGAACGTGCGGCTTGAGTTCGACACGGGCTGCGTAGCCAACTTTACCGCCAGCCGGGTGTCGACCGAACTGGTTCGCAAGTTGCGCTTCTTTCAGCCCAAACAATACGTCTCGCTGGATTACAAACGGCAGGATGCGCTGGTCTTTTCTGTAGGCGGAGATGGCACCGGTACGCCCTCGGTGAATCCGCAGATCGAAGTGGCCAAGCTGCCCACCGCGCAGGAAGAGCCCTTGCATGCGGAGTTGAAGAGTTTCTTGGATGCGGTGCAGAGCCGTTCCCGGCCGGCGGTTGACCTGGAAGATGGCAGGCGTGCGCTGGCCGTGGCTCTCGATATTGTGGCGGCGATTCGCGATCACGGGAGCAAGGTCAAGCTGGAAGAACTGCACCGCTGACCGGGCGAGTCACAAATCTTAAAGCGCCGAGATCGCAGAGAACCGCTGCGGAGTGCGCAGAGAAAACCGAGCATCGAGCGGATTGTGGTGGTGGTTCCAACTGCCCGGCCCTCTGTAAAGTATTGTCAATCCTGCCTGCCGTAATGCCTGAAGTACCTAGTCTTTCAGAGCATCGCGGATTCCCGAAAAAGGTGCGAAAATAGCCTATTGGCCGCAAACGCCGCCTAGGTACCGAGTGAGAGTGAAAGTCACCGAAAGCTGCCCAGGATTGCCGTTGCTGCAACTAATCTCCTGCGGCTCGTGTCTAACCAACGGGTAAGCCCTTCGATGTCAACCACGCAAATTCCGCCAGCCACTCCGACATCGACAACTCCCGCGCCACGGAAACCTGACGGCGGAGACTTGTACGATGCCCGCTACTGGGAATCGGCCTACCGGGAGATTGACGAAGCTCCTACATTAATACTTCAACTTCAGGATGACCTGACCCACTCGCGACGAAGAGAATCCTTTTGGATTTCGGTCGCAGTGCATTTGCTGGTTGTGCTGCTGATTGTGAACTCGACGCGAATCGCCGGGCTAATGCCGCGCCAGACTGCAGTTTTGAATGCGAATGTCCTTCCGAAAGACAAAGATCTCACCTATCTAGAGCTTCCCCCGGACCAGCAAAAGCCGCCAGCCAAGCCTCCGGAGACGAACATCATTTCGGACAAGAATCGCATTGCGACATCGAAAGTGCCGCAAATCGATCGCAAAGAACTGAAAAAGATCCTCGATAGCAGCCGTCCTGGGCGGCCCGGCCCGAGTGGGCCTCCAGGCAGCAGCAGCCTCCAGCCCCGACCGAAGCTCAGGCCGCGCCGGCGCCGCAGCCGCAGCAAGCGGCCCCACCCCCGCCGCCAGATCAGAATCTCAGCGCCAGGCTGCAAACTCCGCCGGCCTTGTCGGCCAAGCAAGCATTCTCTACCGGTTCAACCTACGTGGGATCGGCAACCGAGCAGGCGGCAAGAGCGGTCGCTTCTGCCCGTGGCGGCGGGGGCGGCCAGAACGGCGATTTCGGTTTGGGCCTGGGCAAGCAAGGCGCGGCATACGGCGGGCTGGAGGTACTCAGCGACACCATGGGGGTCGACTTCGGACCTTACCTGGCGCGGGTCCTGCACGATGTAAAGATGAATTGGTACAACTTGATTCCGGAGTCGGCCAAGGCGCCGATCATGAAGAAGGGGAATGTGTCCATCGAATTCGCCATCCTCAAAGACGGCAGCGTGGCGGGGATGAAGCTGGTGTACAGTTCGGGAGATGTGGCACTCGACCGCGGGGCCTGGGGCGGAATTACCGCTTCTAATCCATTTCCGCCGCTACCCACAGAGTTCGGCGGCCAATATCTCGCACTCCGTTTCAAATTCCTTTACAACCCGGACAAGAGCGAGCTGCAGTAGGCGTTCAGGCGTGATAGAGCCTGCGCTTGGTGGTAGCGAAATCGTCACCCAGGCAGGTTTCCTCGATGAGCTCTGACGCCGGCGCAGTGTGAAAAGACAGGCTGACAAAAGTTTCCGGGCCGATAGTGATGCGATGCCACACATTCGGCGGGATTGACACGGCTCTTGTCGCGAGATCAATCCCGAGGCGGTGACGGGCCGCGGCTGCCAGCGGCCATCGTCATAGACTTCAAACAGCGCGGTTCCGCGGATGCCGATGGAGCGCTGCCAACTGTTGGGATGGCGCTCGTTGGTGAAAATTCCTCCGCCTCGCAGCGCGAATGCCCAGCAGGAAGCAATTCCTCCGGGCAACGCCCCACCGAAAAAATTCCCCGGCAGTGGTTCCCAGGCTTGTGGCAAATTGGGCGAATCATCGAGGGTGCAGAGGATTCGGGCCAGCACTGGGAACAGCTTTTGGGAACTGCCGCTTTCATACAGGAATCGATCAAGATCTGCCATGACGGGATCGTTCATGACTTAAGAGATGCTACCGAAGGCGGCGGGTTGCGGAAATCTTGGCTGGCTTTTGTTGAGTAGCTTCGAGAAGAATCGAGTTACGATTTCGCCAGATGAATCGAGCCGTCGCCGGTATGGATCGTGAGCAGGTTTCCGCCGCCGTTGATCTTTCCGTGGATGCTTTTTTCGCCCATACGCCCTTCAACGGTGACTGGCATTTCAACGTTGATGTGGCCATCGCTGGTATGAAGGTCAACGTCTGCGGCAAACGCCTCCGGCAGTTCCAGAGTGACACTGCCGTCGCCGGTGCGTACGGTCCAACTCGAAGCCATGGTTGAGCCCGGCAAAATCCGGGCCTCGATGCGGCCGTCTCCAGTATCGAGGTCGAGAGCATCAAAGCGACCGGCGGCGCGAATGTGGCCGTCTCCGGTGCGGGCGCGCAGGTTGCCATCCACCGAGTCGATTTGCACGTGGCCATCGCCGCTTTCCATATCCATATCACCCTTGAAATTCGCAAGTTCGATGGAGCCGTCTGCGGTGCGTAGATTGACGCGTCCCTGGCGCGGCATGTGGATATCGATATCCACCTTGGAGTTGCCGAACTGGACGGTGAACAGGTGATGCGGAAAGCGCAGTTCGAGCTCGACCACGTCGCCGTTCTGGTGCTCAAGGACACGCAGACCATTGTCGCCGAACTTGTAGCGATCGCTAGTGATATGGATGCCGATGGTTTTCTGATCCCAGGTGTCCACGTGAATGTTGGCATCAGAGGTCTCGACGCGCAGGTCGGGCTGGCCGGTGATGCTGTAAGTCTTCGACCAATCGGCGGCCAGGGCCAAGGGGGTCGTGACGAGGACTAAACCCAACAGCGCGAACAGAAAGCGTTGCATATTTCGCTCCTACGCCAGGAGAGCACAGCCCTTGGCTTCGGAGAATGATACGCAACCTTCGCCAGCCCAGTTCCAAGGATTCCGGGGTGATTGGCGTTTACAAGGTCTACAATGGTGCCGTGCGCGCCGCTGGAACAAAACGGCAGCCGGAGCCGCCCCCGGCCGAACATCATCGCACACCGCAGGTTTACACGCTGGAAGCCACTGGATTGCTGGTCATCGCATTTTTAATCTTGGTCCTCACCCTCGCTCGTTACTGGCATCACATCCCCTGGAGTGCGCGTTAGCCGTGCCACCGGAACCGCTGCTGGTGGTGGTGCTGGGTCCGACTGGCAGTGGAAAAACTGCGCTTTCGCAGACCCTGGCAGAGCGTTTCCACGGCGAGATCGTGAATTGCGACTCGGTTGCCATGTATCGCGAATTCGAGATCGGCACGGCGAAGCCGAGTGCTGAGGAACGCACCCGTGTGACGCATCATTTGTTGGATTTCGTGGATCCGGCCGGCTACATGACGGCCGGGGAGTATGCGCGGAGAGCGCGGAAAGTTTTGCAGGAGATCAAGCAGCGTGGCCATTTGCCGCTGGTTGTTGGGGGAACAGGTTTGTATCTGCGGGCGCTGCTAGACGGGCTTTCGCCAGGGCCGCAGCGGTCGGAGGAGTTGCGAGAGAGGTTGCGCGAGACTGCCGAACGCAAAGGATCGGACTATTTGCATCGAATATTGCGGCGCATGGATCGTGATGCCGCGGCGACGATTCATGCGAATGATTTGCCCAAGCTGATTCGGGCCATTGAAGTTTGCCTCGGTTCCAGGCAAACGATGACGGAAGTGTGGAAGCGAGGGCGCGATCCGCTCCAGGGGTTTCGCATTCTGCGGATTGGGTTGAATCCCGAGCGGGAGCTTCTTTATAGCCGCATCAATGAACGGGCGCGGCGCATGTTTGAGACAGGGTTGGTGGACGAGACGCGTCGACTGATCACGAAGTATGGAGCAGCAGTTTGGCCGTTGAGTGCGCTGGGGTACAAGCAGGCGGTGCAGTTGATTCGCGGCGAAAGCGATGAAGCTGGGGCGCTGCAAGCGGCGCAACAGGCGCATCGCAACTATGCCAAGCGGCAGATGACCTGGTTCCGGCGGGAGCCGGAGGTCAAGTGGCTGGCCGGGTTTGGGGAGGATTCAACGGTTCAGCAAACGGCGGCCGAACTGGTGAAAGAGAGCATTGCGGGCGAGCCGGGAGGCTAGAACCTGTTCCTGGCAAAGCTCTTGCGGGTTGATCCGCAGCAAGATCATTCGTGGAAATCAGGTAAACAATCCCAAACGCCGGTTGCGGAATCTAATGCGACATGGGGATTCGAAAACGCCTGGCGGTGTTTGTTGCGGTCGTGCAATCCGTTCTTTTCTTGACGCACTTCTTCATCTATGAGACTTGGATATTTTCGCCCACCGGCAGCGGCAGTGCTGGAGCCTTGTGGATCAAACTGGTTCTTGGCCTTTTATCGGTGAGCTTTATTACCGCTTCGCTCCTGGCCATGCGCTATACCAATGCCGCTCTACGGGCGTTTTACAGGGTTGCCGCGGTTTGGGTAGGCCTGTTGACCTTCCTGTTTCTCGGGGCGGTCGCTTCCTGGGTCGGGTTCGGAGTTGCGTACCTGGCGGGCGTGGCCGTGAACTTCCATGGGATGGTGGAGTGGTTGTTCGGGGCAGCATTCGCGGCTGGAATCTACGCGGTATTCAACGCAAACTGGACGCGAATCACCAGGACCACCGTGCAGCTGGCGAACCTGCCGCTGGCATGGCGTGGACGGCGGGCGGCGCTGATCAGCGATTTGCATCTTGGCCACGTGCGAAACGGAAGCTTTCTGCGACGCATGGTCGCGAAGATTTTGAGGGAAGAACCGGATGCGGTTTTTATTGCCGGTGACTTGTATGACGGCACCGCCATCGACGCGCGCCGCGCCGCAGAGCCGTTAAGCGATCTGGCGGCCCCGCACGGCGTTTATTTTGTGGCAGGGAATCACGAGCAATTCGGGGACGCCAGCAAGTATCTGCGCGCCATTGCGGCGGCCGGAGTCCGTGTGCTACAGAACGAGAAAGTGGAAGTGGAAGGCCTGCAGATCGTTGGGGTGCCCTACATGAACGCGATGCAGCACGGGCAGCTGGCGTCGGTGCTGAGCCGAATCTGTCTCGATCGCGACCGCGCGAGTATTTTGTTGACCCATGCACCGGACCACCCGGAGATCGCGGAGGCGGCCGGCATTTCGCTGCAACTCTCCGGACACACGCATCTGGGGCAGTTCATACCCTGGAGCTGGATGGCGCGCCGAATTTACCGGCGCTTCGTGTATGGCTTAAGCCGCATTGGGAAGATGCAGGTCTTCACGTCAAGCGGAGCAGGAACCTGGGGACCTCCGTTGCGGCTGGGATCGAATCCCGAGATTGTGATGCTTGAGTTCCAATAAGCCAGCCCGGCCCAGCACACTCCCCGTGCTATCTTCTTTCCATGCGTCGAAAACTTGCAATTGTGTTATTGGCGACGATGTTGGTGTGTCCGGCTTTGGCCAAGGGAAAATATGAACCCGTCGGCCCGGTTCATCTTGACCACGCAGGCGAAAAGTGGGCGGAAAAGACCCTGCGCAAGCTCTCGCCCGAGGAAAAAGTCGGACAGCTTTTCATGATCTGGGCGCGGGCGGAGTTCCTCAACGTCGATAACCCCGAGTACCTGCAATTGCGCGACACCATGCGGAAGTATCACCTGGGCGGGGTTGCGATGACAGTGCCCTGGGACCCGCCCTTTCTGCATCGGAGCGAACCCTATGAGGCGGCGGTGCTGCTCAATCGACTGCAACGGGATTCGAAGCTGCCGTTGCTGGTGGCAGCGGATTTCGAGCACGGCGTATCCATGCGGCTTCACGGGGCGACCCAATTCCCTCACGCCATGGCCTTCGGTGCAACCGACAATCCGGAATATGCCGAGGCCTTTGGACGGATCACGGCGCAGGAAGCCAGGGCGATTGGCGTGCATTGGAATTTCTTTCCAGTCGCCGATGTGAATTCGAACCCCAATAATCCCATCATCAACACGCGTTCGTTTGGCGCGGACCCGCAACAAGTGGGAGAAATGGTGGCTGCATATATTCGTGGCGCGCAAGCCAACGGGATGATGACCACAGCCAAGCACTTCCCCGGCCACGGCGACACGGCCACGGATTCACATTTGGGCATGGCTCAGGTCACCGGGGATATGGCGCGGTTAGAGTCGGTGGAACTGCCGCCGTTTCGCAAGGCCATCGCGGCGGGTGTGGACGCGATCATGGTGGCGCACGTTACCGTCCCGGCGCTGGATGCGCAGCCGGACCGGGTAGCTTCGACCTCTCCCAAAATTGTCACGGGCCTGCTGAAAGAACAACTCGGCTTCAAGGGGATTGTGGTGACGGACGCGTTGGATATGGCCGGCCTGACGCGGCTCTACGCCGGACACATCGGTCGAGCGGCAGTAGATGCCTTTAAAGCAGGAAATGACGTGCTGCTGATTCCGGCGGATTTGGACGCGTCGTATCAGGCGATGCTGGAGGCCGTTCGGAGCGGGGAGATTTCGTCCTCGCAGCTCGACGCATCTGTGCTCAAGATATTGAAAGCAAAGGCTTCCCTCGGGCTGGACAAAGGACGGTTGGTGAATCTTGGACAAGATTTCCGAGGTAGTCGGCCAGCCCGCAAACGTGGCGCTTGGCCAACACATTGCGGACGATGCTGTCACCCTGGTACGCGACAATGGCAAGATTTTGCCGCTCAAACAGATTGGAACTGCGGCGGGCGGTTTGCCGTATCAAACAGTAGAGGTCGTGCACAACCGGCTGGTGGTGGTGATTCTGGTGGATGATGTGCGCACCGATGCCGGACGGACGCTTGAACTACAAATTCGCGAACGGGTGCCGGACGTCAACGTGCTTTATGTCGACTCCGAAATCGCGGATGGCATGTCAGCCGGCATTCTGAAAGCGGTTGATGAGGCGCAAACTGTGATTGCCGCGGTATACGCGGCGCCGGTAGCGGGCCGCGCGGTGCCGGGGGCAAACGGGCAACTGACCAATTCGGTCTCTCTTGCCGACGCAAGTGCGGCGCTGTTGCAGAAGCTCCTGGATCGGGGAGCGGCTAAGACGATGGTTTTGGCGATGGGGAATCCGTATCTGGCGCAAAGTTTCCCGACGGTACAAAATTATCTCTGCACTTTCTCTGACGTGTCGGTTGCGGAGGTGAGTGCGGTGAAGGCGTTATTTGGGGAGATCGCCATCCACGGCCATCTTCCGGTGACAATTCCGGGCATTGCCGGGCGCGGTGCCGGGATTGAGCGCCCGGCAAGGGTTGCGGAAGGAGGCTCTCAACATGCTCATACCCAAAGTTCTGGACAATAAAGCCAAGGCGCTGATCGCGGTGGCGTTCGCTGGCTGGTTGACTGTACTGGCTTGCACGGTTGACGTGAAAGACCACAACGGCGACAACAGCAAGGTCGATATTCAGACTCCTGTGGGCGGCATCCACGTTGACGAAGAGGCCAACGCTAAGGACACTGGGCTTGCCATTTATCCGGGAGCGCGAAAGAAAGAGAAGACGGATAACGACAGCAAGAGCGCCAACGTCAACATTTCAAGCAGTTTTTTTGGAGTGAAGGTGGTGGCGATCGAATATGAGTCCGACGATGCGCCCAGCAAAGTGCAGGCGTTTTATCAGGACCAGTTGAAGAAATTCGGGCAAGTGATCGAGTGTCATACTGACAAGCATGGCGGCGATCTCGCGGTGAAGGCTGGTAACAACGGCCGGCAAGAAGTCCGCTGCGAGGGCAACAACAGTGGGAATGTCGTCGAATTGAAGGTGGGAACGGAAGACAATCAACACTTGGTCTCGATTGAACCACAAGGGAAGGGAACTGATTTCGCCCTGGTTTACATTCAAACCAGAGGCAAAGAAAGCACAATTTAGTGTGGGAGCGAACCGGCGCTTTGGAGGACTATGAGTTCGAACATTTTGAGCGGCAATAAAAATCATTCGGTCGCGGCTTTGCTCAGACTTGGTCTGGCTGTGGCAATTGCGTTCTCAGCTTCGATAGTCAGCGCCCAAACTGGGGGCGACAGCGGGCAAGATAAAACTTTCGATCTCAAGAGCTCGGTGGGTGATGCGCACGTAGGATCGGATGTGAACCAGCGCGAACTCGGGGTGCCGGCTTATCCCGGAGCCCGGCTTCGGCAGCATGACCAGGACCGGAATAGCGCTAACCTGTCTCTCTTCACTTCCGCGTTTGGCGTGAAGTTGCTGGTGGCGAATTACGACTCGGATGACGATACTGCCAAGATTGTCGCCTTCTATCGCGGGAAGCTGAAGAAGTACGGCAAGGTACTGGAATGCCACCGCAGCCATCACAGCGGTGATGCCGGCAATAGTGTCGACTTGAATGACGGCGACGATGGCTCAGGCCGGTCGAAAGAGCTGAAGTGTGAGGGCGACAACACCGGCAACGTGATCGAACTGAAGGTTGGCACCGAAGATAATCAGCATGTTGTGTCCATTGAACCCGCGGAGAATGGGAAAGGCTCGACTTTCGCGATCGTCTATGTGTATACCCGGGGCAAGCAGGGAGAAATCTAGGACGAACTTCGTAAGATCTTGAATCGCAGAGGTCGCGAAGGACGACCCGCAGAGGTCGCAGAGAAAAACGAGCCATAGAATCTTCCGATGAGTTGCCGCGCGCCTTCCTTGCGCGCCGCTCCGCCCTGCGGTACCTTGAAGTTCGGTGGAACATCCCTGCTATAAGTGTGGCGCGAACGTGGAAGACGGCGTTCCCTTCTGCACCCAGTGCAACGCGCCGCAGATTCGGGTGGGCGGATCAAACCCAGAAGCTGGTTCCGCCGCCGAGTTGAGCGAGGCTTCTTTCCCGGTTTTCAGTGGAGCTTCGATTCAGTGGTCGGACGGCGTGCCGGCGGCGGCGTTGGCCGGTTTGGTTGCGGCTCTGCTGATGTTCATCGCCCTGGGCGTGTTTGGGCTGGGGCTGATTGGATGCGGGGCTCTTTCCGTGGTGTTGTACCGCCGCCGCAATCCGCTCAGCGACCTTTCGCCCGGCATGGGCGCCCGCCTGGGCGCGGTCAGTGGGATCTTCGGATTTGGGATTTTTGCGATCCTCAGTGCGGTAGGAATGCTGGCTTTTCGTAGCGGCGTGGAGATGCGGAAGGCCTTGCTGGACGCCATAGCGCAATCGGCCGCGCGCAGTCCCGACCCGCAGGTCCAAAAGGCTTTCGAATATCTGAAAACTCCACCTGGACTGGCCTTGATGATGGCCTTGTCCCTGGCGGTTCTGTTGGTGGCGTTCTTGGTTCTTTCTAGCATCGGAGGCGCGGTCGGGGCGGCAATGATGCGCAGAAAAGACCGCATGTAAGCGAACATTTGCCTCCACCTTGCTCCGCAGTGCTTTTCCCGCGTATGATTCTGCGTTCATGACGCCACGACCCTCGATCCGTGCTGCCAACCTAAAGGAAAAGGCGCAGTTGATGTCGGCGTCGGAAATCGAGCGCACACTGGTCCGTCTGGTCCACGAAATTATCGAAAAAAATAACGGTGCGGCGGACCTGGGGATCGTGGGCATCCGGCGGCGAGGAGTATTTCTGGCGCAACGATTGGGGGAAATGATCCAGCGCATCGAAAAGACACCGGTGCCGGTGGGCACGCTCGACATCAGTCTGTACCGCGATGATCTTTCCACGGTGGGGTCGCAGCCGGTAGTGCAGAAAAGCGATATTGGATTTCCCATCGGTGGCAAGAACATCATTCTGGCCGACGATGTGCTGTACACCGGCCGTACGGCGCGTGCGGCCATGGACGCACTGTTTCGCCAGGGACGGCCCCGGCGGGTGCAGCTATGCGTATTGATCGATCGCGGCCATCGCGAGCTGCCGATTGAGGCCACCTTTGTCGGACGCAAGGTGCAGACAACGCCGCAGGAGATCATTGAGGTGAAGTTGCGGGAGCTTGACGGAGACGAAAAGGTCCTGCTGGTCGAAAAGCAGGGTTGAACGGATTTAGAAGCAGGGCGTTTCTTGCCCGTGCTGTTGTCCTGGGTAGGTGATGAGCAAAACTGCGCGCGGTTCTCTGCTGGACATTGAACATCTCGACGCGAAGGAGATCACGGCGCTGCTGCAATTGGCGCGACGGATGAATCCGCTCAAGCCGCGTCCTCTGTTGCGCGGAAAACGCGTGCTGCTGCTTTTTTACGAGGCCTCTACTCGGACCCGCAGCTCGTTTGAAATCGCGGCCAAGTCGATGGGGGCGATGACCACGCTGGTGCTCTCCAGCGGATCGAGCATCGAGAAGGGAGAATCGCTGCTCGACACCGCCTATACGCTGCAAGCGGTGGGTGCCGATGTCATGATCATTCGCCATCCCGCGGCGGGAGCGCCGCTGCTGATGGCGAGACATTTGAAGATTCCCGTCATCAATGCCGGAGACGGCATGCACGAACACCCTTCGCAGGCGTTGCTCGACGCATACACCATTCTGCGTCATAAGAAGAAGCTCAACGGCTTGCAAGTCGACCATCATGGGCGATATTTACCACAGCCGGGTGGCGCGGTCCGCGATTCATCTGCTAAGCAAGTTTGGAGCGCGCATCACGCTCTGCGGGCCGCCGGAGTTGCTGCCGGAGATTGCCACATGCCTGGCGCCGAATTTGCACATCACGCGCACCGCGGAGGAAGCAGTGCGCGGCGCCGATGTCGTTATGGTGCTGCGAGTGCAAAAGGAACGGCTGGCGGGGCTGAAGATCAGGCTGCAGGATTACATTGCCCGATATCAGATGACCATGGCGCGGCTTAAGCTGGCCAAGCGCGACGCCATGGTGATGCATCCTGGCCCGATTATTCGCGGACTAGAAATCACATGGGAGGTTGCAGATTGCCCGCAATC
Source organism: uncultured Acidobacteriota bacterium (assembly GCA_963845725.1). Lineage (GTDB taxonomy): Bacteria > Acidobacteriota > Terriglobia > Terriglobales > Acidobacteriaceae > JABCZH01. The sequence goes on from CAWJTC010000002.1 coordinate 597,122, forward strand.
GGTCATCGTGGAGGAGGTTGCGAACGGTGTGCCGGTGCGCATGGCAATTCTGGCAAAGGCGCTGGGTAAAGCGAGATGAAATGTTGCGCGCAGGATTTCAAAGTGGTTTGAACTGAATGACACCAGACAGACCCAAATCCGGTTTGCTGATCAAGGGCGGCTACGTAATCGATCCGGCTGCGAGGATCGACGGCTCGATGGACGTTTTGCTGCACGATGGCCGCGTGGCTGACGTTGCTCCGCCCAACAAAATTCGCGGGAGTGCTGATCAAACCTTCGATGCTCGCGGCCTGGTGGTGGCCCCCGGCTTCATCGATCTGCACGTACACTTGCGCGAACCCGGCCAGAGCTACAAAGAAACCATTGCCACTGGAACGGCGGCGGCGGCTGCCGGTGGATTCACTTCGGTTTGCTGCATGCCCAACACTTCGCCGGTGGTGGACTCGGTCGAATGGGTAACCTGGCTGCAGCAGGCGCAACGTGGAGCGGTGGTCAATGTGTTTCCGATCGCTGCCGCGACCCAGGCCAGCAAGGGCGCGGTGCTTACGGATTTTCGCGGCTTGCAGCGGGCAGGAGCGATCGGCGTCAGCGATGACGGACGGCCGATTCTGAATGAAACCACCATGCGCGACACCCTGCGCCTGGCGGCTGAAATTAACTTGCCGGTGATTCAACATGCCGAAGACACACGCCTCACCGAAAACTGCTCCATGAACGAAAGCCCCACGTCGTTCCGGCTGGGGTTGCGAGGAATGAATGCAGCGGCTGAGGCGTCGATTGTGGATCGCGATGTGCAACTGGCACAGCAGTTCTCCGGAGCACGCCTGCACGTGGCTCATCTTTCCACCGCCGAGGCACTCAAGGCGGTGCGCCGGGGCAAGCGCGGCAAAGCACACGTGACCTGTGAGGTTACGCCGCATCACTTCGCGCTCATCGATGCCGACGTCGGGGAATACAACACCTATTGCAAGATGAACCCGCCGCTGCGGTCGGCGGCGGACCGCGAGGCGCTGATCGTGGCTTTAGCTGACGGCACGGTTGACGCCATCGCCACTGACCACGCGCCCCACGCCACGCATGAAAAGATCATCGAATTCGAGAAGGCGATGTTCGGAATTACGGGATTGGAAACGGCATTGGGGCTGGCGATTACTCGGCTGCATCGCGAGCAACGGATTCCGCTGGCGAGAATCGTCGAGCTCTTCACCGCTGGTCCGGCGCGGGTAGTGGATTTGCGCGGTCGCGGGACGCTCGCCCGAGGGAGCCACGCGGACGTCACCATTTTCGACCCGAAGAAAAGATGGACGTTTGAAGTGGCAAAGTCCCGATCGAAGTCGCATAACACGCCATTTGACGGATGGCAGCTCACCGGTAAAGTCATGGCCACGATCGTGAGCGGGAAAATCGCATATCGTTCTGGATAGGTGATTCGCCACCGAGACGGAACACAGAGAAGAACCAAATCCTTAACCACACGGGTTCACGAAGGAAATCCTTTCGCCCTGTTGCCGACTACCGAACGGTTGTGCACCCTGCTATTCTGAGGCTAACCACCCATGAAGTTGATCTACCAGGACCTCCCGCCGGCGGAAGTCGAGGTTGCGCCACGAAAGCTGGTGGGCCGGGTTTTATTCGGCTTGTTGGTGCTGTTGTCGGCCTTGATCGGCGCGACTGCCGGACTACTGCTGGTCTACACCACCGATCTGCCGCAGGTGGAGCAACTGGAGCACTATCGGCCTAGTTCAACCACGGAACTCTATGACGACCAGGGGCGAATTATCGGGTCGTTTGCGCTACAGCGGCGGGTGGTGGTTGGCTACAACGATTTTTCACCACTGCTGCGCGAAGCGCTGATTTCCATTGAGGACAAGGATTTCTACCGCCACTGGGGCATCAATGTGTGGCGCATCGCGGGAGCGGCTTATCGCGACATTGAATCGGGAGGCAAGGTGCAGGGAGCCTCCACGCTCACCATGCAGCTTGCGCGCAATCTATTTCTTTCTCCCGACCGTTCGTTTCACCGCAAGATTGAAGAGGCGCTGCTCGCCATCCAGATCGAACGCCGTTTTACTAAAGAGCAAATTTTCACTTTGTATGCCAACCAGATTTTTCTGGGGCACGGCGCCTACGGATTCGAAGCTGCGTCGGAATATTACTTCAGCAAGCCAGCCAAACAACTCACGCTCGATGAAGCGGCGCTGCTGGCCGGTTTGCCGAAAGCACCCGGGCTGTATTCCCCCATTAACCATCCCGACCGTGCCCTGAAGCGGCGGAACCTGGTGATCAGCGCGATGGAGGAGGATGGAAAGATTACCGCGCAGCGGGCCAATGAGGCACGCAACCAGCCCGTCGAGTTGAAGTTGCAGCACGACCCGAACTCGCTCGCACCGTATTTTGTGGAGGAAATTCGCCGCTATCTGGAAAATAAATATGGCGCCGACCAGGTTCACGAGGGCGGATTACGGGTGTACACCTCGCTGGACATGGATTTGCAGCGCGCCGCCAATCGCGCCGTGCTCGATGGCCTGGCCGCGTATGAACGCCGCCACGGGTGGAAAGGGCATCTGGAGAATGTGTTGGAGGAGAACCTGACGCTGGCCGGCTACCAGCATCCCGATTGGGAAGACGAGCCCGAAGTCAACGGATATGTTCATGCTTTGGTTTTGGCGGTTGGGCCAGGTTCGGCAGAGATTAAGTTCGGCCGATACGTGGCAACTCTTTCGCAATCCGATGCTGCCTGGACCCATCGCAAGCTCCCGGATATTCTGACGCCCGGCGAGATGGTGTACGTGAAAATTCTCTCTCTCAACCCCGATGGAAAAGCGCGGGTTAGTTTGGAAGAGGACTCTGGCGCTCAAGGGGCGCTCATGGCGATCGACAACGCCACGGGAGAGATCAAAGCCATGGTGGGCGGGCGGGACTTTGAAGAATCGAAGTTTAACCGCGCCACGCAGGCCCTGCGGCAAGTGGGGTCGTCCTTTAAGCCGTACGTTTATACCGCGGCTATCGATCAGGGTGCAAATCCTGACGATACGGTTCTCGACGCGCCGGTGACGTTTGAGACGGCGTCCGGTCCCTACATCCCACATAATTACGACGAGAAATTCGAAGGAACCATTACGCTGCGGAGGGCATTGGCCCAGTCGCGAAACATTCCGGCGCTAAAAATCGCGGACGGCCTCGGAATCAAAACGGTCATCGACTACGCCCATCGCTTCGGAATCACGTCGAATATGCCGCCTTATTTGCCGGTCGCATTGGGGGCTGCCGAGGTGACTTTATTCGAGCAGACATCCGCCTTCAGCGTTTTTCCCAATGACGGAGTTCGAGTCATACCGCGGTATATCACCAAGGTGACCGACTATGAAGGCCGAGTGCTGGAAGAAGATTTTCCCGAAGTGAAGGACGTGATCAGCGCTCGCACCGCGCGCATCATGACCTCGATGTTGCAGGAGGTGGTGCAGCATGGCACCGGCATTGCAGCCGCCGGCATGAAGTATCCTCTGGGAGGGAAAACTGGGACGACCAACGACTTCACGGATGCCTGGTTCATAGGATTCTCTCCATCGATGACGACAGGCGTGTGGGTCGGCTACGACGAAAAGAAGTCACTGGGGGCGAGGGAAACTGGAGCACACGCGGCGCTGCCCATCTGGATGGACTTCATGAAAGTTGCGCTGGCGGGAAAAGACCCGGGAGAGTTTGAGCCGCCGCCTGCGCTGCCTCCCGTTGCCGCCAAGAAAGACACACCGGACAATGCGCCGGCGGGAGAAGAGGCGCACTGAGATGAAACTGATGGGGAAGACCAAGGCATTATGAAGTCATTTTTTCGGCATGCTCTGCAAGCGCTCATTTTGTTGATGGTGGCGTTGGTCTCTGCGTTGGTGGCAATGCGGTCTGCTATACACGGCCGCGAAGTCGCCGTCCCCGATCTTGTAGGCAAGACCCCAGCAGAGGCGCGGCGTGTGGCGGAAAACGATGGGTTTCAGTTTGAGGTCGAACGCCAATACTACAGCCCGAAGGTGCCGGAAGGACGAATTCTGTCGCAGCTTGCCTCCAGCGGGGACGCGGCTTCGGCGTGGCTGGCAGGTTCGCGTGGCTCAAAGCATGGGGCCGCAGCGGGTGGAAATCCCCAACGTGCTGGGAGAAAGCCAACGGGCGGCGGAGCTGAATATCCGTCGCCGCGGATTGGATGTGGAGGCGGTAGCCGACATTCAATTGCCCGGCGCACAGGCCGATCAAGTGATTGCCCAGGACCCGGCACCGAGCGCGAGCAGCATTTCGGTTCCCAAGATCAGCTTATTGGCATCTGAACCACCTTCGCCTCAGGCCTTCGTGATGCCAAGTTTCATCGGGCAGACTGTGGGGAACGTGACTGCGGTTTTGAGCACGGCGGGGCTGAAAGTTGGGACGGTAACGGAGGCTGGTTCACCGGCTGAAGCTGCGGGCGCGCCAATTCAAGTTCCGGCCCGGCAGCCGTCGCCGGCCAGCGTCATCATTTCGCAGACTCCCGCGCCTGGTGGCAAGGTGGTCGCCGGTTCCGCGGTAAACTTCCAAGTCGAATGAGCGCTTAATTCTTTTGAAGGATTGCAGCGAAGAAGCCATCACAAGAGTGAACGCCAGGGATGGTCCGCAGGTACGGACCCAGCGTGAGTGAGTCAGGATCGTTCCACGTTAGTTCTCCCTGGGAATGAAGCTGCCATAGTTGTTCGCGGCAATCTTGCAGGCGGAACGAAGAATCAGAGGAGAGCGCAGCTTCGACTACCTTCTGATTTTCTTCCGGCTCCAACGAGCAAGTGGAATACACAAGTCTTCCGCCTCCCGCTACTCGGTGCATGGCCGATTGCAAAATGGCGAGTTGACGAGTCTGGAGGTCGAGAATATCTTCGGGCCTGAGGCGCCATTTGATCTCCGGATTGCGGGCGAGGGTACCAGTGCCAGAACAAGGGACATCGACGAGCACACGGTCGAAGGGCTCGGCGGCGGGCAAGGCAAGCATGTCAGCGGTGACGACCTGCACATTTTTGGCGGGAACCAGCCTACGCAGTAGCCGGGCGCGATGCGGATGAAGTTCGACCGCGACAACCGCCGCCTCCGGGTTGCGCTCGGCCAGTATTCGCGTCTTGCCTCCGGGTGCGGCGCAGCAGTCAAGGATGCGCGAGCCTTTGCCCAGTAACAGGGGTACGAGTTGTGAGGCCTCGTCTTGAATTGCGATGCGGCCCGTGCGAAAGGCATCGGTTCTGGCAACGTCGCCTGAAATGACCCGGCGCGCGGAAGAGAGCAGATTGCCGGGCGCGAGTTTGACGCCTTGATTTTCAAGGCCACTCGCGAGTCGAGGGTCATGCAGGCTGATATAGGTTGCGGGGATTTGCTGATCGTAGTGGCAGATTTGTCGCGCGATGGGCAAACCAAATGTCTTTGCCCAGCGCTGCACGAGCCATTGCGGATGCGCGGATAATGCAGCCAACTCCGTTTCCGCGGCAACTCCCTCAATCGCGATTGTGGCGACTGTCGAATGCTGAGCAAACTTTCGCAGTATCGCATTGACGAAAGACACAGCAGATCGCTTGCGCGCACGTTTCGCCAGTTCCACGCTTTCGTGAACCGCGGCATGCCGGGGCACTCGGTCCAGATACAACAATTGGTAAGCCCCCATGCGCAAAGCAGTAAGCACTTCGGGATCGGCTTTGGACAGTTTCAGAGAAGATCGCTGGGCAATCTGGCCGTCAAGCAGCGACCGCCAACGGAGCACACCCATGACCAGTTCGGTAGCGAGGCCATGATCGGCAGGAGAAAGGCGCGCGTAGTCTGATGCATGAAGAAGCTCCGAGGCATAGGCACCCTGGTCAACCCGCAGCAGAATGTCGAAGGCGGCGACGCGGGCGGGAGAGATGGGCATGATGAATTCCCGGATATTGCTCTATCCGCCCAGCGTCTCGCCAGCGGTAGGGTGGTAGCCGTGGATAAAATCTCGCGCCGTCATACGCTTCTTGCCTTCGAGCTGGACTTCAATAAATTCGACAGCTGTGTTTTCGCCACTTCCGACCAACAAACGATCATCTTGGGTCGCGACTTGGGCGAGCGGGATTGCATTTTGGGCAGGCCTAGCTGCCCATACTTGTAAAGTCTTGTTTCGGAATACGGTAAACGCGCCGGGCCAGGGCTGAAAGCCGCGAAGGCGATTGCAAATCTCTTGCGCGGTACGATGAAAATCAATCCGGCCATCTTCTTTCTTCAGTACTGGGGCCAGAGTCGCGTCGGCATTGTTTTGCAGGCGCAGCCGTACGTTTCCGATTTGTAAATCGTGCAGGGTTTGAATCATCAGTTCCGCTCCGACCGCAGCCAGGCGCGGGGCCAGAGTCTCCGAAGTGTCTTCGGGATTGATGGGAAGTTCCTTCTGCAACAGAATGTCGCCGGTGTCCAGACCGGAATCGATGCGCATCGTGGTCACGCCTGTGACAGATTCGCCGCGGGCGATGGCCCATTGGATAGGCGCTGCACCCCGATACTTGGGCAGCAGCGACGCGTGCAGGTTGAAGTTGCCAAGGCGCGGGAGTTCGAGCATCCATGGCGGAATGATGCGTCCGTAGCCGACGACGATGATGGCGTCGGGCTGGAGCGAAGAAAGGCGTGACTGAAACTCCGGGTTGTTCTTTATCGTTTCCGGTTGCGTGATCGGTAATCTCAACTCGACTGCGCGCGCCTTGACCGGTGATGCAGCGAGTTCCAGGCCGCGTCCGCGAGGCCGGTCCGGCCGGGTCACTACTAAAGAGACGGCAAATCCAGACGCGAGCAGCGCCTCCAGCGTGGGAACAGCGAATTGAGGCGTGCCGCAAAAGACAAGATTGAGAGATTGAGCCATTGAGTCGTTGAATCATTGATTCAATCACTCAATGATTCAATCCTTCACTTCCATTCCCCGGCTTTGATGAGTTTGCGAATTTTGCGCTTCATCAGGTCGCGCTTAAGAGCGCTGATGTGGCTGATATAAAGTTTGCCGTTCAAGTGATCGGTCTCGTGCAGAAACGCCCGCGCCAGCAGGTCTTCGCCGGTCTTCTCGTACCACTTGCCGTGCGCATCCTGGGCACGAATGGTGACTTTTTGCGGACGCGTCACGGGTTCACGAAACTCAGGGATGCTGAGACACCCTTCCGGCTGGGTGTGTTTTCCTTCTTTGCTGAGGATTTCCGGATTCGCCAGCACCAGTTTGGCGTCGGGATCTTCTTTGAAAGTGATGTCGATGACGGCGAGCCGCTTGGAGATGCCGATCTGCGGCGCGGCCAGGCCGACTCCGCGGGCTTCATACATCGACTCGAACATGTCGTCGATCAGTTTTCGCAGGTCATCGTCGAAAACCGTTACCGGCTCCGCGGGCCTTTCGAGAACCGGATCACCAAACTTTACGATGGAGATAGATCATTCAGTAGTTCTTCAATTGTTGACAGTAGCCACGAAAATTGCGCAACATTTCCGCCATGGAGTCGCCGCCAAACTTTTCGAGCGCGCTGCCCGCCAGAGTCAGGGCCACCATGGCCTCAGCGGCAACCCCGGCGGCCGGGACCACACATACATCCGAGCGCTCGTAAGCGGCTTTTACCGGCTCACGGGTGGCGAAATCAACCGACTGTAGCGGACGGCGCAAAGTGGAAATCGGCTTCAGATAGCCGCGCACGCGAATGTCTTCGCCGTTGCAAACGCCGCCTTCAATTCCGCCGGCGTTGTTCCGGCTGCGAGTAAAACCTGAGAGCCTGTCCGATCCCCCATAACCTATTTCATCATGCACGGCGGAGCCGGGGGAAGCGGCAGCGGTGATTCCGCACCCGATCTCCACCGCTTTCACCGCTTGCAATGACATGACAGCGGCGGCCAGGCGCGCGTCGAGGCGCTCGTCCCATTGCGCGTAGGTTCCGAGACCGGGCGGCACGTTGTGCGCGACGACTTCGAAAACGCCGCCGACGGAATCTCCGGTCTTCAGAACTTGATCGACTTCTTCTTTCATGCGCTGCTCGGTTTCGGGATCGGCACAGTTCAGTAGCACGTCGTCTCGTTGAACGAGCGCAGCGATTTGCTCCCAGGGAATTTCGCCCTTGATCGTCGCTGCGCCAACTGAAGTCACGTGGCTGAGAACATCTATGCCGAGTTCCCGCAGAAATAATTTGGCTACTCCACCGATTGCCACTCGCGCGGCTGACTCACGCGCGGACGCCCGCTCCAGAACGTAGCGCGCTTCGGGAAAGTTGTATTTCAGCGCTCCGGCCAGATCGGCGTGCCCTGGACGCGGCGACTTCACGGCTTTGTGCTTCGCCGAATCACCTTCCTCCACGGGAAGCGATTCCTGCCAGTTCTTCCAGTCTTTGTTCTCCAGTAAAATCGCGATGGGCGAGCCGATGGTTTTCCCTTGCCGGACGCCAGAGAGTATATGCGCGCTGTCACGTTCAATCTTCATGCGGCCACCGCGGCCGTATCCCTGCTGCCGCCGCCATAGGTCGCGGTCGAGAAATGTCTGGTCCACTTTCAGTCCGGCAGGGCATGCCGGAAAGAAACCCGACCAGCGCTTCGCCATGCGATTCTCCGGCGGTGAAGTAGCGCAACATTGAATCAGGATTGTATCCGATCAGGCGGCGAGGAGCAGACGCTTACATGTTTCCGTTGGGAAAACCAGGATCTTGCTGGATTCGCCGGTTTTCAGACGGTCCATGGCCTTGGAGAAATCTTTCATGGCGATGCGATCGGTGATTACGGGATGAAGGTCGAGCTTGCCGTGCTTGAGCAGCGCGGTCATCTGATACCAGGTCTGGTACATGCGGCGGCCGCTGATGCCTTGCACCGTGATGCCCTTAAAGATGATGTCTTCGGAAAAGTTGAGCGAGATTGGCTTGGAAGTCAGGCCGAGAAGCGAGATGCGTCCGCCGCGCCGCACGATGTCGAAAGCGGTGCGAATGGCGTTGGGGTGGCCTGCCATCTCGAGCACCACATCCACACCCAGCCCGCCGGTGCGTTCCATGACGATGGCATTCACGTCTTGTGTCGACGGGTCGAGCACGACATCGGCCTTCATTTCTTTGGCAATGCGCCTGCGGTGCTCGTTGACTTCGATGGCATAGACCTCGGCCGCTCCCACCGCGCGCGCGACGGCGATAGAAAAAAGTCCAATCGGGCCGCAGCCGGTGATGGCCACCGTCTTCGCGGCAATCTCGCCGGCCAGCACGGTGTGAACCGCGTTGCCCAGGGGATCGAGAATGGACGCGTATTCCTGCGGGATGGCGGGATCAAGCTTCCAGATATTCGATTCCGGGATGACGACGTATTCGGCAAAAGCCCCGTCTGCATCGACGCCGATGATCTTCACGTTCTGGCAGATGTGGGCTTCGCCGGTGCGGCACTAGGAGGCACTTGCCGCAGGCGACGTGCATTTCGGCGGAAACAAAATCGCCTTCCTTCACGCTGGTGACTTCGTTGCCGAAGGCCACAACTTCGCCGCAGAATTCATGTCCGGGAATCAGCGGCGGATGAATGCGGTTCTGCGCCCACTTGTCCCACTCATAAATATGGAGGTCGGTGCCGCAGATGGAGGCCACTTTGACCTTGACCAGGACGTCGTTCGGTCCGAAGGCGGGAATCTTTGACTTCACGAATTTCCGCACCGGGCGCAGCTTCCGGCTTTACGACGGCGAGCATGGTCTTCGACATCAGGGGCACCTGATAGGTTTCAAGATCAGTAATCGCAAAACGGACTATTCTAGCACTCCGAGGAGCACAGTCTACGTTTGGCCCGCCCGAGGACCTGACGGCCCGGGCTTCCGCTCTGCCACCGGCTTGCGATTAAACTCCTCCGACTGACCGCGCGGAATGCTCAGCGACTTCCAATCTTGTCGAGCGGAGATGCTTGGCGAGAAATACAATCTGTCCGACGTGATACGCATAGTGAGCAAGCTGGCGGTTGATGGCTTGCAGCACAGTGTGCGGCTCGCCGCGAATGGTGACGGTGCGCTGCACATCTTCGGGCCGGAGCGCTTCGATGGCCGAAAACACACATGCCCAGCCTGACTCCCACCAGCGCATGATTTCGGCGCGAGTGGTTTCGGGCGACAGTTCGAATTCCTGGTCGCGATGACGGTCGGGCTTCTCGCCGTCGCTGGTCAGAAAATCGGTGGAGCGCGAACGCATGTTGCCGGCCAGATGCTTCACGATGATCGCAACAGAATTCGACTCGGGGTCGAGAGTCATGAACAACTCTTCGTCTTTCAATTGGGCGAGCGCGCCTTCGCCGAGACGTTTGTGGCCGCGAAACTGGCGGCGGACTTCTTCAAGATAGTGCTGCGCAACTCGGTCATAAAATCAGATGGATGCAGCCGGCAGTTGGGAGTAGCAGACTCGACTTGCACTTCGATTCCGCCAATCCATTTTGCAAAAAGGTTGTAGAGAGCGGCGCCAATCGCCCCCATGATGAACCCCATGACGCCGTAGATAATCGGCATACAAAAGGCGAGCACCAGGCCCACCATTCCAGCGAACGGCGATTCCTGCCTGCCCGCGAACGTGCCCGCCAATCCCACCAACAGAAAGAGCGGAATCAGAACCACTCCGATGCAAGCCTGGATCAATCCCATCATCTTGGCCACTGACAACACGCCTACTGACTTGATGATATGCATAAGGGACTCCCTCGCGAATTCAAGATTTCAGATTCGGACTGCCCGCCATTCGCACTTACTCCGGGCTTCACCACTCACGCGCCTTCAATCGCGTGGAATGTCTGCGAACGTCCCGGTCTCAGCGTAGTTGTGCGCCGGAGGTGTAGGTAAGTCTACGACACTCGAGCCGATGGGTCGCCTGAAAGTGAAACTTCACCGCCAGAATTGTGTTGACATTCAAAACAATACTCCGCAATATCTTGGGGTGAGGGTTTCGTTCGCACTGGAAGTGCGGTGCGACCTCGCGTATCAGGGTTTGTTTCGACAAATCTCACAAGGGAAAATCGTTCACGGAGGAAAACTTCATGGCAACCAAGAAAAAGGCTGCGAAGAAAAAAAAGAAACACTAATTACCGGCGCGAGAGTTCTCGCACGGAACAGAGGTTCAGAAAGGCCTCGCGAGAGAAGCACCTCTCGCGAGGCTTTTCTCATGAGCAGGGGCTGCATGGTCTCGCTTCGACAGGCTCTTGACGATCATATCCGCAAGGCCCAATCCGCCCTTCGCGGCCAGAGCTCGAGGTCAAGGCCTGCATGCCCGAGAGACTGGTAGTTGTCGGATATCAGCATCGTTTTCTTTTCCGGGAAGGGAAGAGAAAGTGTGCTCTAAAGGTCCGAGAAACGTGTTGAGCAGCACTGCTTCGAAGTCGCGGGCAGCCTTGGCGATCTTGCGAGCACGCTCTGCAGCAGGATCGGCGGGAGCGAGATGAATTGGAGCCGGCGCAGTCGTCATATAACGTCCAAGTCAGCCTGGAGAGCACCCGCGGCTTTGATGGCTTGCAGGATGGCAATCACATCCGTTGCAGTTGCTCCGATGGTTTGGAGTCCGTTGACGAGCTGCTCTACGCTGGCGCCCTCGGTCAATTCGATACGGCGCGCAGGACTTTCACCGGCTTTGACGGTCTGTTCCGGTACGTCTCGGTCTTGCCTTGAGAGAGCGGATTGGGTTGTGAGACTGCGAGTTCGGTTGCCACTTCAATCGAGAGACTGCCATGCAAAATGGAGACTGCGCCCAGCCGAACATCTTTGCCCATTACAACGGTGCCAGTCCGTTCGTTGACCACGACTCGCGCACGATGATGCACTTCCACGGTCAGGCTTTGCACCCTAGCGAGCAGCGCGGGAATGCTGCCAGAGCCCGCGGCCGCATTGTCGATGTCCACGCGGCGGCTGTCGGCGACCGAGGCGATGGATTTGCCAAATTCTTTGTTGATGGTTCCTGCCACCTCTACGGCTGTGTTGAAATCCGGTTCATTTAGGATCAGGGAAAGCTTCGCCAGAGTGTGCAGATCGAGGGAACTGTCGCGTTCCACAATTCCGCCGCCGGCGATGCGTCCGACGGTGGGGTGGTTGACTTGCTTGGTGTTGCCGCCGCGTCCGGCGCTATAACCGCCCAATGTGAGTGGGCCTTGGGCGGCAACGTAAGTCTTGCCATCGGCGGCATAGAGAGGGGTGAGCAGAAGCACGCCGCCCTCCAGGCTTCTGGCATCGCCGGCAGAGGCGACGGTCACGTCGATGCGAGTTCCGGGAGTGGCGAAGGGCGGCAGAGTCGCGGTCACGAACACCGCGGCAACGTTCTTGACGGTCACAGTAGCGGGCGGAATCTGCACCCCCATGTGCTGAAGAATATTGGCGAGAGTTTGAACGCTGAAAATCGTTTGTTGACGGTCCCCGGTGCCCTTGAGTCCCACGACCATTCCGTAGCCGAGGACAGGGTTGTCTCGCACCCCCTCGACCGAAGCAACGTCGCGAATTAACGACCGCTGCATTTCCTCCGCCGCGGCAGGAAGCGCTCCTAGAAGCAGAAGGAATAAAACGCAATTCAGAATGCGATTCATGTCAGTCTCTAAAAGCCGATGATCCGCAGCAGGGTGCGGACCACCACATTCGGCGGCCGCGTGCCATCACTGAGCACGCCTTTTCCCTTGAGTTCCAATTCCAGATTGCCAATGGCATTGGATGCAACCGTGTTGTCAGGACCAATGTCGCCGGTTCGCACCAGACCGCGTACCAGCACAGTTTGCTTCTCGTTGTTCATGGTGAGTTCGCGTTCCGCTTCCACGACGAGAAGGCCGCTTGAAAGCACAGCCATCACCCGGCCGCTGAGAGTGGTTTGCAAGCTGGAAGTGGTGGAAGCCTGCGATTTCCCGGTCAAGGCCTGTGACGAGTTGGGCGAGAAGAGTTGCTGAACCCCGGTGGTTTTCAACTGTCCCGCCAGCGCGGTTATGCCGGAACTGGCGGTCAGAGTCCGGGCCGTGGAGACGCTGTTGGCATTATTCGCGGTGGTGTCGTGCACTACCACGATGGTGATCAGGTCGCCGACCCGTCCCGCTTTGAAGTCACCGGTCAGGAAGGCCAGGCGGCCATTGTCGCTCCAGAGGCTTCCCGGGACTGCCGGATGGCATCCCGGCTCCCTGAGGCTGCATGCGCTGGATATACGCAGCCAAGTCTTCGCGCTGAATTTTCTTCGCTTTTCCCAGGCGAACGGGACGAGGAAGAAAATGACCAGTCCGGCAAGCCAAAAACCTTTCGACATAGATCCTCGAATCACAAGTGCGCCCTCAGGATTCCTGCGCCTGTGACCTCCGCTTGGAACACGCGGTGAGTGGAGGGATCCATGGCACGGACTTGATTGCCCAATGATACCACGCTGCAAACAGGTGACCGGCAACTGAATTCGAAGTACGGAGATTTTCGAAAATCAGGGTCGCGCGCTGGCCAGGTTTCACCAGCGCCGTATTGCCGGATGCGGCCAAGGTTGCTTCAGAAGGATCGTTGCAGGAGAAGAAACGTGCGGGCGCTGCTTGATAAGAACAGAAACCCAGAAGTCAGGACAAACGGTAGGTTCCATACAGCGTAAACGGAGTTGCAGAACTGACCGAACTGGATCGGGAACCGCCTGCTCGATCTCCAATGCGGGGTTTTCTTTGGTAGCATCAATGACCTCCGACCACCGCGCCGATGCCTCCGGCAGAGCCAGATCTTTTTCTTGTACGAATTCAGACACTACCTGCTGCACCGCATCACGGCGAATAGGAAAGCATTCCCGCTGCACCGAGACCGGACCCAGGACCCTGAGCATCCCGAGCAGCGGCGACTCTGAAATTGTTCTTTCAATCTCCGATCGCTCAAAGACACGGATGCTATGGCACTGCGGCGCCCGGCCAAGGTCAATTTGTTCACCTGCCCGCCGCATGGCGGTTGAAGCTTCCGTAGGCAAAATGTCGGATAGCCGAATGGATTCACGGGAGACGCTGGCCGCCTGGAGCAGAACCACGGTTTCGCCCGCCTTACATTCCGTGCAGATGGCTAGCGCTACCAACAGCGCCCACTTCATCCACGAATGGTTAGGTAAAAGTTTCATGGCAAATCCTCAGCGCGAGATGTTGTTGAGCTGTTGCAGCATTTCATCGGCCGATTGCACCACTCGTGAACTGGCTTCGTAGGAGCGTTGCGCCAGAATCATCTCCACAAATTCCTCGACTACGTCCACGTTCGATTGTTCGAGGTAGCCCTGCTGAATCGAGCCCAGGCCGTCGCTTCCCCCGGGAGTTCCGGCGATGGGATCGCCGGAAGCGGTGGTGGCAAGAAATAGGTTGCTGCCAACACTGTTCAGGCCGCCGGCATTAGGAAAGAGTGCCAGTTGTATCGATCCCACTTGCTGCGCCGCCTGTTGTCCGGCCTGAGTAACGCTCACGGTGCCATCGGAACCGATCGTGATGGAAGTGACACCGGGGGGAATGGTGATTCCCGGAATCAGGGGGTTGCCGTCGGCGGTCACCACGTTGCCCTCTGCGTCGAGGTGAAACTCTCCGCTGCGGGTGTAGGCGGTGTCGCCAGTGGGCAACGTTACTTGAAAGAACCCGTTGCCTTGAATTGCGAGATCGAGAGGGTTGCCGGTGGAGCTCAAATCGCCTTGCAGTTGTACCACCTCGGACGCAGCGGTGCGGGTCCCGAGGCCGATTTGCAAGCCGGCGACCAGCGTGGTTTGTTCGGTGGCTGCGGCGCCAGGCATGGTCAGGTTCTGGTAGATCAGATCCTGAAATTGCAAACGCCGTTGACGAAAGCCGGCGGTGCTCGAGTTGGCCAGATTGTTGGCAATATTGTCCAGGTTATTCTGCTGGGCGCTCATGCCGCTGGCCGCGCTGTACAGGGCTCGAAACATGGTTCTCTCCTACACGTGGGGAAGATCGTTAGCTGCGACCTTATTGAAGTTGGAATAGAACGCCGACATCGCGCGCTCCAGCATTTCTGCCCGGCGCTGAATCAGCGAGCAGATCCACTACGGCCGTCACCGGATTTACGTTCGAGGCTTCGAGCATGCCCTGCCGGATGGAAGAATGAGTGGCAGGCTGCATTGCCTTGTCGGGCGCCGAATAGTAAGAAGCGCCCACCGCAACCGGTGAGGTGCCGGGTGCTAGTTCCACCAGGCGTACTTTGCCGGCGATTGCGCCGTTCACCGATACCGTGCCATCGGCACTGATCGAAAGCGGGCCGCTGGGGACGTTGATCGGCCCCTGATCGCCCAGAACCGGGTCCCCGGCCTGGGTCAGCAGTTCGCCGGAAGTTGAGATCTGAAAGTTGCCGTTTCGCGTGAGTACCGGCCCAGCCTTGGTTTTCACTACGAAGAACCCGTCGCCTTCAATGCCCAAGTCGGGGGCATTGCCGGTGGCTTGCAGCGTGCCGGGGGTTAAGTCAGTCTGGGTGTCGCCAAGTACGTTGAAGTCATTGAGGGCGCGGTTCAGCGGATTGGACAATTCTCCGGATGCGCTGGCCACCAGGGACTGAAACGTTTGCTGCTGCCCACGATAGCCGGTGGTATTAAGATTGGCGACGTCGTTGGCGATAAGATCCAGGGCCTGAGTCTGTGCACTGAGTCCCGCGCAAGCTGCGTAGTATCCACTGTCCACTTTGCTTCTCCACCGGAGCTTGAGCACGCCGCGCACCAACAGACTCTTGTGACCAGCGATAAATAAGAGCAGCACTGGATTCTCGTGTTTGGAAGGTGAATCGAAGGGCGGCGGGTGGGGGCGTAGGGAAAGTTTTGCCTGAGGATACGCACCGAGCGGGCAACAGATGCCGGAACGGCCTGGAGGTTAGCTGTGAACTTCCACGGCGATGGTCAGTGGAGAGCCTTCGAAGAGGGCCGATATCTGCAAGGGGCCACTGTCGGCCATAGAGCGGCAACTATAGTCGGAACCGCTGATTACAGTGGGAACTGACAATACACATTTGTCTGCGATACCCGTCAGCTTGTTCTTAAAGTTACCGGCGATCATGTTGGCGATTTCGCCGATGGCATCGAACATTTGCCTGTCACCCGGATGGATTTCTGCGCCGAGCATGAGGGACGCCATCGATGCCGCCGCTTTGACGGAGCAGCGCAGGGTGACGAGGCCGCAAAGCTGGCCCGCCAGACCGACCATGGCGGTGAGTTCACCGGGCGCGGATTGCGCTTCCGCTGCGCCCTCCAATTTGCAGCCCAGCATGATCTCAAATACTTCCCGGGCCGCCAATTCTAATAAGGGCTGCCACTCCTGCAAGGGATTGGCGGCGGTGGCTGCGTGATTGGCAACGTTCATTTCCTGTTTTCCAAAAGTGGGATCACGTGTTCTTTCACTTGCTCGGGGGTGAAGGGCTTGCGGATGTAGCCGCGGGCGCCGATCGAGAGAGCTTGGACCACATGGGATTCACTTCCTTCCGTGGTGATCATGACCACCGGAACGCCTTTCGCGTGTTCCTGACCCTGAAGCTGGCGCAGGAATTCAATCCCATCCATGACCGGCATGTTGATGTCGCACAGAATGAGATCGACGCCGCTGTCCTTCAAAGCTCCCAATCCTTCCGCGCCGTTGCCGGCTTCCCTGACCTCAGCGAGGTCCAGGCCGGCCTGGCGTAACGAACGTTCCACAATTTTCCTCATCACCGAGGAATCGTCGACGATAAGCGCACGAACTTTTTCCATGGGTCTCCGAGGTGAGCGACCTGCTGCCCGAGAGGCCAGTCTGTCGTCCATTGACCAACGCGAGTGTTCAGGGTTCTCTGCTGTCATTAGTTCCATCGGCGGGACACGAACATACTTTACTCAGCGACCGGCGACCGACCGGAGGGAGCCTCAAAACCCAGAGGCGCTTGCGGTGAGATGTTCGGGGGCCGATGGAAGAGCAAATTGGCAATGTCCTGCCCACTGGAAAGACGCGCCCAAATGAAACTTCCGTAGCCCGCCAGGCGCACATCTGATGCGCCGAGCTTAAGCACATATCCGCAGGTAATCCGAGCCAGGTCGGAAGGTTCTCGCCAGCCCTCGAACAACATATCTCCGGAGCGGCGTTCGTGCCCCAGTTGTTGTAAGGCTTGGGCGACAGCACTTCGAGTGGCGAGACAGGGCTGGGTACGGCAATCGAGCATCTGTTCAATCGCATAGAGCGCGACGTAGTCGATGCCGTCACAAAACGCGAGGTGGAAAGTGCGGGTCGCGGATACAAATTGCACCGGCAACATGCGGGAGTTTTCCAACAGGTGGTAGGGGAGCAGCCGGGTACAACCGGGATCACAATTTGCCGAGGGAGTCAGCACGGGGCAGGCCCACTGCCGCGCGAGTGCCGCCGTGATTTGCTGCTCGGTGGCAAAACCCAGCTTTTCCAGCCATTCCCCCAAACGGTGATGGCCGTGGACCCGCTGCGCCTCGAGAGCTGACCGCAGTTGTGGGTTGGTCAGCTGACCGCGGGAAATCATCAGTAAACCAAGCGGCACACGGTGGCGCACCGGAGGGGCGGAAAGCGCAGTGGTGCAAAGCCGGGCAAGATAGTGTCGGGCCGCGGATTCGAAACATCCGGGAGCGCAATATACCGAACCATGAAAGCGGATGGTGCTGTGACGCCATCGGAATCGCCTCCACAGCCTGCGTTTGAAAGTGCAGTCAGGTTCTCCGCAGGGTTGAACTGCGCCATCGCAGTGATTGCGGAAAAATGAGGTCCAGATGGGCGCACTGGCCATGCTAGGCTTCGCCTCGCAGGGCTACGGCCGCTGGAGACATTAGTTCCAGCACGCGCAAGCCGTAGTTGCCGTCCACCACCACGACCTCGCCGCGGGCCACGATTCTGCCGTCCAACAGCAGGTCAGCCGGTTCCCCGACTTTGCGATCCAGTTCCACCACCGACCCCGCGCCCAGTTCCAGGATCTCGCGCAGCAGCAGATTGCGCTCTCCAAATCGCAGGGTAACTTCGAGCGCCACATCCATGAGCAAGGCGAGATTGCCCTCGGCCACGGGACCAGGCGTGGCGGGCGGGGTGGCTGAGGCGAGAGCCTGGGCGGCCACATCCGCTTTCGCGTGCGATGCAGACACCAGCCCGCTATGCAATGCTGCACTTAACTTCCACTCCACCCAGACGGGGCACGGCTTAGACGCAGTCGAACCCAGCCAGCCGCTGGCGCCGGATGCCCACGACGGTGCCGCTGCTGTCTCTACCTGGAATTGCACTTCTCCCCAGCGAGATTTCACCGCGGTGGCTACATGCCCAGCCACCTGGCGCACCAGTTCCTCGAGCGCCTGGCGGTGATCGGGCTGCAGTTCGGTCCCGTCATCCTGAGGCTCCCCTAGGAAGAGGCGCGCCACGCCAAGAGCTGACACCTTGGGAATCCGCAGACTCATTTCACCGCGTAGCGCTCCCGCGGTTATTACCACCAGTTGCAGGTCGTTGGCATCGGATGCCGGAACTTCCACTGGCATTTCCGCCAGATTCTCGACCGCCAGGGGTGCGCCCGCAATTTGGCCCAGCACCTGAGCCAGGCTGTCGGCCCATGCCTGCGAAAACTGGCGAGCGCCACCATCCGGTGGAGAGACCGGAAGTGGTGCCGTTGGTTCGCCGGTCATAACGCCGTTTCCCCGGACTGCTCAAGCGGGCAAAGCTTGACCACTTGCGCCACTCGGTCGGCGCCACGCCGCGCCGGCATGGCGATGAACAGGGCATGTCCGGCAGCCTGCAATTCCGCCGGCTGTTCGGCCGAGGTGTGCAAGGGCAGCAGCCGGCCCGGAGACAGACGCATCAGCTCGGCTACCGGGAGGTTCGGAATCCTTACCCCCAGCTCCAGGGTGAGGGGGCATTCCAACAAGCGGGCGCGCACCCGCTCCGAGTCCGGCTGAATGCGGCGCCGGGTGCGGTTCAGGTCGGCCGCCATCTTTCGCAGCAAGGCGTTGGAGACGATGGCAGGAAAGACCAGATTCAGCGTCCCCCGGCTCTCAGCTACGGTGAGTTCGAAGCTCAGGGAGAGCGTCCGCTCCTCGGCCGGCATCAGCTGCTGTAACTGAGCGGCTTGCTGGCGTTCTTCGAAGGCAAATTGCAGGCCGAGAATCTGCCATGCCGCTTGCAGTTCACGCACGATGATGCGCATCACGGTTTCGAGGATCTGCTCTTCGATGCCGGTGATCTGCCGTTCCGGGAGCTTGCCCCGGCCTTCTCCGCCCAACAGCACATCGATCAGGGGAAAAGCTACGGTCAGATCGAGCTGCAACAGCGCGGTCGCCCCTACCGGCGCCAGCGTGCAGGTCGCGAGGTAAGTCACCTCCGGAACCCGCTGCAGGAATTCCCGGTAGGCCAGATGCTCGGCCGACACCAGCGCCGCCTTGAAGGCGACACGCAAATAGGCGGCCACGGCATGGGTCAGGTTGCGGGCAAAGGCTTCATGCAGGTCGCTGATGGCTTGCACTTGCTCCCGCCCCATTTGGCCGGCTTGCCGTATATCCCACGGAGCGACCACCACCGGTTTGGCCGCCGCTTCGGCTGCACCTCCGCGGGCGGCCCGGACCATGGCATCAATTTCTGCTTGATTGAGAACTTTTTCCATCCTGCCTCCAAGGCTTCTTACACTCCGCCGCCCGCGCCCGCCGAACGCCCGCTTTGCGGGTGCAGCCGGGTGAGTTCCGCCAGCCGGGCGCGCAAGCGGACCACCGCCACCGAATGGATCTGCGAGACCCGGGACTCTCCCACTCCCAGCACCGCTCCCACTTCCTTCATTGTCAGTTCTTCGAAATAGTAAAGGGCCAGCACCTGGCGTTCCTTTTCCGGCAGCTCCTCGATGGCGCGGGCCAGCAACTCCTTCATCTCCGAGCGCAGACATTCGAGCAAGGGCGTGTCCTCGGGATCGTTGGGCAGGTATTCGCAGAGGTCTTCTTCTGCGCCATCGCGCGGCGATACCACCCGCAAGCTGCCGACTTCGAGGCCATCGATTTCCCCCAGCAGCGACTGCAACCCCGACAAATCGAGACCCATGCCCGCCGCCAGTTCCTGCTCGCTCGGATTGCGCCCCAGTTCTGCGCATAAGCGGTGGTGGGTCTCCTCCAGTTGCCGGGCCTTGCGGCGCAGGTCGCGCGGACTCCAATCCATCTCCCGCAGGCTGTCGAGAATGGCGCCGCGAATGCGAAACTTGGCGTAGGAACTGAACTGCACCAGCTTGCTGCGGTCGAATTTATGCAAGGCATCAATCAGTCCGATCACTCCGGCATGCACCAGGTCTTCGAAAGGGACATGCCGGGGCAGGCGCTCATGAATGCGGCGCGCAATGTAACGCACTTGCGGCAGCTGCTCGAGCAGCAGACGCTCCCGCTCTTCCTCGCTCTGCCAGGAAGCGTAGGCTTGCTTACTGGCTTGCTTGCTGGCTTCCTGCATAGACCTTTCCCTCCCTCCGAGGCTGCTGCTTCCCACCGGACCTCACTTCACCACCCCCTGCGACTGCACCGAAACCACCGGGGGAATTTCACCTGGCGAAAGCACAACCAGCTTGGGCAAGAAAGGCTCCAGCAGACGCTTCAGGTGAAAACGGGCAGGGGTGGAACACAGCAGCACTGGACTGGCGACCGCGACCTGTTCGCCGGCCAGGCGCCGCAGCCCTTCGAGCACCCTCCGCACCAGCGACGGCTGCAACCCGGCGGTTGCGGTAGCCGAGGACGAAGCGCTGAAGGCGCGGCTAAGCTCCTCCTCGATGCTGTGGTCGAGGGTGACGACTTTCAACTGGTTTTCTTCGAGCAGCGGCCGCACCAGCGCGCGTCCCAGGGCTTGCCGCGCCGCTTCGACCAGCAGCACCGGGTGTTTGCTGACCGCGGCGGTGTCGATCAAAGTCTCCAGAATGGTCCCCAGATCGCGGATCGAGACCTGCTCGCGCAGCAACTGCTGCAACACCTTGTGCACTTCTCCCAAGCTGAGCAGTTTGGGCACCAGCTCCTCGACCAGCTTGGGATGGCTTTCCGCCACCCGGTCGAGCAGTCGTTTGGCCTCCTGCCGGGTCAGCAGTTCGGCGGCGTGCTGTTTGATGATCTCGGCCAGATGCGTGGCCAGCACCGAGGTCTGGTCCACGACGGCATAGCCTTTGGCCAAGGCCTCGCTCTGCAGACCGGAAACGATCCACTGGCGCCGAGACTCCGAATGCGGGCTCGCGGGTGGGGATGCCGGCGAGCGGCGGAGGCATAGCATCGGAACTGATGGCCAGCAGAGAATCGGGGTGCATTTCCCAGCGGGCGATTTCCACTCCGCGCAACGAGACCACATACTCGTGGGGTTTGAGGCGGGCGTTGTCGGTGATGTGCACCGGGGGCACGATGAAGCCCAGTTGCTGGGCGAGGTTGCCGCGCAGGGCGCTGAACCCGCGCCAGCATCTGGCCGCCGCGCTGTGCGTCCACGAGCGGCACCAGCGCGTAGCCCACTTCGAGACTGAGTTCATCGAGTTTGAGCAGATCTTCGAGAGTCTCACTCCGCCGGCTTCTTCTCTTTGCCCGCAATCTCGCCGTCCGCGCCCGGCTTGTCGTGGCAGGCTTGGGGGGGTACGCCAAGCCAGAGTGCCTACCAGGGCCGCCAGAGAGAAGAAAGGAAAATTTTGGAAGTCCGGGAACCGCGCGCCAGGGCATCATTACCCCGGCCGCGATGAACAGCGGCGGCCGTCGCGAGAACAACTGCCGTCCAAGGTCGGTGGCCAGGCGTGGTGCCGGAGGAAGCGCGGGTGACCACGATGCCGCCCGCCATCGACACCAGCAGCGAAGGGATCATAGTGACCAGGCCGTCGCCCACGGTCAGTACGGTGTAAGTCTTGAGCGCCTCGCGAAAAGGAATGTCGAGCTGGAAGACTCCGATCAGAAATCCGGCGACGATGTTGACCGCGGTGATCAGCATCGTCGCCAGCGCGTCGCGCTGATTGAAGCGCGCCGCGCCGTCCATGGCGCCGTAGAATTCGGCTTCGCGGGCCACCTGTTCGCGGCGGGCCCGGGCCTGCGGCTTCATCGATCAAGCCGGCGTTGAGGTCGGCGTCGATCGCCATCTGCTTGCCCGGCAAGGCATCGAGGGTAAAACGCGCAGTGACCTCGGCGGTGCGCACCGCGCCGTGGCTCACCACGATATACTGGATCGCGATCAAGGCCAGAAACAGCACGAAGCCGACCACATAGTTGCCGCCGACCACAAATTGCCCGAAGGCCTCAATCACCTGTCCCGGCGGCGGCGGCGCCTTCATTGCCGTGCAGCAGAATCCGGCGGCTGGACGCCAGATTGAGCGAGAGCCGGAACAGAGTCAGCAAAAGCAGCAGACTGGGAAACACGGAGAACTGCGCGGGACGGAGAATCTGGATGGCGGAGAGCAACACCAGCACAGAGATGGCGATGCTGGTCGCCAGCAACAAATCGAGGATGAACGACGGGCACCGGCACCAGCATCACGAAAACCAGCGCCACCGCCGCCACCGGAACGGCCCATTCCACCACCGGGTTGCGGGCGGGCACTAACGAATTGGGGGCGGTGGCTGCCATGGCCTAGGCACGCTCCTTTCCCGCGGCCTCGCCGGCGCGCGTCTGCGCCCGGTAGATAGCGGCCAGCACCGCCGCCACCACGGCGTACAGCTTGGGGGGAATGGACTGCCCGACTTCCACCGCGCGATAGAGCGCATGCGCCAGCGGGGGATTCTCGACCAGCGGAATGCCATGCCAGCGTGCCGCCTGCTTGATCTGCTGGGCCAGCAAGTTGCGCCCCTTCGCGACCACTTTGGGAGCCGGCATCAGCGGGCGATATTCGAGGGCAACGGCAAACTCGTTGGGGTTGGTGATAACCACCGAAGCGCGCTTGACGTCATCCAGTATCTGGCGGCGGCGCACCTGCCGTCGCAAGCGGCGAATGCGGGCCTTCACTGCGGGGTGGCCTTCGGTCTCCTTGTATTCGTCCCGCAGGTCCTGGCGGCTCATGCGCAGGTCGGTCGACAGCTTGTGCCGCTCCAGGCCATAATCGACCGCCGACCAGGCCAGCAGCAGCAAGGACGATTTCCAGGCCACCTCGAACAAATCCCGCGATTCGTAAGCCGCCATGGCGCGAACACTCAAACGCGACAAATGCAGCAGATGCGGCCACTCCCGGCGCAACAGAGCCGCAGTCAGATAAACCATGGCGGCGCCGGGCACCAGGGACTTGACCAGCTTCCCGAGAGAGGGCAGAGAGAAAAGCTGTTGCAGGCGCGAAGCGGGGCTGAGCCGTGAAGCCTGGAGTTGCAGGGCGCTGGGCGCAAATACCACGCCACCCTGCGCCACCGCGCCCAAGACCGCAGCCATCCAGCTCAGTCCCACCACCCAACCCACGGCAGTGAAAACCTGGCTCGTGAGCCGAGCCTCCAGGGGAACCTGGTTCTCCAGATCGCCGGCGGTCGCAGCGCTCAAAGTGTGGCGCAGCAACCCCTGCCACTGTTCGGCAAAGACGGGCACTTCGGCCGCTAGCAGCAACACACAGGCCAGGACGGCGAGGCTTGAAATCAGGTCGCGGCTGCGCGCCACCTGGCCTTGTTCGCGGGCCTTCTGCCGCTTGCGCGGGGACGCCTGTTCGGTCTTATTCTGGTCGGCCATGTTGCCTAGCGAACCTCGTGCAGCAACCGCTCACCCAGTCCGACAGTGGCGGCGAATCGGGTCTCGAAGATCTGCGGCCACAGCAGCAGCCCGCCGGCCAGAACCAGCAGCGACAGCATGGTCTTGACGGAAAGCCCGACAAAGAGGATGGGCATCTGCGGCGAGGCTTTGGCCAGGAAGGCAAGTCCGACATCGATCACCATCGTGGCCACCACCACCGGCGCCGCCAGTTGCATGCCCAGCAGCCAGATTCCTCCCGCCGCCTGTAACAGACTGGCTCCCGTCTTTAAGCGGGCGAGGCCTGCGCCCGCGGGCAGATAGGTGAAGCTCGCGGCCAAGGCTCGTAACAACCAGTGGTCGACCCCGAGTTGCAGAAAAAAAAGCAGGGCGATGATTTCGAAAAAGGTCGACATCACGGGAGTGTCGGCCTGGGTCTGGGGATCGAGCAGCGTGACCAGGGAATATCCCGCCTGAAATCCCACCAACTGTCCTGCGACTTGCGCGCCCTCCACCACGAACTGTGCCGCCAATCCCAGCAGCATTCCGATGCCAGTTTCGGCCATCGCCACCTCCACCCAGCCCACTTTGCCAGGAGCGAGGGCGAGGTGACCGCTGAGCGGATAGAGCAGCGCTGTCAGCGCCAACGCGAGTCCGGCCTTTTGGGGAAGCGGTATGCCCGGGTTGCTCAAGAAGGGTGCAGACAGCATGAGCCCGCCCACTCGCAGCCCCACCAGCAGCGCCGCCATCACCACCGCATCGAGATGGAGGATTCCCATGTTTCTCCTAGTGCAGATAAGGCCGGAAGTCGGAAAACAACATGACGGTGAACACTGCAAGCCGGCGCACCATCCAGGGCAGCAGCAGGAACAGGGCGGTGGCCACCGCCGCCAAACGAGGAACGGTCGCGAGCGTCGGCTCCTGCAGCGAAGTCAGCACTTGCCCGATGTTGATGAGCAGGCTGACCAGCGTGGCCACCACCAAGAGAGGTGCGGCCATGAACAGCGCGGTTTCGAGAGTGGCCCGGGCCAGAGCTACGGTTTGTTGTGCGGACATTGCCTTCCTCAGGAAAAACTTTTCAGCAGCGAACCCACCAGCAAGTTCCAGCCATCCACCATCACGAACAAAAGAATCTTGAGCGGGGTCGAGATCACGACCGGCGGCAGTTGCAGCATGCCCACCGAGGTGGTGATGGCTGCCACCACCATGTCCACCACCAGGAACGGGAGATAGAGCGCCGCTCCGATCTGAAACCCGGCTTTGAGTTCGGACAGAATGTAAGCCGGCACCACCACCCGCATGCTCACATCTTCCGGCCGCGCCGGGCGGGGCTGTTGCGCCAGTTCCAGAAACAAGGCCAGATCTTTCTGCCGGGCATAGCGCAGCATGAACTGGCGCAGCGGTCCGGCTCCCAGTTCGATTGCGCCCACGGCATCCACTTGTCCCTGCTCAAAGGGCTGGATGGCGGTGCGCTCGATCGTGGCCATGACGGGTTGCATAAGAAACAGGGTGAGAATGAGAGCCAGGCCGATCAAGGTCTGGTTGCTGGGTGTGGTCTGGGTTCCCAGAGCCTGACGCAAGAAATGAAACACCACCAGCAGGCGCGCGAACGGGGTCATGGCCAGCAACAGCGCGGGCAATAGGGTGAGCAGGGTGAGCACCACCACGATGTTCCAGGGCACCGAACCGGTGGCGTTTCCCACTCCGAAGCTGATTCCCGCGTCGGGTCGCGGATGCGTTGCCCAAGCGTTGGCGGGCACTAGCACGAGCATTCCGGACAGCGACGTCCTCAGACCCATGGCGAGCTCCCGCGGATTTTGTCTGACCGCAACGGCAGCGCACATCTTTGGTAAGCTCCGTTTACAAGCTTGTAGGTGGGAACATCCTCGCTATTTTTCTTCGAAGCGGAGCTTGACGGTTCGCTCAGTTCCGCCAGCATGGCCACGGCGTGGGCGCCTCCGCCGACTAGAAATTTCTGCTGGCCACATTCAACTATGCTCAGGAATCGCCGCTCGCCGAGCGCGAGGTTCTCGCACAAGCGCAGCTGCCGCTGGCGGCGTGCACTCCATCGGGGGCTGCGAACTACCAACCACCGCCAAATGCGGCGCAAGCCATCGCTACCCGATCGGAAAAACTCTGTTCTGTGCTTCATGGTTCTACCTCCAGCTTGCTCGGCCTCAGACCAGTTCGGTTAAGCGAATAGCCAAATGCTCGCCCGCAACCTCGAACTCCCCATGGGCAAGCAGCGTGCCATTTACCCGCAAAGGGACATCGGCCCCTACGCGCCAATGGGCGCGGATCACCGATTCTTTCTGCAAGCGCAACATGTCGGCCACCGTAAATCGCTGAAGCGGCAGGTCCACCGTCAACTTGCAGAGCAACAGAAGTGCGTGAGCCCAAGCCTCAGAGCTGGTCGCAGGATTGCTTTCGGTCATCGCCGGTAGAGCAGTTCCAGTCGCCATAGTCCCGGATCAGAATCCGACTTCCCGTTTCCGTCCGCTTTTGCACTTCGCAAGCGGGCACGGGCAGGCAGCACAGAGCGGACAGCCACCAATTCCAATCATGGGAAGTGATGCACGTGGCTTGCCGGAGCCAAGATCGAAGGTGAGGGTTGCGAACTTGTTGTCAGGCGCGGGTATCGCGGGCCGCATCGCGGCCGAGAGTGATTTCTCGTGGTGCGGAGCTTAGAGCACGTTCATTAGACCATTCACAGAAAAGGTCCCGCCCTCAGCGTCGAGGGCGGGACGCGCACCGGGTGCCTACGACTGTTTCAGGTTGATGGTGTCTTGAGTGATCTGGTCGAAGGTAGTGACGGCTTTGGCATCGGCTTCGAAAGCGCGTTGCGCCACGATGAGGTTGGCGAACTCGGTGGAGATGTCCACATTGGAAAGCTCGAGTGACCCTCCCGCCAGGCTGCCCCTTCCGCCCGTCCCCGGAGTTCCAATCACCGCCTGCCCTGAAGCCAAGGTCTGGGTGTAGTCGGTGCTGCCCACCTGTTCCAATCCGTCATCGTTGGCAAATCCGGCCAAGGCCACCTGGCCCAACGCCGCTGTGGTCCCGTTAGTGAAGGAACCGGTAATCGTGCCATCGGCGCCGATGCTGAAATTGGTCAGGGTCCCGGCACTGGTGCCGTCCTGCTGGGTCGAAGAGGTGCTACTCGGGCCGGCGACCTGAGTCATCACCGGAGTGGTTCCGTTGAACAAGTCCCAATTGAAAGTCAAATCATTGGCTCCGTCGGACAGGGAGGTCGCCGTAATTCCGGTGACGTTGGAGGATGGGCTGGTGAGCACACCGCTACCGTTAAAGGTGAGGGTGCCGGTTGCCAGAATGCCGCTTTGCGGAACCGGGGGGCCTCCGCCGGCCGGAGACAGCGGATTGAGATCGGTCGAGGGGATGGAAAGCGAGTAGGTCCAGGTGTTGGCCGCGGTGTTGGTGAAGCTGAAGGTCAGAGTGTGGGGGGTGCCGAGAGAGTCGTAAATGGTCACCGGGGTTGAATAGGTGCCGTCGGCGCTGCCTGCGGTCGCGGTGGCATCAAGATTGGTTTGGATTTGGACTTCGCTGGTCGGAGTCGGTGGGCTGATCGTTCCCGCCCCCAGCTGCACCGGTGCAATCGCTTGGCCGGTGTTCACTACTCCGTTCACTGCCGGGTATCCGAGCACCTGCTGACCGTCGGAAGTGACGAGAAAGTTGTTTTGGTCCACCGAAAAGTTGCCGGCGCGAGTATAGCTGGTGACTCCGTCCTGTTGCACCACGAAGAATCCATTGCCCTGGATGGCGACATCCGTCGGCACCCCGGTTGAACTCACGCTGCCTTGCGTGAAGTTGGAAGGCATGGATCCGACTTCCGCCCCGGCGCCCAACTGAATGGGATCTCCGGAGCCGGTGGTGCCCAGGTTCTGGTAGAACAGATCGCTGAACAGGACCTGGGTGTCCTTGTATCCGGTGGTGTTTTGGTTGGCAAGGTTGTTGGCGATGGCGGAGAGGGCGGTTGATTCAGCCGTCAGTCCGGAAAGGGGGATGGAAAAATTTGGCATTAGATTGCTCCTAGAGTGGACGGATTCGAAGTGCCGCTGGCTGCCGAAGTGGTCGCGCTTTGCGGCGTCAACGCAGTTTGTAACGTTTGGTTAATCTGGGACAACTGGTCGAGCATGTTGAACTCCACCAGTTGGGAAGTGAATTGTTCCGGGTCAACCGGATCGAGCGGGCTCTGGTTCTCGAGCCTGCGCGGTCAGCAGTTGCATAAACATGCCTTGCGTATCGATCGGGTCTGATGCATTCGCCGCCGCCGTGCTGGTGGCTGAGGCGCTTGTGCTCGGAATCGGGTTTGATTCTGGAAGAATGGTGTTGGTTGGTACGGGAGCCACGTTCATTGCATTGCCTCCTAATATGCGTGTTTGAATCTTGCCTCAGGCATGAATGCTCAGCCTGGTGATGCCGATCCGGATCTCTGAGGTTGCGGGGTCGGGTTCAGGCGCCGCCGGTTGCGGGAACCATTGCGGGCTGCGCCCATTTCCCTGCGAATTCGATTGGGAATTGGAGCCGGCGGAAAAGCCGGTTCCGGTCCCGCCGCCGGCGGTCACGAAACGAATCTGATCGAATTGCAGGCCTTGTTGATGAAACACCGCCTGCAAGCCGGGGACTTCCTGGGCGAGTAACCCGCGCAAATCTCCACGTTCGCTGCTCACCGCCAAACCCAACTGAGTATCGCGTACTGCGGTATGCACTTCTACGCTGCCAAAGGCCGGAGTGCGGAACCCAATGTGCATCTCCGATTGCGCGACGCCCTCGACCACGCGTGCGGCTTGCAACGAACTGGCGCCAGTGGCTGCGGTATCGACGGGCGCCTGAATCGGATGCGGGGCCTGCATTTCCGCCGGGCCGGCCGCGGGAGCTTGGGTGCCTGAGTTTGTGACGCTCGATGGCGGACTTACCACCACCGAAGTTGCAGTCGGCAGAGTGTCCGGCCGGGCGCCGCTTTGTGCTAGCGCTGCGGGGCTGTCTGCAACTGAGGCTGCCGGAGGAGCTAGAGGGTTTGGACTGTCGGGAACCTGCGTCTTCTCTTTCAGAGTGGGATGATCCGGCAGAGTGGGATGATCTGGGTTTGCAGTATCATCCGCGTCCTGCGACGCTTTCGTTCCTTGGGAGCCTTTCGCAGAAGCGACAATTGGGGAGGTGAGCGTTGTCGCGCCAGTTTTGAGTGGGACCGGATTTGACATCGCTCTTGAGAACTGTGGCGATGCAGGTGTGTCTGCAATCACGACCGGGAGCGCGGGTAGCGGCGAAACATTCGAAATCCGATTTTGCAGCGGTAACGACCCTACCCGGCGCGCCTCGGTATCTAAGACTTGCGGCTGGTTTGCGGCCGGAAGATTCGATTTAGGTTGAGGGCTTGTTGCCGGCAACGGCGTCCCGACGTTTGGTGACGGCATCAAGGCGGCTTGCATTTGTGCAAGCTGCGCCGGATTGATTTGGCTGCCCGACGCAGCTTTCGGGGGCGTTACGCTTGCTGCCGGCGCTTTTGCTACGGGGGTGTCTGGAGCTTGCGCTGCGATTGACTCGGGATTGGAGACTGGTTGAGCGACGAGTGATCGAGCCAGAGGGTCAGCTGCGATGTTTGCGACGGACAAGACTGGCAATGGAACTTCGTTGCCCGAACCCGTGTTGGGAACCGCCATGGGCGAAAACGACGAGATGGTGGATGGATTCGTGGAAATGTTGGGATTGGTCTCGGGAGTGTTCGCTTGCACCGAGACGACTGAGTTTCCGGATGTCGGCGGCGCATCGCCAAGAATGCCCGGAGCTTCCGCCGGAGAAGATCGCGGAATGTTTGTCGGCTGACGGTTGCGGTCGCTGGCGGCAGAGGGTTCGTCGCTCTGCGGCTTTGTGCCGTCACGCTTACCAACCCTGCCGGGCAGAGCGGAGAGCGGCGAAGCAGGACTTGCGATCTTCGGAGCCGGAAGCGGTGCAGCGGAAACCGGAGGCACGATCAATGGAGCGAAGAGTTGCTGCAGGCTCTGCGCGCTCTTTACTTCGGGAAAAATGTTTGGCTGTTTCTCGCCCTTGGCCGTCGAACTTGCCACCACGGGTGCAGTGCCATTTACCGCGATTTGCAACGCCGAACCAAAGGATCCCGAGCCGTTCCCACTTGCGGGAGCGCCTGGCTGTGCCACATTGATCGGTAGCAGGGCGCCGGGTTGGATCAGGTTGGTGACCACTTCGACCTCGCGACTGGCTGTCAGCCGTGAGCGAAGCATTTCAAACACCAAATCGCCATGCGATTCCGGGCCGCGAAGGTGAGCAGATTAACTGGCTGAAAACTCAAGGCCGCGCGGATTCTGCCGACTCATCGACGACCCTGCATCGGCATGGAGAGTGGGGTGCGAGGGAATCGCGTGCCCAGTCGGCTCGGCAAAAGCTACCGCCGCCGGAGGTAGGCGCGGCGCAGCAGAAGCATATCGTCGAGGTGGCGCTGGTCCCGTCTGGCTGCATCCTGACGATAGACCTGCATTTGCGTCTGGCGCAGCGTCTCCATCACTTCGCGCTGCTGGCGTGCTTGGCAAAAACTGGCCATGCGGGAGTCCTGTATGGCCTGTGCCGTGGCTAACCTTTTTTCCAGGCCGCCGCGTTGACCGAGTAAGACGGATCGGCAAAGCTGGAGGAATTGCAATTCTGCGGCGCTCAGCGTGGACGCGAGTTGTAGGTTCTGCTGAATTGCGTGCGCTGAGATCTGCGCGTTCAACTCGCCGATTCTGAGTTGCAGTGCGGTCACCTGTTGATTGGCCTCGCGCAGCAGCAGTTCCTGCTGACGTTCCAAACTTTGCCGCAGGCGCAAGACCGCATCGAGAGGGAAGTGGAAGGGCATGGGGCTAGGTGGGGATCGCGAGCAGCCGGCTTATTGCGTCTTGCAGCGTGACGGCTTCGTCGGAGCGTTGTTCCAGAAAAAGATTCAATTCCGGGAGCAAAAGCAGCGCCTGGTCGAGAACGGGATCACTTCCCTTCTGGTAGGCTCCGACGCGAATCAGGTCTTCCGACGCGGCATGAGCTGCCATGAGCTTGCGCAGCAGCTTGACTTTCTGGAGATGAGCCGGCGAACACACCGAAGGCATCAGGCGGCTGACGCTATCGAGTATTGCGATCGGGGGATAGTGGTTCATGGCGGCCAATCGCCGATCCAGCATGACGTGGCCATCGAGCAGAGCGCGGGTCCCATCTACCAACGGATCCTGCTGATCATCACTTTCCATGAGCACGGTGTAGAACGCGGTGATACTGCCGTGACTGAATTTGCCGGCCCGCTCGATGAGCCGGGCCAGCATGGTGAAGACGGAGGGGGTATAACCTTTGGCGGTGGGCGGCTCGCCCGCGGCCAAACTGATTTCCCGTTGCGCCATCGCCAGGCGAGTGATGGAATCCACGACCAGAAGAACGTTCTTGCCGTGCCGGCAGAAATACTCGGCGATGGCGGTGGCCGCGAGAGCGGCACGGATGCGCAACAAGGGAGATTGGTCCGAGGTGGAAACGACTACAACGGAGCGCTTTCTGCCTTCTTCGCCGAGAGATTCCTCGAGAAACTGCCGTACCTCACGTCCTCTTTCTCCGACCAGTGCGAGAACCGTGAGATCGGCGCCGGTGTTGCGCGCCATCATGCCGATCAGGGTGCTCTTACCCACGCCGCTGCCGCCGAAGATTCCCACCCGCTGGCCGCGTCCGCATGTGAGAAATCCATCCACCGCGCGAATGCCGCAGCCGATGGCTTCGTGAATAAGGTCGCGTTCTAAGGGCGAGCGGCGCCGCGGCGTCGAGCAACTGTGGTTCGGTCCCGGAGTACCGACCCAGGGAATCGAGCGGCTGACCGAGACCGTCAATCACCCGGCCGAGCAAGTCGTGCCCCGCGCGCAGCACTGGCCGCGCACCCCAAGTCACGACCTGGTCGCCATAACGGATTCCGGTCGGGCGCTCCAAGGACATCGAGAGCACGGTGGTCCCGCGAAATCCGACGATCTCGCCAGGGAAGATTCGGCCTTCGGTGTTGACGATGCGGCACACTTCTCCCACGGAACATAAAGGGCCGTCGGATTCGACCAGTTGACCCAAGACCTGCGTGACCTTCCCCGCCAACGCAACGCGGAGCAAGCCTCCAGCTGGTGAAAATATGGCGCCAGCAGACCGGTGTCGGTCACGGTGCCGCCCTGGGACGCCGCTCCAGCAAATCGAGCAGTCCTTGCTCAATTTCTTTAAGCTGGACCTCAGGGCCGAGTTCGGTGGTTCCCAGCACGGTTTGCAGAATGCAATGGTCCACGGGCAGGCTGGCATCCTCGACCACCTCGGGAACGGCTGCTGCGTCCAGGTGTTGGGCAAAGTAGGCTCTGCACTCTGACACCTGTGGGGGATGCACCCGGACTGTGACTTTGGTCCCGCTTTCGATTCGTTCGAGCGCCACTCGCACCATGCCGGCCAGGAGCAAAGGATCGATCTGAGTTTCCCGCCGCAGGATTTTGCGGGTAATGCCGAGTGCGAGCTGGACGACTTCGGCCTCGACTTCGTGGAAATATTGGGCGCGTTGGTGGGCAAAGTCGGCGATCGTGGCCCGCACACTCTCGCGTGTTTCCTGTAAGCGCCGGTCGAACCCGGCGCGCAGCTGCTCCTCCCACAGCTGCCGCTCGCCTGCCGCCACGGCATTTTCCTTCTGCGCCCGGACTGCATCCTGGCCCGAGAGGGATTGATCCCCTCCTGCGGAAATCCGCTTGTTGTGTTCCAAGACTACGCCCGCATCCGCACCTGGAGCAGCAGGCAGTTCGGCGTACGGGAAGGGGCGAATCTCCGATTCCTTCGCGGGCTTAACCGCCGGATTAGACGACGAACTCATCTTCCTCTGCCCCCAGACTGATTTTGCCTTCCGCCTCCAGCTTGCGCACCACCGCCACCGCTTCCTGCTGCGCTTTATTGACGTCCCGGGCTTTGACCGGCCCCAGTACCTCCATATCCTCCTTCAGCATTTCCACCGCGCGCGAGGACATGGACTTGAAAATGTAGTTTTTGAGCTCTTCGCTGGCCCCGCGCAATCCCAGCGCCAGAGTTTTCTTGTCCATTTGTCCCAGCCATTCCCGGATTCCGCCCTCTGGCACGCTCAACAAATCCTGGAAGGTAAACATCAGATTGCGGATGTTGAGAGCCACTTTGGGATCTTCCTTCTCGATGGTTTCGAGAATGACTTTGGCCTGCACCGGATCCATGTGGTTCAGCAAGTCAGCCACTCCCTGGAATCCGGCGTAGGCGCGGCGGTGTTGCTCGCCCAGCGCCTCCAGGCGTTGGTGCAGCGCCAGCGAAACCTTCTGAGCGATCTCGGGAGAAAACTGCCGCAACTGCGCCATGCGGTTGATGGCTTCCGCCCGCAGCGTTTCCGGGAAGCCGCATCAGCAGGGTCGAGGCCTGTTTCGACTCCAGGTGGGCCAGGATGAGCGCAATGGTCTGGGGATGTTCCTCTTCCAGGAACTTGGCTAATTGTTGAGGGTCGGATCGCTGTAAGGAATCCAGTTTGGCAGCGCTCACCTCGGCAGCATGGCTGACCTGCTTCAGCAGTTGTCTGGCGCCCTCTTCGCCAAAGGCTTTCACCAGCAATTTTTGGGCATATTCGGTGCCGCCTTGCGCCAGATAATCCTGGGTCAAAGCCATGCGGTGGTATTCCTCAAGCACGGTCAGCGCGATTTCCGGATCTGACGTAGGGGAGTTCGGTGATGGCCTGAGTCAGCCGCTCCAGATCGGTTCAGGAAGGTGGCGGTAGATCTGGCTGGCCGATTTCTTCCCCCAACAAGACCACTAACACGGCAGCCTTGCGAATTCCGCTGGGCGATTTGCGGGGCGGTGCTCACGACTTCTCCGTCTCCCGGATCCAGCTCTGCACCAGACGTCTGGCTGCCGCTGGCTCGGCTTTAACCTTTTCCGCCAATTGCTTCTTCAGCGTGCCCGCCCGGCGTGCCTGGTCGGTCCCTGCGGGCAATTCGATCTCCACTCGCTCCGGCGGCGAGCGCCGCCCGGCCGGCTTCCCGGCTTCTTCTTACTATGCGCCATGCGTGCCGGCAGTTCGCGCAAAGAGGTCATGATCTGCTTTTTCACCGGGCGCAGCATAAGGAAGTACACGATCAGGAAGAGCGGAATATCGCCAGATAGCGCAACAGGCCAGCCACTCGAATCAGAACTTGCGGGTAGCTTCGATTTTCCCGGGGGCGCAGGCTTCGGCAGAACCGGCTCCTGAAACGACAGATTCTGCACGGCCAGCACATCGCCGCGTTGCGCATCAAGGCCAATAGCCGCGGCGGCCAGTTGCTCGATCTCCTTCATCTCGTCGGCGGTGCGTTTGCGCCGTGACGGCGGTTTTCCCGCTTCGCCCGGTCGTCCAGCGCATCGTCGATCAGCACCGCGGCCGCAATCCGTTTCACCCGTCCCGGGGGTTGCAGAGTGTGACGGACACTCTTGCTGACCGCGAAGGTTTCACTCTCGGAATGCGAGGTCTCGGAGTCCGACGTCATCACCACTGGCTTCGCGGCGCCGGCGTGCCGGTCGGCAGATTGCTGGCCGTTCCCGGAATGCCGCCCGGCCCGGCGCCGCCCACAATTTCCTCCGACTTCTGCTGGGTGAGCGTGGCCGTGGTCTTAGGGTCATAGATTTCGTCGGTGTTATCGCTGGTGCTCAGGTCGTATTCCACATGCACGCTGGCGCGCACATGGCCTGGTCCAACCACCGGATCGAGCGTTTGCAGCAAGGTTTTTTGCAGCTGTTCGTCCAGATCGGCAGCGCCTCCGCCGGCATGGCTGTGGGCGCGAATCAACGGGCGTATTGCTGTCGGCGTCGACCACGGTGACATTTTCCGGACGCAGGCCTTCGACCGCGCTCGCCACCAGTTGCGGAATGGCCAGCTGCGCCTGCTCGGAGAGCGCGCCCCCGCGGGTTTTCAAAATCACGGCTGCTTTGGCTTCGCGCTCCTGGTCGGTGAACAGCGATTCACGCGGCAGCACCAGATGCACCCGTGCCGCCTCGACTTCACTCAGTGTTTGCAAGGTGCGCTCTAACTCGCCTTCCAGGGCTCGCTGATAGTTGACCTTTTCGGTGAAGTCCGATCCTGCCCAGTTGGGCGTGTCGAACAGTTCAAAACCTAGACGGGCATTGCGAGGCAGCCCCTGCGAGGCGGTTTCCAGACGGCTGGCATCGAGTTGCTCGGCCGGCACCAGAAGGTTCCGCCGTCCGGCGAAAGTTGGTAAGGGATGTTGCGCGCCGCCAAACGGCTGCCCAGCGATTGCGCGTCCTCCGGCTTCAGCCCGGAGTAGAGAGTCACGTATTTGGGTCTTCCGATCAGACCGGTAAACACCCAAAGCGTGATGCCCACGAGCACCGCTCCACCCGACAGCCAGGCTCTTTGCGGTTTGAGGCCGAGCCAGAGTGCTCTGGCCTGACTGGGCTGCCTGGCCAATGATTTGGGTGCTTCCAACACCGCTCCTGGTTCTGGCGGCTCAGAACTGCATGCGCGAAATCTCCTGATACGCGGCCACGATCTTGTTCCGCACCTGCATCATCAGCTGGAACGAAAGGTCGGCCTTCTCCACCGCAATCATGGCGCTGTGCACGTCCATGCCACTGCCTGCAAGCAGCGCCGCCGGTGCTTTGGTCGGCCGCGCCTTGCAACTGCTTCACCTGGTCCATCGCCCCCCGCAGGGTTTCGACAAAGCCCCATTCCCGCGAGCCGGATGCGGCCGAAGGCACACTCGGAAGATTCGGCAAGGAGCCCAGATCTGAAATTGGGATGGCCATTTTTCTTTTCTCTCCCGCGCTAGCGCAGCAAGTCCACGAGACTCCTGAATCATGGTCTTGGTGGCCTGCACCGCCGATGCGTTCAGCTCATAGGCGCGCACCGCCCCCAGCAGATCGGCGGTCTCTTCCACCGGATCAATCGCCGGATAGGCCACATAGCCTTTGGCATCGGCGTCGGGATGCCCCGGCTGGTAACGCTCGATGGCCGGTTTGGGATCGGCCACCACCTGGCTCACCTCGACTCCCCGCGGCGATCCCGATCCGAAGTTCGCCAGCGACAGCGGAAAGCGCGGCATGCGCCGAGTTTGAAACACCACCAGTTGCCGCCGGTAGGGTCCGCCTTCCGGGAGTGCGCGTGGTTTCGGCGTTGGCCATATTGCTGGTCACCACCTCCGCCCGCTGGCGCTCCGCGGTAAGAGCCGAGCCGCTGACTTCGAGCATGCCGAACAGATTCATGATGTGGTCCCTTCATGGATGGCGCTGAGCAGAGTCTTGAAGCGGTCACGCAGCAACTGTACCCCCAGGTTGAAGCGCATCTGGGTGTCGGCCAGCAGCAGGCTCTCCCGCTCCAGACTCACGTTGTTGCCGTCGGGGCGCTCCATCAATCCCCGCACCAGATGCACGGCGGGAGTAAACGAGGCGTACTCCAGTCCTCCGGCCCGCTCCAGTTCCTGGTGAAAGTCGAGGTCACGGGTGCGATAGCCAGGGGTATCGACATTCGCCATGTTTGACATCACCAGCTCGCTGCGCAAAACGTTGACATCCAGAAAGCGGGTGAGGACGGAAATGCCGGGGTCTTCAAGCATAGACATAATGCCTCCTCGGGGGCAGGCCGTATTCGCGAATCTTGTTGCGCACGGTGCGCAGGCTGACGCCCATCATGGCGGCCG
Organism: uncultured Acidobacteriota bacterium; assembly: GCA_963845725.1. Lineage (GTDB taxonomy): Bacteria > Acidobacteriota > Terriglobia > Terriglobales > Acidobacteriaceae > JABCZH01. The sequence goes on from CAWJTC010000002.1 coordinate 633,368, forward strand.
CCTGCGAGCGGTTGCCGGCGGTGGCGTCCAGCGTCATTTCGAGCAGACGCTTTTCCACGCTCTCCAGCGAATTGCCAGGCCGCAGGGCTTCGTCCGCTGCAGGTGAGGAAGCCGTTGCCGGCAACTCGGAAGGTTCCAGCACCTCGACATTCAACTCGCTTCCCGACAAAGCCACCGCCCGGCGTATCAGGTTGGCCAACTCGCGCACATTTCCCGGCCACGAATGTTGCTCCAGGCGGGCGAGAAATTCCCCGCCATGCGCGGAGTTTTGCCGGCTGGCGAGTAACGCGCAGCGAAATATTCCGCCAGTTCGGCGATATCTTCGGGATGATCGCGCAGCGCCGGCAAGGTAAGCGGAATCACGTTAAGCCGGTAATAAAGATCGGCGCGAAACTCGCCCTGCTCGACCATGCGCGCCAGCGAGCGATTGGTGGTCGCGACGACGCGGATGTCGACCTTCACGGAATGCGTGTCGCCCAGACGGTCGAATTCGCGCTCCTGCAGCGCCCGCAGAAGCTTGGGTTGCAAAGCCAGTGGCATCTCGCCGACTTCATCAAGCAGCAGCGTTCCTCCATGGGCCAATTCGAATTTGCCCGGCTTGGCGGCCAGCGGCCCCGGTGAAGGCGCCCTTGGTGTGGCCGAACAGTTCACTCTCCAACAGGTTCTCGGGAAAGGCGGCGCAGTTGACGGCAATGAAAGGGCGGTCACGGCGGGGGCTGAGACGATGGATCAAGCGGGCCAGCAGTTCCTTGCCGGTGCCGCTTTCCGCCTGAATCAGGATGTCGGCATCGCTTGCCGCCACTTGCCGCGCGCGTTGCAGGGCCCGCTGCCAGATGGACGAGTGTCCCACCAGTTGTACACCGCCGTCGGTTTCCGAAGCCCGGGCAAGAATTTGCTGTGCGGTCCGCTGCAGTTGGTCGAAACCGACCGGCTTCACCAGATAGTCGCAGGCTCCATCTTTCATGGCCGCCACCGCCTCCGGCACGCTGGCGAATGCGGTCAGCAGGATCACCGCCGTGCCCGGCTCCGCTGCCCGTACCTGGCGCAGCAGCGAAAAACCGTCGCTTTCCGGCATGCGGATGTCGGTGACTACCAGGGGATGCGGGCGGCGATGGAACTTGGCCAGGGCTTCGCTCGCCCCGGCTGCGGTCTCCACCCGCCAGCCGTGGCGCAGAAAGCTGGTTTCAAGCGCGGCGCGCATGCCGGGGTCGTCATCGACGACCAGTACCTGGGGGAGGGAAAGATTGTTGGTGGCGGCATAGGTCATGCAGATTCTCCAGAGAGGGGAAATTCCAAGGTGAAAGTGGTTCCGAGTCCGGCAGAGCTGGCCACGCGGATGCTACCCCCGTGCTGTTCGATGACCGTCCTGCAAACCGCTAGGCCGAGTCCCGGACTTCCTGGGCGGGTGGTAAATCCAGGTTCAAACACGCGCTCGAGATTCTCCGCGGCGATCCCGGGGCCGGTGTCGGTGATCTCAAGACTCGGCCCGCGATTTTCGGCGCGTGAACCGGGCCGGCCGGAGACGCGCAGCGCTCCGCCAGTGGGCATGAATTGAAAGCTGTTCAAGGCCAGATTCAGCAACACCTGCTCCAGGCGATGGCGGTCGGCCGCGAGCCACACCCCATCCAATGCCGAGCTAAATTCCATGCGCACCTGTCCCCGCTGGGCCAGCGGACGCAGAAAGTGCTTCAGCCAGTCGAGCAATGCTCCGAGGTCGGTGGGCACAAACCCGGGTTGCGGCTGACTGTGGAATTGCAGCACGTTGTTGACGGTCGCGGCGAGCGTGCGCAGGCCCGCCTGCAGATGCTCCACCCATTCCTGGGGTTCGGGGGCGAGGCCGGCTTCTGCCAGCAAGCCGGCAAACAGTTCCAGGCTGCCGAGAGGATTGCGAATTTCATGCGCCAGCACCGCCGACATCTCCGCCAGCGCCTGACGGCGGCGCAGGCCCTCGCGTTCCTCCTGGAAATGCCGCCGCATGCGCCGGTTCTCCGCGAGCGATTGCGCCAGCCTCGCGGTGGCTGTCCTCGAGTTCCTGGCGCAGGCGGCTGACTTCGCCTTGCAGCCGCGTATAGGAGTATTCGAGCGAGGCCGCAACCCGGCTAAAGTCGGCGAACGCCCGTGCTAAGACTTGCTCCTCCGGTTCCGGCGTGAGCAGAACTGGTGCAAGATTCGCCGGCGATGTGGAAGCTGTGGCCATGAAATCAAAATGGGTGCAAACGCTGTGCCAGGGTGGCGCGTGGCATCTAAGATTTCTCTCAGAAAACCCGCCGCTGGGCAGATTCTTCCGCCAGAGGTCGTGCCCTGAAGCGGGCCGGGAAGTCCAGATGTGCCGGCAGGATCTGGGCATTGTCTTCGGCGAGGATGGCTGCTCTTTCCATGACCTGCTGTAATTCACGCACATTGCCGCTCCAAGCTTGGGCTTCGAGCATGCGACCCGCCTCCGCACTCAGCCGCAAATCCGCTCGCTGGGAGGCGAGCCCGAGTCCGCGCAGAAAGTGCTCGGCCAAGGGAACAATGTCTTCGCGACGCTCCGCCAGCGGCGGCAGTTCCAAGGGGAAAGCCGACAGCCGGTAATAAAGGTCGGAGCGGAACTTGCCGGTCTCGACCTTTTGCTCCAGATCGGCGTTGGTGGCCGCCACCACACGTACGTCGACCCGCAGGGTTTCCGCGGTTCCCAGGCGCTGCACTTCCTTCTGCTCGAGAAAGCGCAGCAGCTTGGCCTGGAGATTCAGCGGCAACTCCCCCATTTCATCGAGAAACAGCGTGCCTCCTTGGGCCGAGCAAATTCTGCCCGCGTAGGCTTGGACGGCGCCGGTAAAGGCGCCGCGCGCGTAGCCGAACAACTCCGACTCGATCAGACTTTCGGGAAGCGCGGCGCAATTCACCACCGTCCACGGTCCGCCAGCACGCGCACTCAATTGATGGATGGCCCGCGCCACCAGTTCCTTTCCTGTACCAGTAGCGCCCAGGACGAGGACGGTGGTGTTGTGTGTGGCCACCAGCCGGGTGAGCCGGTAGAGACGTTGCATGCTCTCGCTGCTACCGATCATCCCCGGCAAGGGCGGGGTTTCGACGCTTGATTTTTCGGTTGCCTCGGATATTCGATCGGCCTCCTGCTGCGACGCGGCCGGCCGCTGCCGCCGCAGCCATGGTGCTGACCCCATTCCGCTTGAGACGGGCCAGGGCAGCGCGGAGTCTCCCTTTGAGTCGATCAAAACCACCTCAATCCCAGGGAAGCGCACCCTCACGATCTGCATCAATTCTTCGGCATCAAGATCGGGAAGGCGCCGGTCAAGAAACAATAACTGCCACTGTCCGCTTTCCAGTCTCACCAGGGCATCCGCGCCACCGCTCACTTCCTGCACGGGGCCTGCGCCATCTCGCAGGTTGCGCCGCACTTGTTCGCGAAGCTGGAGGCTCGGACTGGCCACGAGAACGCCGCGGCTCGCGGAAGGCAAAATCGCTGCGCAAGACATGGGAATCATTTCATCGCATTAGGTTAAGAAATGGATTAGAAGAACGTGAAAAATTTCTTATTTTGGCAAATTTTGCCCGCCCGTGGGAACTTGGCCTGGAACGGGAACGCGGGAGTACCCCCAGGTTGGTCCGCTCAGATCGACCTATTCAGGACTTCATTCCACGTTGGGAAGTTGCGACCTTCGTGCGTCCGGTAAAGTCTTTTCTACGGCCGTTTCCTGTCTAGAATCGCAGTGTCTTTCATTAGAGGATTTTTATGCGCATCCTGATCGCCGAGGACGATGTTCCGCTGTCCAGCTTTGTGAAGAGAGGTCTTGAGGCAGAGCACTACGCCGTTGACACCACCGCCGACGGCGAACAAGCGCGCGCCATGGCGAGTGAATTCGATTTCGACCTGGTGATCCTGGACCTCGGGCTGCCTCGCCTGGATGGGATCTCCATCCTTCGTTCGGTGCGCACGCGCAAGCCGAGCATGCCGATTGTGGTGCTCACCGGGCGTACCCGTGTCGAGGAGAGAGTGCAGTGTCTGGACCTCGGGGCGGATGATTTTCTCGGCAAGCCATTTTCCTTCTCCGAACTTTCGGCGCGGATTCGGGCCCTGCTGCGGCGCTGTCGTCTGCCGAGCGAGTCCGTGCTGACGGTGGAGGACCTCAAGCTCGATCGGGTAGAACGCAGGGTGGAACGGGCGGGGCGGAGGGTCGAGCTGACTTCCAAAGAATTCGCTTTGCTGGAATACATGATGCGCAACGCCGGACGGCGCATGACGCGCGCCATGATGATTGAGCATGTTTGGAACCTGTCCTTCGATACCTCCACCAACGTGGTCGACGTCTACGTGAATTACTTGCGGCGGAAGGTCGATGACGGCTTTGCTCTTCGGCTGATTCACACCATCCGCGGGGTCGGCTACGAGTTAAGTGGGGAGCAAAAATAAGGATAGAGGAAAGTGCAGGCTTTGCGGGAACCTGTTCTGCCACTCACTGGCCACTCCCGTGGTTGCGGATAATCTAATAAGGATTCCGCAGCGTGGAGCTTACAAACAGGAAAATATTGCTGCAACTGTGTGCTCCCGGGGGGGCGCTGCTGCTGCTGGCCGCCTTCTTTCTTCACGGCGGATTACTGGACATTCCGGCTTCGGCCATCGATTTCTATTACTACACGGTCTTCGCCGCTGGCCTCCTGCTGGCCTGGCGCTTTCATTCCAGCCGCGTGATGTTCGTGCTGCTCACTTTTCTTCTGGCACACCGGTCTTTGGAGTTCTTTTCGAATGGCCGGCTTGCTTCGACCGGACCCGGACGCATCGCGTTTGAGGCGATCGCGCTGTTGTTGCCGGTGAACTTGGTCCTGTTCTCGCAGGCTCGCGAGCGGGGTTGGTCATTACGCGCGATTACCTCGCGGCTGGCGCTTCTATTTTTCGAATCAATTTTCGTTGCCCTCGTTTGCCGGCCTGGGAGAAACCACCAGTCCCTGGTTCATCCACGCAGCCATTCTGAGGCGCGGTTTGTTTTCTTGGACGCCGATTCCTCAGCTTGCGTGGCTGGCTTTTGCTTTAAGTATCGCAGTCTTGCTGATTCGGTTCGTGATGTATCCCAAGCCACTGGAGAGCGGACTGCTGTGGTCTTTGGTCGCCGCTCTGGCCGGATTGCAGGCGGGTGGAGTCGGGCCAATCGGTAGCGCGTACTTCGCCACTGCCGGTCTGATTCTTCTCAGCTCGATCATCGAGAATTCATATCTCCTCGCCTACCATGACGAATTGACCGCGCTGCCTTCGCGCCGGGCCTTCAATGATGCGCTGCTCCGCCTTGAAGCTCCTTACGCGATTGCGATGGTCGACATCGACCATTTCAAAAAATTCAACGACAATTTCGGACACGACACCGGCGATCAGGTGCTGCGCATGGTGGGCACGAGACTAGGCGAGGTCACGGGAAACGGCCAAGCGTATCGCGTAGGTGGAGAAGAGTTCTGCCTTCTCTTTCGGGACAAGTCCATGAAAGAAGTCTTGCCCCATCTCGAGGCCTTGCGGCTGGCGATTCAGGACTCGGTGTTCCATCTGCGGGGAGTGCCCGAACGCCGTAACGCCTCTCGCGGGACCGATCGAAGAAGTCAGCCCGGCCAAGCGAGTTGCAAGCTCTGAGGTATTGCGACGCGCGCAAGCTGATCCTTCCACGCAGGAATTCTCGGTCACGGTAAGCATGGGGGTGGCTGAACCCAGTTCTGCCGCGAAGGAAGTCGATCAGGTGGTGCAAGCCGCGGACAAAGCGCTCTATCGGGCTAAACGAGCGGGCCGTAATCGGATCGAGATGGCAGCCCCGGTCTCGCACTCGCGGCTCGCGCTTCAAGCGCAGCATCGCCTGATGCTATGAGCTGCCAATCAGCACTCCGGTCACGAACACCAGCGCTCCGCCGAGCGCAACCTGCATAGCAGCGGAAACCGTTGGAGTATCCATGTAGCGATGGCGAATCCAGGTAATGATCCCGAGTTCGGCGATCACGACGATGGAAGCCACAATCAGAGCCACATGAAAAATGGGGATCAGGAATGGCAAAGTGTGGCCGACTCCGCCCAGAGCCGTCATCGCGCCACAGATCGCGCCACGAATCCAGGGATGCCCACGGCCAGTGAGACTGCCGTCATCGGAGAGTGCCTCGGCGAAACCCATGCTGATTCCCGCCCCGATGGAAGCCGCCATGCCCACAAGAAAAGCGTCCCAGCTATCGCGCGTAGCCAGTGCAGCTGCGAAAACTGGCGCCAGGGTTGACACCGATCCGTCCATCAATCCGGCCAGGCCCGGCTGCACGATTTGCAGCACAAACAGCCGCCGCCGCGCCCGTTCCTCATCCTGCTTTACCTCCGGACGCAGTTCCTCCGCTTTTAATTCCTGCGCGCGGTCTTCATGCGTCCGTTCCTCTTGCGCAAGGTCGTCAAGCAATTGACGGATGCCGGCGTCTTGCGTGCGGGCGGCCGCCTTTTCGTAAAAGCGGCGCGTTTCCACTTCCATGGCGCTGGCAGTCTTGTGGACGGTATCCAGCCCCAGCGGCCGCACCAGCCAGATCGGCTTCCGTTGTACGAAGCCGCGGACGTCCTGCCGACGAATCAGCGGAATATGTTCTCCGAACTTTTGCCGGTGAAACTCGATCAATCGCCGACGGTGCCCGGACTCCTCTGCCCGCATTCCGTCGAAAACGGTAGCGGACGCAGGGAAGTCCTGGCGCAGCCCTTCGGCGAAATCGGCGTACACACGTTCGTCTTCTTCTTCCAGTGAAATTGCCAAGGCCAGGATTTCTTGTTCGGAAAGAGCGTCGAAGTTCTTCATGCGGGATAGTGTAAACAGCGGCGCGGCGCTACTCCAAGTGCCGGGTAGAAGTTTCTCCAGACACCCGTATCCACGCTGTCAAACATAAGCTCTGTTTTCGCCATAAAATGGCTCAAAACAAAACCCACGGCCGGAACCGTGGGCAACATGAAGAAATGGTTAGACCTCCGACGTCAGTATGCCCACCATGGTGCGGGCGGGGCGCCAGAAGGAACGGTTTGCCCATCGATCGAGGTGAACACGCTCCTGCCGTAGAAGAACGGCAGACCATAATCGAACCCTCCACCCGGGTTCGGTCCGCCCAGAGTACTGAATGCTGCGTCGGCACCGCCGCCCTGACTGAACAGGTTGTCGGCGTTATCAATGCTGAAATTGACGGTGCCGGTTGCGCCATTCACTCCCGTATTGGCGGCAGAAAGGCTCAGCAAACTGGTCGGGCAATAGAAGTCAACCACATCCGTGCACGTTGGTATGGTGGAGTCGGGAAAAAAATAGCCGTTGGATCCGAGGTCGATGAAACTCGGCGTGCCGTTGCCACTGTTATAGGTAGTACCCTTGAAAGTCACCGAAAAGGTGTCGTACTGGTCGAGCGTAAATATGGTTGCGCTGCTGGGAATTTGATTGTTGGTTTGTGTCCCGATGCCAAAAATCAGCGAGCCGCTCTCGGTGGCCGCCGCCCCGGAAAGCGCCGGCAGCTCAATGATGGTTCCGTTGTTGTCGGTCGGGAACAACACCACCGGATTTTCCACCTGCTGGCTGACGGTTACGAACTGAGGTGTACAGGCAGCTACCGCTGGAGCACAAATAATAGAATGGCTCAGGCGGGAACTGGATTGCCTCCGTTGGATCGCAGGCCAATCCGCAATCGACAGGTTCGGGGCCGATTCCGAGGATGCCATTGGCTCCCAATCCATTCAGATTATCTTCATCGATGCCACCATTCGAACAATTCGTGGGAATGGTAAAGTTGGTTGGGTCGGCGATCACTTGAATGGTCTCGGAACTGGCCAGTTCACTTCCCATTTGCACATCCGCCACTTCGGCCGCACCCCAAAGATAGGAGCTGTCAATGAAATTGATGCAGTTGTATAGATTGCTACTCCCTGAAGTGAGCGGCTGCAAGCCGGATAACGTTATCGCGGAAGCCAGAATTCGCAAGCCAAAGGAGCCGGTGTCGACCAGGATTCCGTCGATCGTCTGGCAAGTCGTCGTACCTGGATTACAGATGGTGACGCTGGTAAAGGCGGCATTGGCATAAATCTGGTTCGGCACCGGCCCGCCATCCACCGTGATTGCCTGCACGTTCCCCGGGCTGCCCCCCGTGCCGCTGAGAGGAGCCGTGTGTGGGCTGCCCGCGCCGTTATCGCTCACCGAAACCACGGCGTTGCGCGATCCCGTCGCCGTGGGTGTGAATGTAACAATGATGCTGCACGACTTTCCCGCCGCTACGGTCGTACTGCAAGTATTTGTCTGGGAGAAATCTCCGGCGTCTGAGCCCCCGATTCCCACGCTGGTAATCTGAAGGCTGGTGGTTCCAAGGTTGGTCAGCGTCGTGGTTTGAGGCTGGCTGGACTGGCCGACCGTCACCGTCCCAAAGCTTAGTGTGCTCGGGTTAAAGCTGACCACCGCGCCCGTGCCCGTGCCCTGTAGACTCACCGTCTGCGGACTGCCGGATGCGTTGTCGCTAACCTGCAAAGTGGCATTCTGTACCCCTGCCTGGATGGGGGCAAACGTGACATTGATGGTGCAACTGCCCCCGGCGGCCAAACTGCTGCCGCACGTGTTCGTCTCAAGGAAGTTGCCGGCTTGGGCCCCAGCGATGCTGATGCCGCTGATTTGCAGCGCCTCGTTACCGGCATTTTGCAGCGTCACCGGAAGTACGCTGTTCGATCCGAGCGCGACATTCCCGAAATCAAGACTGCTGGGCGCGAGGCCTGCTCTTGGCGCGGGAGGCGGCGTGGGAGTAGAGCTACCTCCACACCCCGCTAGAACCCCCAGGCCTAATACCACGATCAGCGACAAGCATCTGGGCACGGTTGCCTCCTTGTGAACCTGCGCCACTCAGGCGCGGGTCATCCGGGCACACCGGACATCACAAACGCCAGTGATGAAGCTTAAGCTACTTAGTATGCCCACCAAGGTGAGGTGGGAGCGCTCGTTGGAACCCCTTGCCCATCGATCGAAGTGAACACGCTCCTGCCGTAGAAGAACGGTAGACCATAATCGAACCCTCCACCCGGATTCGGTCCGCCCAGAGTACTGTATGCTGCGTCGGCACCTCCGCCCTGACTGAACAGGTTGTCGGCGTTATCAATGCCGAAACTGACGGTACCAGTTGCGCCGTTCACTCCCAGATTGGCGGCAGAAAGGCTCAGCAAACTTGTCGGGCAATAGAAGTCAACCACATCCGTGCACGTCGGTATGGTGGAGTCGGGAAAAAAATAGCCGTTGGATCCGAGGTCGATGAAACTCGGCGTGCCGTTGCTACTGTTATAGGTCGTACCCTTGTAAGTCACCGAAAAGGTGTCGTACTGGTCGAGCGTAAACACAGTTGCGCTGCTGGGCAGTTGATTGTTGGTTTGCGTCCCTATGCCAAAAATCAGGGTGCCGCTCTCGGTCGCGGCCGCCCCGGAAAGAGTTGGCAGCTGAATAATGGTTCCGTTGTTGTCGGTCGGGAACAACACCACCGGATTTTGCACCTGCTGGCTGACGGTTACGAACTGAGGAGTACAGGCAGCTCCGCTGGAGCACAAATAGTAGAATGGTTCAGGCGGGAACTGGTTGCCTCCGGTTGGATCGCAGGCCAATCCGCAATCGACAGGTTCGGGGCCGATTCCGAGGATGCCATTGGCTCCCAATCCATTCAAATTATCTTCATCGATGCCACCATTCGAACAATTCGTGGGAATGGTAAAGTTGGTTGGGTCGGCGATCACTTGAATGGTCTCGGAACTGGCCAGTTCACTTCCCATTTGCACATCCGCCACTTCAGCCGCACCCCAAAGGTAAGAGCTGTCTGCGAAATTGATGCAGTTGTAAAGAGTACTGGTGCCCGAAGTCAGTGTCTGCAGCCCGGCTAGGGTTATCGCGGAAGACAGGATCCGCAATCCAAAGGAGCCGGTGTCAACCAAAATTCCGCCGATGGTCTGGCAAGTCGTGGTGCCGGGGTTGCAGATGGTCACGCTGGTAAAGGCGCCATTGGGGTAAATGATTCCCGACACCGGCCCGCCATCGACGGCAATGGGCTGGGTGTTCGAGCCACCGGTAGGAACGCCCGACGGGGTTCCACCATTTCCACCTCCGCATGCCGCGAGAAACACCAGGCCGGCAACAACTATCAATAGTGAGAACTTGCGCACGGCTGCCTCCTTAAGGTCCGCGAAACTACCGAATTTGCTCCGGGGTGACACCTTGCGGCAACATCCCAGGAATATAGGCCCGTCCGAAGTATCCCCGCGGATGCCCGCTGTTTTGCACCACCAACCCCGGTTCCTGAATATTCAGAGGTGCGCGGCGCACATGTGCAGCGTGGTGGGCTTCCACTCCGGCAGAAAATTGTTGGAAGTATGTGCCGAGAATCTGCTGCATCGGAGGCATCGACGGACCGCGCCAGGCAACAGCGAACACCGTTCCACCGGAGGAAGCAAACTCGCGCACGATGGTTCCCATCGGAGTCTTAATCTCATGCACGGTATAGGATGGCGCTTCGGTTACTTTTATGCTGGCCTTCATGTGCGCCTGGTCGGCCTCCACCGAACTCAGATCGCCGCCCAGGGCCGCAAAAGCGGGCAAACCCAGCCCGAAGGCAAGGAGAGCGACACCCGCCAATTTCGCCCACGCCGACCCTCGACCCACCTCTTGCTGATTAGAAGTCTTCATAGGATTCACCTTGAATTCTCGCTCACGGAACATGCTCGTTGTGTACGTAACCCCGCCCACCCTCATTTGTTGCGCTTCTTTGCTAGGATTTGGTTAATTATCTTTAGGTTGCTCCAGGTTTGGATGCCGCCGGTGTTAATTATTTGTAAAAAAATGTCACTGCCCGACATTTTAAGCGCGAGACAAGCCTTTCAGGCAATGCAAATCACTCAAAGGGAAGACATTGTTCCGAGTTGGTTACCTTCATCGACTGTAAATTCCTTGGGTTCACGGCGAAAACCATCCCTTCGGCACGAGGTCCGGCTACGGCCTGAAAACGGTTGATCTATACTGATGCGATCCAGCGTCAAAGTTGTAGGAAGCTGACCCTTAACTATAAGGAGCATACGCCGATGCGACTCAATTTCTGGCTCTTGCCGGTGCTTATGGTAGCGACTGCATCCCTCCCCGGCTTCGCACAACAACGCGAGGTTTCGCCTAAGGCTGTGGAACGCATTCAAAAAGAAGTGCGTCACCAACTAGTCATGCTGCCATTTCTGACTGTTTTCGACAACCTTGCTTACAAAGTCGACGGCTATAACGTCACCCTGTTTGGGCAAGTCACGAATCCTACGGTAAAGTCCGATGCTGAGGCAGCCGTCAAGAAAATCGAAGGCGTGGAAAAGGTCGATAATCAGATTGAAGTGCTGCCAGTTTCTCCCATGGATGACGGCCTGCGGCGCCGGATTTTTCGCGCGATCTATGGCTACGGTTCCCTACAGAAATACGACATGCCCACCATCAAACCTATCCGGATCATTGTGAAGAATGGACATGTGACGCTGGAGGGGGTGGTGGACAACCAGACGGATAAGAATCTCGCCGGCTTGCGCGCCAACGGTGTGCCGGGAGCGTTCTCCGTGACCAACAATCTTGTCGTTTCAAAGTGATCAAAGGCAGGCGGCCCACGCGGCTGAAAAGCGGTCGTCTGTAGTAAAACTGTAATAGGTCCGGAGAGGTGGCCGAGTGGTTGATGGCACCGGTCTTGAAAACCGGCATACCCGAAAGGGTATCGGGGGTTCAAATCCCTCCCTCTCCGCCAGATTTCCAATTCTTCCTTCTATATATAAGGATATGCAAATGGATAAGAAAAGTATGGGTCATCGGACCTTCGTTGGAGCGTCGCGTGAGAATTTCTGTGCTATTTCCCAGATGGACGCTTTTGTGCGCCGGCGCATGCGCCGTTATTTTCGGGCTGCTTCCCGCTTATGCGCAGAACGCGGAGAAGCCAGAGACCCACGGCATCACTGTCGCCAACATGGACCTCGCGGTCAAACCGGGCGACAACTTCTACGATTACGCCAACGGCGGCTGGATCAAACGTACGGAAATTCCGCCCGACCGTTCGCGAATCGGCGTTTTTACCAAGCTGGCTGACTTGAGCGACAAGCGTACCGCCGCCATCATTGAAGAGGCAGCCAAGGCCAACGCACCTGCCGGCTCAAATGCCCGCAAGATTGCCGACCTATACAACTCGTTCATGGACGAGGCTGGCATTGAGGCCAAAGGCTTGGCTCCGCTTCAGCCCCACCTAAAGGCAATCTCTGCAATTCATAACCAGCGGGAACTGGCGCGTGCTTTGGGTGAGAGCCTCCGCGCGGATGTGGATGCTCTCAATAATACAAATTTCCACACGTCTAACCTTTTTGGGTTATGGACTGCCCCCGGCTTCAATGATTCTGAACATTACGCTGCCTATTTGTTGCAAGGAGGTCTGGAGCTTCCCGACCGCGAATACTACCTGGCCGACAGCGAACACATGCGCCAGATTCGCACCGAGTATCAGGCGCACATCTCCGCCATGCTTAAACTGGCGGGATTCACCGACACCGATGCCCGCGCCACCCAGATATTGAAACTGGAGCACGCCATCGCGGAGAAGCACATCAGCCTGGCGGATAACGAAGACATTCACAAGGCCAACAACACCTGGCGGCAGAGCGATTTCTCCACGAAGGCGCCCGGCCTCGACTGGGCCGAATATTTCCGGGCCGCTGGCCTGAGCAAACGGGCCAGCTTCATCGTGTGGCAGCCCAGCGCTTTTACGGGCGAGGCCGCGCTGGTCGCTTCTACTCCATTGGATACTTGGAAAGACTGGCTGGCGTACCACCTGATCGAGGACTACGCGCCCGTGCTACCCAAGGCCTTGGCGGAAGAGCGCTATGCGTTTTTCGGCAAGACGCTGACTGGGGCCCCGCAAGAGCGTCCGCGCTGGCAGAGGGGAGTGGTGGTGACCAATCGTCTTCTGGGCGATGCCGTCGGCCAGATTTATGCGCAGAAATATTTCTCCCCGCAGGCCAAGGCGCAGGCGGAGGCATTAGTGGCGAACCTAATCGCCGCGTTTCGAAAGCGCATCGAAGCACTGCCATGGATGGCTCCCGCAACCAAGGCTGAAGCCCAGGAGAAACTCACTACTCTCTATGTCGGAGTTGGCTACCCGGAAACCTGGCGCGATTACTCCAGCTATAAAGTGAGGCCCGACGATATCTTTGGCAACCTGTGGCGCGGAAGCCTGTTCAATTACCATCGCAGCCTTGCGCGTCTGGGTGCGCCGGTCGACCGCAAGGAGTGGTCGATGACGCCGCAGACGGTGAATGCAGTGAATCTGCCCTTGCAGAATGCGCTCAACTTCCCGGCCGCCATTCTGCAACCACCTTTCTTTGATCCTCAGGCCCCGGACGCGGTCAATTATGGCGCCATTGGTTCCGTCATCGGGCATGAAATCAGCCATACCTTCGACACCGAAGGCAGCACCTTTGATTCGAAAGGCAGGGTGCGTAATTGGTGGACCCCAGCCGACCTGGCGCATTTTGAGGCGGCCACCGCCAAACTTGCAGCGCAATACGATACCTATAAACCGTTTCCCGATCTCTCGGTAAACGGCAAGCAGACGCTGGCGGAAAATATCGCCGACGTGGCCGGCATTTCGGCCGCCTATGACGGCTACCATGCTGCGCTGGCGGGCAAAGCGCCACCCGTGCAGGATGGGTTCACCGGTGACCAGCAATTTTTCATCGCTTTCGGTCAGAACTGGGGATCGAAATCGCGGGAAGCCGCGCTACGGCGGCAAGTGATGACCGATCCGCATGCTCCGGCACAGTATCGGGCGGACACGGTGCGCAATATCGATGGCTGGTATGCGGCATTTTCAGTGGAACCAGGGGAGACACTCTATCTGGCCCCGCAGGATCGGGTTCGCATTTGGTAGGGATAAGCGGTCTACGCTTATGATCACGGAGCAGTGGCGTGCTTCGTTGAAGCTGGAGGCTTTATGGGAAATGATTTTGCCGAGTGCAAGTTTCGAGGGTTTGCCGTACGCCGATGCTTGGCGTTTGCCGTCGTGCTCATGCTCTCTTACCCTCTATTTGGATCAACTCAGAACTTCAGCGTGCCCGATGATGTAGCCCTTCGTATCAGGTTGGACGACACGCTGACCAGTGTCGATTCCGAAGTGGGTGACCCGTTCAGCGCCACCGTGGTTGACCAGGGCGAGTATCAGCGTGCCCGGGTTTACGGCCACATCGCCAACATCGACATGTCAGGGCGAATCGATGGTCACACCAGCATGGTGCTGCAGTTCGATCGCCTGGTCATGCCTGACGGCCGCCGGGCGCCCATTCACGCCGAAATCATCGAGTTGTATCATGCGCCGTCGGGAGAGAAGGTGGACGTCGAAGGCGCTATCGAGTCGGGTGGAAGAGGAAGAAAAAGCGTTGAGCACACCATTCTTGGCGCAGGCGCAGGCGCCCTGCTTGGCGGCATTTTTGGAGGCGGCAAGGGCGCAGGCATCGGTTCCATCGTTGGAGGCGCCGGCGGCCTGGGTACAACGGCTTTCTTTGGACATCAGAAAATTACGCTGAGCAGTGGTCTTGAGATGTTGATCCGTATTACAGGACGCTGATAGCTGGCGGATAGCTTCCCATGCTTCTGCATCTTAGGCCATCTCGTTCTCGAACAATTCTCGCGATATTCCTCTAGCAATTTCCCTGAAGGCATCTGCAATTCTGCGATCCGGCTTTCTTGGGGCGAGTTCGATTGATGGTCGCGCTTCACTCGTTCCGCGCCATTGTCTTAAAGTGTTTGCCATAATCGCACACGTTTGTATATTATAATCGCCTACTTAATACGGTTTGATGTCGTAATCCTTGGGGAGGCGAAATGCATAGAACTGCTTCAGCCCTCGTACTGGTGTCTCTTTTTCTTTCTTCAACCTTGACCTTTGCGCAGGACGGATATTTCGCTGATTGGTTTGATCGCGTAGACAAGACGCAGGCGGAACAACCCCGCTGGATCACGCCGCTCGCCACCGTTACGCCCCGCCTGGAAGAAGAAGTCCGGTATGACCAACTGTGGCAGGAAAACGCCAAAGGCGTGACCACCAACAACTACGATGGCGGCAAAGGGCTGGAACTGATTCCGTTTGAGAAGGTGGAGGTGATTTTCAGCGTTCCCCCCTACCTCGATCACAATAATCCCGCCGACAAAAACGGCTTCGGCGATGTTTCATTCTTGGTCAAGTACCGGTTGCTTTCGGCGAACAAGGAACACGGAAATTACATCCTGACCGCGTTTCTGGGCTGGAGCCTGCCCACCGGATCGTATTCGAACGGCGGCAAGCACGCCGTCATCACACCGACCATCGCCTACGGGAAAGGCTTGGCAGGTTTCGACCTTCAGGGTACGTTTGGCATTGCTTTTCCCACGGCCGACACGAATCTCGTCGGGCGAAACTATCTTTGGAATAACACCTTCCAGTATCAGCTTTTCCGCAAGTTTTGGCCGGAGGTCGAACTGAATTCAACCTTCTTTCAGCAAGGCGAGCATGACGGCATGAAGCAAAATTTTGTGACTCCAGGTCTCGTCATCGGCCGGCTTCACCTGTGGAGCAGAGTCGGCTTAACATTCGGCGGCGGATACCAGATCGCCACCACGCATTTTCATACCAACAATCACAACGCAATTCTGTCAGTTCGTTTCCCGTTCTAGAGGCCATACCCAATGGATTGAATGTCGAGTCTTGACAATCGGTGCCAGACCCGTATAATCAAAAAACTCACTTGAGATTGTGAGCCGTTTTTTTATGTATTTGCGGCAGAGATCCCGAATGTATATGGCCATGTGCACCCTGGGCGGTGCCTTGCCTGCGTCGGGAGTCTGAGCCGAAACTAAAATCTCCCTTCACTGAGCGGCCGCCTGGGGAACAATCCGGCGGCGATTCTGTTTTTGGCTCAATTTTCCATTCTGAAGGGAGAGTTCCATGTCATCCGATAGTTCTCTGCGCCCCGCCACGGTCGCCATTCACGGCGGTCTCGCGCCCGATCCGGCCACCGGCGCCATTCTTACCCCGATTTACCAATCCACGACTTATGTGCAACAGGCGGTAGGAGTTCACAAGGGCTTCACCTACTCTCGAGCCGCGAATCCGACCGTGGACGCGCTCGAACGCGCCCTGGGAGCGGTAGAGAAGACTCCGCCCGCGGTTGGCTTCGCCACCGGAATGGCGGCGATTACAACCCTTATTCTTGTCGCTGCTCAAAACCGGCGACCATGCAGTGATTTCCGATGTGGTGTACGGAGGCACCGTGCGCCTGTTTCAGCAATTGCTCGGCGGTCTGGGCATTGAGTATAGCTTCGTGGACGCGTCACGCCCGGAGCTAGTCGAGCAGGCGATCACTTCTCGAACCAAAATAATTTTTGTCGAAACCCCGGGGAATCCCACGTTGAAGTTATGTGATGTCGCGGCGATTGCCGATGTCGCACATCGTCACGGAATCAAGCTCGCGGTGGACAACACTTTCCTGACGCCGCTACTCCAACCCGTTCTCGATCTGGGAGCGGAAATCAGCGTGCTCTCGACCACTAAATACATCGAAGGTCACAATTCGACGGTCGGTGGTTCGCTGGCCACGCGGGATGAGACCCTGCTGGAGCGTTTTCGCCTGATTCGTAAGACGACTGGCTGTATCCAATCGCCGCAGGAAGCCTGGTTGACGCTACGAGGATTGAAGACTCTGCCGGCGCGAATGAAGCTGCACAGCGAGAACGCTATCACGGTAGCGCAATGGCTGGAGCGGCATCCCGCTGTGGAGCGAGTGCATTATCCGGGGCTGGCGTCGTTCCCACAGCGGGCGCTGGCTGAGCGACAACACGCCGCACACGGAGGGATGCTGGCTTTTGAACTCAAAGCTGGCAATGAAGCCGCCATCACGCTGATGAATTCAGTGAAGCTGTGCTCTTTGGCAGAAAATCTGGGCGCGGTCGAAACTCTCATCACCCACCCCGTCTCGATGACCCACGGCGACGTGCCGGCAGAGAAGCGGCAGGAGGTCGGAATCACCGACGGCCTCATCCGGCTCTCCGTGGGATTGGAAGCGCCGGAGGACATCATCGCCGACCTCGATCAAGCACTCGCCACGGCCACCAAGTCTGCATTCGGGAGGACGCTATGCGAAAGTGTCCTCTAACTGTTCTCAAGTTTGGCAGCTCGGTGTTGCGGACTGAGGATGATCTGCCGGCGGCAGTTCACGAGATCTACCGCTGGGTGCGCAACGGCCATAGAGTCATTGCGGTTGTCTCTGCGATCGGGAATACGACGGAAGAACTGCTGGCGCGCTCCCAGACCTTTGGGCCCGGCGTCAGTGATCGATCGGTCGCGGCTTTACTGGCGACGGGCGAAGCCACTTCGGCCGCATTGCTCTCGCTGGCGCTCGATCGCGCAGGCATTCCGGCGGTAATTCTTGACGAAGGTTCGCCTCGGGCTCCGCACCCGCGGCCCGCTTCTGAATTCCGAGCCCTACGAAATCAATGCAGCAGTTGTCCATCAAGTGCTTGAGCAGGTCTCGGTCGTGGTCGCTCCGGGTTTTGTTGGCCGTCAAGACGACGGAAGCCTTTCTTTGCTCGGTCGCGGAGGCACTGATCTTACCGCCGTATTCGTTGCCCATCAGCTTGAGGCCGATTATTGCCGCCTGCTCAAAGATGTGGATGGGATTTTTGAATACGATCCGGCTTCGTCCGAACTCGTGCCTGGCCGATATCGAACGCTGAACTGGGCTGAGGCGGATCGAGTCAGCGGAGGCATCGTACAGGACAAAGCCATTCACTTTGCTGAACGGCACGGCTTCGCCTTTGAAGTCGCCGCGCTGAATTCAGATCAGCCGTCGCTCATATGCGCGCAGCCAACCACCTTCTACGAGGAGCAGCCGGACCGCAAACCGTTGCGGATCGGGCTGCTGGGCGCGGGCACCGTGGGCCTAGGTGTGTACCGTTACTTGGTTGCGCACCCCGAGCGGTTTCAGATTACTAGCATCGGCGTGCGCCATCTGGAACGGGAAGACGGAACACCTAAAGAGTTGCTCACGCCGAATCCGTGGGAAGTTGTCGAGTCCGATTGCGAACTGGTGGTGGAACTCATCGGCGGAATTTGGCCGGCGAAGGAATTGATTGAAGCCGCGCTGAAAGCCGGCAAGCACGTCATCACCGCGAACAAGCTGGTGATTTCACATTGGGGAGACGAGCTTCGCGAACTCGCCGCACGAAAAGGGGTTCAGTTGCTCCATTCGGGTGCGGTTGGTGGCGCGGTGCCAATGCTGGAACTGGTTCGGCAAATCGCCGAGGCACAAGGCATCCGCGCTCTGAGTGGAGTGGTCAACGGAACCACCAACTTCATTCTCGACCGGCTGGCGGAAGGCGTGCCGCGCGACGAGGCCTTGAGCGAGGCACAGCGGCTGGGCTTCGCGGAACTCGATCCCACAACCGATCTCGACGGCAGCGATACCGCGCACAAACTTGCGCTCCTGGCGCATGCGGCATTTGGAAGTTGCTTGCTTCCTAACGCGATCGACCGCACCGGCATTGAGCATTTCGACTCCGAAACGGTCCATGAGGCGGCTGAGTCGGGCTTGTCAGTCCGCTTGGTGGCAATGCTTGAGAGGGGAAAAGACGGGGTGAAGGCTCGCGTCGAACCGCAGTTTGTCGATCGCGACCACGTCTTCGCGCAAACCCGCAACGAAGAAAACTGCCTGGAGATTCGCACCGGGAGCGGGGAAGTCGTTTACGTCCGAGGAAAAGGCGCGGGCCGGTGGCCCACGGCTGAAGCCGTGATGGCCGACGTCTTCGATGTATGCCGTGCTCCCCTCGCCGATATCACTGAAGACTGTTTAACTGTAAGGAGCTTCTCATGAAATTCGCCAGCCAACTTGTGGGTTTTAACGCTTGCCCGTCCGATCCATTCAGGCCGGTCGCGACTCCGATTTATCAGACCGCAACTTTCGAGCAGGAGCACGCCGACCAATTCGGCCGTTACGACTACTCGCGCAGCGGCAATCCCACGCGGACTGTGCTGGAAGAGCAACTGGCGCAACTCGAGAACGCCCAGCGCGCATTTGCTTTCGCTAGCGGCCTCGCAGCCATCAGTTCCGTTGCGCGATTGCTTTCGGTCGGCGACGAAATCCTTGCCTGCGATGACTTGTATGGTGGCACTTACCGGCTATTTTCGAAGATTCTCAACCGTACCGGAGTGAAGGTACGCTACGCCGACGCCTGCGATCTGCCGCGGTTCACAGCGGCAATCAGGCCGCAAACGAGGTTGCTGTACACGGAAACCCCGACCAATCCTCTGCTGCGCATCTGCGATATTCGCGCATTAGCTGATCTGGCGCACGAGCACGGCGCGCTCCTCTGCGTGGACAACAGCGCCATGTCGCCGTACTTGCAGAATCCTTTGGACCTCGGCGCCGATATCGTGGTCCACTCGGCGACCAAATATCTTTGCGGGCACAGTGACGTCACCGCCGGAGTCGCGGCGGTACGAAGTCCCGAACTTGCCGAGCAGATTTACTTTCTGCAGAATGGCGAAGGCTCGGCGCTTGGGCCCTTTGATTCCTACCTGTTGTTGCGCAGCATAAAGACGCTTAAGCTGCGGCTGGACTGCCAGCAATCGAGCGCCGGGAAGATTGCCGGCCACTTGAATGCGCACCCGGCGGTGCAGCGCGTTTATTATCCCGGATTGCGGGAACACCCCGGATACGACCTGCACGCTCAACAGGCTCGGGGAGCAGGGGCGGTGATTAGTTTTGCCACCGGCTCGTTCGAGCTCTCCAAACGAATCGCGGAAGCCACGCGCATCTTCCGCGTCAGCGTGAGTTTCGGCAGCGTGAATTCGTCGATCAGTTTGCCGGGATGCATGTCGCACGCCAGCATTCCCGCCGAAGTGAGGCGGGGCCGAGCGTTCGATGCCGACCTGGTCCGTCTGTCGATCGGGATCGAAGACACGGACGATCTCATCGACGATTTGACTCAAGCGTTCGAGTGCTCCGGTGCCGGTGAAGCAGCATTAGCTCCGGGTGCAGCTTCAAGCGGAGGATAGGCCCCGTTTCCGGGATCATGGCACGAGGACGGGGCTGGTAACGTTCTCGTGTTTTTCTCTTGACACACCTTCACCACCCTTTATTATAGATGAATACTTATGCACCAGCATGCATAAGTATTCATCATGAATAAAACCTTACGACAACGGGCGATTCTGGGGCTGCTGAAACATGCGCCGGTTGCCAGCCAGGAAGACCTGCAGCGGGCCCTGCGGAAGCGGGGAATCAGGGTGGGTCAAGCTACACTTTCCCGCGATATTCGCGAGTTGGGTCTGAGCAAGACTCCGAACGGGTATTCGTTGTCCCAGGGAGACGCTTCTCCGGCGTTGCCCCCGGTGTCGCGTCTGGTGCGTGAGTTCGCACTGGAGGTGCGGGCTGCGCAGAATCTGCTCATCGTCAAGACCAGCGTGGGGAGCGCTCAGCCGGTGGCCGCGGCACTGGATGAGGAGAGCTGGCCGGAATCGGTTGGCACCGTCGCCGGCGACGACACCATTTTGATTGTTTGCCCGGATAACAAAGGCGCCAGCAGGCTGGCAGCGCGCATTCAGGAGATGCTCGCGTGACGCCGGCAAAACTCAAAGTTGCGGCGCTCGGCGCCACGGGATATTCGGGTCTCGAATTGACGCGGCTTCTGCTGCGTCATCCTCGATTGCAGAAACCGGTGTTGCTAAGTCGCGAGGATGGAAGCCAGACCGCGAATCTTGCGGATTTATTTCCCGCGCTTTCCGGCAACGGAGGCTATCCCTTGCAGCCGCTTTCGTGGGAAAGCCTGAAGCAGCAGGGCGTGGACCTTCTGTTTCTGGCGACGCCTCACGAGACCTCCCGCGTACTGGCGCCGAAGGCTGTGGAGCAAGGATTCCGCGTCATCGATCTGAGCGGCGCCTGGCGGCTTAAGCAGGCCGAGCATCGCGCGGTTTACGATTTTCACGATGCCGACTCGGTGAGCGCGGCCGAACTCACGGCCAAGGCGGTTTACGGTCTGCCGGAATTGAATGGAGATGGCATCGCAAGCGCGGCTTTAGTGGCTAATCCGGGATGCTACGCGACCTCGGTGATCCTGGCGGTTGCGCCGCTGCTGAAAGCCGGCATCGTCGACCGGCAGCGCGGAATCATTTCAGATTCGAAATCGGGAGTGTCCGGGGCGGGCAAGGAACCGAACGCTCGGACTCATTTTGTGTCGGTTGCTGACAATCTGTCGGCCTATTCGGTGTTTGGGCATCGCCACGTTGGGGAGATCGTCGAGCAGTTGAAGTTGAACACCGGGGAATTGACCTTTACCCCGCATCTGCTGCCGATTCCGCGAGGAATTCTTTCCACGGTTTACGTTTATTTAAATCATCGGATGATCGCATCCGAAGTCGAATCCTGCTTTCGCAGCTTCTATGCGGGCAAGCCCTGGGTGCGAGTTTTCGCCACGCCCCAGCTTCCGCAAATTCAGTTTTCTCTCCATACCAATTACTGCGATTTGGGCTTCTGCCTGGCTGATGACGGGCAACGGCTCGTGCTGGTCTCATGCGTGGACAACCTGCTGAAGGGCGCGGCTGGGCAAGCGGTGCAGAACATGAACTTGATGTATGGATGGAATGAAGAAGAGGGGCTACAGTGAAAATCGTAGTCAAAATTGGCGGGGCGGCGCTCGAAGACAAAGCCACCTTGCGCAAATGTGCGCAGGGAATCGTGGAACTGGCCGGAGACGGCCACCGTGTCGCGGTGGTGCATGGCGGCGGGAGCGCGCTCACGCGCACGCTGAACCTCCTCGGCAAACAGAGCGAGTTTATAAACGGCCTGAGGGTTACGGATGCCGAGACTCGCGATATTGCGTTGATGGTTCTCGCTGGGATCGTAAATAAGAGTCTGGTGGCCGCGATCGTCGCGGCCGGACTGCCCGCGCTTGGTCTCTGCGGCGGCGATGGCGCGGCTTTCCGCGCTCGCAAGAAACAAATGGCCGGTTGTGACCTCGGTTTCGTCGGCGAAATTTGCTCGGCCGATTCGCGCTGGCTGGAAACGATTTGGAGCCAGGGTGCGATTCCGGTTTTGGCTTCGCTTGCTCTGGGCACAGATGGCGAGTATTACAACATCAACGCTGATCAGATGGCCGCGGCTTGCGCCGCAGCCTGTCACGCGGATTCGCTGATTTTCCTGACCGACGTGCCGGGCGTGAAGGATGCGGCCGGCGCGGTGATTCCGTGGCTCACCACCAAAGAAGTCGGCACTCTCGTCGCCGATGCAGTGGTTGGCGGCGGCATGCTCCCGAAACTGGAAGCCTGTAGCCAGGCCTTAAACAGGGGCGTGGGAAGAGTACGCATCCTGCCCGCAGCGCAGGCCGAAATCCTCTCTCAGTTCTACTTCACCAAGCTCTCTTGCGGAACGGAGGTCACCTGCGCATGAGCCTGGCTTCCGTCATTCGCTCCGAGCAGAAGCTGCTGCTGCCGACCTATGATCGCCATAAGATTTTATTTGAACGTGGCCGTGGGGTTTATCTGTGGGATTCGCGCGGCCGCCGCTATCTCGATTTCCTGAGCGGAATCGGCGTGAACGCGCTCGGCCACGGGCATCCGGCCATTCAGGCGACCTTGAAACGCCAGGCGGGACGCCTCATTCATACCTCCAATTTGTTTTTCCATGAGTATCAGGCCGAGCTTGCGGCGCGTTTGTCGCAGATTTCAGGCCTCGATCGCGCCTTTTTCTGCAACAGCGGGACCGAGGCGTGGGAGGGAGCGCTCAAGCTCGCCCGCTCTTATGCGCGAGTGCATAATAGCAACGGCCACAAACCCAAGTGGCGCATTCTCGCGCTGGATAATTCCTTTCACGGACGAACTTTCGGTTCACTAGCGACCACGGGCCAGGCAAAGTATCGCGATCCCTTCGCGCCACTTTTGCCCGGAGTCAGCTTCGTTAAATTCAACGACACCAAAGACCTGATGCGGCATTTTGATGGCAGCGTTTGCGCCATCTGTTTGGAGACAATTCAGGGTGAAGGAGGAATTCGTCCCGTGAGTCCCGAGTTTCTCCGGCTCGCACGCAAGTTGACGAAGAGTACGGGAGCGCTGTTGATTCTGGATGAGATCCAGTGCGGCCTCGGCCGCACCGGGCGTTCCTTCGCCTACCAGCACTACGGGATTCAGCCCGATATTGTGACCGTGGCCAAGCCGCTCGCTGCCGGCTTGCCGCTGGGAGCGATTCTCACGACTAACCGTGTGGCCACTGCCATGCACCCCGGCATGCATGGAACGACCTTTGGAGGCGGGCCGCTGGCCTGCGCCGTGGCGATCCAGTTTTTGCGCCTGATGGAAAAGCTCGTTCCCCACGTTCGTACCACCGGCGAATATTTCCACGCGCAACTCGAGTGGTTAAGAGCCACGCATAATTGTGTCCGGGAAGTTCGCGGCCTTGGTCTCATGCTCGGCATGGAACTGAACTCTGCGGATACGGCCAAGCAAGTTGTTAATCAATTAATGCAGCACGGAATCTTGATCAATCGTACTCATGAGACGGTATTGCGATTTCTGCCGCCCTACATCATTGAGAGGAAGCACATCGACCAGGTGATTCGGGAACTGGATGTGGCACTTTCCTCCTCCAGTTCAAGCGCAAACGGTCGTAAATCTCACAAGTCCCAGCAAGGAGCCAACGTTGAATAGTCAGATAGTGAACGCAAAACCAGCCGCAACAGCAGGGGTACCGAAGGCATTCTGGTGCCCCGATTTCGTCTCAACCCGCGATTTCGGCCCCAGCGGGGTCGAGGCCGTACTGCATCTTGCTGGAATCATGAAGACGCGGCCGAGCGATTTCCGCAAGGCGCTTGCCGGCAAGCAGGTTGTGATGTTCTTTGAAAAGCCGTCTCTGCGCACGCGACTGACCTTCGAAACTGGAATGGGCAGCATGGGAGGCAACGCCTATTTCGTCGACCAGACTCACAGCCGCCTTGATGCGCGTGAGAAGCTAAGTGATATCGCGCACAACCTTGAGCGCTGGGTCGACGGCATCATCCTGCGTACATTTGACCAGGAGACGATCCAGGGAATGGCCGAGCATGCCTCCGTGCCGGTGATCAATGCGCTTAGCGATCTCGAACATCCCTGCCAGGCGCTGGCTGACTACTTCACACTGCAAAATCACTTCGGCGATATCAAGAATTTGCGCCTGGCCTACGTCGGAGACGGCAATAACGTCGCTCACTCGTTGCTGCTCACGGCGGCGTGCCTGGGGTCAAACATCCGCATTGCGACGCCGAAGGGTTACGAGCCAAATGCGGAGATTGTCCGCGATGCCCGGAAGATCGCAAGGCAAACGCGCGCGACGATCGACATTCTTTCCGATCCTTATCAGGCGGTCGCTGGCGTTGATGCGATTTATACTGACGCGTGGGCGAGTATGGGCCAGGAACATGAGGCCGAAAAGCGGGCGCAGATTTTCCCACCTTATCAGCTGAATCAGGCGTTAGCGGCTGCGGCCGCGCCCCACGCGGTGTTTATGCACTGCCTGCCGGCCCGCCGCGGCGAGGAAATCACCGATGACGTGATCGACTCTGGGCGCTCGGTGGTTTTCGATCAGGCGGAAAACCGCTTGCACGTTCAGAAAGCAATTCTATATTTGCTGCTAGGCAGTGGAGATCACAGTCTGCCGGCGAGGAGTGCCCATGCGTGAGAAGGTTGTGCTGGCTTATTCCGGAGGTCTGGATACTTCGATCATCATTCCGTGGTTGAAGGAAAACTACGACTACGACGTGATCGCCATGGTGGGTGACGTCGGCCAGGGAGATGACATCGAAGCGGTGGTTAAGAAGGCATACGCCACGGGCGCGAGCAAAGTGTTGGTGGAAGACCTGCGCAAAGAGTTCCTTGCCGGATACGTGTTTCCTGCTCTGAAGGCCGGCGCCGTATATGAGCACAAGTATCTCTTAGGCACATCTCTCGCACGGCCCGTGATCGCCAAGCACCAGGTAGAAGTTGCACTGCGCGAAGGCGCAACCGCGCTTGCCCATGGCTGCACCGGCAAAGGCAATGACCAGGTGCGCTTCGAAATGGCATATCAGGCGCTGGCCCCGGAGCTGAAAGTGATCGCTCCATGGCGCGAGTGGTCGCTGAAATCGCGCGAGGACTGCCTCGACTACGCCGAACAGCACGGAATTCCCGTAGAAGCTAGCCGGCAGAAGATTCACAGCCGCGACCGCAATCTGTGGCACATCAGCCATGAAGGCGGTGAACTGGAAGACGCGGCCAACGCGCCTCTGCCCGGCACCTGGCAATGGACACGCTCGCCCCAGGACGCGCCAGATCAGGAAGAACAGGTGAAGATTGGTTTCGAGCGCGGAATTCCAGTTTCCGTCAACGGCGGTGCGCTTGATCCTGTGTCGCTGGTCGAGTTGCTCAATGAAATTGGAGCACGTAACGCGATCGGCCGGGTGGATCTGGTGGAAAATCGCTTCGTCGGAATCAAGTCTCGCGGATGCTATGAAACTCCGGGCGGGACCCTGCTCATCTCTGCCCATCGTGAACTTGAGGCGCTTTGCCTGGAGCGTGACGTAGTGCATTTCAAGCAACACATCGCCCTCAAGTATGCCGAGCTCGGTTTATTTCGGGATGTGGTTTTCACCGCTAAGGGAGGCGCTCGACGCCTTTGTTGAAGCCACGCAGCAAAATATGACGGGGACGATCACGTTCTCTTTATATAAGGGCAATGTCTCGGTGGTGAGCCGGCAGTCGGACTACTCGCTGTATCGCACCGATCTGTCCTCCTTCACCATGGGAGACGGCTACGACCAGAAAGATGCCGCGGGCTTCATCCGTATCCTGGGGCTTCCCGCTCGTTCACGGGCCCGCTCACGCGTCGAGGTGACTAAATGAAAATGTGGTCGGGCCGCTTCCGGCAGGCGCTGGATCCTGATTTCGAACGCTGGCAAAAGTCTTTTGACTTCGACCAGCGTCTCTTGAAGTATGAACTTGCAGCCAGTGGCGTCCACGCACGGGCGCTGAAAGACGCCGGAATTCTGTCATCGAAAGAACTTATCGCCATTCTTCAAGGCCTTGAGAAGATTGGCGATCTAGCGGCAACATCTTCGGAGTTTCTTCACGACAGCGAAGCCGAAGACGTCCACCACTTCGTAGAAAAACAGCTGGTGGCTCTGATCGGCGATGCAGGGTACAAGCTTCACAGCGGTCGCAGCCGCAATGAACAGATTGCCACGGACTTGCGGTTGTATGTTCGCGCTGCCATCGATCAGCAGCGAGCGGATTTGGCAGACCTCGCGAACGTGCTCCTGGAAAGGGCCGAACAAGCCGGAAGCGCGGCCATGCCCGCATACACCCATCTGCAGCGTGCCGAGCCCGTGCTCGTCTCCCATTGGATGCTGGCGTATGTCGAGATGTTCTTACGCGATGCGGAGCGGCTGGCCGATTGCCGCGAACGGGCGAATGTTTGTCCGCTGGGATCGGGCGCAGTCGCGGGCGCCACGCTGCCTTTGGATCGGCGTGCCATGGCGGATGGCCTTGGTTTTGATGCCCCGACTGCCAACAGCATCGATGCCACCAGCGATCGCGACTTTGCTCTTGAATTCGCGAACACGCTCTCGTTGCTGGCGCTACATCTGAGCCGCTGGGCCGAAGAAATGATCCTGTTTTCTACGCAGGAGTTCGGATTTCTCCGTTTGCCCGAAGCTTATTCAACCGGAAGTAGTGCGATGCCGCAGAAGAAAAATCCCGATTTGCTCGAACTGACTCGTGGCAGGGCCGGGCGAGTCATCGGAAATGCGACGGCACTGATGATCGCGGTCAAGGGACTGCCTCTCGCTTATAACAAAGACTTGCAGGAAACTCAGGAGCCTCTTTTCGACTCCGCCGAAACGATTTTGACGCTGGTTCCACTGGTGACGGGATGGATGAAGGCCGTCGAGTTTGATCGCGAGCGTATGCAGCAGGCGGCACAATCGGGTTTCATGAACGCATGGGCGGCAGCCACTTATCTGGTGCAGCGCGGAGTGCCTTCCCGCCTTGCGCACGAGCAGGTCGGGAAAATCGTGCAAACATGCCTGCAAAAAGGATGCGAGCTTCACGATTTTCCGTTGAATGAACTGCGCGCGGTGAACCCGCTATTCGACCAGGACTTCTACACCTGCCTCACGTTAGAGTCCGTACTGGCAATTCACGACGTGCCGGGAGGCACGGCGCCGGCACGAGTGCGCCAGTCCATGTCTGAAGCGAAGCGAAGGATTGACGCCATCTGCGAGGAGGTTCATGCGCACTCGTAAAGCCATCCTGCCAGATGCCCAGCAAATCCACGATCTTATCGCCGCTTATTCCGGCGACGGTACCCTGCTGCCGCGGAACCTCGCTGAAATTTGCGAGAACGTGCGTGATTTCGTGGTGTTGGAAGACGGCGGTCGCATCATCGGCTGCGGCGCGCTCCACCTTTACGGTACTCACCTCGCCGAAATTCGCTCCATCACAGTGTTGCCTTCGCGGCAAGGCCAGGGCGGTGGCCGCAGCCTAGTCAAAGCGCTGATGGCGGAGGCAAAGAAGCACGAGGTGACTTGCATCTGCCTGTTCACTCGAACTCCAGAATTCTTCTCGTCGCTAGGTTTTGGAATAGCACAGCGCGAAGATTTGCCCGACAAAATCCACAAAGATTGCTGGGTCTGTCCACGTTTCCATAATTGCGACGAAGTCGCCATGGTACGCGGAGAACTGCCAAAATATGCAATCCTGCCTGAGCCTGCAAATTGGCTGGTGAAGCTCCAGGCATGACCGCGCCCGTGCAGTCCCAAAACCTTCTCCGTTTGCCAAAGGGATTTAGTTTTTCCGCTCTTGCCGCTGGAATCAAAGCCAGCGGACGCCTCGATTTGGGCCTTGTCGAAGCCGCTTCCGGCACAAACGCCGCGGCTCTGTTCACAAAAAACCTCGTGGTTGCCGCTCCAGTCGAAGTCGGCCGCAGACATTTGTCGGAAGCCAAAGGCCGTATACGGGCGGTCATTGTCAATTCCGGAAATGCGAACTGCGCCACTGGAGATGCGGGTGTCAAGGCGTGCGAACAGGTCTGTCGGTCAGTCGCCAAGAGGATAAATATTCGCCCGGAAGAAGTTTTTCCGTCTTCCACCGGGATCATCGGTGTCCCGTTTCCTACTGAAAAGATCGTTGCAAAACTACCGGAGTTGGTCGAGGCTCGTCGAGTCAACGCCAGCCGCGCTCGATTGCTTTACTCAGGCCATCATGACCACCGACACTCGCCAAAAATCGGCCTCTGCGCATTTCCGGGCGGGAGCCTCCGATGTCAGCCTCTTGGGGGTTGCCAAAGGCGCAGGGATGATTCATCCACAGCTGGCAACCATGTTGGTTTACCTCTTTACCGACGCCTTGGCCACTCCCGTTGAACTGAAGCGACTGCTGCGTGAGGCTTGCGACCAAAGTTTCAATTGCATTTCGATTGATGGCGACACCTCCACCAACGACACGGTTTTACTGCTGGCATCAGGACAGAGCGGAATTCTCCTCAAAGACGCCGGAGTCCGGGGAAAGTTTGCCAAAGTGCTTTTCGACGTCTGCCAGTCGCTTGCCGAACAGATCGTTTCCGATGGTGAGGGCGTGCAGCACGTGATTCGTCTTTTCATCGACCAGGCCCGGAATCGGCCAGAAGCGCTTCAGGTTGCGAGAACGATTGCTCACTCTTTATTGGTAAAGACCGCTTGGGCGGGCGCCGATCCGAACTGGGGTCGAATCCTGGCGGCCGTCGGGCGCAGTGGTGTGCCCTTGGATCCGAAACGGGTGAGCATTTACATCGGTAAACAGATGGTTTGCAAGAGCGGTGCAGTTCACAGATTCGACGAGGCGAGGGCGCATCAATATCTCGCCCAGCATGACTGCGACATTCGCGTGCAACTCGGTTGCGGACGAAGCAGCGCCGCATTCATCACTTCCGACCTGACCGGCGACTACGTCCGCATCAACGCCGACTATTCGACCTAGTGGAAGCACCTTAATTCTTGCCGACTTCGAGCCGATGACTCTTCTTCGCATCGTTCCATCCCTGGCCCCCGCTTTGCAGAAATTATCCACAGTAACCACCTAGTCTTATCAATCGGTTACCACTGTAATATGCCGAGGGTCACGTATGTGCCATTTACGTCGCTTTGCACTCATGCCACATTTAAATCGAGCAGTTGGCGAGGGAAGACTGCTCGGGGCGCGCCCATTCATAGTCGGGATTGCCCTTCGTTTAACCGACGCTTCCCCAGCGTCGATAAGGCTGACCGTATCCTGATCACAGAAATCGCTCTAACGCGGTCGATACGTACCGGGAAGTTCGAGTTGAGGAACCCTTAGTGGAGGGGATTCTGTTTACATTATTGCCATCGCCGCAGCCCCGCTGGAAATCATTCGTGACGGGCTGGAGCGTGCAGGCAGTCTCGCTGCTGTGTCTCGTCCTGGTCTGCGCGCGAATCCATGAAAACCCAATCCACCTTGCCGGCTACCGAGTGACGCGCCTGGCATCCTACGAACCCCTCGTACTAAATGAGCCTGAGGTTCCTAGCCCACCACCCCTGGCCCGGTCTCAGCGGCCAGTCAAAAACAAAGCTCTGCCGGAAAGAAAGCCGCCAGTTACGCGCAAACCGGTGATCGAAACTGAGACCGCTATGGTGGCTTTTGTGGTCACGCCACAGGCAAAAGTGATGCCCGAACGCAAGCCCTCGCAGCAGGAACCCATGGCGCCAGGGTTGAAGCTAGACACTAAGATGCCCGTGATTCCGGCCGCGCCAACATCCCAGATCGTCGCACTCGGCACTTTTTCCCACGATGGTCCGGTCACCGCGCCGGTTGCCAAGTTAGCTGCGACGGTGCAACCCGGGACTTTCGGCGGCGCTATCGCCGGCAACGGATCAGGCCATGGCCACGGAACGGGCGCAGGGAACCCCAACGTAGTAATGAGTTCCGGATTTGGCAACGGGGCGATCGATGCTCTAAACGGGACTGGCAGCCATGTCAAAGTGGGATCGCACCAGGCCAGTAATGGAACGAATGCTCCCGTCGAAATCACCTTCAAGCCCAAACCTGATTACACCGCTGAGGGACGAAAACAGAAAATCAATGGGGAAGTTCGCCTGGAAGTGCTGTTCAAATCCGACGGGCGAATACACGTAGTACGAGTGCTGCAAGGGCTGGGGTACGGACTCGATGAACAGGCGGTAAAAGCCGCTGAGCAAATCAAGTTTAAGCCGGCTTTGCGGGAAGGCCTGCCCATCGATTCGATGGCTCTGGTCCACATCATTTTCGAACTTGTTTCATGAGGAGTGCTATGCGCAGTTTCAGAACAATCGTCTTCTTGCTGCTGGTATCGACCACGGCAGGTCTTGCGGCCGAAAATAAAACGCCGGCAACTCTTTCCTTCGACCAGACAGTCGACCGTGTGGTGGAGCGCGAACGCGCGTTCGTCACGACCATGAAGCGCATGCATCCTCTGGCCGAAACCTATATCCAGAATCTTCGTGAAGACAGCGATCACAACATCCAGCCGGTCAGCGATCAGTATTTTCTGGGACGGCTGGACCTGAACGACGGTCCTCACGATTCACTCTTTCAGCGTCAGCACAAGGGATTCGTGCATCACCTTCTGAATCCCTTCTCCACTGCATTGTCTTATAGGTTCCTGCCGCGGGGTTTCGCGCAGATGGTGATGCTCGATGGAGACTTCCAAAAGAACAACTATCATTTCACGTTTGTGCGGCGCGAGTTTCTTGGAGAAGCGCGGTGCATTGTGATCGATGTCCAACCCAAACCAAAAGCTCCGAAAGGCCTATTCACTGGCAGAATCTGGGTTGAAGACCGCGATTACAATATCGTTCGCTTCAACGGCACTTATTCCGGCCATTCCGATTACATCTATTACCTGCACTTCGACAGCTGGCGTTTTAACCTGCAATCCGATGTCTGGCTTCCGTCCTATATTTATGTGGAGGAGTCAGGCACACAGCGCAAAAGCCCGCTGTTCCACGATTTATATCTCAAGGCCCAGACGCGCCTGTGGGCTTACGATCCCGAACAACTGAATCACGACGAAGAGTTCACCCAAATTAAGGTTGACAACGCAGTGGATGACCGTCCAGTTGCCAAAGATATTGCCCCCGTCGAAGCCCAGCGAATGTGGGAACGGACGGCGGAAGACAATGCGATAGACCATTTGCAGAAGATCGGTCTGCTGGCGCCTCCCGGCGATGTAGACAAGATCCTGCAAACCGTGGTCGATAACCTCATCATCACCAACAAGCTTCAAATCGAGCCCGATGTGCGCTGCCGCGTGCTGCTGACCCTGCCTCTGGAGTCGTTCACCATCGGGCA
Organism: uncultured Acidobacteriota bacterium; assembly: GCA_963845725.1. GTDB lineage: Bacteria > Acidobacteriota > Terriglobia > Terriglobales > Acidobacteriaceae > JABCZH01. The sequence goes on from CAWJTC010000002.1 coordinate 664,769, forward strand.
CACCATTGTCATGAGTCGTGGGCTGCTGGATGTACTGCCGGATGAAGCATCTTTGGCGATGATCCTGGCTGACGAGCTCTCCCACATTGTGTTGGGCCATCACGTCGATACCAGGCTTGCCTTCAATGACCGCTTCTTCTTTGCCGATTCAGATGCCTTCCAGCGTCTGCATTTTGATCGCAATGCCGCGGATGAGCAAGCCGCCGACAACAAAGCCATGGAGTTGCTGGAGAACTCACCCTATAAGGACAAGCTAGCCAATGCCGGGCTGTTTCTCAAAGCCTTGCATAGTCGCTCGGCAGTACTCAGCAACCTGATTACACCGCGGCTGGGTAACCGTATGGCGAATGGAAACACCACCCGAATGGCTGCACTTTTTAACTCCGCGCCGGCTTTGGAGAGGCAGCGCCTCGATCAGGTTGCCGCTCTTCCCATCGGCAGCCGGATCAAGATGGACCCATGGAGCAATCAGCTAACCATGATGAATGCGGACCCGGTTGCATTGGTGTCGCCGAGGGAGAAGATGCCATTTGAAGTTACTCCATTTTTTCCCTTTCTAAGCTATAGCCAGTCCGACAGAAAACTACTGGCTCAGGATTCGGTAAGTCCCTAGATCAGTATTCAAATTCTCTGTGTTCTGCTCCCCCTCGGCTGTCAGAACCCAAGGCCCTCTCCTAAACCCGCGCTGCCGATAAGGAAGGATGTAATCGTAATGAGAAACACGATAAGGACCATCGGAAAGGTCTGTGGTTTCGTGTTCGTGATAGCAACGTCTGCCCTCGCGCAAAGTCGATTGGTATCGGCTCCGTCGCCCGCAGTCGCCGGACCCGCTTACAACCTAAGCGCCGGCTATAGCTACCTCACCATGCCGATCGCCTCCGACGGGCGTGCGAACCTCAACGGGGTTGATTTTGCTGGAAGCATCGCGCTCAGTCCGCGCTGGGGTGCAACCCTCGATTCGAATTACCTCCGTACCTCCAATGTTCTAAGCACTCCGCACCAGGGCTACGTCCTGAGTTTTCTAAGCGGTCCTGTGTTCTCTCTTATTCAGCGCGGCAATACCCGGGTGTTCCTTCGCGGGCTGGCGGGTGCGGGTCTGGTCGATGGAGCCGTGCCAGTCAGCGAGACCTCCTACTTTCATGGGTGGTTGTTCCGCCCCGCCTACGCATTTGGGGGAGGATTGGAGCGCCCTGTTTCCGCACAATTGGCCCTCCGCCTCAACGGAGATTATGTGCGGACGACCTTCTATGACGCTGCTGGCACAACCCAGGCCCAGAACAGTCTTCGGCTAACCGTAAGCTTCGTTTTCCGCTTGAAAGAGCGTCCCCACAGATCCAGCGCACAAGTGTGGTAATGGGACTCCGGTTCAGGCCTGCTCACCTTTTTAGTTCTTGAAGAGTTCGATGGCCTCTGTGCGGTAATACGCGGCCGCTCTTCCCTTTTTGGCGGTTGCTGATACCTTTGCGCGGGCAGGAATATCCTTTTACATCCCGTCAAAAGTCCGAGCGTCCCGGTTGGGGTTTTGCGCGGCAATTCCGTCGTCCTCATAAGGAGGATCAGGGCATTGCCGCATCTTGTTGATGTAGCCAAAGCCTCTGGCCTGCCACTAGAATGATCCTCTCAATTGTTGTAACGATATGATTGGCTTACTCTCTATTCTCGCAGTTGGATTTTTTCTCGGGATGCGCCACGCCACCGACCCCGACCACGTCATTGCCGTTACAACCATTGTCACTCATCAACGCAGCAGCGTGAGGGCAGCTCTGATCGGCGCCTTTTGGGGCGTTGGCCATACGGTGACGATCTTCGTGGTCGGTGCAGGGATCATTCTTTTCAATCTGGTTATCCCGGTGCGCCTGGGACTCAGCATGGAACTATCAGTCGCCCTGATGCTGATTATTCTCGGCCTGATGAATGTGTCCGCGTTTCTGCGCGCGCTGCCTGCTGGGACCATCGATCATCACGATCAAGAGAACGTCATTCATTCCCACCCTCACAGCCACGCTGGCCATTTCCATAGCCACCCCCATATGCATCAGGCCCAGTCCCCTACCCACTCGCCCGACCAAGCGCCGTTGGGTTGGCTGGACCGGGTGTTCGGGAAGATTGGTGTGTATCAATATCTTCGGCCGTTCGTGGTTGGTGTTGTGCACGGATTGGCCGGTTCAGCCGCAGTGGCCCTGCTCGTCTTAACCACCATCCGCAACGTTCGCTGGGCGATCGCTTACCTGCTGATTTTTGGAGTAGGCACGATTGCCGGCATGATGCTGATCACTATGAGCATTGCCTCCGCTTTCACCGTCGTGGGAAAGGGTCGCCAGCAGTTCTCCCACCGGCTTGCCCTGGCTTCGGGGCTGCTGAGTCTTGCCTTCGGACTTTTTGTTGCCTACCAGATATGTTTTGTGCACGGCCTTTTCACGGCCCATGCACAATGGACACCCCAGTAGGCCGAACCGCAATTCAGGGTTGCTGACCCGATAAACGCCCCCTGCCGGGTCAGACTGCTCAACTGCGGGACTTGAGTCGCGCGGGTTGAAGAGCACGCGCGTCCGCCGAGAATGCAGTTTTTGATTAGAATCGAGCTCGTCGGCGGAAAGCGCCTATGCCGGAACTCCCTGATATTGTTGCCTACATTCACGCCCTCGAATCACGGATCGTGGGGCAACCAATGCAACAGATACGCTTAGCGAGCCCATTTCTGCTTCGCAGCGTGGAACCACCCATCAGCGAAGTGGAAGGCCGCACGGTGCGCGAACTGCGGCGGATCGGCAAGCGAATCGCCATTGGAGTAGACGGGGATCTCTGGCTGGTGATGCACTTGATGATTGCCGGTCGCTTGCATTGGCGAAAGCCAGGAGCAAAGTTGGCGGGGCGGCAGAGTCTGGCAGCTTTTGATTTTCCCGACGGCTCGCTCGTGCTCACCGAAGCCGGCGTCAAACATCGTGCCTCGCTCTACGTGCTGCGCGGGGAGCAAACTTTGCAGTCGGTCGACGCTGGCGGAATCGACGTCTTCGCCAGCGATCTTACTTGTTTTCGTGACGCACTTAGCGCCGAGAACCGCACGCTCAAGCGGGCCCTTACCGATCCCCACATCGTCAGCGGAATCGGGAATGCTTATTCGGACGAAATCCTCCATGCCGCCAGGTTGTCTCCGATCACCCTTACAGGAAAACTGAAGTTGGAGGAATGGGAGCGGCTGTTTACTGCGACCCGCGACACTCTAAATCGCTGGATGGTCCAGTTCCGCCGTGAGGCCGAAGCCGCCTTTCCGGAGAAGGTGACTGCTTTCCGCGAGGGAATGGCCGTGCACGGACGTTATGGAAAGCCATGCCTGAGATGCGGAGAGGAGATTCAGCGGATTCGCTACGCCGACAACGAAACCAACTACTGCGCCCACTGCCAAACTGGCGGCAAACTTCTGGCGGACCGAAGCCTTTCACGCCTGCTGCGGTCCGATTGGCCGCGCACGATGGACGAACTTGAAGCTCTCAAACGCCGATAAAGCGCGGTCTTCACGGGCAGAGTGAGCAAGTCAGAGACCGGCCGAGGTCAGGACGCAGCTCACTCCATGTGGACGAGAACAGCCACGTCGAGTTTCGAATAGTACTTCTTTACATCGCTGGCACCGTATTTGTCACGGAACTCTTTGACCACCGACGAGACCCCCGCAGAATCAGTGATTGGAACGGCTTGAAATTCAGCGTGTGTGCCTCGGGCATCGATTTGAATCGACGGGTTGCTGAGCACGTTCTTGTACCACTGTGTATCCGATCCCTGTACGGGCAGGAGGTATAGCTTGTCTCGGTCCAATGCGAACCATACCGGCCGGGTGATGGTCCGGCCTGACTTTCTGCCGGTTACGCTCAGATTGATCTCACCATGCCGGGAGAGGCGATCTTTCAGAGTATCGTTCTGCGTTGTCACGAGGAATCCCCCCTGAACAGCCGCGCTGGCCGGTTTCCCTTTCGCCAAGAAAAGCGGTCCCGCGTCAGGCAGTCTTCGCCTTCTTGGGAGGAGCCAACGCCACCGCGGCCTCGGTGGTGAGCAGGAGGAAAGTGAAAGTCTCCTGCAGATACAAGCGGACCGCGTCATCGGTATGGCTGAGATAGCCGATGGAGACGTCCTGCCCGATGTGCAGTTCGAAATCACCGCCGCGAGTGGTCAGCACGAAGGCGCCGGCAATGGCAGGCGCCCATATGATTTGATCCTTGACAAGCCGCTTCACGTGCTCCAGGACGGGATATCCGTGGTCGCTGGTCTCGGCGAGAGCCGTGTAGGCGTCGGCACCGAGCAACACCGAGTAGGGGCCGTTAACACCGACGAGTCGTAAGCGGCTCAGGCCCTGGGCAATGGCTTCCGGGTACTCGCGCACATCAGCGGGGAGTGTCATCACCGGATTGCTGGTCCCTTGACGGATACCCCCAATGCCGGCGGCGGCATAGCCCTCGAAGATGGCGCCGTCCTCGGCAAACGCGATCTGCCGCGCCGCGTCCTTCGCCGGTTGCCAGTCCGAATCGTTTGCGCCCCGTTCAACGTCGTCAATCGCCTGTCGATCCAGTTCGAATGGAATGCGCAATTCGACCAGCGCCTTCACCTCGCGCTGTCTAGCGACGGTCCCTTTGCCGGGGCCGCAATCGTCCGCAGGTGGCCCGTGCCGACGGCGGAGAGACCGGCACCACCCGGCCCCTTTACGTCGACGACGCGCCGTCCGGCCAGATAGCGCTTGAGTGTCCGTGATGTTTCCTCTTCGATCTGGGCCCATGCCGAATCGGAAATAGGGGCAAGTTCACGATGAAGGTTATTCATGTCCTGTGTCTCCTTTAAGAGAACCGATGCCGAGCGAACCCTCGCCCGCCATCGGGATAGACGAATTGGCTTCGACAGGCTCGGCGGAGGGGCCACACCCACGGGCTGGTCTTCAGTCACGCTTTCCAAAAACGTCGCAGATGGAACAAAGAACAAATTCCCGGTGACGGCGCGGCTGAAGTCCAGCAGCCGGTCGTAGTTGCCGGGCGGGCGGCCGATAAACATGTTCTCCAGCATCTGCTCGGTAGTGCGGGGCGAACGGCTGTAGCCTATGAAATAGGTGCCAAATTCACCGTGCGCGGCCCGGCCGAAGGGCATGTTGTCACGCAGGATCTTGATCTCTTTCCCGTTCTCTACGATCGTAGTGAGCGCGTTATGCGCGGACGTGGGTTTGACATTGTCGTCCAATTCGATGTCCGACTGTTTGTTGCGCCCGATGATGCGTTCTTGCGCCTCAGTGGAAAGGGCATTCCACGCCGCCAGATCATGCAGATATTTCTGCACGATGACGTAGCTGCCCCCGGCGAATGCAGCGTCCTCCTCGCCGACCAGAACGGCCTCAATCACTGCCGCGCCCCTGGGATTCTCCGTCCCGTCAACGAAACCGACGAGATCGCGGTCATCGAAATAACGGAAGCCATGCACTTCATCCAGGGGGGAAACCGCGTCCCCGATTCGCGCCATAAACTGAGTGGCAAGCTCAAAGCAAAGGTCCATCCGCTCGGCGCGGATGTGAAACAGCAAGTCGCCCGGCGTGGAGACAGCATCGCGCCCTCCCGCGCGAATCTCCCGGAACGGATGCAGTTCTGCCGGCCTGGGCGGCCCAAAAAGACGGTCCCAGGCGTCGGACCCAAACCCCATGACGCAGGAAAGGCCACCCTCCAATCGCGAAATTCCACCGCCCGCACGAGCGCGCCGAGCTTACCGCAGAAGGAGCGAACCGCGGCACAACTCTCGATACCCGGGTTGAGGGCTGCAACTAGAAAGATCGCGGCCCGAGTGAGAGGGGCTGCTACCGGCTGCGCAACGGCAGGCGAGCCAGCCGCTGTGGAGGGCGCGCTCATGGGATTGGGATGCATCGGGCGTCCTGATGGCCTGTGAACGTTCGGACGCTAAGCTTACCATCGCCTGCCGACGAACGTCCAACCGCCTTCTCGCGCTTCTTCGCCTGATAATACTTCCCGCTGTTGCTGTTACTTCGGTAATTTAGCTGCGGTAATGATATCCGTCACAATCTGTTACATGGGGAGCGTGTCAAGCAATCAGAATCAGCGGGGACACACGCACACACTTCGGCGCTGTTGCGCGTCCGCGGATTGACGATACGGTACGCTGCCAAAGAGAAAACAGCACTTCCAGCGGTGCTTGGCGTCGAGCTCGATGTCAAACCCGGAGAGATCGTCGGGATTCTAGGCGAATCAGGTTCCGGGAAAAGCACGCTGGCCCTCTCAATGCTTGGGCTCCTGCCGCCATCAGCCGACATCGCCGGCTCAATCTTTTTCGGCGACCAGGACTTGTTGCAGATTCACGAGTCAGAATGGCGGAGCATTCGCGGGGGTCGGATCGCCATGGTTTTTCAAGAGCCTGGGCTCGCGTTAAACCCGGTGATGCGCGCGGGAGATCAGATCGCAGAAATATTGCGAGTGCATAAGCACGGGCCTGGAAAAGAGCGGAGACAGCAAGTCGAGGCAATCCTCACAGACGTTGGCCTCGCTGATGTTGGCCGAATTTACAAGGCTTACCCGCATCAGTTAAGCGGGGGAGAACTTCACCGGGTTGCGATTGCGCAAGCCCTGGCGTGCCGGCCAGCCATCCTGATCGCTGACGAGCCTACGCGATCGCTTGACGTGACGCGGCAAGCGGTAATTCTGGACCTGCTGCGTGCAACCAGCCGGAAATATCGGTGCGCGCTCATTCTGATCACACACGATCCCGGGCTGCTTGTAGATTTCGCGGACCGCGTGATCGTGATGTATGCAGGGCGAATCGTGGAGGAGGGTCCGGTATCACGCGTCTTCCGCCAGCCGCTCCACCCGTACACCAAAGGGTTGCTCGCAATTAGTGCCGTCCTCTCTGCAGAACGTTCTCGAGCTCGAGGGCAGCATCTGCCCGCGCTCCCCGGCGCTTTGTCCGACTCTGATCTCCTAAGTCCGGGCTGCATTTTCGCATCGCGCTGCTTCGCGAAAACAGACATTTGCGAAAATGAAGTCCCGGGTGAAATTGCGCCGGAAGAAGGGCCATCGGGTGAGCTTGTTTCAATTATGGAAGCTGAAGCAACAGCCCCGCAGCGCACTCAACCCGGCGCTCGTCAAAGCCGTCGGGCTGGGCAAGAAGTACATGCAGCGCGCGCCGTTTTCGCAGAAGAGGTTTGTGATCGATGCGCTGGCCGATGTTGAGCTTGAGGTCGCGCCAGCGAGCTTGACTGCTTTAGTCGGCGAATCGGGTTCGGGGAAATCGACCCTGGCACGTTGTTTGGCCATGTCGAGAGAAGCCAGACCGCGGTGAGATATGGTTTGAGGGAAAGGAAATATCACGATCGACGTGGCCGCGAGTTGGCCTCGTTGCGGCCCAAGATCCAGATGGTCCATCAGGATTCCGCAGGCGCTCTGAATCCACGGTTCACCGCGGCCGCAGATTATTGCGGAGCCATTGGAGATTCAGCAGTGGGAAGCGGCCCGAGGCTGCGCTCGCGGGCTTGCGAATTGATGGAGGAAGTCGGACTGTCCGCGAACTGGGCGGACCGGCGTCCGCTGGAGTTCAGTGGCGGACAGCGGCAGCGGCTGGCGATTGCCCGAGCGATTGCATTGAAACCAGCTTTCCTGATTCTCGACGAATCTCTTTCCGGGTTGGATCTTTCGACTCAGGCCCAGATATTGAATCTGCTGCTGGATCTTCAGAGTCCTACTCATTGACGTACCTATTGATTTCGCACGATCTCAGCCTGGTCGGACAGGTTGCAGACTTTGTCGCGGTGATGCATCAGGGGCAGAATTGTCGAACGCGGCTCGCGGCACGAGATCTTTTCGCCAATCCCCGGCACGCTCATACGCGTGAGTTGCTGGGTTCAGTTCGGCTGCGTGGAATCGTCTTTTCGCACGGCGCAGGCAGGAGGCCGGCGGTGAATTATCTGGAGCGCCGCGTAATTCACGGAATGTTGCTGTTGGTTGGGCGTGTCCGTGCTGTGCTTTGCGTTCAGTGCGCTCGGCTCCCGGCAACTTTTTCGATGAAATGAAACTCAACCCTCAGATTTCACCGGCCACGGTTGCGGCATTGCGGTCTCAGTATGGAATCGACCAACCACTGCCTCTGCGATATGGCCGGTGGTTGAAGTCGGTTTTCCGCGGGGAATGGGGCTATTCCTTCGCCTACAACTGCCCGGTCAGAAAACTCTTGTTGGTGCGCGCGCGTAACACTCTGCTTTTGACCACGCTGGCCACTCTGCTGGCATGGCTGATCGCGGTTCCCCTCGGAGTTTGGACCGCCAACCGCCGCGGGCGATGGGATGACCGGCTGGGACTGGCTGGGACCTCCTTGCTGCTCTCAGTGCCCGAACTCGTCATTGCTCTGGTCCTTCTTTATTGGGTTGTGCGCACCCATGGTCTTGCCGGTGGGAGGCATGGTCTCCGTGGGTTTTGATGGTCTTGGGAACGCAAGCCAAGCTGATCGATCTTGCTCTCGCATCTGGTCGTTCCGGCGGCGACGCTGGTGCTTGCCAGCCTGCCGCTTCTGGTACGGCACATACGGGCCAGCATGATCGAAGTATTGCAGGCGCCATTCGTTCAGGCCGCGCGGGCGCATGGCATCGGAGGCGCAAGACTATTGTTTCGCTATGCGCTGCCTGCCGCCGCCAACCCTTTGAGCTCTTTATTCGGATTATCGGTGGGAGGGCTCCTGAGCGGCTCGCTGCTGGTGGAAGTGATTACCGGATGGCCCGGCTTGGGGCCGCTTCTGCTCGAAGCCGCCATGGCGCGAGACATCTATGTTGTAGTCGGGGCGGTGATGGCGTCCACGTTCTTCATGATTGCGGGGAGCATTCTCGCGGACATTCTGCTGGTGGTGGTGGATCCGCGGATCAGGCTGGGCTCGATATGAGGAACAGCCAAAGATCGTTGCCGCGCTGGTTTTCCTGGTATCGCTGCACGCGGCAATATTGCTTGCAGGATTTGTTGCGCCTTATGATCCGGCGATCGCAGAATCGAGATTTTCCGTTTGCGCCTCCGACCCGGATTCATTTTGTCGATGCCCACGGGCATCTGCATCTTCGGCCTTTCATTTACCAATGGAAGCTCGCCCGAAAGCTTCAATGAATACGAAGAGGACGCGACAGAGACTACCCGGTGCGGTTCTTTATTCACGGACCCGAAATACAAACTTGCTGGCTTGTTGCCATCGCATGTTCATTTGTTTGGAGTAGAGGGTCCGGCACAGATTTTCCTGGCTGGTACTGACGCTTACGGACGCGATCAGTTCTCCCGAATTCTCTACGGCGGACAAATTTCCCTGGCGGCTGGCCTTCTCGCCACTGGAATCTCGCTTGTTCCTCGGACTTGGTCATCGGCTGCGTCTCTGGGTTCTATGGCGGATGGATTGACGAATCCGCGATGCGCCTGGTGGAACTCTTCATGGTGCTGCCCTGGCTTTACTTCTTGCTGGCGGTGCGATCGTTCCTGCCCCTGCACATCAGTCCGACGCAAACTTTCTTTCTGCTGATTGCGGTGATTGGAACCATCGGCTGGGCGCGCCCGGCGCGGCTGGTTCGCGGCAGTCGTGCTCAGCGCCAAAAGTCGGAAATACGTGGTCGCCAGCCGAGGTTTTGGGGCATCGGATTATTACATTCTGCGGCGTCATGTTTTGCCCCATACCTACGGCATCCTGCTCACGCAAGCTGCCTTGCTGGTGCCGCAATACATGGTCGCCGAAGTCACGTTGTCATTTCTCGGGATTGGGATTGAGCGAGCCTGCTCCGAGCTGGGGAAACTTGCTGGCGAATTTGCAGCAGTACAACGTGCTGGTTTCTTACTGGTGGATGTTCGCGCCGGCGCTGGCTCTGGTGATTGTCTCTCTTGGTTACCTTCAGCTGGCCAATGCAGTTCACGAGTTACAATCTGGCTCAATCTGAAGGTTGAGCCGCGTGGAGACCTTTATGCATCGATGGGGTTTTGTTGCCACCCTTGTGCTTACCTGCGGCTGTGCCTGTCTTGCGTCCCCGGTTCCGCAGCCGCCCCAGCACGGCGAAGAACTACAGATTTCTGACAATCCAGTTGGCCGCTACGGAGGCACTCTGATAGTGGCGCAACGAAGTGAGCCCAAAACACTGAATCCGGTCACCGCGGCGGACGCACCTTCACGCGAGGTCATTGGCCGGCTGACGGCAGACCTGATTCACATCAATCGGGCGTCACAGCAGACCGAGCCCGCCCTGGCCAAATCCTGGAGCGTCTCCAAGGATGGCCGGATTTTCACCGTGAAGTTGCGCCACGGGTCTGCGTTTCTCCGATGGTCAGCCCTTCGACGCTGACGACGTTGTGTTTTCTTTTCAGGTTTATCTCGACGAAAAGATCAATTCCTCCGCAGCGCGATCTGCTTGTGGTGGGCGGGAAAGCCGATCGAAGTGCAGAAGATCGATCAATACACGGTGCGTTTCACACTGGCCCAACCCTATGCCGCCGCCGAACGAATTTTCGATGGCCTGGCAATGATGCCGCGGCATCTCCTGGAAAAGACCTATCAAGAAGGCCGATTCGCCCAAGCCTGGGCTTTAACCACATCCCCGGCGGACATCGCAGGTATGGGGCCGTTTCGATTGAAGGAGTACGTTCCTGGGCAGAAGATCGCGCTTGAGCGCAATCCTTATTACTGGAAGTCGGACCAGAATAAGAATCGTCTTCCCTATCTCGACGAACTGGTCTTTCTTTTTGTCGGGAATGAAGATGCCCAAGTCATTCGCTTTCAGGCCGGCGATACGGACATCATCAGCCGGCTGGGCGCAGACAATTATGCGCTGCTGTCCAAAGACGCAGCGAGCCACGGAACCGAATTCTTCGACCTGGGGCCGAGTCTCGAATACGACTTTCTAGTCTTTAACCTCAATGATCTGAAGAAGGACACCGACAACATCGCCGCCAAGCAGGCGTGGTTTCAGGACGTCAGGTTTCGCCAGGCAGTTTCCTCAGCCATCGATCGCGAGTCCATCGTAAAGCTCGTCTATGCCGGCCACGGGGCCGCGCTCTGGGGAAACGTTAGCCCATCAAATAGGCTATGGGTTGACCAAACTCTCCCTCATCCGCCGCGGTCTCTGGATCGGGCGCGGGAATTGCTGAAGTCCGCCGGCTTTTCCTGGCGCGCCGATGGCGCAATTCTAGATCGCCAAGGCAAGGCGGTAGAGTTTTCCATTATCACCAGCACTTCAAACGCCCAGCGCCTGAAGATGGCTACTCTCATTCAAGACGACCTGAGCAAGCTGGGGATGAATGTCCACGTGGTTCCGCTTGAATTTCGTGCGCTTCTCGACCGCATTTTCCAGACTTACGACTACGAGGCCGCCATCATGGCGCTGGGCGGCGGCGATGCTGACCCGAATCCCGAGATGAACGTATGGCTCTCGAACGGAGGCACGCATCTCTGGCATTTGGGCGAGACCAAGCCTGCGACCGACTGGGAGGCCGAGATCGACCAACTCATGCAGAAACAGATGGTGCAACTCAAGTACAAAGAGCGCAAACACCTTTACGATCAAGTACAGGAGACGGTCGCCGCCAATGTTCCCTTCGTCTTTCTGGCCACGCCGGATATTTTGGTGGGTGCGAAGCGAACTCTTGGGAATTTCAAACCAGCGATCCTGGATCCGAACACGCTGTGGAACGTCGAGCAACTCTATTTTCTCCCCGGGAACGGAGACCATGCCGGTGGTAAACCGTGAGTCCGGCAGGCTCCGTCGACCGGTCGACCTGGCCGGACGAGCGCCTGGTTCGGGAGTGTTGTAAGGGCAACCAGGACGCCTGGACCGGCTTGATCGACAGGTACAAGAACCTAATTTTCTCGATTCCCATCAAGTTTGGCCTGTCGCGCGAGGACGCGGCAGACGTTTTCCAGATAGTGTGCATCGAGTTGCTGGCTGGGTTGCCGAAGTTGCGCGAGCCGAAAGCTCTCCCCAAGTGGCTGATGCAGACCACTTATCACCAATGTTTGCGCTGGAAAAAAGACCGCTTGAACCTTCTGGACGACGCTCAGGCAATCGAAGAACGGCTGGAAAGTCATCCCGAGGAGTTGCCAGAAGAGATCTTCGATCAGGTTCAGCGCGAGCAATCTGTACGGGATGCGATTGCAGCTCTCCCACCACGATGCAGCCAGATGGTCGCAATGCTGTTCTTCGAAGATCCGCCGCGTCCATACGAGGAAGTTGCCAAGCAACTTCGGTTGGCCACCGGTTCTATCGGCTTTATCCGCGGCAGGTGCTTGAAGAAATTGCGAGAGCTTCTGAAGGAGAGAGGCTTCCGGTGACCCGGCCGCGTCGTCCGCAAACCGAGCAGGCGTTGGTCGAAAAATTGCTGGCGCTTGAAGATGAGGCCCGGCGAGCCGCATTCCTTTCGCGCCACCGCTCCCTGCTCCGTCCAGATCTCGTCACCAAACTCACCGAGCAGGTAAGAGACCGGGTCCGGGTGGACGTTCAGCAGGCACTTCGCCTGGCCGACGCTGCACTCAGCATCGCTCACAAACTGAAGGACAAAGGATCGTTGGCTCGCGCCTTGCGCGCGAAGGCAAACGCACATTATGCCGTCGGCGAACACGCCTCGGCGGTCGATCTTCCACGAGCAGGCGGCCGCTCTTTTTGATGCCGTCGGCGAAACCCATGAAATGGCGCGGACCCTGAGCGGATCGATCCAGCCCTTGCTCTTGATGGGTGAATACACTCGCGCTTTCGCCGCCGGGGAGCGAGCGCGGAAGAGTCTTTACCAGCGAGGGCAACACCTGGAGGCTGGCTCGCCTTGAGATCAACATCGGCAACATCTACTACCGGCAAGACCGTTTTGCCGAAGCTTTGGCTTGCTATGAGCGTGCGTACCAAGGACTGCCGACGCAGAAAGATCCGGAAGGGATCGCGGCAGTGCTTAGCAACATGGCCACTTGCTACATCAGCTTGAACAAGTTCTCCCAAGCCCTGGATTCCTACCAGAAAGCCCGCCGGTTCTGCGCCGAGCACGACATGCCTGTGCTGGTAACTCAGGCGGACTACAACATAGCGTATCTGCACTACCAGAGGGGCGAGTATAGCCGGGCGATCGAAATGCTGCGGGCCACGCGCGTCAATTCCAAGAAGGTGGGCGATGCTCTACCATCACGCGCTGTGCAATCTGGACTTGGCCGAGCTTTACCTGGAATTGAACCTCAGTTCGGAGGCGGCCGAACTCGCCCAACAGGGGTACGAAGGCTTTCGCAAGCTGGGCATGGGTTACGAAAGCGCCAAGTGCCTGGCATTCTCCGCCATGGCAGCCAGTCAGCAGGGGCACGGATTTGAAGGCACTCAAGCTCTTTTCGCAGGCGCGCGAAATGTTCGTCAAAGAGAAGAACCGGCGTGGCCTTCTTTGATCGACTTGTACCGCGCCCTCGTATTTTTCAACGAAGGCCGGTTATTCGAAGCGCGGCGACAATGCAACCAGGCGCTGGAGTCGTTGCGCGCCTTGAAGCTGGCGAATAAATCGGTTCTGGCCCAGCTCTTGTTGGCAAGAATTGCTTTCCGAACCGGCGACTCCGACGAAGCTGTCAAACATGCCAGCGCCGCGCTGGAGGCGGTTCCGAGCTGGATTCGCCGGTTCTTACCTATCAGGCGCATCTCCTTTTGGGGAATGTGCACTCGGCGAAGGGGGACCGGCGAGAAAGCCTACGCCTCTTACCAAAATGCGCGGGAGGCGTTGGAAAAGCTTCGTGGCAACCTGCGCGGAGAAGAGCTGAAGATCGCCTTCATAAAGAATCGGCTGGAAGTGTATGAGAACCTGGTCGAACTCTGTCTGGCCTCGTCAGGACTCCCTGGCAACCGAAGAGGCATTCACCTACGTGGAGCAGGCAAAATCTCGCAGTCTGATGGATTTGTTCGTCAGTCCCGCCCCGGCGTTCGCTGAAAATGCACCCGGCCAAAGCGAGTTGGTCCGATCCATCAAGAGATCTGCGCGAGGAGTTGAACTGGTACTACAACCTGATCGAACGGGAGCAACTTCAGCCCGAGCAGCGGTCCCAGGAACGAATCGCAACCCTTCAAAAGCAAGCGCACCACCGCGAAAAAGAGTTAATGCGGGTGCTGCAAGAGGCGACGGAGACGGACGCGACGCAAGCCGGACTGCAAATGCCCAGCCACGTGCCCCTGGCCGGCATCCGGGCCGCCATTCCCGCCGATACTCTAGCTCGTTGAGTACTTCCGAGTTCGTGACCGCATTCTGGTTTGCGTCCTTGGGCCAGAAACGCTGGAAATTTTTCCCGTCACGTTGGAAACTAGAATCGCCGGTCTGCTGCGTCTGCTGCAATTTCAGCTTTCCAAATTTCATTTGAGTTCGCAATACATCGAGACCTTCCACGATTCGCTCGTCGCGCGCGACCCAGGCGCACTTGAAGGAACTCTACGACGAACTGATCGCGCCGATTGCGGCGGACTGAAGGCCAAACATCTGATTTTTGTGCCCCACGGACTGCTTCACTACGTTCCTTTTCACGCACTATTCGATGGCTCCCAGCATTTGATTGACCGCTATACCGTCTCCTATTCGCCCAGCGCGAGTATTTTTGCGCTTTGCCAGGGTACGAGACGCAAATGCCAGCGGAAGCTTCGCTGATCTTCGGCATTCCGGATCCCCAGGCTCCTGCGATTCTGGATGAAGTGAAGGCGCTCAACGGCGTTCTCAACCAGCCGGAGTTTTTCCTGGGGCGAGACGCCAGCGAAGAAACGCTGCGCAGCAAAGGGCCGGGTAGCCATCTGATTCACATTGCCACTCATGGCCGTTTTCGCCAGGATAACCCCATGTTCTCGGCCATCCGACTGGGGGATTCGTTCCTTAGCCTGTTCGATCTGTACCAACTTCGATTGCCGGTGGAATTAATCACCTTGAGCGGATGCTCCACTGGTCTGAATGCGGTGGCTGCAGGCGATGAGTTGGTAGGTTTGGCGCGCGGGCTGCTTCACGCCGGGGCGCAGTCGCTGGTCCTCAGTCTTTGGGATGTGCACGATAAGAGCACAGCGGAGTTTATGGCGCGTTTTCTACCGCCTGTTGCAGACAGGGGAAGACGAAAGCGGTAGCGCTGCGCGAGCGCTATGCTGCGAGCTGCGATCCCGTTATCCCCATTGTTATCAATGGGCTCCATTCATTTTGGTAGGCAAGGTCTAAGCCGGAGAAAATTTCTTTCCTCCCCCCTATATTTTTTCTGCCCCTGCGCGCCCTTATTCCATGAAGAGTAAAAAACTGGAGTGACCGATGTCAGATTCTGGTCCGCTCCCCGGCGAGACGATAACTGATGAAACATTTCAGCGAAACGAAGTGGGTCGATTTTGCAAGGAATCTGACAGTCTCCGAAGGAAAGAGTGGCGATGCAACAGCACATCGATGGCGGATGCAAGGCATGCTCGAACACGCTGCGGACCTGGCAGGGAGTGTTCTCCATTGCGCAGTCCGAGAGTGTCGTTCACCCCGCCAGACGATACCGTTCGGGTGGTCAAGAGCCAGTTTGTCGCCATTCAGCCCGCCGCCGGCAGCGGTGTTCGTCTGGTATTCGATTCCATGCTGCAGCCGCTGGCGGCAGGAACCCGTGGCTCGATAACAGCGCGGCAGTTCCTGTATGAGACCGATGAATACTACATTGACCTTCGTCTGGAACCGCGTACCGAGTCCGTGAACGCGCGGGCCTGATTGGCCAGATTCTGCGGAGGGGTGGAGCGGACCGCAGCTTGCCAGGATTAGCGGTTCGGTTGCAGGCGGGAACGCAAGGCGATCGCGCACACCTCCACCAACGAGTTTGGCGAGTTCCAGCTGGAGTTTAAAGCGGCTCACAGCCTGTGCATTGCGATCGATCGTGGTGAAGCCCCCGAAATCATCCTCCCCCTGTACGGAGTTAATGTTAAGTCAATCAATAACAAGGGCTTAGATTGAGCGTAAACTCCCGGCCGAGAGGCCTGAAAGTAACCACAAACCGTAACCCGAACGAATTACGGGCGTAAGTTTTGAGGACTTCAAGTATTTGGTAGACTCAACCGAGTCAGCATTTGGGCGGCTGGGTCAAAGGGAGAACGATGAAAGGCAACAAAACTAGCAAGTGGAGTGGTGGCTATCTTCGGACAATGAGCGTGCTTTTGCTGCTGGCGTGTTTTGCCGGCGCAGAGTCTACCGGCCTACGGCACAACTGGCCAACCGGTTCCGCAGACCCGCCTAGTGGTGAAGGACAGCCTGGGGTTGACGGGCCTTCTGAATCTTTGCGGCCTGCTCGGTTGTTCCACGGTCGAAGGGTTAGGCGATCCCCAAGGGCAGCTCTTCATGGTCGAGGTTCCTTCGCAACTCGCGCCTTTACTCTCGCTGCTGAACATTTCCGTGCTGGGCTGGTCTCGGTCGAGATTGACCAAGTGGTGCAGACCCAGGCCGCTTCCGCTAGTTCGACTCCGGCTTATCTGAGCGATACTGCGCCGTTCAGCTATTACGGAACGACGGTGTGGCACGGCTATGTTTTCCAGCCCGCCAACACGCTCATCCGTACCAGCACGACCCAGTCGGCTTTTAGTACCGCGGGATCCGGAGTAATCGTCGCGGATATCGACACCGGAGTTGATCCAAATCATCCCGTTCTGAAAAGCTCTCTGCTGGCCGGCTACGATTTCACCCGCAATCAGAGCGGCGGTTCGGAAATGAGTGACGTGAGCCAGTCGACCGTCGCGGTGCTCGATGGAGATGGAGTTCAGACGGCGCAGGTCAGCCAGTCGACCGTCGCCGTGCTCGACCAATCGACCGTTGCCGTCCTGGATGGAAATCCCGAATACGCCGCCTTCGGCCACGGCACCATGACGGCCGGCATTATCCACATGGTGGCTCCGCAAGCCAAAATTCTGCCGTTGAAGGCGTTCCAGGCCGACGGTAGCGGCTACAACTCTGACATCTTGCGCGCGATCTACTACGCGGTTGGCCACGGCGCCAAGGTATCAACATGAGCTTCAACTACGCCAGCTACTCACAGGAGCTGGCGAATGCGGTGAATTACGCGACCGCCAACGGAGTGATCTGCGTGGCTGCTGCCGGAAACAGCGGCGAACAAGCCACGGTTTACCCGGCCGCGCTCAAGGGCGTGATTGACGTGGCTTCCACCAGCAATAGCGATGGTCCTTCGACCTTCTCCAACTATGGTGCGCCGCCGGTGTGGCTGGCCGCTCCCGGGGAAGGCGTCATGACCACCTATCCGTTCGGCACTTATGCGGCCGGATGGGGAACTTCCTTCAGCACGCCGCTGGTTTCCGGCACGACGGCGTTGCTGGTGGCTTCATACACCGGCAAGTCGAACTCCAGCTTAGGCGGGCTCTTGGGATCGCTGCTGAGTACAGCATCCAGCGCCAGCTTCGAGCCTCAAGCGGCGAACGCACTCGCCCACACCGACGCCATCTCCGATCCTCAAATGGGGCACGGCCGCCTGGACACTTACCTGGCGGTGCAGGCCTGGCGCAGCAGCCTAGGGTTGAACTAGCAGAGTTGAACGGTTGAATGGGAGACGCGATGTCGACTTCTGGGCACGATTGGACGGCGGGATCACCGGGCATTGAATCTCTGTTGCGGGTGAAGGAACTTGAGGAGCAGCAGCGGGCGCTCCTCAAGTCCGCCATCTGCGCCTTCAATCAGTTACTCGATCTGCGCGACCTTAACACCGGTGTCCACAGCACCCGTCTGGCGGAGTGGGCCGTCCGCGTCGCCAGAAAACTCCGAATGGAAGAGGCGGATTTGTATCAACTCGAAGTCGCCGCCCTGCTGCATGACATCGGGAAGATCGGCGTTCCCGACGCCATCCTCAAGAAAGACGGAAGACTCACCGATGAAGAGCGCGCGGTGATGAACAAGCATCCGGAATACAGCTGGTCGATTCTGCGTTTATTCCCGGGGTTAGAAAAAGCCAGCCTGTACGCTCTGCATCATCATGAAAGCTATGACGGCCGCGGTTATCCAGGTGGCCTGAAAGGCGAGGAGATTCCCATCGGTTCGCGCATTGTGTCGGTGATCGACGCCTATGACGCAATGATCTCGAATCGCTGCTATCGCAAGGGGCTCCCGCACGAGGAAGCAATTCTCCGGCTGACCGCAGGCAGTGGCATCCAATTCGATTCTGCCGTGGTACAAGCTTTCGTGGAGATTGCCGCAGAAGAAGTTGAAGAGGTGTTCGCAGCCACCGGAAGCAGCCCTACCGCAGTGATTTAATTTGTCGCTTATGGACTATTACACCCCCAGCGGCGTTCTCTAACCGTCTCAATACCGCCTACACTTCCTGGCTGCCCACACGACCGATGTAGAGAGAGAAGCCGTTTGTGCCCCGCCGCAACCCGGCTCGGCCTACCTTCTTTGCCGCCGCGAAGTGCTCGCAATATCGACACACAAAGCAGCTTTCTGCCCTAATCCCGTGCCCCGAGTTGGACGAGCCGGAGTACGAGATCCGTCAGGCGATGACAGAAGAAGATTTCGTGACGGTAAATTTCGGGATCGTTCTTCCCGCGGTTGTTAATTGAAAGTCTCCAGTTTCTTGGGGAGAATCACCACTGGCCCCGTCCAGTTGTGGAATTCTTTTCATCTGAAATTCACACCCGCGTCAACTTTTAGTAACTAACGAGAAAGAAGATGGTTGCGCCACTAGTGGGAACTCAAATGAACGTTGGCAACCTCCTATGAGCGTTGTTGTCTCCTCTCGCACGGGTGTTCAGCCTGCCCCAGTTTCCTTCCGGGCTAGTACGATTCGCAATAGTTGTGAGTTGTTTGGCTTGAGTTCCAGTGAGGTTCCTGCCAGACTCGGGCTCAGCTGGAATGCCTTTACCCCCCGCGGAGGAATAACAGCCATGAAACCATACAAATACTCTTACGATCGGCATCGCATGAATTCAACCCCTCTTTTTCCCGTCATGTGCAGGCGGAAACTTCTTCTGCATACGATGCACATCGTCTGTCTTATCGGCGTGATCCTGTGTCTTGTGTGCTCGTCTCCGGCGCAGGTTGACCGTGCAGGATTGAACGGCACGGTCACTGACCCCTCCGGACGTGTTCTGCCGGAGGCGCATGTCAGTGCAGTCCACAACGCCACCGGCCTGCGACGGGAAACCACATCCTCTCCCACGGGAACCTATGACATTCCCGAGCTGCCCGTGGGGGTCTACACCATCACGTTTGAGCACCAGGGATTCAAGCCCGTTACTTTTATAGATGTCGAGCAGGTGATCGGCCGGACACGCACGCTTAACGCAACCCTCCAGGTATCCGGCGGTCAGGAGCGTGTGGACGTGTCGGCCAGTTCCGCGCAGTTCGACAAAACCTCCAACGCGCTTGGCACCGACATTGAGAAAGTGCAAGCCAGGGAACTGCCGCTCAATGGCCGCAATTGGGCCACGCTCACCGCCCTTCAGCCCAGCGCGGTAGATACCGGTGGCAGTAACCAGCGTTCGATCCGATTCGCCGGACGGGGGCGCGACGACGATAATTTTACCTACGACGGCATCGACGCCACCAACATTATCAACCAGCCGCAACAGCCCTATGTACGCCTGGCCATTCCCCTCGACACCATTGACGAGTTTCGCGTCGACTCCATGCTCTCCACCGCCGAGGAAGGAGCGACCGGAGGCCCGCAGTTGGCCGTGACCTCGCCCTCGGGCACCAATCAGTTTCACGGCGACGTTTTTGAATTCTTTCGCAATAACGTCTTTGACGCCCGGCAACCTGTGCCTTTCACCACGACCCCGCAACCACCTTTTCATTTGAATCAGTTCGGGGCTTCGATCGGCGGACCAATCGTGAGCGAAAAGACATTTTTCTTTGTCGCCTATGAAGGCTACCGCCAGAACTGGGGTTTTCCACTGGTCGGTTTCGTCCCGAGCCCCGCCTTCCGCGCCCAGGTGGCCGCCGATTCCCCCGTGCTTGTCCCAATTCTCAATGCATATCCGCAGGGCCAAACTCCGACCAGTGATCCCGATGTCAATCAATTTACCAGCGAAGGCACGCAGAGGGTTTTTGAAAATTCTGCCATGGTCCGCCTTGACCAGCATTTTTCTGCCACTACTACCGCATTCCTCCGCTTCAACATCGATAGGGCGGTGAATACCCAGCCGCTTGCAAGTTCCGGCAATTATCTGTTGGATCAACAGCAGCTCACTTCTGCTCCCGTGAATGGCGCCGTCGAACTCTTGCATATTTTTTCCCCATCCCTGGTGAACGAGTTCAAGTTCGGTTTTAACCGCAGCACCGCCAACACTTTCGACATCAATCAAACCGGAATACCCTACGTAATTGCGGTTTCTGGTTTGACCAATCTGAATAACAACAAAGTGAACACCGGCGTTGGAAACTCCTTCTCCGAAATCGATAATGTCACGTGGATAAAAGGCCGGCATACGGTCAAAACCGGAGTCGAGATCCGGCGCATTCAAATGAACCAGGGAAACACGGAAGCCGGAACCATCACATTTGCCTCCACGACCGCCTTCGACGCCAACCAGGTAAGCACCGCCACTCTCAACGGTGCTCTGCCCATCAACGGTCTGCGCAAAGCTCAGTTCTACGGCTATATTCAGGACGAATTCAAATGGACTCGGAACTTTACCCTGAACTTGGGTGCACGCTACAGCTTTTTCAATCTTTTTCACGAAGTGCAGGGTCGTGCCAATCCCTTCGATTTCGCCACTTGTGGCCCACAAGGCTTTTGCGGAGTGGGAGCCAGCTTCGGCCGGCCGAATTATGCAGACATTGATCCGCGCATAGCCTTCGCCTGGGCCCCCACCAAAAGCGGGCACACAGTAATTCGTGCCGGCTTCGGCACCTACCACGAAGACGGACAGTTGGACGATCAGAATCTTCCTATCAGCAACGAGGTCTTTGCCTACTCCCTATCGAATAAGACCATTTCCAACCTTAGCTATCCGATCACTCCATTTCTGACGGACACTACGGGAATCGTTTCGCCGCGTGACGATGACCGCCGGCGCAAGGATACATATGTCTCGCAATGGGGCCTGTCGGTGCAGCAAGCTCTGCCGGCGGACTTCGTGGGGACCCTCTCTTACGTGGGCAGCGAAGGTACTCACCTGCTCACGCTTTCCGAAGTAAACGTGGTGAACCCGCTCACCGGAACCCGTCCTTACCCGGATTTTGGACAAGTGAGTTGGCGCGGCAATAAGGACAACAGCAGCTATCAGGGACTTTCGGTTGCCGTGAAGCGTTCCTTCTCGCACGGTTTCCTGCTCTCGGCCAATTACATGTGGTCGCACGAGATCGACGACGGTTCCGACGGCAGTGGCGACGGCGACTCTTTGGTCCCTGAAAATGTAGCTTGCCCCAGGTGTGAACGTGCCAGCGGTTTCTGGGACGCCCGCCATGTTTTCAATGCCAACGCCGTGTACCAACTTCCTTTCGGGCCGCGCAAGCCCTACTTGAACCAGCCCGGAATCGTGAGCAGCATTGTCGGCAACTGGCAACTGACTTCCGCCGCCGTGGCCCGCACGGGATTCCCGGTAAACGTTTTGATCAATCGTTCGTCAGCCGATGTGCCCGACGGCAATACCACCGACCAGCGCCCGGATCTGGTGCCGGGCGTTCCGCTCACTCCACCCGGGGGCTCAACCATCGCCGAATGGCTCAATCCTGCCGCCTTCGCCGTTCCGGCGACGGGTACCTTCGGAGACGCGCCGCGGGACCTGTTCCGCGGGCCGGGGGCATGGCAGATTGACATGGGAATGGGGAAACAAATTCCGCTAACTGAGCGGGTACGGCTCGAGTTTCGTGCCGAATTCTTCAACATTTTCAACCATCCCCAGTACGGCTTGCCAAACGCAACCTTCGGCACTCCCAGCTTTGGCAGCATCACGAGCACAGTAAACACAACCGCGCCGGTCAGTCCGGTAGGGAGCGGGACTCCGCGTGAAATGCAGTTCGCACTAAGGATGGCTTTTTAGTCGCGCAGAGGCATTCGTTTTTTTCAGAGGCTAGTCGTGAGAATTCTGGTCATCGAAGACGAAGCCAAGACCGCCAACTTCCTGAAGAAGGGACTTGGGGAGGCAGGGTTTGTCGTCGATCTCGCTGGGGATGGATTGGACGGTTTATACCTCGTGCAGGAATTGCAATTCGATCTCATCATTCTTGACGTGATGCTACCGGGGCTGGATGGTTGGCAGGTTCTCACTCGCCTGCGCCAAGAAGGCCGGCGTGCACTGGTGCTTTTTCTGACGGCTCGCGATGCCGTAAGCGAGCGGGTACGAGGTTTCGAATTGGGCGCGGACGACTACCTGGTAAAACCGTTCGCCTTTTCCGAATTGCTGGCACGGGTGCGATCGCTGCTGCGTCGTGGACCTCCGCGCGCGGAGGAGACGCTTCGCTTGGCCGACCTTGAAATCGACATTTTGCGGCAGCGTGCTACCCGGGCTGGTCAGCGGTTGGATCTGACTTCCAAAGAGTTCCTTCTTTTATCTCTGCTGGCGCGGCGCGCGGGCGAGGTAATGTCGCGAACCCAGATCGCCGAAGCAGTCTGGGACATGAACTTCGACAGCGACACCAATGTCGTGGACGTTAATGTCCGACGTTTACGCGGCAAGGTAGACGATCCATTCCCGCTCAAATTGATCCATACGGTTCGAGGCGCCGGCTATGTCCTGGAATCCGATCAGTAGCTTCGCGCGGGTCTCGCGCTTGTTCGGGACTCTGGCCTTCCGCTTAACGGCCGGCTACGCGTTGGCGGGCTTGTTCCTGGTATTCCTCGCTACCGCCACTCTTTATTTAGTGCTGGTGAGCGAACTAGAGAAAAGCACCGATTTGTTCCTCGCAGACAAGGTGCACGTGCTAAGCACCATGTTGCGGGAAAGACCCGACGACTGGGACGGGCTGCGAGAGGAAGTGGAGCTGGAATCGGCCGCGCGGCGATACGAGCAGTTCTATATTCGCCTGCTGGATGGACGAAACAAACTATTATTGATGACGCCAGGCATGGCGGATCAGTTGGATCTGGGGCAACTAGCCAGTAGAACCCAAGGCCGGCCTCATCCCACCATCCGCATGAAGGGCAGAAACGGCCGAGCCTTTCGCGTGACCACTGCATGGGCTCCAGTCGGTTCCCCTGCAACTCAAACTGACAGCATTCAGATTGCGATTGATGTCTCGCAAAAAGAGGAGTTGCTGGCGCGCTATCGGTTTTGGTTTGGAGCCATTCTGCTGGGGACTTTCGCCATTTTTCCTTTGGTCGGCTACCAGATTGCACGCCATGGCATTCGTCCAGTGGAGGAAATGGCCACCACGGCTCGCCACATCAGTTCGACAAACCTGCAGGAGCGCATTCGTCCGGAAGGATATCCTTCCGAGCTGGCATCTCTGGCCAGCACCTTCAACCAAATGCTGGACGGCTTGCAAGAGTCCTTTGAGCGCATTTCGAGATTCTCGGCGGACATTGCGCACGACTTGCGCACACCGGTCAACAATATCCGCGGCGAGGCGGAAGTGTCCTTAGCCCGCGCGCGCAGCGCTGACGAGTATCGCGATGTGATCGAGTCCTGTCTCGAAGAAGCGGTGCGGCTATCGGATCTCATCGGCGACCTCCTGTTTCTGGCGCGTGCAGAGAGCCCGCTAACCCATTTGCGCCGGGAGCGGGTGGATGTGGGCGAATTGCTGGGCGGAGTGCGTGAATATTACGAAGCCTCGGCGGCGGACGGTGGAGTCTCGCTCACCACTACGGTCGCCGACGAGCCGGTCATCGCCGAACTCGACCGTACGCTGCTGCAGAGGGCAGTGGGCAACCTGGTTTCGAATGCTTTGGCACACACCCCGGTCGGCGGTGCCGTCGTGTTGGGAACGGGCATTGAATTTTCGAGCACTGACCCCTCGAACAAGGATTGCTCCATGATTCGCATCGAAGTCTCCGATACCGGAGTCGGCATTCCGGCGGAAGCCCTGCCCAGGGTGTTTGATCGCTTCTTCCGTGTCGACTCGTCGCGTTCCCAGGCTTCGGGCGGCACTGGCCTGGGGCTGGCGATTGTACAGAGCATTATGCTGCTGCACGGCGGCAATGCTGAGATCGCCAGCCAACCGGGACACGGCACCAGGGTCACACTCCACGTGCCGGCCTACTGCGCAAGATGACAATAAAGGATCACACCATGTCCCTGTCTGCAAACTCAGTCGCGCCACAGCAGGTCGAAGCCCTGCTTACGTTGGCCGGTAGGTTACTCAAGGCCGGGCAACCGTCCGACGCGATCGCCCCTTTGCGCAATGCGGCGCTACTGCAACCGACCAATGCCATCATTCAGCACGATCTCGGCCTGGCCTGTCTCGAGGTCGGGCGCATACAGGATGCCATCGCCGCGTTGCAACTGGCCGTCGCCAGCAATCCGCGCTACGCCGATGCACATTTCCGCCTGGGAATAGCGTTGGAGAAGCTGGGCAACATGCGCGGGGCACTCGCTGCCTACGACCGTGCCACCAAGTTGCTCCCATCTTTGACCGAGGCGTGGTTCCGCGCCGGTGCGCTGATCTACACGGCGGGCCATCGCGAGGAGGCGATCGCCTGTTTCCGGCGGGCAGCGGTGACCGGAGGCAGGAGCAGCTTCGGCCGTCTTGGTAACGCGCGGGCGCTGGTGATCGAGGATCGCAATCAGGAGGCTGAACAGGTATTACGCGAGATGCTCGTGGCCGATCCGAAAAATGCCATGGCCTACGATCTGCTGGGCAGTGTGCTCTCTGAGCTCGGCCGTTTCGAGGAGGCCCGTGCCTGCTTCGAACGCACGGTCGTGATCGCGCCGATGCTGGCGGGAAGCTATTACGATCTGGTCCGCTGCCGCCCGGTCACGAGCAGTGACAAGGGTTTGCTGGAAGTGATGCAGGCCGCCCTCGCCACTCCTGGGCTGGAAGCGCAGCATCGCCTGCGGCTTCATCTCGCGATTGGCAAGGCAGCAGAGGACCTTGGCGACTACGGCTTGGCCATGCAGCATTTCGACGCCGCAGACGCCGTGCGCCGCTGCGCTGCGCCGTTCGACTCGGCCGCGTTTTCTCGCGAGACCGATCGGCTGATTGCGCGCTGCACACCCGAATTCATCGCGCGGGCATCCGAACTCGGCAGCGACGATGCGACACCGGTGCTGATCATCGGCATGCCGCGCTCGGGCACAACTCTCGTGGAGCAGATCATCTCCATGCATCCCGAGGTCGGGGCCGGCGGCGAGTTGAATTTCTGGAACGAGCGCGGAGCGGCTTGGTACAGTTCCGTCGCTGCCGGGGAAGGGAAGCCGTTCGTAATCTCGGCGTTTCTGGCCAACGCGGCGACAGACTATCTCGGCGTGCTGCGCGCGATTGCGCCGAAGGCGGCGCGAGTAATCGACAAAATGCCGTTCAACTTTCTCTGGGCCGGGCTAATCCACGTGGCATTCCCGCGAGCCACCATCATCCATTGCCGCCGCGCCGCAGTTGATACGGCGCTGTCCATCCATCAGACTTTTTTTCATCCGGCGCTGGCGTTTCCGACCGGGGGCGCCGAACTGGTCGCATATTTCCAGAGTTATCGGAAGCTCACCGACCATTGGCGAAACGTGCTGCCGGCGGACCGCTACATCGAAGTCGATTATGAGGAACTGACCCGCGCGCCCGAGCCGGCGATCAGACGGATCATCGCGGCCTGCGGCCTGGCGTGGAACGACGCATGCCTGCGCCCTGAATCCAATCCGCGGGCGGTAAAGACGCCTAGCAAGTGGCAAACCCGGCAGCCGATCTATCGGACGTCGGTCGCGCGCTGGCGGCGGTACGAACGCTGGCTGGGGCCGTTGCGGGGGTTGGTCGAGGAGGGGGCGTAAGGGAGAAACCTAGGGCAGTGGCCGTGCCGCCCACCCCTGCGCAGATAGCACGTCTACGGCTATGCCGATCTGCCGCGGGGTGAACTGGCGCTTACGTTCGTTCCAAGCATAGGTGCAATCGACGGCATCATCGAGTGTCGTCACCGATTCATGCTTCATGACCCAATGTACGGTAGAAAGCAGTTCCAGCCCAAAGGCAGACTCAAACCCCTCCACAAGGGCGGCGACCTTGTCGAAACGCGCGCGGGAATCGGCATGTTTCGAGAGGAAGGCTGCGGCGTCCTCAACGGCTCCCGGTACCAGAATTAACTGCTTGTCTGGGGCATCGCCGCCATCGGCATACCCCGAAATCAGATGTCCCTCGATGGCGTGCAACACGTGGCGAAGGTTCTCTGCGTAGGGACCGTACGGTGCTTGCGTAAATCGAAGCCGGAGTGGCTCGCCAGCCTCTTGCATGAAGTACATGAGCTTATGCACTTCCAGCAGCGAAACGTAGGGATCGAGAAGGCCAGCCAAGTAGCGGTGAACCAGCTCCACGAGTGCGGCTCGGCCGGCTGTCATTTTGGGTACCGAACGGATATGTGCCATGACGCCGGTGGCCGGAGCCCCCTTGGGCTCGTAAACCACGATGCGAACATCGCCAAGCTTCGCTGTGATAGCCTCGATATACGGTCTCACGGTCGCCCAATCGAGCCCACCTAATCCGCTGCCGAGCGGTGGTATGGCAATTGATCGGATGCCGTGAGCGCGAACCTCTTCTACCAAGGCGTTCAAACCATTCTGGATATCCTCGATCCGGCTCTTGCCCCGCCAATGACGCTTGGTCGGAAAGTTAATGATGTAGTGTGGCGGCGAGAGTCTTCCTGTTTCGAACACCAGCATTCGCCCCGGCTGGACTTCATTGTGCCGGCAAGCTGCTGCATAGAATTTGAAGTTGTCGGGATAGGCGTCCTTGAACTGTAAGGCGATGCCACGACCCATGATCCCGACGCAATTCACCGTGTTGACGAGCGCCTCCGATTCGTCCTTCAGAATGTCGCCACTACGGAATTCGATCATGGGCACCCTTTCCACCATTCTAGTAGTACCAGTCCGTACAAATTTCAACATTTGGCTGATGGCCACCGACTGGTAACGTGTTGACTACTTGCTGATATTGGGTTCTCGAACGAACCCCAATGCGCTCGACGAGTTGAAAGGGGAAACTGTGCTCCAGCAAGAACTAGGCCTGCTTGCGTTCCTTACAGTTCTGCCACTGCCGCGCCTGGACGGCATCCCAATCGATCTCGTCGAGCTGCGACAAATCGGAACGATCTTCAAAATAATACGAACCTGCGTTCGACAACGTAAACGACCAAGGCCGTCTTTCTTGGTTCGCCCAATCAACAACTGCATGTAGATCGGCTTCAAGATGAATGATCGGGTCTTGCCCGCCCCGGTACTCCAGGTCGGGATGGTTCCCCTGATACATCAGGTAAAGCATGACCGACCGCGGGCAAAAATAAAACGGGACACAATCGCCGGTACTGATCTGATTTCGAAATCAGATCAGTACCCAATCGCCAACGTGCAGATCCGGATGACTGCTCAGAGTAAGCTCAGTGAGTCGTCGTTGCTTGATGTTGTTCATGCCAATGGTGGTTCCCGGAGGCAGTCTGCGCACCACCCCTGCGTCGCACCAAAGGTGGCCATCCGCCACGATGGATGGCAATCGATCCACGTGGACGATATGGTAAATCTTTGGATGCCTAGGAAGAGGCATGTTCGCAAGCTCCTGACACTCGCAATGCCATTCTGTTCAAGAATAGCCGTAAGATTGGTCCTGGCCACGCAATCGGCGAATGCGTCGAAAAATGGTGACAGAACGTTTCATCTGTCCCCTTGTTTCTGGCTGCCAATTGTATAAGGACACATTGTTCCGGAAGAAGGGCATTCGCGATCTGAAAACTGGACCGCTGCTGTCCTCCACCTATTCCCTAGCCCTCAACCAATTCTGAACCCGCAGCCCCTCGACCCGTGAGAATTCTTTTTCGTTGTCAGTGACGATCACGCAACCAAGCGCCAGCGCCTGAGCCGCAATCAGCAGGTCATTATTCAGCAAATCAGTGCCGCTGATTGGCGTGCCTCGCTTCTCCAAACGAGTGCGCAGCAACCCGTAGGTCGCGTCCGCCGGAGCCTCGAAGGGCAAGACTTCCAGCGCCCCAAGCACCACCTCTAACTGGGAAGAAAGCCGCGGCGAGCCTTTCTTATCGGCTCCATAACGCAATTCCGCAGCAACGATGATGCTGGTGCAAACATGCTTTTCGCCAACCGTGCGAACGTGAGTTGCCACTTTTCCCTGCGGGTTGCGGACGAGGTCGGAAACGATGTTGGTATCCAGAAGATAGCGCATTAAAGCTCGACCGCGTCAGGCGGGGCATCCGGGATGGGAGGGAAATCCTCTCGCAAAGGCGCAAGCTTCGCCAACACAGCGAGCAGAGACTTCGTAGGAACGGGCTCGATGACGAGCCGGTCTCCTTCTTTTCGCATGATGGCGTCCTCACCCGGAAACTCAAACTCACGGGGAATTCGCACGGCCTTGTTCCGCCCATTCTTAAAAACTTTGACGTGGCGTTCCGGGCCTATTTTGGCGCGCTTCGTTGGCATATGCCAAGCATATGCCAAAAGAGATAGCTTGTCCACTCGCGGAAGAGATCCTAGCCGCCGCGGATGACTTCAGTAACATTTGCCTGGTTCTCTCGGCACCTGGCGCGGCCCGCCCATCGCAGCGACAATACTTTCAATATGCGGGATTATATGTGCCAAGCGTGGCACGGTAGCGAACGTAAGACGCTCCAATATTCTGGGCTGTTTTGCTTTTTGGTCGTCCCCTACGCGATTTATCTAGGGATGCACCTCGGGGTGTTCCACGCCGAGTCCGGCCAACTTGCCACGATTTGCTTTATCTCGGCATTACCGTTCGCGGTTTTGGCGTACGTCCGATAGCGACTGGTCTTCGAATGATGCCGGCCCGGTCTGCCTGGCGGCATGGATTGCGGTGTGCGTCGCTTTTTCGTTCAAATGTACGATCTGTGTGATTGGACTGGCCGTCACCTTTTTCCCCTTCATCCTTTCCGCACTCCTCGCGCACGGATTTGGCGCAACCTGCCGGTTCCTTAAAGACCGCATTCGCGGTCAGGTCGCCGACTGACACTCTTCGAAGGAAACCTGTCCCTGAGTTTGTTAGCGCCTATAGATTTTCCTGGATGAAGCGGGGACTGAGGTGAACGTCGAATTGGATTAGTGGCGAATCGCCGACCGTCTTGAAGCTATGGATCTCGCCGGCTTTAATGACAAAGATGTCTCCAGCCTTCCCCTCGAAAGTCTTGCCGTTGACCGTCCACACTCCGCGGCCTTCACGGATGAACTGGATCTCGTCATAGGGGTGCCGGTGCGGACCCGGTCCTGAACCGGGCTTCCCATGGAACAGGAATACCGAAACGCCGGTGTCGCCCTGCTCAGTTCCGATGAACTCATGAGAACTACCGACAAAAGGGAGTTTCTCTTGGCAAACATGATGCATCTCTCACGATCCTCCTGCCGAAATTTGATGAGCGTTGCTGCAATCTGGCTGCGTAAATACTAAGCTTGGAAATATCCAGCCGGTGCGGACCGGGTACGCAAGCCCACCCCGGGCGGCGGCGTCACTCCAAAGATCAACATTACAAGAATGTAATCTCCGCGTCATGCTCGTGTCTCTTTCTCAAACCTAGACTGGTCGCCTTGGTGCACTGAGTGCTTGCG